>JAQTTU010000015.1 GCA_028710605.1 Sideroxydans sp.
CATGAGGCTGTCGATCAACTCGGCGGGAATTGCGGGGGCTGCTTTTGCTACGGTCATTGCGTCTCCTTTCAAAGTGGCGGCAGTTTCCTGCCTAATGACCGTTTACACAAAATTTCTTACGCCCTCACTGATGCCGGAGAAATCAAAAACCACCTCGGCTCCGGCTTGTGCCAAGGTTATTTCCAGCTCTTCGCGCACGGGTGCAGCAGACATGCGGGAACTCACCAAACAACCGGACGCGAATTGACTCAGCAAAACATTTACATTCGTATCAACCATCAAAGCTTCACCTGCTCGAACTTTCCCTTGCCACTAAAGTTCCATTTGACCTGAAATGCAGCACCGCCTTCCATACCGCCCGCCTGTTCGATAATGCGCGGCCACCACTTAACCAGATTGTGAGCCTTCTCCCAAAACTTATGATCTTTCCAAGACCTGTCCAGGAAAAAAACCAGCAACCCGGCTTGGCGTAACGCCTCACGTTCCAATCCTTTATTCAGGTTGTCATGGGTTACAACAATCCAGCCACGCTCTTCCGACAAACATTTAATCCACTCGGTGTCAGACGTATCGGCGGCAAACCGATCTTTCAGGTGAAGAACTTCGTGATTTTCGGGCTCTGAGAGTTCTCGCAGCGCATGTGCGAGAGGGGGTGGAAGATTATTGTCGATAAAAAACTTCACGCAGCCAATCGCTCTTCAAAGCGAATCGCCGCCGATACCGCATTGACGGAGACATCGTACAATTTGGCGACAAATTTTTTGTCCTTCTCGGCGTTGAAAGCATCGTAAAGAATTGAAGTTCTGACACTTCCATTCGTCACAATGGGCTTGCCAAAAGCAATGGTCGGATCAAGCACCACAGCTTTGCTGCCCAGCATCGGAAACCAATGTGAAGCAAGCTCGTCATTCCCAAACTCGATTCCCCGGTACAACGACGGCTCAATAATCTTGGTAAATGCGTATTGCCGTTTAGCCAGATCGAGTAACTCCGTTTCGCCTGTTTCTTCCAGCGCAGTGGCAAAAATACTCCGGCCATCCGTTTGAAAACGCTTGCAGGTAAAAGGATAGGGATGGTTAAACAACTCCCTTGCATGCTCACTGGCAACCCGGATGGTCTGCAAGCTCACGCCGTGCTTGCGGAAAGCCTGAACAAAACGCACCTCAAGCAAATCATGGAAGCTGATGCCCTCCACCTCCGCATCGGCCAATTCGGTTTTCCACAAAGGCGCGCTTTTCACGCGCGCATCCGAACCACTGGCTTTATGCGCATAGCCATTCAGCCAACGGCGCAACTCCTGCGGCGTTGCATTCGTAAGCTTGGAAGCTTCCTGAAAAGTATAGAGACCAACACTAATCAAATTCATTTGGCCTCCCTAAAGTAGATTTTTCATTGAACTGCCCCGTGCGAAGAGAGGCAAACTGACCCTAAAAATCACCTGATTTCCGATGACTTCGGAGCGCAATTCTACAGCCCCACCATTGTCTCTATCAAGAAAGCTTATTCGCTGCTGGCAAACGCCTTTGCCAGCAGCGCATCGAAGGTGGCTTGCGCTTTGGCGGTGGCTGCGGATTGTTGAGATAGGATGGATTCAATCTGGGCAACCTTCTCCACGAAAGAAGCCTGAATCTCAAGAGGAGGTAACGGTATTCGAAAGTTCTCCAACCGTTCCGTATCCAGCTTCTTTGTACCGTGTGCCGCAGTAGTAACCAATCCCAGCAATTGTGGTTGAGAGACTTTCATTAACCACAACAGATAACCAACATTAACCTCAACGACCGGCAACAGTGCCTTCATGTCTTGGTTGATCGTGTGCTCGATCAATGACTGGGCGATCGGCACAGTATGAACAAGGATCATTCCCCTGACCACGATGAGAAGCGAACCAATTGGCACCAGCTTAATGTTTGTTTCGGAAAGTACTTTGCGGCTGACATGATCAATGGCATCGACAATGTACGCCTGCTTCATATCCTTTGGACTTACCCATGGTAGGTCGCCCTGCCAGAAGTCCTCTCTTGATTTCGATGGTGTTCCACCACTCATGAAGGACACGAGGTCTTTAAGCAAATGAACCGACCACCCCTTGGGATTCGTCGCGGGGTCGCCGAACATGTCGAGGAACAGGGCGGGGATGAGTTCGGCGGCTTTTTTCTCGGCATCGCGCCGCAGCCGCACGATGCCCTCGGTGCGAGAGAGAATTTCCTCTATGCGGCGTTGCTCAGTGAGCGGTGGGAGAAGGAATTCAATTTTCGCTAATTCAGCGCGACCAATTGCCGCAAAGGTAGAACCTTGCCCCATGCTGGCAAGTCGTGGTTCAGCATGACGCAAGGCAAAACGGAGATATGAAGGATCAAGCTTTTCTGGATTTGCTCGGATAGCAGCCAATCCACGACCGATACAGCACTGGGTTGATGCTAGATTCGTTGGGCCAACAGGGGCACGAACCGACATCAAAATATCTCCTGCCTCTGCAATTTTTTTTGGGGCATTGCACCATTTTCTCGGTGTTGGACTAACTTCACCAAACTCGGTTTTACCTTGAAAAAATGGAAGACCATTTCCTGCTTCGTTGTAAGTATCACCGGGTGGCGACTGCCCCATGATTAACTCAGCGACATCAGGCAAGCGTGCCGTCGTCAATTTACTCATGCAGCCTGCTCCGCCAACACCACCCGTAACGCTTCCACTTCCTCAGCAATCTCCACCTCAATCGCCGCCAGTTCATACAGCAGTTCGCGCGGGTCGCGGTGTTCGACGGCGGTCTGGCTCATCGGGCGGTAGCGTCCGGCAGAGAGGTTGAAGTCGTTGGCGCGGATTTCGTCGGCGCTGGCGAACCATGCTTTGTGCGGCCACTCCGCAACCCTCTCCCCCTGCCCCTCTCCCGCTTGCGGGCGAGGGGAGAAATGCGCTTGCCATTGTTGCCAGCCCTCTTCGCGGCTGCGGTAGGCGCTCAATAGCAATGGCAGGTCGTCCGCTGCGATAGCCGTGTCGTGGTTGGCATCCAGTTTGTAGCCGTCGTTGTCGGCGTGCAGGAACAGCACGTGATCTGTGCTGCCGCCTTTCTGGAAAAATAATACGGAAGTCTTCACGCCGGAATACGGCTGGAACACGCCACCGGGCAGGGAGAGCACGGCATTCACGCGGCAGTTTTCGATGAGTTGGCGGCGCAGTTCTTTGTGTGCGCCGGTGGAGCCGAACAGCACGCCTTCCGGCACGATGACACCGCAGCGTCCGCCGGGGCGCAGGCTGTCCATCATGTATTTTAAAAACAGCAATTCGGTGGAGGTGCTGCTGCCGACTTTCACTTCATCCACGATGCGGTCTTTATCGACGCGCCCGGAGAATGGCGGGTTGGCGAGGACGACGTGGTAGCCTTCCTGCGGCAAGCCCCATTCGGTTTTGCGTTCGTTGTCCAGCGTGGTGGTGAGCACGTTGCGCAGCAGGATGCGCACGTTGGGCAGGCCGCGCAGGGTGAGGTTCATGGTGGCGAGGCGCACCATCTTGGGATCAACATCGTTGCCGTAGAAGGTGGCGTTTTGCAGCGCGGAAACGTGCGCGGCGGAGAGTTTGTCGCCGAAGCCGCGCCGTTGCAGCTTGCCGTCCACTTCGTCTTCGTGGATCGCGCCGGGCGAGGAATGGGCGAGGCGGATGTGGTTGTAGGCGGCGACCAGAAAGCCCGCCGTGCCTGCCGCCGGGTCGTAAATGGTTTCGCCGACTTTGGGGTCTATCATTTCGACGATGGCGCGGATGATATGGCGCGGTGTGCGGAACTGGCCGAGTTCACCCGCCTGTTTGATCTGGCGCAGCACATGTTCGAACAGGTCGCCTTTGGTGTCGGAATCCGATTGGTCGAGGTGCAGGCCATCCACCAGCGTGACCACTTGGGCGAGCACGGTGGGTTCGTCGATGGAAAGGCGCGCACCGTGCATGAAGTTGTGCGCGGATTTTTCGCCCAGCTCGGCAAAGAAGGCGAACACTTCGTCGCGCACAAAACGCACCAAGGCTTCGCCGGATAATCCTTTGGCCCAGACTGACCAGCGGAAGTGTTCTTTGCTGATGTTCTCGACATCCTTCTGCGGCGCATTGAGCGGATTCTTCAGCTTCCACTCTCCCGCGAACAAACTCTCATACGGCTGCTTGAGCACCTTGGCGCGCATCGCGTTTTCTTTGTCTATGCCTTCCACGAGATAGAAGAAAAACAGAAACGAAAGTTGTTCGGCATTGGCGACGGGATCGGGGTAGCCGCCACCAAACAGGTAGTCGCGTATCTGGTCTATGGCTCGACGCATGTCGGCGGTGAGTGGCATTGGCTTCCTTGTTTAGTGAGCAGTCGGCTGATCGCCGCTGTGTTGATTGTTGTTGTCTTCGCCGCTGCCAAACACGGCTGCGTTGAGGCTTTCCAATATGTCTTCGAGGAGCTGCTCGTTGCCGAACACGCGCAACGCTTGGTTGTAGCCGCCCAGTTGTGAGAACGGATGAAAAGCGAAATGGCCGGAGGTGAATTCTTCCATCGTTCCGGCGTTGGCGCGCAGTTGGCTGCCTATCATGCGCAGCCAACTTTCTTCACCGGGATTTATTTGCTGCGCCAGCAACCACGCTTCAAAGCGTAAACCGAGTTCGGCGGCTTTCTGTTCGGAGGCTTCGGGGAAAATCATGTTGCCGTTTTCATCGACGGTGATCCACTCGCGCGTGGTCGGGTCAATGTGGTCGTTGATGTCCAGCGCCAGCAGGCGGCGCGGTTCGTAACGGCGTTTTTTCTTCGGCTCGGCCACGATGCCGCCTGCGGCGTATTCGTCATCATCGCCGTGGTAATCCGCCACGCCCACGAAATCGAACATGGTGAACAGCGGTTTGTTCTGCGATTTGCGTGTGCCGCGTCCGCGCATTTGCTGGTAAAGAATGGCGGAACGGGTGAAGCGCGCGAACACAAGGTTGCACACTTCGGGGCAATCGAATCCGGTATCGAGCATGTTCACCGACACCAGAATCTGCGGGAACGGCTCTTTCTTGAAACGCTTGATTTTGGTCATGCCGTCCACCGTGTCGTCCTGCCCCATGCCGGACACCACATAGTCGGCATAACGCACATCGGGCGATGTCTTTTTGTCGGCAAAGGCTTGGTCGAACATCTGCGCCAGCGTTTCGGCGTGGCGTTTGTTGACGGCGAACACGATGGTCTTGCCCAGCAGTGGTTTGCGCTGCACGCCTTTGTGGTCAACGTAGCCGTTGTCCATCACCGAGCGGAATTCGCTGACCATGGCGCGGTTGCGTTGCGGGATGGTGAAGCTCCGTTCCAAGGCGGAGGGATCGACAACCAGTGGATCGTTATCTTGGAACAGCCGCTCCAATTCGGCGCGGGTCTTGTCTTCCATCGCCGTCCAGTCGAGTTCGCTTTTCTTGACCTCGAAGCCGCCTTCGGCTGCGGTCTTGACGGTTTGCGCTTTGTATATTTGGTAAGGCACAAGGTAACCATCACTGATGGCATCTTTGAGTTTGTAGGTGAAGGTGGGGCGATCCACTTCAAAAAAGCGCAGGGTGTCTTTGACAAACGCTTTGTCTTCATCGTCGCCCGCTTCAATTTCGGCAGCCACACAGGGCGTTGCGGTCAGGCCGATTTGCACGCCATCGAAATGTTTGAGCACCCCGCTCCACTGGCCGTAAATGCTGCGGTGGCATTCGTCCGAAATCACCAGATCGAAGTAGCCCGGCGAGTAATCGGCGTAGATGTTCACCATGCTTTGCAGCGTGGTGATGGTGATGAGTTTTTCATCCTGAAAGCGGCGGCCAGCGCGCAACACGTAGCTGGGATAGTCCGGCAGATGTTCGGTGAATGCGTCTTCGGTTTGTTTTGCCAGCGGGATGCGATCCACCAGAAACAGCACGCGGGTGATGGAATTTGCCTCGAACAGGCGCTTGATGAAAGCGGCAGCGGTGCGCGTCTTGCCCGTGCCGGTCGCCATTTCGACCAAGAGTTTGCGGCGACCTTGCAGGATTTCTTCGCACAGGATTTGAATGCAGGTCTGCTGGTAATCGCGCCCGGCTATTCGCGTGTCCGTTTCCACGCCCAGCAAATCGCGCTTCACTTGCCGTGTGGCGAAGCGGCGTTCCAAATCGGATTGTTTGAAAAAGGTTTTTACCGGATGAGGAAAGGCTGCGCTTTGCCATTCCCAGAAGCGCACTTCGTTGCCGTTGGTGAGGAAGATGTAAGGGACGTTTAGCTGTCTGGCGTAATTTTTTGCTTGCTCTGCTGCCTCGCCCGGATTCACCGAAAAGCGCTTGGCCTCGACGACCGCCATCGCCCGTCCATGACGGTCGCACAACACGTAATCGGCGCGCGTGCCGTCCGCACAGCCCACCTCATAGCGCACCGCGTTCTGGTCTTGAGTATCCCAGCCCTGCGCGGAGAGCTGAGCGTCAATCAGGACGCGGGAGAAAGCTTCGTTTTTTAACATGGCGGCGAAGGGTATCACAGCGTCCAAATTGTTTGGATATGCCAAATGGCCTTTACAATTTGATTGACAACCTGGATTTAACTCGCCGCTTCCAGCAACACTTTGGTTGCCCATTGGTTGAGGCTTTGTCCGCTTACTTGTGCGGCGACCAGTGCCGCGCTATGCACTTCCGGGGGCACGCGCAACATCAGCTTGCCCGATGCCGCCTTGTTGGGGGACTGTCCGAGCTTTTCGCAAGCGGCCAAATAATCATCAACCGCTTCCCGAAAAGCTTTTTCCAGCGCAGTAACTGATGTGCCGTGAAAACTCACGATGTCGCGGATTCCTGCAATTCGCCCGACAAAGATGCGGTCTTCGCTGTCGTATTCGATGCGGGCTGTGTAACCTTTGTGGCTCATGGCATTCATGGTTTTACTCCTATATCTGCAAGAAACTCGCGCGCCGCTTCCACCCGATAGCGCAATGCTTCTTTTTGCGGATGCGGGCGATGAAAATACGCACGCACTCCGTTCTTTTCAAATGTTACTGATGATCCTGATCCTTCTATGACGCGACATCCCGCTGCGACAAGCACAGACTCAATGCGCTCCCATTCCATATTGCCGTTGGTGGGTTTGGCAAAAATCGCTTCAAGTGTTTTGCGTTGCTTGCTATTCATGCTTGCAATAGTAGCAAGCACATTCGTAGGGTGCAATTGATAATGATGGCAATGACCGTTTCGGATTGCCTGATGCAATAAAAAGCATTTCAAATCAACGCCGCTCACCCCGCCCCTATCCCACTTGCGGAAGAGGGCATTTTCGATAAAGGTCGTTTGGGAAAGCGTCCAAACTCGCGTATATTGTCAGGTCGCTTTTCTGACTCTCGGCCTCGCATGGAATACATCAAAATACGCGGTGCTCGCACCCACAATCTGAAGAACATCAGTCTCGATCTGCCGCGCAATCAACTGGTAGTGATTACCGGGTTGTCCGGTTCGGGCAAGTCTTCTCTGGCTTTCGATACGTTGTATGCCGAGGGGCAGCGGCGTTATGTGGAGTCGCTTTCGGCTTACGCGCGGCAGTTTTTGCAGTTGATGGAGAAGCCGGATGTGGATTTGATCGAGGGGCTTTCGCCCGCGATCGCTATCGAGCAGAAGGCCACGTCGCACAACCCGCGTTCGACTGTCGGCACGGTCACCGAGATTCACGATTATTTGCGTTTGCTGTTTGCGCGCGCGGGCGATCCGTATTGTCCGCAGCACGGCATCGTGTTGCAGGCGCAGAGTGTGGGGCAGATGGTGGACCATGTGCTGGCGCTGCCGGAGGGCACGAAGGTGATGATTTTGTCGCCGCTGGTGGTGGAGCGCAAAGGCGAGCAGGCGGATTTGTTCGACGAGCTGCGCGCGCAGGGTTTTGTGCGGCTGCGCGTGAACGGCAAGGTGTGCGAAATGGACAACTTGCCCAAGCTGGAGAAGAACAAGAAGCACACGGTCGAGATTGTGGTGGACAGGCTGAAAGTTTCGCCGGACATCAAGCAGCGTTTGGCGGAGTCGTTCGAGACGGCGTTGCGCCACGCGGATGGACGCGCTTCTGCGATGGAGATGGATTCGGGCAAGGAATATATGTTCTCGGCCAAGTTCGCTTGTCCCGTTTGCAATTATTCGCTGCAAGAACTGGAGCCGCGTTTGTTCTCGTTCAACAGCCCGATGGGGGCGTGTCCGAAGTGCGATGGCTTGGGCGTGATCAGCTTCTTCGATCCCAAGCGCATCGTGGCTTTTCCGAATCTTTCGTTGAGCAGCGGTGCGATCAAGGGCTGGGATAAGCGCAATCAGTTTTATTACCAGATGCTGGACAGTCTGGCGAAACATTACGATTTTGATCTGGAGCAGCCGTTCGAGAGTTTGCCGGAGAAGATTCAAACGGTGGTGTTGTATGGCAGCGGGCACGAGGAAATTTCGTTCCAGTATTTGAACGAACGCGGCAAGAAGATGCTGCGCGAACATGCGTTCGAGGGCATCGTTAATAATTTCGAGCGGCGCTACAAAGAGACCGACTCGCCCACGGTGCGCGAGGAGCTGGCGAAGTATCTGAACGGTTGCTCGTGCCCGGAGTGCAAGGGCACACGTCTGCGCGAGGAAGCACGCCATGTGCGCGTGGCGGAGCGCACAATTTACGAATTGAGTGCGTTGCCGCTGAAGCAGGCGCTGACTTTTTTCCAGGGAGTTTCGTTGCCGGGCAACAAGCAGGCCATCGCCGAGAAGATCGTGCAGGAGATCACCAGTCGCCTTACTTTCCTTAACAACGTGGGGCTGGATTATTTGTCGCTGGATCGATCGGCGGAAACGCTTTCGGGCGGCGAGTCGCAGCGTATTCGCTTGGCTTCACAGATCGGTTCCGGTTTGACGGGTGTGATGTATGTACTGGACGAGCCTTCCATCGGCCTGCATCAGCGCGATAACGACCGTTTGCTGGATACGCTGAAACGTCTGCGCGATATGGGCAACAGTGTGATCGTGGTGGAGCATGACGAGGACGCGATCCGCACTGCCGACTACGTGGTGGATATGGGGCCGGGCGCGGGCGAGCATGGCGGTCTGGTTGTCGCGGAAGGTACGCCGGAAGAAGTGTGTGCCAACCCGCAATCGCTTACCGGCGATTATTTATCCGGGCGGCGCAGCATCTCCGCACCGAATGCAATTCATCAGCCTGATGCTGAGCGCCGTTTGAAAATCATTGGCGCATGCGGCAACAATTTGAAAGATGTCACGCTCGATTTGCCGGTGGGGTTGCTGGTGTGCATCGCGGGCGTGTCCGGCTCGGGTAAGTCCACACTCATCAACGACACCTTATACAACGCGGTAGCCAAGCATTTGTATGGCAGCAATGCCGAGCCTGCGCCATACCGCGCAATCGAAGGCCTGGAATTTTTCGACAAGGTCATTAGCGTAGATCAATCGCCCATCGGTCGCACGCCGCGTTCCAACCCGGCGACCTACACCGGATTGTTCACGCCGATACGCGACCTGTTTTCCGGCGTGCCGACCGCACGCGAACGCGGTTACGGGCCAGGGCGTTTCTCGTTCAATGTGAAGGGTGGGCGCTGCGAATCGTGTCAGGGTGATGGCGTGATTAAAGTTGAGATGCACTTCCTGCCGGACGTGTATGTGCCGTGCGACGTGTGCCACGGCCACCGCTACAACCGCGAGACGCTGGAAGTGCAGTACAAGGGCAAGAACATCCATCAGGTGTTGAACATGACGGTGGAACAAGCGCACGAATTCTTCGCAGCCGTGCCTATCCTCGCGCGCAAATTGAAGACGCTGCTCGACGTAGGGCTGGGTTACATCACGCTGGGGCAGAGCGCGACCACACTCTCCGGCGGCGAGGCGCAACGCGTTAAGCTATCGCTGGAGTTGTCCAAACGCGACACCGGACGCACGCTGTACATCCTGGACGAGCCGACTACCGGCTTGCACTTCCACGACATCGACATGCTGCTCAAGGTCATCCACACCCTGCGCGATCAAGGCAACACGCTGGTGGTGATCGAGCACAATCTGGATGTCATCAAGACTGCGGATTGGGTGATCGATCTGGGGCCGGAAGGCGGCGATGGCGGCGGGCGTATCGTGGCGCAAGGTTCGCCCCAAGATATTGCGGCCAATCCTGAAAGCGTGACCGGGCCGTATCTGAAAAAGCTTCTGGAGAAATAATGAAGCGAGTTCTGCTCACCTGCTGCTTCGTATCATCATTGTCGGCGCAAGCGCTCGACTTTGATGCAGATGAAATGCTGGCCGCGCACAATCGCTGGCGCGAGACAGTGGGTGCGCCACCACTCACCTACTCCAGCAAACTCGCCGAATCGTCACTGGAATGGGCGAACCATCTAAAGCAGACCAATCAATGCCAGATGAAGCACAGCAAGCCCGATAGCAATTACGGCGAGAACTTGTATTGGGCGAGCGCGGTTGAATGGTCGGACGGCAGGCGCGAATTACAGCAGGTCAAACCCAACGAGGTAGTGGATGAGTGGGGCAACGAACACGCCGACTATGATTACAAGAACAATAGCTGCGCCGCTGGCAAGATGTGCGGACACTACACGCAAGTCATCTGGAAATCGACCACCACGGTAGGCTGCGCCGTTGCGGTATGCGAGGACTCGCGCGAACAAATTTGGGTGTGCCAATATCAGCCGCCGGGGAATTGGGTGGGCGAAAAGCCGTACTGATTGCATAAATCCAAACTGCCCCGCAAGCCGCGTCAATCGCCGATCTGCAATGTGCGCATGACGTAGATGCCCGTATTTTCTGCCTTGCGATCAAGCAGGCTTTTTCAAACCGCAAAAACAACAAGGCCGGATTAAATCCGGCCTTGTATATTTTTTGGCTGCAACGGGTGAAAGCTTACTCGCCTGCTTCTACCGGTTGTGCATCAGCCGGACGATCCAGCAGCTCGATCAGCGCCATCGGAGCGTTGTCGCCCTTACGGAAACCGAATTTCAGGATGCGTGAGTAGCCGCCGTTGCGGGCTGCATAACGCGGGCCAAGTTCGTCAAACAGTTTGCTAACCATTTCACGATCACGCAGACGCGCAAACGCCAAACGGCGGTTAGCCAGACTGGGGTTTTTGCCCAGTGTCAGGATAGGTTCGGCGACGCGGCGCAGTTCCTTGGCCTTAGGCAAAGTGGTCTTGATGACTTCGTGACGCAGCAGCGAAACAGTCATGTTGCGCAACATCGCCAAACGGTGGCTGCTGGTGCGGTTGAGTTTTCTAAGTCCTAAACGGTGACGCATGATTTTCCTCTCTAACTTTCCAACTTGGCTTGAACCAAGCGAGTATTACATCTCGGCGACTGAAGTCCAGTTTTCCAACTTCATGCCAAGTGACAGGCCGTGTTCGGCCAGCACTTGCTTGATCTCGTTGAGCGATTTGCGACCCAGATTCGGGGTGCGCAACAAGTCTGCTTCTGTGTTCTGGATCAGATCGCCGATGTAATGGATGCTCTGTGCCTTGAGGCAGTTGGATGAACGCGGTGTCAGTTCCAGATCGTCCACCGGACGCAGCAACATCGGGTCAACCTTCGGCACTTGTGGCTTCTCGACCGGAGCCGGAGTGCCTTCCAAAGCGGCGAATACGGAGAGTTGATCCATCAGCACACGTGCCGAATAACGGATCGCTTCTTCCGGGTCGATGGCGCTGTTGGTCTCGATGTCCATAATCAGTTTGTCGAGGTCGGTGCGCTGTTCAACACGCGCGCTTTCCACCGCATAGCTGACACGGGAGATCGGGCTGAACGATGCGTCCAGCGCGATGTGACCGACCGGACGTGTGGCACCGGGTTGCATGCGCGAAATAGCAGAAACATAACCGCGACCTTGCTCAACCTTGATTTCCATGTCCAGCTTTCCGCCGGCGGTCAGGTGAGCGATGACGTGAGTCGGGTTAATGACTTCGGTATCGGCATTCACTTCGATGTCGGCAGCAGTCACGACACCCGCACCGGATTTCTTCAGGTGCAATGTCGTTTCTCGCGAGTTGTGCAGCTTGAGCACCAAACCCTTCAGGTTCAGCAGAATTTCAACCACGTCTTCTTGCACGCCGTCGATGGACGAGTATTCGTGCAATACGCCAGCGATCTTGACTTCAGTCACGGCGAATCCGGGCATGGAGGAAAGCAGCACGCGACGCAGGGCATTGCCCAGCGTGTGGCCGTAACCGCGCTCGAACGGCTCCATCACCACCTTGGCATGGGTGGGAGAGATTCGTTGCACGTCGATAATACGTGGCTTCAACAGATTATTGTTAGACATATCCGACTCCGCGTGGATTACTTGGAATACAACTCGACGACGAGATGCTCGTTGATTGTAGCTGGCAATTCAGAACGCTGTGGAACAGCCTTGAAAGTCCCCTTGAATGCCTTGGCATCAACATCCAGCCATTCCGGAAATCCTCGTTGTTCGGCCGCTTGCAGAGCAGACTTCAAGCGCAACTGGCTCTTGGACTTTTCTGCCACTTCAACCACATCGCCGGGACGAACTTGGTAGGATGGAATGTTGACGCGCTTGCCGTTAACCAGAATGCCGTTGTGACGCACTGTCTGACGTGCTTCAGCACGAGAGCCGCCAAAACCCATACGGTAGGACACATTGTCCAAACGCGATTCAAGCATCTGCAACAGGCTTTCGCCGGTAATGCCGCGAGATTGTTCAGCACGCTTGTAGGTCAGACGGAATTGACCTTCCATCATGCCGTAGATGCGACGCAGCTTTTGCTTTTCGCGCAACTGACCGCCATACTCGGACTGACGATTATTCTTCTTTTGTCCGTGCTGGCCGGGCGGATAGGCGCGGCGCTCAACGGAGCATTTGTCGGTAAAACATTTTTCCGCCTTCAGAAACAGCTTCTCGCCTTCGCGGCGGCACTGACGGCACTTTGCATCAAGATTTCTAGCCAAGATCTATGCTCCTTAGATACGACGCTTTTTCGGCGGACGGCAACCGTTGTGCGGTACCGGCGTAATGTCCGAAATGCTGGTGATTTTGAAACCTGCGGCATTCAGTGCGCGCACTGCGGATTCACGACCTGGGCCTGGACCCTTGATGCGAACTTCCAGATTCTTGACACCGCATTCCACAGCAGATTTACCCACTGTTTCGGCAGCAATCTGCGCCGCAAACGGTGTGCTCTTGCGAGAACCTTTAAAACCCTGCGCGCCACTGGTGGACCAAGCCAAGGTATTTCCTTGACGATCCGTGATGGTCACGATGGTATTGTTGAAGGAGGCGTGAACGTGTGCAATACCTTCGGCAACGTTCTTCTTAACTTTCTTGCGCACTCTCGTGCTGGGCTTTGCCATGTCTTAGATCCTCTACTAGTTACTTCTTCGCGCCAGCGATGGATTTACGCGGGCCTTTGCGGGTGCGTGCGTTGGTACGTGTGCGCTGACCACGGCACGGCAAGCCGCGACGGTGACGCAGACCACGATAGCAACCCAAGTCCATCAATCGCTTGATGTTCATGGAAATCTCACGACGCAAATCACCTTCTACAGTGAATTTCGCAACTTCGTCGCGAAGCTTTTCCATATCGGAATCGCTAACGTCTTTCATCTTGGTGGATGTACCAACACCGGCGGAAGCGCAAATCTGCTGAGCGCGTGTGCGTCCGATACCGTAGATTGCGGTTAACGCAATCACGGCGTGTTGATGGTTTGGAATGTTTACACCGGCAATACGAGCCATGCAGCTACCCTATTCATTCAAAAGTCGTAAATTATACCATCCAGCGGTGATTTTACTCAATCAACCCTGGCGCTGTTTGTGACGCGGATCGCTACTGCAGATCACACGAACTACGCGATTGCGCCGCACGATCTTGCAATTACGGCACACTTTCTTCACGGATGCTTGCACTTTCATTTGCTTCTCCTTACTTTGCCCAACTACTTGGCACGGAATACGATACGTGCCTTGCTCAAATCATACGGCGACACTTCTACGGTGACCTTGTCACCCGGCAGGATACGGATATAGTGCATACGCATCTTGCCCGAAATGTGCCCCAGTACCACAAATCCATTTTCCAGCTTCACGCGAAAGGTCGCGTTAGGCAGGGACTCTTCAACTTCACCCTGCATCTGGATGACGTCTTCCTTCGCCATTTATCGTGCCAATCCAGCCTTAAAATTCGCCTTTTTCAGCAGGCTCTCATACTGGTGCGTCATCATATATGACTGCACTTGTGCCATGAAATCCATGGTCACCACCACCAGAATCAACAGCGAGGTTCCGCCGAAGTAGAACGGTACGTTCCATTTCACCACCAGAAACTCCGGCAGCAAACACACCAGCGTAATGTACACCGCGCCGACCAAAGTCAGTCGCAACATAATCTTTTCAATGTAGCGCGCTGTCTGATCACCGGGACGAATCCCGGGCAAGAACGCTCCGCTCTTCTTCAAATTGTCTGCCGTCTCTTTCGGGCTGAACACCAGTGCCGTATAGAAGAAACAGAAGAAAACGATTGCTGCTGCGTAGAACAACACGTAAATCGGCTGTCCCGGCGACAATTTTTCGCTCACATCCTTCAACCAAGTCATGCTCTGACCAGATCCAAACCATCCAGCCAAAGTTGCGGGGAACAAAATAATGCTGGAAGCGAAGATCGGCGGAATCACACCAGCCATATTCAACTTCAACGGCAGATGCGAGCTCTGCCCCCCATACACCTTGTTACCCACTTGACGCTTGGCATAATTCACCAGAATCTTGCGTTGCCCGCGCTCCACGAATACCACCAGCGCAGTAACCAAGACTGCTCCGACAAACAATGCCAACACCAGCGGAATCGAGAAAGCGCCAGTTCTGGCCATCTCCAGCGTATTGCCTACCGCATTCGGCAGCCCTGCCGCAATACCGGCAAAAATGATAAGCGAAATGCCGTTACCCAAACCGCGCTCTGTAATCTGTTCGCCCAACCACATCAGGAACATCGTTCCGGTAACCAGAGTGACCACAGTAGTCAACTGGAACATCATGCCGGGGTGCAACACCAAGTCTCTTTGCGACTGCAACATCACCGCTATACCAAACGACTGGAACAGCGCCAACACCAACGTTCCGTACCGAGTGTACTGCGTAATCTTGCGGCGACCTGCTTCGCCTTCTTTCTTCAACTGCTCCAAGTGCGGCACAGCAATTGCAGCCAATTGCATGATGATCGATGCCGAAATGTACGGCATGATCCCCAGCGCAAAAATTGTAAACCGAGACAGCGCACCTCCAGAGAACATGTTGAACATGCCCAGAATGCCACTCTTCTGCGTCTTGAAGAGTTCCGCCAATACATACGGATCAATTCCAGGCACAGGAATGTGCGCACCGATGCGATAAACAATCAGCGCACCCAACAAAAACCACAGGCGCGCGCCCAAGTCACCGTACTTCCCTTTGGCTACCGCTTTGCTCACAGGCTACCCTTACTCAGCGATGCTTCCGCCAGCAGCTTCCACTGCCGCACGAGCACCCTTGGTCAACTGCAGGCCTTGCAACTTGACCGCACGTGTAATCTCGCCAGCCAACACAACCTTGGCAGTCAAAGCAATGGCGGGAACGATGCCAGCCTGCTTCAATGCCAACAAGTCGATAACATCAACAGGCATCTTTTGCAGATCTGTCAAGCGCACTTGCGCTGTGTCGTTACGTGTCAGCGATACGAAGCCGCGTTTCGGCAGGCGGCGTTGCAAAGGCATCTGACCGCCTTCGAAACCGACTTTATGGAAACCGCCGGAACGGGATTTTTGACCCTTGTGACCGCGACCAGCAGTCTTGCCCAGACCGGAACCAATGCCGCGACCAACGCGACGCTTTGCATGTTTGGAACCATCAGCAGGTTTAATTTGATTGAGTTGCATTTACGCCTCGCACTTGACCAGGTAATACACTTTATTAATCATGCCGCGCACTGCCGGTGTGTCTTCCACTTCGACGGTGTGGTGCATACGACGCAGACCCAAACCGCGCACAGTAGCACGATGAGATTCTTTGGTGCCGATGATGCTTTTTACCAGCGTCACCTTCAATTTTTTGGCTTGCGCCGTTTTAGCTTGTGCCATGACTTACCTCGTGATTTCTTCTACGCTCTTGCCGCGCTTTGCAGCAATCTCAGCCGGTGAATTCAACGCCGTCAGACCATTCAGCGTGGCACGTACCACGTTATATGGATTGCTGGAGCCGATACATTTTGCCAACACATTGCGCACGCCAACTGCTTCAAACACTGCACGCATCGCGCCACCGGCAATAATGCCGGTACCTTCAGACGCAGGCTGCATGTAAACCTTGGCTGCGCCATGACGACCAATTACTGCATGATGCAGCGTACCTTCCTTCAGATTCACCTTAACCAGCTTGCGGCGGGATTCCTCCATCGCCTTCTGCACAGCGACAGGAACTTCCTTGGATTTACCCTTGCCCATACCGATACGACCATCGCCATCACCCACCACGGTCAGTGCGGCGAAGCCCATGATACGCCCCCCCTTCACCACCTTGGTCACGCGATTGACGTGAATCATCTTCTCGATGAGGCCGTCGCCCTTGTCTTCTTGCTGCTGATTCTTGCCTTGTTGTGCTTTAGCCATGATTCACCCCAGATTAGAACTGCAAGCCATGCTCACGCGCAGCATCAGCCAGCGCCTTAATGCGACCATGGTACTTGTTACCGGAACGGTCAAACGCTACGGCGGTCACTCCGGCGCTCTTGGCCTTCTCGGCGATACGCTTGCCCACCGCAGCAGCTGCGGCGGCATTGCCACCGTTGCTCACGGTTGTGCGAACTTCCGCTTCCAGCGTTGAGGCGCTTGCCAGCACCTTGCCACCGTCAGCAGAGATCACTTGCGCATAAATATGCAGGTTGGTGCGATGGATCGCCAAACGTACAGTCTTTTGATCGGCAATCTTTGCACGGGTTTTGCGTGCTCTGCGCTGACGCGCTTCATTCTTGTTCAACATATCAACCTCGATTATTTCTTCTTGGTTTCTTTCAGGATCACTACTTCGTCGGAATAACGCACACCCTTACCCTTGTAGGGTTCAGGTTCGCGGTATGCACGAATTTCAGCAGCGACTTGACCGACTTGTTGCTTGTCCGAACCGGTCAATACGATCTCGGTTTGGGTAGGTGTTGCAACCTTCACACCACTCGGCATCTTGTGTGCCACGGGATGCGAAAAGCCCAGTGTCAGATTCAGCGTATCTCCGGCTGCTTGAGCGCGATACCCCACGCCAACCAGCGTCAGCTTGCGCTCGAAGCCCTTGCTTACCCCGACCACCATGTTTGCCACCAGGGCACGAATGGTGCCGGACTGCGCATCAGCTTGGGCGGAAGCATCCGTTGCCTTGCACAGCAGAGCATCGCCCTGGCGTTCAATTGCAACATCCCCCTTTAACGCTTGCGTCAGGGTTCCCAAAGGACCCTTCATAGAAATTTTATCGGCCGCCAGCGTAACTTCAACACCAGCCGGAACCAGAACGGGATTTTTAGCGACTCTAGACATGCTTCCCCCTTACGCCACGATGCACAGCACTTCGCCGCCGATACCATTGGCGCGTGCCTTGCGGTCCGTCATCAGACCTTTTGAGGTGGAAACGATTGCGATACCCAAGCCGTTCATCACGCTAGGAATATCTTCGCTACCCTTGTACACACGCAGACCGGGACGACTTACGCGCTGGATTTTTTCGATCACAGGACGGTCGGCGTAATACTTGAGACCAATTTCCAAAGTGGGCTTGCCGCCATTCTCAACGACCTTGAAGCCATCCACATAGCCTTCGTCTTGCAACACCTTGGCGATTGCCGCCTTGATCTTGGAAGATGGCATTGCCACCGTTACTTTTTCCGCCATTTGCGCGTTGCGAATACGCGTCAACATGTCGGAGATAGGATCACTCATACTCATAAATTCACCCTTACCAGCTTGCCTTGACTACACCAGGGATTTCGCCGCGCATCGCGTACTCACGCAACTTGATACGCCCCAAACCGAACTTGCTGAACACGCCACGCGGACGACCGGTCAACGCGCAACGGTTACGCAAACGTACCGGGCTGGAATCGCGCGGCAGTGCTTGCAATTTTTGACGCGCCGCAAAGCGCTCTTCATCGCTCATCGACACGTTGGTTATGATCGCCAACAACTCGGCGCGCTTGGCAGCAAATTTCTTCACCGTATCGCGGCGCTTCTGTTCGCGGTTAATCACAGCAATCTTAGCCATATCACCCTCAGTTCTTCAATGGGAATTTGAATGCCAACAGAAGCGCTTTAGCCTCTTCGTCGGTCTTCGCCGTGGTCGTGATCGTGATGTTCATGCCACGCAATGCATCAATCTTGTCGTACTCGATTTCCGGGAAAATGATCTGCTCCTTAACGCCCATGTTGTAGTTACCACGACCATCAAAGGACTTGCCGGAAATTCCACGGAAGTCACGAATACGAGGAATAGCCACAGTCACCAGGCGATCCAGAAACTCGTACATGCGCTCACGACGCAATGTAACTTTGCAACCGACCGGATAGTTCTCGCGGATTTTGAAACCGGCGATAGATTTCTTGGACTTGGTAACCACTGGCTTTTGACCTGCGATCTTCTGCATGTCGCTCACCGCATGATCCATCACCTTCTTGTCTGCCACGGCTTCACCCACACCCATGTTCAGCGTGATCTTTTCAATGCGTGGCACTTCCATGATTGACTTGTAGCCGAACTTCTTCATCAACTCCGGCGATACTGTCTGTTTGTAGTAGTCGTATAAACGAGCCATGCTCTTACCCCTTACGCAATCACTTCGCCGTTGGACTTGAACACGCGCACTTTGCGACCGTCCTCCAACTGCTTGACACCAACACGATCCGCCTTCTTGGTGGCCGAGTTGTAGATCGCGATATTCGAAATATGGAGAGGCTTCTCCATTTCCACGATACCGCCCGACGTACCTTTAACCGGATTCGGCTTCTGGTGCTTCTTGACCTTGTTGATACCACTCACAAGAACCAGATCTCCGTCAACGCTCAAGACGTTGCCGCGATTACCCTTGTCCTTACCAGTGATGACGATCACATCGTCGTTCTTTTTAATCTTGTTCATGATTTATCCTCGACTGCCGCTTACAGCACTTCCGGTGCCAGAGAGACGATCTTCATGAAGCGCTCATTGCGCAATTCACGAGTAACCGGCCCAAAAATGCGCGTACCGATCGGCTCCAGCTTGTTATTCAACAACACTGCGGCATTGCCATCAAACTTAATCAAGGAACCATCCGAACGGCGCACACCCTTTGCAGTGCGAACCACAACAGCGCTATACACCTCGCCCTTCTTGACGCGCGAGCGGGGTGCCGCATCCCTGATACTGACCTTGATGACATCGCCAACACCAGCGTAACGACGCTTGGAACCGCCAAGCACCTTGATGCACATAACAGAGCGCGCTCCGGTATTGTCGGCCACATTCAAAACAGACTGCATTTGTATCATTTTTCAATCTCCAACTTTGTCCGCCTGCGGCGGCTAGTTTTGGAACCCGTTCGGGTTAGGCCGTCGCAAGCGACGGTGAAACGAAGCCGCGCATTCTATTCATACTTGCCGAATTGCACAAGCACTAATTTAACAAATTATATTTCGCTGGCTTTTTCCACCAGCTTGGACACGCGCCAAGACTTGGTTTTAGACAACGGACGAGTTTCTTCAATAGTCACAACGTCGCCTTGACTGAACTCGTTGTTCTCATCATGCGCGTGGTATTTCTTGGAAACACGCACCACCTTGCCCAACACGGGGTGCTTGACCTTACGCTCGACCAGCACGGTGACGGTCTTGTCCATCTTGTCGCTGACAATAGTTCCAGTCAGCGCACGTTTCAGATTCGTTGCACTCATTGCTGCACACCCTTCTCGGTCAAAACCGTTTTCACTCGCGCAATGCTGCGGCGTACTTTGAGCAATTGGCTTGTATTGCCCAACTGCTGCGTAGCCACTTGCATGCGCAGGCCGAATTGCTCCTTGCTCAGGGACAGCAACTCCTGTTGCAGATCAGCCACCGACTTTGCTTTCAGTTCGCTTGCCTTCATGATCACGCCCCTACCTGTCTAACTACAAATGTGGTCTCGATTGGCAACTTGGCTGAAGCCAGTTTAAATGCCTCGCGCGCCAACACCTCATCAACTCCGTCCATCTCATACAACATCTTGCCCGGCTGAATCTCGGCGACGTAGTACTCTGGACTCCCCTTGCCGTTACCCATACGCACCTCTGCCGGCTTCTTGGAAATCGGCTTATCCGGAAAAATGCGAATCCAGATACGTCCGCCACGCTTGATATGACGTGTCATGGCGCGACGAGCTGCTTCGATCTGGCGCGCCGTCAAACGACCACGCCCTACGGCCTTGAGGCCGAATTCGCCGAAACTTACCTTATTGCCGCGTGTTGCAACACCGGTATTACGGCCTTTCTGTTCCTTGCGGTACTTTCTTCTAGCTGGCTGTAGCATGCTTTGCTCCCGACTTTCTTACTTTCTTTTCCGGCTCGGCCACTACTGGTACAGCAGCTTCCTGCTGACCGGTATCGCCCTTATAGACCCACACCTTGACACCGATAATGCCGTAGGTTGTCTTGGCTTCGGAGAAACCGTAGTCAATATCAGCACGCAAAGTGTGCAACGGTACACGGCCTTCGCGATACCACTCGGTACGTGCGATCTCAATACCGTTCAAGCGTCCTGCACTCATGATCTTGATACCCAACGCCCCGAGACGCATCGCATTCTGCATTGCACGCTTCATGGCGCGGCGGAACATGATTCGTTTTTCGAGTTGCTGAGTGATGGAATCAGCAATCAGTTGCGCATCCACCTCAGGCTTGCGAACTTCTTCGATATTCAGACCCACATCCGGCAAGCCCATGCGCTTCTTCAACTCGTTACGCAAAGACTCGATGTCCTCACCCTTCTTGCCGATCACCACACCCGGACGTGCCGTGTAGATGGTGATCTTTGCGTTCTTGGCCGGACGTTCGATGATGATCTTGGAAACACCAGCACCAGCCAGCTTTTTCTTCAGATAATCACGAACCTCAATGTCTTTGTGCAGCATTTCAGCAAAATGCTTGGTATTTGAATACCACTTCGATGTCCAGTTTTTCTGGACGCTCAAGCGGAATCCTATTGGATGAATTTTCTGACCCATGCTCTAGCTCCCGACGGTAATCGTAATGTGGCAGGTTTGCTTCTCGATGCTGTTGCCGCGCCCCTTGGCACGCGGAATCATGCGCTTCAGGGAAGTACCTTTATCCACGTAGATGGTAGCGACCTTCAATTCGTCGATGTCTGCACCGTCGTTATGCTCGGCATTGGCAATTGCTGAATCCAGCGCTTTTTTGATAATTCCACCACCCTTTTTCGGGCTGAAAGCCAGGATGTTCAGCGCTTGAGCGACAGGCAGGCCACGAATCTGGTCAGCGACCAAACGAGCCTTCTGCGCCGACAGGCGAACCCCACGGATGACTGCTGTTGTACTCATCATGTCTCCTTATTTCTTGGCCGATGCTTTTTTATCAGCAGCGTGACCTTTGAAGGTACGGGTCAAAGAGAATTCGCCAAGCTTGTGTCCTACCATATTCTCGGAAACATACACCGGGACATGCTGCTTGCCGTTATGCACTGCGATCGTCAGACCGACGAATTCCGGCAATACGGTAGAGCGACGCGACCAAGTCTTAACCGGACGCTTGTCGTTAGTCGCACGTACTGTTTCTACTTTTTTCAGCAGATGCAGATCGACGAACGGGCCTTTTTTAACTGAACGTGCCATATCTTGTTACCCCTTATGCCTTGAAGCGACGGCGCACAATCATGCCGCTAGTCCGCTTGTTACGACGTGTACGGAAGCCTTTGGCTGGCACACCCCATGGGCTGACCGGATTACGGCCTGCCGCTGTCTTTCCTTCACCGCCACCGTGCGGGTGATCGACCGGGTTCATCACCACACCACGCACCGTCGGACGAATGCCGCGCCAACGGTTGGCTCCAGCCTTGCCGATGGAACGCAAAGAATGTTCGCCATTACCAACTTCGCCCAATGTTGCACGGCAATCGATATGAACCTTGCGGATTTCGCCAGAACGCAAACGCAACTGAGCGTAGCTTCCTTCGCGCGCCAGCAACTGCACAGAAGCGCCGGCCGAACGGGCAAGTTGCGCGCCTTTGCCGGGCAGCATCTCGATTGCATGAATCGTGGAGCCGACCGGAATGTTGCGCAGCGGCAAGGCGTTGCCCGCCTTGATTGGCGCTTCGGAACCGCTCACCAACTGAGCACCCGCCGAAATTCCCTTTGGCGCAATAATGTAACGACGCTCACCATCTGCATACACCAGTAAAGCCAAGTGCGCAGTACGGTTCGGATCGTATTCCAGACGCTCGACAGTAGCCGGAATGCCATCCTTGTCGCGCTTGAAATCTACCAGACGGTAGTGCTTCTTGTGTCCGCCACCCATGTGACGCACAGTGATGTGACCGTTATGATTACGCCCTGCGGTTCTGGTCTTTTTTTCCAGCAACGAAGCTTCGGGCTTGCCCTTGTGCAACTCTGGCGTTACCACACGCACAACGGCGCGAGTTCCCGGTGAAGTCGGTTTAAGTTTGATCAGTGCCATGATTTACCCCTGCTCGCTTGCAGCAAAGTTGATTTCCTGACCGGCAGCCAGGCACACATAAGCCTTCTTCCAGTCCTTGCGGCTGCCCATATAGCGGCCGAAACGTTTTTGTTTACCTTTGACATTGCTGATCTGCACGCTGTCAACCGTAACGTTGAACAACTTCTCCACTGCCGCCTTGACTTCAGGCTTGGTGGCATCGGAAGCTACGCGAAAGATGACCTGCTCGTTCTTCTCGGCAACAAAAGTCGCCTTCTCGGAAATCTGCGGAGCCAGCAATATATTCAGCAAACGCTCTTCATTGAATTTTTGTGCGCTCATGCCAACATCTCCTCGATTTTTGCGATCGCACCGCGTGTCACCAACACGTTAGGAAAACGCACCAGACTAACCGGGTCGGCTTGGTGAGCTTCCACCACCAACACGTTCGGCAAGTTGCGCGACGACAAGTACAAGTTCTCATCGATACTGTCGGTGATAATCAACACACGTGAGTCTTGCAGACCCATGCCCTTGATTTTTTGCGCAAGCAGCTTGGTCTTGGGCGCATCAACAGACAAACCGTCAACCACACTCAAGCGACCATCACGCACCAATTGCGAGAAGATGGAAGCCAAACCGGCGCGATACATCTTGCGATTGATCTTTTGTGTGTAGTTTTGATCCGGGCTGTTCGGAAAAATCTTACCGCCCCCGCGCCACAACGGACTGGATGCCATACCTGCACGTGCACGACCGGTACCCTTTTGGGCAAACGGCTTGCGCGTGGACTTGGCGATCTCGCTACGACCTTTTTGTTTGCTGTTGGCAGAACGGGCATTGGCTTGATAAGCCGTTACCAGTTGATGCACCAGCGCTTCATTGTATTCACGACCGAACAAGTCGTCGGAAGCATTCATGCTCGCCGCCGCTGTGCCGTTTTCATTGATGACTTTCAGTTCCATCATGCCCCCGCTTTCACTGCCGGTCGGACGATCACGTCGCCGCCTGGCGCGCCCGGAACCGCACCGCGCACCAGCAACAACTGGCGCTCGGCATCGATACGAACGATTTGGAGATTTTGTACAGTGCGTTGCACATCACCCAGATGGCCGGTCATGCGCTTACCCGGGAACACGCGACCCGGATCTTGCGCCATACCGATAGAACCGGGAACGTTGTGCGACTTGGAGTTACCGTGAGAAGCTCGTCCAGATTTAAAGTGATGACGCTTGATCGTACCGGCATAACCCTTACCGATAGTCACACCTGTCACATCGACCTTCTGGCCTACCTGAAACAGATCCACGCCGACTTTGCCGCCCAATGTCAGGCTGGCAAGTTGTTCCGGCGTGGCGGTGAATTCTTTCAGCACGCTACCGGCCTCGACACCGGCTTTGGCGAAATGCCCCGCTGCAGCTTTGGTCACACGGCTGGCGCGGCGCGTACCGTACGCAACCTGCACTGCACTGTAACCATCTGTTGGAACGGTTTTAATCTGGGTGACACGATTGTTGGACACGTCCAACACCGTCACCGGCAACGATGTTCCGTCGTCAGTAAAGATGCGAGTCATGCCAATCTTGCGACCGACAAGTCCTAAGCTCATTTTTATTTCCTTTTATTAAGGGGCTGACTTCAATTGGTCAGCCGATCCATTACTGCAAAACTGCTTAAACTACGATTACTGCAACTTGATTTCCACATCCACGCCAGCCGGAAGATCCAGCTTCATCAGCGCATCCACGGTCTTGTCCGTAGGATCGACGATGTCCATCAAACGCAAATGAGTGCGAATTTCAAACTGATCACGTGAAGTCTTGTTCACGTGTGGCGAACGCAATACGTCAAAACGCTCGATCTTGGTAGGCAAAGGAACCGGACCTTTAACTACAGCGCCTGTGCGCTTTGCCGTTTCCACGATTTGCAGCGCGGATTGATCGATCAAACGATAATCGAACGCCTTCAGGCGGATACGAATTTTTTGACTTTGCATAATCTTCTCTTGCATCTACGCGGCATTGCCGCTGGTTTAAAGAACGAAAACGCGTGACCGCAGTCACGCGAGGGCGCGCATTGTAGCCTTACTCGATCACCTTAGCAACCACACCCGCACCGACGGTGCGACCGCCTTCGCGAATCGCGAAGCGCAGACCTTCTTCCATGGCGATTGGGTTGATCAGGTTGACGGTGATGCTGACGTTGTCGCCGGGCATAACCATTTCGGTCCCTGCCGGCAGTTCGACCGCACCGGTTACGTCGGTGGTGCGGAAGTAGAACTGCGGACGGTAACCCTGGAAGAACGGGGTGTGACGGCCACCTTCGTCTTTGCCCAGCACGTAGATCTCGGCGGTGAACTTGGTGTGCGGCTTGATGCTGCCCGGTTTGCACAGCACTTGGCCGCGCTCGACTTCTTCGCGCTTGGTGCCGCGCAGCAGTACGCCGACGTTGTCGCCCGCTTGACCTTGGTCGAGCAGTTTGCGGAACATTTCCACGCCGGTGCAGGTGGTCTTCAGCGTTGGCTTGATGCCGACGATTTCGAGTTCTTCGCCGACTTTCACTACGCCGCGCTCGATACGTCCGGTTACGACGGTGCCGCGACCGGAGATGGAGAATACGTCTTCCACCGGCATGATGAATGCGCCGTCGATGGCGCGCTCGGGTGTCGGGATGTAGGTGTCGAGAGCTTCGGCCAAACGGAAGATGGAGGGTTCGCCCAGTTCGCTTTGGTCGCCTTCGACGGCCAGTTTGGCGCTGCCGTGGATGATGGGGGTGTCGTCGCCGGGGAAGTCGTATTTGGAGAGCAGCTCGCGGATTTCCATTTCGACCAGTTCCAGCAGTTCTGCGTCGTCAACCATGTCGCATTTGTTCATGAACACGATGATGTACGGTACGCCAACCTGGCGTGCCAGCAGGATGTGTTCGCGGGTCTGAGGCATGGGGCCGTCGGCGGCGGACACGACCAGGATCGCGCCGTCCATTTGGGCTGCGCCGGTGATCATGTTTTTGACGTAGTCGGCGTGGCCCGGGCAGTCAACGTGCGCGTAGTGGCGGTTGGCTGTTTCGTATTCGACGTGGGCGGTGTTGATGGTGATGCCGCGCGCTTTTTCTTCCGGCGCTGCGTCGATCTGGTCGTAGGCCTTGGCTTCGCCGCCAAACTTCTTCGACAACACCATGGTGATCGCCGCTGTCAGGGTGGTCTTGCCGTGGTCAACGTGACCAATCGTGCCGACGTTTACGTGCGGCTTTGTTCGTTCAAATTTACTCTTTGCCATGATTTATCTCTCCGACTAGACTGGGTTATTTTTTGCTATTCATTACTGCTTCAGCAACGCTCTTGGGTGCTTCGGTGTAGTGCTTGAATTCCATGGTGTAAGTCGCACGCCCCTGGGTTGCAGAACGCAACGCAGTGGAGTAGCCGAACATCTCGGACAAAGGAACCTCTGCCTTGACACTCTTGCTGCCACCAGCCATATCATCCATACCCTGCACCATGCCGCGACGAGAGGACAAGTCACCCATCACTGTACCGGTGTAGTCTTCCGGCGTTTCCACTTCCACCGACATCATCGGCTCCAGCAGCACCGGGCTGGCCTTGCGCATACCGTCCTTGAACGCCATGGAAGCCGCCATCTTGAAGGCGTTTTCATTGGAGTCCACATCGTGGTAGGAACCATCGAACAGCGTAACCTTCACATCCACAACCGGGAAGCCGGCCAAAACACCGTTCGGCAACGATTCGCGCAGCCCCTTTTCCACCGCAGGAATGAACTCGCGCGGAACGGTACCGCCCTTGATCGCGTCGACGAACTCAAAGCCCTTGCCTGTTTCGTTCGGCTCCATCTTGATCCACACGTGACCGTATTGACCGCGACCGCCGGTCTGCTTGGCATACTTGCCTTCGACCTCGACCGATTTGCGGATCGCTTCGCGGTAGGCCACTTGCGGCGCACCCACGTTCGCTTCCACGCCGAATTCACGCTTCATGCGGTCAACCAGAATTTCCAGGTGCAACTCACCCATTCCAGACATGATGGTCTGACCGGATTCTTCGTCGGTGCGCACACGGAACGAAGGATCTTCTGCCGCCAAACGCCCCAGTGCGATACCCATCTTTTCCTGGTCCACTTTGGTCTTCGGCTCAACAGCGACGTGAATCACCGGCTCCGGGAAAATCATGCGCTCAAGGATGATTGGCTTGCCTGGATCGCACAGCGATTCGCCGGTGGTCACATCCTTCAAACCGATACAAGCAGCAATATCACCCGCCAGAATCTCATCAACCTCCAAGCGTTCGTTTGCGTGCATCTGCACGATACGACCAATACGCTCTTTTTTGCCACGAATCGGGTTGTAAACCGTATCCCCCTTCTTTAGCACGCCGGAATATACGCGCACAAAAGTCAGCTGCCCCACAAACGGGTCAGTCATCAACTTGAATGCCAGCGCAGAGAAGCTCTCGCCATCATCCGCCTTGCGGGATGTCGGCACACCTTCTTCGGTCTCGCCAGTTACATCCGGAATATCAACTGGCGACGGCAGGAACATGATTACCGCATCCAACATACGCTGCACACCCTTGTTCTTGAACGCAGAGCCGCACAACATAGGCTGAATTTCACAGGCAATAGTTCGAGTGCGAATGCCGAGAATGATTTGCTCCTCGGTCAGATCGCCATTTTCGAGATACTGATTCATCAGATCTTCGGATGCCTCTGCAGCCGTCTCAACCATCTTGCCGCGCCACTCATTTGCAGTCGCCACCAACTCAGCCGGAATTTCTTTGTACTCAAACTTCATACCCTGAGAAGCTTCATCCCAGATAATGGCTCTCATCTTGATCAAATCCACAACGCCGGTAAAACCTTCTTCAGCTCCGATAGGAATCACAAGCGGAATTGGAGTGGCCTTCAGACGGGTTTCCATCTGCGTAACCACCTTGAAGAAATTCGCCCCGGTACGATCCATCTTGTTAACAAAAGCCAGACGCGGAACTTTGTACTTGTTTGCTTGGCGCCAAACCGTTTCAGACTGAGGCTGCACACCACCCACGGCGCAATACACCATGCACGCACCGTCCAGCACGCGCATAGAACGCTCCACCTCAATAGTGAAGTCCACGTGCCCCGGAGTATCAATGATGTTGAAGCGATGTTCTGGATAGGAATTGTCCATACCCTTCCAGAAGCAGGTGGTCGCCGCAGAAGTAATGGTAATACCGCGCTCCTGCTCCTGCTCCATCCAGTCCATCGTGGCAGCACCATCGTGCACCTCACCGATCTTGTGGCTCACGCCCGTATAGAACAAGATGCGTTCGGTAGTCGTTGTCTTACCAGCATCAATGTGCGCACTGATGCCGATGTTGCGATAGCGTTCGATTGGTGTTTTGCGTGCCACGATAAATTACCTAACTTAATATTCTTATTAGAAACGGAAATGCGAGAATGCCTTGTTGGCATCGGCCATGCGATGAACTTCTTCGCGCTTCTTGACCGCACCGCCGCGACCTTCGGCCGCATCAATCAACTCACCTGCCAGACGCATCCCCATGGACTTTTCGCCGCGCTTACGCGCAAATTCTTTCAACCAGCGCATCGCCAGAGCCATGCGGCGGGAAGGACGCACTTCAACCGGCACTTGATAGTTGGCACCGCCAACGCGACGACTTTTTACTTCGACTTGAGGTTTGGCATTGGAAATCGCCTGATTGAACACCTCGATCGGATCCTTGCCACTCTTCTTCGCGACCTGCTCCAGAGCGCCGTACAAAATGCGCTCGGCAACCGACTTTTTACCGGCTGTCATCAGCACATTAACGAACTTGGAAAGATCCTGATTGCCGTACTTTGGATCAGGCAGGACTTCGCGCTTGGGGACTTCTCTACGTCTTGGCATATCAATACCTCAGTTATATCTATCTAATTCGGAATTACGCTTTTTTCGGACGCTTCGCGCCGTACTTGGAACGAGACTGTTTACGATCCTTCACACCCGCCGTATCCAGACTGCCGCGCACCATGTGGTAACGCACACCCGGCAAGTCCTTAACACGACCACCGCGCAGCAACACCACACTGTGCTCTTGCAGGTTGTGGCCTTCACCGCCGATGTAGGAGATGACCTCGAAACCGTTGGTCAAACGCACCTTGGCGACTTTCCGCAACGCCGAGTTCGGCTTTTTCGGAGTCGTGGTGTAAACGCGCGTACAAACACCGCGCTTTTGAGGACTACCCGCGAGAGCCGGCACCTTGCTCTTGGTCACTTCGGCTGTACGGCCCGTGCGCACTAACTGGTTGATGGTTGGCATTATTTATTTCCGCTTCCTGAAAACTGTTTAAAAACTAATAGTTAAACCTCAATAACCGCTCTGCGACAACATCTGCACCTACTTGCACAGAAATGCGCGGACTAAAAAGACCGCGCATTCTATTGACGAAGCCAATACATGTCAAGCAACTATACGCCTTCCGATGTCTCCGCTGCTGCTGCAATCTCGGCCAAGCCCGCGCCTGCGGCAATGTCCAGCCCCAAACGTTGTTTGCGCCGCGCCGTGTGATACGCCAAACCTGTACCTGCCGGAATAAGACGGCCGACAATGACGTTTTCCTTGAGGCCGCGCAGATCGTCCTTCTTGCCCATGATTGCCGCTTCGGTCAGCACGCGGGTTGTTTCCTGGAAAGAAGCTGCCGAAATGAACGAGTCGGTGGACAACGATGCCTTCGTGATACCTAGCAACATGTATTGGAACACCGCCGGTTGCTTGCCTTCTGCCGTTACTCGCTCGTTCTCTTGCAGCAGTTCGGCGCGCTCAACCTGTTCGTTCGGGATGAAATTCGTATCACCCGCATCCACAATTTGCACGCGGCGCAGCATCTGGCGCACGATCACTTCAATGTGCTTATCGTTGATTTTCACGCCTTGCAAACGATACACATCCTGCACTTCATCGGTAATGTAACGCGCCAGCGCCTCGATACCCAACAAACGCAAAATGTCGTGCGGATCAGCCGGTCCGTCCACAATCATTTCACCCTGGTTCACCACTTGGCCGTCATGCACCAGCACATGCTTGTCCTTGGTAATTAGGAATTCATGCGCCTCGCCGTAAGTATCGGTGATAACCAGACGCTGCTTGCCCTTGGTCTCCTTGCCGAACGAAGCCGTGCCGGTAACTTCCGCCAGCATGCCCGCATCTTTCGGGGAACGCGCCTCGAACAGCTCGGCCACACGCGGCAGACCGCCGGTAATGTCGCGGGTCTTGGAACTTTCCTGCGGGATACGTGCCAGCACATCGCCGACACCCACATGCAGACCGTCTTCCACCGTGATGATAGAGCCAACCTGGAATGTGACCGAGATCGGCGTATCCGTACCGGCAATCTTGATTTCATTTCCAGCCTCGTCCAGCAGGCGCACCAGCGGGCGCACGCCCTTGCCGGATGTGGAACGCTTGGGATCAATAACCACCAGCGTGGAAAGACCAGTCACTTCGTCGATCTGCTTGGCGACGGTAGAGCCTTCTTCCACGTTCTCGAAACGCACTTGACCCGCGTATTCGGTAATGATCGGACGGGTATGCGGATCCCATGTTGCCAGCACCACACCCGCCTTGACGGTCGCGCCTTCGCGCTCGGTCAGGTTCGCGCCGTAAGGCACCTTGTGACGCTCGCGCTCGCGACCATGATCGTCGGTTACCATAATTTCGCCGGAACGCGCCACCACCACCAGTTCGCCGCGCGCCGTGGTTACGGTGCGCATGTTCGGGCTGTACTTGATAATACCGTTAGACTTGCTCTCGACCTGGCTTGCCACCACGGTACGCGATGCCGCGCCACCGATGTGGAAGGTACGCATGGTCAACTGGGTGCCCGGTTCGCCGATGGACTGCGCCGCGATCACGCCGACCGCCTCGCCCACGTTGATCAGGCCGCCGCGACCCAAGTCACGACCGTAGCACTTGGCGCACAGACCGTAGCGCGTATCGCAAGTCAGCGGAGTGCGCACGCGCACTTCGTCGATACCCAGCGACTCGATGAGTTCCACCTTGTCTTCGTCAAGCAGCGTATTGGCTTCATACACGGTCTCGCCTGTTTCAGGATTGACCACATCGGCCGCCACCACGCGACCGAGGATGCGCTCGCGCAAAGCCTCGATCACTTCGCCGCCTTCAACCAATGCCTTCATCGAACGACCATTGCTTGTTCCGCAATCATTTTCAATGATGACCAAGTCTTGCGTCACATCCACCAGACGACGTGTCAGGTAACCGGAGTTCGCCGTCTTCAACGCCGTATCCGCCAAGCCTTTACGCGCGCCGTGTGTGGAGATGAAGTACTGCAACATGTTCAGACCTTCGCGGAAGTTCGCGGTGATCGGTGTCTCAATAATCGAGCCGTCCGGTTTCGCCATCAGTCCGCGCATGCCGGACAACTGACGAATCTGCGCCGCAGAACCGCGCGCGCCGGAATCGGCCATCATGTAGATGGAGTTGAACGACTCTTGCGACACAGCCTTGCCCTTCTTGTCGAGCACGGCCTCACCGGTCTTGCGATCCAGCACCGGCTCGGAACCCAGTTGATCCATCATCGCCTTGGCGACCTGGTCACCGGTACGACCCCAAATATCCACTACCTTGTTATAACGCTCGCCCTGAGTCACCAGACCGGAGGTGTACTGGGTCTGAATCTCGTGCACTTCTTTCTCGGCAGCGGCGATCAACTCGTTCTTTTGTTGCGGCACCAGCATGTCGTCCACGCAGATCGAGATACCGGCGCGTGTCGCATAGGCGAAACCGGTGTACATCAACTGGTCGGCCATGATGACCGTGTCGCGCAAACCGCAACGACGGAAGCTGGCGTTAATCAGACGCGAAATTTCTTTCTTCTTGAGCGCCTTGTTGACAAAACTGAACGGCAGATTCGCCGGCAGCAATTCGGACAGGATTGCGCGACCGACCGTGGTCTCGTAACGCGTGAACTTGTCTTGTTTTTCGCCTGCTTCGTTGGTTACCACCTCCTTGATTCGCACTTGCACCTTGGCTTGCAGATCAACGTTACCTGAACGATAAGCGCGCAGCACTTCGGATACGTCGGCCAGCATCGCACCTTCGCCCAATGCGCCAACCTTTTCGCGCGTCATGTAATACAAGCCCAACACGATATCTTGCGACGGCACGATGATTGGCTCGCCGTTGGCAGGCGACAGCACGTTGTTGGAAGCCAGCATCAACGTGCGTGCTTCCATCTGCGCTTCCAGCGACAGTGGAACGTGAACAGCCATTTGGTCACCGTCGAAGTCGGCGTTGAATGCCGAGCAAACCAACGGATGCAACTGGATGGCCTTGCCTTCGATCAGGATGGGCTCAAACGCCTGGATACCCAAACGGTGCAACGTCGGCGCGCGGTTCAGCATCACCGGATGTTCGCGGATCACCTCCTCAAGAATGTCCCACACAATGGGTTCTTCCGCCTCGACCATGCGTTTGCCGGCCTTGATGGTGGTGGCCAACCCCATTTTTTCCAGACGCTCAAAGATGAATGGCTTGAACAGCTCCAGCGCCATCTTCTTGGGCAGACCGCATTGGTGCAGCTTCAGCTGCGGACCCACCACGATCACGGAACGACCGGAATAGTCCACACGCTTACCCAGCAAGTTCTGACGGAAACGACCGCCCTTGCCCTTGATCATGTCGGCCAGCGATTTCAGCGGACGTTTGTTGGCACCGGTCATGGCTTTGCCGCGACGACCGTTATCCAGCAGCGAATCCACCGACTCTTGCAGCATACGCTTTTCGTTGCGCACGATGATGTCCGGGGCTTTCAATTCCAGCAGGCGGCGCAGACGGTTGTTGCGGTTGATGACGCGGCGATACAGATCGTTCAAATCGGAGGTGGCGAAACGGCCGCCGTCCAATGGCACCAGCGGACGCAGTTCCGGCGGCAACACGGGCAGCACTTCCATCACCATCCACTCCGGTTTGATACCGGATTGGGTGAATGCTTCCAGAACCTTCAAGCGCTTGGCGTATTTCTTGATCTTTGTCTCGGAACTGGTCGCTTCCAATTCGGCACGCAGCTTCTCGATCTCTGCTGGAACATCCAGCGCGCGCAGCAAAGCGCGCACGCCTTCCGCACCCATCACAGCGGAGAACTCATCGCCGTATTCTTCGATCTTGGCGATGTAGTCATCTTCCGTCAGCAATTGCGCGCGATTCAGCGGGGTCATGCCCGGCTCGGTCACCACGTAGGCTTCAAAGTACAGTACGCGCTCGATGTCGCGCAGCGTCATGTCCAGCACCATACCCAAGCGCGATGGCAGCGACTTGAGGAACCAGATGTGAGCAACCGGCGAAGCCAGCTCAATGTGACCCATGCGCTCGCGGCGCACTTTGGACAAGGTCACTTCGACGCCGCATTTTTCGCAGATCACGCCGCGATGTTTGAGGCGTTTGTACTTGCCGCACAAGCATTCGTAATCCTTCACTGGGCCGAATATCTTGGCGCAGAACAGGCCGTCGCGTTCCGGCTTGAAGGTACGGTAGTTGATGGTTTCCGGCTTTTTCACTTCGCCGTAAGACCAGGAACGGATCTTCTCTGGAGAAGCCAGACCGATCTTGATCGAATCGAACTCTTCCTTTTGCGTAACTTGCTTAAACAGATCCAATATTGATTTCATGTGTGAACTCCTTGTTAGCCTTGTGCGCAGCGGTCGTAATTATGAAACTCGCATAGCGATTCGTTCGCCCCCTCGCCCGCCTGCGGGAGAGGGTTGGGGTGAGGGAACGGGCATGGCGATTTCATTATCATAGTTGGCATCGCGATACCCGTTAGTGACGAACCAGATCAATGTCGATGCCGAGTGAACGGATTTCCTTGGTCAGCACGTTGAACGACTCCGGCATGCCCGCATCGATCTTGTGATCGCCCTTGACGATATTTTCGTAGACCTTGGTACGACCGTTCACGTCATCCGACTTCACGGTGAGCATTTCCTGCAGGATGTACGCCGCGCCGTATGCTTCCAGCGCCCACACTTCCATCTCACCGAAGCGCTGACCACCGAACTGCGCCTTACCACCCAGCGGCTGCTGCGTGACCAGACTGTATGGACCGGTCGAACGTGCATGCATCTTGTCATCGACCAAGTGGTGCAGCTTGAGCACGTGCATGTAACCCACAGTCACCTTGCGGTCGAAAGCATCACCTGTGCGTCCGTCGTACAACTGTATCTGACCGGACGTAGGCAGGTCGGCCAAGGCCAGCAACTCCTTGATCTCCTCTTCGCTCGCACCGTCGAATACCGGGGTTGCGAACGGCACACCCGCGCGCAGGTTGCGGCACATTTCCAGCACTTCTTCGTCGGTGAATTCGGCGATCTCTTCCGCTTGCTCGCCCTTGTAAATCTTGCCCAGGAACTTGCGCACATCGGCGATCTTGGCTTGCGCTTCCAGCATCTGGGCGATCTTCTTGCCCAGGCCTTTGGCTGCCCAGCCCAGATGCACTTCCAGCACCTGACCGATATTCATACGCGACGGCACGCCCAACGGATTCAGCACGATATCGACCGTCGTGCCGTCGGCCATGTGCGGCATATCTTCCACCGGCACGATGCGCGACACCACGCCCTTGTTTCCGTGACGACCGGCCATCTTGTCGCCGGGTTGCAGACGGCGTTTCACCGCCACATACACCTTGACCATCTTTTGCACACCGGCTTGCAGTTCATCGCCTTGCGTCAGTTTCTTTTTCTTCAGTTCGAAAGCGGCATCGAATTCCACGCGCTTCTGCGCCAGACCTTCTTTGACTTGCTCCATCTGCGCCGCCACTTCGTCGTCGGCCACGCGGATGTCGAACCATTGATGATGCTCGACGCTATGCAGGTATTCCTTGTTCAGCTTGGTACCTTTGGCCAGTTTCTTCGGACCGCCATTGGCAACCTTGTTGTGCAATAGCTTTTCCAGGCGCGCAAACAAGTCAGCCTCGACGATACGCATCTGGTCGGCCAAGTCTTTCTTGTAACGAGCCAATTCGTCGTCGATGATCTGCTGTGCGCGTTTGTCACGTTGCAGCCCTTCGCGAGTGAACACTTGCACGTCGATCACCGTACCGGAGATACCAGCCTTCACGCGCAGCGAAGTATCCTTCACGTCGGAAGCCTTCTCGCCGAAGATCGCGCGCAGCAATTTCTCTTCCGGTGTCAGTTGTGTCTCGCCCTTGGGCGTGACCTTGCCAACCAGCACGTCGCCCACGCCAACTTCCGCACCGATATGTACGATACCGCACTCGTCCAGACGCGCCATTTGCGCTTCGGACAGGTTCGGAATATCGCGCGTAATTTCTTCCGTGCCCAGCTTGGTGTCGCGCGCCATCACCGTCAGTTCTTCGATATGGATGGAAGTGAAGCGGTCTTCGGCCACCACGCGTTCGGAGATCATGATCGAGTCTTCGAAGTTGTAGCCGTTCCACGGCATAAACGCGATCATCATGTTCTGACCCAGCGCCAGCTCGCCCATGTCGGTCGATGCACCGTCGGCCACCACGTCGCCCCTGGCAATCTCGTCCCCCACGCGCACCAGCGGGCGCTGGTTGATGTTGGTGTTCTGGTTGGAACGGGTGTACTTGGTCAAGTTGTAGATGTCCACACCGACTTCGCCAGCCACGGTCTCTTCGTCATTCACGCGCACTACGATACGACCTGAGTCCACGTAATCCACGCGACCACCGCGCCATGCCTGCACCGCCGTGCCGGAGTCAACCGCCACGGTACGTTCGATACCGGTTCCGACCAAGGCCTTTTCGGCACGCAACACAGGCACTGCCTGACGTTGCATGTTGGCACCCATCAATGCGCGGTTCGCGTCGTCGTGCTCCAGGAACGGAATCAGCGAAGCCGCAACGGATACCACCTGCGCCGGAGCCACGTCCATGTATTCGATGTTTTGCGGTTCGGCCAAAACGAATTCGTTGTGCTGACGCGCGGACACGATGTCGTTGGTGAAATGGCCTTTCTTGTCCAGTTCCGCATTCGCCTGAGCGATGGTGAACTTGCCTTCTTCAATGGCGGACAAATAATCCACATCTTCCGTGGCGCGGCTCTTCACCACACGGCGGTACGGTGTTTCGATGAAACCGTAATCGTTGGTGCGGGCATACAGCGCCAGCGAGTTGATCAGGCCGATGTTCGGACCTTCCGGCGTTTCGATCGGGCACACACGACCATAGTGAGTCGGATGCACGTCGCGCACCTCGAAGCCAGCACGTTCGCGCGTCAAACCGCCTGGTCCCAGTGCGGAGATACGACGCTTGTGCGTCACTTCCGCCAACGGGTTGGTTTGATCCATAAACTGCGACAGTTGCGAAGAACCGAAGAACTCTTTCACCGCAGCCGAGATCGGCTTGGCGTTGATCAGGTCGTGCGGCATCAGGTTATCGGCTTCGGCTTGACCCAGACGCTCTTTCACAGCGCGCTCGACGCGCGCCAGACCAACGCGGAACTGGTTCTCGGCCAATTCACCCACCGCACGTACACGACGGTTACCCAAGTGATCGATGTCGTCGATCTCGCCGCGACCATTGCGCAACTCGACCAGAATCTTCACCACTTCCACGATGTCTTCGTTGGAAAGGGTGACCGCACCGGTCAACTCGGGACGACCCACGCGACGGTTGAACTTCATGCGTCCAACACTGGACAGATCGTAACGTTCGTCGCTAAAGAACAATCCGTTGAACAATCCTTCCACAGCCTCTTCGGTAGGCGGCTCGCCGGGACGCATCATGCGATAAATCGCCACGCGTGCCGTCCATTGATCGGTGGTCTCGTCAGTGCGCAGGGTTTGCGAAATAAACGCGCCCTGATCCAGATCATTGGTGTACAGCGTATTGATCTTGGCAATGCCCGCAGCTTGCAGTTTACCCAGCAAAGTCTCGGTGATCTCGTCGTTGGCATTGGCGATAATTTCGCCGCTGTCTGTATCCACGATGTTTTGCGCCAGTACACGCCCCAGCAGGAAGTCTTCCGCCACGGTCAACTTGTCAATACCCGCCTCTTGAATCTCGCGGATATGGCGTACGGTGATGCGCTTGTCCTTGGCGACAATGAGCTTGCCCTTGCCTTCGATGTCGAAGCGCGCGATCTCGCCGCGCAAACGCTCTGGCACGACCTCGAACTGGATGCCCTTCTTGCCGAAGTGGAACGTGTCGTTGCTGAAGAACATCGCCAGAATCTGTTCCGGTGTGAAGCCAAGCGACTTCAGCAGAATGGTCACCGGCATCTTGCGGCGACGGTCGATACGGAAATACACGTAATCCTTGGCATCGAATTCAAAATCCAACCAAGAACCGCGATACGGAATCACGCGGGCAGAGAACAACAGCTTGCCGGAGGCATGCGTTTTGCCGCGATCATGCTCGAAGAACACGCCGGGCGAACGGTGCAGCTGCGACACGATCACGCGCTCGGTACCGTTAATCACGAACGAGCCGGTGTTGGTCATCAACGGGATCTCGCCCATATAGACTTCCTGCTCTTTCACTTCCTTCACGGTCGGCTTGGAAGCTTCCTTGTCCAGAATGGTCAGACGCACACGGGCGCGCAGCGGGGAAGCGTAGGTCAGGCCGCGTTGCTGGCACTCGCGCACATCGAACGGGGGCAATCCCAACTGATAGCTGACGAAATCCAGACGGGCAAATTTATTGTGGCTCTCAATCGGAAAAATCGAATTGAAGGCGGCTTGCAGGCCTTCATTCTTGCGCTCGGCAGGACTACTCCATGCTTGCAAGAAAGCGCTATAAGACTCCAGCTGAGTGGACAGCAAGAAGGGCACCGGCAAAGCGCCTTTGCGTTTTGCAAAACTCTTACGAATACGTTTTTTCTCGGTGAAAGAGTAGCTCATAAAATCTCCACGACAGTTGGAAAACAAAGTTTGCAAACATTTGCCCTGCGGCGAAATACCTGCATTAATCACTTCAGAGTAGGCTAACCCTCGGGTTAAGCCGGGACTAAAAGACAAGGGTCAGAAAGCGAACATAACGCTTGCTAACCGTTGGCCTCTAATTCAAAAAGGAACCACCTGTTTCTTTTGCAGAAGCGGCAAAAGGCTGACGGGTAACCCGTCAGCCTTTTACTCAACGCAATGCTTACTTGATTTCAGCAGTTGCGCCAGCTTCGATCAGTTGCTTGGCGATTGCGTCAGCATCCGCCTTGTTGACACCTTCTTTAACCGGCTTCGGCGCACCGTCAACCAGATCCTTGGCTTCTTTCAAGCCCAGACCGGTAATTGCGCGAACCACCTTGATCACGTTCACCTTGGCTTCGCCAGCGGCTTTCAGGATCACGGTGAATTCGGTTTGCTCGGCAGCGGCAGCGGCACCACCGGCGGCAGCGCCACCAGCGGCAGGAGCAGCCATCGCAGCAGCAGACACGCCGAATTTCTCTTCGATTGCCTTCACCAGTTCATTGAGTTCCAGCACAGACATACCGTCCAGTGCTGCCAAAAATGCGTCTTTATCAAATGCCATGTTGTTCTTCCTGAATTAAGAGATCGAAATAAATTAAGCGGCAACAGCAGATTTCTGCTCTGCCACTGCGGAAATTACGCGTGCCAGACCGGAAACAGGCGACTGCAACAAACCGCACAGTTGCGCCAGCAGCACTTCCTTCGGCGGCACGGTGGCCAAAGCGGAAACGCCCGCCAAATCCAATACCTTACCGTTGTAAGCACCCGCCTTGATTACCAGCTTAGGGTTCGTTTTGGAGAAGTCGTACACCACTTTCGCGGCGGCAACCGCATCATTGCTGATGCCGTAAACCAGCGGCCCCACCATCTTGTCAGCCAACGTTTCAAACTGCGTACCTTGCACCGCGCGGCGAGCCAGCGTGTTTTTCAACACGCGCAAATACACACCAGAGTTGCGTGCATTGGCACGCAGCTTGGTGATGTCGCCGACTTCGATACCACGATACTCAGCCACGACGATGGTCTGAGCCTGCGCCACTTGTGCGCTGACTTCCGCGACTACCGCTTGCTTTTCTTGCAGATTTAGACTCAAAGTCTTCCTCCATCTTTACTGTGGAATATCTCACCGTAGCTTGATATTCCCGATTAACGACCGCGTCCTCAAGACAGGGAATGCATATACTTCCTGCTCGCGGGCACACCATCTACGTGGGCAGACGCTACTTCCGTCAATTAAATCTCCGGCCAACCGCACCTTCGACACCTACGGTCTTTGATAATCTGCCTATGCTGCCAGCAGTCAAAGAACATAAGGCAACGGGGAGAACCCCATCGCCAAATTCAAAACATTACGCTACCAGGCTCGCCTGTTCGACGCGAATACCGACACCCATGGTGCTGGAGATCGCAATTTTCTTCAGGTACACGCCCTTGGAAGTTGCAGGCTTGGCCTTGCTCAGCGCATCGATCAGCGCCAGCATATTTTCACGCAACGCTTCCGGCGCGAACGAAGCGCGACCGATTGTGCACTGAATGATGCCGTTCTTGTCTGTGCGGTACTGCACTTGACCGGCCTTGGCGTTCTTTACTGCACCTGCCACGTCGGCAGTCACCGTACCCACCTTGGGGTTAGGCATCAAACCGCGCGGACCGAGGATTTGACCCAGTTGACCGACGATACGCATCGCATCGGGAGAAGCGATCACCACGTCGAAGTCCATCTTGCCGCCTTTGATTGTTTCGGCCAAATCGTCAAAACCGACGATGTCGGCACCTGCCGCCCTGGCTTCTTCAGCCTTGGCACCTTGCGCGAATACTGCCACGCGCATGGTCTTGCCGGTACCTTTTGGCAACACCACGGAGCCGCGGACCAACTGGTCGGATTTTTTGGCATCAACGCCCAGATTGACGGCCACGTCGATGGATTCATCGAACTTGGCCTTGGCGGTTTCTTTGACCAGCTTCAGCGCTTCATCCAGCGCGTACAGCTTATTGCGGTCAACCTTGGCGACGAGCGCCTTATAACGTTTAGAAACTTGTGCCATGTTATACACCCTCCACAGTGATGCCCATGCTGCGCGCGCTACCAGCGATGGTGCGTACTGCGGCATCCAAGTCAGCCGCCGTCAGGTCGGGCTGCTTGGCTTTGGCGATGTCTTCCGCTTGTTTGCGGGTCAGCTTGCCGACTTTGTCGGTATGCGGTGTCTTGCTGCCCTTTTGAATACCGGCCGCCTTCTTGATCAGAATGGTCGCAGGCGGAGTCTTCATCACGAAAGTGAAGCTCTTGTCGGCAAACGCGGTGATCACCACCGGGATTGGCAGTCCAGGCTCAACACCCTGGGTCTGCGCATTGAACGCCTTGCAGAATTCCATGATATTCAGACCGCGCTGACCGAGTGCGGGGCCGATGGGAGGACTGGGGTTGGCCTTGCCGGCCGGGACTTGCAGCTTGATATAGCCGATGATTTTCTTTGCCACGTTGTTGCTCCTTACTTAGTGGGTTAAACGCATATCGCAACTGCTCCGACACACTCCCCGTTTGTCATGCCGGAAATTCCGGCGCTCAACATCAGGCTTTTTCGACTTGCCCGAAATTCAGTTCTACAGGTGTGGAGCGACCAAAAATGGTAACCGCCACCCGCAGCTTGCTCTTGTCGTAATTGACATCTTCCACCATACCGTTGAAGTCGGTAAACGGACCTTCCTTGACGCGCACCGCCTCGCCCACTTCGAACAGCACTTTGGGACGCGGCTTTTCAACACCGGCCTGCATCTGCTGCATGATGGTATCAACTTCTTTTTGAGTGATAGGCGACGGCTTCATCGCCGATCCCCCGAGAAAACCAGTAACCTTTGGAGTATTTTTCACCAAGTGCCAAGACTCGTCGGTCATTTCCATCTCAACCAACAGATAGCCGGGGAAGAATTTGCGCTCACTGATGGTTTTTTGGCCGGATTTCAGCTCCACCACCTCTTCGACAGGAACCAATATTTGCCCAAACAGATCCTGCACGCCAGCACGATCTATGCGTTCTTGCAACGCTCGTTGCACGCTTTTTTCAAACTGGGAGTACGTATGCACCACATACCAACGCTTGGTCATCACTCGCTCCGTCCCATCAACAGGTTAACCAACGACATCAGAATCGCATCCACTCCCCACAGGAACAGAGCCATCACTATCGCAAACAGAATCACCACACCCGTGGTCTGCATTGTCTCTTTACGTGTCGGCCACACCACGCGCTTGGCCTCGGCCACCGACTCCTTGGTAAAGCCAAAAAACCGCTTCCCCGATTCGGTCGTCCAGAACACCCCTGCCGCAAGCAACACGCCGAGCAACACCGACAACACGCGCAATACAGCCGCGCTTTCGTGCAATGCATAGAAGCCGACAACTCCTGCAACAACCAGCAGGAGCGCAACCAGCAATTTGATTTTGTCAGCCATGAATGAACAGTCCGTTTCTACTTTACTAACTGGCAGGCCAGGAGGGTCTCGAACCCCCAACCCTCGGTTTTGGAGACCGATACTCTACCAATTGAGCTACTGGCCTAAAACTCAGGAAGGGAGAAGAGAGAAGGGAGAAGGGGCAAACCCTTCCCTCTTCCCCCTTTACCCTTCTCAATCCTTTTACTCGATCACCTTAGCAACCACACCCGCACCGACAGTACGACCGCCTTCGCGAATCGCGAAGCGCAGACCTTCTTCCATGGCGATGGGGTTGATCAGGTTGACGGTGATGCTGACGTTGTCGCCGGGCATAACCATTTCGGTTCCTGCCGGCAGTTCGACCGCACCGGTTACGTCGGTGGTGCGGAAGTAGAACTGCGGACGGTAACCCTGGAAGAACGGGGTGTGACGACCACCTTCGTCTTTGCCCAGCACGTAGATCTCGGCGGTGAACTTGGTGTGCGGCTTGATGCTGCCCGGTTTGCACAGCACTTGGCCGCGCTCGACTTCTTCGCGCTTGGTGCCGCGCAGCAGTACGCCGACGTTGTCGCCCGCTTGACCTTGGTCGAGCAGTTTGCGGAACATTTCCACGCCGGTGCAGGTGGTCTTCAGCGTTGGCTTGATGCCGACGATTTCGAGTTCTTCGCCGACTTTCACTACGCCGCGCTCGATACGTCCGGTTACGACGGTGCCGCGACCGGAGATGGAGAATACGTCTTCCACCGGCATGATGAATGCGCCGTCGATGGCGCGCTCGGGTGTCGGGATGTAGGTGTCGAGAGCTTCGGCCAAACGGAAGATGGAGGGTTCGCCCAGTTCGCTTTGGTCGCCTTCGACGGCCAGTTTGGCGCTGCCGTGGATGATGGGGGTGTCGTCGCCGGGGAAGTCGTATTTGGAGAGCAGCTCGCGGATTTCCATTTCGACCAGTTCCAGCAGTTCTGCGTCGTCAACCATGTCGCATTTGTTCATGAACACGATGATGTACGGTACGCCAACCTGGCGTGCCAGCAGGATGTGTTCGCGGGTCTGAGGCATGGGGCCGTCGGCGGCGGACACGACCAGGATCGCGCCGTCCATTTGGGCTGCGCCGGTGATCATGTTTTTGACGTAGTCGGCGTGGCCCGGGCAGTCAACGTGCGCGTAGTGGCGGTTGGCTGTTTCGTATTCGACGTGGGCGGTGTTGATGGTGATGCCGCGCGCTTTTTCTTCCGGCGCTGCGTCGATCTGGTCGTAGGCCTTGGCTTCGCCGCCAAACTTCTTCGACAACACCATGGTGATCGCCGCTGTCAGGGTGGTCTTGCCGTGGTCAACGTGACCAATCGTGCCGACGTTTACGTGCGGCTTTGTTCGTTCAAATTTACTCTTTGCCATGATATTCCCCCATCAACCCAAATTAACGATAAAGAACTAACAATAAAAATACTTGGTGCCCATGGCGAGAATCGGACTCGCGACCTCTCCCTTACCAAGGGAGTGCTCTACCACTGAGCCACATGGGCATACACATTGGAGCGGGTGAAGGGAATCGAACCCTCGTCATAAGCTTGGAAGGCTTCAGCTCTACCATTGAGCTACACCCGCACAAAACCCAACTCCAGCCCACTTAAACAACTAAAGCAAACTGCATTAAAACCTGGTGGAGGGGGAAGGATTCGAACCTTCGTACTCTAAGAGGGCAGATTTACAGTCTGCTGCCTTTAACCACTCGGCCACCCCTCCAAAAAGAGCGCGCGATTATCCATATAAGCGCAAACCTTGTCAAAGGGAATATTGAGATTATCCGCAAGAAATAGACCAAACACCTTCGCCCGAGCCTGATTAGTGCGACTTGCGACCGGCCTCCAGCTCATCCAGATACTGAAGCAGCGCAGCAGCCGAATAGCGCTGCTCTTTGTCTTTGGCCATCATCCCCTCCAATAAAGGTTGCAAATGGGCGTAGCACGGCGGCAAAGAGGGGACGGGCGAAAGCAAATGCTGCTGCACGATCTCTTCCAGCGTATCCCCCTGATAAGGCTTCTCGCCGGTGAGCATATAAAAGAACACCGCCCCCATACTATAGATGTCGGTGCGCGCATCTTCCATTTCGCCGAGCGCCTGTTCCGGGCTCATATAATAGGGCGTGCCGAAAACGAACTCCTTTTTCCCCTGCTGCGCTGCCGTGCGCATCTGCTGGGCAACCCCGAAATCGCACAGCACCGCCGCGCCGTCGCCGCGCAGCATGATGTTCTCCGGCTTGATGTCTCTATGAATAATACCCAGCTTGTGCGCCTCCACCAGCGCCAGCGCCACCCCGCGCAAGACATCCAGCGCCTGTTGCAGCTCCATGCCGTTGCTGCCGATATGCTGTTTGAGCGTGCCGCCGGGCAAATACTCCATCACGATGAACAAGGCATCGTCGGTCACCCCCTGATCGACAATCCGAATCACATTTGGATGCCGCAACTGTTCCAGCAAGCCATACTCTTCGACGAAGCGATACAACACCTCGCTGTCCTGCGACACGCTGCCATCGGCAAATTTCAAGGCAAACTGCCCGCCATCGTCCAAACGTTCCACCAGATAAACGCGCGACATACCGCCCCGGCCCAGCGAACGCAGGCAGCGGTAACCCGGTATCAGCGGCAGACTCACCAGATTCGCCTCAACCAGCGTAGCGTACTGCTCCGTATCAACTTTCTCGTAGCGCTCATAACTCTCGCCACGATCCAAAACCAAAGTCGTATCCAGCGCGTTCAAGTCCACCTTGGCGACTTCCTCTTCAACGCCCTGCACCACCACCACTTCCGCCACGCGCACCGGATTGTTCAACCACTCCGCACCGATCACCGAATGGCGGCGCGTTTTTACACCGGCTCCGGCCGCATCGAGCGACTGTTCGCTGCACACGATATTCCAATCCAGCTCCTTGGATTTGTTTGCCAGCAAAGAGGCGACCGAGACGGCGTGGCCGCTGGCCACCTGCTGCACGTGCGGAGCCACGCCGAATTCGGCGAACACCAGTTCACCGCCATGAATACCGATACCGACCCCGAACTTGTCCAACCCCTGCTTGGGAAAAGCCTGGCGAATCCAGAAGCGCGTCTGGTAAGCGATCATCGCGATCGCCAGCGCGCAACGCAAAGCGCGCCGAGCATGCGCATCCACTCCTTTGACATCGGAGAACGTCACCACCATGCTGAAATTGCTGATCGACGTGAGCACACCTTGCTGCTGCTCAACCTGAAGGCCGACCTTGCTGTAATAATCGCTCATCAGACTGGTCAGACTGGTTGACGACAGACGCTCGGTCAGATGGATGAAGTCACGGATGATGACGCTCACCACCGTCGCATCGATCACCTCACCGCGTTTCGGCACGATAGACATGACACCCCCTTTATTTTTATCCCGGATTATCCATTAGCCGTTTTTTCACTGTAGGAGCGAGCTTGCTCGCGAAAGCACTTCGCGAGCAAGCTCGCTCCTACAAGCACTCTCGGCCTAATGAACTATCCGGGTTTATAGCATTCCTTTTTCCGCAAACGACAAACACCCCGCACCCGCCACGACAAAATGATCCAGCACCCGCACATCCACCAGATTCAACGCCTGCTTCAACGCATCGGTGAGCACCCGATCTGAATTACTGGGCTCTTCCACACCGCTCGGATGATTGTGCGCGAAGATCACCGCCGCCGCATTGTGGAACAAAGCCCGCTTCACCACCTCCCGAGGATACACGCTAGTCTGCGTCAACGTGCCCTGAAACAGCTCCTCGCTGGCGATCACCCGATGTTGTGCATCCAGGAAAATCGCCACGAACACCTCCTGCTGCCGCCCGCGCAACAGCAACTGCAAATAGTCGCGCACCGCGCGCGGCGAAGCCAGCGCATCGCCCGACTGCATCTCCTCCCGCAACGCCCGCCGCGACATCTCCAGCACCGCCTGCAACTGCACAAACTTCGCCTGCCCCATGCCGTGAATAGCGCAAAACTCCTTCTCACCCGCCGCGAACAACTGCGTCAGATTGCCGAAGCGCACCAACAACTCCCGCGCCAAATCCACCGCACTCTTGCCCACCACCCCCGTGCGCAAAAAGATCGCCAACAACTCCGCATCCGACAACGCCGCAGCCCCGCGTTCCAGCAACTTCTCGCGCGGACGTTCGCCGGCAGGCCAGTCAGTGATGCTCATGGTTCACCTCGCTTTCGTTCGTGACAGGAGCGCGTGCAGATGGTTCCACCATACACCTGCAAATTGATTAAAGCAGGTCATCACCCTAACCAGCCGTCCCCGCGTCGTCAATCAAAGAAACGGCCTATATATTTTTATGCGATGCGACTAATGATCGAATTTTGATATTTTCATACCCCAACTGCCCCGCAACGCCCGTCAATAGGCGATCTACGCCTCGCACTTGATGGAGAGTGGCGTATTTACTGGCTTGCGACGAAGGTAGCAGCTACATATTCTTCAAAATTGTTTCCGCTCAGCCATCGCCGCCGCTTTCTTGCTAAGATGCGCGCCACTATGGATCAAGCTCAAACAAAACGTATCGTGCTCGGCATCACCGGCGGCATCGCGGCTTATAAGGCGGCGGAGTTGGCGCGGCTGTTGGTAAAGCGGGGAATTGAAGTGCAGGTGGCGATGACGGAGGCGGCGACGCATTTCATCACGCCCGCGACCATGCAGGCGCTCACCGGCAAGCCGGTGTTGCTCGACCAGTGGCAGGATGCCAATGGTATGGCGCACATCCAGTCCAGCCGCGTGGCCGATGCAATTGTGATCGCGCCCGCCACGGCGGATTTCATCGCAAAGCTAGCGAGCGGTTTGGCGAATGATTTACTTTCCACTTTATGTCTGGCGCGCGATTGTCCGCTGCTGGTCGCACCCGCGATGAACAAGCAGATGTGGGCGAATTCGGCGACGCGGCGCAATGTGCGGCAACTGGCTGCCGATGGCGTGATGCTGTTGGGGCCGGCGAGCGGGGTTCAGGCTTGCGGCGAGGAAGGCATGGGGCGGATGTTGGAGGCGGAGGAGTTGGCGCGGGAGGTGGCGGCTCTTTTGCAGGGCAGCGATTCACTGAACGAGAACTCCCTCACCCTAGCCCTCTCCCGGAGGGAGAGGGGACAAGAGCGGGAGTTGGCTGGCGTGAAGGTGCTCATCACCGCCGGGCCGACTTACGAGGCCATCGACGCGGTGCGCGGCATCACCAATCGCAGCAGCGGCAAGATGGGCTATGCCATCGCGCAGGCGGCGCTGGAGATGGGGGCGCAGGTAACGCTGGTGTCCGGCCCGACTGCGCTGTCCAAGCCTCTTGGCGCGCGAGCGGTGGATGTCACCAGCGCCGCCGAGATGTTGGCGGCGGTGCAACAAAACGTGGCGCAAGCGGATATGTTTATCGCGGTGGCGGCGGTGGCGGATTACCGTGTGGCGCAACCCAGCGCGCAGAAGATCAAGAAGAGCGATGCGTCGCTGACGCTGGAACTGATTCCCAACCCGGACATTCTGGCTTATGTCGCCAACCTGCCGCAGCCGCCGTTCTGCGTGGGTTTCGCGGCGGAGAGCGAGATGCTGCGCGAACACGCGACCGCCAAACGCATCAAGAAAAACATTCCGCTGCTCGCCGCCAATCTGGCGCAGAACGCCATCGGCAGCGACGACAATGAACTGGTGTTGTTCGACGACGCGGGCGAGCATCTGTTGCCGCGCGCGGACAAACTCACGTTGGCACGGGCGCTGTTGCACCACATCATCAAACTGAAATTCAATTTACAAATTTAGCGTCCGTCATACCCGCGAAGGCGGGTATCCAGCGGGTTTAAACAAAAGGCATTTTTTGTAACTGGATTCCCGCTTTCGCGGGAATGACGAAGAGAAAGGAAAATTCAAATGAAAAAAGTGGATGTGAAAATTCTCGACCCGCGCTTGCACGAGCATCCCCCCGCCTACGCCACGCCGGGTTCGGCGGGCATCGACATGCGCGCCTGCATCGAGGGCAGCATGACCATACAGCCGGGGCAATGCGAGCTCATCCCCAGCGGTGTCGCCATCCACCTGAACGACCCGCACTACGCGGCGATGATTTTGCCGCGCTCCGGCCTGGGGCATAAGCACGGCATCGTGCTGGGCAATCTGGTCGGGCTGATCGATTCGGATTATCAGGGGCAGATTTTCATTTCGATCTGGAATCGCGGACATCATCCGTTCGTGCTGATGCCGATGGAGCGCGTCGCGCAACTGGTCATCGTGCCGGTGGCGCAGGTGCAATTCAATATCGTGGAAGAGTTTCCCATCAGCCATAGAGGCACGGGCGGGTTCGGCAGCACCGGCAAGCACTAAAATCAGTCCACGAAAAACACGAAAGGCACGAAATATTCTTTCGTGCCTTTCGTGTTTTTCGCGGTCAGTTTTTTCGATTCGTTACCGCTGAAGCTTCGTCTCCAGTTCCGTCGTATCGCCTTTGCGCACGGAGACTTTTTCTGTCGCCGCCTGATAGCCGTCCAGCTTGATGCTCACTTCGCGCACCCCGGCAGCGATCTCGGCACGCATGGGCGTTAATCCGAAATATACGCCATCCACATAAACTTTGGCGCGGGGCGGTGTGGAGCTGACCGCGAGCGTTCCATTCTGCACAGCATCAATCGAGGGCGCAGGAATCACCGCAGGTACGGCAGCCGGAGCTGCATTGCCATACACCGTCACTCCTTGAACGGGCTTGCCGCCCACCGCCAGATTAAACAAGTCGGGGCGCGTCGCCATCAGCACGGAAAGCATGGATTCGCTGGTCTTGCCCGCCACCACACCCAGCTCCTTGCGCAGAAAATCGGCAATGTCTTTTTTGCTGTTTCCCGCCACGCCCGAATAGCGATCCGCTTTCTCCACCACCACTCCCGACCAGATCACCTTGCCGCTGGACAAGTCGGTCAGGGTCGATTCAAGCGCGATGCTCACATAGTCGCGGTCTTTCGCATCAAAGCTCAATTCCTTGACCGAACCGCTCAATTGAAAACTCGCACTCGCCGCATCGGTGCCGGAAAGCACCTGCATCCCGTCCTGATCCAGACGCTTTCTGATGGATGCCGCCACCACTTCGGCAACATCCTTATCCGACATGATGTCCGCGCCGTACATGCCGATAATCCGGGTGGTTGATATGCCCAGCCGGCGCGGGCTGTCCGCACCGCGCGCATCGGTATATCCGCCCAGCCGTATGGTGATCGGATATTTTTCCTGCCTGGCTTCTGGAGCAGGTCTGCTGTCTTCGCGGATGCGGATTTCGTTGCCGGGATCTGCCGCCGAGCCAAACATGCCAGCGCAACCGGTAAAGACAAGAGGCAGCAGACAGGTCGCAACCAGCAAACGGACATTCAGCATCGCGCGTTCCTTGAAATGTTTGATGGTCGAATCATCCTTGGGCGATAACGGCTTCGATTTCGGCGAAAGTTTGCGCCAATTCGAAGTTGTGCACCTCCGCGCCGAGCTGACGCGCGATTTGCGTGACGGAAAAAAGTCCGCACACTGTTTGTCGTCCGTCCGCCGATTCGCAGGCCACCAGCGCGTGCTGGCGATGGGCTTGTTTCAAGGTAACAACAATATCGCCGACCTTGGCTTTGTGCACGTCGTCAACGGTCATGACCACCAGTTCGCGCTGCGGGGTCATGATGTCGCGCACCATAATGTCCGCGTGCGTCCCGCCCATGTGTTGCAGGTAGCGCATCGGCTTCTCGCCCATCACATCGCTGGCGGTGACCAGACCGGCCATCTGCTCGTTGTCATCCAGCACCAGCAACATGCGCACGCCGTACTTGATCATCTTGGCGTTGGCTTTATCCATGGAGGTTTTGGCGCGCACGCTGACCACGGAAATCTTGCTCAGATCCGTCATCACGTCAATCGCCGGACTGCTCAGCTTCACGCGCTCCGGCAAAGACTGCATGGGGCGCATGCAGGTTGTTCCGACTTTAAGTGGTACGGATGTCAAAGCGTTGTATCGGCTAATCATGTTTCCTCCTGTTGAAAATCTGAAATGCTGTCACCGTTGCGGGCGAGGGTGAAATGCGCGGACTGATTTCTGACATCGGGAAGAAAACGAACCAGTTCGTTCAGCGCCGAGCGATACACCTCGCGCTTGAACTCGATCACGCTGTCCAACTCAATCCAGTAGTCGTTCCAGCGCCAAGCGTCGAACTCGGGATGGCCGCACGCGCGCAACGATACGTCGCAATCGCGTCCGGTCAGACGCAGCAAAAACCAAATCTGTTTTTGTCCCTTGTAATGATTGCGCGGCTCGCGCTTGCCCCAACTTTGTGGCACCTCGTAACGCATCCAATCGCGGGTACGCCCCAGTATCTGGACATGGCAGGATTGCAGGCCGACCTCTTCGTGCAGTTCGCGGAACATCGCCTGCTCCGGCGTTTCGCCGTGCTGGATGCCGCCCTGCGGAAACTGCCATGCATCCTGCCGGATGCGCTTACCCCAAAACACCTGATTCTTTGCGTTAGTCAGTATGATGCCAACGTTCGGGCGATAACCTTCTCGGTCTATCATGATTCGCCCCATACTATTTTTCGATGAGCCGATTGTTCCACATTTCCCCGATGCTGGAAAGGCCGCCTCTTAAAATTCAAAGTTCTAAGCAAGACAAGGCGCGAGCAAAAAATTGCGACGCAGCATATATTTGGATATGTAAGGAGCAATTTTTTGTGAGCAACGCAGTATTGCGACGAAGTTTGGATTTTTAGAGGTGGCCGAAAGACGTAACCTGCTCCTTGCAGTAGAATCGCGCCCTCCAACCAGCACGATGAGTAAAGAACATGCGCGTTTCACAATTTTTTATCTCCACCCTGAAAGAAGCCCCTTCCGAAGCCGAACTGCCCAGCCACAGACTGATGCTGCGCGCGGGTTACATCCGCAAACTGTCCAGCGGCCTGTACACCTGGATGCCGCTCGGATTGCGCGTGCTGCGCAAGGTAGAAGCCGTGGTGCGCGAGGAGATGGACAGGAGCGGCGGTATCGAGCTGTTGATGCCCGCCGTGCAACCCGCCGAGCTGTGGCAGGAGACAGGGCGCTGGGAAGTGTTCGGCCCGCAGATGTTAAAAATCAAGGACAGACACAACAACCAGTTCTGTTTCGGCCCCACACACGAAGAGGTCATCACCGACATCGCGCGCCGCGAAGTAAAAAGTTACCGCCAGCTGCCGCTGAATTTTTATCAGATCCAAACCAAATTCCGCGACGAGGTGCGTCCGCGTTTCGGCGTGATGCGCGCGCGCGAATTCGTGATGAAGGATGCCTACTCTTTCCACAGCAGCTTTGAAAGTCTGGAACAGACTTACGCCGTGATGCACGCAACCTACAGCCGCATTTTCACCCGTCTCGGCTTGCAGTTCCGCGCCGTGGCGGCGGACACCGGCGCGATTGGCGGCAGCGGCTCGCACGAGTTCCACGTGCTGGCCGATTCCGGCGAGGACGCGCTGGCGTTTTGCCCGGACTCGGATTACGCGGCCAACGTGGAGTTGGCGGAGGCGGTCGCCCCCGCCGTAGCGCGCTCGCTCGGCACACAGGAATTGCAGAAGGTCATCACCCCCGGACAGAAGACCATCGAGGAAGTCGCTGCGTTCTTCAACACTCCAGCGCAGAGCGTGCTGAAAGCCATCGCGGTAATGACGCACGAAAACGAATTCGTGCTGATTCTGTTGCGCGGCGACCACCAACTCAACGAAGTGAAAGCCAGCAAAGTGCTGGGCGAATTCCGTTTCGCCAGCGAAGAAGATGTGCATCGCAACATGAACTGCCGCACCGGCTACATCGGCCCGGTCAACGCCAAGGTGCGCGTGCTCGCCGACCGTGCCGCTGCCGCGATGAGCGATTTCATTTGCGGCGCGAACGACGACGGCTTCCATTTCAGCGGCGCGAATTTCGGGCGCGATGCGCACTTGGACGAGGCCAATGTGCACGACTTGCGCAACGTGGTTGCGGGCGATGTTTCGCCGGACGGCAAAGGCACGCTCGAACTGTGTCGCGGCATCGAAGTCGGCCACATTTTTCAGTTGCGCACCAAATATTCCGAAGCGCTGCAAGCCACGTATCTGGACGAGAACGGCAAAGCGCAAGTGATGGAAATGGGCTGTTACGGCATCGGCGTGTCGCGCATCGTGGCCGCCGCCATCGAACAGAATTTCGACGAACGCGGCATCACGCTGCCCGCCGGCATGGCTCCGTTCCAGGTCGCCATCGCGCCCATCGGCATCAAGAAAAGCGAAGCCGTGCGCAACGCGGCGGAGCAGTTGTACAGCGAGCTCACTGCCGCAGGTATCGAAGTGTTGCTGGATGACCGCGACGAGCGACCCGGCGTGATGTTCGCCGATCTGGAACTGATCGGCATCCCGCATCGCATCGTGATCGGCGACCGCAGTTTGAAAGAAGGCAAAGTGGAATACCAGGGACGCAAGGACGAAGCCGCGCAGGCCGTTGCCTTGCAAGATGTGAGCAAGCTCGTACAATCCAAGCTATGAACTTAACTTCCGCACTGCACAAACCGTTGCTCACACTGTCGTTCGCGGCAGCGGGTTTGTGTTTTGCCGCCTCCGCCAATGCAGGCGCGCAACGCGAGGAAGCTTTATCGGCCAGCGTGCGCAGCATGATGCAACAAGCCGTTTCCGATCAGGCCGCGCCCAAGCTGGCGTTCTCCTCGCAGCAGGAAGCGCAGATGTGGCTGGATGAAATGTCCAGGCGTTTGGAAAAACGCATACCGGATGCGCAGTACCGTTTCGATTTTTTGAGTACGGTGCATTACGAGGCAACCCGCGCCGGTTTGGATCCGCAGATGGTGTTGGGATTGATCGAGGTGGAAAGCGGTTTCAGAAAATATGCAGTGTCAAAATCCGGCGCGCGCGGATACATGCAAGTGATGCCTTTCTGGCCGAAAGCCATCGGTGTGCGCGGGCAGAATCTGTTTCACCTGCGCACCAACCTGCGCTACGGCTGCACCATCCTGCGTCATTATCTGGACATCGAAAAGGGCGATTTGTATCGCGCGCTGGGTCGCTACAACGGGAGCTTGGGCAAGCCGGAATATCCCAACATGGTGAAAGCCGCGTGGAACAAGCACTGGGCACCGAATGCCAGCCGCATCGCCAGCAACGGCTAGTTATTTCTTGTTCTTGATGTAAGCCTCGACACTGCTGCGCGTCAGCATGCCTTCCTGAAAACTCACCAGTTCGCCTTGCGGATTGTATAGATAGGAAGTGGGCAATACCTCCACCTCCCCCACTTGCGCGGCCATATCGTAATCGCCTATCACCAGCGGATAACTGACGGGATGTTTGGCGACAAATTCCTTGACCGATTTGTCGGTCGAATCCAGCGCCACACCGATCACCACCAGATCGGTTTTCTTGTGCGCTTCGTGCAAGGACACCAAATCCGGGATTTCTTCCAGACAGGGCGGACACCAGGTCGCCCAGAAATTCACCAGCACCCACTTGCCGCGATAATCCTGCAAGCGCTGCGGCTTTCCCTGCATGTCTGTAAACGCAAAAGACTGGGCCGACGCTGCTGCGGCGCAGAACAATAATACGACTGCACCCAGCAGTATTGGCAAGCGAGGCATCAATGCCCTGCTTTTTCGTCGTCAGAGTGGATGTCGGTCACTTCTTCATCGCTCGATGAAGAATGACCATCGGCGGCATGTGTCAAATACAACGCCAGCGCGATCAGCGCGATGGCCGCCCCCATATAGACCAGATCAATCGGGGTGACGATATGCATGGAGATCGACTCTTCGAACAAGGTCACGATCATAATCATCAGGATCACTTTGGCCAGACGCGATTTCAAGTCATCCAGATTGTTGATCACCAGAATTTTGCTGGATGCCTTGCTGCCATGCGCCTGGTCGATGTCGCTGATGAACAGTTCATACAGGCCCAGCGAGAAGATCAGCATCACCGTCGCCAGCAGGTAGCCGTCCACCACTTCGACGATGTGCGACACAGTGCTGTCGTGCAACAACTTGCGCGCCTCTTCGGTCATGGTCGCATCACCATAATGCAGGGCATGTTGAAACAGGATCACTACGTCAACCGAAGCGATGTAAAAAATGGCAAATCCAGCGAGCAGGCTGCCGATCACGGCGGTCAAAATCACAAAACGGCTATTCCACAATGAGCCTTCAAACAACGTCTCAATAAACTTCATTACCCGATCTCCCGATTAAATTCCAACAGCAAAATTATTGGCCGCGCATTAAATCCGAAAAGCCCCTGCGCGGCAACCGTAGCCGCTACATTGTCCATATATCGCGCAAGGTCAAACCACCCTGTGCGGCGAGGCGCTTGTCCAGCCCGGCGAACCAGGCGCGAATATCGTCGTCGCCTGTTTGCCTCGGCAAGGATTCAACATTCAGCAAAAACATCCGGGTCAATTCGTTCATCTGAATGCTCTCCGGTGCGCGCAGCATGCCCCAGCCCAGATCGGTAAGCTTGCCGACAATATTGGCTTCCGCCAGTTTATTCAGGATGCGCTCCACATCTTCATAGCCGATGCACAGTTGCCGCGACAGTTCCGGCAAATTTTGCACCACTCCATTCTGCAGCCCTTTGTGCATCAACTTGAGCATGCCCAGCGCGAAATAGAGTTGCGCCGCCTGATCGAGTTTCAGCGCATGCGTGCTGCGCCAGTGCGAAATGGAGGCGGCGATGATCGCGCCGAACAACAGCGTGAGCCAGGACAAATATATCCACAGCAGAAAAATCGGCACGCTGGCAAACGCGCCATACACCAGCTTGTAGGTGGGAAAGTGCGAGATATAAAACGCGAAAGCGCGGTTCATGGTTTCAAATGCTACCGCCGCGATCACGCCGCCTATGATGGCGTGCTTCATCGGCACATAGCGGTTCGGCACCACGCGGAACAGCAGCGTGAATGCGGCGGTAGTCAGTATGACCGGAATAATTTTCAGCGCACCAATACCGAAGGACGGCATCTGCTGCGCATAACCCACCGAAAAACCGATCAGCCACGAAGTCAGCGACAAACTGCCCCCCACCAGCAGCGGAGCCAGCGTAATCACTGCCCAATACACCAGCACGCGCTGCAACATGCTGCGTTGCCGCGACACGCGAAAAATGCGATGGAACGCGTTGTCTATTGTCAGGATCATCCACATTGCGGAGACCGCAAGCAGCGCGATGCCGACGGCGGTCAGACGCGAAGCGCTCTCGGCGAACTGCTCCATGTAGCGCGTAATCATTTTGCCGCCGGTCTCCGGCAGCATGTTTGACAGCACGAACTCTTTGAGGTGTGCCGACAAATCGGTGAATACCGGAAACGCGGAAAATACGGTGAGCATGATGGTGAGCAGCGGCACCAGCGACAGCAGCGTGGTGAAGGTCAGGCTGGCCGCCATCTCGGTGCAGCGATCCTGCTGCAAGCGCACCGCCACGAAGCGCAAAAAACGCAGCGCATCAAACACGCCCAAATTCGGAAGTTTCATAAGTTTTGATAACTGCATACAATGCCCGCATGATACCCGACAAAGCCAACACCCAAAGCAACCCCAGAGCCGCGCGCCAATTGCTGCGCGCACACCGCTACGGCGCACTTTCCACGCTGTCGAAAAAATTCGACGGCCATCCGTTCGGCTCGATCACACCTTACATGGTAGATCACGACGGCAACCTGCTCATCCTCATCAGCGCACTGGCGGAACACACCAAGAACATCAACCACGATGCGCGCGTCAGCCTCATCACCCACAATCAGGAAGACTCGCACATTCAGACGCAGGGGCGTATCACCTTGGTTGGCACAGCCTCGCTAGATGGGCAACGCGAACAAATCGGCAAACGTTACCTACGCTATTTCCCCGAAGCGCAGACCTATTACGATATGCCCGATTTCGAGTTCTACCGCATCGTCCCGCAAGCGCTGCGCTATATAGGCGGCTTCGGCGACATTCATTGGATCAAGGCGGAAAGCTATCACGTCCCGGATAACTCGCTCGCTACAGAAGAAGATGCCTTGCTAGACCGACTCAACGCCACCCGCACCGCCTCACAAGGATGGGTGATCGGCATAGACTGCGACGGCTTCGACCTGCGACTGGACGAACGCACCGTGCGCCACGACTTCCAGACACCCGTACTCGACGGCGCTCAAGCACTGGCCTTGCTGCAACCTTAGCCCGATAAAAAGGGCATCGAGAACGATGCCCTTGAGACTCCGACGAATACCGCAAACTATCCGCGCACGCCTTTGAACTGCACAGAAAGTACGGGCGATTCAACCGGATTTTCCAACGACCTATCCTTCTTTTCTTCCGTCGGCGGGACGACAACCGGATCCATTCTGGCAGCATCACTTGATCTGGCGGCACGATTCACTTGCCGATTCAATTTCGTATCTGCCTTCTTGCTTGCAGGTCGCTCGGAATGACTTATTGGAACTTTCCGCTGTACTTGCACCATTTGAAAATCTGCCGCTTCAGCGCAACACAACAACGCCGCACCCGCCAACACCAAACTCAGAAGTAACGCTCCAGCGGCAAGATTCATCTCCGACCTCCCACAAAGATCACACTTGCGGATGCGCCCTTTCCGCTCCCGTATCCAACTTGTTCAGCGCATGCAGGTAAGCCTTGGCGGAGGCCACCACGATGTCGGTATCCGCCCCTTGCCCGTTAACCACCCTGCCACCTTTGGATAGACGCACCGTCACTTCGCCCTGAGCATCCGTACCGCTGGTAATGTTATTGACGGAATATAGCAATAATTCGGTCTCGCTGTGCACAATTTGTTCGATCGCTTTGAATGTCGCATCCACCGGCCCGCCACCCTGCGCTTCGGCTTGCTGCTGCTTGCCTCCAACGCTCAACGTCACATGCGCCTTGGGCAAAATGCCGGTTTCGGAGTGAGCGCGCATCGCCACCAATGAGAAATGCTCGCTCACATGCGCGAATTCGCCTTCGCTGACCAGTGCCTGCAAGTCCTCGTCGAATATCTCGTGTTTCTTGTCGGCCAGCTCCTTGAAGCGCGCGAACGCCTCGTTCACCGCCTCCTCCCCGTCCAGCACGATGCCCAATTCCTGCAAACGCGCACGGAACGCGGCGCGGCCGGAATGCTTGCCCATCACCATCTTGTTCGCGCCCCAACCCACATCCTCGGCGCGCATAATTTCGTAAGTCTCGCGATGCTTGAGCACACCATCCTGATGAATGCCGGATTCGTGCGCGAAAGCGTTCGCACCGACAATGGCCTTGTTCGGCTGCACCGGATAACCGGTGATGCTGGAAACCAGCTTGGAAGTCGGCACGATCTGTGTGGTGTCGATGCGCGTGTCACAAGTGAAAATATCGCGGCGCGTCTTCACCGCCATCACAATCTCTTCCAGCGCGGCATTGCCAGCGCGTTCGCCCAAGCCGTTAATGGTGCATTCCACCTGACGCGCACCGTTCATTACTGCCGCCAACGAATTGGCGGAAGCCATGCCCATGTCGTTGTGGCAATGCGCCGACCATATCACCTTGTCCGAATTCGGCACGCGCGCGATCAACTGGCGGAAATGTTCGCCCAACAACAGCGGAATACTGTAGCCCACCGTGTCCGGCACGTTCAGCGTCGTCGCCCCTGCCTTGATAACCTCATCAAATATCCGCACCAGAAAATCCATTTCCGAGCGCAACGCGTCTTCGGCGGAAAACTCGACATCGTCGGTATATTCCAGCGCCCATTTCACCGCTTGCACCGCCCGCTCCACCACCTGGTCTTCGCTCATGCGCAATTTATGTTGCATGTGGATAGGCGAAGTCGCAATGAAAGTGTGGATGCGCCCGTGCTTCGCCGGCTTGATCGCCTCGCCCGCCGCGCGCACATCTTTTTCGCTGGCCCGCGCCAAGGAACATACAGTGGAACGCTCGATGACTTTAGCGATGCTATGGATCGCGTCGGCATCGCCTGGGCTGGCAGCGGCGAAACCCGCTTCGATCACATCCACGCCCAGTTTTTCCAACTGGCGCGCGATGCGCAATTTTTCTTCTTTGGTCATGGACGCGCCGGGGCTTTGTTCGCCGTCGCGCAAGGTAGTGTCGAATATGATTAATTTGTCAGTCATGATTTGCTCCGTCGCAATTGTTCATCCACGGCTCACACCAACCGAGCCGCCTGCTTTGATACGTTGAGGGTGGGTTTTAGTTTGCGCGCGAGCGCAGCTTCAGCGCTGCCAGCAGGCTGAAAGTGGAATGCGATTGCGAAATGTGGTGTGAGAAGTGCATGGGCTGGAATATAGCGGCTTTTATTGGGAGGCGCAATAATCAAAACCAGCAGGACATAAAAAATAAACCCGCTTGCGCGGGTTTCTTTTGCATGCCGGAACTTCGCCGAATTACTTCAGCTTGGTTTCCTTGTATGCCACATGCTTGCGTGCCACCGGGTCAAACTTCAGGAACTCAAGTTTTTGCGGGGTAGTGCGTTTGTTCTTGTTCGTGGTATAGAAATGCCCCGTACCAGCGGAGGATTCCAGTTTGATTTTCTCGCGTGCGCCTTTTGCCACAGTCGTTCTCCTTTATACCTTCTCGCCACGGGCACGCATTTCGAACAGCACGGCATCAATGCCGTTCTTGTCGATGGTGCGCAGCGCAGCATTGGTCAGGCGCAAAGACACCCAACGATTTTCAGACTCAACCCACAAGCGGCGACGTTGCAAATTCGGCAAAAAACGACGCTTGGTTTTATTATTCGCGTGGGAGATGTTGTTGCCCACCATGGGTTTTTTCCCAGTTACTTGACAGACGCGTGCCATGACAATTTCCCCAACCAGTTTTTCAAAGAGGCGCGATTCTACCTAAAGCCTCACCAAGACACAACCCATAGTTTCAGCTATTTATTCTGAGCGAAAAACCGAAAAAACCAGAAAAAACCAGGGACAGACCACGGTTTCCAGATTTCTATTCCAAATTCAACTTGCCTGACGTTGGAAGTATTGACTTACGAGGCCTCCCCGATTGACCATGTATTGCCCGCCTGCCAATCACTGCCGCCACCTCTGCCGCAAAGCGGTCACTCCCCAACGCGAAATTCCCATTGGTCGCCTTACGAATTTCATCCACCAAACCCGGTTCCAACTCATAACGAAACAACTCGCGATACGCCGCCTGCCGTGTAGCCGCATCACTCCCCAACGAGTCGTACAGCAGATGTGGCTGAACCAAAATATCCGCTTCGCCCTGCGCATTGGCACGGTAACTTGACCACCGGTATTCCGCCGGATGCGCCACCATATTTGCCCGCACCGGATTCAACTCGATATAACGCTGACATCCAAAAAGATATTCCTCCTCCTGCACAGGACACGAACGAAAACGCCCCTCCCACAAAGTGCCGCTACGCTTATAGACGCGATTCACATACTGCACATAACGCTGCCCCAACAACTTCATCAACGCCCCACCCGCATCGGCGCGGTCGGCTGAAATCAGCAAATGCACATGATTCGTCATCAACACATATGCGTGAACCCGGCAGCCCGTCTTGACGGAATACTCGGCCAACCAATCCAGGTAGCGGCGGTAATCCTCATCGGCGAAAAAACAAGGCTGGCGGTTATTGCCGCGTTGGATCAAATGGACGGGCACATTGGGCAACGCGATGCGGGCACGGCGAGGCATGGTGAACTCCGGCGCTTGAAGGGGAATTGAAGTCTAACAGAAATAGAAAACCGTGGTCTGTCCCCTATTATTGCAAAATCACGAATGCCCGCGCTCCCACTGAAGTCGGTGCCGGCGAAGGAGATCACGACTTCGTTGTTGACTCCGACGAAATAGGTGGCTTCGAAGCCGCTATTATCTTTTTTCGTCCTCATTTGTAAATTTTCCAGCCAGACACTAGGGGCGGGGAAGCGGTTTATTTCGGAACGATTGGATATGTAGGAAGCACCCGCCATCAAAGCATAGTCAGTTAATTGTGTCGTCATGATTATTTCCCCTTAAAGAATCTGTTGCATGGACAATTTTGTGCGGATACTTCTTTCTGGTCGCAGTATTTCAAACACGCTTCTTTTGATGACTGTCCACTAAAAAAACCTGTTCCTTCCCAACCATCTTTAACGCGGATCATTTCACTACATCCCTGCCCTGCGCTTTGTATCGGCTCGCGCAGGATGGTTTTATATTCGGGTTGCTTGAACTCGTCATTTAATTCCTTGATCTTCTCCGCAGAAACAAAACCAAGACTGGTGAGCCGGTCTTGATCGCCCAAGGTGCTGGCGGCCACATTGATTGTTTTGAACTCGGCGGGAAATTGCGATAGTGGGATGCGTTGCCATGCCTTGCCGTCGTATCTAAAAAAAACATAAGGTGGGTTCGGTCTACCCCATTTGTTGTAGGACAGGCATAGATTGGGAGAAGCGACGATGTAGGGTGTGCCGTTCAGCACATGCACCGCCAACAGATCGAAGTTGGAACGCCCCACATCTTCGCCGAACTCGCTCGTCCATTTAATGGTTTTGTTTGTGTACGGCAACTCAAAGGAAATGGTGTGCTCCTTGACGGGAGGCGGCTGTCCGAATTCGTGGCTTCCACCCCGGCTCTGAGATCGTTTGACGATGATCTTTTGCCCATCGTGCAGCAGCACTTCTTCTTTCCAGCTTGCGCCGCCAAACCCGAACAATCCGGCGCAGGCACTCATACTCGCACCCACCATCAAGACCAACCCCAACTTCACAATCCTCCGCATCATCATTTGAAAGGTACTCATGCGGCTCTCCTTTCAAACAGATTGAAGCTCGCATCGTTTGCTACTGCGCAATTGTCATAACTGAGTTCACCAACACCCCCTGCCCCGCAACGCCCGTCAATAGGCGTTCTACAATTAAATGCCTTGTAGATGCCCGTATCTGCTGCCTCGCCATCAAGTTCTCTTTGATATTTCCGCTGCCCGCCCCCCGCGTCTTTGTTGCCGTTGGCGATGGCGGTGGCCGTGTCTATTTGGGTATCCGCATAAATCCGGTCGTTGCCGCCATAGCCCCAGATAATGTCGCGCCCCGCTCCACCTTCGATGAGGTCATCGCC
>JAQTTU010000016.1 GCA_028710605.1 Sideroxydans sp.
CATGAGGCTGTCGATCAACTCGGCGGGAATTGCGGGGGCTGCTTTTGCTACGGTCATTGCGTCTCCTTTCAAAGTGGCGGCAGTTTCCTGCCTAATGACCGTTTACACAAAATTTCTTACGCCCTCATGCCCGTGGAATTGTAATAACGAAATTGATTCACTATTCTTCGCAGTGCCCAACATTAGCAATTGCTGCCCCAGAAAAATTTTAACGCCGTTCCTTCTTCATTGCCTGCGCCGCCTCGCGCTTCGATTCCCGCTCTTTCTCGGTCGCACGCTTGTCATGCTCCTTCTTCCCCTTCGCCAGCCCGATCTCCAGCTTCACGTGGCTGCCTTTGTAGTGCATGTCCAGCGGCATGATGGTGTAGCCTGCTCTTTGCACTTTGCCGATGAGTTTGTCGATCTGGTGTTTGTGCAGCAGCAGTTTGCGCGTGCGCACGGGGTCGGGGTGGATGTGGGTGGAGGCGTTGAGCAACGGGCTGATGTGCGAGCCAAACAGGTATAACGCGCCGTCTTTGATGGTGACGTAGGCTTCCTTCAATTGGGCGCGTCCGGCGCGGATGGCTTTGATTTCCCAGCCTTGCAGCATGATGCCGGCTTCATATTTGTCTTCGATGAAGTATTCGTGGAAGGCTTTTTTGTTCTGGATGATGCTCATTTTTGTGAGTTTTGCTTGGGGTTGCGATATTCTACCAGCCTTTGATTTTGTGGCTCGGATATGCGATGGCCTTGGTAGAGAAAACGGTTTTGGTTGCCCACACGGCGGAGGAAATGTTCAATCTGGTGGACAGGGTGGAGGCATACCCGGAGTTTCTGCCGTGGTGTGGGGGCGGGGTGGTCAACGAGATGCGGGGCACGACCATGCATGCCACGGTGCATATCAATTATCACCACATCAAACAGCATTTTTCCACGGTGAATACGCGCAATCCGCCGCATCAGATCGACATCGCGCTGAAGGATGGGCCGTTCAAACAGCTGGACGGAATATGGCGTTTCACGCCTTTGAGCGACGAAGCCTGTAAAATAGAATTCCGCCTGCATTACGAGTTCTCCAGCAAGTTGCTGGAAAAGCTGGTGGGGCCGGTGTTTCATCACATTACCAACACGTTTGTGGATGCCTTCATCCGCCAAGCCGACAAAATTTACGCGAAAAAATGAGCGACGAAAAAATCAAAATCGAACTGGTCTATGCCTTGTCTGCCGAGCAGATATTGCTCAAACTGGAAGTGCCTCAAGGGGCGACCATCGCCGAAGCCGTCAGGTTGTCCGGCATTCTGGACAAGCATCCCGAGATTGACCTCGACAAAGGCAAGTTCGGCATCTTCGGCAAGCTGAGCAAGACCGACACGGTGCTGCGCGAAAAAGACCGTGTCGAGATTTATCGCCCGCTGCTGGCCGATCCGAAAGAAGTGCGCCGCAGGCGCGCCGAAGAGGGCAAGGTCATGAAGAAGGGCGGCGGCGACCTCTGATGTTGAATTACGATCTGCATTGCCATTCCAATGTTTCCGACGGCACGCTCACTCCCACAGAACTGGTGACGCGCGCCGCCGCGCGCGAAGTGAAAGTGTTGGCGCTGACCGATCACGATGACGTGGCGGGCTTGGCGGAAGCCGCGCAAGCTGCCGCCGCAGCGGGCATCGAACTCATCAACGGCGTGGAAATTTCTGTTTCCTGGCGCAAGCACACGGTGCATGTGGTCGGTCTCAATATCGACCCGCAGTATCCCGAACTGGTGGAAGGGCTGCACGGCATCCGCAGCGGTCGCCGCCAGCGCGCGGAACTGATGGCCGACTCGCTGGCGCGCGCCGGTATCGGCGGTGTGCTGGCGGGCGCGCTGCGCTATTCCTCCAACCCGGACATGATAGGGCGCACCCATTTCGCGCGTTACATGGTCGAAGCCGGACACTGCAAAGATGTGCGCAGCGTGTTCAACCGCTATCTGGTCAAAGGCAAGCCGGGTTATGTGCCGCACGAATGGGGCAATTTGCAGGATGCGATTTCGTGGATACGCGGCAGCGGCGGCATCGCGGTGCTGGCGCATCCGGGACGCTACACCGCCGGGCGCAAGGCGATGGGCAAAACGACATTGGTTGAATTGCTGGGCGAGTTCGTCGAGGCAGGCGGACAGGCCATCGAAGTGGTAAGCGGCAGCCACACGCCGCCGCAATTCGCCGAGTTCGCGCGCTACGCCAAGGAGTTCGATTTGTATTGCTCTTGCGGTTCGGATTTTCACGGGCCGGAAGAAAGTTACCGCGATGTCGGGCGACTGCCGGATTTTCCGCTGGAATGCAGGCCGGTGTGGGAAGCGTGGCAGAAATAAAATGTAGGTTGGGTTAGCGGTTTCACCGCGTAACCCAACATGGGAAAAATAATTTGCTACAGAGGACACAGAAAACACAGAGCATTCGTTGCTACTTCGCCAGAGATGCTCTTTTTTTGGGAAGACGGCGAATTGAGAAACATTCAAGTCTCTCTCTGTGTACTCTGTGATCTCTGTGGCTAATTTGGTTTTTAGATTTTTAAATTGTTGGGTTACGCGATAAAACCGCTAACCCAACCTACGGAGTCCGATTTTTAACTAGCAACCATGGCACAATTTTTCACTATCCACCCCGACAATCCGCAGCCGCGTTTAATCAAACAAGCGGCGGAGATGTTGCGCGACGGCGCGGTGATCGTGTATCCCACCGATTCCGGCTTTGCGCTCGGCTGCCATCTGGACGACAAGGATGCGGTGACGCGCATCCGCCAGATACGCGGTCTGGATGACAAACATCTGATGACGCTGATGTGCCGCGACCTTTCGGAATTGGCGAAATACGCGCGGGTCGATAACGCGCAGTTCCGCTTGCTCAAAAACAACACGCCGGGCAGCTACACGTTCATTCTGGACGCGACCAAGGAAGTGCCGCGCCGCTTGCAACATCCCAAGCGCAGCACCGTGGGCTTGCGCATCCCGGATCATCCGATCGCGCTGGCTTTGCTGGAAGAATTGGGCGAGCCGTTACTCAGTTCCACACTGATTTTGCCGGATGCCGGGCTGCCGCTGATTGATGTGGAAGAAATACGCGAGCATCTGGAGCGCAAGGTCGAGCTGGTGATCGAAGGCGGCGCGGTCGGGCTGGAGCCGACCACCGTGATCGACCTGACCGATGCCACGCCGGTCTTGGTGCGGCGCGGCAAAGGTGAAGTGGCGCATTTGGGAATTGAGGAATAAACCTCAACAACTTCCTTGCCCGCAGATTACACAGATTTTCACAGATTAAACAACACGTAACCATGTTTTCTGCGTGTCATTCGGTTGATTTATTCCTTCTTACAGAACCGCCTGATAATCTGCGGAATCTGTGTAATCTGCGGGCTGTACTTGTTTTTTAAGGGATATATGGACATTGATGCACTGATACAAACCATCGCGCTGGCCGCCATTCCGGTGCTGTTCGCCATCACCATTCACGAGGCGGCGCACGGTTATGCGGCGCGCCATTTCGGCGATATGACGGCGTATGCGCAAGGGCGCATTTCGCTCAATCCGCTACGCCATATCGACCCGGTCGGTACGGTGCTGTTGCCGCTGCTGACCTTGTTCGTGGGCGGTATTTTGTTCGGTTGGGCGAAGCCGGTGCCAGTCAATTTTTCCGCTCTGCGCCAACCCAAGAAAGATATGTTGTGGGTGGCGCTGGCCGGTCCCGCATCCAATCTGGTGATGGCTTTTTTCTGGGGGCTGATGATCAAATTGGCCATGGCGTTTCCCGGCAACTATTTCGCCGAGCCGCTAATTCGCATGGCGCAGATCGGGGTTACAATCAACGCCGTTTTGCTGGCGTTGAACCTGTTGCCGTTGCCGCCGCTGGACGGCGGGCGTATCGCCGTGAGCCTGTTGCCGCACCGTCAATCCTACAAACTGGCGCAAGTCGAACCTTACGGCATGATTATCCTGATCGCGATGGCGGTGGTGCCGATAGGCGGTCAACCGCTTCTGGGGTGGATACTGTCTCCGCTGGTGAGCGCGGTAATCCAGGTAATTGGATCAATTCTTTAATTCTTGAATGTGAAGTTGAACTATGTTTGCTGATCGCGTTTTATCTGGAATGCGCCCCACGGGCAGTCTGCACCTGGGGCATTACCACGGTGTGTTGAAAAATTGGGTGGAGATGCAGCACCAGTACGAGTGCCTGTTCTTCGTGGCCGACTGGCACGCGCTGACCACGCATTACGACTCGCCGCAAATCATCGAGCAGAACGTGTGGGACATGGTCATCGACTGGCTGGCGGCGGGGGTCGATCCGTCGCAGGCCACGCTGTTCATCCAGTCGCGCGTGCCGGAACATGCGGAACTGAATCTGCTGCTGTCGATGATTACGCCGCTGGGCTGGCTGGAACGCGTGCCGACCTACAAGGATCAGCAGGAGAAGCTGACCTCCAAGGATCTCACCACCTACGGCTTTCTCGGCTATCCGCTGCTGATGAGCGCGGATATTTTGATCTACCGTTCCACCAAAGTGCCGGTGGGCGAGGACCAGGTGCCGCACCTGGAATTCACGCGCGAAATGGCGCGCCGCTTCAACCACATGTACGGGCGCGAGCCGGGCTTCGAGGAAAAAGCCGAAGCGGCCGTGAAAAAGCTGGGCGGCAAAAAAGCCAAGCTCTATTCCGAATTGCGCACGCGCTTTCAGGAGCAGGGCGACTCTGAGGCGTTGGAATCCGCCAAATCCTTGCTGGACGAACAACAGAGCCTCTCGTTGGGCGACCGCGAGCGCCTGTTCGGTTACCTCGAAGGCGGCGGCAAGATGATCCTGTCCGAGCCGCAAGCCATGCTGACGGCGGCTTCGCGCATGCCGGGACTGGACGGGCAGAAGATGTCCAAGTCCTACGGCAATACCATCAGCCTGCGTGAAGATGAAATCGAGGTCGGCAAAAAGATCAAGACCATGCCCACCGACCCGGCGCGCATCCGCCGCACCGATCCCGGCGATCCCGACAAATGCCCGGTGTGGCAACTGCATCTGGTGTATTCCAGCGACGACACCAGACAATGGGTACAGAAAGGCTGCAAGAGTGCTGGCATCGGCTGCATCGAATGCAAACAGCCGGTCATCGCGGCGGTGCTGGAAGAACAGAAGCCGATGCGCGAACGCGCCCAACTCTATCTGGACGACCCGTCGCTGGTGCGCAACATCATCGCCGACGGCTGCGAAAAAGCGCGCAAACTGGCCGGCGAAACCATGCGCGACGTGCGCGAAGCGATGGGGCTTGGTTACAGCTAGGAGATAAATTGATCTCAGAACAAACCATTCAGCAGGCGGTTGACAGGCTGGTCGCGGCGGCCAACCCGAGCAAGGTGATCTTGTTTGGCTCCTACGCACGCGGCGATGCGACCGAAGATTCCGATCTGGATTTGATGGTGGTTGAGCAAAGAGTCTCAAACAAGTTTGAAGAAATGGTTCGTCTGCACAAAGTGGTCGGTGATGTTGGAATCGGTGTGGATGTGCTGGTCTATTCGGACGGGGAGGCATCAAGCCGCAGCCAAGTGCCGGGAACCGTGCTGTACTGGGCCTTCAAAGAGGGAAAGGTGCTTTATGAAGCCCGGGCATGAAGAGGCGTTGCGCTCGCTTCGGGTGGCAGATCGCGACATTGTTGCGTTCAGGGCTCTAAAAAACTCTCCCGGAGTTTCTCTCGAATCCACCTGTTTTTTTGCGCAACAGGCCATTGAAAAATGCCTGAAGGCAGTCCTGTTTGAGCGCGGCATCACATTTACACCCATACACGATTTGGCCAGACTTGCAGTGGCATTGCAGGGGCATGATATTGTCGTGCCCTGCTCTGCGGATGAATTGCGCAAGTTAAATCCTTTCGCGGTGACGTTTCGCTACGACGATACCGATATTCCGCTCATCTCTGTTGAGGTGGTGGAAAACATGGTGGACACCATGCGCCGCTGGGCGGGCGAGGTGGTGCAATGAGCGAAGCGGAAGCCCAACTCGAACCGCCAGCCATCAATCCCGTGGCGCACGTCCACGGCGAACCGATGCTGGAGATGCCGCTGGATCTGTATATCCCGCCGGATGCGCTGGAGGTGGTGCTGGAATCGTTCCAGGGGCCGCTCGATCTGTTGCTGTACCTGATCCGCCGCCACAACCTCGATGTGCTCGACATTCCGATGGCGGCGCTCACCAGGCAATACATGGTTTACATCGAAGTGATGCAGCGTCACCGGCTGGAGCTGGCCGCCGAATATCTGCTGATGGCGGCAGTGTTGATCGAGATCAAATCGCGCATGCTGTTGCCGCGTCCGCCCAAAACCAATGATGAAGAAAGCGATGAAGACCCGCGCGCCGAGTTGATGCGCCGCCTGCTCGAATACGAGCAGATGAAATCAGCCGCGCTCAAACTGAACGAGCTGCCGCAAGCCGGACGCGATTTCGAACTGGTGCAGGTGTTGATCGAACGCACGGTGCTGGAACGTCTGCCCAGCGTGTCGGTGGAAGACTTGCGCCACGCCTGGCTGGCATTGCTTACCCGCGCCAAGCAGAACGCGCATCACAAAGTGCGCCGCGAAGAATTGTCGGTGCGCGAACAGATGACCAAAGTGCTGCGCCAATTGCGCAATAGCGACTACGTGTTGTTCGACAGTCTGTTTGAAATGGATGGCGGCATTCCGCTGCTGGTCGTCACCTTCATCGCCATCCTCGAACTTGCCAAAGAAAATCTGCTGGAGATCACGCAAACCGAATCCTTGGGGAACATCTATGTCCGAACTTATCGAGCCATCACCGACGACTGAAAATATTGTGGCCGTTCGCCCTGCGCTGCCCGAAGAGACGGACGTGCTTGTGGTTGCGACCGACTCCACAAGTACCGAACTCGTCGAAGCCGAACACGCCGTAGATGCCGTGCAACTCAAGCGCATCCTCGAAGCCGCTTTGCTCACCACACAGGAACCGCTTTCCATCGCCGAATTGAAGCGCCTCAGCGACGTGCCGCTGGAAACGAAATTCGTCGAAGAATTGCTGCAACAACTGGCGGACAAATATGCCGACAGCGGCATCGAATTGAACCGCGTCGCCAGCGGCTGGCGCTTCCGCGCACGCCCCGAAATGCAACAACATCTGGACAAACTCAACCCGCAGAAAACGCCGCGCTACTCGCGCGCCGTGATGGAGACGCTGGCCATCATCGCCTATCGCCAACCTGTCACGCGCGGCGACATCGAAGACATTCGCGGCGTGGCCGTCTCCTCGCAAATTTTGAAAACGCTGGAATCGCGCAATTGGATAGAAGCCATCGGCACGCGAGACACGCCCGGCAAACCCGCGCTGTACGCCACCACCCCGCAACTGCTGGACGACCTCAACCTGCGCTCGCTGAGCGAACTGCCCGCGCTGGAAGAAATGGGTAGTCTGCTCGACCAGAGCGGGCAGGAAGAGAGTTGATGAATCCGGTTTGTGTAGGTGCGAATTCATTCGCACGATGTTCGGTCATGTGCGAATGAATTCGCACCTACAAACTTTGTTGTTAGGCATTTCAGGATGACCATCAAACGCATCACCTCGCGCGACAATCCGTTCTACAAGTCGCTGCTTAAACTCTCCACTTCCGCACGCGAGCGGCGCTTAGCGGGGCAGACTTTGCTTGATGGCGCACATCTGCTGCGCGCCTATCTGGACGCGGGCGGCAAGCCGCTGCATCTGCTGCTGAACGAACAGGCATTGCAAGATGCCGAAATTATTTCTTTGCTCGATACCTGCGAATACGTTCCGCAAACGCAACTCGACGACGCGCTGTTCGCGCAACTCTCCGAACTCAAAACACCGAACGGCTTGCTGGCGCTGGTCGATATTCCGCCAGTCAAAATTGAAGCCGCACACAGTTTTTTCGCCTTGCTGTTGGAAGATATTCAAGATCCCGGCAATCTCGGTTCCATCCTGCGCTCCGCAGCGGCGGCGGGTTGCGATGCGGTGTTCCTGTCGCAGGGCTGCGCCGATGCGTGGTCGCCCAGAGTATTGCGTGCCGGGATGGGCGGGCACTTTGCCTTGAGCATCACCGAGTCGGCTGACCTGCTGCAAGTCGCCGCCGAATTCACCGGCAAACTCTTGGCCGCATCGCTGCAAGCGCAGCAATCGCTGTACGACTGCAACCTGCGCGGCAAGCTCGCGTTCGCCATCGGCAACGAAGGGGCGGGTCTGTCGCAAGCCTTGCAGGATGCCGCACAGCAGCACTTCATCATCCCCATGCCGGGCAAGATCGAATCGTTGAACGCGGCGGCGGCGACGGCGGCATGTCTGTTTGAAGCGGTACGCCAGCGGCAATAATTCTTTCCGGTAGAATCCGTTCACGTTTTACAGTCAGGATTTTTCCAATGTGTCTCGGTATCCCCATGCAAGTTGTCGAAGTCGATGGCGCGTTCGCGTGGTGCGAAGGGCGCACCCGGCGCGAGCGGCTGAACACGCTGTTGCTGGAGCAGGTTGCCGTCGGCGATTGGGTGTATGCCGTGCTGGGACAGGCACGCGAAATCATCTCGGCTCAACACGCGCATGAACTCAATCTGGCTTTGGATGGCCTTGCGGCGGCGATGCGGGGCGAGACCGATCTCGATGCTTACTTCCCCGATGTCTCGACACAGCACTGAAAATGGAATGGGCATGAGCCGCACCGCTCCTCCCCTGACAAGGGGAGGTTGGGAGGGGTTGGGGTTTCAGGAAAATCAAACCCAACCCCCTCTAGCTCCCCCTTGTCAGGGGGAGAACAAAGTTGCGACTGTTCTTGAAATTGCCGAAATGAAAGCAATTTTTCGCTAATGGATTTCCATCAATGAAGATTCTGGTACTCGGCATCGGCAACACCCTGCTCAGCGACGAAGGCGTGGGCATTGTCGCCATGCAGCAATTGCAGGCGCAATTCGGCGCGCGCGACGACATGGAATTTCTCGACGGCGGCACGCTGTCGTTCACGTTGGCCGTGCCGATCAGCGAATGCGACGCGCTGCTGGTGATCGATGCTGCCGAACTGCATGCCGCGCCGGGCACGGTGCGCTGTTTCGAGGGTGAAGCGATGGATCAATTCCTCGGCGCGAATCGCAAGAGCAGCGTGCATGAAGTCGGGCTGCTTGATTTGCGAGCTATTTCCATTTTGACCGGACACTGGCCTGCGCAGCGCGCGCTGATCGGAGTGCAGCCCGCGCTGGTGGGTTGGGGCGAAACATTGACAGCGGAAGTGGCGGCGGCACTGCCGGAGGTTTGCGGCACTGCATCCGAAATTATCGGGCGTTTTGCATTTCCAGATACGTGAAGATCGCCTATTGACGGCCATCTTCACGATAGTGTTATTTCAGGATTCCATCAGAAAATTTGACCGGACAACGCTGTTCGCGCAGAATGAACCCGCATTCCATGGTTCACCGGACACAGGGAGTCAAAATGAAAAAAACGCAAAAAGCGGAGGTTATACCCGGTTCAGTGGGTGAAGGTCTGGCGCAGCGCGGGGTCACCCGCCGCGAGTTTCTCAAATACTGTTCTTCGCTGGCGGCGCTGTTGGCGCTGCCGCCTTCGATGGCCAGCGCGATGGCGGAAGCCATCAGCAAGGCGCGACGGCAATCGGTGATCTGGCTGTCGTTTCAGGAATGCACCGGCTGCACCGAATCCATCACGCGTTCGCATTCGCCGACGCTGGAAAATCTGATCTTCGATTTAATCTCACTCGACTACCACCACACGCTGCAAGCCGCTTCGGGCGAGGCTGCCGAGCAGGCGCGCATGCAGGCGATGAAGGACAACGACGGCAAATATCTGGTGATCGTGGACGGCTCGATCCCTTTGGGCAATCCCGGTTATTCCTGCATCGCGGGCATCAGCAATCACGACATGCTGGTGGAAACCGCGAAGGGCGCGGCGGCGATTGTGGCGGTGGGAACATGCGCGGCTTTCGGCGGTTTGCCGATGGCCGATCCGAACCCGACCGGCGCGGTTTCTGTCGGCGACATCATCAAGGACAAACCCATCATCAACGTGCCCGGATGCCCGCCGATTCCGGTGGTGATGACTGGCGTGCTGGCGCATTTCCTCACCTTTGGCGGTCTTCCCGAAATGGATGCGCTGGGTCGCCCGAAATCATTTTACGGCGACACCATTCACGACCGCTGCTACCGCCGTCCGTTCTACGATCAGGGCAAATTTGCGCAGAGTTTCGATGACGAAGCGGCGCGCAATGGCTGGTGTTTGTTCAAACTCGGCTGCAAAGGCCCGGTGACCTACAACGCCTGCGCCACCACTAAGTGGAATGATGGAACAAGTTTTCCCATCCAGTCCGGCCACGGTTGCATCGGCTGTTCCGAACCTGATTTCTGGGACGCGGGATCGTTCTACAAAGCGCTGTCGATGCCGGTGTCGGCTACTTCTTCCATGTTGGCTGGGGCGGCGGCAGTCGGCGCGGCGGCGGGCGTGGCGATCACCTGGCATAACCGTTCGACCAAGGCGGCGGCGAAAGCGGCGCATGAAAAAGTGACGGTGCAGGATTTGACGCGGGAGGTGAAATGAAGATTTCTAAAAACAAATCTCACCACAGAGGCACAGAGATACAGAGAAAGACAAAACCATTCTCCGTTTTTCCTCTGTGCCTCTGTGTCTCTGTGGTGGAGGTTTTCAAATGAACCATCTCGATCTTTTAACTTTTGCGCGCGGCAGCGCACTCAACTGGGCGCTGATGATATTTGCCGCCGGTGTTGTGTTGCGCCTGTTTGAAATCTTCGGTCTCAGCCGCAAGCCGGATCTGGCAAGGCCGCGCAGCGATTCGCCGGGAAGCGGCTGGCGCACGATGTTGTCGCGCTCCATCCCGCCGCAAGGCATGCTGAAACGCGATCCGGTGACGTATATCGGCGGTTACGTGTTCCACCTCGGACTGCTCCTCGCCATCTTCTTTTTTGCGCCGCACATCGAGTTCTTCCGCAGCATGACCGGCCTGCACTGGCCGAATTTGCCGACAGCGCTGGTGGATGCTTCTGTGGTGGCGGCGATTGCCGCGCTGGGCGTGCTGCTGGCGCACCGGCTCAACAACAAGGTGAAGCGCATGCTGTCCGGCTCAGGCGATTATCTGGCGTGGGCGGTGACGCTGCTGCCTTTGCTCACCGGCTACATGGCTTATCACCACCTGCTGTTTGAATATGCGCTGATGCTCTCGCTGCATATTTTCTCGGTCGAACTGCTGCTGGTTCTGCTGCCGTTCACCAAACTGTTTCACACCTTCTCTGTGTTCGTGTCGCGTTGGTACAACGGCGACTTTTTTGGGCGGAAGGGAGTGGCATCATGAGTGAAAGCAAAAAAAATAAATTTAGCCACAGAGAACACAGAGATCACCGAGAAATACCAAATGCAAAGTGGCTTGTATTGGATGATTCCGCTATAGATGGACAAGGCTCGTCTTTCTCTGTGTCCTCTGTGTTCTCTGTGGCTAAAGGTTTTTTTCAAGAAACAGTTGGAAGCCGATACCTGAATTTTCGGAGTATGGAGGCCACGTCATGAGCGCGACTCTCGCCAAAGGCATCAACTCTTTCAAGGAAGTGATCGACACGCCCATCGCCAGCTACTTCTCCAGTTGCGTGCATTGCGGACTGTGCGCGGAAGCGTGCCTGTTCTACAACGAAACCGGCGATGCAAAATATACGCCCATCCACAAGCTGGAACCGTTGCGCCGCGTGTGGAAGCAGGAGTACACGCTGCTCGGCAAGCTGGGCAAGATGCTCGGTCTGTCCGATCCGGTGACGGATGCGGAACTGACGGAGTGGGAACCGCTGGTGTATGACAGTTGCACCATGTGCGGCCGCTGTTCCATGGTGTGCCCGGTGGGCAACGACATCACTTACATGATCCGCAAGATGCGCGAGGGCATGTCCGCTTCCGGCCATGCGCCTGAGGACATGATCGGCGCGACGGCGCGCGCGGTGAACATCGGTAGCCCGATGGGCATCAAGTGGCCTGCGGTGCAGGCGCAGATCAAACACGTGCAGGCGGAGACCGGTATCGAAGTGCCGGTCGATAAGCAAGGTGCGGACTACCTGGTGTTGATGTCGTCGATGGAAATCATCAATTTCCCGGAATACCTGTCCGCGCTCAGCCGCATTTTCAAACAGGCCGGCGTGAGCTGGACGCTGGCTGCCGATGCGTTCGAGGCGACCAACAGCGGCATCCAGATCGGCGCTTCCGATCTGGCGCGCGAGATCGTCAGCCGCATCGTGGTGGCCGCCGAGCGATTGAAAGTGAAATGCGTCATCAGCCCGGAATGCGGCCATGCCTTCACCGCGATCCGCTGGGAAGGCCCCAACCTGATGGGCAGGCCGTTCGGCTTCGAGGTGAAGCACATCCTCGAAGTGCTGGACGGGTTGCACGCGGCGGGCAAACTCAAAACCAGGGGCAAGGACAAACGCCCGCTGACCTATCACGATCCCTGCCAGATCGCGCGGCGCGGCGGGGTGGTGGCGCAACCGCGCCGCTTGCTGAACGAGGTGGCGGAGGACTTCCGCGAGATGCCGGATGCGGGCGTGATGAACTGGTGTTGCGGCGGAGGCGGCGGCGTATCGGCCAACTCGCGCGCCGAGCCGCTGCGTCTGGAAGTGTTCAAGACCAAGAAGCGGCAGATCGAAGCCACCGGCGTTCACACGTTAATCACCGCCTGCGCCAATTGCCGCATCGTGATGGAAGAAGGTTTGGAACATTACCAGATGAAGGTCGAAGTGCTCGGCCTGACCGAGCTGCTCGCCGAATATCTGGTAGAAGGGGAATGATGCGATGACTATCCATAACGACAGCGAATTCAAATCTGCGTTGGACAAGCTTCCGAGGGGCGGGCAGCGTCAGGTTGCCGCGCGCTTTGCCGAGAACGTGCTGGCACTCAGCAAGGATGCCAGAGTGAAAAATGCGATAGGCGTTGCCAAGCGCGACGATATCACCGAAGAGGAATTGGCCTCCGCGTTCGAGTCGGCAAAGAAAGCCAGCGTGGACAGCTTTACCCAGTGCGGGAAAGAGTGCGACTGGAACAGTCAGGCCGGTCACTTCGTGGCGCAAGCGGTGCTATCCAGTCTCAAACCGGGCTATAGCCAAGCATGGGATGCCGCGATGCACGCGCGCATGGCGCGCACCTGCGAGAGCATCGTTACCGGGCATGGAACAGACAATGCTGAAGCCTCGGCGCAGTACCGCATCCTGGCTGAATTTCTAAAAGTTTGAGAGCAACACCAGTTCCCTCTCCCGCAGGCGGGATAACCAGCGACTTAGCTGACGTTTTTTGGCAGCTTAGTCGAATGGCTAGTAGTTTTATCAGAGGGTTAGGGTGAGGGTCGTTCAGTAGTAAATACATTTGTTGCAACGCATAGACCCTCATCCCCAGCCCTTCTCCCGCCTGCGGGAGAAGGGAGTGTCAAACAACACCAGAAGAGGTTATTAGCATGAATTCACCAACCACCAACCGCGTTATCGTTGACCCCGTCACCCGCATCGAAGGCCATTTGCGCATCGAAGCCGAAACCGATAACACAGGTCGCATCACCCGCGCTTCGTCCGCAGGAACCATGGTGCGCGGCATCGAGCTTATTCTCAAGGGACGCGACCCGCGCGATGCGTGGGCGCTGGCGCAACGCATTTGCGGCGTGTGTACGCTGGTGCACGGCATCGCCTCGGTGCGCTCGGTGGAGAACGCGCTGAAGATCGAAGTGCCGCACAACGCGGAGCTGATCCGCAACCTGATGATAGGCGCGCAATACATCCACGATCACGTGATGCACTTTTATCATCTGCATGCGCTGGACTGGGTGGATGTGGTGTCGGCGCTGAAAGCCGATCCCAAAGCGACTTCAGCCTTGGCGCAAAGCATTTCCGGTTACGCCAAATCGTCGCCCGGTTATTTCAGCGACGTGCAGAAAAAACTCAAAGGCTTTGTAGAAGCAGGCCAATTGGGCATCTTCGCTAACGGCTATTGGGGACACCCGGCGTACAAGTTGCCGCCGGAAGCCAACCTGATGGCGGTGGCGCATTATCTGGACGCGTTGGCGTGGCAGCGCGATGTGGTGAAACTGCATGCCGTGTTCGGCGGCAAAAATCCGCACCCGATGTTTTTGGTGGGCGGCGTGCCGTGCGCGATCAGCATTGATCCGAATCATCAAGGGCAGGGCAACGGCGCGCATTTTCGCGGCGGCAATTCCGGCACGGCGCTGAATGTGGTCGGGCTGCAAACCGTGCAGAACGCCATCAACCAGATGCGCGAATTCGTCGATCAGGTGTATGTGCCGGACACGCTGGCGATTGCCGGTTTTTACAAGGACTGGTTCAAGCAGGGCGAAGGCGTGGGCAACTTCCTCACCTTCGGTGAGTTCCCGGCCAAGGGCATGAGCGATCCGTCTTCCTACATGATTCCTTCCGGCGTGATTCTGGATAGAGACTTGAGCAAAATCCACCCCATCGACCTCAACGCGGAAAGCGAGATTCAGGAATTCGTGAGCCATGCGTGGTACGACTATTCCGTGGGCAAAACTCAGGGACTGCACCCGTACAAAGGCGAAACCAAACTCGACTACACCGGGCCGAAGCCGCCCTACGACCATCTGGATGTGGAGAAGGATTATTCGTGGATGAAGTCGCCGCGCTGGCAAGGCAAAGCGGTTGAAGTCGGCCCTTTGGCGCGCGTGCTGATGCTGTATGCCAGCGGACACGAGCAGACCAAAGAACTGGTCGGCATGACGCTGAAAAAACTCGACCTGCCGGTGCAGGCGCTGTATTCCACCATGGGACGCACCGCCGCGCGCACGCTGGAAACCAAGCTCGTGGCCGACGCGATGCAAGGCTGGTACGACCAACTGGTGGCCAACATCAAAGCGGGTGATGTGAAGACGTTCAATGACACGAAATGGGAACCTTCGACGTGGCCTGCTCATGCGCAAGGCGTGGGCGTGATGGAAGCGCCGCGCGGCGGGCTGTCGCACTGGATCGTCATCGACGAACAGAAAATTTCCAACTATCAGGCCATCGTACCCAGCACCTGGAACGCGGGGCCGCGCGATGCGGCGGGCAATCAGGGCGCTTACGAAGCCGCGCTGCAAGGTCACCAGTTGCACGACGTGAAGCAACCTATCGAAATTCTGCGCACCATCCACAGCTTCGACCCGTGCATCGCCTGCGCCGTGCATTTGACCGACCCGGACGGCAAGGAACTGGTGCAGGTGAAGGTGGTTTGAGCAAATAATCTGTAGGTCGGGTTTTAACCCGACATGTCGGGCTGAAGCCCGACCTACAAATACCGCGCCTCGTGAAGATGCCCGTCAATAGGCGATCTGCATGATGCGTTTATTGGAGATGCCCGTGTTTATTGGTCTGCGAGCAAACTACATCCCCGACCGTTTCAACCCGGTCAAATGCAGCAATGTCGTGGCGATTTCTTCGACCGAGATGGTGGTTACGTCTAGGAACGGAATGTTGGCTTGCTTCATCAGTTTCTCCGCTTGGGCAATTTCGTGGCGGCAATTTTCCAGTGAAGCGTAGCGGCTGTTCGGCTTGCGTTCTGCGCGTATTTGCGCGAGGCGTTCCGGCTGTATGGTCAGGCCGTAGATTCGTTTGCGGTGGTGCTTGAGTGCAGAGGGCAACACGCCGTCGGAAAAATCTTCGGGCACCAGTGGATAGTTGGCGGAGAGGATGCCGAATTGCAGCGCGAGGTAGAGGCAGGTCGGGGTCTTGCCGCAGCGCGACACGCCGACCAGAATAATCTGCGCACTGCCGAGGTCGCGCGTGATGCCGCCGTCGTCGTGGTTCATCGCGTAGTTCACCGCATCCATGCGCTCGGTGTAATGCAGCCCGGTGCCGTGCGATTTGCCGACGGCGTGCGAAGAAGGCATGCCCAGTTCGTTTTCCAGCGGCACGATAAAACTCTCGAACAGGTCGAGGATCAGCGCGTCGCTTTGTTCGATGATGTTGTGCACGGCGGGCAGAATCAATGTGCTGAACACGATGGGGCGTTCCCCGTCCGCCATCGACGCTTCGTTGATCTGCCGCACCGTGTCGCGCGCTTTTTCAATGGAATCGACAAACGGCAGCGTGACCTGCACAAACTGGATGCCGTCGAACTGGCTCAACAAACTGCGCCCCAGTTTTTCCACCGTGATGGCGGTGCGGTCCGAAACAAAAAATGCAGTACGTTTTTTAGGCATTATTTCCTGTTGAATAAATAGTTGTCCGTAGATTTTGCAGTTCGTAGGTCGGGCTTTAGCCCGACATGTCGGGTTGAAACCCGACCTACAATCAATGTCCCGATCTGCGCGTTCGGAAATTTTACCATCGCCTATTTGCGCAGAAACGCTTCGAACTCGTCCGCCGGTAGCGGTTTACTGAAGTAGTAGCCCTGCACTTCATCGCAGCCTTGCAGGCGCAGGAAAGCCAGTTGCCCGGCGGTTTCCACGCCTTCGGCGATGGTGTGCATGCCCAGGCTGCTGGCCATGTTGATGATGGCGGTGACGATGGCTTTGTCGTCCGCGTCGTGCGTGATGTCGCGCACGAAGGACTGGTCTATTTTCAGTTTGTACACCTTGAACCGTTTCAAATAACTCAGCGAAGAATAGCCCGTGCCGAAATCGTCGATGGACATGCGGATACCGCATTCGTCCAGCTTGTCCATCACGGCGACGGCGGCCTGCGGGTCGTCCATGGTGACGGCTTCGGTCAGTTCCAGTTCCAGCAATTCGTGCGGCAGTTTCGCTTCATCCAGAATTCGCGTGACCATTTCCGGCAAGTTGGGGTGGCGGAACTGCGCGGCGGACAGATTCACCGCCATCATCATGCGCGGCAGGCCTTTGTCCATCCATTGCTTCAATTGCGCGGCGGCGGTGCGCAACACCCATTCGCCGATCTGGATGATCTGGCCGCTGGCCTCGGCGATGGGGATGAACTCGGCGGGCGAGATCATGCCCAGTTCGGGATGTTGCCAGCGCAGCAGCGCTTCCGCGCCGACGATGTGGCCGTCTTGCAGGGTGATTTGCGGCTGATAGTGCAGCCGCAATTCGTCGCGCGTCAGCGCATGGCGCAGCGCGTTGCCCAGTTGCAGGCTGCGCGCGGAATGAGTCTGCATCTCCTGCTTGAAGAAACGGAATCCGTTGTGGCTGTCCTGCTTGACGCGGTACATGGCGGTATCGGCATTCTTCAGCAGTGCCTCGAAATCCTCGCCGTCGTCGGGATAAATGGCGATACCGATGGAGGAGGTGATAATGAGTTCGTGCCCCTCGATCAGGCAGGGCTGGGAAACCATCTCAAGCAGTTTGGTCGCCACCAGTGCCGCGCCGTTCTCGTCGTTGCCCGGCAACACCAGAATAAATTCATCGCCGCCCAGCCGCGACACCGTGTCTTCATCGCGGATGTGCGCCTTCAGGCGCAGCGCGATCTCCATCAGTAACTGGTCGCCTATGCTGTGCCCCAGCGTGTCGTTGATGTCTTTGAAATGGTCGAGATCGAGGAACATCACAGCCATTTTTTCGCCGCTGCGCTGCGCCAGACTGTGCGCGTATTTGAAGCGTTCAGTCAGCAGGCTGCGGTTGGGCAGGCCGGTCAGTTGATCGAAATGCGCCAGATTCTGGATGCGCTCTTCAGCCAGCCGCTTGTCGGTGATGTTTTCCTTGATCGCCAGATAGTTGGTGATCTTCCCGTCCGCCTGCCGCACCGGCGAGATGATGGCCGACTCGATGTATTCGCTGCCGTCCTTGTTCCGGTTGATGAGTTCGCCGCGCCAGGTTTCGCCCCGCGTCAGATGCGCCCACATGTCATCGTAAGTCGCCTTGGGCGTTTTGCCGGATTGCAGCATGCGCGGATTCTGCCCGATCGCTTCGTCCATAGTGAAGCCGGAAACCTGGCTGAAATTTGCATTGGCGTATTCGATTCTGGCATCCAGATCGGTGATGACGATGGTGTTGGGGCTTTGCTCCACGGCCAGCGAAAGTTTGCGCAACTTGTCTTCCGCGAGATCGCGTTCGGCGATGCGATGTTCCAGTTGCGCCGTATGCAGTTCGATGGCTTGGAACAGTTGCGCATTGTTGGCGGCTATGGCGCAGAAATTGGCCAGCGTGCGGCACACGCCCAATTTGCTCGCGCCGATTTCCACTGTTTGTTTCGCACTGGTAACGGTCAATATCCCCAACACTTTATCGCCCACCAGCAAGGGCAGGAACAGTGCAGTGCGCAGGCTGAACATTTCGGCCATATAACGTTCGGCAGCAGAGAGTTCGGCAATTTGCATGTCGGGCAATAATACGAACTCGCGGCTGTTTATCGTCTGCATGATGTGCGGGTAATCCGCCAGCGGCGGATTGCGCAATGCTTCCGGGTAGGAGGCCGGCAGCGGCGGCGCGACAGCCCACAAGCGCATCCTGTCGTCATTCAGCAGATAGACGGCCGAGTATTGCATCCGGGTCAGTTGGATGATGCTTTCCGCCGTGGTCTGGAGCAGACTTTTCAAATCGAGCGAAGAGATCAGTTGCTGGCTGACCTCCAGCAGTGTGGACATGTTTTCGGATTGCGAATGAATTTGCTCGTCCGCCTGCTGTTGCAGCAACTCGTCCGCGAACCGATCCAGCGCAAAACTGATGTCTGCGCCCATTTCCAGCAACAGGTTCTGTTCGGCTGTATCAAACGCACTGACCTGATCGGCATACAGCGTGAGCGCGCCGACAACGCCGCCTTTGCGGCGCAAGGGAATCGAGGCGGATGCTTTCCAGCCGAACTGCGCGCCATGTTCGTGCCAGACGGTTGTCGTCTGATCGCGCTGAAAATCCTGGCACCAGACAGGCCTATCTTCGCGGATGGCCGTTCCGGTCGGGCCGCGTCCGGCGGGTTCGCCAGCATCAACCGAGATGCGAATTTCTTGCAGATAGTCGATGCCCGCACCATAAGATGCGACGGGTGTCACCCGTTTCCCGCCATCGTCCAGCATGCCTATCCACGCCATTTTCATGCCGCCGAACTGCACCGCGTCGCGGCAAACGGCTGAGAATAATTCGGCGGGGCTTTTGCTGCGTACGATGGCTTTGTTGCACTGGCTCAGCGCCTCGTACAGTTTGCTCTGACGTTGCAGAGCAGCGTGCCAGCGATGCAGCAACAGATAGAGCAGGGCGCTGGTGATGGCGACAAAAGCCAGCCCTTTGCCCATTTCGATGAGTGACTGGGTATGGGAATCGGCGACCGTGATGGTCAGCAGGTAGCCCGACAGGATTATCCACAGCGCGGCAAAAACCGCGTAGCGAAGAGTGACTCCGGCTGGGGTGTTCTTGTCTGACATTTCACGAGCCTCTTCGTTGAACCGCCACACAAAACAATTGCGGTCGAATGTGCTGATTTTCCAACAATCTGCCATGAATGGGAATAAAAAATAATCGGTGCAGAAAGCGACTGTTGCAACAAATGATTTGAGTGTATAAGTCGGATGAAGCCAATATCCAATTTGCATGAATCGGAGAGAATCGTGAAGTGGCGCATCGTGTTTATTGTTGCATTACTGCTCATCGCTTGCGGCAGGCAACAGGAAGAAACCTATCAGCCCGCATTCTCGACACACGCTGCGGATGTGCGGGAAGAATACGTGGTCGGCATCCATCCGCTGCACAACCCCAAACGCCTGCTCGAAGTGTATGGCCCGGTCATTGATTATCTGAATTCCAATCTCCCGCAAACGCACTTCCGGCTGGAGGCTTCGCGCAACTACGAAGAATTTGACAAAAAGTTGTACAGCGGCCATTTCGATTTCGCCATGCCCAATCCCTATCAGACCGTGCGTTCGCTCAACTCCGGCTACCGCGTATTCGGCAAGATGGGCGACGACGACATGTTTCGCGGCATCATCCTGGTGCGCAAAGACAGTGGCATCCAGAAGGTGGCCGATCTCAAAGGCAAGAAGGTGTCTTATCCCGCGCTGACCGCGTTGGCGGCAACCATGATGCCGCAATATTATTTGCACACGCACGGCCTCGACGTGAACCGCGACATCGAAAATCTGTACGTCGGTTCGCAGGAATCTTCCATCATGAATGTGCTGCGCGGCCATGTGGCGGCGGGGGCGACGTGGCCCGTGCCGTGGAAAACTTTTCAAGAGGAGCATCCCGAACTGGCCGCGCAACTGGAAGTGAAATGGCAGACCGGAACGTTGCCGAACAACGGCTGGGTGGTGCGCAAGGATATTGCGCCCGAACTGGCAAACGAAGTCGGCAAGTTGCTGGTCGGATTGGATGCGACGGAAAACGGGCGCGCCATGTTGCGGCATCTGGGCATTACTCATTTCGAGCGCGCCACGGATGAAACCTATAAACCCGTGTTGAATTACCTGAAAGAATTTTCCTCCACCGTGCGGCATATCGAATACTGATGAATCCCGGCAAATACCTCAGCGCGCTATGGCGCGGCTCAATACGCAGGCAGCTTGTGCTGAGTTTCGCGCTGTCTTCGCTTGCCCTGATGTCGGGCTTCGGTTATCTGATATTTGAACAGCAACGCGTTGCGCTGTACCAGGCTTCGGAAGAGCGGGCGACTTCGCTGGCGCACGCGCTTTCCATCAGCGGCACCTCGTGGGCGATGGCGAACGACCTCGCGGGCTTGCAGGAAGTGGTGCAGGGCTTCGCCAATACGCCCGATCTGCGGCGCGCCTTTTTCCTGAACCCGCATGGCGAAGTGCTGGCCTCGACCAACCAGAGCGAAGTGGGTTTTTTCCTGACGGATGCGGTGAGCCGCAACATGCTGGCCTCTACCGCCGCAGATAGCGTCGTGCTGATGGAACAGCGCAACCTGATCGTGGTCGCCCATCCGGTTCTGGCAGATGGGGCCCGGTTGGGCTGGGTGCGGGTGGAAATGTCGCGCGATACGGCGAATGCCAACTTGTCATCGCTTGCCTCGGTGGTGTTCGGGTTTGTGCTGCTTTCGGTGCTGGCGGTCTCGTTGGTCGCCTTTGCCCTGGCCCACCGGTTGACGCTGGGTTTGCATCACCTGATGCGGGTCACCGCCACCGTGGAACAGGGCGGCGAGAAGCCGCGTGCGGATGTCGGGCGCAAAGATGAAATCGGCGTGTTGGCGCGCCATCTGGACCGCATGCTGGATACGCTTGGGCGGCAAAAAAATGTGATCGAAGAAAGCGAAGCCAATTACCGTTTTCTGGCCGAAAACATTTCGGATGTGATCTGGATTGTCAATCTCGATACCAACCGCTGGGTGTATATCAGTCCGCCGGTCGAAAAATTGCTCGGCTACACCGTGGCGCAGATCAAGGCGCAACCCACCGACTATTTGCTGTCGCCCCTGTCGCAGGCGGACATTAAAGAACGGATCGTCGAACGCGTTAAAGTTTTCAGGAGCGGCGAGGATGGCGATCATGTTTACACCGATGAAGTGCAGCAGCGGCGCAGCGATGGCTCCATGGTGTGGACCGAGGTGACGACCCGTATCGCCCGCGATGTGCAAGGCAAAATGATCCTGTTGGGGGTAACGCGCGACATCGATGAGCGGATGAAGGCGGATGAGCAAATCCGCAATCTGGCTTTTTACGATCCCTTGACGCAACTGCCGAACCGGCGCTTGCTGATGGATCGTTTCGGCCTGGTCATCTCCGCCTGCAAGCGCAACCATCGCTACGCGGCATTGATGTTCATCGACCTGGACAATTTCAAGCCGCTCAACGACGAGCACGGCCACGATATGGGGGATATTTTGCTGGCGGACGTGGCGCAGCGCATTGCCGGTTGCGTGCGCGAAGTCGATACCGTGGCACGTTTCGGCGGCGACGAGTTCGTGGTGATACTGAGCGAACTGGATGCCGACAAAAATATATCAAAGACGCAAGCCATGGGGGTGGCCGATAAAATTCGCCGGATGTTGGGCGAACCTTACCGCTTGTCGGCATCGCACGAGGGAGCGGAGAAGCCGTGTCTGGTCGAACATCGTTGCACTGCCAGCATAGGCGTGGTGCTGTTCAATAGCCGCGACAACTCGCCGGACGATTTGCTCAGGCTGGCCGATAACGCGATGTATAGAGCCAAAATGAGCGGGCGCAACCGGGTGCATTTCGCCGAAACATCCCAATAGTTGCCCGCAAATTTAAGCCGTTGTAGGTGCGAATTTATTCGCACCTACATTCCACACAACTGCATTTTTTCGCTGAAATATAGTCGTCATATCAAAAGCAAGGCTCTGTGCTAGAATGCGCGCCCTTCGATTTCAGTACAGGTAGTACACCATGTCCCGCGCTCTCCGCAACATCGCCATCATTGCCCACGTTGACCACGGCAAGACCACACTGGTTGACCAATTACTGCGCCAGTCCGGCACCTTCCGCGCCAACCAGAAAATGGAAATCCGCGTGATGGATAACAACGATCTGGAAAAAGAGCGCGGCATCACGATTCTGGCGAAGAACACCGCCATCGAATACGAAGGCACGCACATCAACATCGTTGACACACCGGGACACGCCGACTTCGGCGGCGAGGTGGAACGCGTGCTGGGTATGGTGAACGGCGTGCTGCTGCTGGTGGATGCGGTGGAAGGCCCGATGCCGCAAACGCGCTTCGTGACCAAGAAAGCGCTGGCGCTGGGGCTGAAGCCCATCGTTGTGATCAATAAAATTGACCGTCCCGGTTCGCGTCCAGACTGGGTGCTGAACCAGACCTTCGATCTGTTCGACAAGCTGGGCGCGACCGACGAACAGCTCGACTTCCCCGTAATTTATGCTTCCGGCCTGAACGGCTGGGCTTGCATGGATTTGAAAGATGCGCCATCCAACGGCGGCGCTGCTGCCGACATGAAGCCGCTGTTCGATACTGTGTTGAAACACGTGCCGACACCTCCGGGCGACCCGGAAGCGCCGCTGCAACTGCAACTGGCCGCACTGGACTATTCCACCTTTACCGGACGCTTGGGTATTGGCCGCGTGTTGAACGGCCGTATCAAACCCGGCCAGAACGTGGTGGTGATGAACCACGAGAATCAAGTCAGTTCCGGCCGTATCAACCAGGTGCTGGGCTTTCAGGGGCTGGAGCGCATACAAGTGGAAAGCGCCGAAGCGGGCGACATCATCATTATTTCCGGTCTGGACGAGATCGGTATCGGTGTCACCATTTGCGACAAGGACAATCCTGTCGGCCTGCCCATGCTGACCGTGGATGAGCCGACATTGACCATGGACTTCATGGTCAACAGTTCGCCGTTGGCGGGCACGGAAGGCAAGTTCGTTTCCAGCCGTCAGATCCGCGATCGCCTCAACAAGGAATTGCTGACCAACGTGGCGTTGAAGGTTGAAGATACCGCCGATGCCGATGTGTTCCGCGTCTCCGGTCGCGGCGAATTGCACCTGACCATTTTGCTGGAAACCATGCGCCGCGAAGGCTTCGAGCTGGCTGTGGGAAAACCGCGCGTGGTCTATAAGGAAATCAACGGCGAAAAATGCGAGCCGTATGAAAACCTGAGCATCGACCTGGAAGACGGCCATCAGGGTGCGGTAATGGAAGAGATCGGTCGCCGTCGCGGCGAATTGACCAACATGGAATCCGACGGACAGGGGCGCACACGTCTGGAATACCATATTCCTGCACGCGGCCTGATCGGCTTCCAGTCCGATTTCATGACCATGACACGTGGCACCGGCCTCATCAGCCACGTGTTCGACGATTACGGTCCGGTCAAAGCCGACTTGCCCGGTCGCCACAACGGCGTGCTGATCTCGGCGGAAGACGGCGAAGCGGTGGCCTACGCCTTGTGGAATTTGGAAGATCGCGGACGCATGTTCGTGGTGCCCGGCGACAAGTTGTACGAAGGCATGATTATCGGCATTCACACCCGCGACAACGACCTCAACGTCAACCCGATCAAGGGCAAGAAGCTCACCAACGTGCGCGCGTCCGGCACCGACGAAGCGGTGCGTTTGACCACCGCAATCAAACTGACGCTGGAGTCCGCCGTCGAATTTATCGACGACGACGAACTGGTGGAACTGACACCGAAGTCCATCCGCATCCGCAAACGTTACCTGAAAGAATTCGACCGCAAGAAAGCGATGCGCGCGGCGGATTGATTTTTGCCGCAACGGTAATATCGACAAGGGACACTGCGGTGTCCCTTGTTATTTTGCAGGTGCGAATTTATTCCATTTCTATTTCAATACTTGAATTTACTCCCTTCTCCCGCAGGCGGGAGAAGGGCTGGGGATGAGGGTCTATGCGCTGCAAATAACTGGCTTGCTCACCACGCCCCTCACCCTACCCCTCTCCCGCCTGCGGGAGAGGGAACTGATAGCAGCTGCAATTTCATTTCACTCTTGATCTGGAAATGGAATTATTCGCACATGACATTCAATTCGTGCGAATAAATTCGCACCTACGCAATATCCGTCCCATCATTCGGACATGCCCGAAACTCCGCATCAAGCGGCGATCCGCGCGATGCGCTGCCTGAAGATGCCCGTATTTATTGGCTTGCGGGCAAGGTATATTTTGAAGCACGGCTTGTGTAAGGAAATCCAGATAGGTCTATACTGGTTTGCAGCGTTGCCAAAGAGCGATTTGCAACAGGGAGGAAGAAATCATGAGCAATCAAACTGTTCGTACCGCGCAATCCCGCGCAACCGACGCGCGTCTGGCCGTGCAGGAATTCCATGCGGCGGTGGTGCAGCCGGAGATGGCGCTGGTGGTGTTCTTTTGTTCCAGCGAGTATGACCTCGACCTGCTGGCGGCGGAAATGAACCGGCTGTTTGCCGGAGTGCAAGTGGTGGGCTGCACCACGGCGGGGGAAATCGGACCATCCGGCTATTGCGCGCGCAGTCTGTCCGGGGCGAGTTTTGCGGCGGGCGATTGCGTGGCAGTCAGTGGCGTGCTGGAAAATTTGAGCCAGTTCACTATCGCCGCAGGACACGGTTTTGCCCAGGCGCTGTTGCAACGTCTGGAGCATCAAGCCCCGCTGGCCAACTCGAAGAACAGCTTCGCCTTGATGCTGATCGACGGCTTGTCGGTGCGCGAAGAACAGGTGGCGCACGCATTGCAGTATGCCTTGGGCAATATCGGGCTGTTCGGCGGTTCGGCGGGCGACGACCAGCGTTTCGCCAAGACTTTTGTGTTCGGCGAAGGCCGCTTTTATTCCGACAGCGCCGTGCTGGTTCTGCTCAATACCTCCTTGCCCTTCAAAATATTCAAGACACAGCATTTCATTTCCACCGACGAGCGGCTGGTGGTCACGGAAGCCGATACCGAACGCCGCATCGTCAAGGAGATCAACGGGCTGCCTGCCGCCGCCGAATATGCTCGCCTGGTCGGGGTCGATGTGCACGAACTCAATCCCATGCGTTTCGCCGCCGCGCCCGTGGTGGTGATGATAGACGGCACGGACTACGTGCGTTCCATCCAGAAAGCCAATGCGGACGGCAGCCTGACTTTCTTCTGTGCCATCGAAGAGGGCGTGGTGTTCCGCGTGGCGCACGGCGTGGGGCTGCTGAACAATATGGAGCAGGCCTTCGCCGAGGTGCGCGCGCAAATAGGGCAGCCGCAACTGGTCATCGCGTGCGACTGCATTTTGCGCAATCTGGAAGTGAGCCAGGGCGGTTTGAAAGAGCGCGTCGGCGAGATTTTTAAAAGCAACAACGCGATCGGTTTCAGCAGTTACGGCGAACAGTTCCACGGTGTGCACGTCAACCAGACGCTCACCGGAATCGCCATCGGCAACCCGGAGCCGAAAAATGCCTGACCCGCTACAACCATCAAACGTGCAGGCCTTGCAGGCCGAGATCACGCGGCTGAACAAGATCGTTCAGGCGTTGATGAACCGCGCCGAGCGCAACGCCAGCCTGCACGGCTCCGATTTCAACCTGTTCCAGACCGCGATCACGCTGGAAGACCAAGTGCAGCGCCGCACCGGGGAACTGGAAGCGGCCTTGCAGGAAAACGAAAAAATCACCCGCACCTTGCGCGAACGGGAAAGCAATTACCGCCTGCTACTCGAAAATTCTCCGGTCAGTGTTCACGAGATCGGTTTGGACGGAAAAATTATTTCCATGAGCCGGGCCGGTCTGGTCATGCATGGAGTCAAAGACGAGGACGAAGTGCGAGGCGCTTTATATCTGGACGGAGTCGGTGCCGCCGACCGCGAACGCATCGCGCAACTGCTGGACAAGGCCTATAACGGCGAGACCAGCCATTTTGAATTTGTCGCCAGCGGCTCGCGCGGGCGGATTTTCAAATCGTGTTTTGTCCCGCTCAAAGACAGAAATGGCAATGTCGAAAAACTGATGGGCATCACCGAAGACATTACCGAGCGCAAGCAGGCCGAAGAGCAGGTGCGCCACCTCGCTTTTTACGATGCGCTGACCCAACTCGCCAACCGCCGCCTGCTGACCGACCGTTTGGGATTGGCGATGGCCGCCAGCAAGCGCAGCGGGCGTTACGGTGCGCTGATGTTTCTGGATTTGGACAACTTCAAACCGCTCAACGACACGCACGGGCACGAGGCGGGCGACCTGTTGCTGATCGAAGTGGCGCAGCGTCTCACCCGTTGTGTGCGTGCCGTGGATACCGTGGCGCGTATCGGCGGCGACGAGTTTGTGGTGATGGTCAGCGAATTGCATGCCGATAAAGAAATCTCGTTTGCGCAGGCCGGGGCAATCGCCGAAAAAATCCGCGTCGCGCTGGCAGCGCCGTATTTTCTGGAACGCAATTTCTGCGCGCTGCCGGTCTTGGAACTAAGCAGCCGTGCCATTTCGACCGAGCCGAATTTGCCGCAGGCAGATGAATCAAACACGGTGGAACACCATTGCACGGCGAGCATCGGCGTGGTGCTGTTCATCAACCACGAGTCCAGCCATGAAGACATCCTCAAGTGGGCCGATAGCGCGATGTATCAGGCGAAAGAAAGCGGGCGCAACCGGATTCGTTTCTACGAACAATAAATCCAGATTGCCCATTAGATTTGCGGGCATCGCAAAATTAAGGTGTTGTAGGTCGAGCTTCAGCCAGAGCTACGTTCTAACAGCCGATCTGGGTTTATACTTCGCCCTCAATTTTCTTCCCGACTAAGCATGCTGGAAATCCTCTCCGTTATCGCTGTTCTGCTGCTGCTCGTGCTGTTGGCGATGCAGTTCAAGCAACCCGCACGCGCCGCGCAGATGCTGGAGCAGCAGCACCGTGCCATGCTCACCGATTTGCACGACGGGCTGAACAAGCAGGGCGACCGGCTGATCGCCGCGCAGGTGGCGGAATCCGAGCGTTTGCGTGCGGCGGTGAACGAGGAGTTGCGCGCCACGCGCGATGCCATCAACGCGCTGCAAGCCAAGCAGGATCTGCTGCGCAGCGAGATGCTGGCGCAGACGCTGGCCAAGCTGGCGGAGCAGGGGCGCGCCGATCAGGAGTTGATCCAGAATTCTTTCCGCAATGCCACGCAACATCTGGCGAGCAGCATCGAGACTTTGTCCAAGACCGTAGATGGCCGACTGGAACAAATCGGCGGCAAAGTGAACGAGCGGCTGGATGAAGGTTTCAAAAAAACCAACGAGACGTTTGTGAGCGTGATGGCGCGTCTGGCGACCATTGACGAGGCGCAAAAAAAAATCGACGGCCTGACCACCAATATGGTGAGCTTGCAGGAATTGCTGGGCGACAAACGTTCGCGCGGCGCGTTCGGTGAAGTACAACTGGAAGGCCTGGTGCGCAACATCATGCCGCCGCAATCCTACGAGATGCAATACACCTTGCCCAACGGCAGCCGCGCCGATTGCGTGTTGAAACTGCCGGAGCCGACCGGCATGGTGGCGGTGGATTCCAAATTTCCGCTGGAAAATTATCACCGCATGTTCGGCGCGGCCAGCCCCGCCGAAAAGCTGCTCGCCGAAAAACAATTCAAGGCCGATGTCAAAAAACATGTGGACGACATTGCCAACAAATACATCATCGCGGATGTCACCTCCGACGGCGCGGTGATGTTTGTGCCCGCCGAAGCCGTGTTCGCCGAAATTCACGCACACCATTCCGACGTGGTCGATTACGCCATGCAGCGCCGCGTGTGGATCGTCTCGCCCACCACGCTGATGGCGGTGCTCAACACCGCGCGCGCGGTGATGAAAGATGTGGAAACGCGCAAGCAAGTGCACATCATCAAGGACGAGTTGGGCAAGCTGGGCAAAGAGTTCGGTCGCTTCGACGAGCGCATGAAAAAACTCGCCGACCACATCCGCCAGGCGCACGAAGATGCGCAAGACGTGCAGATCACCAGCCAGAAGATTTCCAAACGGTTTGTCAGCATCGAGCAAGTGGAACTGGAACATCCGGCGGCGTTGCCATCCGGTATCGCGGCGGCAGATCATTGATTGCAATTTTGGGAGTTAAACCAAGATGAAATCTTCACACACATGGAAATTTTTCCGCGCGGGCGGCTTCGACCAGGTGCAACTGGACAGCGCTGCCGATCTCATGGCGCTGGAGCAGCTCGATCAAAAGTTGTGGGTCGCGCTGAGTTGCCCGACGCACGGCATCGAGTTTGATAGCCGCACGCTGGACATGATAGACGCGGACGGTGACGGGCAACTGCGTGTCAACGAAGTATTGGCGGCGATCAGATGGGCGGGCGCGCTGCTGAGAAATTGCGAGCTGCTGGTGAAAAGCCCGGAAAGCCTGGCTCTCGCTGACATCGCGGATGACACCGAAGAGGGGAAACAGGTGTTGGCTTCGGCGCGCCATATCCTGAAAAGTCTGGGCAAACCGCAAGCGGCAGAAATCTCGTTGGAGGATATGGCCGACATCGACAAATTTCTCGCCGCTTTGCAGTTCAACGGCGATGGTGTGGTTTGCGCAAAACAAATCGAGGATGCCGGTTTGCGGGGCGCTGTCGAGAACATCGCCGCGACGACCGGCTCTCTCGCCGACATGAGCGGCGACAACGGCATCAATCAGGAAATCGCCGACAAATTTTTTGCGGATGCCAAGGCTTGCGCGGACTGGTATGCGCGGGGCGAGGCGGATGCGGCCATTTTGTTTTTGGGCGCTGATACCCGGTCGGCAGCGGAAGCGTTGCGCGCCGTGCAGGAGAAGGTCGGCGACTATTTCGTGCGCTGCCAAATGGCGAGCTATGATGCCCGCGCCGCATCTCCTTTGAGCCGTTCTGCCGAGGACTACCAGCAGTTGGCCGCCAAGACGCTGTCGGCGCAGAATGAGGATGTGGCCGGTTTCCCGTTGGCGACCATCGCAGCCGACAAGCCGCTGCCTTTGCTTGCCGGGATCAACCCGGCCTGGCGCGCCAAAGTTGAAGCGTTGCGCGCGCAGGTTGTGCGACCTTTGTTGGGAGACAAGCAAAACATTACGGCGGAAGAATGGACGGCGCTGTGCGCGAAATTTGCGGGTTACGATGCGTGGCAAAGCGCGAAGCCGGACTCGCCGGTGAACGAACTCGGCATAGACCGCTTGCGCGAAATCTTATCCGGTACTTATCAGGCGCAGATCAACGAGCTCATCGCGCAAGACAAGGCGGTGGAGCATGAGATCAAAGCCATCCGCTCGGTGGAGCGGCTGATCCGCTATCAGCGCGATCTGTTCAAGCTGGCGAATAATTTTGTTTCGTTCCGCGAATTTTATTCCGGCAAACACAAGTCGATCTTTCAGGTCGGCACGCTCTATCTGGATGGGCGCAGTTGCGAGCTGTGCGTCAAAGTCGATGACATCAATGCGCATGCCGCTTACGCGAACAGCAGCGGCGTGTGTCTGGCTTATTGCGAACTGGTGCGCAACGGCGGGGCAGAGAAGATGAATATTGCCGCCGCATTCACGGCGGGCGATTCCGACTTCTTGATGGTGGGGCGGCACGGCGTGTTCTACGACCGCAAGGGGCTGGACTGGAACGCCACCATCGTGCGCATCGCCGATCATCCCATCAGCATCCGTCAGGCGTTCTGGTCGCCCTACAAAAAGCTGACCAAGATTATCGGCGAGCAGATGCAGAAGTTTGCCGCATCCAGGGCGAATGCGGTGCAGGAGAAAATGGTCAAGACCGCGCTGGAAAGCGGCAGTGCGGTCGCCACCGCGCCGAATACGCCGCCCAAACCGCCGTTCGATGTGGCCAAATTTGCCGGTATTTTTGCCGCGATAGGGTTGGCCATAGGCGCAATCGGCGGAATTCTCGCGGCTATCGTCGGCGGGATATTGGGCCTGAAACTGTGGCAAGTGCCGCTGGCTTTGGGCGGGCTGATGCTGGCGGTTTCCTGCCCCTCCATGCTGCTGGCCTGGTTCAAATTGAAACGCCGTAACCTCGGTCCAATCCTCGATGCATGCGGCTGGGCGATCAATGCCAGGGTGCGCATCAACATTCCGTTCGGCACTTCGCTCACCGCGTTGCCGGCTTTGCCTGCGGGTGCGCACAGGTCGCTGGTCGATCCTTACGCCGACAAAAAATCGCTGTGGCCGTATATGCTGATCGCGCTGTCGGTATTCGCGGCGGTGTTGTGGGCATGGTATGCCGGATATTTTTCGAGATAAATTTGGATAGAGTGACCAGATGAAAATTGCCATTGCACAAATCAATTGCACCGTCGGCGACCTCGCGGGAAATGCCGCGAAGATCGCCGACTACGCGCAGCGCGCCAAAGAGCAGGGCGCGTCCATTTTGCTAACGCCGGAATTAAGTTTATGCGGTTATCCGCCGGAAGATTTGTTGCTGCGCGACGGGTTTTATCTGGCGTGCGACGAGGCGCTGCGTGCACTGGCGCAACAGACGCAAGACATCACGCTGATCGTCGGCCATCCGCATCAGGCAGGCAAGCGGCGCTTCAATGCGGCATCGGTGCTGCGCGACGGCAAGATTGCGGCGACGTATCACAAGCACTCGCTGCCCAACCACAGCGTGTTCGACGAAGTGCGCTATTTCGATCAAGGCACCGAGCCGTGCCTGATCGAGGTGGACGGCATCGTTTTCGGCATCAACATTTGCGCCGATGTGTGGCACGAACAGGCGGCGATGCGCGCGAAAGAGGCGGGCGCGCAAATGTTGCTGGTGTTGAATGCCTCGCCCTACCATTTCAACAAACAGGCCACGCGCTACGACACTATCCGCTACCGCGTGAACGATACCGGAATGGCGGTGGTGTATGCCAATCTGGTGGGCGGGCAGGATGAGCTGGTGTTCGACGGCGGCTCTTTCACCATGGATGCGGAGGGAAAACTGCTGCAACAATTCGCCGCTTTCGAAGAGTTGCTGGGCATCGTCGAATTGCAGGACGGCAAGCTGGTGGCGGGCGAACAGCTGCCCGTGCTCCAGGACGAGGCCAGCATCTACCGCGCCCTGTGCGTGGGCGTGCGCGACTACATTCAGAAAAATAAATTCCCCGGCGTGTTGCTGGGCTTGTCCGGCGGCATCGATTCCGCGCTGACGCTGGCGGTGGCGGTGGATGCGCTGGGTGCGGACAAGGTGCGCGCGGTGATGATGCCGTCGCCATACACCGCGCAGATCAGCATCGACGATTCGCGCGAGATGGTGAAGTTGCTCGGCGTGCGCTACGAAGAACTGGATATTCTGCCGGCCTTCATCGCGCTGGAAGGCACGCTGTCGCCGCTGTTCCACGGCTTGCCCGCCGACACCACCGAAGAAAATCTGCAAGCGCGCATTCGCGGCGTGCTGCTGATGGCGCTGTCCAACAAAACCGGCTCGCTGGTGCTGACCACCGGCAACAAATCCGAAATGACCGTGGGCTACGCCACGCTGTATGGCGACATGGCGGGCGGCTTCGCGGTGCTCAAGGACGTGAGCAAAACCTGGGTGTATCGCCTGTCCAACTGGCGCAACACGCTGGGGCGCGTCATCCCAGAACGCATCATCACCCGACCGCCCAGCGCCGAACTGAAGCCGGATCAAACCGATCAGGACAACCTGCCGCCCTACGATGTGCTGGATGCGGTGATGTCCTGCTACGTCGAGCAGAACATGAACATCGCCGACATCGTGAAGTTGGGCTATGCCGAAGCCGACGTGCTGCGCGTGGTGAAGCTGATCCGCATCGCCGAATACAAACGCCGCCAGGCACCGGTCGGCGTGCGCATCACGGATCGCGGCTTCGGCAAAGATTGGCGCTACCCGATTACCGTGCGTTATCAGGATAATTTTTAGTTATACTTGCCACACTTATTCACGCGGAGAAATCATGAAAAAAATCGAAGCCATCATCAAACCGTTCAAACTCGACGAAGTGCGCGAAGCCTTGTCCGAACTGGGAGTCAGCGGCCTGACCGTGACCGAAGTCAAAGGTTTCGGGCGGCAAAAGGGGCACACCGAACTGTATCGCGGCGCGGAATATGTCGTGGACTTCCTGCCCAAGATCAAAGTCGAAGTGGTCATCAGTTCAGCCTTGTTGGACACCGCAGTCGAAGCCATTGTCAAAGCCGCCAACACCGGCAAGATCGGCGACGGCAAGATTTTCATTTCCTCCGTCGAACAAGTGATCCGCATCCGTACCGGCGAGACGAACGAGACGGCGCTGTAATTCCGCAGTTCCATCAATATGAAAACGCCACCGCAATCATTGCGGTGGCGTTTTTTTCGTTGAGTACCTTGCCCGCGAGCCAGTAAATACGGACATCTACACGATACGCATGGTGCGGATCGCCTATTGACGGGCGTTGCGGGGCAGGTGGCGGTTCAGCTTTGATCGGATTCGGCTGGTTTGGCGCTTTTCAGCAGCACCCAGACCGCACCGCCACCGCCCGCATTCGGCGGCGCTTCGCAGAATGCCAGCACTTGCGGGTGCTGGGTCAGCCAGTGGCGGGTGTTGACTTTCAATATCCCGTCGCGCCCTTCGCTGCGCCTGCCTTTGCCGTGGATGATGTTGATGCAGCGCAGCTCGCGCTGTGCGGCATCGCGCAGAAATTCGGCCAGCAATTTTCTGGCTTCGTCGTTGGTTAGCCCGTGTAAATCGAACTCATCTTGTAGCGGCCATCTGCCGCGACGCAAGTCGCGCAGCATCATGCGGCTGATGCCGTTGCGCGCGAATTCGGTGGGGGCGATGTCGCCTGCGCCGTGGTCGGACAAGGTGTCTGCTACGGGAGCGGAGGAGGGGATGCTGCGCGTTGATGCCCGGCGCGGCTTGGGCTTGGGCGTGATGCGGTCGGGAGGCGGGAGCGGTGTTACGCCTTCCAGTGCTTGCCGGAACAAGTCGATTTCGGGTTGTTCCGGCTTGGCTTTCAACGATCAGTGCGAAGCGAGATATTTGTCCGCATCCAGCGCCGCCATGCAGCCGGTGGCGGCAGAGGTGCAGGCCTGACGATAGATTTGATCCTGCACGTCGCCTGCCGCGAACACGCCGTCGATGCTGGTGGCGGTGGCGTTGCCATGCTGTCCGCCGTGAGTGTTGATGTAACCGTTGCTCATCTCCAGTTGCCCGGCGAAGATGTCGGTGTTGGGTTTGTGACCGATGGCGATGAACACGCCGGTGAGCGGGATGTCTTGTGTAGCCCCGTCTTTCACTTGTTTGATGCGCATGCCGGTCACGCCGCTGTCGTCGCCCAGCACTTCGTCCAGCGTCTGGTTCAGTTGCAGGGTGATCTTGCCTTCTTTCACTTTTTCCATCAGGTGGTCGATCATGATGCGCTCGGCGCGGAACGTGTCGCGCCTGTGAACCAGCGTGACGTGCTTGGCGATGTTGGCCAGATACAGCGCTTCTTCCACGGCGGTGTTGCCGCCGCCGATGACGGCGACATCCTGGTTGCGGTAGAAAAATCCGTCGCAGGTGGCGCAGCCGGATACGCCTTTGCCCATGAATGCTTCTTCCGAGGGCAGGCCGAGATATTGCGCCGACGCGCCGGTGCAGATGATGAGCGCGTCGCAGGTATAAGTCCCGCTATCGCCATCCAGCACGAACGGTTTCTGTTGCAGTTTGGCGGTGTGGATGTGATCGAAAATGATCTCGGTGTTGAAGCGTTCGGCATGCTGCTGGAAGCGCTGCATCAGTTCCGGGCCTTGCACGCCGTTGGGATCGGCCGGCCAGTTGTCCACTTCGGTGGTAGTCATCAGTTGGCCGCCCTGAGCCAAGCCGGTGATGAGCACGGGTTTGAGGTTGGCGCGCGCGGCATACACGGCGGCGGTGTAACCGGCGGGGCCGGAGCCGAGAATGATGAGGCGATGATGCTGAGTGGTTTTTTCCATGGTGTGCGGTGCTTCCTGATGTTGGGTGAATGCGTTGAATTTAGCAGTGACACGGCTTGCTGTCGAGTAAAATGCAGCGACCCGTCCCCCACACACGCCATGAAGAAACGATTACTGCCGATTCTGTTGTCCATCCATTTTTCCGCACAAGCGGCGGACTTGCCGGGCATTCCGCCGTTCATCGACGAGATGGTGTCCAAACACCAATTCAAACGCGAAGAGTTGCAGCAGGCATTCAAGCTGGCCGAGCGCCGTCAGGATGTGATCGATGCCATCAGCACGCCCGCCACCACCAAACCCTGGGTGGAATACCGGCCAAATTTCATCAACCCGCAGCGCATCAGCGGCGGCGTGCAATTCTGGAATAAATATGCGCGCGCATTGCAGCGTGCCGAAAAAAAATACGGCGTACCGCAGGAAATCATTGTCGGCGTGATCGGGGTGGAGACGATGTACGGGCGCAACGCCGGGCGCTATCGCGCGCTGGATGCGCTGACCACGCTGGCGTTCGATTTTCCGCGCCGCGCGGATTTTTTCCGCGATGAGCTGGAAAGTTATCTGGTGCTGGCGCGCGAGCAGGGCTTCGATCTGCTATCAGTCCAGTCGTCTTACGCGGGCGCGCTGGGCATCGCGCAATTCATGCCGAGCAATTTCAGGCGTTATGCCGTGGACTTTAACGGCAACGGCAAGATCGACATCATGAATGAGCCGGTGGATGCCATCGGCAGCGTGGCCGATTACCTCAAGCATTACGGCTGGCGCGGCGGCGAGCCGGTGGCTTTGTTGAGCAAGGTGGAAGATGCGAGCCGCGTGGGCAACGTCGCCGACTCGCGTCCGTTCATCGCGTGGAAAGAGGTCGGTGTGACGGCCGTGGAAAAACAGAAAGGTATTCTGCCGCCTGCCATGCTGCTCGATTTCACCGTCGAGTCCGGCAAGGAGTATTGGCTGGTGTTCAATAATTTCAACGTCATCATGCGCTACAACACCAGCAGTTTTTACGCGATGTCGGTGTTTCAATTGGGCGAGGCGGTACGCCACGCACGCCAAGCGGACACTAAACACTAGCGGCGGATACGCCGCGCTCCGTTGTAGCGGGCTTGCCAATAGCCGAGTTGCATTTGTTCGGTGCGCACGCTGTCGCCGCTCTTGGGGGAATGCACGAATTTTCCATCTCCGACGTATATCCCGACATGAGAGAAGGGATTGTGCAGGGTGTTATAAAACACCAGATCGCCGGGACGCAATTCGCTTTTGTCTATGGGGATGCCGACCCGGCTTATTTCTTTGCTGGTGCGCGGCAAATTGATACCCAGCGAGTGTCGATAGACATGGCCGACAAAACCGCTGCAATCGAAACCGCTGTTGACCGAATTGCCACCGTAGCGGTATGGCGTGTTGGACAGACTCATTGCGTACATCACCAGTTCATTAATTTGATCGTCAGAGGCGTTTTGCTGCCGGACGGGAGGCGATGCGCAGGCAGTCAGCAGCAACAGAAAAATGAAAAACAGTTTATTCATGGGTGCGGAATGTAAAGGGAAGAGCCTGCATCTGTAAACCCAAAAAAACGTTTTTCCCGCAGATTACGCAGATTCACGCAGATTTCAAAACCGTTTTGCCTGTCGATATTTTTGTTTTTAACCCAGATAATTCATTAGCCGAAACGTCCCCTCCCCCTTGCAGGGGGAGGGTTAGGGAGGGGGTAGAAATGTGGCCGTTCAGCAACTCTACCCCCATCCCAGCCTTCCCCCTGCAAGGGGGAAGGAGTGAGTTCGGTTCTAATGGATTATTTGGGTTTAATCTGTGAAATCTGCGGAATCTGCGGGAAAAGGTTTTCCTAATAAACAAAAAGCCGCTGCACGTTTCCGTGCAGCGGCTTTTTGTTACATCATTTGCGCTTATTTCAGTTTTTCGATGCCCAGCATCTTGAGGATGCTGCCTTCGTAGAACGGTTCGGAATTGCCTTTCTTCATTTTGCGGATGAAGTATTTCTCGAACGCGACTTTGGCCAGATGCACCCATTTGCCTTCGGAGAACCAGTTCACGTTGCGCGGCGGGATCTGCGGGATCGCCACGAAGGCTACGCCGCTTTCGCCGAAATCGGCCAGACACACCGCATTCCAAGTGGCTTCGGTATCAGCCGGTTCGCCGGTCAGGTCGGCATGGATGTTGTGCACGGTGGCGGTGACCATGGATTCGATCATGTAGCCGGTCTTGGGCGTGCCGCAAGGAACCGGAGTGGCTTCCACCGGCGGAATGGCGACGCACACGCCGACCGCGAAGACGTTCTTGTACTTCGGGTTGCGCTGGTGTTTATCGACGACGACAAATCCGCGCGCCTGAACCAGGCCGTCAATGCCGAACACGGCATCCACGCCCTTGAACGCTGGCAGCATCATGCTGTAGTTAAACGGCAGTTCGTGTTTTTTCTTTTCGATGCCCATGTCGTCATGTTCGGTGACGTACATTTTGCCCGCTTCGATCTTGGTGACCTTGGCGTTGCAAATCCACTTGATGCCTTTGTCGCGCATGGCGGATTCGAGGATGCCGTTGGAGTCGCCCACGCCACCCAGACCGAGGTGACCGATGTAAGGTTCGGAGGTGACGAAGGTCATCGGTACTTTGGTGCGGATCTTGCGTTTGCGCAGATCGGTATCCATGATGAATGCGTATTCATAAGCCGGGCCGAAGCAGGAAGCGCCTTGCACCGCACCGACCACGATGGGGCCGGGGTTCTTGCAGAAACCTTCCCATTCGTCGTGCGATTTCATGGCGTGATCGACATGGCATACGGAGTAGCTGTGGCCGCCGTGCGGACCCAGCCCTTCAACTTCCTCGAAGGCCAGCTTGGGGCCGGTGGCGATCACCAGATAGTCGTAATCGACGTTCTTGCCATCATTCAATTCGAGCTGGTTCTTGTCAGGATGAACGCGCTTTACGCCGGTTGAGATGAATTCGATTCCCTTGCGCTCCAGATAGGTGCGCACCGGAAATTCGATCTGCTTGCGTTCGCGCCATTTAACGGCTACCCAAGGGTTGGACGGAACGAAATGGAAATTTTCGCTGTTCGAAACGACTGTGACTTTGTGCTGTTTGTCCAACTTGTCGCGCATTTCGTATGCTGCCGGCATGCCGCCGAGTCCTGCTCCCATAATGACGATGTGTGCCATATTTTTTCCTCTTTAGTTATTGATTGATGGAACAACTTCCTGTGTCACCTGCTACCTTGCTGCTTTGATCCGGTTTGATTGTTCGAAGCCGAATCGTTTTCCTGCGGCAAACCTTGCTCCTTGGCGAACAGCACGGCCGCCTTCACCCGCGACGACAGATTGAGCTTGTTCAGAATGTGCCGCACATGCTGCTTGACCGTGTCGTAGCTGATTTTCAAGGTGATCGCGATGGCCTTGTTGCTTTCGCCGCGCGACAGCAACTGCAATATCTCGCGCTCACGGTCGGTCAGCAGTTTGAGCGAGTTCTTCGGCTCTTGGCCGGGTTGATCGCCGCGCAACATGTCGATCATTTTTACCGTCATGGTCGGGGCAACCACCAGTTCGCCTGCGGCGACGCGGCGGATTGCATCCACCACCTCTTCCGGTGCCATGTCCTTCAGCAGATAGCCGCGAACTCCGGCGCGAATCGCGTTGCCCAAGTCCACTTCCGAATCGCTCATGGTCAGCATCACGGCGGGAATGGTGCAACCTTCCTTGCGTAGCAGTTCCAGCATTTGCAGGCCGTCCATCGGTTTCATGCGCAGATCCATGACCAGCAGGTCGGGCTGCTCCTTGATGAGGGCGCGCAAATCCTCGATGGTGCCGACTGCGCCGAGCACATTAAAGCCGTAGCAACGAGCGAGCAATTCTCCCAGTCCTCGTCGGCACAGGCTTTGGTCATCCACCAAAGCAATCTTAAGTTCTTCAGTCATGCGCAGTTCTCCAATTCGTTTCCGGTTCAGGAAAAAATAATTGTACGCATGTTCCAAGCCCTTTGGTGCTTTCTACCTTAATTTCGCCTCCGATTCGGTGCGCGCGTTCGCGCATGATGATGACTCCGTAATGTCCTTCCACCGGGGAAAATGTCCCTACACCGTTGTCTTCAACGGTAAAAACGTAATAGCCGCAGAGGTGATCGACAATCAGGCGGGCATGGCTCGCGTTGGAATGCTTGGCAATATTGGAAAGCGCTTCGCGCACGATGTGGAAAACCTGTATTTCGTGTTCCAGCGGCAGGTCGAGGTCGGCCACCCGGATGGAGATGTCGAGCACAATACTGTGCCGTTTGCGAAACTGTTTTACCAGTGTCTGCAAAGCCTGCAACAGGCCGGCCGGATCCATGTCGCTGCGGAAATCGGTAATCAGCGCGCGCACCGCCTTTTGGCCGATCTCCAGCGCTTCGTCGATGTCGCGCGCATATTTGGTCGCCATCAACTCGTTGTTATTGCGCAATGCATCGCTCAAGAGTGTAGTGTTCATGCGCGCATAATTCAGCGTTTGCGCCAGCGAATCGTGGATTTCGTTGGCGATGGATTGCCGTTCCATCAGCAGTTCGGCGCGCTTCATTTCGCGGTGGTATTTGATGTGATCAATCAAATTGGACAGCAGATCGGAGAAACTGATCGCCATGGTTGATGCCGCACCGGAATCGGACTGCGGTTTGTCGAAGAACAGGGTAAAAACGCCCAGCATCGCATCGGAAGAGTTGCGGCTTTCCAAGGGAATGGAAATCACCGAGCGGAATTGCAGGTGAGGGCGGTCGCCGTGTCGCGTTACGCAGGTTTCGACATCGGTGGAACACAGGCCGTGTTTGAATGCGTCCTTGCCGCAATTTTCGCAGGCCAGTTCCACGATGCGTTCGGCTTCAAGCTCTTCTCCGGTCAGTCCGACCGCACTGATAACCTGCAAGGTTTGTTCGTCCGGCAGCATTACGCGCACGACCCCCGCTCTTGCGTGGATGAAAGCGATGGCGGACTCCAGGAAAGTATTCAGTAGCGACTGGAGGTCGCTGTTGCGGGAAGCCGAGAATTCCTGCTCCACGCAGGCATCCAGTCCGCAGCTTTTGCCGGGAAGCACGAACTCGGGATCTCGCGTCCAGTAAAAAGCCGCGCTGCCTGCACCGTCAACTAACTTCAGCTTTTTACTCATGGCATCCGCGATATTTTTGTGGGTTCTATCGAGTACGTTTTCATGACAAAGTACATCCGGCAGGCGGATGCGGTACGTGAGGTTATGCCGCTTCCTTTTAAATTTCAACATAACACAGCATGAATTCTGCAAGCTACCCCATCAGGGCTATAACCCCACCCACCCGATATGGTTATAGACACTTTATGCGTGAATTCGGCCTAATGCGACGCAATTTCAGAGGCATAATCAAAGTATGAAGATTTGTATTGTTTCAGACAGCCATGACCGTTCTCCACCCCTTGTGGAGGCGATCAAGGAAGCGCAGGCAGCCGGGGCGCAAGCCGTTATACACTGCGGCGACCTGATCGGTGTCAACACTTTGCGCGCCTCACTCAAGCTGGGCATTCCCATCCATGCCGTCCACGGCAACAACATTGGCGATGTGGCATCGCTCTACCGCGTAATGTACAAGTCTGACGGAATATTCAATTACTATGGGCAGGAAGCCGTGCTGGAACTGGGCGGACGCAGGATATTCGTCACCCACATGCCCAATCATGGAAAAGCATTCGCTTGTACCGGTGACTACGATCTGGTCTGCCACGGTCACAGCCACACGGCGCACGTCGGCATGCAATCCGACATCAGCGGCGGGCACACCTGGCTGGTCAATCCCGGCTCGGTTGCCGGCATAGATGCCCCCGGCGTGAATGCTATTCCCACCTGGATTCTCGGAGATCTGGAACGCATGAATTTTGAAATACGTACTTTGCAGCAAACTATATCGGAGGTTTGAGTGAACGCTTCTATTGCAACAAACCAGACAATCCTCGTTGTCGGCGGCGGTATCAGCGGCATGACGGCAGCGCTGGAGGCCGCCGAATGCGGCAAACAAGTAATCCTGGCCGAACGCGATACCAGCCTGGGCGGACGTACCGCGCTGCTGTACCGCTATTTCCCCAAGATGTGCCACCCCACCTGCGGCCTGGAAATCAACCTGCGCCGCCTCAAGGCCAACCGCAATTTGCGCGTGATGACCCAGACCGAGGTGGTGTCGGTGACAGGTCAGCGCGGCGATTACAACGTTACGCTGAAAATTTCGCCGCGTTACGTCAACCAGAACTGCACCGGCTGCGGAGAATGCGCCAAAGTGGTGGAGGCCGAGATTGCCAATCCTTACGAATATGGCTTGTCCAAGACCAAGGCAGCCTACTTGCCGCATGCCATGGCTTATCCGCAACGTTATGTGCTGGACGCATCCATCGTCGGTACAGCCGATGGCGAAAAAGCCAAAGCCGCGTGCAAATACAGCGCCATCGAACTCGACATGCAGATCGAAACCGTCGAGCTGAAAGTCGGCGCGGTCGTGTGGGCGACCGGCTGGAAACCTTACGACGCGGCCAAGATTCAGCCTTACGGTTATGACCGTTTCGACAACGTCATCACCAGTCTGGAATTCGAGCGTCTCGCCGATCCGCACGGCCCCACTGGCGGCAAGCTGCTGCGTCCTTCGGATGGCAAGGAAGCGAAGAACATCGCCTTCATCCAGTGCGCCGGTTCGCGCGACGAAAACCATCTGCGCCATTGCTCGCGTATCTGCTGCATGGCCTCGTTGAAGCAAACGCAATATGTGCGCGAGGCTTACGGCGAAGAAGGCAAGTCCACCGTTTATTACATCGACATCCGTTCCATCGACCGTCTGGAAGACTTCTACCAGAAGGTGCAGCAAGACCCGACGGTGAAATTCGTCAAATCCAAAGTCGCTAGCATCAAGCTGCACGAAGCGAGCGGCGATCTGGTGCTGCACGGCGTGAATACCGAAGGCTATCACCGCTATGCCGAGCAACACGATCTGGTGGTGCTGGCAGTGGGCATGGAGCCGGAAAGCAACGGCATCGCGTTGCCTGCGGACATCGTCACCGACTCGTCCGGTTTCATCGAAGGATCGAAAGATGGCGGACAATTCTCTGCCGGTGCGGCGAGCAGCCCGCTGGATGTTAACCGTTCTGTACAAAGCGCCACCGCCGCGTCGTTGCGCGCGATTCAAGTGGTACACAAAACCTCTGCTAGCGAAGGAGCAAGATAATGGCTGAGATGAAAACTGCTGCGTATATCTGTTCCGGTTGCGAACTGGGCGACAAGCTCGATGTTGCGCAGCTGACCAAGATCGCGCAGAAGGAAGGCAAGATGGCGCTGGTGCGCGAACACGCTTTCCTGTGCAATGAAGAAGGCGTGCAGATGATTCGCGACGACATCGAAAAAGAAGCCGTCACGCATATCTGCATCGCGGCTTGTTCGCGTCGCGCCAAGACCGAAGCGTTCAATTTCCCGACCGTTGCCATGTCGCGCGCCAACTTGCGCGAAGGTGTGATCTGGGTGATCGCGGAAGGCGAGCAGCACGACGAAGTGCGTCAGGAAATGGCGAATGACTACGTGCGTATGGGCTGCGCCGAAATTAAAAAAATGATTTTGCCGCAGGGCAACCCCAACCACGCGCACAACAAGCGCTTGCTGGTGGTGGGCGGCGGCATGTCGGGCATGACCTCGGCGCTGGAAGCTGCCGAAGCGGGCTACGACATCGTTATCGTGGAAAAAGAAGCTCAACTCGGCGGCTGGGCGGCCAAGTTGTGGAAGCGCGTACCGTTCAAACAACCGTTCGCCGAACCGCAAGATACCGGTCTCACCGAACTGGCTGCCAAGGTCAGCGCACATCCGCGTATCACGGTTCACCTGAGCTCCACCGTCGCCGAGACTTCCGGTGCGCCGGGACGCTTCAGCGTACAGGTGAAGGGCGCAGCCGGAATCACCACAGAAGAAGTGGGCGGCATCGTGCAAGCCACCGGCTTCACCACTTATGACCTCAACAAGCTGCCCGAACTCGGCGGCGGCAAAGCCAACGTGGTTGACCAGGCAGGCTTGGAAGCCTTGGCGCGCAGCGCGAATGGCGCAACTATCAAACGTGCCGACGGCAAAGAAGTGAAATCGGTGGTGTTCGTGCAGTGCGCCGGACAGCGCGACGAGACGGGTACACATCTGGCTTATTGCTCCGGCCATTGCTGCGCCACCAGCGTCAAGCAAGCCATGTATTTCAAGGATGCCAACCCGCAAGTGGATACGGTGGTGATGTTTACCGACCTGCGTTTGCCCGGCATGGGCGAAGATTTCTACCGCAGCGCGCAGCAGAAGGGCGTGATTTTCACCAAGGGCAAAGCCTCTGCGGTGGAAGCCTCCGGCGACGGTTGCGAAGTTAAATTCCGCGATCTGATTCTGGATGAAGACACTTCTCTGAACGCCGATCTGGTGGTGCTTGCCACCGGACAAGTGCCGAACGCAGGTGTAAATCTCGAAGCGTGGAATCCTATCGTAACCGCAGCCGAAGGTGGTTCGGACGAGGCCAAACAGCAGAAGATCGAGATGCAAAAGACTTCTGTGCTCAACCTCAACTATCGCCAAGGCCCGGACATGCCGCAGTTGAAGCAGGGCTTCGCGGATTCGCATTTCATCTGCTTCCCTTACGAAACGCGCCGCACCGGCATTTACGCCGCAGGCCCGGTGCGCCGTCCCATGGACATGCTGCAAGCCACGGAAGATGCCACCGGCGCGGCACTCAAGGCCATTCAGGCCGTGGAGAACGCCAGCATCGGACGCGCCGCGCATCCGCGCTCCGGCGACTTGTCTTTCCCGACTGCGCGTCTGGAAGGCTGCACTCAATGCAAACGCTGCACGGTGGAATGTCCGTTCGGCGCGATCGACGAAGATGAAAGACGCTTCCCGGTGTTCAATGAAAGCCGCTGCCGCCGTTGCGGTACTTGCATGGGCGCATGCCCGGTGCGCGTGATTTCGTTCGAGAACTATTCGGTCGATACCGTCGGCATGCAGATCAAAGCGGTGGACATGCCGGACGAGTTCTCCGAAAGACCGCGTATCCTGATTCTCGCTTGCGAGAACGATGCTTATCCGGCGCTGGATATGGCGGGCTTGCAGCATCATCTGTATTCCGCGTTTGTGCGCGCCATTCCGGTGCGTTGCCTCGGTTCGGTGAACACCATCTGGATCACCGATGCGCTCAACTCCGGCTACGACGGCGTGATGTTGATGGGCTGCAAACACGGCGACAATTATCAGTGCCACTTTGTTAAAGGCTCGGAGTTGGCCAACTACCGCATGAGCAAGATCGACGACACGCTCAAACAGCTCGGGTTGGAAAAAGAGCGCGTTATCACGCACGAAGTGGCGATCACCGACAATGCGCGCGTGGCAAAACTGATTAACGAGTATGTCGAGAAGATCAACGAGATCGGTATGTCGCCCATGAAGGGCTTCAACTAAGGAGCGCGTAAGATGACCGTACAAAATCAACAAGCTGTTGCGCGTTACCGTAACGACTTCCTGCGCGAAGTCGAAGAGCGCGTCGAGGACGGCGAGTGGGTCAAGATGTGTATGCAATGCGGCGTGTGCGCGGGTTCATGCCCGCTGGGCAACGCATGGCAACACACCCCGCAAAAGCTGTTCATGATGATCCGCGCCGGCAAGCGCGAAGAGGTGCTGACATCGGATGCGATGTGGATGTGTACCTCCTGCTACAACTGCATCGTGCGCTGCCCGCGCAAGTTGCCCATCACGCACATCATGCACGGCTTGGCGAACTATGCGCACCGCCTGAACATCGCCCCCAAAGGCCAGCCGACGCGCGAAGTTGCCAAGTTGTTCTGGAACAACCTCGCCAAGACCGGACGCGTCAACGAGTTGAAGTTTTCGCTGGCGATGTATTTCAAAGACGGTTTCGTGCAGGGCATCAAGAATGCGATGGCGATGCAGAGCGTCGGTCTCGGTCTGGTGAAAGCAAAACGCCTCAATCCGATGGAGCTGTTCGGCGGACACAAGTGCAAAGACACGGGCAGCTTCAACAAGATGATCGCCAAAGCGCGCGAGATCGAAGACCGTAAGAAAGGTTTCACTTCCTGAGGGAATGGATAACAGTCATGGCTAAAAAACAATACGCTTATTACCCCGGTTGCTCTTCCCAGAAGGGCGCGTCGGCTTCCAACTTCAGCACCTCGCTCGACGTGATGTGCGACAAGCTCGGTGTCCAGCTCAACGAGATTCCTGACTGGAACTGTTGCGGCGCATCCATCGGTTATGCCGAGGGCGGCGAGTTGCCGCGTCTGGCTATCGGCGCGCGCAACCTAGCGCTGGCAGAACAGAATTTGCCCGGACAGGATATGGTGTCCGGCTGCCCGGCATGCTGGCTGGCTTCGCGCGAAACGGCGGATCGCCTGAATGCGCACGGCAATTTGATGTCCGAAACCAACGAAGCGCTCAAGGAAGTCGGCCTGAACTTCAAAGGTTCGGTCAAGCCGCGCCACATGGTCGAAGTGATGGTGGAAGACATCGGCTTCGAGGCAATGAAACAGGCGGTAGTCAAACCGCTGCAAGGCCTGAAGATTGCCGGTTATGTCGGTTGCCAGACCAACCGTCCGTTCGGCATTGCCGGTGAATCGTTCGAGAACCCGCAATATCTCGACAAGATGATCGAAGCTGTCGGCGCGGAAGCGGTTGCCAAGTTCGACCAGAAAGTCACTTGCTGCGGCGGCGCGCTGGCGTTTTCCGAACCGGAAAAGGCGCAGAAGCAGATTCGCAGCATCATCGAATCGGCTTACGACCACGGCGCGGAAATGATCGTCACGCCTTGCCAGTTGTGCCAGGCCAACGTCGAAGTCTATCAATCCGAAATCAACAAGAAGCAGGGCACCAAGTTCGCCATGCCGGTGGTTTATTACTCCGAGCTGATGAGCGTGGCCTACGGCGGCAACGCCAAGCAGTCCGGCTTGGACGGGCACATCATCCAGCCGAAGAAGTTGCAGGACATCGCCAAGTAATTTTCAATCGCGCGTTCGCCCTTGCTTCGTTACAGGGCGAACGTGGCGCTATAATCCCGCCATCCATAAAAAAACAATCAGGAGCGCGGAGACCATGCAACACCTTGAACCGAAACAAGCCTACGAATTTCTGCAAGCCAATCCAGAAGCGGTGTTCGTCGATGTGCGCAGCGAGATGGAATACATGTTCGTCGGCCATCCGCGCGGCTCGATTCACATCCCTTGGGTGGACGGCCCGGACTGGGAGATCAACCCGCAATTCGTCGCGCAAGTGCGCAAGGCCGCCAGCGCCAACCGTCCCGTCGTGCTCATCTGCCGCTCGGGGCGACGTTCCGCCGATGCCGGGCTGGCTTTGGAAAATGCCGGGTTGAAAGAGATATACAACGTCACGCACGGCTTCGAAGGCGACCTCGACGATAGCCATCACCGCAATTCCCACAACGGCTGGCGCTTCGACAACCTGCCTTGGGCGCAAACCTGATATTGAACCGGAAATAAAATCACCATGACCACCATCCCAGACTTCAGCGAATCCCAACAAAAGCATGTCGCCGCCTTGCTGTTCGAGCGCTACGGCAAAATCGTGCCGCTCCAGCTCGCCGACAGCGAATTGCAACTCGGCGGCGATCCCGCGCAACTCACGCTTTGTCCGACGCTCTATTGGAACGAACGCGGCGCGCACTTCGTGGTGTGCAAGGTCGCAGCGGACCGCTATCGCTGCCAGTTCTTTTATTCCGAAGCCGAGCACTATGGCACGGGACGCGAAGAATACGACGACCTCGATAACTGCGTGGTGACCCTGCTGCAAGTGCAGGCCGACCACGAAAGCCAGCTCGCCGAAATCTCCTCCGGCGCGACCGCCGCCAACCTCGGCGACGATTATCACGGGCCGCTGGTGGTGTAGATTTTTTGTGCTGTAGCAGGTTGCGGCTTGATGCATTAGGCTCGCATCGGACACGATGCCTCCAACTCAAGGAGAAAACAATGAAAAAGACTCTGCTTGCTACACTGTTACTCGGTTTCTCTGCCCAACTTTTTGCTGCGGATTCCATCAAGCTTGCCATCACCGGCCCGTTCAGCGGCGGTTCGTCACCTATGGGAATTTCCATGCGTGATGGAGCCAAACTGGCCATCAGAGAGATTAATGCTGCGGGCGGAATTGTCGTTGGCAGGAAAAAACTGAAAATCGAAATCATCGAACGCGACGATGAGGCAAAGAATGATAGAGGCGCGTTGATCGGGCAGGAACTCGCTTCGATGGATGATCTCTCCGGGGTAATCGGTTCGGTCAACACCGGCGTGGTCATCGCAGGCGACAAATATTTGCAGGAAAAAGGCATCACCAAAATCATCTGCCCCGCTGCGGGTTCCGCTTCGATGACGCAATGGGCTGACAACCCCGGGAAACCTGGTGTAAAGGATTTGTCTATCTTCCGTTTTGCTGCACATGACGGAATCCAGTCGGCGATGGTGGTCGAAGAAGCGATCAAGCGCAAATTTACCAAGGTCGCCATCATCCACGATGCAACCAGCTACGGCGTTTCCGGTCGCGACGACTTGCTGGCGCAGATCAAAGCGCAGGGCAACGGGCTGGAAGTGGTTGCCACCGAAAAATTCAACGTCGGCGACAAGGATATGACCGCCCAACTGTTGAAGGCTAGGACAGCGGGCGCTCAAGCAATACTGGTCTGGGGTATCGGCCCCGAACTCGCCGCCGTGTCTAACGATATGGACAAGATCGGGCTGAAGATTCCAATGATTGGCGGATGGACGCTGTCAATGTCGAACTACATCGACAATGCGGGCAAGAACGGCAACGGCACCTTGATGCCGCAGACCTTCATCGAAGAGCCTATCACCGCCAGGGCGAAGCGTTTTATCAACGAGTACCACAAACGCTACAAAGTGGATCGCATCCCATCCCCGGTCTCAGCCGCCCAAGGTTATGACGCTGTGTATATTTTGATTGCCGCCGTGAAGCAAGCGCAGAGCGCCGATACCCGCAAGATCAAATTAGCACTGGAAAATTTGAAAGCGCCGGTCAAAGGCGTGATCGCCACCTGGAAGCATCCGTTCTCGTCGTGGAATCCGGCTGATGAACAAACACACGAAGCCTTCCGCCGCGAGAATGTCGTCATGGGCATGGTCAAGGATGGTCGCGTGATCTTTGCTAATGCGGCGGAAAAGAAACGCCTCATCAAGCAAGCAAAGTAACACTCTGCAAATGGGGTTCTAATTTGCCTCGTTGATGCATTTATTAACGTGCCGGACACACCATCAGTTCATCCCACTCCGTCGTATAACGTTTCGACATATTTTCTCTGCGCATCGCCCACGTTTTATCCGTGCCTTCGCCCAATAATTTGAGCGTGCCGCTGCCCATGCTGCGGTTGATGCGATCCAGCGTTTGCATCAGCGCGTGCGATTTCTGCTGCGCCAGCACATCATCGAACAAGGTGCGCGGTCTGGCGGAGCGGGGGATGATTTCGGTCAGCATCACACCGGCCTTTTGATAGGCAAAGCCCGCGCGGAAAATCTGGCGCAGCCCGTGCAGCGCGGCATGGCACAGCAGGCGCGTGTCATCGGTCGGTTCGGGCAATGGCATCAGTATGGCTTGCCGGTATTGCGGGGCGCGTTCCTTGTGCGGGTTGGTGCGGATATAGACCTGGATGCCGCTGGCTAACGAGTGCTGCTGGCGCAATTTTTCCGCCGCGCGGCTGGCGTAGGCGATCACCGCCTGTTCCAGATCGGGCAGCAGCGAAGTCAACGCGCCGAACGAGCGCGAGCAAATGATTTGCTGCTTGTCGGACACCACATCATCCAGTTCCAGACACGCCACGCCGTTCAGTTCTGCCACGATGCGCTCGAACACCACGCTGAATTTTTCGCGCAGCCGTTTGGCGGAAAAACGTTTCAGATCGAGCACGGACTGGATGCCCATCTCGTTCAGCTTGCCCACGCTACGCCTGCCCACACCCCACACTTCGCCCACCGCAATGGTGGCGAGCAGATCGTTCAACTCTGTTTCGTTTAGCGCATTGAAATCGCACGCGCTGCCGAAGCGCGCATTCTTCTTGGCGACATGGTTGGCGAGTTTGGCTAAAGTTTTGCTGGGCGCGATGCCCACGCACACCGGAATGCCGACGCAGCGGCGTATGGTCTCGCGTATCTGCTGCGCGTATTGCGTGTGGTCGGCGGGGATGCCGGTGAGGTCGAGGAAGGATTCGTCAATGGAGTACACCTCCTGATTCGGGCTGAACTGCGCCAGCAGCGACATCACGCGGTTGGAGAGATCGGCGTACAAACTGTAGTTGGAAGAAAACGCGATGATGCCGTGGCGCTTGGCCAAATCTTTCATCTGATACCAGGGCACGGCCATTTTCAGCCCCAGGTCTTTCACCTCCTGCGAACGCGACACCACGCAACCGTCGTTGTTGGACAGCACCACCACCGGCTTGCCTTCCAGCTTGGGCTGGAACACGCGCTCGCAGGAAACATAAAAATTATTGCAGTCCACCAGCGCGATGGCGCGTTGCATCACATCACCCTAAAAGCAAAAAACAATATCACCACAGAGACACAGAGAACACCGGGCAAACCAAGCAACGACATATTTTTGTGGCAACGAAATAGGAGCGGCAAATTTTGGCGTTTTGTTTTTCTCTGTGTCTCTGTGGTGAAAGTTTTTGATTCATACCTTATGCACATTCCACTGCACCACGCCCCAGATGGAAAAATCCTGTTCCGGTTTGATGGTCACTTCCGGGTAATCGGGATGGGCTGCGCGCAGCACTTTGCCGCGCGGGGTGTAGAGCAACTGCTTCACCGTGAACTCGCCATCCACCACCGCCACCACCACGCAGCCGTGCGAGGCGGGAACTGAACGATCCACCACCAGCAGGTCGCCGTCAAAAATGCCCAGCTCGCGCATCGAATGTCCCGCCACGCGCATGAAGAAGGTCGATTCCTTGTGCTGGATCAGATGCTCGTCCAGGCTCAGTCGGCGTTCGACATAGTCGTCGGCAGGCGAGGGGAAGCCCGCAGGCACGGCCTTGTGCAACAACGCGCGTTGCCTCTCGAACATGGATTTATTGGGGTGCGTCAGCGACAGCAGGGCGGGGTGTGCGGCGTGGCGCGCGGGGCTGGCAAAATGGTGATTAAGGCTGGTCACGACAATCTCCTACAGAACGAACGTTCACCAATCATAAAGAACGAACGTTCTGTTGTCAAATAAATGAAAACCGAATGCGGATATGCGTTAGCACCGATTCGCCGGAGCGGGTTGGCGGGATATTTTGATTCGTCGCTGACAGGTTTCGGGCATGAGGTATGATTCTTTTATCTCGCATTAAACCGGAGAAGGTAATGAACAGGAAAATCGTGTTATCGGGGCTGGCTACGGCAGCGTTATTGTCCGGCGCGGCGGCCTTTGCGGCAGACTCGGCTAATGCTCAGGGCGGCGGACAACAAGCGCAAACTACCGCCAAGAAAACAGCCGGTACTGCCGCCAAGGTTAGCCAAACAACTCGCCTCGCACCACCGAAAAAATCGGCAGCGCAAGCCAGAACCGTTCCCCCCAAAAAATCTCCGCTCGACGTGGCCGGTGAAAATAAATCGGGCAGTGAAATGGGCGGCGGCATGAGGGGCGGCATGGGCGGTATCAGACGCTAGCTGGTTTTGCAATGTTGCAGCCAAGGCGGGCACTTGAATCAAGTGCCCGTTTTGTTTTTTTAGAATTGACAACAGAACGTTCGTTCTGTATCTTTGGCGCGCAAAGTTGATGATCTGATTAACGCAAAATGAGGAGATTTTAGATGTCAGAGGTGAAGCAGGTTAAATTGACACCCAACGAGATTCGCACCGCCAAGAACGCGGCGGCAGCTGAAAAAACGCTAGCCCTCGCCAATAAATTGATGCTTGCCGCCAATCAGGCAGCGGCAGAAGCCAAGCAGATACTGGAAGCGAAACAACTCATCGCCGCTCAAAAAGAGGATGCGGCAACCAAGGCACAAGTTGCTTATGCGACGGCAGTCGAAAAGAAAGCGCGGGCAGAACAGGAAATGAGCGCCGCAACGGCAGCAGGTGAACAGGCGCGCGCGGATGCCGAGGCGGCCAGAGTCGCCAAACTCCTCGCCGCACAACAAGCTGCGGCGGCCAAGCAATTGGCAATGGAACAAGCAAAACAACGCGCACAGGAAGCCGCCGCAGCCAAATTGGCCCAGGCAGAAGCCAAAAAACAAGCGGCGGAAGAAGCGGCTGCCTTGAAAAAAGCGGAAGCTGAAGCAAAAAAGAAAGCCGCCGAAGAAGCCGCAGCCCTGAAGAAAGCCGAGGCGGAGGCCAGAAAGCTTGCCGCACAACAAGCGGCAGCAGAAGCCGCAGCGTTGAAATTGGCCGAAGCCGAAGCACGCAAGCTGGCGGCGCAACAAGCAGCGGCAGCGAAACAAGCTGAGGCCGAGGCCAGGAAGAAAGCGGCGGAAGAAGCGGCTGCCCTGAAGAAATCCGAGGCAGAAGCCAGAGCCAGAGCCGCAGCAGAAGCTGCTGCCTTGAAAAAAGCCGAAGCTGAAGCACGCAGGCTGGCGGCACAGCAAGCCGCCGCCGAAAAGAAGGCCGAAGCCGAGGCCAGAAAACAAGCAGCGCTGGAAGTTGCCGCCATCAAGAAAGCGGAAGCCGAAGTAAAAAAGATCGCCGTACAGGAAGCCGCAGCGGCAAGAAAGCTGGCCGCTGAACAAACCAAGTTGGCCGCACAAGAACTGGCCGCCGCCAAGAAAGCGGAAGCCGATGCACGCAAGGCCGCAGCCGCTCAAGCGAAACAAATTGCACAGGAAGCAGCGGCTGCACGCAAAGCAGCCGCCGCACTGAAAAAAGCCGAAGCCGCCGCCAGAAAAGCCGCCTTGGTTCCACCCGAACCTGTCTGGCCCTTCCCGGACGAGGAAAGCAAAGAGGCGGTTTGAGCTGATCTTTGCAGGCATATTCACCCGTTGGAGATGCCCGTATTTACTGCCTTGCGGGGCAGGTGGTTGTGCTGGTGGCACAGCTATAGAGGCGAATTCACCTCGTAGAGGTTCTTGCACCCTGTGGGTGTTCGCCCATGATGCAGTTTTTACGCGTGGAAAGTGAGCGACTTTGCTGTTAGATTGAACGGGGAGGTGCGGCGGAAAAAATCTGTCGCCAATTTTCCTCAATATTCGGGAGAACCACGATGACTGAAAATTCTGTTGCACCAGGCAGCAAGCGCAATATCTGGATGCGCGGCCTGTTCATGCTGCTGATGGCTGTGGCGTTCCACGTGTGTATGACCGTGCTGGGGATCGTGGCGGTTATCCAGTTTGTGATCGCGCTGCTGAACGATGCGCCCAACATTCGACTGGTTTCATTTGGCCGCAGCATGGGAAGCTACTTGCGCCAAATCGTCAATTTCCTGACTTTCGCCACGGAAGAAATCCCGTTTCCGTTCAGCGAATGGCCCGATGCAGCGTGACCCGCACCGCTGCAACCGAGCATCATTAAAGTGATATTCCCATGACGAAATCTGCCGTTTCTGCGCCCGTCCATCGTCTGGCACTGCGTGTGCGCGAGATGGCGCAGTTGTTCAATTCGATGGATCCGACACCGTTTCTGAACAAGGATCTCGACCCGGAAGCAAATACATTCATCGAATCCTGGGCATCCGGGTATCCGCACGACAGCCGCTTTCATATCACCATCCACCTCGAACAATGGCCGGCGACCGGCGACCCGACCGAGATGCTGACCGGTGCGATTCACAACCACTTCGCCTACAAAGCCGAGCAAACACGCAAAGCACTGCGACAGCTTTTGCGGCAAGGCCGCATGAGCATGGTGATCGGGATCGTCTTCGTTTCACTCTGCCTGCTCGCGGCCGACTTCATCGGCAATCTGGGCAGCGGTGCCGGCTACAACATCGCGCGCGAAAGCCTGACCATCGTCGGCTGGGTCGCCATGTGGCGACCGTTGCAGATTTTTCTCTACGATTGGTGGCCGCTCCAGCGCCAGATACGTCTGTACCTGAGACTGTGCCACGCGCATATTCAGGTGGTTCAGGGCAAGTGAGCGTAGCAGGGCTGGGAGAGGAAAAAATTTCGGTTTCTTGAATCTGAATAAAATCACCAACTCCCCCGCAATGCCCGTCAATAGGCGTTCCAGGCAGGCCTATATATTCTTGCGTGTGGAAAGTTCCCCCCGTTACTGATAAATTTCGCGCCCAATAGCGGTGAGGGGATAACGCTATTTTTGAACAATGAGCTTTCCATGTTTCGCGACAGCATTTTGATTCTCCGTAGGTCGGGTTTCAACCCGACATGTCGGGCTGAAGCCCGACCTACGTGACACCGATGCGCTGTCTTCAATTTTAAAAAGCTCAATACTGAACTACTGGAAAATTTTTCAAAACACAACGGCACACAAGGCCGACAACGGGGAGAGAAGCGCATGAAGATTGGATTGGTGGTTGACTCAAGTTGCGATTTACCGAGCAGCTTTTTCGAGAACGACGACGTTGAGCTGATGCCGACCATGATCAAAATGGGCGACCACTCGTTCGAGGATCTTCGGGACGATGAGCAAACGATCCAGTTTCATTCGGACACGAGAACCCGGATGAAACAGAAGAAAGAGATCGAAGTCGAATCGAGCCCGTTCACCAGCGGCCAGATCGAAACGCTGTTTCTCGAAAAGCTGGTGTGCAAATACGACCACGTGTTCTGCATCATGGCGACGCACGCGCGCAGCGAAATTTACGATCACGCGCTGAAGGCATCGCGCGCCATTCTCATCAAATACAAACCGATCAGACGCGACGCGGGAGTCACCGGACACTTCACGCTGGCCGTCGTCAACAGCCGGAACGTTTTCGCCGGGACGGCCGTGCTCGCGGCGGAAGTCGTGCGCATGATCAAGGCGGGCGCTTCAGCAACAGAGATTGATACGCGTATCGGCGAACTGGTGAACCACACCTACTGCTACCTGGTGCCGCCCGACCTGCAACACATCTACAAGCGCGCCTCCCAGCGCGGCGACCGGAGCATCAGTTGGACCGGCTTCATGCTCGGCTCAATGCTAGACATCAAACCCATCCTGCTCGGACACATGGACAACACCAGCCCGGTCGCCAAGATGCGCCACTTCGATGCGGCCGTCGAAACCATGTTCGCCAATGCCACGCGCGCAGTCGAAGCGGGTTTGCTGGCTCCGGCGATATGCATGGGCTACGGCGGCGATCCGGCGGAGGTGTCGCAGATGCCCGGATTCGCGCGGCTGAAGGCGGCTGCCGCAAAGTCCGGCATCACGCTGCATATCGCGCCGATGAGCATTTCCGGCGGCGTACATACCGGCCCCGGCTGCATCACCGTCGCCTTCATTTCCGACAAACACGACTTCGAAGAAAAAGTGTGACTCGAACTGGCCACAGCCCCGAGATGCCCGTCAATAGGCGATCCGCATGCAGCATCGCGTGAAGATAACCGTCTTTTCTGCCTTTCGGGGCAGGTGGCATTGCATAATCGACAGCCAGCCGCAATAGCACCCACCGCTTGAATTGAACTGAACCCGCCATGCTCGACCTCTCCATCCTGTTTGCTTTTGCTTTCTGCGCGGGCATGGTCGATGCCGTGGTCGGCGGGGGCGGGCTCATCCAGATTCCCGCGCTGATCAACGCGTTTCCCAACGCGCCGGTCGCCACCTTGTTCGGCACCAACAAACTGGCCTCGGTCTGCGGCACCGCCGTCGCGGCGCGCACCTACATCGGGCGCGTGCAACTTCCATGGCGGCTGGTGCTGCCCGCAGCGGCCAGCGCCTTTGCCATGTCCTTCCTCGGCGCTGCCGCCGTGTCGCTCGTACCGCAAAGCTGGTTGCGCCCCGTCGTGCTGGTGCTGGTCGTCACCATGGCGTTTTACATCTTCCACAAAAAAGATTTCGGCACACTCCGGCAGGCCCAACATTTCGGCTCAAGAGAGCTGATACTGTCCGTGCTGATCGGCGGCGGCATCGGTTTTTACGACGGCCTGTTCGGGCCGGGCACCGGCAGCTTCCTGATCTTTCTGTTCGTGCGCTACTTCGCGTTCGACTTCCTGCAAGCCTCGGCTGCGGCCAAATTCGTCAACATCGCCACCAACCTCGCCGCGCTGCTGTTCTTCATCCCCAGCGGCCACGTGCTCTACACCGTCGCCCTCCCCATGATTGTTTTCAACATGCTCGGCTCTTTCACCGGCACCTGGCTCGCGCTGAAACGCGGAGCCGGATTCGTGCGCGTCCTGTTTTTGTGCCTGCTCGTATTGCTGATACTCAAGCTCGGCTACGATATGGCCACTACCTGAACAAATTGCTGATGATTTCATACCAAGCCCCGCACTGGTTGCCCGGTGGTCACGCCCAGACCATCTATCCGCTGCTGATCAAAGGCCATGTCCCGCCATATCGGCGCGAACGCTGGGATACACCGGACGGAGATTTCATTGATCTCGACTGGATTGACGGCGCATCGGATGCGCCGCTCGTCGTGCTTTTTCACGGGCTTGAAGGAAGCTCCGCCAGCCATTACGCGATCTCGTTGATGCACAGCGTAAAGCGGCAAGACTGGAGCGGAGTCGTGGTGCATTTTCGCGGTTGTTCCGGCGAACCAAACCGTTTGCCGCGCGCTTATCATTCCGGCGATAGCGAAGAAATCGACTGGATATTGCGCCGTTTGCGCGGGCGCTTTCCGCAGCGTTCCATCCATGCCGCCGGCGTGTCGCTGGGCGGCAACGCACTGCTGAAATGGCTGGGAGAGCAGGGCAGCGCGGCGGCAGTGGCCATCACCTCCGCTGCCGCCGTTTGCGCGCCACTCGACCTCACCGCCAGCGGCCATCAACTCGGACGCGGTTTCAACCGCATTTACTCGCAACGCTTTCTGCGCACCATGAAGCGCAACGCGGCGCTAAAACTGGCGCGCTTTCCCGGCTGCATCGACGAGCAAAGAATGCTCGCGGCACGTTCGCTCTATGAATTCGACGATGTGTTCACCGCGCCGCTGCATGGTTTTCTCGGTGTGGAAGATTACTGGCGGCGCGCCTCATCCAAGCCGCTGCTCGGTTCGATCTGCGCGCCGACGTTGCTCCTGAATGCGCGCAACGATCCGTTCATGCCGACTACGGCATTGCCGCAAGCATCCGAAGTGGCGCGCGCCGTCACGCTGGAGCTGCCCGATGAAGGCGGCCATGTAGGCTTCGTTACCGGACGTTTGCCGGGACAACTCAGTTGGCTGTCGCAGCGACTGCTGCACTACTTCGGCACGGGTGTTTAGTTTTTGTAAACCAAAACCGATGTGCCCAGTTGAGGGTTTGTAGGTGCGAATTCATTCGCACAAGCATCGCGTTTTGTGCGAATGAATTCGCACCTACAAAGCAATGGCGGTTTCAAAGTCCAAGTGCAACAAAGTTAAGTTTGCCTTCCCAGTAAGCCTTAAAGTCAAAAGCGCCATCAGGAAGAAACAGTTCGGCTGGGCATTTCCAGTCTAGCGACTTTCTCGGTCTGGT
>JAQTTU010000004.1 GCA_028710605.1 Sideroxydans sp.
CGGAGTAACCCTTCATGATGTGCCACAGGATAGGTTTGCCGCCTATCTCGACCATGGGCTTCGGACGGGTCGAGGTCTCTTCGCTGATGCGTGTGCCCAAACCTCCTGCTAGTAGGACGGCTCTCATAAAAACTCTTTCCTCAAATTAATTCAGATAATTCCACGATTTACCAATTCGGACAGTACTAGTTTTACACACTCCTCTAACTCAAGTTCGCCCGTATTGACAACCAATTCTGGATTTTGCGGTACTTCGTATGGAGATGAGATGCCAGTAAATTCGGCTAGCTGTCCAGAGCGTGCTTTTTTGTATAGCCCCTTTACATCACGCCTTTCGCAGATATCAATGGAACTATTGCAGTAGATTTCAATGAAATCGCCATGTTGAGCCATGCCACGTACTCGTGCGCGGTCTGATCTAAACGGAGAAATAAAGGCAGTAAGCACGAGGATTCCGGCTTCCGTAAAAAGCTTTGCTACTTCGCCAACACGGCGAATATTCTCTTCGCGGTCTTCATTTGAAAAACCCAAGTCGCCACAAAGGCCATGGCGTACATTATCTCCATCCATCACAAAAGTGCGGCAATCTCGCTGGTGCAATGCTTCTTCCACAGCATGGGCAAGAGTGGATTTGCCTGCACCCGATAAACCAGTAAACCAAATTATGGCTCCACGATGGTCGTTCTGTGCTTCACGGCGCGCACGAGTAACAGTTGCATGATGCCAGACAACATTTGAAGAGGTTTTGTTAGATTCATTACTCATAGAAGTCCTTTATCACGGTCGCCATACTTTGATCTGTTGCAGCAAAAACAAAAAATTCAGTGTTATGCAAATCAGGTTTGTTATATTCCAAAGCTTCACCATTGCAGTCGTGAACGACTCCTCCAGCGGCATTCACCACAGCATGAGCTGCTGCGGTATCCCATTCCATGGTTGGCCCTAAACGCGGATAGAAATGAGCAGCACCTTCCGCCACCAGACATAGCTTGAGCGAACTGCCCATGCTAATACACTCGTGGTCACCCAGCTTTTCGAGCAACGCCTGTGTGCGCGTATCGCTATGTGAACGGCTGGCAACTATTTTTATGGCTTCGCCAGCTATGTGTTGTTTGACCGAAATCGGGTGCGCAACTGATGAGCCTCTATTTTTAAACGCGCCAATGACTCGATCACCGAAATAGCACACATCCGGCACAGGCGCGTACACCACACCAAGAACAGGAACACCGTTCTCTATCAAGGCGATGTTGACAGTGAACTCGCCGTTACGCTTTACAAATTCCTTGGTTCCATCGAGCGGATCAACCAGCCAGAATCGTTTCCAGTCTTTGCGTTGCTCATAATCGATCTGCGCAGATTCTTCCGAAAGCACAGGCCAGCCCAAACCCAGTTGTTTTAAGCCGGCGCTGATTACACGATCTGACGCGAGATCAGCTTGCGTCAACGGGGAGTTGTCCGATTTTGTCATCACGGCATTTACCGGATTGGCGTACACCTCCATGATGGCTTGACCGGCATGTTTGGCGATAGCGACAATTTGCGTAAGTAATTTATTCATCAATAGACACATCCTGTTTAAACAAATCACGGCTATAAATCCTGTCCGCCGCATCCTCGATGCCGATACAAGGCGCAAGTTTCAAGACACTAGCGAAGAAGTTTATCTTCATTGGTTAGTCTTTTCCAAAAAGGTCGCGTGTATAAACTTTTTTCTCCACATCTGATAGTTCTACACTCATCCGGTTAGCAACGATGACATCGGATTCTATCTTGAACTGCGCCAAATCATTCACCACTCTGGAGTGGAAAAACTCTGCTTCTTTGAGCGCCGGTTCATAGACGATGACTTCAACACCTTTGGCTTTAATGCGCTTCATGATGCCCTGAATGCTGGAGGCACGGAAGTTGTCCGAGCCGCTCTTCATTACAAGGCGGTGGATACCAACAACTTTCGGATTGCGCTTGAGGATGCTGGCTGCGATGAAGTCTTTGCGCGTGGTGTTGGATTCGACGATAGCGTGAATCAGGTTCTGCGGAACATCACTATAGTTGGCCAGCAGTTGCTTGGTGTCCTTCGGCAAGCAGTAGCCGCCGTAACCGAACGATGGGTTGTTGTAATGTTCGCCGATGCGCGGGTCAAGACAAACCCCCTGAATGATCTGTTTGGTATCGAGACCATGTGTCGCCGCATAAGTGTCCAGCTCATTGAAGTAGGCCACGCGCATGGCGAGAAAGGTGTTGGCAAATAGTTTGACTGCCTCGGCCTCGGTGGAGTCGGTGAACAGCACGTCAATGTTTTGCTTGATGGCACCCTGTTTGAGCAAGTTGGCGAAGGTCTCGGCACGCTTGGAACGTTCGCCGATGACAATGCGCGAAGGATAGAGGTTGTCGTACAGCGCTTTGCCTTCACGTAAAAATTCAGGTGAGAAGATGAGTGTGTCGCAGTTGAACTGCGCACGCGCTTTGACGGTGTAGCCGACGGGAACGGTGGATTTAATAATCATCACCGCCTGCGGATTGATGTTCAGCACATCTTGAATAACCGATTCGATCGAACGCGTGTTGAAGTAATTGGTCTCGGGGTCGTAGTCGGTAGGGGTTGCGATGATGACGTAGTCCGCCCCGGCGTAGGCTTCACGCTTGTCGAGCGTAGCCTTGAAGTTAAGCGACTTGTGCTTCAAATACTCTTCAATCTCTTTGTCTTCAATCGGTGATTGCTTGCGATTCAACATCGCCACCTTTTCGGGAACGATGTCCAGCGCCACCACTTCATTGTGTTGGGCAAGCAGGATGGCATTGGAGATGCCGACATATCCGGTACCGGCGATGGCGATTTTCATAAACACAGATTCAAGATTAAAGAGACAAGGTTCAAGTTAAAGGCTGGATTAAATATTACTCAGCATATCTTGATACGACAACGCAATACCTTCCTTCAACTGTATCTTGCGTTGCCATCCCAGAGCGTTGATGCGTGATACATCCATTACCTTGCGCATGGTGCCATCAGGCTTGCGGCTGTCGAAAGTTAAACTCCCCTTGAAGCCAACTACCTCCGCGACCATCTCTGCCAGTTCGCGGATGGTGAGGTCCTCCCCGCAACCGATGTTAACCAGCGGGGGAAAGTCGTTATTGAACAGGTCGGCAAGTTTGTCTTCTGCTTGTTCCAGCAGATAGATGCAGGCATCGGCCATATCTTCACTGTAAAGAAATTCACGCTTGGGCGTACCTGTCCCCCAGACAACCACTTCTTTGGCATCGCCCTGTTTGGCTTCGTGCATCTTGCGGATCAGCGCAGGCAAAACGTGGGAGTTGTTGAGGTCGTAGTTATCGTTGGGGCCATACAAATTAGTTGGCATGGCTGCCATGTACTTGGTGCCATATTGCCGATTGTAAGCATGGCACATTTCGATGCCAGCAATTTTAGCCAGCGCGTATGGACGATTGGTTGGTTCCAGCGGCCCGCTAAGCAAACAATCTTCCGTCATAGGTTGCGGTGCATTTTTGGGGTAGATGCAGGATGAGCCCAAAAAAAGCAAACGCTCGACCTTGCACAGCCATGCGCTGTGGATAACGTTATTCTGTATCACCAGATTATCGCGGATGAATTCCGCCGGGTAAATATTGTTGGCATGAATTCCGCCAACTTTGGCCGCAGCGAGAATGACGTAGTCCGGTTTCTCTTGGGCAAAGAACGCCTGCACCGCAGCTTGATCGCGCAACTCAAGTTCGGCATGTGTACGCAGAATAAGGTTGCGGTAACCCTTGGCCTGCAAGCGCCGCACCAGAGCCGAGCCAACAAGACCCCGGTGACCGGCGATGTAAATTTTAGATGAAAGGTTCAAAGTTCAAGTCTCAAGTTAAAAAACAGGAGTAAGGATCATGATTCAAGGAGCAAGGATAAAGGCGCAAGACAAATTTAGCATGTACCTTGCATCTTGTTCCTTGCCCCTGTTATTTGATACGAGCACGAACAGTTTGAATGAATCCGTGAAGCATTTTGGATATTTCTTCGCATTCGTTTATCCATAATTTTGCCCGCATCTTTATTGATATATCCAATTTCCATTCCAATGTAAATCCGGGTTCTGATTTCTCCGGCCGAACCTTTTGCATAATTCAAAAAATTTGCCAGTTCTTTATTCGAGTTTCTCTCATAACCTTCAGCAATATTCGATGGCACTGAAAGTGCCGCGCGAGTGATCTGATCTCTAAAACCAAAGTCCTTTAGCTCAGCCAACTCCTTATACAGACTCACACTCAAGCGAGCTGACCTTTTCCAAACTTCAATATCTTCAAATCTCGCCATATCAATATTGGCTCAAGGGGCAAGGTTCAAGGAAAAACAGCCCAAGTTTTGCTTGCACCTTGACTCTTGCACCTTTAACCTGCTTATTCGTTGTAGTCGTATGCCGTAAATCCGTGCTTCTTAACCAGCTCATCACGTTCAGCTGACTTGAGATCTTCGCGCACCATCTCAGAGACAAGCTCCTGAAAGGTGATTTTCGGAGTCCAGCCAAGTTTTTGGCGGGCATTGGTCGGGTCTCCCAGCAGTGTCTCCACTTCGGTGGGGCGGAAATAGCGCGGATCAACCTGGACGACGCATTTACCTGTAGAAACGTCATAGCCCTTCTCTTCCAGGCCCTTGCCTTCCCAACGTACCTGTATGCCCATTTCTTTTGCAGCGGCATTGACGAAGTCGCGCACGCTATATTGCACGCCCGTAGCGATCACAAAATCTTCGGGCTGTTCTTGCTGCAACATGAGCCATTGCATTTCGACGTAGTCTTTGGCATGCCCCCAATCGCGCAGGGAGTCCATGTTGCCAAGGTACAGACAATCTTGCAGGCCAAGTTTGATTCGAGCCAGCGCGCGGGTGATCTTGCGAGTGACGAAGGTCTCGCCGCGAATCGGCGATTCGTGGTTGAACAAAATTCCGTTGCAGGCGTAGATGCCATAAGCTTCGCGGTAGTTAACAGTGATCCAGTAGGCGTACATTTTGGCTACGGCGTAGGGGCTGCGCGGATAGAACGGCGTGGTTTCCTTTTGCGGAATTTCTTGCACCATCCCAAACAGTTCGGAGGTGGATGCCTGGTAGAAACGTGTTTTCTTTTCCAGCCCCAAAATGCGGATGGCTTCGAGGATACGCAAGGTACCGATGCCGTCGGCATTGGCGGTGTATTCGGGCGTATCGAATGAAACGGCAACGTGGCTCATGGCAGCGAGGTTATATATCTCGTCCGGCTGCACTTGCTGGATGATGCGTATGAGATTGGTGGAGTCGGTCAGGTCGCCGTAGTGCAAAATAAATTTGGCGTTATCGACATGCGGATCTTGATACAGATGATCGATACGGTCGGTATTAAATAAAGAGGAACGGCGTTTTACACCATGCACGGTGTAGCCTTTTTTCAGCAACAGCTCGGCCAAATAGGCACCGTCTTGTCCTGTAATTCCGGTAATCAACGCTACTTTGTTATTGCTCAAAATATTCTCCAAACTTAGTAAAAAAATCCACGACCTGATTACCCTGCCTTAATTCAGCAGTCCTATTTGCTCTATTTCCGACCTTCAATTAATGCAGCAAGCTCGGCAGTACATGTAGTCAACAGAGCATTGTTTGCTCGCGTTTCCACATTCAATCGCAACAATGGCTCAGTGTTCGAGCCGCGCAAATTAAAACGCCATTCCGGGAATTCAACACTTACCCCGTCGGGGCGATCAATGATAGGCGCTTGAGCCTGATAGTGCTGCAAGACGCGCTCAATTGTTTGCTCAACGTTGCTCACACGAAAGTTGATCTCGCCGCTGCATGGGTAAGCCTGGATGCGTTCGCCCACCAATTGCGAGAGTCTTTTTCCGCTGCGACTGAGCAGCTCGGTAACCAGCAACCAAGGAATCATGCCGCTGTCGCAGTAGGCGAAATCGCGGAAGTAATGGTGTGCGCTCATTTCGCCACCATAGATGGCGTTCTCGGCGCGCATGCGCTCTTTGATGAAGGCATGCCCTGTCTTGGATTGGATGGTAATGCCACCCGCAGTTTTGACAACATCGACGGTATTCCAGGTCAGACGCGGATCATGGATGATCTTCTCTCCCGGATGCTTGACCAGAAAAGCTTCAGCCAGCAGACCGACGATGTAATAACCTTCGATAAATTCACCGTGTTCGTCGAACAAGAAACAGCGGTCAAAGTCGCCGTCCCAAGCGATTCCCATATCGGCTTGATGTGTCCGCACCGCTTGCGACGTGACTGCTCGATTTTCCGGCAACAACGGATTGGGAATGCCATTCGGAAAAGTGCCATCGGGTTGATGGTGCACTTTGATAAAAGTGACGGGTATACCCAACTGCCTGAAGCGCGCCTCAAGCGCATCAATTACGTGTCCGGCAGCGCCATTGCCAGCATCGACTACCAGCTTGAGCGGCTTGATGGCTGATGCATCAAGATAAGTGAGCAGGTGATCTACATAAGGATTGAGGATTGAGGATTGGGTGATGCTGCCACGGTTTTGTAGGTCGGGTTTTAACCCGACGTTCTCTTGACGGGCTGAAGCCCGGCCTACATTAGCTTCTGCCAATGCTTGTATGGCCTGCAATCCCGTATCGCCGCTGATCGGCAACGCACCGCGACCGACCAGTTTCATGCCGTTGTAGTCCATCGGGTTATGGCTGGCGGTGACTTCGATTCCACCATCAACATCCAGATGGAAGGCGGCAAAGTACACCTCTTCGGTACCAGTCATGCCGATGTCAACCACATCGGCTCCGCCATCCATCAGGCCATTGGCTAGTGCCAGCTTGAGTGGTTCGCTGGTAAGACGCACATCCCCGCCCACCACAACCCGCTTGGCATTAAGGTACTGGGCATAGGCGCGACCAATGCGGTAGGCGATGTCTTCGTTGAGTTCTTCGCCAAGTTTGCCGCGAATGTCATAGGCTTTGAAGCAAGTCAGGGTCATGCGGATACTCTTCCATATACATCTTCAAACCTGACAATATCGTCTTCCCCCAGATATTCGCCGCTCTGCACTTCGATCATAACCAAGGGCAACAAGCCGGGATTTTCCAAGCGGTGTTTGTGGCCGGCCGGGATGTAGGTGGATTCGTTGGTATTCACGAAAATCTCCCGTTCTCCATTAACAACACGCGCCATCCCGCTGACCACGATCCAGTGTTCACTGCGGTGGTGGTGCATTTGCAGGCTGAGGCTGGCACCGGGCTTAACTTCGATACGCTTGATCTTGAAGTGCGAACCTTCTTCGAGCACAGTATAGGTACCCCACGGGCGATGAACTGTTCTGTGCAGGCGATGAGCCTCGTGCCCTTCAGCCTTAAGGCGCGCGAAAATATGTTTGACATCTTGAGCGCTACTGCGGTCAGCGATCAATACGGCATCGGGCGTGTCGATTACTAGGAGGTCTTTGATGCCCACCGCTCCAACGAGTCTGTGATTGCTTTGGATGTAGCAATTATTGACATCGTGCAAAATAACTTCGCCTTCGATGCGGTTGCCTTGGGCATCCGGTGTGGTTAGATCGCCCAATGCAGCCCATGAACCAATGTCGCTCCAGCCAATACTGCACGGCACAACGGCAACATTGGCAGATTTTTCCATGACTGCGTAGTCGATTGAATCGTCCGGCACTTGTTTGAACAGAACCGCATCAAGTTCAAGTTGGCTGAAGCCATTTCCCTCGGCGTAGCGCGACTGCTCAATACAGGTGCGCACGGCTTCCAAGATAGCCGGACAGTGTTGTTTCATCTCGCGCAACATACTGCCCGCCTGAAAGCAGAACATGCCGGAGTTCCACAAATAGCGACCGGATGCCACGTATTCCTTGGCCTTTTCGAGATTCGGTTTTTCCACAAAGCGTTTAACATCATGACCATCAGCCTCGATGTAGCCATATCCTGTTTCCGGCATATCCGGCTGGATGCCGAAGGTCGCCAGCTTGCCTTGGGCGGCGAGCTCCATGGCAGCAACCACGGCTTGTGCAAAAGCGGTTTGATCGACGATCAGATGGTCGGCGGCCAGCACCAGCAAACAGGCCTCTTCGCCATGAATAGCGGCGACATGTAATGCGGCAGCAGCAATAGCGGGGGCGGTGTTACGTCCAAATGGTTCGAGTATGAAACTATTGGACAAATCATAATTGGTGGGAATAGATGCCACTTCGCGGTATTCATCTTCGGTCTTGAAGAACAGTTCGCGATTGGTGACAGTCAGTGTTTCAACCACGTGCGGCAACACAGCCCCGCGCAGCCAAGCCTTCTGTAGCAGGCTTTGTCCGTCGGCAAGACGAATAAATGGCTTGGGATGCAACTCGCGTGATACTGGCCAGAGTCTGGAACCTGCTCCGCCGCACAAGATGGTAGGGATCAATTTCATTTTAAAGCCTTAGTCAACAGCAGCCGCATCATCGCGCCGCTTGGCAATACTTTCTTTATAGTACGCATAGATTAATGCTAGGAAACCTGCCATAAATGCGGACAGGATGACGAGGATTGATCGCTTGGGCTTGATCTTTTTATCAGGCTCCACTGCCTTATCCAGCACCTTGAAGGCATATTCTTTTTGGGTGTTTGCCAGCATGATTTTCTTTTTCTCCGCAACAATCATGTCAAACAGAATTTGCCGTGTATCTTCAATCTGAGTACGCATCAACTCCTCATTAAGATACTTCAGATTGCTTTCGCTACGCGCAATTTCTTGCTGGGCAATGTACTGGTTCAATTTATCTACCAAAGCATTGACCCATTCTGTGGCAAGAGCTGCATCTTCCCAATCTATTGAAACAGTGATCAAGTCCGTTTTTTTATCTTTATCGACTTTCAGCATACCGCCATCATTAAAAAGGCGATAAACATCCATCTGCCCAGGCTGATCCTTTGGATCACTTTCCTTCCACGTTTTTTTTTGTTCGTCCCATTCATTCTCAAACAGGATAGGCATCAGGTTTTTTTCTTGCACAAATTTCCACAAGAAGTTATTCGATTGCATCACGGCGAGGTTCTCGTCAGCATCTCCACCACCTAATGAGACTCCAGCTATGGATGCCAAATCTCCTAGACCACTCATTTTTCCAAAAGCTGAAGCTAACCCTCCTTTAGGAGAAGCAGGCTTAACTGATGCAAGCAAGATTTCGGCACGATATATATTGTGCAAAAACATGGAGAGACCCGCAGTCAGCACCGCAGCTCCCAGCACCGACTTGATAATCATGCGCTTGTATTTGAGGAAGATGCGCCAAAGCTCCCGCAAATCAATCTCGTCATCCGCAGGCAAATGACTATGGACTTGCTTTTCGTTAGGTTGAAGATGCTCGCTCACTTGAACACCCCGATAGTTTTCATTGCAGCCAAGCTGGTTCCAAGCTGCATGGTTACACGCGACCAATCAAGCGCAGCATCCAGCGCATTCATGCGCTCCAAATCTTGCGGCACAACGATAGTATCGCCCGGCTGCAGCTTGCCCTGGGAAGAAAACCATCCGCTATCGCCAACATCCACATGCCCGTCGGCGCGTATCAGATATATGCCGGAAGCATCCGCCATACGCGACAAACCGGCCTGTTTCACATAGTCATCGCGGCTCCAATCAGGATCGAACAACACGCCGGAATGGTTATATACCTCGCCAACCACCAGTATTTCGTCGGGGCGCTTTGGAATATACAATTTATCGCCGTTGCGCAATTTCACATCAAACTCAGTTCCCTGAAGTTTGGCTATGTCTACCAAATGAATCACCACCCGACCGGTGGCTTTAGTTGTTCTAAATTTCTCCAGCAGGAGCTTGCCAGCCTCCAAGGCCATTTGCTGCTTTGCTCGAAGCGATTCATCATGCAATAAAGTCACCGTCTGCTGTTGCGTTGACAATTCCATATCCATACGCTGAGCCAGTTCTTCCGTTTGCTTTTGCTGCTCCAGCCGCACCGACTCGCGAGTAAACACAACCGCCGGCAAGTAAGCCATGTCGGTGAATCCTCCAACACGCTTGATCAACGATGATAGCGTTTCGCCTTCTTCAACAGGATAAATACCCGGATGGACAACTTCCCCCTGCACCTCGACCTGTTCTGCGCTACGCCAGTTCGAAACACGGCGGATATTTAGAACGTCGTAAGGCTGCAACAATACGTTGGCCTGTATATCGCCCCCCAAGGCCGCTGCAAGGTTGACCGAGATATGGTCGGATACCCGCTTCAATCCATTTTCCACTGTGTAACGCGTGATCTCGGCATTTTTCAGAAAGGCCATTTCGGTGACATTACCGGCAGCGAATACCAGATCGGATAAGCGCATGCCTTGCCCCAGTTCAAACGTGCCCGGCACATGCACTTCGCCCATCGCCGACACATGTTCGCGGTCTTTTGTTTCGTAAATCGAGTGCACCACTACACGATCCAAATCCTGCAACGGAATGTCGTTCACCGCATCCGCCTCCATCGCCAGCGCCAGATTGACTTTGATGAGTTGCACGTCGCGCGTAACGGGATCGGTGCGATAGACTTCAACAAAACCCAAGTCCGTCTCGCGCAATACGCCACCCGCCGCCAATACCAGATCGGCCAGGCGCATATTGCGCTTGTACTCATATTGCCCCGGGGCCTGCACGACACCTGCGATACTGAGCTTAGGTTGTTGGCGGAAATTGGCTCGCTTGAATACATACACACGGTCGCGTGCTTGCAAAGGCAAATCCAGTACACCATTTTTGGCTTGCGGTGCGAGGAGTTCGCCCAACTTGAAACGGATCACCATCGGCTCGCGCGTATCTTCCGCTTCGCGCTCGATAACGCCGTACTCTAAAAATGTTTCCGGCAGCAAGTCATCCATGGAGGTGATCAACGAGGAAACACGCATACCCTTTTCCCAGGCATATTTTCCAGAACGCTTAAGATTGCCAATCAACAGTATCTGATTGTTCTCGAACTCCGTCCCGGAAAATACCTTGATCACATCGCCGCTGCGTACCGGCACATTGGCACCGTTGCCCAGCAAAGACAAATTAATGTCCTTTTGTTCGCCTTTGGTATCGATCCGTTCAATCATGGCCTTTTCGAGGTAGGCTTTGGGCATCAGGCCGCCCGCCAATTTCAGAATATCGGCAACGGTTGTCTCGTTACGCATTTCATAAATGCCTGGACGTACGACCTCCCCCGCGATGCTGACTGTTTTACCGATTGGCGGTACAAAAACCACGTCGCCCGGCAACAGGCGCACGTCCTTGCTTGTATCGCCACGCAGCAGAAAATCGTACAGGTCAATCGTGGTTACCACGCGCCCCTTGCGCTTCAATTCGATATTGCGCAGCGAGCCGATTTTTTTCACGCCGCCCGAGGCGAACAGCGCGCCGGAAAGCGTGGACAAGCCGCTAACCGTATACGAACCGGGACGAAACACATCCCCCAGGGCAAAGACACGGATGGAACGAAGTTGCCCCATGGTGATGCTGGCCGATACGCCTATCATCTTTTGCTTGATCTGTTCGGCCAACAATGCCTTGGCTTGCGCAAAGCTTAATCCTGCAACGGAAATTGGACCGATCTGCGGAAAAGATACCGACCCCTGCCTATCCACTGTCAGCGCCAATTCCCGGTTATCGCTGCCGAACAATTGCACTTTGATCTCGTCGCCCGGGCCCAGCACATATTCCGGCGGTACGGGTACGTCGGTGACGGGAGCAAAAGTAGTGGGATCCGAAGCGAACAAGTCATAGCCGAATTGCTGCAAACCGGTCGTACTCACTTCCAGCGGCTTGGATTCGCGGATGAACTCTTCATATGAACGACGAATTTCATCTTTGTCGGCGGCTTGCTGCGATTTCACCTGCTCGACAGGTATATCTACCTTAACCGCTTCCAGCACCTCACCCTTTGAAATTTTTTCGTCAACTGAATCGGTTTTTATTTCGCTTTCAAGACGTCCCACCCCAACCCTGCGCTGCTTTACTGTTGAAGGTGGTGTGGCTTCTACCGGTTTGGCAGACGACTGGTCGGAACTGCCCCCAGCTTGCTGCATCAGCGCCGCGCGCTGTTCGGGTGACAACTGTTGCAGTTTTTGAAGTTGCTCGGGAGAAAGGTTCTGGAGCAATTGCATGGGATCTGCGGCTTGCACAGTCTGTGAACCAAGCAACATGAATCCAAGACATACTGCCTGTAAAGAAATATTTCCGAACTTCATTCAAGCCTCACTTAATGTCCCGCCGGAGCGGAACGCGTGGTTGGTTCTAGACAATGGGTGCGCATTGTAATCGAAGCCATTGATAATCCAAAATATCAGCCCGATGAACGGCTCAATAATCCGCCCGCAGCACGCGCAGCGGGGGGAGTTTGATTGAATTTCGCGTGGAAAACCATCCGGCAACGACCACAATGAACACTCCGCCGCCCATCCCGATCAACCAGATCAAAGGATTGCTCTTATAGGGCATCTCCAACACAAAGCGCGCCAACACCCAGCCCAGCAACACCGCACCCGCCGCCGCAAACAGCCCGCTTAATCCGCCCAGCACGGCGAATTCGGACAGATGCAAGCGCCGCAAATAACGGCTATCTGCGCCCAAGGTACGCAGGATTGCCGCATCAAAGCTGCGCTCGTCCTGCGTGGCAAGCATTGCGGCATACAGCACCGCGAGTCCGCTCAACAGAGTGAACAGGAACACTGCGCTGACCGTCTGCGCGATCTGGTCCATGATGCTGCGCACTTGGGCAATCACCGCGCCGGTATCGATCAACAGAATATTGGGGAATTCGGGCGACAATTCGTCACCCGCGCGCACCTTGTCCGGCGGCAGATAAAAACTGCTGAGATAGCTGGTCGGAAAATCCTTGAGCAACTCCGGCGTGGCGATGACAAAAAAATTCACCTTCATCGAATCCCACTGCACTTTGCGCAGGTTGGTGACGCGCGCGGTAAAGCGGCTGCCCGCCACATCGTAAGTCAGAGAATCGCCGAGATGGATGTTCAAGGTTTTGGCGATGCCTTCTTCAACTGAAAGCGCCCCACTCTCACCGGCCTTCCACCAAACCCCGCTCACCAACTCATTCCACCCCGGCATCTGCTCCATATAAGAAAGATTGAACTCGCGCTCCACCAAGCCTTTTGCACGCGGATCGGGATAACTGTCGCCATTAACCGATTCTTCATTGATGGCGATCAACCTGCCGCGCACCATTGGCTGCAATTGCGGTGGCGGCAGCGACTGGCGCGCAAAGAAATCCAGCACCGGCTGGTATTGATCGGGCTGGACGTTCACCAAAAAACGGTTAGGCGTATCCGGCGGCAATTTACCCTGCCATGCCTGCATCAGATCGGCGCGCACCAGCGTCAACAGCAGCAGTGCCATACCGCCCAGACTCAGCGCCACCACCTGTACCGCCGAACTGCGCCCGTGGCGCGCCAGATTGTTGAAGGCATGTCGCCACCGCGATTGAAACAACAATGCGTTGCGCGCCAGGCCATGCAACAGCAACCACGCCAGCCAGCCGAACACCAGCAATCCCGCCAACAAACCGCCCAACACCGCCAAGCCCAATTTCAACGACCCCGCGTGCCACAAGAACAGCCCGGCCAACACGCCCAGCGCAAGTCCGTAGATCAACCAGCCGCTGGCTTCCGGCAAACCCAGTTCGCGGCACAACACGCGCAACGGCGATACTTTGCGCAATTGCAGCAAAGGCAAAAAGGCGAAACCCAGCAACAGCGCAAACCCGCTGACCGCCGCTTTCAGCAGCGGCAACACGCCGGGCTGCGGCAGACTCGCCTCGCGCATGGAAGCGATACTCTCGACCAGCATCGCTTGCGTGACATAACCCAGCAAACCGCCGAGCACCACCGCCACCACGCCGAGCAAAATGAATTGGTACAGGAACAAGCGCAGCACCTGCCCTTGCTGCGCGCCGAGGCAACGCATCACCGCGCAGCCGTCCAGATGGCGCAACACGAAACGCCGCGCCGCCAGCGCCATCGCCGCGCCGGCGAGGATGGCGGCGGTGAGCGCGGCTAGCCCCAGAAATGTTTCCGCCCGTTCCAGCGCCGTGCGAATCTCGGGACGCGCATCGCGCACGTCCTCCATTTTTTCATTGCCGGAAATTTTTTCTTGCAGCTCCGCGCGCAACAGCTTCACTTGCGCCGCATCGCCCGCGATCATCAAGCGATACGAGATGCGGCTGCCTTCTTGCAGCAAACCGGTGGCAGCCAAGTCCTCATCGTTCATCAACACACGCGGCGCAAAGCTGGCGAAGCCGACCGACTGGTCGATGTCCTTCACAATACGCGCCGCCACCGTGAAGCGCTGCGCCCCTATGCCCACCTCATCGCCCACATTCATATTCAGGCGGCGCAACAAACGTTCATCCGCCCACACCGTGCCGCGTGCCGGAATCGCATGCGCCACATGCACACTGCCATCGTCAATCTCGATCTTGCCGCGCAGCGGATAACCAACCTCCACCGCCTGCATTTCGCCCAACAACACCTGCTCTCCTCGCGCCACCATGCTGGGAAAGGTGCGGCTTTGCACATCGCGCAAACCGCGCGCTTGCGCCATCCGGCGATAGTCTGGAGAAAACGGACGCGTCGAAGTGATGCGCAGATCGGCACCGATCAGACTCAGCGCCTGCTGCTGCAACACCTGCCGCACGCGGTCGGCGAACAAGCCTACGGTGGCGAGACTGCCCACCGCCAACACCAGCGCCAACAACAGCACGCGCCACTCTCCGGCTCGCCAGTCGCGGCGCAGCAGATTGAGGGATAGGCGCAAAAGGTTCATACCACCACCCGCCCCGCCGCCAACCGCAACTGCTTGCCGCAACGCCCCGCCAGCGATTCATCGTGCGTCACCAAGATCAGCGTTGTGCCTTGCGCGCGGTTGAGTTCCAACATCAGCTCTATGACTTGCGCGCCAGTGGCCGCGTCGAGGTTGCCGGTGGGTTCGTCGGCGAACAGGATTTTGGGTCGGGTGACGAAGGCGCGCGCCAGTGCCACGCGCTGTTGTTCGCCGCCGGAGAGGTGCTTGGGCAAATGGTGGGCGCGCGCGCTCAGGCCGACTTGCTGCAACGACACCTCGGCACGCTGGCGCGCATCTTTTGCGCCGGCCAGTTCCAGCGGCAGCATGACGTTTTCCAGCGCGTTCAACGCGGGCAGCAACTGGAATGATTGAAATACGAAGCCTGCCAGTTCGCCGCGCAATCTTGCGCGCCCGTCTTCGTCCAATGCAAACAGGTCTGCGCCATGCAGCAACACGTTGCCGCTGCTCGGCACGTCCAGCCCTGCCAGCAATCCGAGCAGCGTGGATTTGCCGGAACCGGATGCGCCGACGATGGCAAGGCTCTCGCCCGCTTCCACCTGGAAGGTCACATCGTGCAGGATGGTGAGCGGGCTATCGCCGCTTAACACTTGCTTGGTGAGTTGAATTGCTTGCACAATCGAAGCCATGAAGACCTTTCTCAAAATTATTTTTCTGCTGGCCTTTTCTTGCTCCGCACAGGCCGCGAACACCATTTTAATATTCGGCGACAGTTTATCAGCCGGATACGGGATTGCGCGCGACGATTCGTGGGCGAATTTATTGCAACAGAAATTGAAAAAATCTCATCCGCAATTTGAATTGGTAAATGCGAGCATCAGCGGCGAGACAACTTCGGGCGGGCTGCGCCGCATCGGCAAGGCGTTGCAGGAACATCATCCCGCCGTGGTGATATTGGAACTGGGTGCGAATGACGGGTTGCGCGGAGGCAGCGTGACCGAGACCGGAAAGAATCTGCAACAGATTATTCAGCGGATACAGAAAACCAACGCCAAGGTGTTGCTGCTCGGCATCCAGCTGCCGCCGAATTACGGGCTGGATTACACCAAACAATTCCGCGCGCTGTATCCCAAGCTGGCAAAAAATTACCAAGTCGCGCTGCTGCCTTTCATGCTGCAAGGCATTCCGCCCGAACAGTTTCAAGCCGACAACCTGCACCCCAATGCGGCAGCGCAACCGCTTATCATGCATAACGTGCTGCAATCACTATTGCCACTGCTACGCTGATGCCCAATCACCTCGTCGGCGAGACCAGCCCTTATCTGTTGCAGCACGCCGACAATCCGGTGGACTGGCATGCGTGGAATGCCGAGACTTTGCGACTGGCACGCGAACAGGACAAACCCATCCTGCTGTCCATCGGCTATTCCGCCTGCCACTGGTGTCACGTGATGGCGCACGAATCGTTCGAAGATGAAGCCGTTGCGGCGCTGATGAACGAACACTTCATCAACATCAAAGTGGATAGAGAAGAACGTCCAGACCTCGATCAGATTTACCAGAACGCGCATCAACTGCTGTTGCAACGCGGCGGCGGCTGGCCGCTCACCTTGTTTTTGTCGCCGGACGGCACACCGTTTTACAGCGGCACTTATTTCCCCAAACAGGCGCGCTACGGCTTGCCCGGATTTCCCGGCTTGCTGCAAAACATCGCCAAAACCTTCAAGGAAAAACGCGGAGAAATCGCGGCGCAAAGCCAGCAAGTCATCGCCGCCCTCGCCGCGTGGCAACCGCAAACCAGCGCCGATCACTTCGAGCTGGATGCGACACCCATCACCCTCGCCGTGCAGCAACTCAAACATGATTTTGATTCTGTACATGGCGGCTTCGGTGGCGCGCCCAAGTTTTTGCATCCCGCCGAACTAGATTTGTTGTTGCGCCAAGCGCATGCACAACATGATGCAGAAGCCCGTCATTCCTCGTTGTACAGCCTGCAACAAATGGCCGCAGGCGGGCTGTACGACCAGCTCGGCGGCGGCTTCTGTCGCTACAGCGTGGATGCGCGGTGGGACATCCCGCATTTCGAAAAGATGCTGTACGACAACGGCTTGCTGCTCGGCTTGTATTGCGACGCATGGCTGTGCAGCGGTGATCCGCTCTTCGCGCGCGTGGTGCAACAAACCGCTGACTGGGTGATGCGCGAGATGCAATCACCGCGCGGTGGCTACTACGCCTCGCTGGATGCTGACTCGGAACATGAAGAGGGCAAATTTTACGTGTGGCAGCGCGACGAAATCCGCGAGCTGTTAAGCGCGGAAGAATACGCACTGGTCGAACCCTATTACGGTTTGGACAGCGCGCCCAATTTCGAGAATCACGCCTGGCATTTGCGCGTGACGCAGCCGTTGGACGAACTCGCGCCTCAACTGCACCTCAGTGAAGATCAAGCATCTGCGCGGCTTGCGGAGGCGAAGGCGAAATTATTCGCGGCGCGCGAACTGCGTGTCCGCCCCGCTCGCGACGAAAAAATTCTCGGTAGCTGGAACGGTCTGATGATCGCGGGTATGGCGAAAGCGGCGCGCATCTTCGGACGCGAGGACTGGTTGCGCTCGGCGCAGCAGGCGATGGATTTTGTGAGAAGCACACTATGGCAAAACGGCACGTTGTTCGCCACGCACAAGGACGGTAAGACGCATCTGAATGCTTATCTGGACGACCATGCTTTCCTGCTCGATGCCGCGCTGGAATTGCTGCAAGCGGAATATCGCAGTGCCGATATGAGCTTTGCCGTGTTACTCGCCAATGCGCTGCTTGAACGCTTCGAGGACAGAGTTAACGGCGGATTTTTCTTTACCAGCCACGACCATGAGACACTGATCCAACGCAACAAAACCGGACAGGACAACGCCACACCAAGCGGCAACGGCATCGCCGCGCAGGGCTTGTTGCGGCTCGGCGTGTTAACCGGAGATGCGCGTTACGCCGAAGCGGCGGAGCGCTGTTTGAAATTATTCTTCCCCGCCATGCAACAAACCGCCAGCCAGTTCAGCAGCTTGTGCGCCGCGCTGGAAAGCGCCCTGCAACCGCCGTCCTTGCTGGTGTTGTGCGGCACTGAAAATGAAACAGCCGCCTGGCGGGCGGCTGTTTCGGCAAACTATTTGCCGGCGTTGATGGTAATTGCATTGCGCGGCGACGAAACCGGATTGCCGCAACCGCTGGATAAACCGCGCACCTCAAAAACAACTGCCTGGTTGTGTCGCGGCACTCAATGTTTGCCGCCGATTAGCGGACTGGATGAGTTGCTCGCCGAGCTTCAGTAGGATGGGTTGAGCGCAGCGATACCCATCAAATCGCAACAATGAAAGTGAAACGATGGGTATCGCTGCGCTCGACCCATCCTACAAAACAAACAATTTTCTAGCGCAACACCACCCCGCCCGTCTGCGCGCCGAATCCCGGGAACATGCTCGCCGCTCCAGCGCCGAACTTCTTCGCCAGCCTGTCGGCAAAGCCTTCGCGCGTGGTGAAATCGACGATGTTCTCTTCCTTGATGACATCGCGCGCCACGGAATCCAGACTGCCGATGTCGTCGGCCAATCCCATCTGGATGGCCTTGTCGCCCGTCCAGAACAAGCCGCTGAACATCTCCGGCGTTTCCTTCAAACGTTTGCCGCGCCCTTGTTTCACCACGTCGATGAATTGCTGGTGGATGTCCGCCAACAAGGCTTTGGTGAATTCATCGTGTTTGGGATTGCGCGGCGAGAACGGATCCATGAAGCCTTTGTTCTCTCCCGCCGTCATCAGGCGGCGTTCCACGCCCAGCTTTTGCATGGTTCCGGTAAAGCCGAAACCGTCCATCAACACGCCGATGGAGCCAACGATGCTGGCCTTGTTCACGTAAATTTTGTCCGCTGCCGCCGCGATGTAATAACCGCCGGAAGCGCACATATCTTCCACCACCACATACAGCGGAATCTCTGGATGCAAAGCGCGCAGGCGGCGCATCTCGTCGTTCACCAGCCCGGCCTGCACCGGGCTGCCGCCGGGGCTGTTGCAGCGCAACACGATGCCCGCAGTGTTTTTATCCTTGAACGCATCCTGCAAACTGCCGATCAGATTGTCGGCATTCGCGCTGCTTTCCGACGAGATCACGCCGCTCAAGTCGATCAGCGCCGTGTGTTTGCCGGAAAGCGAACCGTCAACCTTGTCGCCCGCCCAGCCCAGAATCAGGAACAACAGGAAGAACAGATAAGCGAAGGTCAGCGCTTTGAAAAAGATGCCCCAGCGCCGCGCGCTGCGCTGTTCCTGCACGGCGGACAGCGCCAGTTTCTCCAGCACGCCGCGTTCCCAGTTGTTGGAATTCTCTTCTGACATTTTGCGACTCCTTAAACGTTGCTTTTGTAGGTGCGAATTCATTCGCACATTTCTAGAAAATCGTGCGAATGAATTCGCACCTACAACTATTTCAAAATTAGGCGTTAGCCCTGAACCAAGCCCTCAACTCAACAAAATCATCCAGCAGCGCAACCGGCTTCAACTCGCGCAACTGGTCTTCGGGATGCGCGCCGTGTGTTACGCCCACCGCATCCACCCCGGCGTTAATCGCCATCTGCAAATCGTGCGTGGTGTCGCCAATCATCAACGTGCGTTCCGGCGGCACATCCAGTTCATCCATGATCTCTTGCAGCATCAACGGATGCGGCTTGGAGAAAGTGCGATCTGCCGTGCGCGTGGAATGGAAATAGCCGCCCATGCCGGTCGTTTGCAAAGCCCTATCCAGACCGGCTCTGTTCTTGCCCGTGGCCACCGCCAGTTGGTAGCCCGCCGCATGCAGCTCGGCGACGGTTTCGCGCGCCTGCTCGAACAGCGGAATGGTGTCGTGCTGCGACAGAAAATGGTGGCGGTAACGCTGCGTCAACGGTTCGTACATTTCCTGCGGCGCATCGGGAACCGCGTGCTGCAAGGCTTGCAGCAAACCCAGCCCGATGACGTGGCGCGCCGTGTCGTCGTCCGGCACGGTCAAATTCAGATCGCGGCAAGCGGCCTGTATCGACGCGGCGATAATCGCCGTGGAATCCATCAGCGTGCCGTCCCAGTCGAACACAATCAAGTCATAACGCTTTGCCATAATCACCGCCAAAAAATGAGGGGCGGATTCTACCACCGGCCTCGTATAATGCGCGCCCAACCCGTTTATCCCGCCATGAGCCTGATCTACCTCCTCGACCTCTCTGCCGTCGCCGTCTGCGCCATCACTGCCACGCTGGAAGCACATAGGCGCGAACTGGATATGTTCGGCGTGGCGGTGATTGCCGTCATCGCGGGCATAGGCGGCGGCACGGTGCGCGACATTTTGCTGGGTCGGCTGCCGGTGTATTGGGTGCACGATCCTATCTATGTGGTGGTCGGCATCGCCGCCGCCATCTGCACGTTTTATCTGGGGCGCAAACTGTCGCTGCCCAAGAATTTTTTTCTGCTGCCGGATGCCATCGGCCTCGCGCTGTTCACCGTGATCGGCACCAGCATCGCCATGAGTCTGCAAGTGCACTGGTTCATCGCCGCGCTGATGGGCGTGATCACCGGCGTGTTCGGCGGAGTCATCCGCGACATTTTGTGCAACGAAGTGCCGCTGATTTTCCGCACCGACATCTACGCCACCGCCTCGCTGATCGGCGCGCTGCTGTTCATTGCGCTGGACAGCTTGGGCATGGCGCACAATGCGGCCATGATTATTGCGATGATCGTTACCGTGCTCATCCGTCTGGCGGCCATCCGCTGGCATATCCACTTACCGCGTTTGCGCGCACACGAATAAATTATGGACAACTCCCTCCCCTCTTGGCTCATCTATTGCCGCCCCGGCTTTGAAAACGATTGCGTGGAAGAAACGCAAGCCAAACCAATCGAAACCGACAAGGACTCCGGCTTTGTCGTGCTGCAAGGCAAGCCGCGTCTGGCCTATGCGCAACTCGCGTTTGCGCGCCAACTGCTGCGCCTGCACGGCGAAGTGAACGATTTGCAGGAACGCGACCGTCTCACGCCGTTGCTGGAGGCGATACCCGCCACGCCTGAAAAATTCAGCGCCTTGTACCTGGAAGTGCCGGACACCAATGACGGTAAATCGTTGTCTGGGTTCACGCGGCGGTTTCAGCCGTTGCTGGAAGAGGCCTTGCGCGAACAAGGCAGGCTGGACGATGCACCCCCTGTAGGAGCGGCTTTAGCCGCGAATAGCCTTCGCCAGCAAGCTGGCTCCTACACGGAGAATTTGCCGCGTCTGCATATCTTCTTTCCCAACCAATCTCGCGCCCTGATTTGCACCAGCGACCCGCACAACAGTTCCGATGCGCTCAACGGCATCCAGCGCGTCAGCATGAGCAGCGATGCGCCCAGCCGCTCCTACCTCAAACTGGCGGAAGCGTTCGAGGTGTTCCTCGATACCAAACAACAAGCGCAATTTTTGAAACCGAACATGACGGCGGTCGATCTGGGCGCAGCCCCCGGTGGCTGGACATGGCAACTGGCGCAGCGCGGTTTGAAAGTCAGCGCGGTGGATAACGGCCCGCTCAAAGGCGCAGCGGCCAGCCATCCCAACATCAAACACCTGCGCCAGGACGGCTTTAAATTCCGCCCGCAACGCCCGGTGGATTGGCTGGTGTGCGACATGGTGGAACAACCGCAGCGCGTGGCCGAATTGATGACGGAATGGTTCGTCGGCGGGCTGACCATGCACGCGATTTTCAACCTCAAACTGCCGATGAAAAAACGCGTCGCCGCAATGCAGGAAGCGCTCAACCGCATCCGCACCGCGCTCAACAACAAAGGGGTGCGCTACAGCCTGCAAGCCAAACAGCTTTACCACGACAGGGAAGAAGTGACGGTGTATTTGACGCGGGTGAAAAAGTAAACCCAAAACCGCAGTTCTGCCCGCAGATTACACAGATTAACGCAGATCATTAGATGCCCTGATTAACCAAAAAGTTCAGCATTCCCTCTCCCGCAAGCGGGAGAGGGTTAGGGTGAGGGTCGTTGAGTAATAAATAGTTTTGTTACAACTCACAGCCCCTCATCCCCAGCCCTTCTCCCGCCTGCGGGAGAAGGGAGTCACAACTACTTCGGCGCAACATCCGGCAGATTCGGATGTGCGTCATGCATCACCACCCGCGACACATACCACATCGCCAGTAAATTAGCGGCGATGGCGATGTAGCCCACGTTCTGATAACCGATGACATGACCTGCCGCATCCTGCGTGATGATGAAGCCGCTGAGTGTCGCGGCCAATCCCATCGCCAATGATTGCACGGTGGCGTTGAGCGACATGAATGTGCCGCGCAATTTGGGTTGCGCCGCCGATGTGATGATCGCCATCGCCGGAATGAAACGCCCCGACACCAGCACGAAAAACAGCGTGGTACACACCAGCCACAAGCCCAGCGACGCGCTTTGAATCTGCGTCACCGCCAGCAGCGGCAGCATCGCCGCGAACGCGATCAGGCGATACACCTTCACCTTGCCGTGCGCGTCCGCCCAATGGCCGATGAGGCGCGCGGTGATTAACGTCGCCGCGCCGCCCACCAGATAGATGTAGGCGATGTCGTGCTGGCTGATGAGGATGTTGTTCACCGCATACACCGTGATATAGGGAATCACCGTGAAGCCGGAAAAAATAATCATCGCCGACATGGTCATCGCGCGCCAATGGTTGGCATCGCGCATCACCGCGAACAAAGCGGAGAACGGATGCGCGAGTTTTTCGTGGCTCAAATGGTGGCGCAGTTCCGGCAACACGCGCCACGCCACCGCGATAAATATCGCCACCAACACCACGATGAAGAAAAACGGCGCGCGCCAATGGAAGTAACTCGCCAGCCACAGCGACAGCGGCACGCCCGCCACCGTGGAGAACGAGAACGCCGACGACACGATGCCGCTCGCCCTGGCGCGGCGCGCGAACGGAATGGTGTCGCCGATGATGGTCTGCACCAGCGCACCCAACACCCCGCCGAACGACCCCGCCAACCCGCGCGCCACCATCAACGTGGCATATCCCGGAGCCAGCCCGCACGCCAACGTCGCCACACCGAACAGCACGAACATCACCAGCAACAAGCGCTTGCGCTCGAATCTATCCACAAATGTCGCCGCCAGCAACCCCGACAACGCCGCGCTGAAACTGTACGAAGCCACCAGCAAACCGAACTCATGCGTGGTAATACCCAACTCGCGCATCAGCATCGGCCCTAGCGGCATCATGATCATGAAATCCAGCACGTGGCTGAATTGGATACCGGCGAGAGTGAGCAGCAAAGCGCGTTCGGAATAGGCGGGGTGAGACCGGCTTGTATTGTGGGGCATAAAGGAAAATGAAATAAATTACAGCAGGGTTGTAGTGTAACGGAAAGATAGTTTCCCAACTGCCAGCTCTATGGTGTCCTTCATCCGGCAACCAGCGTGGCTTTCAGCTAAATTTTTACTCATTGATTGCGACATCGTTTGATGATATTAAGTATGCCTCACCAACGGAGATAAGATCATGCGTACCACCCTTGCACTTGACGACGATTTGCTCGAAAAGGCCCAATCATTTACCGGGGCTATGGATAAGACCGCGTTGGTACGTGAAGCGCTCAAGGCATTGATTCAGCGCGAAAGCGCCAAGCGCCTGGCATTGCTCGGCGGCTCTGAACCCATGCTGGACTCCGTTCCGCGCCGCCAGTCCGAACCGGCATGATTCTGGTTGACACATCGGTCTGGATAGACCACTTGCGGCATGGTGATGTGGAATTGACGAACCTGCTGAACGCAGGCCAAGTGCTGACTCACCGTTTTGTCATTGGCGAACTTGCATTGGGGAATTTACAGAATCGCAATACTGTATTAAGCGCCATGCAAAACCTGCCGCAGGTTACCGCCGCCTCGGATGAAGAGGTAAGGCATTTCATCGAAAAGCAGGAACTTTTCGGCAGAGGCATAGGTTATGTCGATGCGCACTTGTTGGCCGCAGTGCGGCTTACTCCCGGCGCGTTATTGTGGACGCGCGATAAACGCTTGCTGGCTGAGAGTATCCGACTTGGACTCAGTGCGAACTTGGCGCACTGAGATTGCAGTCGTTAAAACACATTTGAAACAGCCCACCTGCCCCGCAAGGCGCGCCGATAGGCGATCTACGTGATGTGATTGATGGAGAATGGCGTGTTTGTTGGCTTGCGGGCAAGTTACAACTGGAAAACTTGCAGACAGATAGCATGAACCCGGATTGTTCTTTAGACCCAAACCCCTCCCGGCCTCCCCTTGTCAGGGGAGGAGCAGGCTTCGCTCTCCCCCACCTCCTACCCATGAACCTTGCGCTTTTGTAGGTCGGGATTTATCCCGATGGTGTTCAGGGTTTTAAAAAAGCGTCGGGATAAATCCCGACCTACGAAAATCAGTGCGGTTCATGAAATTCAATTCGGGTGAAATTTGGCGACTACACCCTCTCCCCCAACCCATCTCCCGCAAGCGGGCGAGGGGAGAAGAACAAGTCTTCGCCGCATTCAAACGTCTTGCGACTCCCGGTCCAGTTTATCCAAAAACTTCTGCAATTCAGGAGCCAGCGGCGCGGTGATGTTCAGCGGTTCGCCAGTCAGGGGATGATTGAACGTGATGGAGTGCGCATGCAGAAACATGCGTTTCAAGCCTTGCTTCATCAATTCTTTGTTGCGCGTGAAGTCGCCGTATTTATCGTCGCCCGCGATGGGGAAGCCGAGGTGGGAGAGATGGACGCGGATCTGGTGGGTGCGGCCGGTTTTTAGTTGGGCTTCCAATAAGGTAAAACCAGACCAGCTCTTTTGCAGGGTGAAGATGGTGTGCGAGGCTTGGCCGTCTTCGCGCACCATGACGCGCTTTTCGCCTTGCGGGGTGTCGAATTTGTGCAGCGGCAGTTTGACGTGCTGTTTGGCGTTTCGCCATTGCCCCAGCACCAGCGCGAAGTAGCGTTTGTCGCTGTTGCCTTCGCGCATGATCTCGTGCATGGCGGTGAGGGCGGAGCGTTTTTTGGCCAGCAGCAGCACGCCTGAGGTTTCGCGATCCAGTCTATGCACCAGTTCCAGAAACTTGGCTTGCGGGCGCGCGCTGCGCATTTGTTCGATCACGCCGAAGCTGACTCCGCTGCCGCCGTGTACCGCCGTGCCTGCCGGTTTGTTGATGGCGATCAGCGCATCGTCCTCGAACAGGATGGGGAATTCGCTGGCTGGGACGTATTCGGCCTCCGGTTTTTCCGCAACGCGGATGGGGGGAATGCGCAGAACGTCGCCCAGTTGCAGGCGGTAGGTCTGGTCGATACGTTTTTTGTTGACGCGCACTTCGCCGCGCAGGATGCGATAGACGTGGCTCTTGGGCACGCCTTTCAGGTGTTTGAAAAGGAAGTTGTCGATGCGCTGGCCTTCGCCGCCTTCATCTATTTCCAGCCAGGTTACGGATTCTTTGCTCAAACCACTCATTTTGAATATACTCCGCCCTCGCGTGTGCGCCTTCGTACAAACGGGAACAAATTTTCCCGTCCAACCTAAGGCAGGCAATCAAGCCGCCTACGAAGCAGCCCCGCCCGGTTATCTCACTCACCGGAGACAAGCAGTGATGGTAATTGATTTGCGCGCTCTAAGCACCAAGCAGATAGATTTTGGCGTGTTGCCCCGAATAATTATTTGGCAACATGCAGACACAGACAAGCTAAAACGAGAAGAAGAAATTGATCCAACGTCGTCATCACAACTCACTTAACAGTTTGCACGACCCCGATTCTCGCGCGCTAACCAGCGCGTAGCTTTGTTCTGCCCGTGATAAAGAGCGCGGGAGAAAAATATGAAACGCATGTTATTCAATGCGACGCAGCCGGAAGAACTCCGCGTCGCCATTGTGGATGGTCAAAAACTCGTTGACCTCGACATTGAAACCGCCGGTAAAGAGCAACGCAAGAGCAACATCTACAAAGCCATCATCACCCGCATCGAGCCCAGCCTCGAAGCCTGTTTCGTCGAATACGGCGGCACCCGCCACGGATTCCTCCCCTTTAAAGAAGTCTCGCCGCAGTATTACCAAGCCGGTGCAGGCAACCGTCCCTCCGTCAAGGAAGCGCTGAAAGAAGGCCAGGAACTGCTGGTACAGGTGGAAAAAGACGAACGCGGCAACAAGGGCGCGGCGCTCACCACTTATATCAGTCTGGCCGGTCGCTACATTGTTCTGATGCCGAACAACCCGAACGGCGGCGGCGTATCGCGCCGCATCGAGGGCGAAGACCGCAACGAGTTGCGCGACGTGCTGTCGCAAATCGAAGTGCCGCAAGGCATGAGTATCATCGCACGCACCGCCGGTATCGGCCGTAACGTGGAAGAATTGCAGTGGGACTTGAACTATCTCAAGCAACTGTGGGATGCCATCGAAGGTGCTGCCCAAACTGAAAAAGCACCGTCGCTGATCTATCTGGAAAGCAGTCTGGTGGTTCGCGCCATCCGCGACTACTTCAACCCCGAGATCGGCGAAATCCTGATCGACACCGACGACATCTTCCATCAGGCGCAGGCCTTCATGGGCACGGTGATGCCGGACCACGTGGATCGCATCAAGCGTTATCACGACGACGTACCGCTGTTCTCGCGTTTCCAGATCGAACACCAGATCGAATCGGCGCACGCGCGCCAGGTCAACCTGCCTTCCGGCGGCGCAATCGTGATCGACCACACCGAAGCGCTCACCGCCATTGATGTCAACTCGGCGCGCGCCACGCGCGGCGGCGACATCGAGACCACCGCGCTCAACACCAATCTTGAAGCGGCGGACGAAATCGCCCGCCAATTGCGCTTGCGCGACTTGGGCGGTTTGGTGGTCATCGACTTCATCGACATGGAAGCAACCAAGAACCAGCGCGCGGTGGAAGACCGTCTGCGCGACGCCTTGCATTTCGACCGCGCCCGCATCCAGACCGCGAAAATTTCGCGCTTCGGCTTGCTGGAACTGTCGCGCCAGCGTCTGGCTCCCAGTCTGGAAGAAAGCAACCACACCACCTGCCCGCGCTGTAACGGCATCGGCCATATCCGTGGCATTGAATCTTCGGCGCTGAACATCCTGCGCATCATTCAGGAAGAAGCCATGAAAGACAGCAGCGCCGCCATCCACGCGCAAGTGCCGGTGGATGTCGCCACGTTCCTGCTCAACGAAAAGCGCGGCGACATCAACCGCATCGAAGCGCGCTTCAAGATCGGCGTAACACTGATCCCCAACCCGCACATGGAAACGCCGCACTACACCGTCAACCGTTTGCGTCAGGACGACATCACCGCCGACCATCTGCAAGCCAGCTACAAGCTGGTGGAAAAACCGGAAGAGGTCAAGACTGTGACTGGCTCTGCCGCACAGGAAGCCAAGGCACAACGCCCGCAAGCCGCCGTGCGCAGCATCACGCCGGCGCAACCCGCGCCCAAGCACGAAGTGAAGGAAGAGAAAAAACCTTCGCTGTGGAACAAACTGTTCGGCTGGCTCACCGCTTCCGGCGAAGAAGAAAAAACCGCCAAGCCCGCCGCACCGGGCAAAGGCGGACGCAACCCGCGCCGCGAGCGCAACGAACGCGGCGAGCGTGGTGAACGGGGCGAACGCAGCGAAGGCGGCAACAGGCAACGGCGCGAACGCGGCGAAGGCGGCAAACCGCGCCGCGAGCGCGACGATGCGCCCAAAGCGGACAACGCCAACAAAGAGCAGCAAGCGAACCGCAACGAGCGCCCACAACAGCCGCGTCCGCCGCGTCCTCCCAAGAACGAGAACACACCGGTGCTGGAGACTCCCAAACCGGTGGTTGCCGGCGAACAGGAAGAAGGCAACGGCAACCGCGAAGCGGGTCGCAAACGCGGTCGTCGCGGCGGTCGCCGCGAACGCGAACGCCGTGAGCAACCGGCGAACGGCGCAGCGAACGAAAACCAGGTCGCCGAATCCGGTGCAGTCAATGAAGCGGTAGCGGTCAAGCACTTTGCCACCGAGCCTGTTGCACCTGTCGCCGTTGCCAGCAGCGCGCAACCTTCCGAGTACATCGCTTATCCCGATTCGATGAAGAAGGCTATGCCCAGCGAAGTGGTGAGCTATCCGACGCAAGCGGAAGTCGCGCCGGTTGCTGCCGCAGCAGCGGTGGTGCAAGAAGTCGCTGCTGCTCCGGTAGCACCGGCGGTTCAAGCACCCGCCCCTGTCGCCGTTCCCGTCGATTTGAGCAGCGCCGGATTGGTCATGATTGAAACCGATCCGAACAAGGCCGCCAGCATCGTCGTTGCCGCTCCGGCGAACCGCGAGCAGGCACCGCGTCGCCGCCAACGTCAGCGCGAGATCTACAGCATCGAGGACAGCGAGCCGTTGCAACAAGTGGAAACGCAATCGAAGAACTAATCGTTTCGCTCCCTTCTCCCGCAGGCGGGAGAAGGGTCGGGGATGAGGGCTGCGGGAATTTCGTAACTTTGCATTAGATCAACAACCCTCACCCCAACCCCTCTGATGGAACTACTAGCCATTCGACTAGGCTGCATAAAACCGCAGCCAAGTCGCTGGTTATCCCGCCTGCGGGAGAGGGGCTAAAAAAAGCGCACGATGATTCGTGCGCTTTTTTCTTTGGAGATTCGTATGCTGCGCAAACTGCTTCTGATCTTTGCTGTCGTCTCGCTTCCGGCTCACGCGCTCGGCCCCGATCCGCGACAGGATTGGCGCAGCGCGGACACTGCGCACTTCCGCATCAACTATCTCACCCATCAGCGCGCGCAGGCCGAGCGTGCGGCGCAGATCGCCGAAAGCGCTTACGCGCGCTTGAGCAAGCAACTGCATTGGGAAACTGCGGGCAAAACCGAAATAGTGTTGCTCGATGCCTTCGATATTTCCAACGGCTATTCCACGCCGCTGCCCTTCAACAAAACCGCGCTGTATCTGGTGCCGCCCGGCGAGGGCGAGTTGCTGGACAACAGCAACTGGCTGGAGATGCTCATCACGCACGAGCTGACGCATACGGTGCATCTGGACAAGTCATCCGGCATCCCGGAATCGTTGCGCCATATTGTCGGGCGCAGCCCGATTTTCTTTCCCAACCTGTTCCAGCCGGGCTGGGCGATTGAAGGCATCGCCACCTACAACGAAAGCACACCGGACAAAGGCCAAGGCCGGTTGCGCGGGCCAACTTTTGAAGCGCTGATGCGCATCGAGCGCGAGCGCGGATTTTTATCGCTCGCCGAGATCAACGCCGACGGTCGCGCCCTGCCCGCTTCCAAACAATATCTGTACGGCGTGTATTTCTACGACTTCCTGACGCGCCAGTACGGCAGCGATGCGGCTTACCAATACATCCGCAATTACAGCGACAACATTCTGCCGCGCGTGCAATCCAACCCCGTACCGCTCACCGGCAAAACGCTGGATGTGTTGTGGCAGGATTTCATTGCCGATCTGGGACGGCAAGTCGATGCGCGCGCCGCCAGCATCAAAGCCGCGCCACGCGCGGACGGCACGCCGCTGCTCGCCGCGCATTACAACATCAGCTCGCTCGCCCCCGCTGATAACGGCGTGCTGGTGGTGGTGAACGACGGTGTGCTGCAAACCGAACTGCTGCACATTTCGCCGCAAGGCGACACCAAACAACTCGCCGTGCTGCAAGCCAATGCGCGCATAGACCGCCGCACCGACGGCACGCTGCTGGTCGCCCAACCCGAGATTTGCGACACCTTCAATCTGTTCTACGACCTCTATGTTTGGAACGAGCGCGACGGCATCAAGCGCCTGACCCGTTGCCAGCGCTACCGGCAGGCGGTGTGGCTGGGCGAACAGATCGCCGCGCTCAAATTCGAGGGCGGCCTCGCCAGTCTGGATGTTCTGCAATTGCAGGGCGACGGCGTGCAGAAAGTGCGCACGCTGTATGCCGCGACGGACGGCATCGAAGCCATTGACCTGGCGGCCAGTCCCGACGGCGCGCGCGTGGCGCTGGTGCTCAAACAAAAAGGCGCGTGGCAGGTGCTGGAATTCGATCTGGCCGCGAAAACTCAGCGCGTGCTGTTCGATTACGACGCGCCGCTGCACGGACTGCGTTATGCGCGCGACGGGCAGAGTCTGGAATTCATCGCCACGCGCGACGGCGTGAATAATTTGTGGCGCTACGCCATCGGCTCGGCTGAACTCACACGCCTCAGCCACAGCTACACCGGTGTCACCTTGCACAGCGGCGTGGGCAACGACGGTTCGGTGGTGCTCGGCGTGATGGCCGCAGGCGGCACCGAGTTGCGGCGCATGAGCGACATCGCCGCACAAGCCAAACTTCCGCTGACAACCGGCAACGCACCGCTGCAAGCCCCCGCCGCACAAGCCTCGTCGCTGGGTGAAGCAGAAAACTATCTCGCCTTGCGTTCCCTCTATCCGCGCAGCTGGTTGCCCGCATCGTTCGTCGATCGCGGCTTAAAGGCGTATGGCATTTCCACTTTCGGTAGCGATGCGATGGGTTGGCACAACTACGCCATCAATGCGATGTGGGAAAGCACGCAGGGCGAAATGCTGGGCAACTTCAGCTACAACTATCTCGACCTACACTTGTTCAGCATCACGCGCAATCTGCGGACGCGGCAATGGCTGGGCACAAGCGGCAACGAGACCGCCACCATCTACGACCGCACCACCGACGCGCAATGGACATCCATGCTGCCGTGGTTGCAAACCGAGCGGCGCATCTACGCTGGAATCGGCGCGGCGCAGCGCAGCACCGACCGCGTGTATCTCGCCGGATTCACCACGCATCCGCAACTGGAGCGCGTCGCGGCGACCTTTCTCAAATACGACACGCGCGCCACCAACTGGTACGCCACCGACTACAACCGTGGCGCACTCGCCACGCTGCTGTTCGAAAGCTACAGCCCGTTCAAAAGCGATTACGACGGCCACCTCGTGCGCCTCGACGCGCAACAATTGTGGCCGCTGGGCGACAACGTGCTGGGCGCACGCTGGACAGAAGCGCGCGCCTCCGGCAGCACCGCACCGTTCCAGCTCGGCGGCGCATTCCAGCACAGCCTGACGCAAGCCCCGTTCATCAACCAGCGCGACCTGCCGCTGCGCGGTTACGCGGGCAGCGAATGGCAACTGCAAGGCCAGAACACGCGCACTATGAGCGTCGAATTTTCCAGCCCGCTCGCCGACATTGACCGCCACTTAATGTCACCCCCAATCGGCATTAACCGCCTCTCAGCGTCCGCGTTTATGGATGCGGGCAGCGTGTGGAATCCCGGCGCATCGCCTTCGCCTTTGTATCGCGGCATCGGGGTCGAGCTGCGCGCGGAAGTCAAACTGGTTTACATGCTCATGCTGCCGCTGCGAGTCGGAATCGCGCGCGGCCTGGATTTGAATGGCGGGGACAGAATCTATCTGCAATTCGGGCAAGGGTTTTAAGCCAGATCATCCATTAGCCTAAAACATCGTCATTCCCGCGAAAGCGGGAATCCAGTTGATTGAATACTTCCCGCGAAGCGGGGCAAAGCCAAGCTCTTGTCCGCTTTGCGGAATGTTTTCTTTGCTGGATTCCCGCTTTCGCGGGAATGACGGTTCTAATAGACTATCTGGGTTTAAGCCACCTTGCCCGCAAGGCAATAGATACGCCACTCTTCATCGAGCGCATGATGCAGATCGCCTATTGACGGGCGTTTCCACAATGTTTGTATATGAAATTTTCAAACGAACGGAGCACAAGCATGAGATACCTCAACCTGCGCATCATCGGTCTGGCCTTGTTGTTAACCCTGTTCGGCAACGCATCTGCCGGGTCGCTGCGCGATTTGTTGAACAAACGCAACACCAAGCAGCAAGAGTCGGAGTTATCGAGCGACGATAAAGCCTCGGGCAGCTTTGCTTTGCCGCAAGGCGTGCGGGTGCTGAAGGATGTCAGCTACGGCAACAACAGCGCACAGCGCATGGATGTCTATCTGCCCGCGAGCGCGGCAAATGCGCCGGTGATCTTCATGGTGCATGGTGGCGCGTGGCGTGTTGGCGATAAAGCAGCAAGCTCGGTGGTAGAGAACAAAGTCATCCGCTGGGTGACGCGCGGCTTCATCATGGTATCGGTCAACTACCGCATGCTGCCCGAGGCCGATCCTTTGACGCAAGCCGGAGATGTGGCGCAGGCGCTGGCAAGCGCCCAAGCTCAAGCGCCAACATGGGGCGGCGATCCTGATAAATTTATTCTGATGGGACATTCTGCCGGTGCGCATCTGGTTGCTCTGCTCGCCGCATCGCCTGCGCCGGGCGCACACGTCTGGCTAGGCGCAGTGTCGCTGGATAGCGCGGTGATGGATGTCGCGGGCATCATGCAAAAAAATCATTACCGTTTCTACGACAAGGCGTTCGGCAAGGATACCGCTTACTGGAAAGCCGCATCGCCGCTCGATGTGCTGACCACCGGCGCGAAGCCGATACTGCTGGTATGTTCCTCCATCCGCCGCGACAAGCCTTGCGATCAGGCGCATGCATTCGCCGCCAAGGCCGCCAGCTTGAGCATTCGCACCGAAGTGTCGGAACAGGCGCTGTCGCACAAGGACATCAACCGCACACTCGGTTTGCCCGGTGCATATACCGATGCGGTCGAGACGTTCATGGGTTCGCTGGATGGGTCGGTGCGCAAGATGTTGTCCGGTGAAAAATAATCTGTACTAGTCCAGATTTCATCTGACAGAGATTGACCGATGTTCGGCCATTGCTGCCGGTGGTGAACGACATCGATTAAGTCAGCTTCGTGCCATGAGTGACCGTATAAGAAATTTCTTCATAGCCGACACTCCGGTATTGGATTGGCAAAAAGTGGAATATGTATTCCAATTGCACTTTGAATTTCTCTCACCTAGAATGCGCCCATGAATACCGCCCTATCACCGATAGAATCTCAATTCGCCACGACTGACGAAGCCGACGCTTACGATATTTGGTTTCGTGCAAAGGTGGAAAAGTCGTTGCAATTAGCAGACGAACCGAATTCAGTCCGTATCCCCCACGATGAAGTCATGTCAAAAGCACGTGCCAGAATTGAAGCAAAGATGAAAGAGAATGCAGCACGTCGTCTGGCTTGAAACAGCAAGTCAGGATTTAGACCAAATTCTCGGTTATATCGAAGAACGCAACTTGCTTGCTGCATTAGATTTGCAAGAGTCAATCGAGTACGCAGCTTCCCAATTACCTTTCCACCCATACCTCTACAGACTTGGTCGAGTCCCCGGTACACGCGAGCTGGTAGTCCACCCAAATTATTTGGTGATCTACCGAGTAACCGTCTCCTCCATCGAAATCATCAACGTATTGCACGCAAGACAGCAATATCCTGCATAGGTCAGTTTTGTGCCAGAAGCCGTCGTTCGAGGTGCAATACAGGCAGCAATAATGCGGTCGTTCCTGACTGATATTAAAGTGGCATTATTTGGCTGAATGCGGTTTTTGCTGGTAGATTGCCGCCCATATATACGTAGCCCCCGTGTTACTTGGATCGGGGTAACTTTTAATTACCAAGTTCTGTAGGGATGTCACATGTATCTAAAGAAACTAACTCTGGAAAATGTTGGGCCAATTTCAAAATTAAACATTGAGCCATCATTTGAGAACGACCTCCCAAAACCATTGGTATTCGTCGGAGCCAACGGCAGTGGAAAATCAATAACACTTTCATTTATCACCAATTTCCTACTGCATCTTCAGCAGCAGCTTTTCGAAAACACTGAAGTAGAAAAAGGCAAAGTCTTTAAGTTGCGGAGCCCCGCCTACATTGGCCCTGCCGCAAAGTATTACTATGGCTCTGTAACTTGCTCAGAGGACATAGGACTTGAGGAATGGCAGTTATCGGCTCCAAAAAAGGACTTGGTATCGAATGGGGTTGCTCCAAACATACCTAGTTGGAACAACATTGGTGAAGAAGAAATTAATGCTTTCATTCCTATTGGTGAAGCCGCTAAAGAGAAGAGCAAGAAATTACAGGCAATCTATAGTAAATATTGCGCTTTGTACTTTCCCCCAAACCGATTCGAAGAGCCCGCATGGCTCAATTCAGGTAGCCTTTCATATACACCGACAATTTCAAAGGACAAACGCATTGAAGGAATCACAACACGACAAATTATTAGCTCAAATGTATTCCCCAACTTAATTTCGTGGCTATACGACGTTATTATCGATTCATACGTATTTGAGACAACTCCTTTGAAGTTTACTCTGGACAATGCTGGTCCTTTGCGAGACGGTTTCATGGAGGTTGACGGATCAAACCGAACTCTAAGAAGGGAGATAGACAAGGTACTGGAAATGATCTTCGAAGGAAGATACCAAGGCAAACTCAATCTTAATATCGCACCAAAGACTGGACGAAATGTCAGTCTTAGTGAAGTACTTTTAGATGGTACTAGGCGAACTATAGTACAAAACCTCTTTAGTCTTTCATCAGGAGAAAGCTTGGCTTTATCTCTCTTCGCCTCGATCATTCGGGATTTTGATTTGGGCGGAACTCAAATCAATTCACTTGAGGATATAAAAGGGATAGTTCTGGTAGATGAAATTGATATTCATTTGCACATAGACCTGCAACGTAAGGTACTTCCAAGCTTGATTAAAGCTTTCCCCAAGGTGCAATTTATTGTAACGACGCATTCACCACTCTTTTTGCTGGGAATGGACGAGCAATTTGGAGCGAATGGTTATGAAATATATAGCTTGCCTACAGGGGAAAAAATTCAGGCTGAAGAATTTAGCGAATTCCATAGGGCTTATGACGAGTACAAGAATACGCAACATCACAAGCACGCGACTAAACAAATGTTGGACGGACTCGCACAGCCCTGCCTGATCACCGAAGGAAAAACTGACCGGATGATTTTGGAATGTGCTTGGAATAAGCTCTATGGAGCGGCACCATGTTTTTTTGCAATCAAATATTCCGGTGAAGTCAGGGGTATTACTGACGGTTCGGCCAAACACGTACAAAGCATACTTCAATATACGGCAGCCTTGACTACATATCCGATCATTGGGTTGTTTGACAATGACAGTGAGGGGAACGGACAATTTGGTGGGCTAAAGGCGCCTTTGTTTGTCAGCGAATCTAAAGATCATAAAAAATATGGGATTGTCAGCGCCCTTCTTTTGCCAGCTCCCGAGTTTAGAGAAAAATTTGTCAATCAACAAAATGGCAACCATTGCTTTCTCCAAATTGAACACTATTTTTCGGATGCAATATTAGTAGCCCAGAACAAAAAAGGCGCAGACATAATCTCAGGTACAGGGGTTTTTGAAATTCAGGGAGATAAGAACGGTTTCGCAGAATACGTAGTGGGGTTGGATGCCGAAGAGTTTAACAACTTTCACCATTTGTTTTGTCGCCTAGCGGACATACTAACCCGCCCTCATCCCATTAAAGTGACCAACGCAACTATTCTTAACTGAGACATTGAGAGATAGCTCCCAATTTAAAAGTTTAACGTCTGCTGTGGGTCGGAAGCTGACTTAATCGACATCGTTCACCACCTGCAGCTCTGGCCGACCATCGGACACTGCCTGTTAGATCAAGTCTGAGCTACTACAAACAATCCAACCCACCTTGCCCGCAAGCCAGAAAACACGGCGATCTCCATCAAGCGCATGATGGGGATCGCCTATTGACGGGCTGCTTCAGGCAGTTGGTGTTTTGAAATCAGGCCAGCACCAGTAGCAGCAAACCCAGCGCCGCCGGTAACGCTTGAACGAACAGAATTTTGCGGCTCGCAGTTGCCGCGCCGTACACTCCGGCAACCAGCACGCAGCTCAGGAAGAAAATCTTGATGCTGGTTCCTTGCGCGCCGAGCAGCAGCCCCCACAACAAACCCGCCGCCAGAAAGCCGTTATACAAGCCCTGATTCGCCGCTAGCACTTTGGTAGCAAGTGCCGCTTCGCGCGTCATGCGGAAGGCGCGCAACCCGGCAGGCTTGTCCCACCAAAACATTTCCAGCACAAGAATATAAATGTGCAGCACTGCGACGAGTGCGACCACGATGTTTGCGATGACTGCCATGCATTGCTCCGAAAAAATCTGAACCGTTAAGTCATTGCAACGTAGGTCGGGTTTCAACCCGCCATGTCGGGCTGAAGCCCGACCTACAACACATTGGTTTTGAGATACTCATTTTTGGTTATTTTTCCAGCATCTCTTTAATGCTCGCCTCAAAAGCCGCCAGCGGCTGCGCGCCGACGATCAGTTTACCTTGTACCGAATCGCCCACGACTTTGCCGAGCACGAAAGTTGGCGTTTTGTGGATGCCCAGCGCATGCGCTTCAGCCACTTCGTCGGCGATTGCCTTCAGGTGTTTGTCATCGGCCATGCACCGCTCGAACGTTGCGCCGTCCAGCGACAGTTGTCGCGCGTAACCTGCCAGCGAACCGACATCCAGCATTTTCTGGTTCTTGAACACCGTCTCGCTCATCTCCCAATACTTGCCCTGCTCTCCGGCGCAGCGCACCGCCTGTGCGGCTTTGCGCGCCAGCAGGTGGGAAGACATGGGAAGATCGCGCAGGATGAAACGCAGCTTGCCGCTGGCGATATATTTCTTGATCTCGGGAAAAGTTTCGGCCTCGAAGCGCCCGCAGAACGGGCACTGGTAATCGGTATAGGCCACCAGCGTCAGCGGCGCATCGCTGCTGCCCAGCGCATATTTCGCGTCCGCTTTGACCGTCAGCGTTTCCGATTTCGCCGATGCCGCGTGCAGTTCGTCGAGGAGTGCATTGCCTTGTTGCTGCGCCATCGGTTCCGCAAAAGCCACCGCGCCACACATCACGACACCCGCAGCCAACAGTGCGCCAAACCGATTCATCACGTTTTTACAAAACAAAAATCAAGCACTCCGCTGATGTGAATAACGCGCGACAACTTCCCGACGCTCACGGCAATAATACACTCAGAAGATTTGCAGCGTCGGATAGGAAACGCCTTCGACGATGCTCCACGTGCTCACAAAATCCCAGCTCGTGAAATTGGCCTGGGCTTTCATCTGGCTGGTGGTAAGCCCGGCACCTGCGGCGCTGGCTGCCTGTCCCGAGGTTTCCGTGTTCCAATAAGAATTGGAGCTGATACCGCCGCCCCAAAATCCCACCAGCCCGCCGACCGAAGCCGTGCCGGACACACTGCCCGTGCTGTAGGTATTGCCGATAAAACCCGCACCGTTGTAACCCACCAGCCCGCCGACATAGGAAATGCCGGTCACGCTGCCTGTACTGTAAGAATCACCGATGGTGAGATCGTTTCGACCCACCAGACCGCCGATGTAACTGCCGGTGCCGGTCACATTGCCGGAACTGTACGATCTGCTGATCGTACTGCTCGTGCCGCCGTTATTTCCCGTCAACCCGCCGACCATGTCGCCGCCGCTTGCAGTGCCCGTGCTGTAGGAATCGCTAACCGTGGAGTTGAAATTGATTCCTGTCAATCCGCCGACAAGGACAGTACCGCTCACGCTGCATGCGCTGTGCGAATTGCTGATAACGCCGCCGGCATCGTTCTCACCAATCAGTCCTCCGACACGGGAAGCGCCGCTCACGCTGCCGCTGCTGTAGGAATGATGGGTAGCACCGCCGCTCATGTAACCCACCAAGCCCCCCACATAAGTATTGCCGCTGACCGCCGCGTTCACCACCCCGACATTGGCGATGTTCAAGCTGCTGGCCAAGCCGAACAGCCCGACATACATGTCGGCGGACCGGTTGATGGCGAGTCCGCTAACGGTATGCCCCAGTCCGTCAAAGTTGCCGGTGAAATAGGCGGGAGTCGTACCTCCATACCCCACTGGCTGGAATCCGGCTAGCGCATTCCAGCCGGAGGTGGCGGACGCATCGATGTCGCTGCCGAGGGCATAGTTGCCCGCCAGATTGCCGTTCATACCTTGCAGGTCGGTGGTGGTGAGGCTGCCTTCGAGACCCAGACTATTAATGACGGTGTATGGATTGCCGTTGATAGTCAGCAAGCCCGTGCCGCTGCGCCCCGGAAAATCTACCCGCCCTTTGAAAGTGCCGTCGGCATTGAATCCCATCTTGATGTTTCCCGCACTAAGCCCGTGAATGAAATTCAATGAGGCTGTGCCGGACGCGCTCATCACGGCGTTGATTTTGATGTCGCGCATAGAATTCAGCGTCAGCGAATTGGCGCTCCAAGAAACGGCATCGTTGACGATGAGGTCGCTGGATAAATTCACCGTGCTGATGGCGACCGATTTTCCGGCAGCGAGCCGGCTTTCGATGTCCGCTACCGACACCGTTGCTCCCAGAACCGTCGGGAGGAAATACGCATACGTAGAATTTGGGTCGTACCATGCGCCCCCGCTGGTTGCTCCTGCACCAATAATCACGTCGTTTAATACAACACCTATCGCCGCCGCCGGAGTGATCGTAAACGTGATGTCATCGCTCGTTTCTCCCTGCAAATTGCTTAGCGATACATGATAAGTCCCCGCCTGCGTAAACTGGTGGTTTACCGTCACATCGCCGCCATCGCCGGGGCAGTTTTGTTCATCAAAACTTTCATCGCCAAAATACAGCGTGAAGGTATTGCAGTTGGCATCTCTATAAGTAAAAGCGATCGCCCCCGGAATTCCGGCCATCGGTGTGCCGCGCAGGTTCATCGTGCCGATCAGTTCATGCGTCAGCGCTTCGACGGTATTTGTGTCCCTGTTCCCCGCCTCATCGCGTGCCCGCACCACAAAGAAGTAGTCCGTATCATCCGCCAGACCGGTGACCGTATAACTGGTCGCCCCGGCAGCGGTGGAATAGGTTGCGGCGAAAGGCGCGCCTGCTGTTGTCGCCACGCTGATGTCATACACGATGGCGCTGCTGGCGGTTACATCATCGGTTGCTGCATCCCAACTCAGCGTGACCTCGCCCCCTGCCGCAGAAGGTATTGCGACCGCCACACCATTGAAGGTCGGCGCGATTGATGTTCCTCCACCGCCGGTTCCCCCGCCTCCTCCACCGCAGCCGCCGATAGACAGCAAAATGGAAACCAGAAACAGTGTGCGATAAAAAAATCTCGGGCAATGGAAGTTCATGTCGAATACCTCTTTAAGGTTGCTCTTCATCGGGATGCATAGAACGGCTGGGCTGTTTCAAATTGCCCACAATGTAAGTGTGGCAACGAATCTTGCATATAGTCCATTCAGACTGATTCATAGCGAAGCCGGACATCAAACTGCCCGATAAAGAACAAAGTTAAGAAGGTTGAAACACTCCTTGCCCGCAAGCCAATGAATACGGGCATCTCCATCGAGTTTTCGCTGAAGGTCGGCTATTTGCCGGTTTTAAGCTGTGCCAGTGCGGTTTCGGCATCGCCGCGCAACGGGCTGTCCGGGCTCTGCTTGATGAAATCGGCGAAAGCGGCTTGAGCGGCGAGTTTGTCGCCCGTATCAATCAATGCGATGGCTTTCTTGAATGCGGACAACTCGTCCTCATCAACCGCTTCCGACTCTCCCTTCCAATAGAGATCGTCCGCATCCGCCAAAGCACCGCGCACTCCCCCTGCTGCGGTGGTCGTGACCAATTTCTTTTTCGGAGTCATCGCCTCTATCTTTTTGCGCAGACTTTCCCACAGTGAAGGCGCGGCGGCAGTTCCTGCCGCGTAGCTTGGGGTCGCCAGCACTACGCCGAACAATATAAACAACGCAATCAATTTTTTCATGGCATATCTCCTTAAGTTGGTGCCGTTTTTCATCATACCGCGAGGAATGTCTGAATTGTTTCACACTCTCTGCAATGTAGTTGGCGCGACAACTCTTTCATATAGTCCATTCAGACTGTCAGCGCCGAACAGCCCCCGTGAGCGCCAAGTCCAGCGCCCGATTCATATTTCATCCAGCTTCTGCGCTTTCACAAATGCGCCATCTGACGCAAAGCTCACTCAGAAAGTTTTCAGCGTCGGATAAGAAACCCCTTCGACAATGCCCCACATGCTTGCAAAATCCCAGCCCGTAAAACTGGCCTGCGCTTTCATCTGGCTGGTTGTAAGCCCGGTACCTGTGCCGCTCGTTAGCTGCCCCGAGGTTTGCGTGTCCCAGTAGGAATTGATGCTGATTCCGCCGTACATCTGCCCTACCAGGCCGCCGACCGAAATAGTGCCGGTCACACTGCCCGTGCTGTAAGAATTGCTAATGCCGGGGCCACCGTTGCCCCCCACCAGCCCGCCGACCGAAGAGGAGCCGGTCACGCTACCGGTCACGTTGCCCGTACTGTAGGAATTGTTGATACTGAAATCGTTTACCCCCACCAGCCCGCCGAAGCCGTAGTCGCTACTGGAGCCATCGCTGGTGACGTTGCCCGTGCTGTACGATCTGGCGATCGTGCCGCTGCTATACCCCGCCAACCCGCCGACCCGGTAACCGCCAGTCACATTGCCCGTGCTGTGGGAGTCGTTAACTGTTGAGCTGAAGTTGCTGCCGATCAACCCGCCAGCCGTGGCAGTACCGCTCACGCTACAAGTGCTGTAGTTATTGCTGATTTGTCCGCTGGCATCGTTCTCGCCAATCAGTCCGCCGACCGTGCTAACGCCGCTCACGCTGCCGGAACTGAATGAGTTGACGGTAGCGCCGCCGTGCCTATATCCCACCAAGCTGCCGACAAGCATATTGCCGTTTACCGTAACGTTCACCAACCCGACATTGCCGATACTCAAGCTGCTTACATAACCAAACAGCGCGACATTATTTTCGGTAGGTCTGTTGATGGTGAGTCCGCTGATGGTATGCCCCAGTCCATTAAAGTTGCCGGAGAAAAACACAGCGCTTGCGCCCCCATGCCCGACTGGCTGGAATCCGGCACCCGCGTTCCAGCCGGATGTGGCGGATGCATCAATGTCGCTCCCTAGCGCATAGTTGCCCGCAAGATTGCCGTTCATGCCTTGCAGGTCGGTGGTGGTGATGCTGCCCTCGCTGCCCAGATCATTGATGACAGTATAGGGATTGCCGTTGATGGTAAGGCAGGTGGTGCAGGTGGCGTTCCCCGGAAAATCCACCCGCCCGCTAAAACCGCCCGCATTCATCCCCACCCTGACTGTGCCGGAATATACCGAGATAGCCGAGTTCAGTAGCAACGTAGACTCATTGGAGGAAGTCATCACCGCATTGATCCTGATATCGCGCTCGGCGTTCAGTGTCAGCGCGTTGGCGCTCCAGGAAAGAGCCTCATTGACGGCGATATCGCCGTTACCGCCGACTGCCATAGAGGTAGCAATCGTTACCGACTTTCCCGCATTAAGTCGACTTTCAATGTCCGTTACCGACACCCTTGCGCCAAGTTCATTCGGCGTAAACACATCGGGATTAGCACCAGACCAAGAGCCCCCTCTGGTTGCGCTGTTGCCGAGGGTCACTTGGTAAAATGCGACACCCACTCCTGCCGCAGGCGTGATCGTCAGCTTGATGTATTCGGTCGTCCCTGTCGGGGTCTCGGTCACCGTGACCGTATAAGTACCCGCCGCCGCATACAGATGGTTGACCGTCACATCGCCGCCATCAGCCGGGCAATTCTGAACATCCGAACTGCCATCGCCGAAATCCAGTGTATAGGTGTTGCAGTTAATGTCGGTATAAGTGAATGCAACATCACCCGATACAGCGGACACCACCGGCAACGGAGCGCCGCGCAGATTCATCACCCCCATCAATTCATGCGTCACTGCCTCGACGCTATTGCTGTCGCGGTTCCCCGCCTCATCCCGCGCCCGCACCACAAAATAGTAATCGACATGCGCCGTCAGTCCGGTGACCGTATAACTGGTCGCCCCGGCTGCGGTGGTATAGCTTGCGACAAAGGGGGCACCCGCTGTGGTCGCGACGCTGATGTCGTAAACCATGGCGCTGCTCGCAGTCACATCATCGGTTGCCGCATCCCAAGCAAGTGTTACATCGCCGCCGACCGCAGAAGGGATGGCGACCGCCACACCGTTGAAGGTCGGCGCGGATACAGTGCTTCCGCCGCCACCGCCATTTCCGCTACTGTTACTGCCACCACTTCCGCCGCCACACGCGGACAACAACAAGACCACGATGTACACCAGGCTGCGCATGACTTTTGTGTAGTTAGCAAACATTTAGCACCTCTCGATTGTTAACGAAGCAAGCAACGGAATGACTCAGAAATTTCGCAGTGTCGGATAAGAAATACCTTCGACGATGCTCCATGTGTTTACAAAATCCCAGCCCGTGAAATTGGCCTGGGCTTTCATCTGGCTGGTTAAAAGTCCGGTACCTGTGGCGCTCGTCGCCTGCACCGAGGTTTGCGTATCCCAGTAGGAATTGGCGCTGGTTCCGCCGGACATCTGCCCTACCAGCCCGCCGACCGAAGTGGTGCCGGACACGCTGCCCGTGCTGTACGAATTGCTGATGCCGGGTCCACCGTTGGCTCCCACCAGCCCGCCGACCGAACTTGAGCCGGTCACGCTACCGGTCACGTTGCCCGTGCTGTAGGAATTGTTGATGGTGAAATCGTTTACACCCACCAGCCCGCCGAAGCCGTAGTCGCTACTGGAGCCATTGCTGGTGACGTTGCCCGTGCTGTACGATCTGGTGATCGTGCCGCTGCTATACCCCGCCAACCCGCCGATCTGATTGCCGCCGGTCACATTGCCCGTGCTGTGGGAATTGCTGACCGTGGAACTGAAGTTGCTGCCGATCAATCCGCCGACCGTGGCAGTGCCGCTCACATTGCATGTGCTGTAGTTATTGCTGATTTGTCCGCTGGCATCGTTCTCTCCAATCAGTCCGCCGACCGTATCAACGCCGCTCACGCTGCCGGTGCTGAAGGCATTGACGGTAGCGCCACCGCTTCTATACCCGACCAAGCCACCAACAAGCATATTGCCGTTTACCGTAACGTTCACCAGCCCGACATTGCCGATACTCAAGTTGCCGACATAGCCGAACAGCGCCACCATATTTTCAGTTGGCCGGTTGATAGTCAGCCCGCTGATGGTATGCCCCAGTCCGTCAAAAGATCCGGTAAATTGAACAGCGCTCGCGCCCCCATGTCCAATTTGTTGAAACCCGGCACCCGCATTCCAGCCGGAGGTGGCGGACGCATCGATGTCGCCAGCCAACGCGTAGTTGAGCGTCAGGTCGCCGTTCATGCCTTGCAGGTCGGTGGTAGTGATGCTGCCCTCGTTGCCCAAGTTGTTAATAACGGTGTAAGCATGGCCGTTGATGGCCAGCATGCCCGTACCGCTGCGCCCCGGAAAATCCACTTTGCCGCTAAAACCGCCCGCATTCATCCCCATCCTGACTGCGCCGGAATACACCGAGATAGCCGATTCCAGCAGCAACAATGATGTCCCCGATGCGGTCATCACCGCATTGATCCTGATGTCGCGCTGGGCGTTCAGCGTCAGCGCGCTCTTGCTCCAAGACAAGGCATCGTTGACGAAAATGTCGCCGCCGCTGCCGAGTGCTGTGGAGGTGGTGATCGTTACCGCTGTTCCGGCATTGAGGAGATTTTGAATCTCTGTCACCGATACCGTTGCGCCAAGCGCGTTCGGCGTAAATACATCGGGATTAGTGCCGGACCAAGTGCCCCCGCTGGTTGCGCCAGCGGTGATGGTCACTTCGGATGCGGATACATTCGGCGCTGCGCCCGTGGTAAAACTCCATGTGTAATTTGCCGCCAGTGCATTGCCCGCACTATCCTTTGCGCCCGTGGTTATCGTGGCGGTGTAGGTGGTCGAGTAGGCAAGATTGCTGCTTGGGGTGAACGTGGCTGTAGTGCCGCTATAGGTAACCGTTCCGCTTGCTCCGCCGCTCAAGGTAAAGGTGGCCGCGTTAAGAGTCGATACTGTCATCGCCTCAGAAAATGTAGCGGTGATGGCGGAACTGACTGCGACTCCTGTTGCGCTGTTTGCAGGGGTTGTGGATGAGACGGTTGGCGGCGTTGTGTCGGCAACCGCGTTGCTTCCTCCACTACCGCCGCCGCAGCCGCTTAATGACAGCAATATCGAAACCAGAAACAACGTGTTAAAGAAAAATTTAGTTTGATTCAAATTCATCTCGATTGCCTCTTGAGTGATGTAGTTAGACAGATTGCGCGACTAGACCCGAGTATTCAAAACTGTTTGTAATGTAGGCGAGGTATCGAATCTTTCATATCGTCCATTCGGACGAGTCCGGTAAAACGCCCGCATGAGCGGGCGAGGCCGCTCCTCCCCTGATAAGGGGAGGCTGGGAGGGGTTTGGGTGTAATGATCTTCTGAGTTCAAACATCATCTGGCCGGATCAATAAATCAGTACTTCTTAGTTTTGCTTCTCCAGCATCTCTTTAATGCCCGCTTCGAAAACCGCCAGCGGCTGCGCACCGACGATCATTTTTCCTTGCACCGAATCGCCCACAACTTTGCCAAGAACAAATGTCGGCGTTCCGGTGATACCGAGCGAATGGGCGTATTTTGCTTCGTCGTTGATTTCTTGCAGATGCTTGCCGTCGTCCATGCAGTGCTTGAAGGTATCGCTGTCGAGTGAAAGCTGCTTGGCATAACCGGCAAGTGCATCGACATCGATCTTGTTCTGGTTTTTGAACACCAGTTCTTTCATCTCCCAATACTTGCCCTGATCCCCGGCGCAATGCACGGACTGCGCGGCTTTCAGCGCAAAGGGATGGAACTCCAGCGGAAGATCGCGCAGGATGAAACGCAGCTTGCCGGTGTCGATGAATTTCTTTTTAATCTCGGGGAAAGTGGTTGCCTCGAAGCGCCCGCAAAACGGGCATTGGTAATCGGTATAGGCCACCAGCGTCAACGGTGCATCGCTGCTGCCCAGCACAAATGTCGCATCGGCCTTGAGCGTCAGATTTTCCGGCTTTGCCGGGGTTGCCTGCTGCCTCGCCAGCAGCTGCCTGATCTCGCGCAGCTCCTTGAGAATGGCATCGCCCTGCTCCCGCGTCATGCCGCTGTCGCTTGCACTTGCTGTTGAACTCAGCACAAGCAGCGCTGCCAATGTCAAACAAAATAATTTCAAGGCCTGCTCCTGTTTACAATTTTCAGAGTGAAACGCTGAACAAATCCACACTCTTATGCTGTGCGCTACAGACACTGGCCGCTAGATGGCTGACACACCAGCCCCGAACCGCACGAAACCGGCGTGCCTGCGCAGCCACCGGAAATGCACACATCCAGCGTGGTGCAGGAATTACTGTCGGTGCAGGCAGTACCATCAGCTACCGGCGATCCTCCGGTGCAAGCCCCCGAAAGACACACCGCTCCGCTCATACAGGCGGAATTATCGCAAGCTGCCCCATCCGCTACCGCAGAATGCGAACATCCGCTAAGCAACGAGCAAGAGTCGGTAGTGCATGCATTGCCGTCATCACAAGACACAGGGGAAACCGATTGGCAGGTGCCCGCACCGTCGCAAAAAGCCTGTGCCGTGTAGGAACCGCCCGCACACATTGCCGCACCGCATTGAAAACTTGAAGGCGCATTACTAAAGCCGCAGACATTCGCCACACAGGTGCGCGTCTGACACATGCTATCGGTTCCCGGGCAGTCACTGGCCACAGTACATTGCCCGCTTACGACTACGGTGGCGGTTGGTGAATCCGATCCTAATGTAGCGGTAATCGTTTCGTTCGCCGCCCCCGAAGCCACACTGGTCGCGCTGAAAGTAGCCTGCGCCAATCCTGTGTTTACCGTCACACCTGTCGGCACAGTCACTTTTGCCGGATTGGAACTGGAGAGCGTCACCACCGTACCCGAGACCGATGAAGCAGCCAGCGTAACAGTCAAGGTTGCGGAACTGAATGCGGAGATATTGCTAATGGCGGGAGTCAGCGCGACTCCGGGTCGGGTGACATTGATCGAGTAAATTTTGCTCGTCGTACCATCCTGTGCTGTCACCACCACACTGATCGAATTCGATCCCACCGCCAGCGCAATGGGTGACGATGCTGAACCGGAAGCCACGGCAACGTTATTCACTTTAACCGTGGCATTGGCATCGGCCACGGTCGGGGTTACGCTGATGGAAGCATCGGCAATGGAGACCCCGTCTGAATAAGCCAATGTGGCAGAATTGAACGCGGGCGTTAACGCACCCGCAGAAAGCGACAGACCGGACAATGCCGCGTTGCTGCTCAGTGTCGCTCCGCCGCTGCTACTGGTAGTGCCGCCACCGCAGGCGACCAGCAATAAAACAAGCAACGACAATGCGCCGTGAATGATTTTTGTGCGGTTGAATTTCATTTTATTACCTCGTAGTCACTGAGAATTATGGGTATGTGCAACACGACCGAGCCGTTCGCAATGTATGCGGGACGACGAATATTTCATATCGTCCATTCGGACGAGTCAGGCGTAAACGCTTGCAAAAAACCATCGCCGCAGGTTAACTTCGCGCCATGACAAATTCCCCGCGCCTGCTGATAATTGATGACCATTCCCTGTTCCGCTCCGGGCTGCGCATGGTGCTGAATGCGAGCCTGCCGGGGGCGCAGGTGATCGAGGCCGGTTCACTGAATGAGGCGATGCGGGTCACTGCGGAAAATCCAGATGCGATCTTGCTGGACATCAAGCTGCCCGGCCTGAACGGGCTGGAGGGGATGGCGCTGCTCAAGCGCAAATGGCCGCAGGCTCCCGTGTTGATCCTGTCTTCTTCGGATGAGCCGGAAACCGTGCGCGATGCCCTCGCGCGCGGCGCGGCGGGTTTCATTTCCAAGGCGGATTCGGCAGACAATATCGTCGCCTTGCTCAAGCGTATTTTGAACGGCGAACTCTTTGCCGCAACTGCGAGGACGGGCAATAACGGCGATGCGGATATGCACCTGACTCCGCGCCAATGCGAGGTGCTGGAGTTGCTGAGCCAGGGTATGTCGAACAAGCTGATCGCGCGCCAGTTGGCGCTTTCGGAAAACACCGTGCGCTCTCATGTGCAGGCGATATTGAACCACTTGAAAGTCACCAGCCGCTCGGAAGCGGCATTCGCGGCGCGCCGCCGGGGGTTGATCGGTTGATGCGCATCAACAACTGGCTGCGTCTGGATGACGACCGAATTCTGGTGGAACAGTTGCGCTTGTCGTTGAGCCATGTAGGCAGCACGCTCATCCCGGTTTTCCTGCTGCTGCTCCTGATACTCTGGGTATTGTCCAACGCAAGCAACGCGCTGCCCCTGAGCTTATGGGCCGCAGCCGTTTTGCTGTCGAACCTGAACGGCTTCCGCTTTGCGCGCCGCCACCTTGCCGCCGATATTCCGCTAGCCCGGGCGCGTCATCTGGTGCGGGTGGCGTTTGTTTTATGCATGATCGACGGCCTGCTGTGGGGGGCGTTGCTGTGGGTCACGCTGGATACGGCTACGCTGGTCGGCAGCATTCTGGCCTTCTCTGTCATTACCGGTGTTGCGGGCGGCAACTTGCCAACGCTGTCACCGGTACTGCCGTTATTCATCGCTTCGGTCGTCACCGAGCTGACCGTCGCAATGTCGAAATTGTGGCTAATGGATGATCCGACTTTCCACGCAGTGGGAGTAACCGCGATTTTGTACCTCGCCGCGCTGCTGGGTCAGGCGCTTACCAGTTCGCGCGCGGCACGCACGGCCATCAAACTGCGTTTTGAAAATAGCGCGTTGATGGAACAGTTGCGCGTAAAAACCGAAATCGCCGAGGCCGCACAGCGCGAAGCCGAACAGGCCAACACCGCCAAATCCAAATTCCTCGCCGCCGCCAGCCACGACCTGCGCCAGCCGATTCACGCCCAGGGCTTGTTTCTGGAAGTGCTGTCGCGCACCGAACTGAACGCGCACCAGCACGAGCTGGTCGGCAGCGCGCGCTCCGCCTCGGCGGCATCCGGCGAAATGCTCAACACGCTGCTGGATTTTTCGCGCATCGAAGCGGGCGTGATAGCCCCGCAGCCGCAAACCTTCCGCCTGCAACCTTTGCTCAACAAAATCGAGAACGAACTCGCGCCGCAGGTGGACGCGAAAGACATCGTCTATCGTTCGCGCGAAACCAATCTGGCGGTGCAGTCGGACCCGATACTGCTGGAATTGATTCTGCGCAATCTGGTTTCCAACGCGATCCGCTACACCCAGCGCGGCGGCGTGCTGGTGGCCTGTCGCCAGCGCGGCAATCAGGCGGTGCTCGAAGTGTGGGACACAGGCGTGGGCATCGCCCCGGCACAGCAACAGGAAGTGTTCCGCGAGTTTCACCAGCTGGGCAACCCGGAACGCGACCGGCAGAAAGGGCTGGGCTTGGGGTTGGCTATCGCCGACGGTCTGGCGCGCGCGCTGGGACACAGTTTGTCGTTGGCTTCAAAGCCGCAGCGCGGCAGCGTGTTCCGCTTATCCTTGCCTATCGTCAGCAGCACCTTGCCGCCAGCGCCAAGCATCGCCGCACCGAGCAGTTCACAGTTGTCCGGCGTGCGCGTGCTGGTCATCGACGACGACGAAATCGTGCGCGCCGGGATGTGCTATCTGCTGCGCAATTGGGGCTGCGAATGTGTGGGTGCGGATTCCATCGGAGAGGCGCTCGCACTGGCAAAATCTTATCCGCCCGACATGATTATCAGCGACTATCGCCTGCGCGAACAACGCACCGGCGTGGAAGCCATCGCCGCCGTGCGCACGCAACTCGGAATCAATTTGCCCGCACTGTTGATTACCGGCGACACCGCGCCGCAACGGTTGCGCGAAGCGGCGGCCAGCGGCATCCCGCTGCTACACAAACCCGTGTCGCCCGATCAGTTGTATCGCAAGATAGCGGAAGTGGTTAGCGGAGTTTGAAACGCACACCTTGCCCGCAAGCCAGCAAATACGGGCATCTCCATCAAGCGTATGATGCGGATCACCTATTGACGGGGGTTTGCGGGCAGTTGGCATTTCGAAATCAGCTTCTAGTCCATTCGGACTGTTTTGTCGTAAATGCTTGCAAAAGCCCCGTGGCAGGAGTTAAGTTTGCGCCATGAATACGACCCGACTCTTGGTGATAGACGATCACGCCCTGTTCCGCTCCGGGCTGCGCATGGTGTTGAGTACCAACATGCCGAACACGGAAGTGATCGAGGCCGGTTCGCTCATCGAAGCGATGAATATTGCACCGGAAAAAATTGACGCGATCATGCTGGACATCAAGTTGCCCGGCCTCAACGGGCTGGAAGGGATCGCCCTGCTCAAACGCAAATGGCCGCTGACTCCGATACTGATGCTGTCCTCGCAGGATGAGCCGGAAACCGTGCGCCTCGCCCTCGCGCGCGGCGCAACCCGGTTTATCTCCAAAGCGGATACGGCGGACAACATCCTCGCTGTGTTAGGCCGCGTCCTGCGCGGAGATCTTTCTGGCCCGACGACGCAGGGCGCATCCGGTGGCGACGCAACGAACTCTCACCATCACCTGACACCCCGCCAATGCGAAGTGCTGGACCGGTTGTGCCAAGGCATGTCCAATAAATTGATCGCGCGCCAGTTGGATCTTTCCGAACATACCGTGCGCGGACATGTACAAGCCATTTTGACTTTCTTGCAAGTGTCCAGCCGCTCGGAAGCGGCATTCGCGGCACGCCGTCGCGGGCTGGTGGGCTGATGCAACTCAGAAACCTGATGCGGCTGGATGAGGATCGCATACTGGTGGAGCAGTTGCGTTTAATGATGGGCAATACGGTCAATGTGGCCATCCCCATGTTCCTGACGGTGATGCTGATTGAATGGGCTGTCACCAACAGCAGCAATTCGCTGAGTATAAAGATGTGGGGCGCGGCGGCGATACTGTCCTTCCTGAACATCTACCTCCATGCGCGCCGCCACCTCGCCGCCGGCATCCCGTTCGAACATGCTCACCGGATTGTCTGGAGACTGCTCATCCAGCACGCGATCGACGGCATAATTTGGGGGTCGTTGATCTGGCTCACGATGGATACGGCATCTCTGGCAGGCAACATTCTGGTGTTCTCCATTATCGCGGGCATCATGGGCGGCAACCTGTCATCGGAGTCCGTCGTGTTGCCGGTGTTCGTGGTGTACCTGGTCGCGCAGATGTGCGTCATTGCCGCGAAACTGTGGTCGCTGGGCGATCCCGCCTACAATGCGCTGGGTGTGGCCGGATTCTTTTACATCGCCGCGCTGCTCGGACAAGCGATCAACAATTACCATGCGGCGCGCAAATACATCGAACTCCGTTTTGAAAATACCGAGCTGGTGAATCAGTTGCGCGTGGAAAAATCCAACGCCGAAGCCGCCCAGCGCGAAGCCGAACAGGCCAATGCCGCCAAATCCAAATTCCTCGCCGCCGCCAGCCACGACTTGCGCCAGCCTATCCACGCGCAGGGCTTGTTTCTGGAAGTGCTGTCGCGCACCGAACAGACCCCGCACCAGCAAGCGCTGCTCGCCAGCGCGCGCGCCGCGTCGGAAGCTTCCAGCGAAATGCTCAACACGCTGCTGGATTTTTCGCGCATCGAAGCGGGCGTGATCGAACCCAATATTCAGACATTCCGCTTGCAGCCTTTGCTCAACAAAATCGAGAACGACCTCGCGCCGCAAGCCGATGCAAAAAATCTGGTCTATCGTTCGCGCGAAACGCATGCGACAGTGCGCTCGGATCCGGTGCTGGTCGAGCTGATTCTGCGCAATCTGATTTCCAACGCGATACGTTACACCGAACGCGGCGGTGTTTTGGTGGCTTGTCGCCAGCGCGGCACACAAGCCGTGCTGGAAGTATGGGACACCGGCATCGGCATCGCCCCGGAAAATCAGCAGGAAGTATTCCGCGAGTTTTACCAGCTCGGCAACCCCGAGCGCGACCGGCAGAAAGGCTTGGGCTTGGGGCTATCCATCGTCGATGGTCTGGCGCGCACGCTGGGGCACAGTTTGTCGTTGTCATCTAGGCCGCAACGCGGCAGCGTGTTCCGCCTGAGCATGCCCATCGACACCTCGCTCACCGCCATGCAAACCGCGATGACGCAAAGCAGGACGCGGGTGCTCAATGCGAGCCTGTTGGTCATAGACGACGACAAAATTGTGCGGGAAGGCATGTGCCATCTGTTGCGCGATTGGGGCTGCGAATGCGAGATGGCGGAAAACATCGAAGAAGCGCTCGCGATCACCAGCGTGCATGCGCCGGATCTGATCATCAGCGATTACCGCCTGCGCGAACAACGCACCGGCGTGGAAGCCATCGCATCGCTGCGCGCGCAGTTGGGAGAGTCGCTACCCGCGCTGCTCATCACCGGCGACACCGCCCCCGAACGCCTGCGCGAAGCCCAGGCCAGCGGCATCCCGCTGCTGCACAAACCCGTGTCGCCCAGCCAGTTGTACCGCAAGTTGGTGGAGTTGCTGCACTGAAATTTGTAGGTCGGGTTTCACCCAAGGGTGCAAGAACCCCTGCGGGGTAACCCGACATGTCGGGCTAAAGCCCGACCTACGTTCTATTGAATTATTTGATGGCGTGTTGTTCGCGGATGTGCCGCAACAATCCCTGCGCCGCATCCTCCACCATATCCAGCACACGCTCGAAACCATCCGCGCCGCCGTAATACGGATCGGGCACTTCGCGCTCGCTGTGGTGTTGCGCGAATTCCAGAAATAATCCGGGATGGCTTTGCGCATCATGCGGACGCAAGCGTTGCAGAATGGCAAGATTGGCGTTGTCCATCGCCAGCACATAATCAAAACGCGCGAAGTCCGCCGCCGTCACTTGCCGTCCGCGCAACATGCTCATGTCATAACCGCGCCGATTCGCGGCACGTTGCGTGCGCGCATCCGGCGCATCGCCGACGTGATAATCGTGCGTTCCGGCGGAGTCGATATGAATATGTTCGAGCAAACCGGCCTGCTCCACACGCTGGCGGAACACCGCTTCAGCGGTAGGTGAACGGCAGATATTGCCCATGCAGACGAACAGAACTTTGACTTTCATGCTGTAACTCAATAATCCAATAAGCCGTCATTCCGGCGAAGGCCGGAATCCAGCGGTTTTACTTAACATGCCTTTAAGTTCTGTCCTTGCTACGCAAGGGATCATATTTTTATCTGGATTCCGGCCTGCGCCGGAATGACGGAGTTCACAGCTGAGAAAAGAACACGCTCTCGCGCAACTTCTTCAACTGGTCGCGCAGTTGCGCGGCTTTCTCGAATTCCAGATTCTTCGCGGCTTGCAGCATTTCCTTTTCGATGCGCGCGATTTCTTTCGACACTTCCTTCTCGCTCATCGCCAGATACTTCGCCTGCGTCTGCGCGGCCTTCAGCGATGAACGCTCGTCGTCCACGTTGTAGGCGCTGTCGATGATGTCTTTGATGCGTTTGACCACGGACTGCGGCGTAATGCCATGCGCTTCGTTGTAGGCGATTTGTTTGGTGCGACGGCGGTCGGTTTCGTCGATGGCGCGACGCATGGATTCGGTGATGCGGTCAGCGTACAGGATCGCCGTGCCGTGCAAATGGCGGGCGGCGCGGCCAATGGTCTGGATCAGTGAACGTTCGGAACGCAGGAAACCTTCCTTGTCCGCATCCAGAATCGCCACCAGCGACACTTCGGGAATATCCAATCCTTCGCGCAGCAAGTTGATGCCGACCAGCACGTCGAACATGCCGAGGCGCAAGTCGCGGATGATTTCCACGCGCTCCACGGTTTCGATGTCCGAGTGCAAATAGCGCACCTTGATGCCGTGTTCGGAAAAATAATCGGTGAGGTCTTCGGCCATGCGTTTGGTCAACGTGGTGACCAGCACGCGTTCGCCCACGGCGGTGCGCAAAGTCACTTCCGACATCAAGTTGTCCACCTGATTGGTGGCGGGTCGCACTTCAATCATCGGGTCGATCAAGCCGGTCGGACGCACCACCTGCTCCACCACTTGCCCGGTGTGTTCGGCTTCGTAAGTGGAAGGCGTGGCGGAAACGAAGATGGCCTGACGCATGATTTTTTCAAACTCGTCGAAACGCAGCGGGCGATTATCCAGCGCGGATGGCAGGCGGAAACCGTAGTTGACTAGATTGTCTTTGCGCGCGCGGTCGCCTTTGTACATGCCGCCGATTTGCGGAATCATCACGTGGCTTTCGTCCAGAAACAGCAGCGCGTTGGGCGGCAGATAATCCATCAGCGTCGGCGGCGCTTGATCCGCGCCGCGCCCTGAAAGATGGCGCGAATAATTCTCGATGCCTTTGGTGAAGCCGATCTCGGCCAGCATCTCCAAGTCGTGCCGCGTGCGCTGCTCGATGCGCTGCGCTTCCACCAGCTTGTTCTCTTTCTGAAAAAAAGCGATGCGCTCGGCCAGCTCCACCTTGATGGTTTCGATGGCGCGCAAGGTGGTCTCGCGCGGCGTGACGTAATGGCTGGAGGGATACACGGTGTAGCGCGGCACGCGCGTCTGGATGTGGCCGGTGAGCGGGTCGAACAAGGCGATGGATTCCACCTCGTCGTCGAACAGCGTCACGCGCACCGCGTTCTCGCTGCTTTCCGCCGGAAAGATGTCGATCACATCGCCGCGCACACGGAACGTGCCGCGCTGAAAATCGATCTCGTTGCGCTCGTATTGCATCGCCACCAGACGCTGGATCACATCGCGCTGCTCCATCTTCTCGCGCTCGCGCAAATGCAGAATCATGCCGTGGTAATCCACCGGATCGCCGATGCCGTAGATCGCCGACACCGTGGCCACGATGATGCAATCCTGCCGCTCCAGCATCGACTTGGTAGCCGACAGGCGCATCTGCTCGATCTGCTCGTTGATACTGGAATCCTTCTCGATATACACATCGCGCGACGGCACATACGCCTCGGGCTGGTAATAGTCGTAATAGGAAACGAAATACTCCACCGCATTCTCGGGAAAGAAATCGCGCAACTCCGAATACAACTGCGCCGCCAACGTCTTGTTCGGAGCCATCACCATCGCAGGTCTGCCAGTGCGCGCAATCACATTCGCCATGGTAAAAGTCTTGCCCGAACCGGTCACGCCCAACAACGTTTGGTAAGCCAGCCCATCCTCAATGCCCTCCACCAATTGTGCGATAGCCGTCGGCTGATCGCCTGCCGGGTCGAATGGCAAGTGCAGGATGTAGGGACTGTCGGGGAAGGTGATGGTTTTCATGGGCGGCGGGTATTGTACGGGGAAAGGTGAGTTTGCTAAACCTTGATGCGTGAAGGAGAATGCAGGTATCAAATAATTACCACCACATCAAAGCCATGCCACTCGTCAGTTCGTTTTACGGCATTCTGATTTACATGTATTGGCTAGACACCAAGCAGCATCACATGCCCCATGTCCATGCCGAATACGCCGGGAGCGAAGCTGTATTTTCAATCGCGGAGAGCGAGTTGCTGGACGGCAATATGCCGCCCCGTCAAACGCGCCTAATTCAGGCATGGATAGAGATTCACCGCGAAGAACTGATGGCCGACTGGACACTCGCTATACGCGGCGAAACTCTCGTCAAGATAGACCCATTGCGCTAGGAGAGAAACATGAACCCACGGATTACCGCTGTCACTGCAAACGACGATCACACATTGCTAATCACTTTTGCCAACGGAGAAATTCGCCATTTCGACTTGAAACCCTATCTGGGCTACCCCGCGTTCGAGCCGCTGCGTCAAGTTTCGTTTTTCAAACTGGCACGATCCGGTCATGGCACCGTCACCTGGCCAAACGAAATCGACTTCGACCCCGATACGCTTTACCTTGAGAGCCAGATGGTGACGCAAGAAAAGCAGGCCGCGTGATTGAAATTCGCAAATCCGATTTCAATTCAAGCTCAAACCTACTGATAACATCATGGAAAAATTCGTCATCTGCATTAACAATGAAGGATATGCAGCCTCTCTTGATGTGCGCAAACTTTACGAACTGATGCCCGACCCAAAAGCCGAGGCCATGCACTGCATCCGCATCGTCGATAAAGATGGCGAAGATTACATTTACCCGGAGAATCTTTTCATGCCGATGGAAGTTTCTGAACCGGTATCGCTTGCGCTGCATAAGCAGGCGGATTGAAGCTAAGGAAAATAATGGCTAAATTATTTATCATCGTGCTATGTCTTATTGGATTTTCCGCTTGCGATAAACCTAAAGACGATTTCACGATAAATGCAGCGCCTGACACAGATATGAAGCAGGCAATACCTCTATTCAAAACGTTAGTTGGACACTGTCCTGGTATCTATAAATACAAAGCAGATATTGAACGTGTCGAGTACTTGGGCGGCTCAAGTTTTGATTTGACTATCGCGAAGAGACCGAAGGATTTACCGCTTGATTCAGCGCCAATGGGTCATACATGCCATTTTTATATGGACGAGTCAAAAGCCACAGTTAGCAAGCGTCCCTGTGCATGGCTATGCACAGGAGAAGATATGACTGGAATCGATGGTGAAGAGCATTCATACCTCAATGGAAAACTGATCGGACCGCTGAAGCGAGAATGGGTAAATCTTCGTGAGGCATTAGCAGGTACTAGCTGGGATATGACTGATTTCAATAATTCTGACATCAGCCGAGGTGCCGCATCATTAGCTATCTGGGGATCAAAGCACTTGACTTGGGGTGACCTCCAAAAAGTAGATCAAGGTAAATACGGCATGATTATGAAAGACCCTGATAGTCAGCGTGGAAAACGTTTATGCGGATACGGCCAGATCGTAGAAATTCAAGTTGATAACACCACCCCGGAAAAAGTTTATTGGGGCGGCCTAAGTGTGCCAACTGATGATGATATGCGCGTTTACAGATTCGTTGCGGTCGGTTCAACTGGCGAGCTTATTGCTGGGAGTTATGCAAAATTCTGCGGCATCATCACTGGGAAAAATAGCTATCAAAATAGCCTTGGCGGGGTGACCCACGCAGTTCACTTGGTTGGCATGTTCGAACTGCCAGAAAACAAGAAAACGAATAATTAGTGATTACATTTTTTAAAGCAGAGAAGTAATTGAAGCTCTCGCCGTTTTTGTAAATCAAAATTTTTGAGCTGCCATGAAAAATGCTCTGTCGCCAATTGAGTCTGAATTTCAAACTACGGATGAGGCTGCGGCCTACGAGCGCTGGTTTCGTGCCAAGGTGCAAAAATCGTTGGATGATCCGCGTCCGAATATTCCTCACGATCAGGTGATGGCTGAGATGCGTCAACTGCTGGACGATAAGTTCGGTAGGATGGGTTAAGCAACGGTTTGCATTGTTGGGTTTCGCTACGCTCCACCCAACCTACTCACAGCACCCTATAGCCACGCCGCCCCGCGCACCCCGCTTGAATCGCCGAAGCGGTGTTTCACCAGTTTCGTATCCACCCGATCCGAAAACACCCACTCGCCCCACAACGCGGGCACATTCGTATATAGCCGTTCGATGTTGGACATGCCGCCGCCCAGTACGATGACATCCGGGTCGAGGATGTTGATGACGTGGGCGAGGGAGCGCGCGAGGCGGTTTTCGTAGGTTTGCAGGCTGCGTTCGCAGGCGGCATCGCCCTGCTCTGCACACACCACGATTTTTTCAGCATTCAATACCAAGCCTTCGACAAGCTCAGGCCGAACGGAGTTTATTGATTCGATCTGGTGCAGCTTCGCCATACCCGGCCCGGAGAGGAAGGTTTCGATGCAGCCCTGTTTGCCGCAATAGCATGGCGGGCCGGGGAGTTCTTGCGCTTGCGGCCACGGCAGCGGGTTGTGTCCCCACTCGCCCGCGATGCCGTTGGGGCCGGTGAGGATGTGGCCGTTGACGACGATGCCCGCGCCGACTCCGGTGCCGAGGATCACGCCGAATACCACAGACGCGCCCGCCGCAGCGCCGTCCGTGGCTTCGGAAAGCGCGAAGCAGTTGGCATCATTGCTGATCTTGATCTTGCGTTGCAACAGGGCTTCGAGGTCTTGCAGAATGGGCTGACCGTTGAGGGCGACCGAGTTGGAATTCTTGAGGCGACCGGTGGCGCGGGAAAGTGAGCCGGGCGTACCGATGCCGAGCGCGCCGAGTTGTCCCAGTTCCGCTTCGGCATCGCGCACCAGTTGCGCAATGACTTGCAAGGTCTCGTAATAATTTCCCTGCGGGGTAGGCGCGCGACGGCGCAACAGTTCGCGGCCAGCGTCATCCAGCGCGATGATTTCGATCTTGGTGCCGCCGAGGTCTATGCCGAGTTTCATGATTTACGAGTAACAAATATCGTTGCGAATTTTACCCCGAACCTCATCTGCGCCAGACACGACAATACTGGCCGGATTGCCAAACTTCCAAGCATGAAAGATACTGCCAACGCAGCAAACATCGCGCAAAATGATTGCCTTTCATTCCAAAAGGAAACCCGAATGGCCGAAGTCACCGGCATTGATCACATCTATCTCACCGTGTCCGATCTCGCCAGGTCGGAAGTTTTTTACGATCTGGTGTTGATGGATGCGCTGGAATTTCGCAAGAACAAATTCACGCTGGGCGGCGAGCCGCACGTGCAGTATTTCAATCGCCATTTCGGTTTCGTGTTGCGCCCGATTCATGCGATGGCGAAGCACGATCCTTATTCGCCGGGGCTACATCATTTTTGTTTGCGCGTGGATTCCGCTGCCGAGGTGGTTGCCGTTGCCGAACAACTGTGCAGTGCGGGCATTGAGGCATCGCCCGCCAAGCTGTATCCGCAGTACGCGCCCGACTACACCGCGACGTTTTTCGCCGATCCCGACGGCATTCAACTAGAGGTGACGAATTATCGTCAGGAGCGGCGCGAGCGGCATGACCACTGGCGCTAGCAGCTAGCGTAGAATATGGCGCTGCCGACCCGTACCTTTTCCTAACAGCTCAGGATGCCCCAGATGAGTTCGACCGTTCAGATCATTCTGTCTCTCATCACACTGTTGTTTCTGTCCATCTTTGCCCATATCGCCGCGCCGAAGTTGCGCCTGCCCTATTCCGTGTTGCTGGTGCTGGTCGGTTTTCTGCTGATTCCCCTGAGCAAGGTTGCGGCCTTTTCCTATATCGGCAGTTTTCATCTGACCTCGGAACTGCTGTTTTTTATATTTCTGCCCATCCTGATTTTTGAATCCGCCTACAGCATGAACATTCGCCGCATCGGCGAAAACATCGGTGCAATTTCCGCGCTCTCCATCGTCGGCTTGCTGTTGTCGGCCTTCTTTATCGCCTGCGTGGGTTACTGGGCGTTGCGTGCCATCGGCTTCGAGATTCCCTTTGTCGTGGTGCTGCTGTTCGGCGCGCTGATCTCCGCCACCGACCCGGTTGCCATTTTGGCGCTGTTCAAAGACTTCGGCGCGCCGAGACGGCTGGCGCTGATTTTCGAAGGCGAAAGTTTGTTCAACGATGCCACCGGCATGGCGTTGTTCCTGATCGTGCTGCAATCGGTGAACGCGGGGTATCTGGGCGCTTCGTCGTTGTTGCACGGCATTTTCATTTTCCTTTCAATGTTGCTGGGCGGCACGGTTTTCGGCTTCATGATGGGCTGGGTATTTTCCAAGCTGCTTCAGTTTGCCCGCCACGAGCATCTGCAAATCACCCTGACCATGCTCGCCGCGCACGCCACTTTTCTGCTGTCCGAGTTTATCTCGCGTTCGCTCACGCTGTGGGGCGAGCCTATCCATGTTTCTTCCATTCTCGCCACCGTCATCACTTCGCTGATTATCGGCAGCTATGGCCGCTTCAAAATCATGCCGGAAGTGCAGGCCTACATTTCGCGCTTCTGGGGCTATGCCGCTTTTGTCGCCAATTCGCTGGTGTTCATCCTGCTCGGTCTGCTGTTCGACACGCTACCGGTCAGTGTGATGGACATCCTGCCCGCGCTGAGCGCGATTATTCTGGTAGTGATCGTGGCGCGCGCATTTTCTGTTTATCCGGTGTTGCGCGCGATGAATGCCCTCAAGCTGGAGCAGTATATTCCGCGCTCGTGGCAACACCTGATGGCATGGGGCAGTTTGCGCGGCGCACTCGCGGTCACCATGGTGCTGATGATCCCGGATACGCTGGACCACCCCGATTGGAAGCAGGCTTACTCGATCAAAGATTTCATCATGGCGCTGACCATCGGCTGCATTTATTTCACGCTATTCTTCAAAGCGACCAGCATCAACGGGGCGATCCGCCGCTTCCGCATCAACGAATTCCACGGGCTGGAGCCGATAGAATATCTGGAAGGAAAAGTGTATATCTACGCGCAATCGCTGTTGCGGCTGACCTCGCTGCACGATCAGCCGCATGTCGATAATGCCGCACTGCAAACCTTGCAAACGAAATACATCGCGCTCTATCAGCAGGCATACGGCGCGCTTTCCAGCAACGCCCACGACTTCTCGACCATGTTCAGGCGCGTCTTGCGCATCCACGCCATCGGCATCGAAAAGCGCGCACTGAAAGAGTTGTTCGCCTTATCCGAACTATCGGAAAACGGGTATCGCAGAGTGTTGGGCAAACTGGAACTGCAACTGGAATTGCTGGAACAGGGCGTGCCGGGCAGCGTTAACTTCAAGGCCGTGCGCGGCAAACGGCGCTGGCAACCCCTGATGAAATTCTTCGGCATGGCAACGGATAAACTGAACGACCCGGCGGAAAAATTTCTTTACTATCGCGCCCTGGCCTTGAGCTCGCAACAAGTGATCTGCATGCTGTCGCGACAAGCGGCGCACGAAAAACTGCGGCTGTTCGATGCGGACAAAGCCTTTGCCGACATCCTCGGGCAATACCGTGAATACAAGAATCAGGCGCTGAATGAAGTAGCGGAACTGCAAAAAAAATTTCCGGCACTGGCGACGCACCAACTGACGCTGATGGAGCAAGAGCTTTTCCAATCGCAAACCCAATCGCTGGAAGAACTGGAAAGCAGCGAAGTCATCACCCCCGCCGTGAAAACCGTGCTCTACGGCGAACTCCTCCAGCAGCAGGCGGCAAAACCATAATTTCGAGCCAACACCATGACCATTGAACTCGGCAAAGAGGCGCGCAAGGCGGCGGTCTCCTCCATAGAACGCTACTTCCGCGAAAACATGGAAGAACCTATCGGCAACGTGACGGCGGATGCGCTGTTGCATTTTTTCATCGAGGAAATCGGCCCCTGCATTTACAACAAGGCGGTGGCGGATGTGCAGACGCGCATGCAAAGCCGCATCATGGAACTCGATGTCGAGGTATATGAGGATGAGTTCCGCTATTGGGACAAGCGTCCGCGCAAACGTTAAGCAATTTCATTTCGCCAACATCTCGAACGCCACTCAATCAACACAAAACTGCATTTGATGGGTTTGTAGGTGCGAATTCATTCGCACGTTCACCGAGTTATGTGCGGATGAATTCGCACCTACACTGACGGCATAACGCTTTGGATGTTCAGAGCATTCATCTTCAACTACGTTCTATTAGGATCAATCACATGAAAAATATTCCTCACTATCTCGCCGCATTGGCCATCACCGTCTGGGTCGGCGGCTTGTGGGTCATCGGTTATCTGGCCGTGCCCACGCTGTTTTACGGCCAAGCAGACAGGCAACTCGCGGGCATGCTGGCCGGACAGATGTTCGAAACACTGGGGTATATCGGCATATTGTGCGGAGGATTTTTGCTGACACAACGTTACCTGCTGACCGCCAAAACAGCACTGCGTGATCTGAAGTTTCTGCTCATTGCGGCAATGCTGCTCATCACGCTGGTGATGCAGTTTTACATCCAGCCGTTGATGGCCGATTTGAAAATTCAGGCTTTGCCGCTGGATGTAATGCAAAGCGCTTTCGCGCAGAGTTTCAAGCTGTGGCACGGCATTTCGAGCGTGCTGTATCTGGTGGAAAGTCTGCTCGGCGCGATGCTGGTTATTCGCACCTTTCGCACGCCAAGCCAGTAAACACGGGCATCTTCATTCGGTGCATGATGTAGATTGCCTATTGACGGGCGTTCGCAAGCACCCTACAGCAGCTTTGGCGAATTATTGGCGAATTCGAGGAAGGCTTCCGCCGAAAGCGGGCGCGAATAAAAATATCCCTGTATTTCGTCGCAACCGCGTATGCGCAGGAAGTCGAGTTGTTCCTGCGTTTCCACGCCTTCGGCGATCACGCGCAGGTTGAGCCGGTGTCCGAGGCTGATGATGGAGCGGATGATGGCGGCGTTGCTTTCGTCGGTCTCAATGTCGCTGACGAATGTCTGGTCTATCTTGAGTTTATCCACCGGCAGTTTTTTCAGATAGTTGAGGCTGGAAAATCCGGTGCCAAAATCGTCTATGGACAGGCGCACGCCGAGCTCGTGCATCTCGGCCAAAAATTGCAGCGCGCTCTTGTTGTCGCCCATCATGATGCCTTCGGTGATTTCCAGTTCCAGATACTGCGGCTCCAGCGCGCATTCCTTCAGTACGCTGCGCACCAGATCGCCCAGCGTCGGCTGGCGCAATTGGCGCATCGACAAGTTCACCGCGATGGGGAAATCGCCCAGCCCCTGTTTGCGCCATGCCACTTGCTGGGCGCACGCGGTGCGCAACACCCATTCGCCGATGGCGACGATCTGTCCGGTCTCTTCCGCCACCTGAATAAAATCGTCGGGCGGGATCAATCCTTTCACTGGATGATTCCAGCGTATCAGCGCCTCGACCCCGCACAGTGCGCCCGTGGTCAAGTCGGCTTGCGCCTGGTATTGCAGGAAGAATTCGCCGCGTTCCAGCGCCAGCCGCAAATCCTTTTCCATGGAGAACAGCAGATCGACGCGGAAGTTCATGTCCGGCGTGAAGAACTGGAAATTGCCGCGCCCTTCTTCCTTGGCGTGATACATGGCCATATCGGCGCTCTTGATGAGCGTGTCGGTGTCCTGCGCGTGATCGGGGTAGATGCTGATGCCAATGCTGGCGTGGGTGGAGATGACCTGCCCGTCCAGATCGAAAGGATTCGATAACGCAGTGAGCAACTTTTTGGCGACGATGGCCGCCGCGCTTTCCCCCGCATCGCGCAGCAGCACGATGAATTCGTCCCCCCCCAAACGCGCCACGGTGTCGCACTCGCGCACATTTTCCTGAATGCGTTGCGCCACCGATTGCAACAGGCGGTCGCCGACCGAGTGCCCCATCGAGTCGTTGATGTACTTGAAACGGTCCAGATCGAGAAACAGGATGGCGAATTGCTGTTTGTCCCGGTGCGCGGCGGCAAGCAACTGCCCCAGCCGGTCACGCAACAAAGTGCGGTTGGGCAATCCGGTCAGCACGTCGTAGTACGCCAGCAGATGGATATTTTTCTCCGCATCCTTTTTTTCGGTGATGTCGCGCGCGATGGACACGTAGTTCACCAGATTGCCAAGCTCGTCGCGCACCGCCGTGATCGACATCCATTTTGGATAGATGCGACCGCCCTTGTGCTTGTCCCAAATATCGCCCTGCCAATAGCCGAAGTGATTGAGATCGTCCCACATGGCGCGGTAGAACGCGGTGTCATGCCTGCCGGAGGCGAGTATCTTCGGATTTTTGCCCATCACCTCCTCGCGGCGGTAACCGGTCATCTCGATGAAAGCATGATTGACAGCCACGATGCTGGCCTTGTCGTCGGTGATCAGAATGGCCTCGCCGCTGCTCTCGAACACCCGTGCCGCCAGACGCAACGCCGCTTCTTCCTGCTTGTGGCGTGTGATGTCGCGCACCGTGCCGATGGCGGAAACCGCTTGCCGGCTATCCGCATCGAAATCCATATCGGCTTTTTCGTGTATCCATTTGACCTTGTCGCCCACCAGAATGCGATGCTCGATGTCGTAAGGTTTCCCTTGCAGCGCCTGCCGCCACTCGCTATCTACCAGCGCTCTGTCGTCGGGATGCACATGTTGCAGGAAAATCCGATAGTCGAGCGGCGCGCCCTGCGCGATGCCGAAAATGCGGTAGGTTTCTTCCGTCCACTGCAATTGGTTGGTCGTCAAATCCAGATGCCAACTGCCCACCCCGCCTATCTCCTGCGCACGCTTGAGATTGTCTTCGCTCACGTGCAACGCGCGTTCGCTGCGGCTGCGCTGCGCGTTCAACACGGTCACGCTGAGTGCTGTCAGCGCAAACAGCAGGTTGTACAACCACACAAAATTGAGCAGCACATCCATGTTCGCCGCGCTCAGATCGTCGAAGTCCAGCATGCCCAACATGGAACTGAAGAAGATCAGCAGCAGCGCGCTGCTGACACAGCGCAAATCGAAATTGAGCGAAATCCAGATCAGCAACGGAAACAGCAAGCCGAACTGCAACAAATGGTTGGGCAAATCGAAGAAAAATATGGCGCAAGCGACCAACAGAACGAAGGCCATAAACACGCCCCGGCGCACCCGCTCCCGCGTCCATCGGACGGTGTCGCCGCGCAACCAGGACAGAATCAGCGGTGTGAACAGCGCGATGCCCAGCGCGTCGCCCATCCACCAATACTGCACGGTTTGCAGGCCGTCAATCCACGATCCGCCGGTCGCCAGCCAAACCCACAAAGCGCCGTTAACGGCGGCGAGCGGCGGGCTGAGTACCACGCCGAACACGAACAGCATGCCGACATCGCGCAAATTGCGCATGCGCACGTCAAAGCCGAAGCGGTGCAACCAGTAATAGCCCAACAGGCCTTCCACTGCGTTGCCACAAGCAATGCCGAACGCACCGGAAACGGACATGTCGTTGCCGAGTATGGCGAAGAACTCACCGATGATGATCGCCGGAAATACGCGCCACCCCAGAATCAACAGCGCGGCCAGCGCGATGCCGGATGGCGGCCAGAACAAGGTGACGGTATGGTGTGACAGCGCCAGCTTGAGACCGATTTGCGCGGCGGCAAAATAGACCAATGCCAGCAGTCCGCCGCGCAACCAATCGTTCTTGAAACTGATAAGAGACATTCTTCCGCTGCCTAGCCGTGGAAAAAAATAGTACCGTAATGATAACTGTAGCAGCGGCTTAAGCAGCGAAAAAAACCTAAAAACTCAGTTGAAGCTGAATACTCCGAAAATCCAAAGCGATACGCCGACAGTGTAGGTGCGAATTCATTCGCACATATCTCGTTGAGCGGGCGAATAAATTCGCCCCTACACCCCCCTCAACTGCATTTTTTGGATAAATGCAAAATAAAAAGGCGCGGTTCGGGTTGTCCCCCGAACCGCGCCCCATTTTTATGACGCTTTAAGCCTTCAGCGCGACAAACACTTCATCCAGCATCTTCTTGGCATCGCCGAACAACATGCGGTTGTTCTCTTTGTAGAACAGCGGATTATCGACACCCGCATAGCCGGAGGCCATGCTGCGTTTCATCACGATGGAGGTCTTGGCTTTCCACACCTCCAGCACCGGCATACCGGCGATGGGGCTGTTGGGATCATCCTGCGCGGCGGGGTTCACGATGTCGTTCGCACCGATCACCATGGCTACGTCGGTATCCGGGAAGTCCTCGTTCAGCTCATCCATTTCCATCACGATGTCGTAGGGCACGCGGGCTTCTGCCAGCAGCACGTTCATGTGGCCGGGCATCCGTCCGGCGACCGGGTGAATGCCGAAGCGCACATTGACACCTTTCTCGCGCAACAACTGGGTGATCTCGTACACCGTGTGCTGCGCCTGCGCCACCGCCATGCCGTAGCCGGGAACAATGATGACGTTCTTGGCTTCACGCAGAAGCTCGGCAGTTTCGGCAGCGCTGACCGCCACCACTTCGCCCGGCGGTTGCTCGCCGCCTGCGGCTGGCGCAGGTGTACCGCCGCTAGTGCCGAAGCCGCCCGCGATCACGCTGAGGAACTGGCGGTTCATCGCGCGGCACATGATGTAGGACAGGATCGCGCCGCTTGAACCCACCAGCGCGCCGGTGACGATCAGCAGGTCGTTATTCAGCATGAAGCCGGTGGCCGAAGCCGCCCAACCGGAGTAGCTGTTGAGCATGGACACCACCACCGGCATATCGGCACCGCCGATGGCCATCACCATGTGGATACCGAACAGCAAGGCGATCACGGTCATTACGGTCAGGCCTATCATGCCCGCGCTCACCGATTCAGCGTGCAGGAACTGCCAACCAAAGACTATCACCACCAGCAGACCCAGCAGGTTCAGCCAATGGCGACCCGGCAGCAACAGCGGCTTGCCGCCTATCTTGCCGGAGAGTTTGCCGAAAGCGATGATGGAGCCGGAGAACGTCACCGCACCGATCAGGATGCCGATGTAGATTTCCATCTCATGGATGGATTTCTCTGCGCTGCTCAATCCGTGTGCAGCAGCCGGATCAATGTAGTTGGCAAAGCCGACCAGCGCCGCAGCCAGACCGACCAGGCTGTGCATCAGCGCAACCAGTTCCGGCATTTGCGTCATTTGCACTTTCTTTGCTGCATACAAACCGACGCTGCCGCCGACCAGCATGGCAGCGATGATCCACGGCAACCCGGCCATGGTGACGCGCGGGCCAAACACGGTGGCCAGCACGGCGATGGTCATGCCTATCATGCCGTAGAGATTACCGCGGCGCGAACTCTCGGGATGCGAAAGACCGCCGAGGCTGAGGATAAAGAGAATCGTCGCGCCGATATACGAGACTGTAGCCAAACTTGGAGACAACATAGTGATTTATCCTTATTTGCGGAACATCGACAGCATGCGTCGAGTGACGGCGAATCCGCCGAACATATTGACCGAGGTGAGCGCAATACCGAACACCGCCAACCAGCGAATCCAGCCGTCCGGTCTATCCATGCCTTCGAGGAGATTGAGCGGCGGCGCGATCTGCACCAGCGCGCCGATGGCGATGATGCTGGAAATCGCGTTGGTCACGCTCATCAGCGGCGTGTGCAAAGCCGGTGTGACATTCCACACCACCATGTAGCCGACGAAACAGGCGAGCACAAACACCGTGAAGTGGCCGAGGAACGCAGCCGGAGCATAAGCGCCGACGAACAGGAACATCAGCGCGGCAACGCCGAAGATCGCCGCCGTCTTGCCAGCCGAGGCCGGCGCACCGCCGCCGCCATGACCGTGCGCAGGCGCAGCCGCAGGCTTGGCAGCCGCTTTGGCTGGAGCTGGCGGCAGCTTAGGCGCAGGTGCTGGCCAGGTAACCGTGCCATCCTTGATGACCGTCAGGCCGCGAATGGCATCGTCTTCCATGTTGACGTTGATATTGCCGTCCTTGGTCTTGCACAGTTCTTCGGTCAGACGGAACAGATTGGTTCCGTACAGCGTGGAAGACTGCTTGGCCAAACGGCTATTCAGATCGGTGTAACCGACGATGGTCACGCCATGTTTCACCACGGCCTGACCGGGCTCGGTCAGTTCGCAATTGCCGCCGCGCTCGGCCGCCATGTCAACGATCACGCTGCCCGGCTTCATGCTCTGCACCATTTCGGCGGTAATCAGCTTCGGCGCGGGCTTGCCAGGGATCAATGCGGTGGTGATGATGATGTCGGCTTCCTTGGCCTGCTTGGCGTACATCTCGCGCTGTGCCTGCTGGAAACCCTCGCTCATCACCTTGGCGTAACCGCCGCCACCGCCGCCCTCTTCTTCAAATTCGACCTTGACGAATTCGCCGCCCAGCGATTTGACCTGGTCGGCCACTTCGGCACGCGTGTCGTTGGCGCGCACCAAGGCGCCCAGACCGGCTGCGGTGCCGATGGCAGCCAAACCGGCCACGCCCGCACCGGCGATGAACACCTTGGCCGGAGGTACTTTGCCCGCTGCCGTGATCTGGCCGTTGAAAAAACGGCCAAAGGCGTTGGCCGCCTCGATCACGGCGCGGTAACCGGCGACACCCGCCTGCGAGGTCAGCGCGTCCATCTTCTGCGCGCGGCTCAACATGCGCGGCAAACAGTCGATGGCCAGCACGGTGGCCTTCTTCGCCGCCAGTTGCTGCATCAGTTCGGGGTTTTGCGCGGGCCAGACGAAACTGACCAGCGTACCGCCCTCGCGCATCAGGCCGACTTCTTCGGCAGCCGGTTCGCGCACTTTGAATACGATATCGGAAGCCGCCCACAGCTTGGCCGCTCCCTCGATAATCTCTGCACCGGCGGCGCGGTAAGTGTCATCACTAAAGTTTGCCGCATCTCCGGCACCGGACTCAACCGCCACTTTGAAACCCAGCTTGATGAGCTTCTCGACGACTTCCGGCACGGTAGCAACGCGCTTTTCCCCGGCGGCTATTTCGCGGGGAACTCCTATCAGTAAAGGCATGTAGTCTTCCGTTTCAAAAAATTATTCTGTTGCGCGACAGCAAGAACTCTTCTTCTGATCGCACCCTGTTTTTCACTTGCATGTGTTGCTTGAAACAACCCGACACATGCAGCCCCCTTCAAACGTACCACAACAAAAATGCCCTCAACTACCGGGCAGGATTTGTTCGGCGGGGATTATATACGAGCTTTTTTTATTTCCGCACGCCAATGTGGTCTTTAAAAGAAACTAATATCAAAGGGTTATTTCACTATTAACCCAGACTATAGTGAGCATAAGAGGATGAGGGGAAAAGAAAAATGCGTTTTTTCTGCTTCAAAAAGATACCTTACCCGCAAGCCAACAAATACGCCATTCTCCATCAAGCACATGTTGCAGATCGCCTATTGACGGGCATCTTCACGAGTGGTGAAAAATAAAATCGGGGTTGGCGACTATTTGGAAATAGTCAGAAAAGAGAGTTTGCTCACACCGGCCTTCTGCGCGATGGCCATCACCTGCGCCACGCGCCCGTAGTTCACCGCCTCGTCGGCCTGTATCTGCAACTGGAATTGAGGATCAACAGCGCGGGTTTGAAGCATCTCAGCCAGCCCTTCGTCGCTCAGATGCGACGACTCCAGCGAAATACCACCTTTCGCATCAATCGCCAGGCTGACCTTTTGCAGCTTGTCGTCATGCGCCACCGATGCGGTCTTGGGCAAGTTGATCTTGAGCGATTGCGGCGCGAGCAACGGCGCGGTGATGATGAACACCACCAGCAGCACCAGCATCACGTCCACCAGCGGCGTGACGTTGATCTCGCTCATCATGCCGCCGCTTTCCTGCGATGAATTTCCGAATGACATGCTTTCCTCACAAATTTCCAAACCGTCATTCCCGCGCAGGCGGGAATCCAGTGGGTTTATTAAAAATGCAGTTGGATTTTGTCACTCGCTACGCGAGTGGTTGTTTATTTTGCTGGATTCCCGCCTTCGCGGGAATGACGGCATTTTTATAATTTGTAATCGTGCTTCTGCGCCAGCCGCATAAAGTCGTGCGCGAAATTTTCCAGATCGGTCACGTGCACTTTCAGGCGGCGCAGGAAAAAGTTGTAGGCCAGCACGGCGGGCAACGCGGTGGCGATACCGATGGCGGTGGCGACCAGCGCTTCGCCGATGGGACCGGCCACCACGTCGAGCGAGGCCGAGCCGCTGCTGCCGATGTTTTGCAGCGCGTGCATGATGCCCCACACCGTGCCGAACAGGCCGACGAAAGGCGCGGTGGAACCGATGGTGGCCAGTTCGGCCAAGCCGCGTTCGTGGTAACGCTGGATGTTTTGCAACTGCTGGCGCAACTGGCGTTCCAGCACATCGTGCGGCGCGCCCAAGTGTTTCAAATCATGTTGCGCTTCGCTCAGGGTTTTCAACTCGGCAAAACCGGATTGCGCCAGACGCGCGATGTCGCCTTTGTTTTCCTGCGCCACTTTTTCCGCTTCGCTCCACTCGCGCACCGCCCAGAAACGCTCGTTGAATTGGCGGTCGTCTTTTTTTGCCTGAAACTGTTTCCACAGTTTGAACAAGGCGATCGACCAGGTGCTGATCGACAGCAAAATCAGCAACACCAATGTCGCAAAAACGATACTCGAATTCACAGAAAACAAATTACTCATGCCGCGTTATCCTCAAGCGAAAATTTGATGGGAACCAGAAACCACTGGGTTACCGGCTGACCGAAACGGCGCGCCGGGGTGAAGTGCCACGTCTTCACCGTCTGCAAAGCGGCCTTGTCGAGAATGTCATAACCGCTGCTGCTCTCCAGCTTGACTTCGCCGGCTTTGCCTTCGGCCAGCACTTCGACGTTCAGCACCACCTTGCCGTGGTAGCCCATGCGCCGCGCTATCATGGGATACGGCGGGCGCGGATTGTTCAGATAGTCCGCGCGGTAATCCGGCTCGGCATCCAGCTGCACCGGCGACGGCGGCGTGGCAACCTGCTCCACGGGAGGGGCGACCTCTTCTTTCACCACCGGCTCGTCGGCCGGAACAGGCTCAGGCTCGATCTTGCGCGGTTCGGGTTTGGGCTGCGGCACGACGTTGGCCTGCTGCATTTGCATGTTGGAAAACGAAATCGACATCTCGTTAATCAACACCGCAGGCGATTCCGGTTGCAACAGATAAGAGGCGAACACCGCCAGATGCAACAGCACAACCACGCCCACCACGGAGAATCGCTCGCGCAGTGCCGGTTTTTCCGGTTTTTTTGAATACGGCGAATACATCCCCGGCAACCCCGCGAAATTCAAAATGGCCGACATGCTACCAGCGCCCTTCCAAAGTCGCCATGACGGTGCGGTAACCCCCTTCGACCGTATGCGATTGCCAGACATTGCCGCCCTGAGTAAAGCGCAAATCGCGCACCGTGTCGGCGGCCAGCAGATTTTGCGCACTGAGACGCAACTTGTATTGCGCCGTCAGCCTGTACAGCCAGAACGCATCCAGCGTGGTTTTGGCCTGCGTGGCGGCGCTCTCTTCGCCCGGAATCTCGGTCACGCTGCGCCCGGATTGTTGCAGCGAAACGCCGTAGCTTGATTGCAGTTTGGGCAGATTGCCCTCCAGCCCGGCGGACAGCACGTAGCGCGGCGTATCGCGCGCATCGCGGGTGATGCCCAGCCGCGTATCGTTGACTCGCGCGCGCGGCAAGGTCAGATGCGCTTTCACCGTCGCGCCTTTCCAGCCATAACTGTCGGTGCGCAGCTTGCCGTCCAGCTCCAAGCCCCAGTGCAAAGCGCGGCCTTCGTTGTAAGGCCTGTCCACCCAGCGCGTGGTTTCCAGTTGCACGCGGCGCTCGGTGAAATCGCGCGTGGAGCGCACATACAGATTGCTGCCGATCAAACCGGAATCGCCGTCCAGATAACGCTCCAGCACCGCCTCGAAATTGACGCTGCGTTCCGGTTGCAGATTCGGGTTGCCGCGCTTGTCCGCATCCAGCGGCGAATTGGTGATACCCAGCGTGGCCGCGTCGCTGATCTCGTCCAGCTTGGGCATTTTCAAGCCCGCCCCCAGGGAAGAACGCACCACCCATTTGTCCTGCGGTTCCCAGCGCACGGCCAGCGACGGCATCAGTTGACCGCGTTGCAGCGACGAACTGGAAGCATCCAGCTTGATCGATTCGCCGCGCAGGCCGTAAGTCAGCGTGGTTTTTTCACGCACCATCCAGTCGTCCTGCACCCAGGCGATGTATTGTTTTTCCTGCACCTGATACGTCGCGGCGGACCCGGAAAAATTCTGGTCCTGATCGCGGCGCATACTGATGTGTTCCACCCCCACCGCCAGCAGATGCTCGCCGCCCATGGGTTTATCCACGCGCAACGCCATGTTGAATTCTTTTTCGCGGCTTTCGTTCTGGTCGCTGGTCGTACCGGTCAGCACATTGCCCGCACTGTAAGTGCTGCGCGTCACGTCCGTGTTGCGCTTGCTGCTGTTGAGCGCCGTGCGCGCAGTGAACTTGGTATCCGCAACATGCTTTTCGCCTTCCACGCGCAAACGCACCGTGCGCGACAGATTGCTCGTGCTGCTGACGCGACTGCCGCTGGCCGCGCCGCCCGCACTCAATTCAGTCGTTGTGTTCGTATCCTGCGGGCTGTAAAACAACAGCGGCGAAACGGTCAGACTGTCGCTGCCGTCTTTCCACGTCAGGCGCGGCGTGATCGAATGGTGACCCATTTTGAATTTGCCGCCGGTGCGCTCGGCGCTTGTCTGCGGCGATGCCGTCGAATCCAGTCTGTCCAGCGCGCTGTTCACCGGCGAATTGTTCCACATCAGCGAAACAGGCAACGACCAGGCAAAGCCGCCCTCGCCGCCGGTTTGGGTCAGCGCCAGCTGGCCGCCGGTTTCCGTGCCGCGTTTACCCAGCCCCAGGCGGCCTTCGGTCGAGCTTTTCGGCAACGCTTTTTTCATCACCATATTCACCGTCACCGAAGCCGCACCGCCGAATTCCGCCGACGAGCCGCGCAGGATTTCCACGCGCTCCAGATCGCCCGAAGGCAGCCGCCCGAGCATGCTCGCCACGCCCATGCTGCCGCCCGCCGAACGTTCGCCGTCGATCAGAATCAGCACCGAATCGCGCGTCATGCCGCGCGCGCGATGCCCGCCGCCGACGCTGATCTCCACCCCCGGCAACTTGCCCATCACCTCGCCGATGGTCGTCACGCCCATGCTCTCGATGTCCTTGCGCTCCAGCACCACCTTCTGCGTGGTCGCCTCGCGCCGCTCGGTCACGTCGTCGCGCTTTCCGGTGACGGTGACTTCCTGCAAGGTTTGCGGCTCTTCGGCCTGCGCACCGGAAGCGAACAGAGCCAAAACACATACACCCACTGCGTTGGAATACTGTGCTAATTTTTTTTCAGCTATCACTACTTCCTCCGTACTGCATTGTTTCTACATTTGTGCAGGTGCGAATTCATTCGCGCATAGCTCATGCGAATCGTGCGAATGAATTCGCACCTGCAACCCCAGACTACGCTTGCTCGGATTATCCCAAACTACCGCGCTTCACCCCTGCGGCATATCGTCGCACCTTTCACCAGCGCGCCAGATTGCTGATCCCCACCGCCACCAACAACAACGCGCTGAGGCGTTCAATTTTCGGTCGCCAGCTTTGCAATTGCTCGCGCAACTGCGTGCCCAGATACGCCATGCCCACGCCATAGACAATCGCCGGAACGACAATCGCGCCCAGCCCGAAACTCAGCCCCAGCCATAAACCGCCCGCCGCGCTGCCGCTCATGCCTGCCGAGAACAGCACCACATTCAACGGCGCACACGGACTCAACGCCATGCCGATGCCCATCAGATACAAGCCGCCGGGCAACAAGGTTCTTGTAGGAGCGAGCTTGCTCGCGAAATTGTATTTAGAATTCGCGAGCAAGCTCGCTCCTACACTGGGTTTTCTGCCTAATGAATTATCCGGGCTAAAAGAAATTGGATGGACTGCGGCAGTCGTACAAACCTTCTCCGTCTTACGCAGCAACAGCGCCAAGCCCATCATCAACACCGCGCAGCCCACCACCAGACGCACGCTGTCCGCAGTGATCGCGCCCTTGACGTAATGCCCCGCCGCGCCCACCACCAGACCGAACGCGCCATACGCCGTCAAGCGCCCCAGCGACAAGGGCAAAATCAGCTTCCACGATTTTTTGATGCCGCCGTCGGAGGCCAGAAACACCGGCCCCAGAAACGGCGCGCAACTGATGAGGCACGGCCCCATGCCGTAGGCAAAACCCAGCGCCGCCGCCATCGGCGCGCTCACTACCAGATCGACGGGGATCACGCGGGCTCCAGACTTTGTTCGGCGAAAAATTCGTTGCGCGCCAATATCGCCGCGCCGAACGCGGTGGTGGTTTGCGGATGCTCGGGGATCACCAGCTCGCGTCCCAGTTCATCCTGCAACGCCGCGACCAGGCCCTTGTTCAGCGCCGGGCCGCCGTCGAAATACACGCGGTCTTCGATGCCCACGCGCTTGGCCAGTCGCACGGTGCGCGAGGCGATGGAGTAATGGATGCCCGCGATGATCTCCGCCTTGCCGTGGCCCTTGGCCAGCAGGCCGATGATCTCGGATTCGGCGAACACCGTGCAGGTGCTGTTGATGGTGAGCGGCGCGACATCCGCCTGAAAGTGCATGTCGCCCAGCGCTTCCAGATCCAGCTCCAGATTGCGCGCCGCCACATCCAGAAAGCGCCCGGTGCCCGCCGCACATTTGTCGTTCATGGCAAAGTTGACCACGTGTCCGTTGCTGTCGATCTGGATCGCCTTGGAATCCTGTCCGCCGATATTGATGATGGTGCGTACCCCGCCCAGCGCCTTGCCTGTCTCGAACGCGCCGATGGCGTTGGCGGTGATTTCGCTGATCGAATCGTCCGCCTCCTTGAACAGCTTGCGCCCGTAACCGGTGGCGATCAGGTAATGAATGTCATCGCGCTGCAAACTCAATTTGTTCAGCAACGCGTGCAACGCATCGGTCGAATTCTTGTGAAACAAACTGCCCGAAGGCGTGACATGCACCCCGGAGATTTGTCCGTCCTCATTCACCACCGCGACTTTGATTGCGGTGGAGCCAACGTCTATGCCTGCGAAATATTTCATTTGAACCTTTCATGCTTAAAACTTCAAAACCTTGCCCGCAGATTACGCAGATTAAACAGATTAAAAAAACCAAACATCATGGGAACGCCCGCCAATTGGCGATCTACATCATTCATATCACGAAGATTCCCGAATCTATTGGCTTCCCGCGATGTGTCTCAACTCCCTTCTCCCGCAGGCGGGAGAAGGGCTAGGGATGAGGGTTTGTGCGGTGCAACAAATCTATTTAAGACTCAACGACCCTCACCCTAGCCCTCTCCCGCCTGCGGGAGAGGGAACTGGCTCACACAAAATTGCAGTTTGGCTTTTAATCCATTTAATCTGCGAAATCTGCGGGCAAACGCTTTTAGCCTTTATGCTTTTTCCTGTTCTTCAACGATTCCAGAAACGCTTCAATCCGCGTGGATAGCTGCCCCTTGTCGTCCACGCTGTAATCGGTTTCCACGTACAGCATGGCGATGCCTGCCTTGTTGAACGCGTCGGCCACGCTGCGGTATTCCATCTCGTACACCTGGCATCCGGCGAAGGCCTGATACACCACGCCATCGACTCCGTAGCTCTTCACCAGATCGAGCAGGCGGCGGATGCGGTCGTCGTTGCGGGTGAAGATGGGGCAGGTGCAGGGTTTCAGATATTTGTCGGCGAGGCTATCGACCATATCGTGCACCAGCCACTCATCGACGGCGGTCATGTCGTACAGCATGCGGTTGGAAGAACAGGTTTCGTCGGTGACCACTACCCCGCCCGCTTCTTCGATCAGTAACGGCAGTTTAAGATTGGGGAAGATGGGCGGCGAGCCGGTGAACAGCACGCGCGGCGCTTTGCTTTGTACGGCTTTGAAGCCGGACTGCTCGCGCTGCGCCAACTCTTCGTTGAGCTTTTCTACCGCGTCTGTCCAGCGTTCGATGTCGTCAAAAAAATACGCGTTGGTCACCAGAAACGCATCCTTGCCCAGAATCAGCGAAGGCGATTTGAGGCGGAAGTTGTGCAGCTTGCGGAACGCCACTTGCGCGCGGCTGGTCTTGGCCATCGCCGCCTGCAAATTTTTGCGCGTGAGTTTCTTGCCGGTCAGCTCGCGCAGGCGCACCGCGAACTGGCGCACCGAACGCTGCCAATACACGCGCGCCGCTTCGCTCTCTTTCACGTTGGGCAACTCCAGGTCATACACCGAGTAGCCCATGCCTTCCATCATCACGCTGGATTTTTTCTTCTGGTCGCAGGTGGTGGGGTTGACGATCAAATCCGGCTTGCCGATTTTCGGGATCACGTTATCCGAATTGAGCATGCCCAGCGTCGCCTTCACCAGCGAACAGGATTTGGCCGGCATGAAATCCGCGCCCTTCTGGTCGTAGTGATACGAACCGTTGCACAGCCGCACCGGCGTGGCACCGAAGGCGTAGATCAATTCTTCCGGCGCGTGGATGCAGGTCGTGCCGACCAGCTTGCCCTCGTGTTTCACCTCGTCGCCGTGGCAATACACGCTGCGGAACAGATCGTAGAAATACTGCATGGACTGCGGGTTGTCCTGAAAATCCTCGACGATGTGATCCAGCATATCCTGCGCCTCGCCCGCCTGCCGCGAACGGCTGTAGGGCACGGGAAGAATCGGGACTATTTTTGAAGTTTCATTTTCCATCGGGTATTCCTTGATTCATGATGTTTTTGTAGGTGCGAATTCATTCGCACGCTTTTGAAAATTTTTGTGCGAATGAATTCGCACCTACATTTTGTTTCCCTTGTTCATACGTTTGATAAACCCCGCTTCGGTCGATTCGAAGATGGGGATGCCCGCGAAGGTGGCTTTCAGCGCGCCGTTCTCCGGGCACGACGCGACGCACTTGAGGCATAGCGTGCAGTCGTCGGTCATGATGTTTTTGGTGGTCACGTCGTCGGCGATTTCGCGGATGCCCATGTCGCACACGGTGTAGCAATCGCCGCAGCGCGTGCATTTGTCGCCGTCTTTTTTCAGCTTGAGCAATGCGGGTTTGGAGATCAAATAATGCAGCGCGCTCATCGGGCAGAAGAAGCAGAAGAAACGTTTCTTCACGAACGAACCGACCAGAAACAGCGCGGTGACCGAGATGCCCAAGGCCGTCATCACCAGCGCCGCCGTGCTGGAAAAGTCGATGGTGAACTGCGTCACGTCGCCGGTGAACAGCGGCAGAATCATGCGCGCCGGACAGATCAGACAAAACGGCGGGCTCATGCTGTGCGAGAACAGCCCGCCACCAATGCCCAGCGGAATCAGGATCATCAGCGCCAGCAAAATGTATTTCACTTTGGTCAGTTGCTCGAATCGCGTATGGCTGTAGCTGGAATAGCGGATGCCCATACGGCGGCGCAGCGCCGTGAGCCAGTCCTGAATCGTGCCCAACGGACAGACGAAACCGCACCAGCCTTTGTTCAGGAAAATGAACCACAGCGCAAACGTGAGCAAACCGGTGAGAAAGGCGATGCCCGCAAAACCGAACAGGCGCGGCCACGGCTGGCTCAACTGGTGTTGCAGCGGCAACAGGTAACACACACCCGCCCTGCCCTCCTGATTGTAGCCGCAAGAGAAAAATGGCAAGCGCGAACCGAAGTCGATGGCGAGATAGCCGCCATACACGAACAGCGCGAAAGCGAGCAGTTGAAACCAGAAACGAAAACGGTTGAAGTGAACCTGGTTGACCGCGTCGCGGATGGCTTGCAGGCGCGAATTATTTTGTCTAATCAAAATTCCGCTCCCGAAAAACTCATCGTCATTCCCGCGAAGGCGGGAATCCAGTTGATTGAATAACCCCCGCGAAGCGGGACAAAGCTACATTTTTGTCCGCTTCGCGGGCTATTTGTTTTTGCTGGATTCCCGCTTTCGCGGGAATGACGGGATAGCGAATTATTTTGCGTCATCGAATCTCACCTCGCGGTACGGTTGCACGCGGCGGCGGCGATACAAGTAAACCGCCGTGCCGCTGAACAGCAGGATCAACGTGCCAATGCCCAGCCCCCATGCATACGATGCGTAATCGTCCGGCGAGGGATAATAATTTCCCGTGAGCGTCGTTTGGTAGCGCACGTTGCTGTACGGCTGCTCCTTGAATGTTCCGGCTTCGGCAACAGTCACATCGGCAATCAGCAGATAGGTGGCCTTGAAGCGTTTCTCGAATTCATTCCACGGCGGAAAATAATCGCGGATGATCTGAAAACTGACGCGGCCTTGCTCGTCGCTTACCGCCTCTTTGCTCCAGCCCTGATAGCTCACGAAACGCACGCGCGCGCCCTGCACGGGCAGGCCTTTTTGCAGCACGATGAACGCCTGTTCCTCGCCCGACTTCAGTTGAAAAAATCGCTTCTCGTCCGGCTTGCGCTCGCGCACGATCTCGATGGGGGCGGATTCCAGCACGCGCTGCGCCACCAACGCTTTGTTGATCTCTTCCTCGTCGCCGCCGTGGCCGATGTTGGCGATTTCGGCTTTGGCCACCGCGACGTTGAGCGTGTCGCCTTGCAGCTTGCGGCTGGTCAGATACAAGCGATAAAAACCCTGCACCGGCATCTCGAACGACAAGCCTTTATGCGAATCATCGGCTGCGGGTAACGCTTCGCCTTCGGGATTGCCGTTCGGTGTGACCAGCAAAGTGGCCACTTCAGCCTCGGCATCGTCCTGCGCGAAACCGGATTTCTGCGGGTCACTGCCCGCGCGCAACCACAGGCGTTTCTTGGCCACACCGCCGCGCTCGCCGCCCATCTGCATGCCGCCCATGCCCCCCATGCCGCCGCGCGAGCTGCCGGAGCGCGCGCCATCGCCGCGCATCGGCGGCGTTTCCGACAACCACAGCGCCCCGCCGCGCATGCCCATGCCGCCGGGACGGCCGCCTTTGCTCGCGCCCTCCTCTTTCGGCCTGCCCGACCTTGCGCCATATTCCTTCGGTTTATCCGGCGCGCCCATCATCCCGGACATGCCCGGCATTGCGCCCATGCCGGGCATCCCCGCCATATCCGCCGCACCGCCGCGCGCGGGCTGTTCGCTCGCCGCCGCACGCTTGGCGCGCCACTCGGCGATCTGCGCTTCGCTCGGGCGGCCAGCGCCTTGCCCATAACGTTTGGGTGCAACGGGCGTGTCTTCGCCGAAGCTGTTAAGCGACAACAGCGCCAGAGCAACGAACGCACTCAATTTCAGCTTTATCATTTTCTGCCTCATCGGAATTCGGTCTGTAACTTCCTTCTCCCGCAGGCGGGAGAAGGAATCCAACTAAAACTTGTACGAAACCCCGGCACGAATCGTCAGCGGTGTGTAGCTGCCGCTGTTGCCCTGCCCCGCCGAGGCCGCCACCAACTTCTGGCCCGCGATCGTCGAGATGCCGACGCGGGTGGCGTAATGTCGGCTGGTGAGGTTGAGTGCATGCAACCAGAACGACCAGTCTTTCATGTAATAGCTGGCGCGCATGTTGAACAGCACGGGGCGCGAATACGTGCCGGAGACGTTGTCGGTGCTGATGAAATAAGTCGAGATGTAATCCGCTTCCAGTTCCACCTGCATGCCCTGTACCGGCTTGTAGGCGGTGCGCAGGTTCAGGCGATGTTTGGGCATCGCCTGATACGAATTGCCGGTGTAGTCAACGCCTGCCTTGGTTAGGTATTTGTCGTACACGGCGTAGGAATTGACATAGGTCGCACCCACATCAAACTTCTCGGTGACCGCCCACGAGAACATGGACTCCAGCCCCTTCGCCGTAAGTTGTCCGGCGTTTTCGTTGAGCGTGCATATTTTGGTACTGTCTCCGTTGATAGCCAAAGATTCAGCCGGCGAGCAATCGCGCGCAACGACAAAGCCTTTGTTGGTCGCGTGATACAGCGCCACATCGTATTGCAGGCCGACGTTTTCAAAGCGTCCGCGCACGCCGATTTCTTTGGTCAGGGCTTTCTCGGGATCGAGTTTGGCTGCGGGTGTATATCCGGTATTTCCTAAAGTGCCTGAGGCAAGCAAAGTGCTAGTGGCAGGCGGATTGAAGGTTTGTCCAAGGTTACCCCACACCAGATGGTTCTGGTCGAACTCATAAGTCGCGCCACTGCGGATAACGTTGGCGCTGGTGGTCATTGCCACGTCCTTGTTGGCCGAGGTACGGTCATCGGCGGTGTCCTGGACTTTTCCGTAACGGTCGCCGATATGCAGGCGCAGTTTGTCCGTCGGCGAAACTTCGACATGCACGAACGGGCTGGTTTCCTTGCGCACGGTGATTGAACCTTGCCCGGTTGCAGTCATTGCGCCCTGCGCCCATTGGCCGTTCTGCGCTTGGGCAGCGGTGTAGATGTTGCTGTATGTCGCCGATTCGGAGGTGGTTTCATACATGTCGTTGCCCACATAAACCGTGGTCTTGGCCGCATCCAGTTCGTGCCGGTACATCATGGTATTGGTCACCACTTTGGTGGTGCCGGCCTTGAGCGTGTTGGTTTTGGCGGCGCTGCCGTTATTGACCGCAGCGCAATTCACGGTACTGTTATCACAAATCACATTGTTCGATCCGCCGGACCCCGCGCCGCCGTAGTTGGTCGAGGTATCGTCGATCACGCCGTACATGAAATTGAATTCGCCGCGCTCGCCGACAAATTGCTGCAAGCGCAGTTGTTTGGTTTTGTAATCGTCGATCGACTTGCCGTAAGTTCCGGCTTCGCTTTGCCGCCAATCCTGGTCGAACTTGGTCATGCGCAACGTGCCCGCCCAGCGGTAATCGTAATGCAACTGGTCGTAACTTAAAGTGAGTTTGGTGGTTTCGGTGGGGCGGAAAAATGTTTTGATGCCGCCGCCGTATTTGTTTTCTGCCGCAGAATTGGAATCCGCCGCCGCACCGTTATTGCGCCAGCCGTCGTTGACCATTCTGCTGCCGGTTACAACAATGCCCGCGCTACCGCTGGCCAGCGAGTTGCCGATGTTGGCCTGCGTGCGATTGAAGCCCCAGCTTCCCAATTCCTGCGACAGCTTCGCGCCGAATTTTTCCGGCGGCTGGCGGCTGGTCATGCTGATCGTGCCGCCCAACGCGCCGCTGCCGTACAGCGCGGAGGCCGGACCGGTAATCACGTCGATGCGTTCGGTGCTGGACATTTCGACCGTGTCGAACACCGAAGTGTTGAGCGAGGTGGAGCGCATGCCGTCGATGCGGCTTTCGGTGTAGGCCTTGCCGCCGTCCGGGATGCGCATGTTGCGCACCATGCTGATGCCGGGCACGCGTTTGCCCAGTTCGAGCAGGTTGTTCACCAGTTGCAAATGTTCGAGCTCTTCCTTGCTCACCACCGCACCGGACACCGGCGTATAGACCGTCAGCTTGCCCAGTTCGGTGCGCTGCTGCACGGGTTTGTCCTTGGCTGCCGAGACCACCATTTCTCTCAGCAGGCGATTGTCCTGGTCATCGTTTTTTTTCGCGGCGGGCTCAGATGCTTTCGCCGGAGTATCGACAGCGGGCGCGACCGGTGGAGTGTCTTCAGCATGGACAGGCACAGACAACACGAGCGACAGCGCGCTCGCGGCAACGAGATTCTTCTTCATAAACTCCCCTTTTGATTGCTATTGAAAACGGGGCGAATGCTAATGGCCTCTCGCGCGAAATGGAATGTGACATATTGTCGCAGTGAACCTGAAATCGGCTCTGCGCGGGCACAACAATGCGCCCGCGCAGAGCATCAGAATTTATATGCGGTGCCGACGCGAAGCACGCGCGCGGTGTAGCCGACCGCATAGGTGTAAGTTGTTCCGCCGCTATCGCCCGCAGCGACCCGCTCCGAATATTTTGCATTCGTCAGATTCAGCACGTGAAGCCATGCACTCCATGATTTGCTGATGTCGTAATTGGCGCGCGCATTGAAAAGATTTGGGCGCGCATAGGTGTGCTGGTTGTTTGCGCTGGCGTAATAGGAAGTCTGGCGATCCATTTCCAGTTCCACCCTCAACTTTTCCGCAGGTTTGACGGTCGCGCGCAGGTTCACGTGATGCTTAGGCGTGGCCGTGCGGCTCATGCCCGAATAATCGACACCCGATGAAGAAACGTAGTTGTCGTAGGCATACAGGCTATACGTGTGCGCCAGCGCCAGACTAAATTTCGGATTCACCCTGTATCCCAGCGTCGTTTCCACACCGCTCGCACGCGCACTGGCCGCATTCTCGTTCTTGGTGTTGCAAGGCTCGGTTGCAGCGCAGGTCTGCGACACAATCAGATCCCTGAACTTGGTTTGGTAGTAATCCGTATCGAAGCTCAGGCCAAAATTGGTTTGCCCGCGAATACCGATCTGTTTGGTCAATGAAGTTTCCGGCAACAGGTTCATGTTGGTCGGCACATATCTTTGTGCGACAGCAACGGTATGGTTGATAGGAACCGGCAAATTGGAACCCATCATGGTGCTCACAGAGGGCGCTAAAAAACCTTGCCCGATGTCCGCCCACAGCATGGTGTTGGCATTCAGATCGTAAGTCACGCCCGCTTTTTTGGTCGTTCTTGACCAATCCTTGCTGCCTTGCATATTCTTGGTAATGAGGCCGGTAGCGGTGCTGTAAGTGTCATTGTTGATGCCGTAGGTGATGTTGTCATTGCGCGCGCCCAATGCGAAACGAAGCGGCCTCAATGGCGAAAACTCAAATTGCAGGAACGGCGATTGATGGCGTTCCGTGGTGACCGCATTGCTGGATTTTGCACCGCGCTCAAAATCGAATGTGCTCGGATTTGCGTTGACATAACCCGTCGCCGTGCTGTCCGTGGTCATTTTGTCGATACCGCCGGTGATCGCCGATTTGGCCAGCTCGAAACTGTGCTTGTACAGCAACTGAATGTTGTTCTCCGTCATGTTGGTGTCGGTCAGGGTAGCGCTGGAGAAAGACGCTGCGGATGTCTGATCCGTCTTGCGCGATTGCGCGTAGATGTTCAATTCGCCGCTATCGCCAAACATCCTGCGGTATTGCAGCGACGGGGTCGTATATTTGACAGCCGTGCGGAGAAATGAACCGGTTACCGCCTGCTGCCAATTCGCGTCGAACTCGGCCTTGGACAAGGTACCCGGATCTTGGTAATCGTCATCCAGATATTCCAGGCGAAAACTCAGCTTGGCCACATCTTCTGGAAACAGCACCCATTTCGTGCTGAAGGAATCTTTCTTTTCCGCCGTGTGCATGCGCCAGCCTTGCGTGTCCTGCCGGTTGGCATTGACGAAATAGCCCAGTTTGTTCGAGACTGGCCCGGCGCTCGTCACGCCCGCACGGTAACCGCCATCGCCCATTCTTTCATAGCTCACTTCGTTCTCGTTGCTGTTGGGCGGGTTGCGCGAAATCACGTTGATCGTGCCGCCTATCGCATTGCTGCTGTTCAGCACCGAACCCGGGCCGCGTATGAATTCGATGCGCTCAATATCCCCGTTGTTGGATTGGTCAACGAATCCCCATGTGCCGGTATTGCGCGCGCGCATGCCATCGGTGCGGTTGTCGGTGTAGTTTTTTCCGCCATCGGCAAAACGCATGTTGCGGGTCAAGCTGACACCGGGAATGCGTTTCATCACCTCGTACAGCGCCGTCACCGAACGCACCTGCTCCAGTTCCGCGCGATCAACCACCGTGCCCGCCAGCGGCGTTGCCCTGGTCAGCATGCCCAGTTCGGTGCGCTGCTGCACCGGCCTGTCCTTGTTTGCCGAGACCACCATTTCCTTGAGCGTGCGGCTGTCCTTGTCATCGGATTTTTTTACGGAAGGTTCTGCATTTTTTTCTGCGGCATTGACCACCGGCGCATCCGCTTGCATCTCCTCCGCAACCGCGTGCCGGACGCAAGACAAACCCAGCACAAGCGACAATGCGCACGCAAAAACGAAATTCTTTTTCATGACTCTCCCTTTTTTTGTTGGTTGAAAAAACAGGGACGATGCTAAATTTCTTGCGTGACTAAAGGAATGCGACATGATGTCGCGCGGCAATTTGCCGCGCGACAGTTTGCCGCAGCCGGTTGCGGCAAACTTATTTCAAGCAAACAATTTTCCCGGCGAAAAATATGCGGGAATTAGTTGGAAATATTTTGTTGCTGCGCGAAGTCTTGCAGTATCTCGATCATCGCGTTTTTGATCTGTATCTGATGTTCGTGCGGCAAGACGGCGATGCGCTCGATTCGCCCGTCCGGCAATAGTCGCGCGCAGCCGATGTATTGGCCTTTGCTGCTCACCGCAATGGCGTGGCGCGCCTGTCCGTCACGCCCGTCTTCCAGCGCATCGAGGTGGCTGATGACTTTCATCTGGCTCGCTGCCACGCGAATTTCGTTCAATATCGGCGCGCAAAATTCCCAGGGCAGGCAATGGACAGTGAACGCATTTTGCATATCGCCCTCCGGGTTGTAGGTGACGCTTCGTATCGGGTAAATTCGCATAGGCAGGTTGCCAAACCGGCATCAATTTAAAGCGTGCGGAAGGAGACAAACAAGTTGGCCGGTTTGGCGGCGCGCAATGTAATTCGGTTTGGTGCGGAATGGAATGCGTCAAATTGTCGCGCGGCAATTTGACGCAGCCGACAGCGCATCGCTTGCGCCCTTCTCTTGCTACCATGCGCACTTTGCAAAACCGGAGTTGATGATGGCAGCGGACAACTTGAGCGTAACGATCAAAGTGTGGGATTTGCCCACGCGAATTTTTCACTGGGCGACAGTGCTGCTGGTGGCCGCGTGCTGGTGGACTGCAAGCGGCGACGGCGATATGGACAAACATTTGCTGTGCGGCTATGCCGTGCTGACGCTGCTGCTGTTCCGCTTGGTGTGGGGCGTGGTCGGCAGCACAACTGCGCGCTTCGCGCATTTCGTGCGCGCGCCAGCGGCGGTGCTGGAATATTTTTCAGACATGCGCAAAACGGATGCGCCGCCGCATATCGGCCACAACCCGGCGGGCGGCTGGATGGTGCTGGCGCTGCTGGGAATGCTGCTGCTGATCGCGGGCAGCGGACTGTTCGCCAACGACGACATTCTGACCGAAGGACCGCTCGCGCATTTTGTCGGCACAGACCTGAGCGATCTGGCGACCGCCTGGCACGAGCGCGGGTTTTATATATTGCTCGCCCTGGTCGGGCTGCATCTGGGCGCGATCCTGTTTTACCTGCTGGTGAAAAAAGAAAATCTGGTGCGCCCCATGTTCAGCGGCATCAAATTTTGCGCGTCAAACGAAATCCCGCGCAACCTGCGCACGCGCGGCGCGGGATGGGCCGTGCCGGTGCTGTGTTGCGCAGCGTTGCTGGTGTGGTGGCTGGCTGGAATGGGTGTTGCAACCGAGTTTTGAAACACCCACCTCACGGAGATGCCCGTCAATAGGCGATCTACGACAAACGAATCACGCGGAACGCCTATTGACGGGAATCTTCACGATGTTTGTATTTCAGATTCGGCGTAAATCTGCAAACTCCACAACTACGTTTTATTGTTTTGGGATAAGTCTGCAAACGACCCGAAGGCGACCTTCGCGTTTTCACAAAGCAGACCGTCAACGTTTGAATTCACCGGCCTTGCGCGGCTTTGTGCGCAAGGTCAGGTGGAATGATGGGTTGGGCATCGCGGCATAACCTCCTAAGCACCGACAAGTTTCCGAACCCACTCTATTGCCGTGGGCAATTTTTCACCAAGATCACCTGTAAGATTGATGGCCTCAAGGCCGGATCGAATCCGACCAATTGAACCCGCTGCCATTTTGGATGTGGTTCTAACGCGGGCATCTCTCACATCTCTCATGTCTTGGATTGTCTGGAACAATTGGGATCGGCGCTCAGCCAGTTGCTTCGCTCGATCAGCGATGGACAGAACATAACGTCGAGATTTAATATCCTCGCTTAGTTCATCGCGCACTGCTTCAACCCGAGCTATAAGCGCCACAACTTTGGAAACTTGCCCGTCTTTCAAATATCGTTCGTTGGAACAGAACGATAGTCGACTGAGAATATCTTGTAGTTGCTCGCTACTCGGGCAGCGGCGAGCAACAAAGTCGGCAACCAAAGTGCTATCGCCTTCAGTGCCTTGATAGCGACGAAGCAGGCGTTCAAGTATTTCAACAATGTGTGAAACCTTTGCGTCAATCTCGCGGGTGACTTCGGACACTGACTTGATCTTTGAAGGCACGTTGTCGGCCAGAGTTTGAAACTCCACCCTGAAATTGGGCAATTCATCCGTGATGCTTCGGATACGCCCTAGCAAGGCTAGGAGTAAGTCCTGCGTCCAGTCCTTGCCAAGGGGTAGAACGATTGACTCATCTAGACCCTTCACAAGAACGCACAAGGCTGGAAGCTCGCGCTGGGATACCCCGAATAAGTTCATGAACTCCGGGACAAATAAAGCCATGGCCCGTGCGGATTTGTTCGCAATCTCTTTACGGTAGGGATCGCCATCGCTACTCATGTCTCGGAAGACATCAGTTTCCCTCAAGGAATATGCGAGTTTCCGCCGATTTTCGCGCACCGGAAATGCGCTACCACGCAACGTGGCGAACGTTCCGTAGCCTTTATCAAGGCCTAAAGGAGTGTCGGCGTTTGGATGTAGAAGCAGGAAGGCAACTTCATCACCGAGGACTGCGTCAGCATCGAATAACTCGGAAACCATTTGCGAAATCTTGTGCTGGTCTTCCTGCGCCGGAGCAAGCAGGATACACAAGATACGTTGGTCGTCCTGACGGGTGTGGAACCAATTAACGAGCTCCTGTGGGGTGGCAGAGGTGATGATCATGGACGGTGCTCGGATTACATGGTGGTTGATCGCGCAGGCATAGTGATCATGATGCCCAACAGTAATTAGACGGACGCACCGGTCCGTATTATTAAAATTATTGGGGCGCGCGTATTTTTCATAGCCAATTGATAAATTGTGAATCCCCACATCTTGTCTTTCCACATATGCATTAATAGTACGGACAGAAATTACGCGAAATTTAACACCGAATTCCCTTGCTGACCATGAGGAAAACGGATGGGTCTTGTTGAACATCGAAGGGATATTTCAGGAATGGACATCATCTGGAGGGCTTTGCCCGATGACCGCTCCTGGCACAACGCCGTCATCCAGCAAAATCATCCAATCGCATCAGCCAATCAAATATTTCCACCCCCATCTCGTGAAGATGCCCGTCAATAGGCGTTCTACAACATATACATCATGTAGAACGCCTATTGGCGCGGCTTACGGGGCAGTTTGAGTTTTGAAATGCTTACCAGATTGTCCGCACATGCTGATACGCGCGGATTTTTTCGTCTGCGGTGACTAGCGGCGCGGCCAGTTTTCTGGCGGTCGCCACGATGATGCGGTCTGCCGGGTCTTTGTGAAATTCGCCGGGAAGCGTGGTGGATTGCACGCCGATTTCGTTATCGACCGGCACGAAGCGTACCGCCTCGATTTCTTCCGCCACGGCCAGCCATTCCGACACATCCATCGCCAGAGCGAGCCGTCCGCTATTGACCAGCATGGCGATTTCCCATGCGCTGATCGACGACACCACAATGTCGCCGCCGTCCAGTTCGGCCTGAATGGCGGCGGATGCTTTAGCCGACAACTGCGCGCTGTTGCCCGTTACCCACCAGATCAAGGCGTGGGTATCCAACACGATCATTTTGCCGCCTCCCAATCCTGCTCGGCCACAGGCTCGGTCGGTTGATCGAAGCGCAACACCGTGCCGCGCAAAAGTTCCAGCGGCTGGCGGTGCGTCGCGCGCAAACGCCTGACTTCCAGTTTCGGTTCGCCGTGGTCGGTGACGACCACCGACTCGCCGCTGGCTTCAACTTGCCGGAAAAATTCCAACGCTTTGGCTTTGAATTGCGATTTTGATACTTGATTTAACATGATTACCTCCGACCACCATAGTCACACGCCCTAGTCACATAGTACCGATTCGCTCAATCTATGGCAAACATGCAGGTACTTCAAAGAACCGCCCGCAAGCGGGCGAGGGGAGAAATTTCTAGCGTAGCGGCAAACAGGTCAATTATCGGGGTCAGCTTCGCAATTAATTTGAGCTGAATATCAACGACCGCTTTGGTTAAGGGTTGTCGGATGTCAGCCCGTGCGCGCTGCACGACAGAATGCAGCAGCCCGTTCCGGGCTGACGTCGGACAACCCTTAACCGTTGCCGCCCTTCCCGCATTTTAATTTCAAAACACCACCACGTGAAGATGCCTGCCAATAGGCGATCTATAGCGCGTACATTATGTAGATGGCCGAATCTAGGGGCTTGCGGTTAAGGTGTGTTTTTGAACTCGGAAAATCTATTAGGCCGTCATTCCGGCGAAGGCCGGAATCCAGCGATTAAAAACATTCTGCGAAGCAGACAAAGCCCAAGGTATTGTCCCACTTGCGTGGGAATTTGTTTATCAACTGGATTCCGGCTTGCGCCGGAATGACGGTTTTTTCTAATGAACTATCTGGGTTGAATGCTGCCGTCGATGCCCTTCCGCACAGTTTGTGCGGAGGAGCAACGGCGTGGGTTTATTGCGCCGCTTTAGTTTTGAACTCTTCGTGACAGGATTTGCAGGTCTTTTGCACCTTGCCGAGTTGCTCTTTCAGTGCATCCAAGTTGCCGCCTTTTGCCAGTTCGGCCAGCTTGGCGGTTTCAGTTTCCATCGCGTCGTTGGCCGCCTTGAATTTGTCGGCCTGACTCCAGACTTCCGCTTTGGCTTTGGTGTCGCCGCTACCGCTGCCGGGAATGAATCCGTCCTTGGGCAGCTTGCTCAGGAAGGCCAGATTTTCCGCATTGCGCGCGAACAGCGCCTTGTCGAACGGCATATCACCTTTCGCCATGCGCCCCATCGGCCCCATGTACCAGGTCATCATCATGAATCCGCTTTTGCGGAATTTGATGGCGAAGTCCTCGCGCGACGATTCAGCTTGCGCCGCTCCGGCAAATCCGCACAACACCACGCCGCACACAACCAGTTTTGAAATTCTGTTCAACATTGTTTCTCTCCATGAATACACTAAAGGGGTGCGGATTTTATGCTTGCGCGGCGCGGCTGTGGTGCGACAAATTGTCGCACCACAGCCGCAGAATAATCAGGAAGAATCTATAAATTACGCGGTGGCTTTGGCGATCATCTTCTGCAACTCGCCTTTTTCAAACAGGTCTTTCATGATGTCCGAACCGCCAATCAATTCGCCTTTGATGTAGAGCTGGGGAAAGGTCGGCCAGTTGGCGTAGTGTTTCAGGTTGTCGTGAATTTCCTTGTCGGCCAGCACGTTCACCGCGACAAAATCCTTTGCCCCGCTGTCTTTCAACACTTTCGCCGCCAGCCCGGAAAAGCCGCATTGCGGAAACTGCGGTGTGCCCTTCATGTACAGCACGATGTCGTTACCGGTGACGGTTTGCTTGATTCTTTCCAATACGTTTTGATCCATGGAGTTCTCCGGTTAAATTTGTTTTGCCCACTGTTCCGGGGTTAAAGTTTTCATCGACAAGGCGTGAATCGTTTCCATCTTGTCGCCCAAGGCGCTATACACGAGCTGATGCTGTTGCAACACGCTCTTGCCCTCAAACGCTTTGCTCACGATCACCGCCTCGAAATGACGGCCATCGCCCTCGACGAACACGTGTTCGCATTCCAGCCCTTGCAGGATATATTCCTTGACGTTTTCCGGTGTGACCATGCTTGATTACCTCGCTGCCGATTAAAATTCCGATGTCAGTTTTTCGCGTTGTCGCCAGAGCATGATAGCAGCCCAACTCAGCGCGGCGAACACAAACACGCTGCCGAGGCCGTGCACGAATGCGCCCCAGTATTGCGCGTTGCGAATTTGCCCGAATGCGCCCAGCAAATATATCCAGTCATGCCCGCCGTCTTCGCCGGTGTGTCCGCCGATCAACATCATTTGCGGATGCAAGGCATCGTAGATGTAGGGCGACAGATCGACGAGGCTGACGCTCGCCCACCACGCGCCAATCGCCGCACCATAGTTGTCATGGTTTTTCACCACAAAGGCAATGCTGATGCCGAGAGGAATAGCCAGCTGAAACAAACTGCCGCCAAGCATGGTCATGAATTCGCCGAACGGCATGAACAACACATGCCCCGCTTCGTGGATGGGCAGCAAAATATTGTGCATGAAAGAGCCGTTGATTTCGGCATAGCGGTAGTCGTAAGCGACCAGATAAAAGCTCCAGATGACGAGCAAAAAAAGTGCGAAACAGCGTCCGTAAAAAGTGGACGGGCTCATCTGATCCATCGGTTGCAACAGGGAAGCCAAGCGACTGCCCGCCACCTCCGAATAACGTTCATCGTCCGCCTCCGCTGTCGCGGCTGCGCGCGGTGGCTGCCCCCATTTGAACGGGTAAATACCGCAGGCCGGGCACGACTCATTGACCGGCAACAGTGCGGGCGGTTTGAAATTGCACTTCGGGCATTGCGAGTAGGTGTCTGGCATTGTTCAAAAAATTACAGTATTTGTAGGTGCGAATTCATTCGCACAAAAATCGTTAAACGTGCGAATGAATTCGCACCTACAAAGGCAGCGTTCATTAGCCAATCGTATCAGATGCACTCGCCAGTCTGGCCAGCAACTCCGGCTTCTCAATCACGATAGACCCGCGCAAGGTTTTCACCGCTTTCGCCGCCACCATTTTGCGCAGCAGTTTGGCGATCACTTCGCGCGTGGTGCCCAGGTGCGCGGCCAGTTCGCTTTGCGTCATTTGCACTTGGCCGCTGCCCTCGCCGCGCATCAGGATGAATTTGGCCAGGCGCGCGTTCAGGTTCAGCTGATGGATTTCTTCCAACTCTTCCATCAGCCGGAACACCAGCACCGACAGCGCGTGCACCGTGAGGTTCTGGATGGAAGGCTCGGTCTGGAACAGTGTGCGGTAGGTGAGCGAGGGAATCACGCCGACGCAGGTGTCGGCCTCGGTCTGCACCCACGCCGGATAGTGCAGGTTATTGAAAATGCAATTGAGCGCCAGAATGCACACCTCGCCGGGGTTGATGAAATACAGCGTGGCTTCGTTGCCGCCGGGCGAAATCGAATACACCCGCAAGCGCCCGCGCACCACCACATACGCGCCTGCCACGCTGTCGTCCTTGTGGATGATGGTTTGCAATTCGTGGAACTGGTTGAGCTGCATGCCGCATTCCAGCATCTGCTGGCCGCAGGCAGAAAGGTCTCGAAACACATCCAGTTCTTTCAGTTCGCGCATCGGCTCTACGTTGCTCAATTTGCACCTCCTTAGCCTAAAACCAAAAACTTTTATCCGCAGATTACGCAGATTAAACCCAGAACAAAAAACCAAATAATCCATTAGCCGAAACATCCCCTCCCCCTTGCAGGGGGAGGGTTAGGGTGGGGGTAGAAACATTTCAGTTTCACTACTCTACCCCCATCCCAACCTTCCCCCTGCAAGGGGGAAGGAGCAAGTTTCGCTTTAATGTTTAATCTGTTTAATCTGCGTAATCTGCGGGGAGAAAGGTTTTCAGTTTCCCAACCTCACATTCCGCGCACCGCCACCTTGCTTCTCGCCAGCAACGCATCGCTGCTCAACGCTTTCAGAAACTCGACTATGTCGTTCACGTCGCGGTCGCTCAGCGGCGCGGCTTCAAGACGCGCCAGCGTCTTGTCCCGGCTCGACCAGACGATGGTTTTGTTGTCGTTGATGTCGTTGCTGATGCGCTTGCCGCGCTGCACGGTCGCCATGATACGCACCGCCTCCGGCAGGTTGTCAACGCTGCCGTTGTGAAAATACGGCGCGGTCAGCGCCACGTTGCGCAGCGAGGGCACGCGCCACACGCCTTGTGCGCTGCCTTTTTCATTCGCGCCCACGTCCTTGGTCAAGTTGTAGCGCGCCTCGTATTTGGCGGAATTGAACACCGGAAATATGCGCTGCGTCGCCGGAGGCGGATCGAACACGCTGGCCGCGCTGAAGTTTGGGCCCGAGTGGCACAGAATGCAGCCGACCGTCTGGAACAACGCCATGCCGCGCAACTGCGCCGCGCTCAACGCCTTTTCGTCGCCGCGCACGAAACGGTCATACGGCGTGTCGGTGGTAATCAGCGTGCGCTCGTATGCGGCGATGGCCGCCGTGATTTCCTTGATGGTGATGGGTTGATTCGCGCCGAACGCTTTGGCGAAGGGCTCGCGGTACGCAGCGTTGTCTTTCACCCGCTGTTCGACCGCTTGCAGCGACGGCATGCCCATTTCCTTGGGATTGGTCGGCGGCCCTTTCGCCTGCTCTTCCAGCGAGGCGGCGCGTCCGTCCCAGAACAGCACCGACTGGAAACCGGAATTCCACACCGTGGGCGCATTGCGGCTGCCCACCTGTCCGCCCACACCGAGCGAACCGGAGCGGTGATCTTCGCCCGCGCCTTTGCGCACATCGTGGCATGAGCTGCACGAGAGCGTGCCGTCAATCGACAGCGACGTGTCGTGGAACAAGCGCTCACCCAGCGCCACTTTTTCCGGCGTGGTCGGATTCCAGTCCGGTGCGGGCGCGCGCTCGGGCAAGGTGCGCCAGACGTAACCTTTTTGCATGCCGCTCAACACCATCTTCGGCGAGTCCTTGTTCAGTTTCTCCCAATCCACCACCAGCACGGCGGGTTGCGCGACCATGCCCGACCGGATCGTGCGCTCGGGAAAATGGACCAGCGTGGCAAGAATCGTCAGCTTGATGGAAAACGCCAGCATGCCCGAACCCAGCACCAGCGTCAGCCCCCACTTCCTGCCGCCCGACAACCCGCTCAGCGGCCCCAGTTCCAAGTGCACCATCAACAGCAGCACCGCAATGCCGATAAGCAGCATTACCAGACTGACCGTCATGAAATTCAACAGCCCCGCATTACTCATGGCAACCTCCGTTGGTTAAACGACACAGCCAGAGGTTAACGGTGCTGCGCGGGGAATTCTGTAGCAAAAGGTACAGAGCATGAGTTCTGTTTTTCTCTGTGCCTCTGTGTCTCTGTGGTGAGGTTTTTATGCTTGTATTTTTTGTCGAGCTGCGTAGCTTTTGCTACAGAGTTTTAATTTCGCGTTCGCTACATTTCCCGCCGCTACAACTTCGTAGCGACACACAGGAGACTGACATGAAACCGATGCGATTTTTTCTGGACACCCACGACCGGGATCAAAAAACTTTTCCGGCAAAGCTTTCGCCGGAGGATTTTGAAAAGTTCTACGCGCTGTATGAGCAGGCTTGCTACGAGGAAAACGTCGTACCTCTGCGCATCCACGTGAACTACGAAGAAGGCCGCGCGTTCTGCCTGAATATGGCGGACAGCGCCGACGCGGTGAAACGCGCGCACGAGCGCGTGGGACTGCCGTTCGATTCGATTGTCGAAGTGACCACGGCCACACCGGGGGATACGTTCTTCAGGCGCAAGGCGGGGTAAAACAAGAACCCTTGCCCGCAGATTACACAGATTCACGCAGATTATCGAATGGGTATCATCGGTTCGTGCTTCGTCACAATAAACCGGGTTTAATCTGCTTTAATCTGTGTAATCTGCGGGCAAACAAGGTTTTGTGAATTACTCTTTCCCCCAATACGCCGTAGCGATCCCCTCGCCCAGATCGGCCTCGATCAAACGCCTGCGCACTTCGAGCAAACGCGCGATCAGCGCGGGTTCTGCCGCGCCGTAGGCATCGGCATCGGGGGCGCGGTTGACCACTACGCCCAGCAGTTCTGTGATGGCGTTGCCGATAGAGTTCTGGCTGATGGTGACGATCAGTTTGCCCGCGTCGTTGCGGTAGATCAGCTGCTTGAACGCGGGCTGCCAGCGGATGGCGTTGGCGTATTTGGCATCGACGATGCACAGGTCGCGCACCTTCTTCGCGGTCTTCATGAAATCGTTGTCGAACAGCAGCACGCTTTCCACTTCGCGCGGGAAATACACGTCGGGCAACATCGGCGCATTGCGCGAAGAAACCTGCGAGAAAAAGGTGCGGTAAAAGTCGATGAAACCTTTCAGCACTTCGTCGTACTCTTTCCAGAAATACACGTTCTTCAGCGCATCCGCCCCGCCCTGAATTTCCCAGCTGGGCAAGCCTTGCGGGTAGCCGGTGAGGCCGATGCGCGCATCTTCCTCGCTCGCCGGTTTGAGGATTTTCAAGTCCAGCGCCTTGTCGAAAAATTCGCGGTAAACATCGCGCATGTAAGCCTGAAACAGGCTGTGCTGGCCGCCGTCGGTGAGGTTGGGATTGTTGGCATCGGCTTGTTTGGCAGCGCGCAACTGCGCCTTGGGGAACACGATGAAGTGGTTGTGCAGCATGCGGATGCTGGGCACGCCGGGCGAGGTCAGCGGCCAGGTCGCGTCCAGGCTGGCTTCGCCCGCGAGGATCAGCGCTTCCTCGGGATCGGGATATTGCTCCAGCATGTAGGCTATGATGATCTGGTTCATGCGGTTCCACACATGCTTCACGTTCTCGTCCACCTGCGTGCGCCGCACCGGGCGACCCAGCGGGTTGAGAATGGTCTTGGAGGTGTTGTAGATAATGGAGCAATCGAACTCGTTGCTGTGTCCCAGCGCCTTGCGATACAGCAACAAATTTTCCGCGTTCACCAGCAGGCCGTTGTTGTTGACCAGGTCGTTCAAATTTTCCGTGCTGTTGAAAAACTCGTTGTGCTTCATGCCCTCGGGCACGGTCAACGGAATGGCTCTGAACGGAGTCTGAATTTCGCGTGGCGCTGATTGCATCGTGTCGTCCCTCACAATAGAAATATCAATGACTATTAGGGTACACAAGATCGAGGGAGAATTTGTGACGCTGGCGGGGGATTACCCCATCACCCGAAAGGGCATGCCGGCAATCTCGGAAAATTGAATATTTATTAAATATCCTTCAGCCGAAACCTCCCCTCCCCCTTGCAGGGGGAGGGTTAGGGTGGGGGTAGAAGCGCTGTCGTTCCACAACTCTACCCCTATCCTGGCCTTCCCCCTGCATGGGGGAAGGAATGGGGTTGGTTACAATTGATTATCCTGATCTGCCACCATCGAGACCGCAGTCAGGGCACTGCACTTATCCATCACGAACAGCACTTCGCAATATTCGTTGACGGTGTTGTCAGGCGCGGGATCGTCGGCACAACTGCAACCGCTGATGATGCCCTGATAGAAAATTCCGGCTTTGACGCGGATGGATTTTTCCTGTTCTGCGACGCTGAGAATCACCACAGTAAACGGCTCGTCCGCCACCGCATTGCTGCCGGACAATCCCTGCTGCAACGGCAGTTGGTCTGCGCCCAGTTGCGCGACTTGCCGTTTGAAGACCGCCTCAAATGCGGGCGTTCCCCACGCGCGTAATGCATCGTCGAGCCGGATCATTCTAAAACCGCAGTTGAGGTGTTTGTAGGTGCGAATTCATTCGCACGCTAAACGAGTTATGTGCGAATAAATTCGCACCTACAACAGCGGCGTAACGCGGCGAATGTGAGTATTCATCTTCAGCTGCGTTTTCCATGAACATGGTTGCATTCGCCGCTATTTCAGCGAAACGAGCTGCGCGTCTTCGATGCTGATGTGATGGATCAGCCAGTCGCGCAGGTAGAACAGCACGTCGAACGGCGCGACCAGCGGGTTGGCATGCAACTCTTCGCAAAACTCGGCGATCTTGTTTTCAAACGCGAGGTGCTGGTGAGTCTGCCGTTCAAGGCCTTCATACCGGTAATGCTCCATCATTTTTTCTTCGGCGCGGAAATGGATTTTGGCGTAGGCATCCAGCGATTTGACCACTCGGGCCACTTCGCGCGCGCCGCGTTTGCCGACCACCACGAGATAGAGTTCGTTGATGAGATCGAACAAATAACGGTGATGCTCGTCGATGACATCAATGCCCACGCTCAGTTCGTCGTCCCAGGGAATCCAGCCGTTTTCGCGGTGTTTGACCGGAGGTAAGGCCAGCACTTGTTTGGGGTCGATGATGTCGTCGCGGTAAAGCTGGCTGATGCGCAACAGCTCGGGCAAGGCTTCGTCGAAAGCGCGCACCACGAGCGGATCGAAATGCTTGCCCGATTCGGACAGGATAAAGGCATGCGCCTCTTCCACCGTCCACGCCGTTTTGTAGGGGCGCGTCGAAGTCAGCGCGTCGAACACGTCGGCCACCGCGCAGACCCGCGCGAGCAAGGGAATCTGCTCGTCTTTCAGCCCTTCGGGGTAACCCTCGCCGTCCCAGCGCTCGTGGTGCGAACCGGCAATGTCGCGCGCCGCCGCGATCAGCGTATCCTTGCCTTCCAGTATGGTGACCCCGATTTCGGTGTGCGTTTTCATCACGGCATATTCTTCCGCCGTCAGCTTGCCGGGCTTGAGCAACACCGAGTCGGGGATGCCGATTTTTCCCACATCGTGCATGGGCGCGGCCACATACAGCAGTTCGCGCTGCGCCTCGGACATGCCCATGGTTTTGGCGATGGCCTGCGCGAAATTGGTCATGCGCATGATGTGCCAGCCGGTTTTTTTGTCGCGGTATTCCGAAGCCGCGCCCAGACTGCGCAGCGCATCGGCGCGCGCGTCTTCCAGTTCCAGCTCGCGGATGCGCAAGGTTTCGTTGGTCCACGCGCGTTGCACCAGGCCGGACAAGGCCAGTGCCAGATCGCTCATGAATTCGGTGTGGATCGCATTCAACTCGAAACCGGGCGCGGCGAACAGCACGGCATAGCCCACGCCCTGCCCTTCTTTGGAGAGCGGCAACAGCACGATGCGCGCCTGCTCGGAAGCGATCGGGAGGGTGATCGTTTGCAGGTGGCAATAGTTGGTGACTTCGGGTTTGGAAAACACGCCCGTATCCCAACCGATGGGCGATTTCCAGGCGGGATCCATGCCGTATTGGGCGACCTGAAAGAAACGTCCGCGAGGATTGAGCAACAGAATTGCGCCGCGCGACTCCAGTTGCAGGTCGGGGTAATTTTTCAAAACGCCGAACAGGCGTTCGAGCAAAACGTCCAGATCAGAAGTCAGGCTGTTGGTGATCGTCAGTTCAAACACCAACCTGCTGATGGCCAGCAGTTTTTCTTCATTGTTCATCAGACCCTCCCCGATTCCGCAGCAGTCTGTTGTCCTTGCCGGACAATCAGCCGCGCGGATTATTTTCAAATCTCTCGAAACTCCGCGCCAATAGGCGATCTACATGACATACATGCTGTAGATGCCCGAATTTATTGGCTTGCGGTCAAACCGATTCAACGATGCATCATATTGAGCTGCTTGGCGATCACGTCGTGATTCAGCCACAGTACCGGTCCTGCCGGATCGGACGACTCGCGGAACATCAGCGGCCCGGTGCCTTCCAGCACCAGCGCACTCAGGATGTCGGTCACCAGCGCGTCGCGGCTCTTGTGCATCTTGGTGATTTCGTCCGACGTGCCTATCATCACATCGGCCAGTTCGGCGGTGTTCGGCATCGGCCATGCGGCAAAATTGCGGAACCGCGTCATCACTTCGCTGTCGTTGTAATCGTCGATTTTCTGCAACAGGCCTTCCAGCGTTTGCCCTTCCTGCAACACGTCGCGGCAGGCTTGCCATTGCGTTTCCGCCCACGCGCCGTCGCCTTCTTTCTTTAATGCCTTGAGCAGCGGGAACAGCGACAGCTCGACACCGACAAAAATATCGGAAGAGTTGGTGCGGATTTCCGGGCAGTTGTAAACCGTGGCCTTGATGCCCTGCGCCCACGCGGCTTCGGCGATATGCTCCAGACGCATCTTGGCTTTGCCTTGCGTGTAGCTGGTGTAGGTCTGCCACTGGTATCTGCCGTCGATCAAAATCTCGGTGCCATGATAGCCGTAAGCGGTGTAGCGCACTTGCCCGCCGTTCTTTTCCAGGCGCGCGCGTATCGCCGCGCTGCCGTCGATCAGGTATTGGAATGTGTTGGCGGTGACTTCATCGAAATTCATCAGGATCAGCTTGCCCAGATCGCTGTCGAGCAGCGCGCTGGAAGACATGAAGCGCTCGCCGCGCCCCTTGTAGATACGGTTGGCGATGGCCAGAAACACTTTCACCTTGGGGATGCCGCCCGCCATGGTATGTGCGAAGAAGGCATTGCTGCCGTCCGGGATCATGCCGTCCAGTTCGGCCATCACCTTGGCCACGGAATCCTTGAAGCGTTGCACGCCCACCGCGCGGCATTTCTCGATCTGCGCCCAATCCAGCTTGTCTTCCTGCCAGCTTTTCAGCGTCATGCCGGAGATCAGGTCGGTCGGGGTCGGCGTACCTGCCGGTGCATCCAGATCGAAACCCGCCATCAGCGGCACGTTGATGATGCGTCCGCCCAGATTGGCTTCGGCAGCCGCCAGCTCTTCTGCGGTCAGCGCGCGCAGCGCGTTGTTCTCGTCGCGCCGCCCCACGGTGATGCCGACGATGGTCATGCCCGCCGCGCGCGCCTCGTTAATCAAACCATTGGCATAGCCGCGTCCGAACAACTCGCCGAACAACACGAAGACATCGCCCTTGCGAAAGATGTTGGACTGCGGAACGTCGCGTAGTGGAATGGGTGCTTGCATAAAGAATGGACTCCGGTTTTATGATTGGTGCAAAAATTATCGGGTTGGACTTCAACAAGGGCGCAATTGTACAGAAGGACACAGGGAAATTATCATTTTGGAAACCATGCCCGTCCGCCGTGTAAGGACATTTTACAAAGCCTGAGTAACGGGAACGCCCGCCAATAGACGTTCCGCCGCAGATGAAGCGCGAAGATGCCCGTATTTACTGGCTCGCGGGGCAATGGGCAAGCCGGGTTCAACCCGAACAATCCTTTAGCAACTCGTCCCCTCCCCCATGCAGGGGGAGGGCTAGGGTGGGGGTGGAAACTGAAAATATCCACGACGCTACCCCCATCCTGACCTTCCCCCTGCAAGGGGGAAGGAACTATTAATCCGGCCAAGTGAAGTTTGAAGTATGAGAACCAAACCCCCTCCAACTCCCCCTTGTCAGGGGGAGAGCAGAGGCCGCTCCTCCCCTGATAAGGGGAGGCTGGGAGGGGTTTGGGTGTAATGATCTTCTGAGTTCAAACATCATCTGGCCGGATCAATAGTTAGGCTCTAATGGATTGTTCGGGATCAAGCCACAAACCCCGGCACCAGACTCGCCACATTTTTGTTCCTGAGATAGACCCCCAGATGCTTGTCCGTTTTGGTGGTGTGATTGATCAGCCAGTCCACCAGCAACAGCTGGATGCGGAAGGTGACGTAGGCCGAGTTCGGTTCGGACAATTCGATTTCATGGCACAGCTTGGTGAAATATTTCACGAAGGTCTGATGCTCGCGGATGTGTTGCGCGATGAACGGGTAAGCGGAAGCGCGCATCAACTCTTCTTCGGTGTTGAAATGGTGCACCGCATATCCCGCCAGAAATTTCAAAATCTCCTGCACGTCCAGCGTGCGCCCTTGGCGAAAACTGTCGGACAGCTTGCGGATATTAATCAGCAGTTCCTGATGCTGCGCATCCACCTCCGGCACGCCGATGGAGTATTCGTCGCGCCACGCCGGGATCATGTCCAGTTCGCCCGTGCCTTCATGTTCACCGGTCTTCAGGAAACGCTCGCAACGCCCCAGATACAGGGCGACGACGGTATCCTGTGGCGCGGCTGCGGCACATTGCCCGAACAGCATTTTGGCGCGTTCAACATCGCGCAAGTGATAGCAGGCGACGGCTTCCGCAAACTGGTGGTGGCCGGCTTTTTTCGCCTCCAACAGTTCGGCGGGATCGGCATCGAACACTTCGTGCACGGAGATCGGATGTATCTTGCCCTTGACCCGGATACGGTCGATCAAGCGGATGTGATATTGCTGCGGGTCGGCCAGCCCGTACAGAGTGTGTTCGCTAATCAGCAGCGGCACGCCGTAAATTTTGGAGGAGCTCTCCAGGCGCGAAGCGAGATTGACGGTATCGCCGATCACCGTGCTGTCCATGCGCCCTTCGCTGCCAATCGTGCCCAGCATGGTGATGCCGGTGTTGAGGCCGATGCCGATACGCAGCGGCTCGTACACCGCGCGGTCGCGCCCGCCGTTGTAGTAGGCCAGCTTGTGCAGCATGACGATGGCCGCGCGCAGCGCGTCATCCGCCCCGCCGGGAAACAGCGCCATGATGGCATCGCCGATGAACTTGTCGATAAAGCCGCCCGCGTTGCGGATCACCGGCCCCATCTCGCCCAGATAATTATTCAGAAAACGGAAATTATCGTCCGGCGACATTCCTTCCGACAGCGTGGTGAAATTGCGAATATCCGAAAACAGAATCGTCAGCGGCTGCTCGGCATGCAACCCCGGCAAGGTGTTGAGGATGCTTTCCGCCCCCATCAGTTTCATGAATTGCACCGGCACGAACTGGCGATAAGCCGCCTCGGTCAGTTCCAGTTCTTTGCGTGTTTGCTCGTGCGCCGCCTTTTCGGCATCCAGCTCCTGTCGCAGTGTCTCGATTTCTGAAGTGCTCATGTTGCCCCCTATTTGATTGTTATAACCGCTGAAGGTGATGCAAAAATGTCATGCCGGAAAACAGTTGTAGTGTGGCACATCACGAAGAATTTTTGTGTAGGGGCGAATTTATTCGCCCATGTTTGTGCGAATAAATTCGCACCTACACCGCCAGCGCCCGCAACACCGCCTTGAGCAAAGTCCAGCAATGCGCCACCGATTCAATCTCCACCTTTTCGCCGGGCGCATGTGCGCCTCGAATATCGGGGCCGAAGGAGATTATGTCCAGTTGCGGATGGCTGGCGGCGAGCAGGCCGCATTCCAGCCCGGCGTGGATCACTTGCAACGAGGCGGGCTGACCGAATTGCGCGGTGTAAACCTGCTGGCACAGCGCGAGTAAGTTCGATGACGGATCGGGTGTCCAGCCCGGGTACGCGCCGTCTTTCCAGGCGCGCAAGCCGTAGCTGTCCGCGCGCGAAACCAGCTTGTCGGCCAGCGCATCGCCGCGCTCATCCCGCAACGAGCGCACTTTGAACGTGGCGCGGAACGCGCCCTGCACCAGACTCACCACGCCCAAATTGCTGGAGGTATCCACCACGCCGGGGAAGTCGTCGCTCATCTGCGAAACCCCGTTGGCGGCGGTGTCGATGAAGGCGAGCAGCCGGTCGCGCTCCGCCTGATGCAGCGCTTTGCCCAGCGGCATCTCGTCCAGTTCGTAGCGGAACGATACGTTGGCATCCGCCCGCGCAAAGCGCTCGCGCCATGCCGCCAGCCTGTGCTCCACCCACGCATCCATGCCCGACACTGCCAGCGCTGGCAGCGCGCACACGGCATACGCTTCGCGCGGAATCGCGTTGCGCGCCGAGCCGCCTTTCATCTCGATCAGCCGCACATCGGTATGCGCGGACAAATCGCGCAGCGCCTCCGCCAGCAACTTGATCGCGTTGCCGCGCCCCAGATGGATGTCGATGCCGGAATGCCCGCCGCGCAGGCCGGACACGTCGAAGCGCAGGATGGCAAAGTCAGGCGGCACTTCTTCCTGCGCGCAAGTGTGGCGCACCTCCGACACGTTACTGGCGCAGCCAGCCGATTGCGGGAGGAGGTGCGATGCGCTCGCTCCCGCACCAGAGGGCTCCGCCCCACCGTCTCGCGAGCGCACCTCCACATCCACCCCGCCCGCGCAGCCCAGATAAAAATGCCCCCACTCCTCGGTGTCCAGATTGATGAGCAGTTTGCCGTGCAACGTGCCCGCCACCAGCCCGCGCGCGCCGTCCATGCCGGATTCTTCGTTGACAGTGAGCAACACTTCCAGCGCCGGATGTTGCAAGCCCGGCTCTTCCAGCGCGGCCAGCGCCAGCGCCACGCCGATGCCGTTATCCGCGCCCAGCGTGGTGTTCTCCGCGATCACCCAACCGTCGCGCACCACCGTCTCGATCGCGTCGCGCTCGAAGTCGTGCCGCGTTCCCGCGTTGGACTGGCACACCATGTCCAGATGGCCTTGCAGGATCACGCCGGGCTGTGCCTCGCAGCCGGGACTGGCGGGCTTCTTCAAAATCAGATTGCCCGCATCATCCACCAGGGCAGCGATACCGCGCGCTTCTGCCCACGCGATCAAGTGTTCGCGCAGCGCCGCCTCGCGCAAGGATGAACGCGGGATGGCACACAACGTGGCGAAGTGCTGCCAGACGGATTGGGGTTGCAGGGTTTTCATATCGTTTTTTTCCAAAAGAATTTTCAACAAACCGGATTATTGCGGCGAAACTTTTTATCCGCGACCAGTATAAACTTCGCGCAGCGTTTTCCTGAAACTCGACAGGAGTCAACCATGACCTACACCATACGCAGCATGAACCGCCAGCAAGTGGATATTGCCGTGGAGTGGGCGGCGCGCGAGGGATGGAATCCGGGCTTGCACGATGCCGCGTGTTTCCATGCCGCCGACCCCGAAGGATTTCTGGTCGGCATGCTGGGCGATGAAGCGGTCGCCACGATTTCCGCCGTGAAATACGGCGAGGGTTTCGGCTTCATGGGTTTCTACATCGTCAGGCCGGAGCATCGCGGCAACGGTTACGGCATGCAGATTTGGAATGCCGCGATAGAACGTCTGCGCGGGCGCAACATCGGACTGGACGGCGTGGTGGCGCAACAGGAAAACTACCGCAAGTCCGGCTTCAAACTGGCTTACCGCAACATCCGCTATCAGGGCACAGGCGGCAATCCCGCCGCGCCGGATGAACGCATAGCTCCGCTATCCGCCCTGCCGTTTGCAACACTGCGCGCCTACGACCAGCCCTTCTTCCCCGACAATCGTGAAAACTTTCTGCGTTGCTGGAGCCGCTTGCCCGACAGCAGCGCGCTGGGCATTTTTCAGCACGGCAAACTGGCCGGTTACGGCGTGCTGCGCGCCTGCCGCAACGGCCACAAGATCGGCCCGCTGTTTGCCGACGATGCGGAACTGGCGCAAGCGCTGTTCATGGCCTTGCAGGCGAGTGTGCCGCAGGATGCGAAAATTTTTCTGGATACGCCGGAAACCAACCCTGCGGCAATCGCGCTGGCGCAGCGCCACGGCATGATCGTCTCATTCGAGACCGCGCGCATGTACACCGGCGATTTTCCAGAACTGCCGATGCAGCGGATGTTTGGTGTAACGACGTTCGAGTTGGGTTAGATCGCGTACAACAGAAATTCTTTAGCTCCTTCCCCCTTGCAGGGGGAAGGCCAGGATGGGGGTAGAGTTGTGCAACATTCGCGCTTCTACCCCCACCCTAACCCTCCCCCTGCAAGGGGGAGGGAATGAGTTGGTAAAAATATTTTTCGGGATGATTTTCAACACGACAACCGCGCTTAGTGTTGCGCTTCCCCCCACACCTTGCGATACGCCGCGAGCAGGCGTAGGTGCATGTCGCTGCCTTCCATGTTTTTCCCCAGCATGTCCAGCCCGAAAAATTGCGTCTCCCTCGATAACAATTGCTGCGCTTGCTGCAAGGTGTCCGCGCCGTACAGCAGATGCAGACTGGCTGCATAAGGCGCACTGGATTCGGCTTGCGCCAGCATTTTTAACTGCACCAGATGCGCAACGCAGCGGTAAACGCGGGCGCGTTTTTCGGGCAGTTCGCCGAATTGTCTGATCCAGTCGCAGCCGTCAAGCACTTCATCCTCGTCGCCACAGGCTAACGCCAGCAAGGTCTTCAGTTCGCCCACGCGCAGGTCCGCCCAGGCGCTGCCGGGATCCGCCGCCAAGCCGATCAGTGTGGTGACGGCGAGGTCGTCGGCGAGATCGAGATCGAGCAAGGTATCGAGCAGTTCGTTGCATTCGTCTTCATCCAGTTCCGGCAAGCGCAGCATGGCGGGACGCAACAGATTGCCCGCGCTGTTGTTTTGCCATTGCAGCTCTTCGACGGGATATATTTCCGACATGCCGGGCACAAAGATGCGGCAGGCATACACGTCCAGATGAGTGAAATCGGCGACGTATATGTCGTGGCCGCTGGCGTGGATGGCCTCGCAGCACCAGCGATAATCTTCCTCGGTGGTGGTGCCGAAATTCCAATCGACGAACTCGAAGTCGGGCGTATCGCGCAAAAATTCCCAACTGATGACACCGCTGGAATCGACAAAATGGATTTCCAGATTTTGCGCATCGGCGATTTCGTCCATGTCCAAACCGGGTGCGGCAAAATCTTTCAGACCGTCGATGGCGCGGCCTTGCAGCAGCTCGGTCAGCGCGCGTTCCAGCGCCACTTCAAAGCGCGGGTGAGCGCCGAAACTGGCGAAGCAACCCTGGTCTTCCGGGTGCAGCAAGGTGACATTCATCACCGGATATTTGCCGCCCAGCGACGCGTCTTTTACCAAAATGCCGTAACCCGCCGCACGCAATCCTGCAATGCCTGCGGCGATGCGCGGGTAGCGCGCGATGACGGCTTCCGGCACGTCGGGCAAACACAGCCCTTCGCGGATGATGCGGAATTTGATGTCGCGCTCGAAGATTTCGGCGAGCGCCTGCGTGCGCGCCTCCATCGGCGTATTGCCCGCCGACATACCGTTGCTGACGTACAGATTGCCGATCACATTGACCGGAAAAAACACGGTTTTGTCGTCGCGCAAACGCCGGTAGGGAATGGCGCAAATGCCGCGCGCCGCATTGCCGGAATTGAGGTCAATCAACTGGCCAGCCTGCACGCCGCCCTCGGGGTTGTAGAACTGTTGCAGCTCGGGCGTGAGCAGCGCCGCAGGCCACTTGTCGCCTTTCACCGCGAACCATTGCTCGTTCGGGTAATGCACGAATTCGCGCTGGCTGATGTCTTCGCCCAGATAAAAATGCGTCCAGAAATAGTTGGTGCTCAAACGCTCAAAAAATTCGCCCAAGGCGCTGGCGCGCGCCGCCAGTTGCGAACCGCCTTTGCCGTTGCTGAACAGGCGCGGGCAATCGCGGTCGCTCACGTGCACCGACCAGATATTCTCGATCTCGTTCAGCCACGAACGCTCCTCCACGTGAAAGCCGATGGCTTCCAGTTTGGCGTGCAGCGTGCGGATGGAGGATTCGAGCGAAGCGTCTTTGCCGGGGATAAAAGTTTCTTGGATAGGCATGAGGATGATTGGGGCAAGCGGATTATTCGAAGCCCGATAGTCTCCTGCCCCGCAACGCCCGTCAATAGGCGATCTACACCAAGCACATCGTGGAGAATGGCGTATTTACTGGCTTGCGGTCAATCAGGGCGAATAAATTTCCGCTATTTTGCTACGCTGTACGTCAACACAAACTTCCACCCCGTCAGCGGAGAGGTGCGATAGACGGCCTTCTTGATCGCGTTGTCGAACTGGTAGCTGGTCGAGCCCGACTGGTTCACCAGAATTTCGTTGGTGGCTTTTTTCAGCGTCTCGCTGCCCAGTTCGCGCGGATCGAGGAAGTGGCGCTCGGTTTTTTTATGCAGCGTGGTCTGGCCGTTTGGGGCGATGGCAAAGAAGGACGCATCCGGTCGCAGCGACAAGGTCGAATCCACTTGTTCGGCGAACTTGTCGAGGAACAGCGACACGCCGATCGCGCCGACCACCGAATTGCCCATCTTCATCGGAATCGCAATAATCGCCGAACGTTGCCCGGTGCTTTTGCTGACCACCAGCGCACCGGTAATGGTTTCGCCTTTCATCAGCGCCGGAAAATAACTGCGGTCGCTCAGTTTCACATCCATCAGTCCTTTATCCACCGTGTAATACGTGCCGTCGGGGCGGAGGAACCAGACGATGAGGCCGCCATCCGATTTCTGGTAGCCGCTCAACAGCGGTTTCATTTTTTCCCATTTGCCCGACTGCGCCTCGACGGTGGAGGCCAGAATTTCCAGATTCTGCCGCACGCTGACAATGCGCAGATCGGAGTAGGAAGCGAAAGCGGAAAGCAGGCTTTGCTCGTCAACCTCGGAGGGCGGCTGGGCAAAACCGGGCGCGGGAACAACGATCAAAAGCAAAGCGGCGAATTTCAAAAATAGTTCCTTGAACATTTTTTTCTCCCTCTTTAAAAAAGTGAAATTAAATTGCCCCTTGGTGCTGCCAGTTACATCTCATTCCATTTCCAGATCAAGAGTGAAATGAAATTCCTTCTGCTATCAGTTCCCTCTCCCGCAGGCGGGAGAGGGTTAGGGTGAGGGTCGTTGAGTATTCGCCATGTTTGTTGCATCGCACAAACCCTCATCCCCAACCCTTCTCCCGCCTGCGGGAGAAGGGAGTAAATTCATTCTTTGAAATGGAAATGGAATCATTTAAGAATTTGAATCAAAGCCCGTGGTCAGCTTCCATCTGCATTGCCTGCTCAATTTCTGTCGCGCGCTGAAACGCTTGCTCCGCTTCGGCGCTGTTGCCCTGCGCCACGCGCGCATTGGCTATCACGCGCCAGTCCAGCACCTGCAAGCTTCGCTCCTGCGCGGCGAAGCTCATCGACTTTTGCGCGAGTGAAATCGCCTGCGCATACTGCCCCTGGCTCAGGCGCAATTGTGCCAGTTCCTGCCACAGCCATGGGTTGCGCGGCTCGATGCGCAGCCCGCGTTCCAGCGATGCGCCTGCCGCTTCGGGGCGACCGGCAGCGGTGTCGAGTTGCGCGCGATCCAGCAAGGCGACGACAGCCGGGTTGCCGGACATGACCGGCTTCGGCACAGGCTCAACCGTTGCTGGCGGCGCGACCGGTGGAACTAGCGGCGGCATTACCTCTTGCGGAATCGCTTCTAGTGTGGCGCTCGTTGCAGGCGGTTGCGTCGGCACGCTGGCACATCCGGCCAGCAACAACAGCCATGCGGCAACAAAAAATAAACGGTTGTTAACGCTCAATTGAATAACCTCTGTAGCCAATTTTTCTTCTCTTCCGGCGCTGGTTTGATTTCAGGTTTCACCGGCGGTTTTACCTCAATCTTGACCACCGGCTTGTCTTCGACCTTCGGTATTTCCGCCGACGGAAACGGGCACGCCGCTGTATCGGAAGGCGCAGAGCCTTTGATGAACGGCAGCGATATGCCCGCCTTGCATTCATCGCTATAGCGCAGGCCGCTGAGCGGATCGACATTCACCATTTCAATATTCTCCGGCATCACGGGCTGCAACGGTTCGGGTTGAATGTTCTGCATCATGTCGCCCCACACCGTCATCGCGCCCGAAGCGCCGGTCAGCCCCGTGGGTTTGTTGTCGTCCCGCCCCACCCACACCACCGCCACGTGATCGCCGGTATATCCGGCGAACCAGCTGTCGTGCAGATCGTCGGTCGTGCCGGTCTTGCCGGCCACATTCAACTCGGCGGGCAGCCAGTTGCTCATCGTCTGCGCCGTGCCTTCGCGCACCACGCCCTGCAAGGCCGCCGTCAGCAAATACACCGGCCCGGGTGCGGCGACGGGATCGACATTCAGCGGATAGCGTTGCAGCGGCTTGCCGTCGGCGGTAACCACTTCGTGGATCGCGCGCAACGGCGTGCGGAAGCCGCCGTCGGCGAAGGTCTGGTAAAGCTGCATCACTTCCACCGGAGAAAGCTCGAACGCGCCGAGCAGCGACGAGGCAAACGGTGGCGGTCGCCGTTCGATGCCGTATTGCGGAAGCTTGTCGAGAATACCCGCGACACCGAGTGCTATGCCGAGCCGCGCAGTGGAGACATTGTAGGAATGCGCCAGCGCGCTGCGCAGTTGCACTTTGTCGTGAAACTCGTGGTCGTAGTTTTGCGGTTTCCAGTCGCTGGTGCCGGGCTGCCGCCACACCAGCTTGCTGTCGTCCAGCGGCGTGATCAGCGTGTAGCGCGCCGGGTCTTCCAGCGCGGTCAGATACACCATGGGTTTGGCCAGCGAACCGATCTGGCGCTGCGCGTCGATGGCGCGGTTGTATCCGGCATAGCGCGCATCGCGTCCGCCCACCATGGCCTGTATCTCGCCGGTCTGCGTGCTGCTCACCACCACCGCGCCTTCCAGCGTATTGGCGCGCATCTTGCGCGTCTTTTCGATTTGCGCGAGGCGTGTCGCCAACGCCTGCTCCGCCTCGTGCTGTATGCGCGGATCGAGCGTGGTGAAAATGCGCAAGCCTTCGCTGCGCAAATCCTCTTCGCGGTAGTCGCGCTCCAGTTGGCGGTGAACGAATTGCAGGAAAGCCGGATACGGCGAAGTGCCGGACGGAATGCGATTAACCACGCCCAGCGGCTTCTGCTTGGCCGCAATGAATTGCGCCTGCGTGATGACATTCTGCCCCACCATTCCCTGCAACACGATGTTGCGCCGCTGCAAGGTCAGCGCGGGATTTTTGCGCGGGTCATACACCGCAGGCCCTTTGACCATGCCGACCAGCGTGGCGATCTCCTGCAATTCCAGCCTGTCCAGCGGACGGTCGAAATAAAAATAACTGGCCAGACCGAAACCGTGAATGGCGCGGCTGGCATCCTGCCCCAGAAAAATCTCGTTGATGTACGTTTCGAGAATCTCGTCCTTGCTGTAGTGCGCCTCCAGCAACAGCGCCATCAGCACCTCGTTCGCCTTGCGCGACAGCGTGCGCTCCGAAGTCAGGAAGAAATTCTTCACCAGTTGCTGGGTCAGCGTGCTGCCGCCTTCGATGCGCTGCCCGGTGGCAGTCTTGAACAAGGCGCGCGCGATACCGCGCGGATCAATGCCAAGGTGCGTGTAGAACTTGTGGTCCTCGGTCGCAATCAGCGCGTCGATCAGCGGCTTGGGCACTTGATCCAGCCGCACCAGTTCGCGGTCTTCGTTGTGCCCCGGATAGATGCCGCCGATCAGCGGCGGCTCCATGCGCAGCAAAGTCAGATCGGTATCGGTGGCGGCGCGCTGCTGGAGCAGCGACACCTTGCCGTCGGCGAATTCGATACGCACACGCTGCGAGGCTTGCGCGCCGTCCCCGAACACGAAATCACGTGTCGTGAACTCAAGCCCGTTCAACGTGAATTTGTAGGTCGCGGCTTCGTCCGGCTGCGGGTTCTCGTGATAGCCCAGTCGCTGCAACTCGCCCGCGAATTGCGCGGGTGTCAGCTTCAGCCCCGGATACAACTCCAGCGAACGACCATAAACGCGCGCGGGCAATGCGAATTTGCGGCCGTCGAACGCTTCGCGGATGGTGGCATCGAGATAATAAATATACCCGGCCAGCGCCAACGACAGCAGCAGCGCAATCAGCCCTGCCGCCATCGCAAATGATTTGAAGTTGAAGTGAAATCTGTTCCAGGGGAAAGCGGGAAACTTCATTGAATTTTTTCCAGAAAGAAACGTTTACCGTTTCATTGTATATGGGTGGCCGCCAGCGCGCGAGGCAAAGGCAATCAGTAGTACAAGGCCAAACCCGCAAACGGGCCGCTCAGCGAAGCGCCGGGCGTGTTCAGGCTGCGGTAACCAATCTTCAGCGCCCCGTATTGCATCCCGTAGTGCAATGCCAATTCGTAATCGTCCATGCCGTCGCCCCAAACGGGATTGACATCGATCGAAATATTCTCGCCCAGCATGAATCTGACGCGCACGGATACGGCGCTGATCGAAGTGCGCTGCATGCCGACGATGGTCGATTGTCCCAGCCCGAGATCGACTTCGTGCTGGCCGACGGACATGCGGTACAAAACCATTTGCCGTTTGATGTCGAGCGTGGCGGACGGCGCGCTTTCGTTGAACGTGTAATCCTCCAGCAGCAGCGCTGCCGGGCCGTAGCCGCCTTCGAAGCGGTTGACGTGTGCGGTAATGTCGGAGGACACCTGCTGATAGGCGAAGTCGTAGCGCGCGAAGGGAATCACAGGTTCGCCTTTGTTGCGGTATGGCGATTCGCCCGCGCCCTGATCGAGACGTTGCAGGGAAGATGCGCCTCCCGCCGCAAACATGTTCATGGTCAATTCCATCATGGCTTGCGTAAAACTCCCCAGCAACTCGCTGCCGAATCCGTCGTCATGCTCGCTATCATGTGACCGGTCTGCATGATGCCTGTTCTGCTGGTTTTCTGGCGGCGAAGGCTGAACGCTCTTTTCGAATTTATGCAGCTCGCTGGTATCCGCCCCCTGCGCATTTGAAGTGCTCCGGCCCGAATCATTTTCCTGCGCCACCGCAATATCCGCCGCCAGCCCCAACATGCCGACCAGAACCGCAACAATGCCAATACCCGCTCTCATATCGTCCTTAGATTTTCCAATGAAGTGACGGTTTATTCCCGTCTCAGTGTCATGGTAATCGGTTAAGAGAAATAAATTTCATCCTCTCCGAAACGCTACAGACTTCCGTCCCTTCCACTTCAAGGGGAAGGCCAAGATAGGGATGGGTTTTTTAGTCATATCAAACCCCATCCCCTCCCCAACCCTCCCCTTGAAGGGGAGGGAGTTGGCTCAAAATTTCTTAACCGAGTGCCATGACCGACTCAAGGCTGCGGCGCAGCCTGTCGCAAAGGAGTAGCGCCTTTCATTTCCAGACCGGATTGATGTCCCGGTCTGGAGGATACATCGTGATGTATTGCGCCAGTCTGGGAATGTTGCTCAAATTTCTGCCGCTGCCATGGGGCAGTTCCTGCCGCCAGATCACCATATCCCCGGCATTTCCGCCGATGGAAACCACGCCGCGATCTTCCAGATTCACATCTCTCGGATTGACGTTTTCTGGAAGGCTGGCAATCCATGAATCGATTTTCCGGTGGAATCCCGGAATGCAGCGAAATGCCCCCTGGTTTTCGGCAACATCGTTGAGATAAAGAATGCCCAGCACGTCGAAGCTCAATGGCACGGCAATGCTGGTGTCCCAGTGCAAACGGCTTGGCCCGGAATGATTGATCGACTCTTTGATAGGCGGGTTAAAACTTACTCTGTCCACGGAGGCAACGAGATCTTCCGCCCCCCATATTTGAGCAAACGCCTTATGGATACGTGCGGATGAGCGGTTTCTGTTCAAGACCGGGTGTTGAAACAAATCAGCCCAAAATATCTGCGATCTGCCATACCACGCTTCCGGCTTATCCGGCGCGAGACCCAGAAAATCCCAGACGACCTGCTCCGACGCTTTGGCATCCTCGCGCGAAATGGCGTTTTTCAAAACGACGTAGCCGTTCTCATCCCAGAATTTCATCTCTTCAGGCGTGAGCACCGGATGCTCGATCTTTTCGGCAGCGGGAAAATTGCGAAAATTTCCCGCCATGAACCGCGTAACTGCCCGGTTCGTTTTTGCCACCACCTCGGGCGAAGGAACAGCGCCCAGTGTTTTGACGATCCACGATTCAAATTCGGCGAATGTCGGCTGCTGATGAAACAGAAATTGATAAGGTTCGACAATATCCAGACCAACACAATTGAGCACCAGATGGTCGAGTTCACCTTCATGCGCTACCAGTTCGGGAAACGCCTCCCCGCGCAACGTTCCCTGCGATTTTTCCCAAAGGCGTTTGAGATGAAAGATACCCAGATTTCCCGTTGTCAGAATTTCGCTTGCATCACTCATTTGCCGCTCCTTTTTTGCTGTCCAGAAAGGTCTAAATCCCTTGGGGTTTTGTATGGAAACTGTAGCTGAATCCGTTTGCGCTGTCGAAAGGCTTGTTGATTTTTATGTTATTCCCATGGAAATGACGACAGCTCCCAATCTTTGTTCGGTCTCCACTCTTCGATGGGCTTCAGCCGCTTGCTCCATCGGGTAAATTTTATCGACGCATGATTTAATTTTGCCATCCACTATCATTTGCCTGAGCGCGAGCAGTTCCTCTTCCTTTTCTCCGGCGAAAGCAAAATACGCCGCCTTATCGGTAAATCTGGAAGTCAGGACAGACCGCAGCATGTCGGATAAACGCGGATTACCCATCAGGTAACGCCCGCCGGGATTGAGTGCTTTGACGCATTCGCAAAATGAACTTTGGGCAACCATGTTAAAAATCACGTCATATCTCTGGCCGCTTTTTGCGAAGTTCTCTTTGGTGTAATCGAAAAAATGATCGACCCCGATGCGGCGCAACATTTCTTCCTTGATGGCGCTGTCCACAACCGTCACCTCGGCTCCCATTGTCTTGGCGATCTGCACGGCATAGATGCCGATGCTTCCGCCTGCCCCGTTAATCAAAACCTTCTCCCCGCTTCGGATATTTGCTCGTCTCATAAAGTGCAGCGCATTCAGCCCGCCAAAAGGCAGCGCAGCCGCCTCCGCAAAACTCAGATTGTGTGGCATCGGCACAAGCGTGTAGCTGGCGGGCAGGCAGATGTATTCGCCATATCCGCCCAACCTGAGTTGGGCAGCCCCGAAGACCCGATCTCCAATCTTGAATTTGGAAACGTCTTTGCCGACGGCTTCGACTTCACCGGCAAAGTATCCGCCCAGTATCTGTTTGTGTGGCTTGGTGATGCCCATCGCTAGTCGCAGCGGTAGCCAAAACCACTTCACCGCAAATTTGGAACAGCGCATCTCGCAGTCAGACTTCGTTGCCTCTGCCGCATGCACTTTAATCAAGACTTCATTGTCCGCAGGGACAGGTTTTTCTACCTCCCCGAGTTGTAAAACTTCCGGTGGTCCGTACTCGGAATAAACGATGGCTTTCATATTTTCATTCCTCACTTGAACCTGGATTGTTCATTAAGTGCCGCCGCTCCTTCCCCCTCGCAGGGGGAAGGTTGGGATGGAGGTAGAGTGGTGAAACCGTCACGTTTCTACCCCCACCCTAGCCCTCCCCCTGCAAGGGGGATGGGACGTGATTTTTTGTGTTCAATTGCCTCACTACCGCTTCCCTTTCAACACCGACTTCACCATCTTGCCGAATGCCTTGTCCTTCTTGCGTTTATCCAGATAAGACATCTCGTTGAAGTCGGACTCGGCCTTGAGCTTCAGATAACTTTGGTAATGCGACGGGTCCAGTTCGCCGTTCTCAATCGCCTTGCGGATGGCGCAACCCGGCTCGTTGTTGTGTCTGCAATCGGCGAAACGGCATCGGCTTGCAAGCGCCTTGATCTCGGCAAAGCTATCGTCCAGCCCTTCGCCCGCACTCAGAATGCCCAGCTCGCGCATGCCCGGCATATCGATCAGCAGCGCGCCTTTGTCGAGCACGACCAGGTGGCGGCGTGTGGTGGTGTGCCTGCCCTCGCCCGTGCCGCTGACCGCTCGTGTTTCCAGCGCATCCTTGCCGAGCAGATGATTGATGAGCGTCGTCTTGCCCACACCCGATGAACCGAGCAGGCAATACGTTTTGCCCGGCTGCATGAACTCCCTGACTTGGGTTATGCCCTCGCCCGTCTCGTTGCTGAGATTGATGATTTGTGCCGTGATGCCTGCCGCGCGAATCTGCGCGAGCATGTGTTCCAGTTCCGTCGCGCTGACCAAATCCGTCTTGGTCAGCAGCAGCACCGGCGCTATATGCCCCTCGTTCACCATCACCAAATAACGCTCCAGCCTGCGCACGTTGAAATCGAACTGGCACGACTGCACGATGAACGCCACGTCGATATTCGCCGCGATCATCTGGAAGTCGATGTTCTTGCCGGGAGATTTGCGCCGCAGAAAAGAACGCCTGGGCAAAACATCATGGATGCTCGCATGCGAATCTGAATCGTGATACTCCGCACACACCCAATCGCCCACACAAGGCATGTCAACGGAGGATGCGGCGGTGTAAAGAAATTTGCCCGTCAGCTCGGCAGGCACTTCACCCTGCTCATCGCGCACGACATAGCGCCCGCGATCAACGGCAGTTACACGCGCCAAGCGCTGGCCGGACGCACACGTTGCCTGCTCCTCAAACCAGCGATCCAAACCGAGTTCGGTCAACTCCATGTTGAGCCAGCTCCTTCTGTTTTAGAAAAGAGCATCGCCCTTGCGGGCGATGTGTACCAAGCTATTGCGATGCTGCTGTTAGTTGCCTATCTTGTCCACGAATATTTGTTCTTGCAGGCAAAGATGATGTCGCCGGAAGTGGTGTTTAGCTCGGAGTGGCCCGTATTGAGAGCGATTACTGCCGCGTTTCTTCCGTAGAGAAAGGCCTCTCGGCGCTGTGAGGCAATCCCATGATCCCCTACGATGTGAGCATCGGCGATGAAGCTCAAATAGTGCTGGGCTTTCTGGAATTCCTGATCGTTTAAATTCTGCCCTATAGAAAGCAGATACCCCGCCATGCAATCGGCATGCAGCTCCTTCATTTTCACGGAAAGCATAGGCAGTTTGTATTCGAACACAAGGCCGTGCCGGTTTTGCAGGAAATGCGAGAACTCATGCGCCATGGTGACTTTCAGCGCAGCATTGGAATCAATCCCCGGTCGATGCAGCAAGGTAGTCAGGAAATTGACTCCAAAAACAATATGCGTTTTCTGGAATGCGGAGGCATTGGGTTTATTTATTGCGTCATAGACCAGTCCGATACACAAAACAGAGGGTTCTTGTTTAAGGATGATGTCGTTCGCAGCCTCGAATTTGCTTTTCCAAATCCCGAATCCGCCCATGAGCAGCGCTGTCACCTTCTCATTGTCGAGCGCAGGATCTTTTGCACCGGGATTGGCATAGATCACCTTATCCAATACAGGCACCAAACCCGCCTCAGATATCGAAGAGCATCTCTGCGTATCAGACAAAGGATATATCTCAAATGCGTGAGCAAAATTGCTGCACGTCACCAGCACCGCTGCAATTCCAAACCAGAACGATTTCTTCATTGTTGTACCCCCCCCTTGGTTATCACTGGAACGTTAATGAAAAATTTACCACACTGTTTGGTTAGACGATGTTGCCGATGTGCAAGTGAACGAGTTGCTGCCACATCAGCGATGCATCAACTCAGGAGAATTCGCCGATAGGTCTGTTGCGGGCTATGCTCCACCCGGCTGCCTTGACCGCAGCCAAATTGGCATCGGATTGCTGCGCCGCGTACTCCCAGATAATTTCGGTGAAATTGATCTTGAATTGCTCGGTCGGCATATCGTCCGGGTGTGATTGAAGCTGTATCTCGGAGATCAGCGCGCCGCGCAAGTAGAAGGTCATGATGCTGGCGGTTTTATCGCCAGTGTTTCGTATGATGAATATTTTGGTGGCGCTGCTCTTGTCACCTTGGTCGCATTTATCCAGCGGCATGGCTCGCAGGCAGTAATCGTATAACTTGACCGAAGCTTCATCGACATACTTGGTGCAGGTGATCTCGGTGATGATCGGTCGCCCCGAAGTTCGAGCCGAATTGCTCACATCGGTGGTCACCTGCTGCTTCATCCCCTGCTGGATAGACACCAACTCCAGACACGGAAGGTTTTCGATTTGGGATCGGGTCTCATCCCGCCAAACACCTTCAATCAAATTCCCCTCAGTTGCCTGATTGCTGGAATCTTTGCCCAGAAAATCCGGGCTGCCGGGCTGCAATAGAATTAAATCCATGGACGCTCTCTCTTTTAAAATCAACACACCGACCTCGCCCGCAAGCCAATAAATACGCCACTCTCCATCAATCGCATAACGTAGATCGCCTATTCATGCGCCTTCGCGTGAAGGTGGGTAAATATTTTCAGTGAAAAATCGAGTCTGCTACCTTCGCTATTGGAAAACTATTGTGATGCTAAACCCCATTCGCTCTTTGTATAAGGCTTGATCGTTTTGTTGGCCTCAACAAAACGATCAGATGGACTAATTCTGTTTAACCCAAATAATCCATTAGAACCGAACTCACTCCTTCCCCCTTGCAGGGGGAAGGCTGGGATGGGGGTAGAGTTGCTGAACGGCCACATTTCTACCCCCTCCCTAACCCTCCCCCTGCAAGGGGGAGGGGACGTTTCGGCTAATGAATTATCTGGGTTTAACAACCGCAGTTGGCTTGGCGGATTGGCGCACCACAAACGGTGTGCCGGTTTGCTCGGCGAGCTGGCGCGCCTTTTCGGCAGCGCGCATCAGGGCTTGTGGCACTTTTTGCAGGTCGGGGTCTTTCAAATGCGAAACAGCTACTGATTTCATTTGTTCTGTCCTTCCTCAATCAAAACAGCGGGCGTGTCGAAATTGTCGTATAGCTGCCAGCCATCCACCAACAGCTTGTAACGCTCAAAATTGGCAATACCGTGGACATAACGGCGACGGATAACATCTGGAGGTACATTGTGCCCGCCCTGAATTACACGGGTTGCCACACGCTCCAAAGCGATCTCGACATTTGGCAACGACAAGAAAATCAACTTCACCGAATAGCCGGAAGAACGCCAAGCCGGAATCATCTGCGCGTAAGACAAACCGGAAAGCGTCGTTTCAAAAGAAAAACTTTCGCCGCGTTTCGCGTAATCCGCAATCGTCTCCAGCATTATCCGCCCCGCTTTGAAAGCGGCCAGATCAGGTGCAAAAGGCGACAACCCGGCGGCAATCAAGTCGGCGTTTACAAAGTTGGGCAACTCCGCATCAGTCGGCAAAAACTCGCGCGCAAAAGTCGTTTTCCCCGCTCCGTTCGGGCCGGCGATGATGACGATGCGCTTATTGCTGGTCGATGATGTCATGGTCACTCAGAAAACGTGGTCCCCGATTGTTCTGGTCCGAAGACCCATAATTTCATTACGCAGGCCAAGTTACATAAATCGCTTTTTCCATCCAGGGCATTTTGATGACGGAATATGAAAAGGGCGCGCGTGCCAACAACACGTCATATGCACGCCTGTCCACGATCAATTCCCAGCGATCCTTGGCATGAGTCAAAGCGCCCTCTCTAACCAGCCAATTGCCCCGAAATCCATCTATCGAAGAGCTGCCAATTGCGCTCCAGTATCCAATCACGGAATTCAACAGGCTTTGACAGACCTCCATCTCAACTGCGGAAATTTCAATGCCTGATTCCACAGGAGCATCCAGCTCCAGGCCGCAGAGCAATTTATTCAGGATCAAATCATGTTCTGGAGTTTCAAGACATCCGGTCACTAAGAACTGTAAATAATGCACGGCGCGACATTGGGCGCTATCCGTTACGAACCGGTGATTGTCAATGAGTCCCAAGCGCGAAAAAAGCGCCGGGATGAAGCTTTGCAATATCACCAGCCCAGCATTGTTGACGCGCATCGGAGTATCGATGCCTTGCTGATTCCTTATCCCCGAGTCACCATCCATGTCTCTATATGCTTTCATGAGCAGTTCCTTTCCATTTTGTTGACATCAACAAAATGGTCTGAAATGGCATGCTGAGAGACTTCGCAGGCGATCTTCGCCTTGGTGATAACGGAAGTGAAATTCCGCCACTCGGTATAGCCCAACAGATGCTGGAGGTCGCGCGCAAGCCAGAACTCGATTCCACCCTCGGTCTGTTGCGCATGTGCTTCGAAGCTATCTGTCAGTGAATGAATCAGGTCAGTTTTCAAGGTGTGAACTCCATAGATGTTTCAAGTATCTGGTAGCGCTCTACCGCTTGGAAAACTATTGCGATGCTGACCCCGTTCGTTCACGATTTTTTCGAAAGTTCCGCTGTATTTGATAACTCAATACACCCACCTCTCCCGCAAGCCAATAAATACGCCACTCTCCATCAATCGCATGTCGTAGATCGCCTATTCATGCGCCTTCGCGTGAAGGTGGGTTAATATTTTCTATGGAAATTCGAGTCTGACCCTATTTTCACTATTTTCATGCTTCTGACCCTATTTTTGACCCCTGACCCCGTTAGTTAATATTTGTTTTAGTTTTGCTTAAACGCAAAAATTTTATTCGCTATCTCTTTAAATCTATCGTCATCCCCAATTCCGCTCTTAGTTACGTGCGCAAGAATCATATTTTCATCGTTCGTTTTCCAAAGAAGAACATAGAGCAAATAGAAAAGGCCTATTCCGTTACCCAAATTTTCATAAGTATTGCCATCAAGCCAATAGACTGCAAAACGCTGCACTAGCTCACTGTTGGCAGCTGCTTCGACCTCAAGTTCACCAACAGTTGAGATGCCAAATTGGCGGAGACGGTCTAGTACAGAATCGATAGAAGCAATAGGCTCCTGCCTAATTTGTGCGTTTGTGAGTTTTGCCAGAATTAGATCCAAATTTTGTGTTGCTGACTCAACCTCGTATAAAGATTTTAATGAGACTGCATTCAACTCAACGCTATTTGGTTGGTTGGTAATTAAGTTTGTGACTTCAGACTCGTATTTACGAAGTTCATCTCGTATTGCCATGAATTCAGCGTCAGCCAACTCTAACAAGCCAGCTACGCGAGAAAATCGACGTCTGATTTCACGCGGTATACCACCTGCCGACTTGTATCCCAGATCATGTTCAATTTCTGCCCAGGCATGTTGCAAAACTGAACGAATTTGAATTTCGAACTTCAATTTACTGAACCGTTTGTACTCAACAAATTGGTAGCGCCCATCACCTAGTTCTGCAACAAAGTGTATCGACTGATAACCAAACCTATCAGGATCTAGGGATAGTCGCTTATCAATCGAATTGGCCTCATCGATTTTGAACGTCTTCCCAATAAGTTCCGCCACCCGATCCACATCATCTGCAAAGTATGTCGTAACTCGGATTGCAGCCAAATCGGTTACATCGGCAAGTGATTTGTAGTTCTTGTCAGGTTTAGATATTTTTCGGGCCAAGCTCTGACGAGCTTTGCAGCGTTGAGTGATCGAGTGCACTTGAATGTTCTCATCAAGCAGCGCCTGCTTAAGCAAAGCAACCACGACTTCCGCAGCGTCCCGGTACACTTCACTATCCACATCAAAACTTGCCAAGATGTGAGACTGCATTTGTTGATCAATCAATGAAAATCCCCTTGCTGAGAAAGTTGCGTAATAGATACCCCAAAAATACTACCGACTAATCGGCTTATACCGTGAGGAAAAACGGGGACAGACCACGGTTTCCACTCACCTATCCAACAAAACGATTGGGGGGGCAGCATCGCAATCATTTTCCGCTTCCCAGTCTTCCAGTTTCAAACCTTCAATGCGCGAAAACTCGCCAGTGTTATGCGTTACCAGTGTGCAGTCGTTAGCCAATGCAATGGCTGCGATTTGCGAATCGTAGGGGCCGATGGGTTTGCCTTTTCGCGCGAGGTCTGCGCGTATTTGCCCGAAAATATTGGCGGCTTCGCCATCGAATGCAAAGCTCGAAAATTCAGAGAAAAGTATTTCGAGCAAAACCAGATTGGCTTCCCGCCGTGAACTTTTGTATGCGCCGTAATACAGTTCCGCTTTCACCACATCGCACAGTGCAATTTGCGACGGAGGATAAGATGAGAGCTTTGCTTTGACGATAGAAGAGGCCGGGTTGAGATGGTGAATCCAAACGTTGGTATCCGGCAGGTACAGCATTATTCCAGCTCCAGCCGCTGCTCGTACTCTCCCTGCGGCTCGCGCACCAGATGCTTGCCCTGCCATGCCCCTGCTGTTCGCGCCCACACGTTTTTTGAATCACGCATCTGGCTGGCCTTTTCATCGGCGGTCTCATCCAGCAAGATCAAAACTCGTACTGGCTGACCATCTACCAAATGAAGCGCCTTGGGCACAGTGATTTGTCCGTGTTCAAGTTGCGAGTTGAATTCGATAGCTTGCATGATGACCTCCTTGGTTTACGGCGATTTCATGTTGCTAGTTTAGCTTAAACGGGCTTGAGTCAAATGCCGTTCACCCTTCGACAGGCTCAGGGCGAACAGTTTACCCTCACCCCAACCCTCTCCCAGTGGGAGAGGGAGTAGAAACGGGTTACCGGGTTACCGACTAATCGGCTTATACCGAATCCGCTTAGGCTTCGCGCCCTCTTCGCCCAAACGCTTCCGCTTGTCAGCTTCATATTCCTGATAGTTGCCATCAAAGAATGTCCACTTGGAATCGCCTTCTGCGGCGAGGATGTGGGTGGCGATGCGGTCGAGGAACCAGCGATCATGCGAGATAACCGCGACACAACCCGCAAACTCAAGCAGCGCATCTTCGAGTGCGCGCAGGGTTTCCACGTCGAGGTCGTTGGAGGGTTCGTCGAGCAGCAGCACGTTGCCGCCGGAGATGAGGGTTTGCGCCAAGTGCAGGCGGCCGCGTTCGCCGCCGGAGAGTTGGCCTACAAGTTTGGCTTGGTCGCCGCCCTTGAAGTTGAAGCGACCGATGTAGGCGCGCGCCGGGGTTTCGTATTTGCCCACGGTGAGAATATCGTTGCCGCCGGAGATGGCATCGAACACGGTCTTGTCGCTCTCCAGCGAATCGCGCGCTTGGTCAACGTGGGCGATCTTGACGGTCTGGCCGATTTTTACCGTGCCGCTGTCCGGTTGTTCTTTGCCGGTAATCATGCGGAACAAGGTGGATTTACCCGCGCCGTTGGGGCCGATGATGCCGACGATTGCGCCGGGAGGAATCTTGAAACTGAGGTTGTCGATCAGCAGGCGGTCGCCGTAGGCTTTGCTCACGCCGTCGAATTCGATGACTTCGTTGCCCAGACGTTCGCCGACGGGGATGAAGATTTCCTGCGTCTCGTTGCGTGCCTGATGCTCTTGCGAATTCAGTTCTTCAAAGCGGGCGATACGCGCTTTGGATTTGGCTTGGCGCGCTTTGGGATTCTGGCGCACCCATTCCAGTTCCTGCTTCATCGCTTTTGAATGCGCGTCGAGTTGCTTCTGTTCCGTTGCCAGCCGCTCGCCCTTTTGCTCCAGCCAACTTGAGTAGTTGCCCTTCCACGGGATGCCGTGGCCTCGGTCGAGTTCGAGAATCCACTCGGCGGCGTTGTCGAGGAAGTAGCGATCATGGGTGACGGCGACCACGGTGCCGGGGAAGCGCACCAGGAATTGTTCCAGCCATTCCACCGATTCGGCATCGAGGTGGTTGGTGGGTTCGTCCAGCAGCAGCATGTCGGGCTTTTCCAGCAGCAGCTTGCACAGCGCCACGCGGCGCTTTTCGCCGCCGGAAAGATTCTTGACCACGGCATCCCATTCCGGCAAACGCAGCGCATCGGCGGCGATTTCCATTTGATGCGAGGCATCCGAACCGCTTGCTGCGATGATGGCTTCGAGGCGCGCCTGTTCGGCGGCGAGTGCGTCGAAGTCGGCGTTCTCTTCGGCATAAGCGGCATACACCGCGTCCAGCTTGGCTTGCGCTTCCATCACTTCGCCCAAGGCGGATTCCACTTCCTGACGCACGGTCTTGGCCGGATCGAGCACCGGCTCTTGCGGCAGATAGCCGATCTTCATGTTGGGCAGCCATTGCACCTCGCCGTCGTATTCCTTGTCCTGCTTGGCCATGATGCGCAGCACGGTGGATTTGCCCGAGCCGTTCAAACCCAGCAGGCCGATCTTCGCGCCGGGGAAAAAGCTGAGGGAGATGTCTTTGATGATTTGACGTTTGGGGGGAACGATCTTGCTCACGCGGAGCATGGACATTACATATTGACCTTGTGCCATTTTATTGCGCTTTCTGGGAGTGGGACATGAAGGGGCGTAGCTTACCGCAAAGCGGGTGACTCCTGCCACGGCAGGCGACATATAGCAGCCGTCATTCCGGCGAACCGTCATTCCCGCGAAGGCGGGAATCCAGCAATGAAAATATTCCGCGAAGCGGACAAGAGCTTGCTTTGCAGGGGCATTCAATCAACTGGATTCCCGCTTTCGCGGGAATGACGATTAAGGCTGGTGTCACACAACTTTCCACTGCAAAGCTGCTTTCCAGTTGCCTATCCAAGTGATTACCTCAATGTCCCCTGAAAAACGATTATTTCAGCTGCGGAATTTGTTCAAGCTGTTGTTAAACCACACCATCGAAACGGTGGCATGGATTTTGTTATAGCAGGATTAGCACGAGTGTCTGATCTCATCAGTTTCGTGACTTATTACATGGGACGTAAACCAATAACAAAGGGCTGAGGTTATGAGCGAGAACAACATTGAAAATGATGAAAGCATAGTGGCGCTGGAAAAGCGGCTGGGCATTTCCCGCCGCAGTTTCATGCAATTTTGCGCGGCGATGGCGGCGACCATGGGCTTGCCCAACGATGCGGTGGCGGCAATCGCCAAAGCGGTGGCGACCAAGAAACGACCTTCGGTGATCTGGCTGCACTTCCAGGAATGTACCGGCTGCACCGAATCGCTGTTGCGCGCCGAGCATCCGACGCTGGAAAAATTGATCCTCGATGTCATCTCGCTCGACTATCACGAAACGCTATTTGCCGCTGCCGGTCATCAGGCCGAAGCCGCGCGCAGGTCAGCGATGAAAGCCAACAAGGGCAAATATATTCTGGTGGTGGAAGGCGCGATTCCCACCAAGGACAACGGCATCTACTGCAAGATCGGCGGACAAACCGCGATCGAAATGTTGAAGGAATGCGCCGCCGATGCGGCTGCGGTGATTGCGATTGGCAGTTGCGCTTCGTGGGGCGGCATGCCCTCCACTCCGCCCAACCCCACCGGCTCGGTCAGCGCCGGAGAGATTCTGGGCAAAGTCATCCCCAACATTCCCGGCTGTCCTCCCAACCCCTACAACTTCCTTTCCACCGTGGTGCATTTCCTCACCTTCGGCAAGCTGCCGGAAGTGGATGCCATCGGTCGCCCCAAGTTCGCTTACTCGCGCCTCATCCATGAAAACTGCGAACGCCGCGCGCATTTCGACGCGGGTCGCTTCGCCATGGAATTCGGCGACGAAGGTCACCGCAAAGGGTATTGCCTGTACAAGCTGGGCTGCAAAGGACCGGAGACGTATGCCAACTGTCCGGCCATTCTGTTCGGCGATGTGGGCAACGCGAGCTGGCCGGTGGGCACGGGTCACCCGTGTATCGGCTGTACCGAAAAAGGCGTGGCGTTCACCAAGCCTATCCACGAACTGGCCGTGCTGAAAACCATTTCGCCGCCAGTCGGTTTGCCGCGCATCATCGAAGAGCAAGGCGTGGGTGTCACGCTGGGCGCGGCGGTGCTTACCGCTGCGGTGGCGGGCGCGGCATTCGGCGCGGGCAAAAAGATGGCGGAGAACCTCGGCAAAAACGTCAAGCTCGATGAAGGCCACGACGAAAGGACTCCATCATGAGCATCAGCCGGCGCGATTTCCTGAAAGGGGCGCTGGCCGGGGGCACCTTGCTGGCGGCGGGAACCTCCGCCGAGGCGCGGGAAAACTTGACCATGCCGAGCGAAGCGCTGGGGCTGTTGTACGACAGCACGCTGTGCATCGGCTGCAAGGCTTGCGTTTCCGCGTGCAAGGAAGTCAACGACATGCCGCCAGAGTTTTCCGATACCGAACAGTTGTGGGATACCCCGACCGACATTTCGGGCAAGACGCTCAACGTCATCAAGGTCTATCAGGACGGCAATAGCGCAACCAAGGACAGCGAAAAAGACGGCTTCGCCTTCATGAAAGTGTCTTGCCTGCATTGTGTTGATCCTTCGTGCGTATCAGCCTGCCCGGTTTCGGCGATGACCAAGGATCCGGTCACCGGCATCGTCGGTTACAACAAGGATGCCTGCATCGGCTGCCGCTATTGCGTGGCCGCATGCCCGTTCGGCGTGCCGCGCTTCCAATACGACAAAGCATTGCCGCAGATCAGCAAATGCCAGCTGTGCAAGCACCGCATAGCCGATGGCAAATATGCGGCTTGCGCGGAAGTGTGTCCGACCGGCGCGACGCTGTACGGTAAGGTGAAGGATTTGCAAACGGAAGCGCAGCGTCGGCTCGCGTTAAAACCCGGCGATTATGCGGTGTTCCCGCGCGGCAACATCAACACGCACGACCAGTCTTCGCACACGGCCAAGGCGGCGAAATATCTGCCGCAGATTTACGGCGAGAAAGAGCTGGGCGGCACGCAAATGCTGAAGCTGTCCGCCGTGCCTTTCGAAAAACTGGGCATGCCGAAGTTGCCGGAACGTTCCTATGCGGCCACCTCCGAAACCATGCAACACACCCTGTACGGCAACGCGCTGGCGCTGCCGCTGGCTGTCCTCGGTGTGCTGACTTATGTCGCCAAACGCAACGTCAATGATGACGACGAGAAATAAGGAGATATTGATGTCTGCATCTCACAACCATCCCGCACCCGCGCCGCTAGGCGGTCCGCTGGTCACGCCGACCACGAAGTTGCTGGCGGCGCTGGTGGCCATCGCGCTGGTCATTCTGCTGGTTCGCTTCATCTTCGGCATAGGCGCGGTCACCAACATCAACGACGGATACACCTGGGGCATCTGGGTGGTTTACGACGTGGTGATCGGCTCGGCCTTCGCCTGCGGCGGCTATTCCGTGGCGCTGCTGGTGTACATCTTCAACAAGGGCGAATACCACCCGATGGTGCGTCCGGCGTTGCTGGCCAGTTTGTTCGGCTACACGCTGGCCGGTGTCGGCGTGATCTTCGACTTGGGGCGCTACTGGAATTTCTGGCACATCTTCTGGCCCGGTTACGCGCAACCCAACTCGGTCATGTTCGAAGTGGCGCTGTGCATTTCGGCTTACATTATCGTGATGTGGCTTGAGTTCTCGCCCGCCTTTCTGGAGAAATTCGGCAAACAGGATGTGAAGAAAAAACTCAACAAGCTGCTGTTCTTCATCATCGCCCTCGGCGCGTTGCTGCCCTCCATGCACCAGTCTTCGCTCGGTTCGCTGCTGGTGGTGTTCGGCTATCAGGTGCATCCGCTGTGGCAGTCGATCCTGCTGCCGCTGTTCTATCTGATGACGGCGATCACCATCGGTTTCGCCGTGGTGATCTTCGAGGCCTGCCTGTCTTCATCCGGCTTCAAGCGTCCGCTGGAAATGCATCTGCTGGGCAAGCTGTCGAAAGTGATGCTGGGCATGCTGGCGGTCTATCTCGCGCTGCGCGTGGTTGATCTGGTGTTGCGCGGTGCCATCGGCAGCATGTTTTCCATCAGCATCGAAGCCTTGATGTTCTGGATCGAGATGGGCTTGTTCATCGCGCCGCTGGTGATTCTGTCCAAACCGGCCACGCGCAGAAACCCGTCCAAGCTGTTCATCGCCGCGTGCTGCCTGATGGCTGCGGGCTTCATTCTGCGCATCAATTCCTATCTGGTCGGTTATGAAACCGGACCGGGTTGGCACTACTTTCCGTCCGTGCCGGAAATCATGGTTTCTATCGGCATGATCGCCCTGGAAATACTGGGCTACATCGTGCTGGTGCGCTACCTGCCTATCCTGCCCGGCAGCAACAATTCCGCCATTGCCACCAATAAGTAATCTGAGAAACTAGGAGAAATTCAAAATGGGAAAAAGAATAACGATTGATCCGATCACGCGCATTGAGGGGCATCTGCGTATCGACTGCGAAATCAATAACGGCAAGGTTTCCAAGGCTTGGGCTTCCGGCCAGATGTGGCGCGGTGTCGAGCAGATTCTGCTGGGTCACGATGCGCGCGACGCGTGGGCGATCACCCAGCGCATCTGCGGCGTGTGTACCACGGTGCATGCGATCACCTCGGTGCGCGCGGTGGAAAACGCGCTGCAAATGGAAGTGCCGCTAAACGCGCAATACATCCGCAACATCATCATCACCGCGCACGCCATCCACGATCATATCGTGCATTTCTACCACCTGTCCGCGCTGGACTGGGTGGATGTCACTTCCGCGCTCAAAGGCAATCCGGCCACCACCGCGCAACTGGCGCAAAGCCTGTCCAGTTGGAGCGGCAACAGCAAACAGGAATTCGCCAAAGTGAAAGAGCGTTTGGGCAATTTCGTCGGCACCGGCCAACTCGGCATTTTCACCAACGGTTACTGGGGTCACCCGGCGATGAAGCTGCCGCCCGATGTAAATCTGCTGGCCGTCTCGCATTACCTGCAAGCGCTGGAAGTTCAGCGTTACGCCAGCAAGATTGTGAGCATCCTCGGTTCCAAATCGCCGCACATTCAAAACATGGCGGTGGGCGGCGTGTCCAACCCCATCGCGACGGATTCGCAATCGGTGCTGACCATAGAGCGTCTGCTGGCGATCAAGGAATGGATAGACAAGTTGGCCGACTTTGTGAAAAACGTTTATGTGGTGGACGTGGCCGCCATCGGCGCGTTCTACGCCAACTGGACAGCCATAGGCGCGGGCGTGACGGACTACCTGTCCGTGCCCGATCTGCCGCTGGACACCAAAGGTACCAAGTTCGCCCTGCCCGGCGGTTACGTCAAGGGCGGCAACTTGGCCGGAGTCAAACCGATCACTTCTTTCAATGACAAATATTTCCGCGACGGCGTACAGGAAAGCGTCAAGCACTCCTGGTACAAAGGCGGCAAAGGTGCGCTGCATCCTTACGAGGGCGAGACCATCCCGAAATACACCGACTTCCAGGACGACGGCAAATATTCCTGGGTCAAGTCGCCCACGTTCTACGGACACCCGGCGCAGGTCGGCCCGCTGTCGCGCGTGCTGGCAATGGCCGCACAGAATCACGCACCGACGTTGAAGTATCTGAACGGCGTGCTGGATACTGCCGGAGCGATTGCCAAGACCAAGATTCCGTTGGCCGCCGTGCATTCCACCATCGGTCGTCACGCGGCACGTGCCGTGTCGTGCGCGGTGCAAGTGGACGAATTGGCGAAACAATGGCAACTGCTGGTGGACAACATCGGCAAAGGCGACACCGCCACGTTCAACAAGCCGGTGTTCCCCAAAGGCGAAGTCAGCGGTGTCGGTTTCCACGAAGCCCCGCGCGGCGTACTGTCGCACTGGGTGGTGCTGGACAACGGCAAGATCACCAACTATCAGGCCGTGGTGCCGACCACCTGGAATGCAGCCCCGCGCAACGAAGGCGACGTGCCCGGACCTTACGAAGCATCGCTGTTGAACACCCCCGTGGCCGATGCGGAACGTCCGCTGGAAGTGCTGCGCACCGTGCACTCGTTCGACCCGTGTCTGGCTTGCGCCGTGCATGTGCTCGATGCCGAAGGCAACCCCGTCGTGCAAGTGAAGGCGCTCTAACCTTTATTCCCTCCCCCTTGCAGGGGGAGGGCTAGGGAGGGGGTAGAATTTTTGTTGCGTCACAACTTCTACCCCCATCCTAACCTTCCCCCTGCAAGGGGGAAGGAACTGAAATAGTTGGCAGTCCGAAAGGGAAATGTTCATGCGTATTGTTGTATTAGGTGTCGGCAACCTCCTGCTCACCGACGAAGGTGTCGGCGTGCGCGCCATCGAAAAATTGCAGCGCGATTACGAATTGCCACCCGAGGTCGTAGTCATCGACGGCGGCACGACGGGCATGGAGATGCTGGAAGATTTGTCCAACGCCGATCACATCATCATCATCGACGCGGTGCGTGCGGGCAAAGCGCCCGCCTCCATCGTCAAGCTGGTGGGCGATCAAGTGCCGGTGTTCTTCAAAACCAAACTGTCGCCGCACCAGATCGGCCTGTCCGATGTGCTGGCCACGCTAGCCTTCATCGGCGAGCAACCCGGCGGAATCACGGTGATCGGAGTCGAACCGGTATCGCTGGAAACCGCGATGGAACTCACGCCGCAAGTGGAAGCGCGCTTGCCGGAAGTGGTGGAACTGGTGGTCGCGGAATTGCGGCAACTGGGTGTTGATGTGCAAAGCGCGGTAGCGGAAGCGGCATAGCGATGTGCATGGCAATCCCCTCCCGCATCGTTGCGCTCACGGGCGAAATGGCTACCGTGGAATGCTTCGGCGAACAGCGCGATGTCAGTCTGATGCTGATCGACAGCCCGTTACAGCTGGGCGACTACCTGCTGGTGCAAGCGGGCGGTTTCGCCTACGAACGCGTCGAACCTTCCCAGGCCATGGAAGCCCTACAGATTTTCAGTACCGTGATCGGACACACCACGGCTGCATAAAAGTTGTTTCCCCCTGAAACCCGCCGACCTTAGGGTCGGCTTTTTTTGCGCGTCATTCCGCCACGCCCAGCCGATTTATACACAACATCATGGAGATGCCCGCCAATAGGCGATCTGCGATGTGCCTAGTGTGCGGATCGCCTATTGACGGGCATCTTCAGGCAGTTGCGCATTTTTCAAACTCAATTTTGAGGCGCATTTTCTGCTACATCGTCGCGTCGCACCCAACGGCGCACCAGCGCTTTGCGCATCTCTTCCAGCAGCCACATGCCCAAGCCGAACGGGGCTATGAACAGCCACACTTCGACCGCGAGCGGGGCGGTGCCGAACAGCGCATTGCCCCACGGCGTATAGACGATGAGCAACAGCAGCACCAGTTCGAAGATGATGCCGTAGGCGATCAGCGGATTGCGGCGGTGGCCACGACTGAAGGCGGACAAGACGGGATGGCGACAGAGAAAGATATTGACGACTTGCATCATGACGATGGCCGCGAGGCAGGCTGCGGTGCCCAGTAAATAGAGCGTGTCGTGCGATGCCAGCGTTTGCCCGAACTGCCAGCCGCCGCCATGCAGCACGAAAAAGAACGCCGCCATGGCCGCTGTCGCTTCCAGCAAGCCGAGGAACAGGTAGGCACGCAGCAGCACTCCCCCATTGAGCAGCCGTTCGCTACGTGCGCGGGGCGGGCGTTGCATGATGTCCTGGTCGGGTTTCTCGGCCCCCAGCGCCAGCGCGGGCAGCATGTCGGTGCCGAGATCGACGGCGAGTATCTGGATGATGGTCAGCGGCAACGGAATCCTGAACAGCACAAACGCGAGATACGGAACGATCTCGGGAATGTTTGAAGTGAGGATGTAGGTGAGGAATTTGCGCACGTTGTCATACACGGCGCGCCCTTCCTCGATAGCGGCGACGATGGTGGCGAAGTGGTCGTCGAGCAGAACAATGTCGGCGGATTCCTTGGCCACATCGGTGCCGCTGATGCCCATGGCGATGCCGATGTCGGCGCACTTCAGCGCGGGCGCGTCGTTCACGCCGTCGCCGGTCACCGCGACGATGTCGCCACGGCGCTGCAAGGCTTGCACGATGCGCATCTTCTGCTCGGCGCTGCTGCGCGCGAAGATCAATTCCGGTTCGTCGAGCAGCAGATTCAAGTCGGTATCGGACATGCTGTGCAGCTTGTCGCCGATCACTGCCAGCGGATTTTTCGCCAGCCCGATCTCGCGCGCCAGCGCACTGGCGGTGTGCGGGTGGTCGCCGGTAATCATGATGACGCGGATACCGGCCAGATGGCAGGTGGCGATCGCCTCGGCCACGCCGGGACGCGGCGGATCGACGAGGCCGACCAGCCCGGCGAAGACCAGTTCGCTTTCCGGTTGCGCGGCGTGTTGCGGCAACGCGCGATAGGCCAGCGCGATCACGCGCAACCCCTGCTCGGTCATTTGCTCCTGCGTTGCCAGCAAACTGCTGCGCCCCGCATCGTCTAACGGCAGGATATTTCCTTGTAGCAGCATGGCGCTGCACAGCGGCAACACCATCTCCGGCGCGCCCTTGCAATACAGCATCTGCCCCTGCGGCGTAGCGCAGATCACCGACATGCGCCTGCGTTCGGCATCAAACGGAATTTCGTCCACACGCGGGAACAGCGCGCCGTCCGGCGCACCTTGCAGCAGCGCCATTTCCATCGGATCGCCCTGCCATTCTTCGAGCCCGTCGCGCTGCACGCGGCGCAGGTCGTGGCAGTGACGCATGATGGCGTAGAGAGGGGCGGCAGCAGCCTCCATTTGCCCTGAAACAAACCCCTCCCCAGCCCTCCCCTTGTCAGGGGAGGGAGCCGAGCCGGCCCCTCCCCTGACAAGGGGAGGCTGGAAGGGCTTTGGGGTTGAGAGCATCTCACCCGAAAAATACACCTGCCGCACGCTCATGCGGTTCTGCGTCAGCGTGCCGGTTTTGTCGCTGCAAATCACGCTGGCCGCGCCTAGCGTCTCCACCGCAGGCAAGTGGCGCACCAGCGCATTTTTCTTCGCCATGCGCTGCGTCGCCATCGCCAGCGACAGGGTGACGGTGGGCAGCAAACCTTCGGGTACGTTGGCGACGATGATGCCGATGGCGAAGATCAAATTCGCCCAGAACGACAAGCCGAGCAAATGACCGATGAGGAAGAACACAGCACCGAGCAGCATGGCAAATAGCGCCACCAGCCGCGACAGGCGCGCGATTTCTTTTTGCAGCGGCGATAAAGGCTCGCGTGTCGCTTGCGTGAGGCGCGCGATGTTGCCGAACTCGGTATGCATGCCGGTGGCATACACCATGGCTTTGGCTTCGCCCGAGATCAGCGAAGTCCCGGCGTGCAGAATGTCGCGCCGCATGGCGACTTGTTCTTCGTTGGTAATGCCGGTGTCGCGCGACTTGGGGCGCGACTCGCCGGTGAGGTTGGCGGTGTTGACGCGCACGCCGAAGGCTTCGATCAAGCGGCAATCGGCGGGCACATCGTCGCCAGCCGCCAGCAGCACCACATCGCCCGGCACCAACTCCGCCACCGGCAGTTGCACGGCATTGCCGTCGCGCAGTGCGGTGGTGTGGCGCGGCAGCAAATCGCGCAATGCGGCCAGCGCTTTTTCCGCGCGGTATTCCTGCCAGAACGAAAACAGGCCGTTGACCAAAATCACGCCGAGCACGGCATAGCCCAGCAGCGCCATGCCCTGCCCCGGTTCGCGCCATTCGGCAAAGAACGCCAGCCCGGCCGCCAGCCACAGGATCAGCGCGAAGAAGTGGGTGAATTCCTTGAGCAGCTTGCCGATTAAAGATTGCCCGCTGATTTTTTCGAGTTGGTTCGCTCCGTACTTCGTCAGCCGTTGCGCGGCTTCGACCTGCGACAAACCTTGCGCGCTGCTATGCAGATGCGCGTAGAGTTTTTCGATGTCGTGGCGGTGCGGGTGCATGCTGTTCAGTCAGGAATCTTGCTTCCTTCTCCCGCAGGTGGGAGAAGGGCTGGGGATGAGGGTCTGTGCGTCCCCGAAAAATTCGGAATTACATTGCCAGCCCTCACCCCAACCCCTCTCCCGCCTGCGGGAGAGGGACTTAAAAATTGACATCCTGTCTCTCTTCCTCGCCCAGTTCGCTGCGGAACGCTTCCAGTTTGCCGTGGTAATTTTCGGCCTCGCCGTATTCCAGAAAGTGCTCGTAGCGCGCGTGCGTGCCGAGGATTTTTCCGGCATGTTTGATCGGGCAGAAATACTGCTCGGTGCGCGCGATGATTTCGTTCGCGTAAGCCAGCAAACCGACGGCATACGAGCAATACATGCAGTGGCCCTTCTCAAAGAAATTCAGATACGCCAGATGGCGGTGATCCATCACAAAATATTTCGCGCGCTTGACGCGGGCGATGCCGTAAATAGGAAAGCAGATTAACTGATACACACTGACAAACAGGTCGAACGCCAGCAACGGAATTGCCATGCCGTAGATGACGGGCATGGTCAGAAAATTTTGCGGGCGGATAGAAATGAACCAGCGGAACACACCTTGCTTGACGCGCCGGTGCGCGTCCTTGATGGCTTGCTCGAACACCACGCGTTTGCCTTCGAGCTGGTAGCGCAAGTGGCTGCGCTGCTCCTGCACGGCCTGCTGCAATTCGTCTTCGAGCGCGCTGATCTGGTCGAGAATCTGGCGAATCCTGCTGTTCATGGCAACCTTTCAAGTGTGTGGATGCAGTATAAGTACAATCGCTCAATTGCACCTGATTATCAGATTGCATGTAGGAGCGGCTTTAGCCGCGAATGGTATTCGCCAGCAAGCTGGCTCCTACAAAATCCAATGCGCATCCAGCAACAGATAGATGCCCAGCCCCACCATCACCGCGCCGCTCATCAGCTTGAGCCAGCGTCCTTCGTTTTCCTGTAGGCGATGCTGGCTCAGCGTGACAACCCCGATCGCCAGCACGAGCACGTCGTCCAGCATATAGGCCGCATCGTACAGCAGCAGGTAACCGTAATAACTGACGCTATCCAGATGGCGCAGCGTCAGGATGCGCGTGAACAGCGCGGGGAAACCCGAAGTGCAGAGCAGTTCGACGATCTGCACCAGCACCGCCAAAACCATAGCACCGATCAGCGCACCCGTCATATTCTCGGCATGCAGGATGCGCCGCAGGCGCGCGTAAATGCCGGGCTTGGCGGATGCCGGAATGGATAGCGAAACACCCCAGCCGAAGCGCCAGAAATCCTTGAGGTTGAGCGCACCCGCCAGCAAAGCGATAACCGCGATGACGACTTCCGAAATGCGCGACAGGCCGATCAGCAAAAACAGATTGAGCCACGCCGCCATGAACAGAAAATAGGCGATGCCCTCCACCGCCACGAACGTGCCCGCGATGGCCAGCATGCGCGGGCGGTTGTTCAACGGCGCAAGCAGCGAGATCATCAGGATCAGCACCCACATCGAACAGGGATTGAACCCGTCCAGCAGCCCCATCGCAATGGTGAACAGCGGCAAGCCGACCTGCTCCAGCGATACGGTATGGCCGAAAAAATCGACGCTGAAAGTTTCCGCCTTGGGCGCTGGCGTATCCGGCCCGCAACTCAGGCTGACTGCGGCCTCGCAACCCGTTGCCGCATTGTTTTGCCGACTGGCAGCTTGCGCGCTCGCCAGACTGTCGCGGACGAGTTGATCGGTCACTTTCTCGGTGTAGCCGACGACCAGTTGCCCGCCCAGCGCGAACGCGGGCACGCGCACCACGGCTTCGCCATGCTGCGCGGCGATGTGCTGCAAGCGCTGCAAAGCGGCTGGCTCGCGGCTCACATCGCGGATCACGATGCGCAACGCCGGTTGTTCATGCTGAAGTTTTGCCAGAAATTCCTCGGCCTTGGCGCAATGCGGACAGCCCTCGCGCACGAAGACTTCGAGGTCGGCGGATTGGGTGGATGAGTTTTGAATGGATGCGGAAGGCTGCGCTGCGGCCAATGGCGGAGCGCAAAGCACGAGCAACAAGGGCAACAATATTCTGGTGACAAAACACATGGTGCTTCAGCCTCCGTTCATCAGCGATGACGCTGCGCGGAATTATAACGGCGTGACGATTTCGAGTTCCGAATCATGATGATCTGCGCAGAAAATGACGATTGCGCATCGGTCGCCGAGGTAAATTGCCAACATGCCAAAAAATCCCGCTGCCGGAAGATGAATTCCTTGGTAATCTTCGGAAAAAAAGTTTAGACGAGGAGAGGAATCAAAGTGAGCTACCGGGCTGAATATGACCATTCGATGAATGATCCAGAGGGCTTCTGGCGCAAGCAGGCAGAGGCGTTGGAGTGGTTCAAATTTCCGCAGCAGATCCTGACGCGCGATGCCGACGGCATCGGCACCTGGTTTGCCGACGGCGAGATGAACACCGCTTACATGGCGCTGGATCATCACGTGAACAACGGTCGCGGCGGGCAGACGGCGCTGATTTACGATTCCCCCGTCACCGATACCAAAGCGCGCTACACCTACGCCGAACTGACCGATGCGGTGGCGCGCGCGGCGGGCATGCTGGCCGATCTGGGCGTGGTGAAAGGCGACCGCGTCATCATCTACATGCCGATGATTCCCGAAGCGGTGATCTCCATGCTGGCCGTGGCGCGGCTGGGTGCGATCCACTCGGTGGTATTCGGCGGTTTTGCGCCGCCGGAGTTGGCGTTGCGCATCGACGACGCGACACCCAAGGTCATCCTCACCGCGTCTTGCGGCATCGAGGTGAAGCGCGTCATCGAATACAAACCGCTGGTGGATCACGCGATTGAACTCGCCACACACAAACCGCAAAGTTGCGTGGTGTTTCAGCGCAAGCTGACGCAAGCCACACTGATCGCAGGGCGCGATCACGATTGGGCAACGTTGCTGGCAAAGGCAAAACCCGTCGGCTGCACGAAGGTCTTGGGCAGCGACCCGCTGTACATCCTCTACACCTCCGGCACCACCGGCAAACCCAAAGGCGTGGTGCGCGACAACGGCGGCCACGCGGTGGCGCTCAAATACAGCATGAAGGCGATCTACAACGTCGATCCCGGCGATGTGTATTGGGCGGCCTCGGACGTGGGCTGGGTGGTCGGCCATTCCTACATCGTGTATGGCCCGCTGTTACACGGCTGCGCCACCGTGCTGTACGAAGGCAAACCCATCATGACCCCGGACGCGGGCGCGTTGTGGCGCGTGATTGCGGAATACGGCGTGAAGTCGTTTTTCACCGCGCCCACCGCGTTCCGCGCGGTGAAAAAGGAAGACCCGGAAGCCAAGCTGATAGCGCAATACGACTTGTCTGAATTGCAGGTGATCTTCTCGGCGGGCGAGCGGCTGGACCCGCCGACGCAACAATGGCTGATCGAAAAAAGCGGCAAGACCGTGGTCGATCACTGGTGGCAAACCGAGACCGGCTGGGGCATCACCGCCAACCTGTGGGGCGTGCAACCGTTGCCGGTGAAGTTCGGCTCATCCACCCTGCCCACCCCCGGCTTCGACGTGCGCATCCTGGACGAGAACGGCCATGAACTTGCGCGCAACGAACAAGGCTACATCGCGCTCAAGCTGCCGCTACCACCGTCCTGCATGAACCGTATCTGGGGCGACGACAACAAATTCCGCGAAGGCTATCTGCAATTTTTGCCCGGTTATTACACCACCGGCGACGGCGGCTACATCGACCAAGACGGTTACGTGTTCGTGATGGGGCGCGTGGACGATGTCATCAACGTGGCCGGACACCGGCTCTCCACCGGAGAGATCGAAGAAGTGGTGGCCGCACATCCGGCGGTGGCGGAATGCGCGGTCATCGCGCGCAACGACGAACTCAAGGGGCAAGTGCCGATGGGGCTGGTGGTGCTCAAGTCCGGCATCAGCGTGGACGAGGCGGAACTGCAACAACAAATGGTCACCCGCATCCGCGACAACATCGGCGGCATTGCCTGCTACAAAGACACCGTCATCCTCGCGCGCCTGCCCAAAACCCGCTCCGGAAAAACGCTGCGCAAAATCTTGAACCGGATCGTCAACGGCCAGGAATACACCGTGCCTTCCACCATAGACGATACGGGCGTGATTCAGGAGATTATCGACACGTTGCGCAGGAAGGGGTTTGTGGTTTGATGATCTTCAACCTAAACTTCAATTGAGGTTTTTGTAGGTGCGAATTCATTCGCACATCAAACGTGATATGTGCGAATGAATTCGCACCTACAAAATCAAAATACAGCATTCAACTTGCCCGCAAGGCAGCAAATACGGGCATCTCCATCAATCGCATAATGTGGATCGCCTATTGACGGGCGTTCCCACGTAGGGTGCGTTTACGCATCATCGCAAAATGGTGCGCAAGCTCACCCTACTTTCACACCATTCTGTCGCCCACACCCGCCACCGCATACCACGCATTCAATTCCGCCGCGCTTTTGCCTTTGCTCCACGCCGCGACATCCGCATCGGCAATCGGCGAATATGGACCATGTTTCACTTCAAAGATGACCGCGCCCACATCGCGCGACAGCACGGCGTGCCAGCCGCCAATGGGTATCTCGACCACGCTGCAATCTTCGCCCAGCACCGCGCGTTCGATGACGGCTCCCGCGTCGTCGAACATCAGCACGGTGAAGCGTCCGCGCAAGGCGGTCAGCACTTCCCAGGTATGCGGGTGGCGGTGCGGCAGGATGAGGGTGTCGGGTTCCATGGCGATGGCGAGGCGCTGGATGGGGTCGGCGAGTTCGCGGTGCAGGTTGGTGTTGGCGCGCAGGCGCGGCGAATGCCGGGCTTGCTGGCCGAGGTTGGTCAGATCGGTGGCGGTGATTTTCTTCAAAATGGTTCTCCTGTGAGGGCGGCATTTTCTCACGGGATACCGCGCAATTTCTTTTTTCACTTTTGCTTTTTATGCAGGCGACATACGGATAGAATCCCGTCCCATGCCCAGCTTGTCCTTCCAGGAGCGCGTGCGCCCTTTCCAGCTTGTTGCCATTGCGTGTGGCATGGCGCTGCTTCTCTCCGCTTCGGTTCATGCCCAGGAAGAAGTCACCGCCGCGAAGCCGGAAATGCTGCTCGAATGGGACCCTTACTATTCGGATGTGAGCTACAACATCCCGCTCACCCAAAAACCCGTGCCCACCATTACCTCGCGCAGCGAAAGCGTGTTCCTGCGCGAGCTGCTGCACGAATCGCTGATTCCGCAATATATGCTGCTCGAAGCCAGCGTGTATCCGATGCCGGTTCTGGGAACGTATCTCAAAACGCACCGCACGGGTTTTTACAACAGCGGCGACATCGGCAACAATCTCAACATCATCGAATCGCTCACCGCCGGTTTTCAGGAACCGTGGGCGGTTTCGATGTTCTTCGGCAACGTGGCCAAGCTCAAACGCCCCGGCGACAAGGGGGAATCCAACAACTACGGCTATACCGGCTACCTGTTCAGCGCGGGTGCCAAGCACATCAAGAACAACACGCTGGTGGATGATAACTGGTGCGAGTTTGAATGGAAGATCAAGGGCAAGATCGACCGTCAGGACGAAAAGCTCGCGTGGAGTTTTCGCGTCGGGGGCAAGTTCAACGCGAACCACGAAGTGAATAACGTCACCTACATCAAACTGCACCGCAGCAACACCGATTTTGCCGCGCACTATCTGGCCTGGCTGGAAAATTCCAACTTCGATTTCAGCCTGCATTTTTTGCAGCATACCGGCCAGTTGGTGCGCTCGGAGTTGATCGTAGGCAAAAAAATGCCGCTGCTGGGAAGGAGCTACATCCCGACGTTCAGCATCGGTTTTATCTGGAGCAGCCCGGATGAATATTCGGGCGCGCTGAGGAATGAAACGGCCAATAAAATGATGCTGGTGATCCGTCCGTCAATCGAATTTTAAGTTTGCAAACCGCACCTGGGGGGGCGGGATACAGGGGGAAATAATGAGTACCAAAATCGACCTCATTTCGCCGGAAATTGCCGTCACGCTGGACGGTTTGTTCCACGAGCGCGCGCGGCGCGCGCCGTCCGATAGCGCCTACCGCTATTTCGACGATCACCGCTGCGAATGGCGCGAGCTGAGCTGGCAGGAGATGGAGCATGAGATCGCGCGCTGGCAGGCGGCGATGACACGTGAGGGACTGCAACCCGGCGACCGCGTGGCGATCATGCTGAAGAACACGCCGCAATGGGTGGTGTTCGATCAGGCCGCGCTGGGTTTGGGCCTGGTTACCGTGCCGCTGTATGTGGCCGACCGCCCGGAGAACGTGGCGCATGTGTTGCAGGATTCCGGCGCGAAGATATTGCTGATCGACAACGCCTCGCACTGGCATCCGCTGCACGAGGCCTGCTCCGGCATCGACACGCTGGCGCGCATCGTCACTTTGCGCGCGCCGCCGGAAGGCGATACCGACGAGCGCCTGCGCAGCGTGGATGAATGGGTGCCGGAAGTTCACGACGGCTTCCGCCACGTGGTCAGCGATCCAGAGCGGCTCGCCACCATCGTCTATACCTCGGGCACCACCGGCAAATCCAAGGGCGTGATGTTGAGCCACCGCAATCTGCTGAGCAACGCGGAAGGCGCACTGCAATGTTTCGAGGTTTATACCAGCGATGTGTTCCTTTCGTTCCTGCCGCTGTCGCACGCGCTGGAACGCATGGCGGGCTATTACGTGCCGGTGATGGCCGGCGCGAAAGTGGCCTACGCCCGTTCGGTGCAGCAGTTGCAGGAGGATCTGGCGCTGGTGCGCCCCACCGTTCTCATCACCGTGCCGCGCATCTTCGAGCGCATCCAGTCCGGCATACGCAGCAAGCTGGACAAAGGCCCGGCCTCGACGCGCCGCCTGTTCGAGCTGGCGGTCAATGTCGGCAACCACCATTTCGAGCACATGCAAAAACGCGCCGCGTGGCATCCGAAATTGCTGCTGTGGCCGCTGCTCAAAACGCTGGTCGCGGACAAATTGATCGCGCGTCTGGGCGGCCGGTTGCGCCTGGCCTTGTCCGGCGGCGCGGCGCTCTCGCCCGACAACGCGCGCACTTTCATCGGTCTCGGCCTGCACATTCTGCAAGGTTACGGCCTGTCGGAAACCAGCCCGGTCATTGGCGTCAATCGCATAGCCAACAATCTGCCGAGCAGCATCGGCCAGCCGCTGCCGAATCTGGAAGTGCGTCTGGGCGAACACAATGCGCTGGAAGTGCGTGGCCCCAACGTGATGATGGGCTACTGGAACAACGAACTGGCCACCCGAGCCATGTTTACCGCCGACGGCTGGCTCAACACCGGCGACGTGGCCAGTATCAACGCAACCGGGCACATCACCATCACCGGGCGCATCAAGGAAATCATCGTGCTGTCCAACGGCGAGAAAGTACCGCCCAGCGACATGGAAGCCGCCATCCTCGCCGACCCTTTATTTGAACAAGTGATGGTGGTGGGCGAAGGTCGCGCCTATCTGGGGCTGCTGGCCGTGGTCAACCGCGAGCGCTGGAGCGCCGCCATGCAGGAACGCAACCTGCCCACCGACTGGCCGGAAAGCCTGCAAAATTCGCAGGCCAAGGCCTATGCCTTGCAGCGCGTCACCCAGCAAATCCAGGCCTTCCCCGGCTACGCCCGCATCCGCCGCATCGCGCTGCTCAACGAAGCGTGGAGCACCGAAAACGGACTGCTCACGCCCACGCTGAAAGTCAAACGCGCCAAGGTGCTGGAGTATTACCAGAAGGATTTCGCGGGGCTGTACGACGGGTATTGAAAGACAAAAAACACTTGCCCGCAGATTACACAGATTAAACAGATTTCCAAGCTACCACTTTCGTATGAGAGCCGTGGTTGTATGTTTTTTAATCTGCGTTAATCTGCGTAATCTGCGGGCAACGAGGTTTTATCATTCTGGTGCGGAAGACAGGACTCGAACCTGCACACCTTGCGGCGCTGGAACCTAAATCCAGTGCGTCTACCAATTCCGCCACTTCCGCATTCTGGACGTTGATCGTCCGAGAGGGCGCGCATTATAACCGAGCGATTTTATTCCGCTACAAATTCCACCACCGAGCGACCGTGCGCCTCATTGCGAATCAGCTTGGCGCAAGCCTGCGGCAAATCAGCGAAGGCGATGCGGTGGCCGATTTGATCGAGATTGGAGATGCGCAAATCGCCTGCCAAGCGTTGCCATATTTCTGATCGCAACGGCTGCTGCGTCGCGGCGGAATCCACACCCAGCAATTTCACGCCACGCAAGATGAACGGGAACACCGAGGTGTGCAGTTCCACCCCGCCCGCGTTGCCGAAGCAGGCAATCGCGCCGTTCTGCTGCATGGTGCGCAGCAGCCACGGCAGCGTATCGCCGCCCACAGAATCCAGCGCGCCCGCCCACTGCGCGCTTTCCAGCGGACGTTTGCTGGCAAAGTCGATTTCACTGCGCAGCAGAATTTCGGTAGCACCCAGCGAGCGCAAATATTCCTGCTCTGTTGCTTTGCCGGTCAGCGCCACCACGTGATAGCCGAGCTGGGACAACATGCGCACCGCCAGACTGCCCACGCCACCGGTCGCGCCGGTGACGATCACTTTGCCTTTGTCGGGCGTTAATTCGTTTTGCTCCAGACGATGTATCGACAGCGCCGCCGTGAACCCGGCAGTGCCCAAGGCCATCGCATCGAACAGCGTCAGCGCTTGCGGCAACAGCACCTCCGACACGTTACTGGCGAAGCCAGCCGTTTGCGGGAGGAGGTGCGATGCTGTTGCTCCCGCACCCGTCGGCTCCGCCGCACCGCGTCGCAACAGCACCTCCGACACGTTACTGGCGAAGCCAGCCGTTTGCGGGAGGAGGTGCGATGCTGTTGCTCCCGCACCCGTCGGCTCCGCCGCACCGCGTCGCAACAGCACAACCCAATCAGCCGGTACACGCACAAATTCGGCAAAGCCGCCGTCATGCGCCACGCCCATGTCGTAGCCGGTGACCAGCACCTGATCGCCTGCCTTGAATCGCGCATCCTGCGACGACTCCACCACCCCCGCCGCATCCACCCCACCCACGCAAGGAAAGCGCCGGATGACTTTTCCCGCACCGGTCGCCGCCAGCGCGTCCTTGTAATTCACCCCGGAAAAATGCGTGCGAATCACCACCTCGCCCGCGTCGAGATCGGAAAGCTGCAACTCGACAAAACGCCCGGTGGACTTGCCGTTTTCTTCGATGATTTGGTAAGCGGAGAATTTGTTCATAAAAAAGTCCTGAAAAAAATAATTCAACAACCTCGCGAAAATGCCCGTCAATAGACGATCTACGCATTGATCGCGCGCATTGACGCTTACGCCGCCCGCGCCATCGGCAAACGCACATCCATCACGATTTCCGAGAAAGGGGCAACGACACGGTTCTGTTCGTCCTTTTCGACAGCCTGCCATTCGGCCAGTTTTTCCACGTCGTTGTGGACATTTTTGTAATCGCGTTTCAAGCGTCTTGCGAGTGCGGCAATCGTCATCGGGCCGTCTTCGCGCAAGGCGGCGAGCAAGTCCCAGCGGCGCGGAGTGAATACTGCAAGGAGTTGTCCGATGTCGGAAAAACCAACGGCAAAATATGGGTCTGGTGTGTCGCCCCGCTCCAACGCTTCCATCGTTTGCGCGGCGCGCGCCAGGCTGGCTTCCAGCGGTTCGCCCACTTTTACATTCAGGATTCGTTCGGTCATTTATTCACTCCTTTCACATCGATCAGCAACTGTTATGGGTTCTCGAAGCGCAGTTTAGTATTTTTGTAGGTGCGAATTCATTCGCACGAACATCGAGTTATGTGCGAATGAATTCGCACCTACAAAGACCGCGTGAAACCATAAAGCAGGAAAGTCTTTCATCTACTGCCGTTTCCAGAAAAAACACCACACACCTCTCGAAGATGCCCGCCAATAGGCGCTCTACACCATGCACCCGATGTGGATGCCCGTATCCATTGGCTTGCGACCAAGGATAGGGGTTACAAATCCAGCAACACCCTGCCCGGAAACTCCAGCGCTTCCTTGATGGCGACCAGAAACTGCACGGCTTCGCGCCCGTCGATGATGCGGTGGTCGTAGGACAGGGCGAGGTAGTTCATGGGGCGGATGACGACCTGACCGTTTTCGGCGACGGGGCGGTCTTTGGTGGCGTGGATGCCGAGGATGGCGCTTTGCGGCGGGTTGATGATGGGGGTGGAGAGCATGGAACCGAACACGCCGCCGTTGGTGATGGAGAACGTGCCGCCGGAAAGTTCTTCCATGGTGAGTTTGCCTTCCTTGGCGCGCGTGGCGAAATCGGCGATGCGTTTTTCGATGTCGGCAAGCGACAGTTTGTCCGCATCGCGCAGGATGGGCACGACCAGTCCGCGTTCGCTGCCGATGGCCATGCCGATGTCGAAGAAGCCGTGGTAGATGATGTCAGTGCCATCGACCGAGGCGTTGACGATGGGGAATTTCTGCAAGGCCAGCACGGCGGCTCTGACAAAAAAGGACGAGAAGCCGAGCTTCACGCCGTGCTTCTTCTCAAACGCGTCTTTATATTTGTTGCGCAGCTCGATCACCGGCTGCATGTTCACTTCGTTAAAGGTGGTGAGGATGGCGGAATTTTGTTGCGATTGCAGCAGGCGTTCGGCGATGCGCTGGCGGATGCGCGTCATCGGCACGCGTTGTTCGGGGCGGTCGTCGCTTGGTGCTTGGGGGTTGTAGGAGCCAGCTTGCTGGCGAATGTTATTCGCGGCTAAAGCCGCTCCTACAGGAAGCGAAGCCGCTATTGGATTTGCCGGGGTCACCTGCACTGCGCCCAGCACATCCTCTTTGGTCACCAGACCTTTGCGTCCGCTGCCCTGCAAACTCGCGGCATCCACGTCATGCGCGTGAGCCAGTTTGCGCGCAGAAGGTGAAACGGCAGCGGGCGCGGTAGGCACAGGTGCTTGGGCGACCGGAGCTACGACAGGTGCAGCGACCGCAGCTTGCGCCACCGCCTCCGTATCAATCTGCGCGATCACTTCGCCGCTGCCCACTTGCGCGCCGTTGGCCTTGAGTATCTTCACCAGCACGCCGCTTTTGATCGCGGGCAGTTCCAGCACGACTTTATCGGTTTCGATGTCGATCAGATTTTCGCCTTCATTCACCGCGTCGCCGACTTGTTTGTTCCAGGTGAGCAGCGTCGCTTCGGACACGGATTCGGACAGTTGTGGAACTTTGACTTCGATGATATTAGCCATGGTGTGCTCCCGGTGTGATTTTTACATTCAGGTTGGGACGGAAGGCCGCCGCAACCACATCTTTTTGTTGTTCGTTGTGTACCGCCAAATATCCCGCCGCAGGCGAGGCCGAGGAAGGACGCAAGGCGTAGTCGAGGCGCATGTTGGGGCGCATGTGGCGCAACAGGTAATGCTGGATGCGGTGCCACGCGCCCTGGTTGCCGGGCTCTTCCTGACACCACACCACTTCTTTCGCGTTGGGATAAGCCACGATCTGCGCGGAGAACGCTTCGTGCGGGAACGGGTAGAGCTGCTCCAGCCGCACGATGGCCGTATTGGCGATACCTTTTTCGCGCCGGTGCTTGAGCAGGTCGAAATATACTTTGCCGCTGCACATGATGATGCGTTTCACTTTTTTGGCATCCATGGCTTCGACTTCCGGGATCACCGTCTGGAATCCGCCTTCCGCAAACTGCTCTATCGGCGAAGATGCTTCTTTGCTGCGCAACAAACTCTTGGGCGTGAACACGACCAGCGGCTTGCGATACGGGCGCAACATCTGACGGCGCAACAGATGGAAAATCTGCGCGGCGGTGGATGGCACGCACACTTGAATGTTGTAGTCGGCGCACAGTTGCAAATAGCGTTCGATGCGCGCGGAGGAATGCTCCGGCCCCTGGCCTTCGTAGCCGTGCGGCAACAGCATGACCAGGCCGCACAGCCTGCCCCACTTGGCTTCGCCCGAGGCGATGAACTGGTCGATCACCACTTGCGCGCCGTTGGCGAAATCGCCGAACTGGCCTTCCCACAACGTCAGCGTATTCGGCTCGGCGGTGGCGTAGCCGTATTCAAAACCCAGCACGGCTTCTTCCGACAGGATGGAATCGATCACCGTGAAATCGGCCTGATCGGGCGCGATGTGTTGCAGCGGAATGTGGATGCCCTGATCCCATTGTTCGCGGTTCAAATCGTGCAGCACGGCATGGCGGTGGAAGAACGTGCCGCGCCCGCAATCCTCGCCGGACAGGCGCACCGGATACCCTTCCGCCACCAGACTGGCGTAGGCGAGACTTTCGGCCATGCCCCAATCCAGCGCCAGTTCGCCTTTGCCCATCGCGGTGCGGTCGGCCATGATTTTTTCCACGCGCGAATGCAGTTTGAAATTCTGCGGGAGCGCGACCAGTTGCGCGGCCAGTTGCTGCAAGCGCGCCAACGGCAAGCTGGTATCGGCGGGCGTATGCCATGAATTGCCGCCAAGGAACCGGGTCCAGCTCACCGCATGTTCCAGTTTGAAATCGGTCAGCACCGGCTGGATGGGATTGCGCCCTTCATCCATCGCCAAACGGTAAGCGGCGATTTTGGCCTCCGCTTCGCCCGCAGCCAGCACGCCCTGCTCCAGCAAACGCTGGGCGTACAAGGCGCGCGTGCCGGGATGCTGGTTGACCTTGCGATACATCAGCGGCTGGGTGACCAGCGGCTCGTCCTGTTCGTTGTGTCCCAGCTTGCGGAAACACACCATGTCGATCACTACGTCCTTGCCGAATTGCATGCGGAAATCGAGCGCGATTTCGGTGACGAACAACACCGCTTCCGGGTCATCTGCATTCACGTGGAAGATGGGCGCTTCAACCATTTTCGCCACGTCGGTGCAATACAGCGAAGAGCGCACATCGCGCGGATCGGAAGTGGTGAAACCGATCTGGTTGTTGATGACGATATGTACCGTGCCGCCCGTGCCGTAGCCGCGCGTTTGCGACAGGTTGAAGGTTTCCTGGTTCACGCCTTGACCGGAAAATGCCGCATCGCCGTGGATCAGGATGGGCATGACTTGTTTGCCGGTCAAATCGCGGCGGCGATGCTGGCGCGCGCGCACCGAACCTTCCACCACCGGATTGACGATTTCCAGATGCGAGGGATTGAACGCCAGCGTGAGGTGCATGGGGCCGCCGGGCGTGGCGATGTCGGACGAAAACCCCTGATGGTATTTCACGTCGCCGGAAGACAAATGTTCGGTGTGGATGCCCTCGAACTCGGCGAACAAATCATGCGGCAATTTGCCCAGCGTATTGATGAGCACGTTCAGCCTGCCGCGATGCGCCATGCCGATCACAGACTCTTTCACGCCCTGCTCGCCCGCGCGTTGCAGCAGATGATCGAGCAGCGGAATCAGCGTTTCGCCGCCTTCCAGCGAAAAACGTTTCTGCCCCACGTATTTGGTGTGCAGGTAACGCTCCAGCCCCTCCGCCGCCGTCAGCCGTTCGAGGATGCGATTTTTAATCTCGGCGGGATAAGACTGTTCTCCCGCCACACCTTCCAGACGCGCTTGTATCCAGCGCTTGTAAGGCACGCTGTTGATGTACATGTACTCGGCACCGACGCTGCTGCAATAGATGCGGCGCAGGCGCTGGTAGATTTCGCGCAAGGTCATGCGCACGCCGCCGACCAGCGAACCGGTGAAGAAGGTGACCTCCATATCCGCTTCGGTCAGCCCGTAATACGCGGGGTTCAACTCCGCAATTTCCGGTTTGAGCTGGCGCTTCAGCGGATCGAGATCGGCGATGCGCGCACCGAGAAAACGGTGAGCGTTGATGAGTTGCAACACGGATGCTTGCTTGCGCGCTTCATCGGCATGCACCGAGGTCTCTGCGTGATGTGTGCCCAGTTCCAGAAAGCCGCGCTGAATCGGACTGTGCGCCACATCATGCTGGGCATTAGCCGTTTGCAGCTTGTCGAAATACGCGCGCCATTCGGCGGGAACGGCGGCGGGGTCGCGCAGATAGTCTTCGTACAACCCCTCGACAAAAGCGTTGTTGCCGCCGGATAACAGCGAGGTGTTTTTCATCCGTTGCAGGTAACTAGTTTCGGGCGCGTTCATGGTTCACCTCGTGTCTTTCACACCTAAACCCAAATTCAGCCACAGAGAACACAGAGGACACAGAGAAAGTCGCGCAGATTCCAAATGCTGAGGCCGTACCTTATTTAGAGCTATTTACGGAGAATCGCAAAATAAATCGCATCCTCCGGTCTTCTCTGTGATCTCTGTGTCCTCTGTGGCAAATTGTTTTTTTTTTTTGGAATTTCAGCGTTTCGCCAACTCGACAAAATCGCGCCGCGTTGCGCCTTGATACAACTGGCGCGGTCTGCCGATCTTGTGCTCGGAGTCCGCCAGCATTTCGTTCCATTGCGAAATCCAGCCGACGGTGCGCGCCACCGCAAAGATCACGGTGAACATATTGACCGGGATACCCAGCGCGCGCAGCACGATGCCGGAGTAGAAGTCCACATTCGGATACAGCTTGTGGTCGATGAAATATTGGTCGCTCAAGGCGACGCGCTCCAGCTCCATCGCCAGTTCGAACAGTTTGTGGTTCTCCAGTTTCAATTCCTTGAGCACTTCGTAACAGGTTTCGCGCATCACCGCCGCGCGCGGGTCCATGTTTTTATACACGCGGTGACCGAAACCCATCAGGCGGTATTTCTTGTCCTTCACGCCCTGCACGTATTCTTTCACGCGCGAAATGTCGCCGACTTCTTCCAGCATTTTCAGCGCGGCCTCGTTCGCCCCGCCGTGCGCCGGCCCCCACAACGCGGCGATGCCGGAAGCGATGCAGGCGAACGGGTTCGCGCCGCTGGAACCGGCCAGACGCACGGTGGAAGTGGAAGCGTTCTGCTCGTGGTCGGCATGCAGAATCAGGATGCGGTCCAGCGCGCGCACCAGCACCGGGTTCGGTTTGTATTCCTCGGTGGGCGTGGCGAACATCATGTACATCAGGTTTTCCGCATAGCTGAATCGGTTCTGCGGGTACATGAACGGCTGGCCGGTGTAATACTTGTGCGCCATGGCCGCGATGGTCGGCACTTTCGCCAGCATGCGCATCGCCGACAGTTCGCGGTGCGCGGGATTTTCGATGTCCAGCGAGTCGTGATAGAAAGCCGACAGCGCGCCCACCACGCCGACCATCACCGCCATCGGGTGCGCGTCGCGGCGGAAACCGTTATAGAAGCGCGCCAACTGTTCGTGCACCATGGTGTGGCGCGTCATGCGTTTGGAGAACGCGTCATATTGCCCGGCATCGGGCAATTCGCCGTTCAGCAGCAGGTAGCTGACTTCGAGAAAGTCGGAGCTTTTCGCCAGTTGCTCGATGGGATAGCCACGGTAGTACAACAAGCCCGCATCGCCGTCGATGAAGGTGATGCGCGAGGTACAGCTCGACGTGGAAAAGAAAGCGGGGTCGTAAGTAAATATGCCCAGCTTGCCCAAGCCCCGGATGTCAACCACATCCGATCCCAGCGTGCCGGACAGGATAGGCAATTCGAGAGTGCGGCCATCATCCAGCGTTAGTGTTGCGACACGTTTGTTTTCCATTTTCTCACCTCGTTTTTTTATGCTTTTGTTAAGCTTCTTTCAGCCATTCCAGCACCACGCGTTGATGCGCATGCGCCGTTTCTTTCTTGCCGGTAATCACATCCCACAGTTCGGTGTCCGGCATATCCAGCAATTCGTCGAAAATCACACGCTGCTCGTGATCCATCGTCCGGTAGCGCTGCTCAACAAACCGCCCCAACACAATATCCAGCTCCAGCAAACCGCGCCGACAGCGCCAGCGCACGCGCTCCAACGACTTAGCCCCTCGCCCCTCGTGGGAGAGGGGTTGGGGAGAGGGGGTGATCTCTTGAAGTATTTTTTCCAAAACAGCTTCCGTTTCACCAAGCACTTCGTTATTCCAAAAACGCAGCATCCGAAAACCCTGCCCTTGTAGCCATGCGTCGCGTCGCGTATCAGATTGACTGTCCACATGTTGGCCTCCGTCAACCTCAATCACCAGCTTCTTTTCAAAAGAAACGAAGTCAACTATGAAATCTCCCAATGGCTGCTGGCGTTTGAATTTCATTCCACACAAACGATGCCCCCTCAGGTGATACCAAAGCAGTAACTCTGCCTCAGTCATGTTGCGACGGAGTCGCTTGGCAAAATCCTGTTGAGATAACTGCATCCCCTCTCCCTACCCCTCTCCCACAAGGGGAGAGGGAATGGAAATCATACGGTGCGTTTCACCATCATGTCTTTGATCTTGCCGATAGCTTCCGTCGGGTTCAGTTCCTTGGGACACACATCGACGCAATTCATGATGGTGTGGCAGCGGAACAGACGGTACGGGTCTTCCAGATTATCCAGGCGCGCCGCCGTGTCCTGATCGCGCGTATCGGCGATGAAACGATAGGCTTGCAACAGCCCGGCGGGACCGACGAATTTGTCCGGGTTCCACCAGAACGACGGGCAGGCCGTAGTGCAGCAACCGCACAGGATGCACTCGTACAACCCGTCCAACTCCTCGCGGTCTTGCGGCGATTGCAGGCGCTCGGTCTCGGGCGGCGGATCGTTGTTCACCAGATACGGTTTGATCGAGTGGTATTGCTTGAAAAACTGCGTCATATCCACAATCAAATCGCGAATGATGGGCAATCCCGGCAGCGGGCGGATCTCGATCGGCTGCTTGAGCGAAGACAGCGCCGTGATACAAGCCAGACCGTTGCGACCGTTGATATTCATCGCATCCGAACCGCACACGCCTTCGCGGCAGGATTTGCGGAAGCCGAGGCTGTCGTCCTGCTGCTTCAACAGCATTAGCGCATCCAGCAACATGGCATCGCCCGCCTGCAAGTCCAGATCAAAATCCTGCATGTACGGCGCGTTATCCGTGTCGGGGTTGTAGCGGTAGATTTTAAATTTCATCTGATTTCAAACCTTAAAAACATTTGCCCGCAGATTACACAGATTCACGCAGATTAAAAGCACGAACCATTCGTTTGCATTCAAGGCTGCGGCTTCCGAAGTTCAACAGCAAACCTTTTTGTTTACTACTGGCGTTCAAATAATTCAGCAACTGCGATTCTTCACGTGCAGTCATACACTCAATTGCTTTCAACTCAACAATAACTGTTTCGTAACACAAAAAGTCAGCCCGGTAACAAGTCGCTAACTGCTTGCCTCGATAATGAATCGGCAATTCAACTTCTCTCGCAAATGGAATTCCTACATGCTTGAACTCCACTTCCAATGCCTCTTGATACACAGCCTCCAGAAAACCACTCCCAAGCTCTCTATGCACTGTCATTGCCGCACCAATAATGGAATATGTCTGCTCGTCCCGTTCCATGTTTTGGTTCTTAATCTGCGTCAATCTGCGTAATCTGCGGGAAAAGGTTTTAATACACGCGCGGCTTGAGCGGGAACGATTCGACCGTGAGCGGTTTCAGGCGCACGGGTTTGTAATCGAGGCGATGGCCTTCGCTGTAGTACAGCGAATGCTTGAGCCAGTTTTTGTCGTCGCGCTCGGGAAAGTCTTCGCGCGCGTGCGCGCCACGGCTTTCCTTGCGTGCGGCGGCGGCGGTCATGGTGGCTTGGGCGACTTCGATCAGGTTATCCAGTTCCAGCGCCTCGACGCGCGCGGTGTTGAACACTTTGCTTTTGTCTTTGATCTCGGTGTGGCGCGCACGCTCCGCCACTTCGCGGATTTTTGTGACCCCTTCAGCCAGTAAATCGGGAAAGCGGAACACGCCGCAATGCGCCTGCATGGTTTTGCGCATGGCATCGCCGACTTCGGAAACGCGCTCGCCATTCTTTTGATTCTCCAAACGTGCCAAACGCGCCAGCGGACGCTCCGCCGCATCGGCGGGCAAGTGTTTGGGATTCGGATTGTTTTTCAGGTCTTCGATAATCTGGCGCGCGGCGGAACGGCCGAACACGATCAGATCGAGCAGCGAGTTGCAGCCCAGACGGTTAGCACCATGCACCGATACGCAGGCGCATTCGCCCACCGCGTAGAAACCCTGCACCACGTCTTCCGGTCCGGTACCGTGCGGCGCAACCACTTGCCCGTGATAGTTGGTGGGGATGCCGCCCATCATGTAATGCGCGGTCGGCACTACGGGGATGGGCGCTTTGGCCGGGTCAACATGCGCGAACTTGAGCGCGATGTCGCGGATACCGGGCAGACGATGGCGTATCACTTCGTCGCCCAAGTGGTCGAGCTTAAGCATAACGTGATCGCCGTGCGGCCCGCAGCCGCGTCCTTCCTTGATCTCGGTGGCCATGGCGCGCGACACCACGTCGCGGCTGGCCAAATCCTTGGCGTTGGGCGCGTAGCGCGGCATGAAGCGCTCGCCGTCCTTGTTCACCAGATAGCCGCCTTCGCCGCGCACGCCTTCGGTAATCAGCACGCCCGAGCCGTGCACGCCGGTCGGGTGAAACTGGAAGAATTCCATGTCTTCCAGCGGAATGCCCGCGCGCGCCGCCATGCCCAAGCCGTCGCCGGTATTGATATAAGCATTGGTGCTGGCCGAGAAGATGCGCCCCGCTCCGCCCGTGGCAAACAAGGTAGCACGCGCTTGCAGAATCATCACTTCGTTGGTTTCGATCTCCATCGCCACCACGCCCAGCACGTCGCCTTCTTCGTCGCGGATCAAATCGAGCGCCATCCATTCGACAAAGAAATTGGTATTGGCTTTGACGTTTTGCTGGTACAGCGTGTGCAGCAGCGCATGTCCGGTGCGGTCGGCGGCGGCGCAGGCGCGCGGCACGGGATTCTTGCCGTAATCCTGCATGTGTCCGCCGAACGGGCGCTGATAAATCTTGCCGCTGTCCAGCCTGTCGAACGGCATGCCGAAATGTTCCAGCTCATAAACAACTTCCGGCGCGGCGCGGCACATGTATTCGATGGCATCCTGGTCGCCCAAGTAGTCCGAACCTTTCACCGTGTCGTACATGTGCCAGTGCCAGTTGTCTTCGTTGACGTTGCCCAGCGAAGCGGCAATGCCGCCCTGCGCAGCCACGGTATGCGAGCGCGTCGGAAACACCTTGGACAGCACCGCAACTTTGAGACCCGCATGCGACAACGTCAGCGCCGCGCGCATCCCTGCTCCGCCTGCGCCCACCACCACCACATCGAAAGTTCGTTTGTTCGTTTTCATAATTAAAAACCCACCACAGAGACACAGAGGCACTGAGACAAACAAAAACCATGAGCCGATTGCATAACAGAGCAACTTTCCACATCGAATTCATGCTCATTTATTTCGCTTCCGGCTTTTCTCTGTGCCTCTGTGTCTCTGTGGTGAAAGGTTTTATGTATTTTCATCACATTCCCCACAAAATTTGCACCGACCAGATCACATACACAAGCAGCGCGAGAATGACCAAGACGTGTATCAACAAACGAATGCCCGCCGGCTTCACATAATCCATCACGATGTCGCGCACGCCTATCCATGCGTGATAGAACAGACTCAGCAGGAACAGCATGGTAAAGGTGCGCATCACATTGCTGGTGAACAGCTCCAGCCAAGTGTCATAACCGAAGGATGGCTGCATCAACAAATAGCCGACGACCACCAAAACGTAGATCGCCATCACCGCAGCAGTGACGCGCTGCGCCAGCCAATCGCGCAGACCGTAGTGCGCGCCGGTCACCGTCCGGTTCACCATAGCTTCACTCCCAAAACAACCGTCAATGTCAGACTGACCGCCATCACCCATTTGCTGGCAGCGCGCGCCGCATCCAGATTGGGCAGCAAATGCAAGTCGATAGCGAGGTAGCGCAACCCGGCGCAGAAGTGATGCAGGAAAGCCCACAGCAAACCGAGCAAAGCCAGCTTCAACAGCGGATGCGCCAGATATTCGGTCAGGTTGGTATAGGTTTCGATGGAACGCAGGCTTTGGTCGAGCAACAGCAGCAACAAAGGTAGAGCCAAAAAAAGAACTGCACCGCTGACGCGGTGCAGGATGGAAACGTAGCCGGAAAGGGGCAAATAAATTTTATGGAGGGCGAGGTGTTTGGGGCGGGTTTTTATCGGTTTATTTATAGTCATTTTTTTTATAAAACCCGAAATACGATGAGTCAATCGTACTCCTAGACTTGGCGAGTTAAAAGCAAAAGACTATGATGCGTCCGAAATTTTATATTTCGCTCAGGGAAAATTAATAATCAAATTTTTAATCCAAAAGAGATTACTCATCTCAATAATTAAGAGAGGGAAGCATGAAAGCACCGATCCGCGTAGCAATCACCGGAGCAGCAGGACAAATCGGATATAACCTATTGTTCCGTATCGCCAAAGGCGATATGTTGGGCGCTGATCAACCGATTATTTTGCAATTGCTCGATATTACTCCGGCGCAGCAAGTGTTACGCGGCGTGGCGATGGAACTGGAAGATTGTGTATTCCCCTTGTTGCAGCAAATCATCACCACCGACGATGCGCGCGTCGCTTTCCGCGATGCCGAAGTCGCCCTGCTGGTCGGCGCACGTCCGCGCAGCAAAGGCATGGAACGCAAAGACCTGCTCGAAGCCAACGGCGCGATTTTCTCCGAACAAGGCCGCATCCTGAATGAAGTCGCCTCGCGCAACGTCAAAGTGCTGGTCGTCGGCAACCCGGCCAACACCAACGCGCTCATCACCATGCGCAACGCCCCCGACATCGACCCGCTGAATTTTACCTCCATGATGCGCCTCGACCACAACCGCGCCATCGCCCAAGTCGCACAAAAGCTTTCCGTACCAACTGCCGACATCAAACACATGGTGGTATGGGGCAACCATTCCGGCTCGCAATATCCCGACCTTACTCATGCCATCATAAACAAGACCAAAGTATCTGACATGCTGCAAGACCAGGACTGGATTGAATCCACCTTCATCCCCACCGTGCAAAAACGCGGCGCGGCCGTGATCGAAGCGCGCGGATTGAGCAGCGCCGCCAGCGCCGCCAACTCCGCCATCGCCCACGTCCACGACTGGCTGCTGAATTCCCCGCACAACGACTGGGTCACCATGGGCATCCCATCCGACGGCAGCTACGGCATCCCCAAGGGCGTGATGTACGGCTTCCCCGTCACCTGCCTCAACGGCCAATACTGCATCGTCAAAGACCTGCCCATCACCGAACTCAACCGCAAACACATGATGGACAGCTACAACGAACTGCTGGGCGAGCGCGACATGGTGAAGCATTTGCTGGGGTAAATTACTTTGCTTGGATGCCGTCTGAACCGGATGGCATCACATAAAAAATGGCCGAGTTTCTCGGCCATTTTTGTGGGACTTTGCTAATGGTACAAAGCAGACTTCACCCAGAGACTCTGATGCTAGCGCATAGCTGCACGAGCAGCTTCTGCCAGAAAGCCGGAACGTGTTTCGCCGTGTGCACGCGTGTATTCGTCAATCTTGGCTAGCAATAAACGCGGCAAAGTAATGTTGAGCTTTTCTGCTGGGCCAAAATAACGCTCAACCGGAACTTCAACCACCGCCCACACCCAGCCCTCAAATTCAGGGTTGCTGCGGTGCTCTGTCAAACTCTTGGCAACAGGAACATCCCCGCCGTCTTCAATTACGGTTTCGCACCATAGATCAATCGCCTCGCGCGCATTATCTACGGCCTTGTCCAAGGTATCCCCGGCAGAAAAGCAGCCGGGCAAATCAGGCACAACAACCCCAAACGCAGTTGTATTTGTGCCTGGTTCAATCGCAATAATAAATTTCATGTTTATCTCTCATTTAAGCCCAGCCTGCTTCAGCAATTTATGCACCAAGCCCACGAACGGGGATACCGCGAATAGAAATATCGAGCAGAATCAATTGGCATCACCAAAGTTTGGTGACTGACGCGGCAATGAACGATTGGGTTGAGGAAGCTCGATTCCGCCTAGCTCAGTAAAGCGTTGGGAAATTTTGCTGCCGAGTTTGTTTGTGTTGCGCGATGCCTCGAAGAAAGCCGAACGAAGAATCTGTCGCACTTCCTCTTCCACCGAATGCCCATGTTGTTGAGCTAACGCACGCAGATTTTGGGTAACCGAATCTTCAAGGTTGTGAATGGTTAGATTAGACATGTTCAACTCCTTTCATTTTTCATTGCCCGGCTGCGCTAAAACACGACTCTTTCGCCAGAAAATTCATCTTACACCAACCCAAAACCAGATAGGTCAACACCCACGACAACATCACCGCGCGTTTTTTTATCTGAAGGACATGCCAAACTTCATGGGAACGCCCGTCAATAGGCGATCTGCATCAAGCACATGATGCAGATCGCCTATCGACGGGCATCTTAACGTGGTGTCGAGAGAAAATGGGATGCAAATGAATCTAGCTTCCTTCCCCCCCTTTAACCAGAGAAGCAATTCTGCACGCTTGCATATACACCCACCTCATGCAAGGATGCTCCATTACTCAAAAGTCAAATAACAACAAGGACAAGGGAATGCATTCGCTCATCACTTTTGCTACACAATGGGGAAGCAAGCACGGCGGCATTAACAGTTTCAACACCGATTTCCTGAAGGCATTCGGCATCGCATTTCACAACAATGCCCAAGTGATATGCATTGTGGCCGATGCCACTTCCGATGAAATTGAAGAAGCCAAGAACTCGTATGTGAACTTGGTAAAGCTGCCGTATCCGCCAAAAGAAAAAATATTTTCCAAAGACCAGGCACAGCCAGCAATTGACCAAATGAAACAGCTTGGCATCAGCTTTGAACCAGAACACACCATCTGGCTGGGGCATGACCGCATCACCGGTGCAGCCGCTATCGAAGCGGCAAGAATTGCCGGTGGCCGCTCGGCCTTGATCCACCACATGAGTTATAGCCACTACGAGTCGTTTGCCGAAAATTCTCAAACTGCCGACCAGAAGTACCAGGAACAACTCAAGCTTTTCAAGCAAGCTGACGAGGCATTAGCAGTTGGTCCATTGCTGCGCGATGCCGCACAGGATATGGTCAAAGCTTCGCAAACCGTCCACATGCTCGTGCCGGGGCTGACGGAAGAAATTGAAGTTCGCACCTCGCCAAATACATTCGTCGCCTTCCTTAGCGGTCGATTAAGCAAGGATGCCGCCCGCATCAAGCAAGGTCATCTCGGCATCGCTGCGTTTGCACAAGCGCACAAAAAAGCCTGCCAGAACAAAATGCCGGATGGTTTGTGCAACCAGCCGAAGCTGATGTTGCGCGGCGTGGACTTTGAAGCCGAGGTGTCGGCAAACCCCGAGGCAAAACCGGAAGCCGAGTTAAAGGAATTTGCCGAAAAATACGCAGAACGCGCCATCAATCTGCAAGCTCTGCCCTATACCCATAATCGTGAGGAGTTGTATGACAACATCAGCAGGGCAAGCGTGGTGTTGATGCCTTCGTGGCACGAGGGTTTCGGGCTGACAGCATGGGAAGCAATTGCGGCTGGCGTGCCGCTGATCGTCAGCCAGCAAAGTGGCGTATATCGTCTGCTGGATGATAAATTTCCGGGTACTGGAACCGGATGTGTTTATCCGGTAGATGTACGCGGCTCCAACATTGATCCGTTTTTCAGAGCGGAAGATTTGGAGTCTGTAGCCGAAATGCTCAAGGTTATTGCACACCAGCCGGAAAAAGCTCGCCAAAAAGCTGCCTCCTTGCGGAGCTTGCTTCTCAACGAATACACATGGGCTTCCTGTGCAGAACAAGCTGCAAAGGCTTTCGCATGGGATATGCAAAAAGGCAGCATCACTTCCACAGTCCAGCAACCGATAACGCCTATTTCGGATAATGCAGTCACCTCGCATACAAGCAACGATTTACCCGTCAGCATGCCGCAAAGGCGCTGGAAGGCTGGCAATGGTATTGCCGATAGCCAACTGTTACGCGCCGAAGAAGCATTAGTCCCATTCGACCCCGCGCGCCAACCCGAACTCGACAAGCTGAATACATGGCTTGATGATGTCCAATATCCGCAAGCCGTGCGGCTGATCACGGGCGCTGGCGGACTGGGCAAAACTCGGCTGGCACTACATCTTTGCCAGCAACGTATTTCTTCAGGCTGGTACGCGGGATTTCTGGAGAGCGACCTCTCAGGCAATGAACTGGCCTCTGGCTGGAAAGCATTGAAGGCGCTCAACCAGCCACTGCTAATCGTTATTGACTACGCCGAAACCCGCCAAGACAGCCTGCTCGCATTGCTCAGAGCCATGCTGCAATCTCCAGCCGACCAGCCTGTGCGACTACTCTTGCTCGCGCGTAATGGCGGTGAGTGGTGGGACAACTTGCCAGGCAAGGATAAAACTTGCGAGTCCCTACTAGGGGGGTATGCCACTTCCGGCCCCTATCACTTACCTCCCTTACACAGCGAAATTCAAGATCGCCGTATTGCCTACCAGCTCGCGCTGAATACCTTTGCCAAGGCGTTGAATGTCCCCGCGCCCGATGTCATCCCGGAACTGGTTGGAGAACATTTTGGCCGCCCGCTGTATCTGCAAATGGCCGCCCTACTCGCGCTGCATGGCGAACGACCAACCACGGCACAAGGACTCACCCGCGCCTTGTTGAACCACGAGCGACGCTACTGGCGAGGCTTGTTTGTCGGACACGATTTACCCGAAGCAGAACACAACGCCGAACAATTACTGGCGCTGACCACACTGGCAGGTGGTTTCCCCACCCCGCGCGCCGCGCTTCCTTATTGGGAGCTGACCAACGGAAAAGCAATTCTCACCGCACAGTTCAACCACTTGTTCAATGCCCTGATCCCGCTATACCCTGGCAAACAAGGCTTACAAGCGGTTCGTCCAGACTTGCTTGGCGAAGCTTTGGTCGCCCAAGCACTGCTACGCCCAACGGCGATTGATCTGCTGAAAGCCGTGCTGGGGAAAGATGCCAGCCAGCCCATAAAATCGAATGCGCTAACGGCGTTAGCCCGTTTGTCCGACCATTACCCTGAACTCAATGAAACCCTGATCGAAGCATTGGTGCGCAACTTTACGCATTGCTGGCAAGAATTCCTGATTGTTGCCACCGAAACACCGAGCAATTTGCCTGTATTGGCTGAAGCTTCTTGGGTACGACTACCTTCCAATACCAAGGATCAGCTTGCCGGATTGCTGGAAACTCAGGTGACTGAAAATTCCGTGCAACTGGCTCAGTTCAACTGTTTGGTAACCCATTGCCTGATGGAGAAATTACGCAATAAGCATCTGAAAAATATTAACAATATTCAAGCGTTGTCCGAATATGCCAACGCACTAAATAAATACGCCAATAGCCTAAACAATGCAGGGCGCGGTAATGAGGCATTGCCTTTCACTTGTAAATCTTTGAAAATTTATCAAGGATTGGCAGAGAAACAATCCAAGAATTTTATGCGGGATTTTGCAGGATTGCTGAGTAATTATGCGAACGGCTTGGCTAGTGCTGGTCGCAATAATGAAGCTCTAAATTATTCAGAGCAATCGCTAATTATCTCGAAGAAGCTGGCGCAGAAAAATCCTGAACAATTCGATCCATTACTCGCATTGTCTTTGAATAACTATGCGAACCGCTTAAGCGACGCAGGCCACGACGACGAAGTTCTGGCTCATACTCTGCAGGCGTTATTGATTCGTAAGCGGCTAGCTCATAAAAAACCGGATCGTTTCGAGCCTGATCTTGCATTGTCATTGGATAACTACGCGATTCATTTAAGTTACGCAGGTCACGACGACGAGGCTCTGTCACATTCCCAACAGGGATTGGACATTAATCAGTGGCTGGCACAGAAAAACTTAGATCGCTTCGAGCCTAATCTTGCAGTGTCATTGAATAACTACGCGGGGCGCTTAAGTGATGTTGGTAGAAACGAGGACGCATTGAGATACTCCCAAAAGGCACTGGAGATTCGGCAACGGCTGGCTCAAAAAAATCCAGCACGTTTTGCTGAAGATCAGTTCTCATCCGTTTGCCAACTATATTTTATGGAATGGCTCGCTGGCAAAATCGATGGCAATTGCGACTTGGCGGAATTGAAGTTCATTCCCGAAGCAATCTCCTTGCACCGTCGCCCGCTGCTGCAACTTTTTTCCAGTGCCGTGCAAGGCTGTTGCACACCGAACCAAGCTCCACGCTCTGATGCTTTCAAACAAGTCGTTGCGCTCTGGAGCGATCTCTCACGCGCAAATAGAACCATCGCGCTGGAATACTGGCTGTGCGCAACTGCATGGTGCGCCACGCACGAACCGTCAGCGGTGAGCAATGTGGATTGGCAAACAGAGTGGCGGCAATTTGTGAAACGACGACAAGGGCGTGTGCCCTGTTGGATGCAGACAGTGGCACAACGTCTGGAATTCAAGTGGCCGGAATGAGATCGCGCCATCTCATGGAAACGCCCGTCAATAGCCGATCTCCATCAACCGCATAACGTAGATCGCCTATTGACGGGCGTTCCCACGAAGTTCGCATAAAAAAATGGCCGGGTTTCCCCGGCCATTAGTTTTTTTATTTTGTCCCGATCTAGCGTCGGTGTTTCTCCTCCCCAGGTGTTTCTCAGGCGATGGATGCCAAGGCGGCATTCAGGGTTGCGCTGGGGCGCATTGCGCCGGAAGTCTTGGCAAAGTCGGGGTGGTAGTAGCCGCCCATATCCACCGGCTTGCCTTGAGCTGCGAGCAATTCGGCGTTGATCTTTGCTTCGTTCTCGGTCAGCGTTTTGGCCAGCGGTGCGAACTTGGCTTGCAAGTCCTTATCCTTGGTCTGTGCGGCCAGTGCTTGCGCCCAGTACATGGCCAGATAGAAATGGCTGCCACGGTTGTCGATCTCGCCGACTTTGCGCGACGGCGAACGGTTGTTGTCGAGGATCTTGCCGTTGGCTTCGTCCAGCGCGTCGGCCAGCACTTGCGCCTTGGCGTTTTTGAATACCTGTGCCAGATGCTCCAGCGATACGCCGAGCGCGAGGAACTCGCCCAGTGAATCCCAGCGCAGGTAGCCTTCTTCCTGGAACTGTTGCACGTGCTTGGGTGCGGAACCGCCCGCACCGGTTTCAAACAATCCGCCGCCGCTCATCAGCGGAACGATGGAGAGCATCTTGGCGCTGGTGTTCAGTTCCAGAATCGGGAACAAGTCGGTGAGGTAGTCGCGCAGCACGTTGCCGGTGACGGAGATGGTGTCCAGTCCTTTGCGGGCGCGCTCCAGCGAGGCGCGGCAGGCATCAGCCGGTTCCATGATCTTGATGTCGAGGCCGGTGGTGTCGTGATCCTTCAGATACTTCTCGACCTTGGCGATGATCTGTCTGTCGTGTGCGCGGTTCTTGTCCAGCCAGAAGATGGCCGGGGTGTTGGACAGGCGGGCGCGGGTAACGGCCAGTTTGACCCAATCCTGAATCGGCGCATCTTTAACCTGGCACATGCGGAAAATGTCGCCCTGCTCCACCTTCTGTTCCAGCAGTGTCTTGCCTGCGGCATCCACCACGCGGATCGTGCCGTTGCCGGCCGCTTCGAAGGTCTTGTCGTGCGAACCGTATTCCTCGGCTTGCTGCGCCATCAGGCCGACGTTGGGCACGGAGCCCATGGTCACCGGATCGAGCGCGCCGTTCTTTTTGCAATCTTCGATGGTTGCCTGGAACACGCCCGCGTAGTTGCGGTCGGGGATCATCGCTTTGGTGTCGTAAGCCTTGCCGTCTGCGCCCCACATCTTGCCGCCGTCGCGGATCATCGGTGGCATGGAAGCGTCGATGATCACGTCGCTAGGCACGTGCAGGTTGGTGATGCCTTTGTCGGAATTCACCATTGCCAGTTGCGGCTGTTTCTTGAAGCAAGCAGCGATGTCGGCTTCGATCTCGGCGCGCTTGGCTTCCGGCAGCGTGGCGACCTTGGCCAGCACGTCGCCGAAACCGTTGTTGACGTTGACGTTCAATTCCTTGAGCGTCGCGCCATGCTTGTCGAACACGTCTTTAAAATATACCGACACTGCGTGGCCGAACATGATGGGATCAGAAATCTTCATCATGGTGGCTTTCAGGTGCAGCGACAGCAGCACGTTCGGCTCTTTTCTGGCTTCTTCGATCTGCTCGGCGTAAAACTTGCGCAAGGCGCGAACGCTCATGGCGCAAGAGTCGATCACCTCGCCCGCCTTGAGCACAGTCTTTTCCTTCAGCACGCTGGTCTTGCCATCTGCGCCGACAAACTCGATGCGCACCGGACCGGCTTCGGAAACGGTGACGGAGGTTTCGCTGCCGTAGAAATCGTTGGCCGTCATGTGCGCCACGTGGGTTTTGGAATCGGCAGCCCATTTGCCCATGCGGTGCGGATGCTTGCGCGCAAAATTCTTGACCGACAACGCAGCGCGGCGGTCGGAGTTGCCTTCGCGCAACACCGGGTTCACGGCAGAGCCGAGCACTTTGCCGAAACGTACCCTGAGTGCTTTCTCGGCATCGGTCTGGGGATTCTCGGGGAAGTCGGGAATCTTGTAGCCTTGCGCCTGCAATTCCTTGATGACTGCCTTCAGTTGCGGCACCGAGGCACTGACGTTGGGCAGCTTGATAATGTTGGCTTCGGGCTTCAGTGTCAGTTCGCCCAGCCAGGTCAGATCGTCATTCAGCTTTTGACTGTCGGTCAGATTGTCCGGGAAGTTGGCGATGACGCGGCCAGCCAGCGAGATGTCGCGGGTTTCGACATCGACACCCGCTGCCTTGGTGAAGGCTTGCACGATGGGCAGCAAAGAATAGGTTGCCAGCGCGGGCGCTTCGTCAACCTTGGTCCAGTAAATGATTGGTTTGGTCATGTTTGTCTCTCTTAAAGTTATGTAGGTCGGGTTTTAACCCGACAAGTCGGGCTAAAGCCCGACCTACGTCAATCGATTATCCGAGTTTAGTTACGCCTTTTGCTGGCTGGCAAACAGGGACAACGCGCCACCGGCACGGATCATCGGGATGTCTTCCTTGCCTTGTGCGAGCTTGACCGGAATATCGCCCAAGCCTTCGACGACCAGCTTGAGATTGCCGCTATCCAGTGTGGCCATATCGAGCGATACCTTGGCACCTTGCTGGATGCGATCCAGGTCAGCCGGGTTCTCGAAAGTCAGGCCTAGAATGCCAAAGTTGGCCAAGTTGGCGAGGTGAATACGCTCGAAGCCCTTGGCCACGATGGCGCGGATGCCCAGGATGCGCGGGCACAGACCGGCGTGTTCGCGCGAACTGCCCATGCCGTAACCATCGCCCGCCACGATGAAGCCGTGACCGCCCGCATCGCGCACGGCTGCTGCGCGTGCGCTGAAAGTCTTATCGACTTGCACGAAGGTGGCTTGCTTCGCGTATTCGTCCGCATTGGAACGCAGAGAAAGATATTTGCCTGCGGGCTGGATGTGGTCGGTGGTGATTTCGTTGCCCAACTTGAGCATGACTTCACCGGACAGCTTGGCTGGCAACGGATCGAGCGTCGGCAACGGCGCGATGTCCGGGCCGTAAACCATCGTCACTTTGGCGGCTTCTGCGGGTGGCAGCGGTGAAACGTAGGAGTCCATATCCACTACGGGCGGAACCAGCTTGATGGTGAGTTCTGCATTGTTGCCGAGCAGATCGCGCGGGTCGGTGATGCAACCCATCACGGCGCTGGCAGCAGCAGTGGCTGGGCTGACCAGATGCACGGATGCAGTTTCTGTACCGGAGCGGCCTTCGAAGTTGCGGTTGGCGGTGGAAAGCATCACGCCTTTGCTGGCCGGGCTGAAGCCTTGGCCGATACAGGCGGAACAGGCATTTTCCATGACGCGCACACCGGCGGCGTAGAAAATTTCCAGATAACCGGCAGCGGCCAGTTGGCGCGCGATGGCTTGCGAACCGGGAGCGATGGCGGTGTCCACTTTGACTTTCTTGCCGCGCAGGATTTCGCCGACGCGAGCCAGATTTTCGTAGTTGGCGTTGGTGCAGCTACCGATGAACACAGCGTCAATCGGTTCGCCCGCGTGATCCTTCACCTTGTCCATGGATTTCAGGCGCGGATACAGGGCGATGGTCGGTTGCAGGTCGGACAGGTTGATCTCAATCGTGCGCGAATAAGTTGCGCCCGCATCGGCGACCAGCGGCTGGAAGTCTTTGGCGCGCTGACGGCCTTCGAGGTAAGTCTTGGTGACATCGTCCGACGGGAAGATGGAGAACGCCACGCCGCCTTCGGTGCCCATGTTGCAGATGGTGGCACGGTCGGAAACGTTCAGGCTCTTCAAGCCGGGGCCGGTGTATTCCAGGCAGATGCCTTTGTTGCCCTTGATGCCGATGACCTTGAGCACGTTCAGGATCACGTCCTTGGCCAGCACGCCGGGGTGCAATTCGCCGGTGAGATTGATCTGCACCACTTTTGGCATTTCGATCTTGTACGAAGTGCCCGCCATGGCGAAGCTCACGTCGGTACCGCCCGCGCCCATCGCCAGCATGCCCATGCCGCCCGCGTTGGTGGTGTGCGAGTCGGAGCCGATGACCGATTTGCCCGGTGCGGCGAAGTCTTGCAGGAACACGCTGTGGCAAATACCGTTGCCGCAACGCGAGAAGTAGCAGCCGAACCGCTTGCTGAAGCTTTCCAGATAATGGTGGTCGTCGCTGTCGATGTAGCCGACTTGCAGCGTCTTGTGGTCAACCACGATGACGGAAGTGGTCTTCACGCGATCCACGCCCATCTTCTCGAATGCCAGCGCGGCAGCCGTGCCGGTAGCATCCTGATACAGGGTATGGGTGAACTGGATTTCCAGCGGCTGTCCCGCTTCGGGGAGCTGCTTCAATCCTCCGGCAGCATTGGCCAGCAGGATTTTTTGTGCGACGTTGAGTGCGGTCATAAAACTCTCCAATAAAGTCGATAAATGTTAAGTCTAAAGCTACGCAATGCTGCCGGAATTGATGAACTGTCTATAGGGTTACGCCCTTGGCTCCACCCATGTTGCGTTCTGCCCCGGAATCATCGCGTTGAAAAATCAAGGAATAAATTGCGGAGGGGAAAGGAAAAAAGTTGAACTTCCTTCCCTCCCCCTCCGGTTATTGCCTTCCTTCTGTTACGAAACGTGGTTGCACTGCGATGCAGGCGTGCGCGTATCCATGTTGCGGCCACGATTGATGTGGTCGTCGATCTCGCCCGCGCATCCGGCCATGCGGCCAAACAGGAAGGCAGTAAATGCGGCCATCTCCATCAGGTTCTCGCTGAACTGTCCGTTGCGATAACGCGGCCACAGCAGCTTGAGCAGCGAAGCGGCAATCACGGCATCAATATTCACACAGAACACGTTCGCGGTCACGCCGTTGTCGTACAGCGACTGCACCAGCGTTTTGTAGAACTCGTGGAACACGTTCTTCTCGCCGCGCTCGGCGAACAGCTCGGTGATATAAACTTCGCGCGGATCGGTGTTGACCGGGTGACCCTTGAACACGGGGTGGTTCACGCCGGGAATGTTGCGCACGCCGATGCCCAGTGCCTTGGCAGTCTTCTTTTCTTTATTGAAGGCAAGGGCGAAGTCGGTAGTGATCTTCTTCAGGTCGATGCCATGGGTTGGATTACCCGCATCGGCCAGTGAAGTGTCCTTAAAGTTTTCGATCAGGAACTGGATGCCTTCGTAGCCGTTGCCGCCGTGGGCGAAACCGGTGTGGGTCAGGAAGCCGATCATGCCCTTGTTGATCTGCACGCGCTCGGGAGATTCCGGGCCGTCGGCAGATACCGCACCTTTACAGCCTTGCGCCGAGATAGTTCCCACGCCGTTCGAGATGATGAGACCCAAAATGACTTGTAGCGGGAACAGGCTGGCTGCGGTCGGACGCTCGCCCAGCAACGAGATGTAGGCCAGTTGCGTGACAGTCCATGAGTCCAGAATTTCCTGATTGCTTACGCCGCAGAAGCTGTCAGCCGCGTGATGCTTGCCTTCGGTGGATGCGCCGATGATGACCCCGAACAGCTTGGCATACCAAGGGAAGTTACGCACGGTCAGCTTGGAGATGCGCTTGCGCATCAGCGGCTCCCACGCGACGGTGGTGGTCAGCGCGGCCAGCACGGCATCTGCCGTGGGATGGCCTTTGAGCGAGCGCAGATATTTCACGAATACCGATTTCGCGCCGCGTTTGTCGTAGGCCTTGAGCATGGCTTCGGCCTTGGCATCCGGGGCTGCGCCCACCAGCGTGGCGAGTTGCTCGGCAGTCGCTGCGGCGGGAGTCACGTTGGCTTGTTCGTCGTCACCTTTCAACAGGTTGGAATGCGCAAAGATTTCGGTCAGCGAATCGGCGGCGTTGCGTGCGCCATCCACGCGCTTCGGTCCGATCAGCGCAACCGCTGCGGTGATCGCGGTATTGGGTGCGTTGCCCGCTTCGCGCGATGCTTCGGCAGCAGCCAGCGCGGCATCGTTGTACAGATTGACGTTTGCGGCCACAGCCAAATTGAACAACGCATTGTCGTTCTCGTCGTTGAGTTCGCGTGTGATAGACAGGCACAGGTTGGATTCCAGCGGCTGCTTGGAGCAGTCGAGGATGGAAATGCCGTTAACCTTGGTGACTTGGGTCTTGGCATCCATGATGGAGCTGCCGGAGCAATCCTTCATGGACTGGCGCGGGAAGATCGCGCCGACGTTCTTCATCAATTCGGCGATCTGCACATCGTAAGGAGCCAAGGCCTTGACCACAGGGATGTCGAGCGAAGCTGGCAGTTTGATGCCCTGGGAATCGCCGAACCATGGCTTCAGTTCCAGCGTGCCTTCCGGCTCGAAGTCCTTCTGCACACCGTTGAGTTCCATGACTTTGGTCAGGGCCAGCGGGATATGGGCAATGTTGGTAACCACAGCGCCCTTCTTCGAGCACACAGGGTTTTCCGGGGTGAAGATGTCATTCACACCGAACTTGTCCATGAACCATTTTTCCTTGGCGCGCGCATCGTCGCCCGAACCGGCGATCGCGCCGGCATGGCCGACCGCACGGGTCAGGTTGGCTTTCCAGCGTCCCACCACGCAGGCCACCACGGGCTTATCGAATACAACCGATTCTTCGTAATATCCGCCCGGCTCCGAATACAACACCGCCGCTTTGGTGCGCGAGTCGTTGGACATGGCAAAAGCAAATTCCGGCACTGCGAAATTGATGTACACATCCTTGCCGCTGGAGATCAGCGTGGTCGTACCCCAGCCGCCGATGGACAGGTAGTTGGCGATGGTGGTGGTGAAGTTGCCGGAGTTGGAATAGATGGCAACAGAACCTTTGCGCAAAGTCTCTTCCGGCTTGTCGCCGCCAAGCGCACCGCCGATACGCACGTGATTCCAGGAGTCCGCTACACCCAGACAATTGGCACCGAAAATATCCACACCGCGTTGCTGGCCCAGTGCGCGGATTTCGCGCGCATCGTGCACCGAAGTTTTTTCGGTGAGGATGATGACTTTTTCGACATCGGGATTGATGCGGATCAACTCGGCCACGCCGTCGCGCACGGCGGAAGGCGGCAAATAGACCACGCCGACGTTGAATTTGTGTCCGGCCTCCAGGCCTTCGCGCACGTTGTTATAGACGGGGATATTGCCGGCAGGCGTTTCGACGAACTGCCCGCGTCGTCCCGGCGAAGTGCCGAACACGATGTTGCCACCGGAATAGGCATGGCTGACCGGTGTCACGGAACGCGACTCATTGCCGGTAATGTTCAGCACGCAGATGCGGTCGTCTTTGGTCGCAATATCTGCCAACGATTTGATGCCCACGTAATATTTAAATTTTTCGATACCAGGCTGTCTCATAGCTTGTCACCTTTGTTCATTGTTCAGTTGTAGCCGGGCACTGTGCCCGCGCGACAAAGTTAAATTTTGGCTAACGCGTGGGCACAAAAATCGTGCCCCCCCTATTTCACGCGTCCGGGGGCAGTCCCAATACCTTCGCCACTTCGGCACGACCGCCTTCTTTCATCCAGCGATTCGCTTCCTGCGCGTAGTTCACCACGTCGGTCATCGCGGAATCGAAACCGAAGATGCGGTACGGAATGCGCAGCGAATCGAGCACGTCCTTGAACACGCCCATGCCGCGTATCACCTGCGGGCCACCGCGACCGATCACCACGTACAGCGGTGTCGGGCCGTGTTCGCTGAAGTAATCGCGCAACGCATCGGCCATCGCGCGGAACGTGACAAAAATGTCGGTGTTGTTGGCCTTGCCGCCGATCACGAATAGCACGTTCGATTGCTTGAGGTAATACTTCAGGCATATACGCATCACTTCGTACATCTTCTCGTAAGGCGGGTTACCGCCGAAGTCGGAGGAGATAATCGCATCGTTGCCCAGCACTTCGGTGACCAAGGAGTTCGCGCCGCCGCCAAACGTCGGCGCGAGGATGGTGCCATTCTCGTTAATCACATACACGTCGCTCTGCCCCTGATAGGTGCGCAGTTCGTTGATCTCTTGCTCGAAGTCGTTGGACTCGGTGGTGAACAAGTCAACCGGCAGGTTCAGGCGGCTCACGCGCGGATCATCGCGATCAAAGCCGCACTTGAAGTCGCACGCGACCGGAATCAGCGAGCCGTTACGGCCTTCCATCATGCGGATCGGGTTGAGCTCCAGCGTTGACATGCCGTAGTGATGGAACAGTTCCCACAGCTTGGGCAAGTGCTGCACCAGCGGAGAAATGATCTCCTTGGGCGCGCCCAAATCGGTCAGCGCGTTGGAAATGACGAACGACTTGAGACCGGTCAACGGATCGAACGGGACTTCGATGATCTGGGTTTTATCCAGTTCTTCGATGTCCATGCCGCCGTGATGCGTGAGTGTCATCACCGGCGCGCGATAGCGGGTCGAATCGGTCAGCGAGAAATAAATTTCGTGTTCGGCGGGAACCGCGCCTTCAAAGGTAACTCCGCGCGATTTGTAAACCGCGTTGCCGGACTTATGCTCGGCGAAATACAGGCGCTCTTTTTCGGCCAATGCCGACTTCAAGTCCTTGGCACGTCCGAGCAAACCGGACTTGCCTTTTTTGCCAACGCCACCTTTGAAAATCGGCTTGATAAAGACCGAACCGCATCGCTCTATCATGCTGTGTATTTCGTGATCGCTGGCTTCTGGCCCCAGCACTTCGGAAGTCGGAAAATCAACAATCTTAAGCAACTTCGATCCGTAAAGCATTCCACTTATATTCATGAATTACTTACCTCTTCATTATCAAATTCTGCACAACCGGTCGCGCAGGAAAGGCGATTACTTTTGCCCACTCCAACAGCGTCGTTATTTTCTTGCGGGCAAAAAAAAACTACCCACCCTCCCTTGTTAATATTCTTCCGGCAACTCTTTCAACTGCGCCCAGGAATACACCGGACCTTTGGTACACACATAATCCTTGCCGACGTTGCAGCGCCCGCATTTGCCCAGACCGCACTTCATCTTGTTCTCGATGGTCGTGTATATCTGCTCGTCCTTGAACCCGAGTTTGCTCAAGTTCTCGATCACAAACTTGATCATGATGGGCGGGCCGCAGGTAATAGCGATGGTGTTATCCGGCGAGGGTTTTTTGTCCAACACATTGGCCGGAACAAATCCACAGAACTCTTTCCAGCCATCTTCTGCCTTGTCCACCGACAGTTGAATATTGGCATCGCCGCGCATTCTTTCCAGTTCCGCCCTGTACATGAGGTCGCGCGGGGAACGGGCACCGTAAAACACGGTGATGTTCTTGAAATCGGCGCGTTGTGCCAGTGCGGTGGTAATCAGCGGCCAGATCGGCGCAAGACCGACACCGCCGCCGATGAACACCAGGTTTTTGCCTTTCCAGTCATCCAGCGGAAAGCTGTTGCCGTAAGGGCCGCGAATGCCGATGACATCGCCGACTTCCAGTTCGTGGAAAGTCGCGCTCACACGCCCCACGCGCATGATGCTGAATTGTTTGTACTCTTTGATCAGCGGCGAAGAAGCGATGGAGATCATCATTTCACCGCGACCAAATACCGACAGCATGGCGCATTGACCGCATTCGTGCTTGAAGGTGTCGCCCTCCACCGGTTCGACGCGGAAGGTTTTGATGGCGCGCTCGCCGCCAATTTCTTCCTTGATGTGAGCGATGCGCGCCAGTTCTGGAAGATAAATGTTATCCGACATGTCCGGTTACCTTGTTTACTGTATTAATAATATCAATCCCGACCGAGCATTCGGAGATGCAGCGACCGCAGCCGGTGCATTGAGGCATGCCGAAGTTCTCGGGGAAATATTGAAACTTGTGGCTTACCCGCTGGCGCAATCTGGCTCCCAAGCTTTCGCGCGGGTTGTGGCCGGAAGTGTGCATGGTGAAATCCGGGAACTGGCAATTGTCCCAAGTGCGCACCCGGTTACCCTTGATCGGCGATGAACCTGTGGACTCGTCGTTGATATCGAAACAGTGGCAAGTCGGGCACAGGAAGGTGCAGACACCGCAGCCGATACAAGCACGCGCCAACTCTTCCCACAGCGGCGAATCAAAACTCGCTTTCAGTTTGGCTGGCGCCGCATCCACATCGTTAACCGCGCGTTGCGGCTGTGCCACCGCATCGGCGTGGGTTTTCTCCACCAGTTTTTTATCGGCAGCGGTCGGCGCGGTAAATACTTTTGCCGCAGCGGACATCAATGCCTTGCCGGTCTCGGTAACAGCCGTCACGAAATAGCGATCACCCAGATCGGTCATCAGCACGTCCATGCCCTCGGTGGCAACCGGCGAGCCGCCAACCGACAGACAGAAACAGTTGCTGCCTTGCGGTTTGTTGCAGGCCAGCCCGACATAAGCCAGATTCTTCCTGCGGTTCTGGTAATACGGATCAGCCACGTGATCGCTGAACACCTTGTCCATGCGCACTGCACCCGCGCCGTCGCAAGGACGGACACCGAATACGGCGCGACGGGTAGCCGCCGGCATTTTCTGCGTCAAACGCGGCGGCTCGCCCTTGATCTGCTCGAACGAGAAAAACACTTCGCGCTGCGGAAAGGACAATCCCTTGGGCGGCTGCGTGGTGTTGCTGTGATCGAGGCGGACAGCGCCGTCAAGCGGGTGGTATCCCCAGATGCCGTCTTCCATTGCGGGGGCAAGAATCTCCCACTCGCCTAACGCGGCAATCCAAGCGTCTAACTGAATTTTTTCAAGAATCTTTTGCATGCCGTTACCTAATGAATTTTTCGGGATCGTTGTCGAGGAAAGATGCCACCAGCGCAGGCGCTCCGATGCTCGCCCCGGGTTCGTAACCGAACTGTTCGCGCGCTTCCCGCTCCATCTTGTTGTTGAGCAGACGCAGCGGAATATTCACCGGACACACGCGCTCGCATTCGTTGCAATCCACACAGCGACCGGCCAAGTGCATGGCGCGGGTCATGTGATAAGTGATGTTTTCCGAACGCACTGCCGAACGTTCGATCCAGCGCACGCGGTTGGCTTTTTCTTCAGCCGTGGTTTGCGCTGTAACCGGGAAGCTGATGCTGTCCACCACACACTCGTCGCAGAAGCACATCGGACAGACCGAACGGCAGGCAAAACAACGGATGCAACGGTCAAACTGGCGCTCCCAATAGATCCAGCGTTCTGCGGCATCGCGTTCTTCAAAACGTTTGAGCGCCGCGAACGGCTCGGCCAGTACGCGGCCTGTCTTGTCTTCGCCCAATACCACGTTGTGTTCTCGCGGATAAGGAATGCGGCATTCCAGGCAACGGTCAGCCATCACCTCGCGCGCTGCGATGCGCTTCTCGCCTTGCGCCGTAGTAAACACGTAATCGTCGCCGTCGAACGCGGCATTGCTTGCCTGAATTCCCTGGCTGGCGAGCTTGCGTTCATCCAGCACACCCGTGCCCTCGCACGACATACCGATGATGTAAACCTCTTCGCGCTTGAAGTAGTGTTCCTGCATCAGCACGACAATGGCGCGGGCATCGCAGCCCTTGGCTACAATGGCGATAGGCAGGCCGGGCTTGGCACGCGTGTGTGCCAAAAATTTGCGATCTTCGACCAGATACAACGCAAGGTTGTGGAAACAGGTTGGATCCCATACCAGTTCATCGGCCTGAGCCGCGTCGGTAATCACAACCGGTTCTGCATTCATGCCACTGCTGCCACGGCGGTAACCGATAACGGCGCGCACTTCATTTTTTGCGAGCAAGTCGCGCGCGGTGTCGCGCATATCTTGAATATTAATCATGAACGATCCGCCTTCAATTTAGTCTGCGGTCCGAGCGGTCTCAAATCTTCGACAAAGTCCTTGATGACCTGCGAATACTTCGCTCCCTCCGCCGCCGATACCCAGGACATGCGGAAACGATCCTGCTCAACGCCGACAAATCCCAGCAATTCCTTGACCAGATGAATCTTGCGCCGTGCCAGATAATTGCCCTCGATGTAATGGCAATCGCCGATATGGCAGCCGGATACCAGAACGCCGTCAGCACCTTTCTTCAACGCGGACAGGATATACATCGGCGACACGCTGCCCGAACAGGGAACAGTGATCGGTGTCGCATTGGACGGATACTGGATACGCGAAACCCCTGCCAAATCGCTGCCCGCCGACGAGCACCACTTGCACAGGAAAGCCACGATCCTGGGTTCGTAATCAGTAGTTACTTCAGCTTGTTGTTCCGACATCTGCTTTCCTTAATTATTTAAGCCAGGCAGGCTTCGATCATTTCGTGAATCTGCAACGGCGTGGCGTTCTTGACCTCGATGGCGGCGCGCAAACACGTGGCGGAACAACTGCCGCAACCTTCGCACAACACTTCATTGACCAATGCCTTGCCGTTCTCCAGACTGATCGCATTGTAGGGACACGCGCTCACGCACATTTCGCAGCCGGTGCAGTGCGAATTGCGCACGCGAGCCACCGTCGGCGCATGACTCAAGGTAGGCTGCGACAACAAGCCGATTACCTTGGAAGCCGCCGCCCCTGCTTGAGCGACTGTTTCTGGAATATCCTTTGGCCCTTGCGCGCAACCGGCGAGGAAGATACCTGCGGTGACGCTCTCTACCGGTTTCAATTTGGGGTGAGCTTCCGCCAGGAAACCGTCCTTGTCGCGACCGATCTTGAGAGTCTTGGCGATTTCCTCTGTGCCTTTCGACGGCTCCATGGCCAGTGCCAGCACCACCATGTCGGCATCGATCTCCACATTCTGTCCGGTCAGCGTATCGGTGCCGAGCACCCTGACTTTGCCGCCTTTGCGATAGAGCTTGGATACGCGACCGCGCAAGTAAATCGCCTCGTCATCTTCCATGATGCGCTGCACGAATTCTTCGTAGCCTTTGCCGCCGGAACGGATGTCGATGTAGAACACGTAAGCACGGCCATCAGGAACATGGTGCTTGTACAAGCTGGCGTGCTTGGCGGTGTACATGCAGCAAATCTTGGAGCAGTAAGCGCAGTGGTTGGCAGGATCGCGCGAGCCGACGCACTGGATGAACACCACATCCTTGGGCACGGTGCGGTCGGACGGTCTCAGCACATGTCCTTTGGTTGCGCCGGAAGCCGAGCACAGACGTTCGAACTGGAGACCATCGAGCACGTCGTCAATCTGTCCGCCTCCCAACTCGTTCATGTGTTCCTGACCATAGAGGTCGTAACCGGTTGCCACCACGATGGCTCCCACGTCCTCGATCAATGTCTGGGGCCGCATGTCGTAATTGATCGCGCCGACTTCGCACACGTCCTTACACTTGCCGCAGCGAATCGGATTCAGCCCCAGACAGGCGCTTTCATCCAGCGTGTAGCTGGCCGGAATGGCTTGCGCGAACGGGATATGGATGGCGCGGCGCGCGGTCAGGCCGAGATCGAATTCGTTCGGTACAACAACCGGACACACGTTGGCGCAATCGTCGCAAATCTTGCACAGTTCGGGATCAACGTAAGTGGGTTTCTTCAGGATATTGACGCGGAAGTTACCCACCGAACCGCTGACTTCTTTCACTTCGCTGTAAGTCAGCAACGTGATGTTGGGATGGCGTGAAACATCCACCATCTTGGGCGACAAGATGCACTGCGAGCAGTCCAGCGTTGGAAAGGTTTCGGAGAGTTGCAGCATGTGTCCGCCGATGGTGGCCTGCTTTTCTACCAGAATCACTTGCAGTCCGGCATTGGCAATATCGAGCGCGGCTTGAATACCGGCGATGCCGCCGCCTATCACCAGCACCTTGCGCGTAACCGGAACTGCGATTGGCTCCAACGCTTGATCGCGTCCTGCACGGCGCACGGCGCTGCGCGAGATCTTGATCGCCTTTTCGGTCGCACGCTCCTTATCCTTATGCACCCAAGCGCACTGTTCGCGGATGTTGGCGATCTCGCAAGTGAAGCTGTTCAGCCCTGCTCGTTTGGCATTGTCGCGGAACGTTTTTTCGTGCAAATTCGGCGAACAACAGGAGATTACCACGCTGTCCAGATTGTTGTCCTTGATGGACTGAATTACTGCGTTCTGCCCCGGATCGGAGCACATGTAAACGTAGTCCTGAGAGTAGGCGACACCTTCCTCGGTGCCCATCACTTCGGCCACCTTTTTCACGTCAACAGTGGCTGCGATGTTGTTACCGCAGTGGCAGACGAAAACGCCTGTGCGTTTTTTCGTCATGATGCTGCTCCAGCCGCGTTAATGGCTTCGAGACCATGGTTATAGCCTTTCTCGAATGCCTTGATGTTGATTTTCAGGAATCGGTCTGGAACCAGTCCTGGCAACGCTTTTTTCATAGCATCGTCAGTCACCACTTTGGTCACTGCGGTAAGGAAACCCAGCGCCACAAGGTTGGTAAACAGGCGGTTGCCCAATTCCTCAGCGAAGCGGGTTGCCGGTACGCGATACAACTTGAGATTGGTATGCTCGGACTGCAACTTCACCAAGTCATTTTCGACAATCAGTACTCCGCCGTCGGGCAGTTCGCTGTAATACTTGTCATAGGCTTCCTGCGACAGAGCCATGAGAATGCCGGGATGGGTGATATAAGGATAGAGGATACGGCTGTCCGACACCACGAGCTGGGCGGCGCAGGCACTGCCGCGTGCCTCCGGGCCGAAGCTCTGGGTCATGGTGGCGAACTTGTCGTCATACAACGACAGCGCCTTACCCGTGATCAGGGCACAGCGAATGATGCCCTGTCCGCCGAATCCTGAAAATCTGATTTCTTGCGTGCTCATGCGCTCGTTTCCTACTTACGGGTTTTCTTGACGGAAGGCTTGGCTGTCGCTTTCTTTGCAGCAGCTTTGACAACAGTTTTAGTTGCGGCTTTTTTTGCCACAGCTTTAACAGCCATCTTGGGTGCAGCCTTTTTTGCAGTCGCAGTTGCAGCCTTCTTCGCTGTTTTTGCCGGTACTTTGGCCGCCGTTTTCTTGGCAGGAGTTGCTTCCTTGACTGCAGTTTTCTTCACAACCTTGGCAGCAACTTTCTTGGCTGCTGTCTTGACCGGAATCTTGGCTGAGACCTTGGTCACGGCTGGCTTGTTTTCTTCCGCAAGAACAGCTGCACGGCGAGCAGCAATCCGCTCTTTCTCTGCTTTGGCTTCGGCTTCACGCTCGGGAATAGTCTTGCCATAAAGCTGGTAATCATCGCCCACTAATTTGACGCAGCACTTGTCCACTGCTTCCAGATACGTTGGCTTTTGTTTATCGACAAACTTGCCGATGACAATTTTGCCCTGGAAGTCAATCGCTGTTTCGCGGGTGTCCGCGCCATGCTTAAGAATGGTTTTTTCCTGATAGTCCTGAAGCATGTCAACGCCGTCGCCCAGACGGTTGCGGCGCAGGTAGAGCGTGGTGCAAGGCGAAACAATTTCAATGAACGAGAAACCTTTGCGCTGCAACGCCTCTTCGATGGATTGGGTTACGTTGCGAGCGTGCATTGATGTCCAGCGCGCAATGTAAGTACCACCGGCGGCATCGACCAGGAACGGCAAACTGAACGGATATTCGTAGTTGCCGTAAGGCGTGGTCGAGGCGATGGCTGAATTGGGAGTGGTCGGTGTGACCTGACCGCCTGTCATGCCGTAAGTAAAGTTGTTGTTGCAAATAACGATCAAATCCATGTTGCGTCGTGCAGCATGAATCAGATGGTTGCCGCCGATACCGGTCAGGTCACCCTCTCCGCTGAACACCACCACGGTCAATTCCGGGTTGGCCAGCTTGACACCGGTGGCCACAGGAATGGCGCGACCATGTGTAGTGTGAATCGAGTCGAAATCGACATAACCCGCCACGCGGCCGGTACAGCCGATACCCGACACCACCACCAGTTTCTTGGGGTCGATACCGCTGCGTTTGACGGCCTCGGCAAATGCATTCACCTCGGATCCGATACCGCAGCCGGGACACCAGATATGCGGCATGCGATCCATGCGCAGCACGCCGGACATGGGGCTTTCCGACTTAAATTTTTTAATATCAGTACTCATTATTTATTTGCCTTTCTGATCGCGTCCAGAATGACTTCGGGATCGTGCACGGCACCACCGCAGTGATTGACGCTGATGACTTCGCTGCGTCCATGCGCGCAACGCTCAACCTCGCGCACCATCTGTCCATAGTTGATTTCTGGAACCACAAATGCCTTCACCTTGCCCGACAATTCGTTGATGCGTTTTTCGCAGAACGGCCAGATGGTAATCAGGCGCAGCGAACCGACTTTGATGCCTTCCTTGCGCGCATCCTGAATCGCCTTGACCGCAATGCGGGACGTTATGCCGTAGGAAACCACCACAATATCTGCACCTTCAACCTGATCCTCTTCGAGGCGAATGATGTCGTCGGCATTGCTGTTGATCTTTTCCATCAGATGCGTCACAACGATCTTGCCCTGATCGGCTGTCATCACCGGATAGCCCATTTCGTTGTGTACCAAACCTGTGATATGGAAATTGTATCCATCACCGGCGCGCACCATGGGATGACCGCCCTTGCTGTCGAACTTGTAGGGACGGCAATCCTCTTTGGGGCCGCTGTAGTTGTTGCGCGGAACAACTTTGATCTTGTCGGCTGGCGGTATTACCACCTTCTCGTGCATGTGCCCGACGGTTTCGTCGGTCAGAATAATGACGGGAACGCGGTAGTATTCAGACAGGTTGAATGCTTCAACAGTAAGGTCGAAACATTCCTGCGGGCTGTCCGGGCACAAGGCAATGATTGCGTTGTCGCCGTGCGGGCCGTATTTAGCCTGCATCATGTCCTGTTGCGCCGTCAACGTAGGCAAGCCTGTTGATGGACCGCCGCGCTGCACGTTGGCGATCACCAGCGGGGTCTCGGTCATGGCTGCCAACCCGAGGTTTTCCGTCATCAACGAGAAGCCCGGGCCGCAAGTTACAGTCATACATTTTTGTCCGGCCCATGCCGCGCCAATCAGGGCAGCGATTGAAGCGAGTTCATCCTCCATTTGAATGAACAAGGCACCCACTTCAGGAGCACGCTCGGCAAAACGCTCGGCGGTTTCGGTCGATGGCGTGATGGGATAACCGGCAAAGAAGCGGCAGCCGGCTGCAAGCGCGCCTTCGGCGAGCGCATGGTCGCCGTCCATGAAATGTGGGCCTGAATCTACGCCCTTAGGATCTGCGGATACTGTCTTCACTTTTCTGTTTCCCCTTTCTTACTTTCGTCATCTCGTGTCACGAAGATAGAAAACTCCGGACAAATCATTTGGCAATATCTGCAATCGTGGCATTTCTCAGGATTCTTGGCGTAGGGCGGGTGATAGCCCTTGGCGTTGTATTCGGGAGAAATGTCCAGCACGTTGGTCGGACAGAACTGCACGCAGAAACCGCAGCCCTTGCACCAGTTTTCGTTGACATATACATTGCCGTGAAGCTGTTTTAGTTCATTGAAAAACATGCAGCCTCCCTCAGTCCAGTCCGCGCGCCGCCAAGGCGGGGATTGGATCAATGTGATTTAGTTCGAACCCGAGTGCTTCTTCGCCACAATCGAGAGCCAGAGCCATCAACTGGGTGAAGTACAGCACCGGTAAATGCTTGAAATCGGGATTGAGGCGCTTCGCATCGTCCTGACGGAAATCCAGGTTGTATGCACACATCGGGCAGCTCACCACCACCATATCCACATCCCCTTCGCTGGCCGAACCCATTATTTTGTCGGTGCGATCAGCGATGATTTCAGGGGAAGCGACAGCATGATACGCACCACAACACTCGGTCTTGAGCGGGAAATTTACTGGCGTTGCACCGAGTGCGGCAACCAGATTTTCCATAATCATGGGATTCTCGACATCATCAAAGGCGACCTCTTTCGGGCGCACCAGCAAACAACCGTAGTAGCAGGCCACACGCAATCCCTTGAGCGGCTTTTTCACCTTTTCTGCGAGTTTGTCGAAACCGACACGGTCGCGCACATATTCGAGCAAATGCAGCACATCCACATCGCCCTCGTATTTCGTGGTTTCGAGGTTCAGGAATTCATTGATGGTTGACAGCTTTTCTGGATTCTTTTTTACGTCGTTATTGGCACGCTTGAGCGTGTTGTAACACATGGCGCAGGAAGTCATGAACTCGTTGGACTGTGCTTCCTTGACACGAATCAAATTGGTTACCGGCGCAACGCGGTTCATTACATTTTCTGCACCAAGCGCATGCACCGTGCCGCAGCAATTCCAGCGCTCAAGTTCTTCAACTTCCACGTCCAAGCGCGCCATGGACGAAACCGTGGAAACGTCAAAATTTCTGGCGCTATTCTTCAGCGTGCATCCGGGATAGTAAATTAGTTTCATCGGTATGTTTTCGCTTCCCATCAAGAGGTCAGTTTGCGCATGGCGCTGATCGTGGCGATCGGCGGCAAATCGCTGCGCACTTCAGGGGAAATCTCCCATATTTTGAGGCGGTCATCGCGCTGCCCATTGCGCAAGGCTGTCTCGCGCAGCGACTCGATAACCTCGGCAATGTGAATATTCTTCGGGCAACGCGAGTTGCAAGTCAGGCAGGACACGCAAGTCCAGATCGTGCGCGAAGCCAGCAACTGCTTCTGCATGCCCAGTTGTGCCATACGGATAATCTGGTTTGGCAATATATCCATGTAAGCCGCCATCGGGCAACCGGCCGAACATTTGCCGCACTGGTAACAAGCCAGCAATTTTTGGCCGCTGATCTTTTCGATTTTGGCCACAAAAGATCTGCTGACGCTGGAGGAGAGACGCATGGTCGTATTCATGGCTGGCCTTTCAGAACTTCGCGTCCATGCGGAACTCGGGACTGTCCAGCCACAGGCCGGTATTAATCACACTGTCCAGTTGCGCTTGAAGGTTGTCATACTGATAGCATTCCCCTTCAATCATCTTGCCCACCAATTTAATGATGTCCGAATCGCTGGTATGCGAAGCAAGCTCTTTGAACAGATGAATCAGCCGCCGCTCCATTTCCATGGCAAGGCGCAACGCTTGGGTATCGTCGGCAACGACGCTATGGCCGCGACGGGCAACTTCCGCTTCCATCGCGTCAATCACCACTGACGGATGAGTATTTGCCGATTCTTCTGCAACCAACCGCTGCCACTCTTCCTTGCCCATCAGGTTGCCGAATAAACTGTGCAAATCTTCCATGCGATCAGTTTCTTCTTCAGCCAAGCGCAGGAACATTTTTTTCCCGTTCGCATTTCGCGTCATTTCAGCAGCATGGCGGTAAAAATGCTCACCGCCGAATTCGAAGCTGAGCGCGGTGCGCGCCAGCTCGATCACTTTGTCATCAGTATGGCTCATCGGATTTACTTCGCTCCTGCTGGACTGAACGCATCGTCATGCAGTCGGTTTTGCAACACCGACGTACCCGGCAGCGTGTTTCCTCCGCGCACCAACTGGCGTTTTTTGACATCTTTTGGGGCGTAAGACGGCAACAGGATGGGAGTAACCAGATCGGTTTGCACATTGGCATCAGCCAATTGTTTTTCGTACGCATCGAGATGCGCCACGCTGAGCTTGCCGAGTTTGACCGACTTGGCGTATTCGCTGGCGTATTTGCCCGCGCGACGACCAAACACGTTGTAGTCGAGCACCGAATTACCCATCAGACGATTACGGCCATGCAAACCACCGGATGCTTCTCCTGCCACATACAAGCCTGGCAAGTCGGTTTCGCAACGCTCGTTAATTTCGATACCGCCATTCTGATAATGCAGCGACGGGTAGATCAACATCGGCAGCTTGGTAATATCGATGCCGTAGCGGATGAACTGGCGATACATTGCCGGGAAGTGTCTTTCGGTGTAGCCCTCGCCGTGCAGCATGTCAATCAGCGGAGAATCCAGCCAGACACCAACACGCCCCGACGGGGTTGGGACACCGCCGCCGTTTTGTACGCACTCGCGGATGATGGCTGAAGCTTCGATGTCGCGCGGCTCGCGCGGGAAGACAAACAGTTCGCCATCCTTATTCAGCGGCTGTCCACCAGCACCGCGAATTGCCTCAGTAACCAAGAAGCCCGCAATTTGCTCGGGGAACGATACCCCGGTTGGGTGATACTGAACGGAGTCCATGTACATCAACTTCGCGCCAGCGCGGTAGGCCATCACCAGTCCGTCGCCAGTTGCACCATAGTGATTGGTAGTGTCATAACCGCGAATATGCAAGCGACCATACCCACCAGTTGCAACAATAGTGGACTTTGCCTTGACTGTAATGAACTCCTCGCTGTCCATGTTATACAGAACAGCGCCAGCGCATTGGCCTTTGTCGTCCATAATCAATTCAACGGCCGGCATGAATTCCTTGACTTCAATCATGTCAGGATGGTTTCGCACCTCGTCCATCAGGGTGCGCATAATCATGGCTCCCGTATAGTCACGGCACGAAACCATGCGCTTGCGAGATGTACCGCCACCGTGCATGACCTTCATCGAACCGTCTTCTTCCTTGTCCCACACTACGCCAAGGTCTTCCAGCCATTTGACTACACCAGGGCCATCCTCTGTAAGGGCTTTAACCAGTTCCGGCTTATTCTCGAAGTGTCCGCCGCCAATGGCATCCAGATAGTGGCGGGTCGGCGAATCGGTACGCGAGACCGCAGCCTGCATGCCCCCTTGGGACATCATCGTGTTGGCATCACCCATGCGCAGTTTGGTGGCAATCACGGAACGTACGCCATGTTCGCGCATTGCGACCAGAGCGGCATTGCATCCGGCACCGCCGCCACCAATAATCAAAACATCCGTCTCGATGTCCGGCTTGGTCAAGTCAACCTGTTCACTGCGCAACCAGGAGTGGGATTCAAGCAAATCAGCCACTTCGGTGGTCAGCGTCTCCCCTTTATTCGGGCCGACGCATACGGCACGGCGAGCGCTGGGCTCATAATCTGGGTGAAAACCTTCCAGCACCTTTTGGCGCTCTTCCGCATCCATCGGCGGATAAACCGGACCGGATTTTCTTGCCAATTCCAAACGCTTGGGTCGAGTCTCGACCACCTTGCGCAACGATTCTGCCATGTAATCTGGATACATCTAATTCCCCTTTATTCCGAATCTCGGGCGTAGTAACGTTTCGATAAAGCTTCGCGGTTCATCGACATCATTTCGGCGTATTCCGCCTCATAAACGCCATCATTGACAGCCTTGACGCGCTCCACCAATTCGTGGCTTTCCTTGCGCAGGTAACGACCATAGAGGCGTTTTGCCATAATCCCCATCAGAGGCTGCGTGATTTCCGCCGGACAGCGCAGCATGCACAGCCCACAAACGACGCAGTCGAAGGACAAATCCATGACTTCAGCAATATCGCCGCGTTTGGCAGCCTGAACATAGTCCATGACTTGAAGACCTTGCGGGCAGGATTTGGTGCAAGTGTTGCACGCCACACAGCGAAACACCGTGGGGTACATTTCCTGAATAGCCGTTACGTTTGGTTTGAGCTTCTCGATGTCGTAGATCGCTTTTTCGGCAGGAACCGAGGGAATCTGAGCCAGAGTCATACCCTCTTCAACCATGGTCATGCAGGCTAAACCGGTACGAATCTTGTAGTCGCCAGGAAGGCGATAGATAGTGGCGCAGGCTCCGCAATATCCTTCGCGACAACCTGCCCCACGAATAATCTGATGACCAGCATATTCGATGGCACCCATAATGGTTGCCTCGGCCGGCACCTCATAGGCTTTGCCCATAATGTAAACCGTAATCAAGCGACCCAAGGCCTGATCTTGCTGCCCATCCAACTGCGAAGGCGACAAACTCTCCTTCGCCCCTGCCGGTGCGTTCACCATATCTTCTGTCTCCCCTGAACCTAACCTTTTTGCCGCACAGCGGCCTGAGTTTAGGTTTACGTTTTGCGATTACAACAAATCGGCCGCCAGACACTTAATAACATATGCGATCAATTATAAATTTTCTCGCAACCGATTATGAATTTTTGTTGGCGGCGATTATAAAGAAGTTTGCGAGATTGACAAGGGGGTTTTAATAATGGGGTATTAAAAAATGCAATAGATCAAATTTCAGGACTTTAAGACAAACAGTAATTGTCGTTTTTAAATTCTAATAGTGGTTAATATTGCTCAATATTTTATTATTTACTTCATTTTCATTAGTTGATAATTTCACTCCATCACTCATTTTCGGTCTATTTTGAGGGCTCAATGACATAGAATTCTCAAATCGCCAAGCATACTTAAATCGAGAAAATTTTTATACCGACTTCAAGGAATTCAACGCATGAATAACTCTTTGCACCCTAGCAAAATACTCTACGCAGGAAGTCGCCCGTTCCCTCAGCTTGCCGCCTGCGAACATTTCGCCGGAAGCGAAAAGATGTTGAATAAAGCACTCCAGATTCAAACAGAGCTGTCGGGCAACGGGCCGGCCCTCTTCGACATCACCGCAGACTGCGAAGACGGCGCACCCGCAGGCAAAGAACTGGAACATGCCAACATGATTGCCGGGATGCTGCTATCTGACGAGAATCGCTTCAGTCGAATCGGAGTCCGCATCCACGATGTCAGGCATCCGATCTGGCGAGTTGAATTGGAAATCATCGTCAGCCGCGCCGGGCAACGCGTGGCTTACATCGTCTTGCCAAAACCGGAATTTGCCGATGATGTTCTGGAGCAGATCACGGTGCTTGACGAACTCAGGAAGCGGCATGGCATCGCCCGTGAAATCCCGGTTCATGTATTGATCGAAACTCCAGGCGCACTACACCAAGCATGGGAAATTGCCGGTTTGCCTCATGTTGAAACTCTGGACTTTGGCCTTATGGACTTCGTCTCAGCACATCATGGTGCCATTCCCGCCACTGCCATGCGCTCGCCCGGTCAATTCAGCCACACACTGGTCGCACGCGCCAAGTGCGAGATCGCCGCCGCTGCACTGGGCAACGGCATCGTCCCCAGCCACAACGTCACCACCGAAATTCGCGATGCCGCCACGGTCAGGGAGGATGCACGCCGCGCACGGCTTGAGTTTGGCTTTCTGCGCATGTGGAGCATCCACCCCAACCAGATTCTGCCTATCGTCGAATCCATGCGCCCAGACTTCACCGAGGTCAGCGAAGCCGCCAACCTGCTGATCGCCGCTCAAGATGCGGCCTGGGGGCCGATCCAATACGAAGGCAAGCTGCATGATCGCGCCTCCTACCGCTATTTCTGGGAATTGCTGCAACGCGCACATTCAACCGGAATGAACATACCGGACGAAGCACGTCTGCGATTTTTCTGAAATATTTCTGCCAACACGGATCGTAGTATTGTGCTGCAATCTTCGTGTCGGGTTATGATACCGATCAATTGATGCCGGGAGGGATCAGGGAAGCAAACAGCACCATGTCAAAATGAATTATCAAGCGAAAGGAAAGTGAAATGTCATTAGTAAGCGATACTCTGCGCATCTCAACGATTAACGAAGAATTGACCGATGCTGAAATTGAGATTTTCGAGGAATTGTTTGATGTCCAGAGCTTTAAAAACGGTGACTTGATCATACGTCCCGGCGACAAAAAACACTCGGACAACTTGTACATTCTTGCACAAGGCGAAATACAGGTGAAGATTCAAAGCGGGGATGGAGAGACTGTCATTCACACGATGAAACCCGGCGATCTGGCCGGCATCATTACTTTCGTCGGCGGAGCCCCTTCACAACACAGCGCAGCACTCTACTCGATAGGAGAAACCAAAGTGCTGGTCATGCCTAGCGCCAAGTTTGACGAACTGGTTTGCTCGCGACCGATGACAGCTCACAAAATCATGCGCGGCATCGTGCGTTATGTGCATGGCATTGTGCGGAACATGAATGCAAAATCTTCCGAGTTGAGCAATTACATCTACCGCACTAGCGGCGGATACTAAGCACCGCTGCAATACTCCGACCTGGCACTCCATATCATGCCAGCGCCCGAAACAGAAAAAGCCGGCATTCCCCTTCCAGATTCGCAACACAAGAATACTGGCAAGGGGAATCCCCCCACCAAAACAGATCAGTACCCCTCTCAACCCCTGACACGCAAAGGGTCGCGCAAAACCAAATCGCCTGAAGACATAGACTCCGACTATGCCGAAGAAGCAGAAGATTTTTTCTATGGCGAAGGGATGTAACGGATACAAGTAATATCACCGTTCGAATCAGGACTTGATTCTTTGTCGCCAGCCGCTATATCCTGAATAGCATTAACGGGAGATTGCCATGTCTGCTGTTCGCCCCCCAGCTGTTGCCGGAATGTTCTACCCCGCCGAGCCGAAGCAACTTGCGCATGATGTGCAGGCCTATCTTGCCGAATCGCACGCGTACACATTAAATCCCAAAGCGCTGATCGCACCGCATGCGGGCTACATCTATTCCGGCGCAATCGCCGCCAGCGCTTATGCCGCGCTGAAGAATATCGCCCCACATATTCGCCGTGTAGTTCTGCTTGGCCCGACCCATCGTGTGGCAGTGCGCGGGCTGGCTCTGCCGGAAGCGGAGGCATTTGCCACGCCGCTGGGGCGAATAAAACTGGATGTGGAGGCAATGCGCAGCATTGCGAATTTCGCGCAAATTGTCGTCAGCAATGATGTACATGCACAAGAACATTCGCTGGAAGTACAGCTGCCTTTTCTGCAAAGCGTGCTGGGCGAATTCACCTTGCTACCGCTGGCGGTAGGCATGGCAACCGCCGAAGAAGTAGCGCAAGTGCTGGAGGCGGTTTGGGGGGAGGAGGAAACGCTGTTTGTCATCAGTTCCGACTTGTCGCATTACCTGCCCTACGCTACCGCGCGGATCGTGGATAACAACACCTGCAACGACATCCTGCATTTGAAACAACCCATCGCCCACGAACAAGCATGCGGCGGCACACCGATCAACGGTTTGATTATTGCGGCACGCAAACACCATCTCACACCGCATCTGCTCGACCTGCGCAATTCGGGCGATACGGCGGGTTCACGTGACAGGGTGGTTGGCTATGCCGCATTCGCCTTTACCGGGGAGAACAATCATGCTCGACACTGACAAAGGACAAATCCTCCTGCATTTGGCTCGTGCGGCCATCGCCAAAGAACTCGGATTCATATCGCACGACCTGCCGCGCACCGCCTGGCTGGAAGAACCCGGCGCGACCTTTGTCACGCTGACCTTGCGCGGACAATTGCGCGGCTGCATCGGCAGTCTTGAAGCGTATCGCCCGCTCATTGAGGATGTGAAATACAACGCCATCGCCGCCGCATTTCGGGATCCGCGTTTCCAGCCTCTCACCAAAGAAGAATTCGCTGAAGTAGTCATCGAAGTGTCGCAACTCAGCGCACCGAAACCCATCCAATTCACCAGCGAGCAAAACGCTCTGGAACAACTGATTCCCGGCATTGACGGTGTGATTCTCGAACTTGGCCGCTACCGTGCCACATTCCTGCCGCAAGTGTGGGCGCAGTTGCCGCAAGCGAAAGAGTTCATTGCCCATCTAAAACACAAAGCCGGATTACCGCAAGACTACTGGTCGGACGACATCCGCCTTTCCCGTTACAGCGTACAAAAATGGAGCGAGGCAAAACAGCATGAGTGAACCGATCAGCATTGCCGAGCAATATCCGGCGAAGTATTGGCACAAGTTGAACGATGGACGCATCCAATGCGACTTGTGCCCGCGCGACTGCAAATTGAACGAAGGGCAGCGAGGAGCCTGCTTCGTGCGCGGCCGCATCAACGACATGATGGTGCTCACCACTTACGGGCGCAGTTCCGGCTTCTGCGTCGATCCCATCGAAAAGAAACCGCTCAATCATTTCTATCCCGGCAGCAGCATCCTGTCGTTCGGCACGGCGGGCTGCAACCTCGCCTGCAAATTCTGCCAGAATTGGGACATCTCGAAATCGCGCAGCTTCGACAAACTCGCCGATCAGGCCACACCCGAAGCCATCGCGCGCAGTGCCGCCGATCTGGAATGCAAAAGCGTGGCTTTCACCTACAACGACCCGGTGGTATTTGCCGAATATGCGATGGATGTGGCCGATGCCTGCCACGAGCGCGGCATCAAAACAGTGGCCGTTACGGCTGGCTATATCCACGATCAACCGCGCCGCGAGTTTTACGCCAAAATGGACGCGGCGAACGTGGACTTGAAATCCTTCACCGACGAGTTCTATTTCAAACAGACCGGGGCACATCTGCAACCCGTGCTGGACACACTGAAATACCTGCGCCAGGAAACCCGAGTGTGGGTCGAACTGACCACGCTGCTGATTCCCGGCCTCAATGATTCAGCGCATGAAATTGGAAAGATGTGTGAATGGATCGCCAAGGAATTGGGGGCTGATGTGCCGCTGCACTTCACGGCGTTTCACCCCGATTACAAGATGACCGCCATCCCCGCCACGCCCTCGGCAAAACTTGCCGAAGCGCGGCAGATCGCCCACTCTGCCGGACTGCTGCATGTATATACCGGCAACGTGCACGACCTCACCGGCGGCACAACCTATTGCGCGCAATGCAAACAACCGCTCATCGAGCGCGACTGGTATTTGATCCGCGAATACTCGGTAACTGAAAATGGGGATTGTTCGCACTGCGGCGCAAAGCTGGCGGGGCACTTCGGCAAATTCGAGGGACAATTCGGCAGGAAGCGCATCCCGGTGATGATTCGAACAAGTTAATCTGGTTCGCCTACACTCTGGACTCCCTCAATCCCGTGCAACTTCTGTCCCACAGCACCAGATTATGCAGAAACTCGTCCGATGAATCGATAAACACCTCGCCCTGGCGCAAAGAATTTTTTGCCAACTCCAACTCACCCATCTTCGCAAGCAATAACACTTGCGCTGCGGCTTCGCGAAACTCTTCGCAACTGCTGCACAATGAATCAAGCAGGCAAACATCGGTGCAATTCTTTTCACCCTCGCTGTGCAGCCAACTGCCCAGCAGACAATCCGCACGACAAGCCTCAGGCACGTCGGGCAACTCCAAAGACTCTCCAAACACATAGTCTTCAACCTGAGTCCTCTGCTCAAGATGGGCTCTCATCACTTGTTCTTTTATCATGGTACTCCCCTTAAATTTTCACCTTGATGGCACAAACTATAAACCTTTTCATCTCAATCACTATATTTACCTGAAATTTCCACAAATTGCGGCTGAATGGACATAAATGAATCGACCACATCAGGATCGAAATGCTTTCCGCGCCCGTCAAAAATTATCTCCGCAACTTCTTCATGCGCAATCGCCGGTTTATAAACGCGGCGACAAGACAAGGCATCGTAAACATCGGCCAATGCCATCAAGCGAGCGGGGAGAGGAATATTATCGCCGCGCAACCCCTGGGGATAACCGCTTCCGTCCCATTTTTCGTGATGACTCATCGCGATCTGTCGCGCCGCTTCCAAAAACGGGCTGAAAAAATCCAAGCCGATCACCGCAGCGGCAATGGCGTTCCCGCCCAGCGCGGCATGCGTCTTCATGATTTCGAATTCGTACTTGGTCAACTTGCCCGGCTTGTGCAGTATGCGGTCGGGAATTCCCACTTTTCCCACGTCGTGCAACGGCGCGATCTTGTAAAGCAGCGTGATGTTTTCATCCGTCAGAAAATGATTGAAGCGCGGATGACCCCTAAGATTCTCCGCGAGTGCCCGGATGTAATTCTGCGTCCTGCGAATGTGGTTGCCCGTCTCGTTGTCGCGTATCTCCGCCAGTGACGACAACGCCATGATCGTGGTGTCTTTAATCAGCTCGATCTCGCGCGTTCTTTGCCAAAGCTCTGCGGTTCGCTCCTGCACCATCTGCTCCAACTTCGACTCGTGATCGCGCAACACATTGTTAGCCGATTCGAGTTCTCTTCTGGCATCTTCGGTTTGCGCTTCCTGAATGGTCAGTTGCTGCAACAACGAAAGATTTTCGAAACGCTGCTGTAGCGAGAGGAGAAATGTTCTGCTCAATCCGCGTCCGGTTTCCAATACTACGCCCAGAAACAAGACCAGCATCAGCGCCATAATCCAGTGAAACTCATCGTTTATAAACGCAGCACGAGCGATGAGCGGAAGCATGATGCCGAGCGTATAGCCATACAATGCGGGAGGATGTACCAGATTCATGGTGACAGCCCCGGCCACCAGCCCCAGCATCACGCAGATCAACACGCTTTGATACGCTATATCGTCCGGGAAAAACCAATACGCGGCTCCCCCCCACAGCATCCCGGCTGCAATCGCAAAAATCGAAAAATGGATGTGCCAGCTCCGACATTCCTGAATGGTATTCAACTCGTGCCGATGCATGGCCCACATGGCCATCTCCGCCGCATGCAACGCGTAAACAGCAGCCAGCCACATCAGCAACTGATCGTGGGGAGCTTGCCCCCAAAACAACCAAACGAACAGAAGCTGTAAAACGACTTGACTCAAAACGAGCCATGGAAGCATCTCCATGCGAGTGCGGAGCTGTTCGGTTCGGACACGCAGGTTTTGCTGGTCTATATGGAAACCTAAATCGCCCCGGCTGATACCGGAAAAATACCGACTGGGAAATGAGATATTCATGGCCTTCTCCCTCAACGGTCGAAAGGCAAGTACGGCGACCGGGTGCAAATTCTGCGACGAAGCCTTTGCCTGCACAATATGCCGAACGACCTATATATCGGCCTATATACTTCGTTCAAACCATAGCTCAATCCACCAGCCGCACCAAGCCAAAGCCGCCGCCCGGGGTGCGGAAATTAGTGGTTTGGCCTTGGTAAAGACGTGCTGCAATGAGCTGGATGTCGCCATCATACACGTAGCAGCGCACATCGAATTTGAGCGATTGCGGCTCGCTGCCCGCCGCGCACACTTTGCGCTCGCCCGGCAACGCCAGCCGTTGCGCCACGTAATCCGCCTGCATGATCTCCTCGAACACACGCTTGGTCACTTTGTCGCCGCGATACGCGCCCTTGCTGCCGTAGCCGCTCACCGGCTTGAAGAACCACTGCTTGCGCTCTGCCCACCATTGCTCCGCATCTTCCGCGCGCACCACCTTCGTTTGGGGGATCCCTTGCAGAAGCCCGTCAATACTGGCTTGCGACACACCCGCAGCGCGCAGCCAATCGGCATCGGAGAGCATGACCAGCTTGCGTTTGTCCGCATAGCGCTGAAAATGCGCGGGACTCGGTGTCAGCACCACCTGCCGCTGTTCCCAGGCGGTGCGGATGTGCGAGTGTTGTTGCAGATCAAAATCGGTGAGGCGGTTGTAGATCAGATCGACGCGCTGCCCCATGCAATACAAACCGTCATCGCGCGTTTGCAGCGCTGAAGGATCGACGATGTGCGCCGCGATACCGGCGCGCTCGAACATCTGTTGCGCCAGCAGAAATTCGGGATAGAGAAATTGCGTTTCCGGTTGCTCATCCACAATCGCTATCGTCTTGAGCGGCACGTCGCCGTGCACCAGATGCCATTCATTGCGGAACATCTCGATGAAAACCTGTTCGAGCGACAAGTCTTCATCTTGAACGGGGGCCGATCCATACAACTTTACTTCGCGCTGGCTCTCGATCAGCAACGCATTCAGAAACGCGCCGCCCGCATTGCTGTTGATCTCGATCAGATGCGCGCCCAACTCGTTCAGGTGAAAATCGAAGCCGTAAAATACGCCCAGCGCCGCATGCGGTTCAGGCTCGCCGACCATCTCCTCCACCGCAGCAATCACCGCCTGCATCTGCTGCAACTGCAACTCGGTGATGAACACCGGCGCGGCGGCAAACAGATGCGGGCAGCGTTCCTTCACCAAACCGTGCCAAGCTTCACCTTGCGCCTGCAACGCGCGTTGCAGCGCGGCATCGTCCATCCCCGCCCACGCGATGCACTCGCCGTTCAGGTGCGCGATGAAATCGTAATCGACATCGAAGTGATCTTTTTCTTCTACCAACGTATCCGAATCAGCCACCCAGCATTCCCTTCTTCAAATCATCCTGCACCGGCTTGCTGCCCAGCCAGATTTTGAGCACCCCGCGATTGAACGCCGCGCCCGCTATCGTGCCGCGCGACGCGCCGTTCACACTGATCTGCGTGCCGCTGGCGGGCAGATAATCGAGCGTGATGACATCGCCCGGCTTCACTTCTTTCACCGCATCGAAAATCTGCGCCAACTGCTTGATCTGCGCACTCAGCGCCGCCAACTCTGCAGGCGTATGGTTCGCCTCGATCGCCTCGTTAAACGCGTTGAACAATTTCCCGCTGCTCAATTCGTGTTTGATATGCAACGCCACGCGATGCTCGCGCTCCTCCGCGATGACCGCCTCTGCCGAGGTTTGCTTTTGCGGCAAATACAATGCGGCGACATAAATCTTGAAGAAAAATTTGGTGCGGATGCCCGCGCCGTTCAACTGCAAATTCACATTGTTCACCTGCACCGTGTCGGCCAGTTTCACACCCGCCACCTCCAGCGCAAACGCATTCCAGCTCAACAACACACCACCGACCAGCAACAATATTTTTTTCATCTTCATCCTCTCGTTTATGAATTCACCTGCCATGCGCCGCACCATAACATACCCGGATAAGCCCATCCAGCCGCCGCAACCCTCAGGCCGTCATCCCATTCTCACCATCCTCCCGATGCACCGCCACCGCCAAACCCACCACCGCCGCCCGAGAAACCACCCCCTCCGCCACCGGATGAGCCAGCACCGAACCCCATCGCGAGCCAGTTCATGATACCCACCAACACAAAAAGGAATCCCACAGCGGCAGAGGCAAAAGCAATTTCTATCGTCTCCGAGATGAACCACGCGCCGCCGCCCGTAATGCCGCCCATCACCAAACCACCACCGAGCGGCCCCAAGAACCAGCGCAAGACAGTGCCGAATGCAGCCATCACCAGCAGAAACCACAGCGGAAGTTGGCTGATCTCGTCTATCGTGCGCTCGCTGAAAGTCATGTTTTGCGCGGCATCATCGAGTATCTTTTCGACATCGCGCACACCGGTCTGAACGGCTCCGATGAGTTCGCCCTTCCCCAGTTGCGGCTCGATGGAATCGGCAATGGCGCTTTCAATCGCCCCGGCCTTGATGCGCTGCCGCAACGCCGGTCCGGGCAGAATATGCGCAACGCCCACGTCCTTGGCGACAAGCAACAACACACTCCTGTCCACATCCAGATTCCCCGCAACCTCCCAATGTTTCATAAGACGCTGCGCATATTGTTCTGCGGTTTCAGGTTGCGTGGTGGGCACGACCAGCACGAAGATATGCTTGCCATTCTTCACCTCGTAGTCGGTCAGTTCACCCGTCAGCGCGCTGCGTTGCTCGTCGGAAAAAGAACCCGTTTCATCGGTGAATAATTCTGGAATGGATTGCGCTGAACTCGCATCGGAAGGAGACTCCTCCGAGTCAGTCTGCGCATCGGTAACGGCTTGCGACTTGCCCGCAATCAGCCCGGCCAGCCGCATCGCACCGGACTGGATGCCGCCCGCAAAATCGCCCTGCTTGAAGCGTGGCGTAATCGTCTCATCAATCACCCGCCACGCCAGCGCATCCGGAATAACGCCTTCCAGCCCGTAGCCCACTTCGATGCGCACCTTGCGCTCGTTCTTCGCCACCAGCAGCAACAGACCTTTATCCTCGCCCTTCTTGCCGAGCTTCCATTGATCCACCACGCGAATCGAATATTGCTCGATAGTTTCCGGCTGCGTGCTCGGCACGATCAACACCGCCATCTGGCTGCCGTACTCCTCCTCGATACTCTTCAGCGTCCCCTCCAGCGTGGCTCGCTGAGCATCGGAAATCGTCCCGGTCAGATCGGTAACGCGCGAAGACAATGCCGGAACAGAAACTTCCGCCATGACCGGCGAAACGACGAGACAGACAAGCAGCACCCACATCCAGATAAAAAACGTTTTTGATTGTGTGAGCTTCGGGGACATTGATGGCGATAAATACTTTGCGTTTTGATGATGCACGAATGGAAAATCAAACCGTGACGCGGCTCTGCTCAGTTACAAAATTGCGAGATCTCTCTAAACTTCTCAACCAGCATCTGCACCCGTACCGCAAGCGATTCATCCGGGAACACCATTCCCTGCAAAGCATCCATAAAGTTTGGCATCGCCAACAATACACCGCACCTATCCGCCAAGTAGCGCCGCAATTCCAGCGAACTCGCAGCGATTTCCGCAACGATCTCCGGCCTGCCATCCAGCACATTGACGATATCTTCCAAATCGTGACTACCCAGCAAATCACCGTTACCGCGATCCGCAAATGCCTCGAATTTTGTCGCCAGAAATACGGGGGCGGCAATCAAGCGTATCGTCGTTCCGCTCGGCAGCGCAATCCGTTGCGCCGTTTGCATCGCCAGCGGATACCACCTGTTGGCAAAGCCCAAAATATTGGTATCCGTCGGCATCAAGTCCACCTCCAGATTGCCAAGCCGCCAGCGGCAGATCGGAGCGTCCCTGGAAATATCCCGCTTAAATCCCAGCCTGACAAAATCCTCTTCCAACTGGTGATAACCGGACAACGCAGCAACCTGCGCCACCAAGTCCACATCGTAAGTTACACGCGAAGGTGCGGCAGCCATATCGGTCAACAATAAATCCACCGCGCACCCGCCCACAAAAACCAGCCGCTCACGCAAATTACCCAGTGCCTGCGCAACAAGCTCCACCTTGGGCACATTCGGATGCTGCGGCTTCATTGGAAAAACTCATCCAATAATTTTTGCGCGGCATTGCGTTCGCGCGCTTGCCCGCTACGCAGCGCATCGAACAACGCCAGAATGGCATACAAACGCTCATCCTTGAGCACCGCCGCCGGAACGGAAGGATACAACGGAGCCAAACTCACCCCGCGCACCGAGCCCTTGGGATGCGGCCACACCGGCACCGGATCGGCAGATGGCGCAATCACCGCATTCAACGGCGCAGCCGCATATCCTGTTGGCACCCCGCGCGTGAGCGAACCCCACACCGGAGGAAATACATACTTTGCACCATGCAGCAAAAATTCCCGCAACTGCGTCTTCAACACCACCGGGCGACGCTCCTGAAACGTCACCAACTGCGCCACCGCCGCGCGCTTCAACGCCCCATGCACCGCCGACACCGCCAAACCCGTCTGCTCCGCCAACTCTGGATAACCGACACTCCCGCCACCACGGCTCAACAATGCCAGCAAGACATACAAATCTTGCGGCTTGAGTACCGGCTGCTTATTGCTAATCTTCGCCATATTCTTAATTCTTGAAATGAGAATGAATGGATGGATACTAATGACAGCGTGGCTAATAAGTCAACATTCTTATTTCAAGAATGGAGAAACACTCCCTCCCGATCTACACGGTTTTCTCAACTCTCATCCGGCGCATTCTGCAAATAAAACTCGTGCAGCTTGGCTTGCAACAATGCCTTATCCGGCAACTGCGTTTGATACTCCGCGATCAGCGCCGGAGAAAGGCTGCGGCTCAGCGCGTATTCCACCACCTCGTTATCCTTGCTCGCGCACAGCAGCACACCGATGGCAGGTTGCTCGTGCGGCTTCTTCACATCGCGGTCCAGCGCTTCGGGATAAAAGTCCAGCTTGCCCAGATACTCCGGCTCAAAACGCCCGACCTTCAATTCGATGGCGACCAGACAATTCAAGCCGCGATGGAAAAAGAGCAGATCAAGCGCAAAGTCGCGCCCGCCCACTTGCAACGGATACTCGCTGCCCACAAAACAGAAATCGCGCCCAAGCTCGATCAAAAAATCCTTGAGCCGCTGCAACAAACCTTGGTGTAAATCCGCTTCGGCATGGCCTTGCGGCAAGTCGAGGAATTCGACCAGATAACTGTCCTTGAACACGCTCAAAGCATCGGGATGAATTTGTCGCACCACTGGTGAGACTTTTAGCGGACTGAGCACCGTGCGCTCGAACAGCGCAGTCTTGAGTTGGCGTTCCAGTTCCCGGCTGCTCCACTTTTCCCGGATAGCCAAACGCAGGTAAAACTCCCGCTCTTCCAAGGATTTACCTTGATTGAGGATAATGAGGTTATGCGTCCACGGCAATTGTGTCAGCAGTGCTGTCACTAATTTTTCATCGCGGTAAGCCTCATAAAATTGCCGCATCCGAAACAGGTTTCGCCCGGTAAACCCGCGCAACCCCGGCTGGGTGCGCGCCAGATGCTCGGCCAATTGCGCCACCACCCCATCGCCCCATTCCGCCTGCGCAATCTTGCGGCTGATGAACTGCCCCACCTGCCAATACAACTCGATCAACGCCGTATTCACCGCCAACACCGCACGCTGCCGCGCAGCCTGGATCAGTTGCGTGATCTCATTGAAATCAGATTGTGGGTTGAGCGGTGTGGTCATGTTGTTTTCAAAAAAATCTTACTCAGTTTTTTTATGCACCTGCCCCGCAAGGCGCGTCAATAGGCAATCTGCGATGTACACATGGCGGAGATGGCCGTGTTTGCTGGCTTGCTTGAAAGTCGTGTTTTGAAAAATTACGGCGCAAAAAAACAATTATGAAGCTGAACCCCGTTTCACTTCATCGCATGCTCTACCTTCGTGCTGCGTTTTCCCTTTGTCGAGTTACGTTGCGCCAACCCGACCTACGGAGCTGTTTATATTGATTCTATAAGTGATGATAACGGCACATATGGAACACGCTCATCGCAAGCTTTTCTAACAACCTTCTTGAGCAAATCACCAAAAGTAATTGCACCACTAAAAACACTCATCAAGTGCGTCCCGTCTAACATGACGACGCGCAACTCGCCTAGGTTCTTCAAAGCTTCTGCACACCCTGATGTGTAGCCTTGTACAGAAATAAAGACACCTCGCACATCCACGTGTACTCCTTGGCACTTCCCATGAAAATCCCGCAATTCTTTAGGCTCTGATTGATCTTTTTTCCAACGAGCCTCAACCAAATAGGTTTGCGATCCAAACTCAAATGAAATATCGATTTGCTCTCCCACCCTTGAAATTCCATGCCGAGGAGAAAGGGCTTCAGCTTCAAGAAGCTCCACAACCAACACCTCAAAGTCGCGTCCTCGCTTATGAGGATCACTGGCGCTATGCATTTCAAGAAACTTCTGCTGAATACGCGCAATTTTTTGTGGGTGTCTTTCAACCTTTACAACTCTTGCGGACGACTCCCTTTCTCTCTGAGCCTGCCATTCTCTTCTAGCTTTCTCTTCCTGAAGTCGCTGCTCTCTATCTTGCTCAAATTGCTGCTTCAGAAGGAGCAACGTTTGTTTGCCTTTTTGCGATGCTTCTTGAAAAGTGCCTTTTACCAAAGCATCGAAAATGCTGGTAAGCATATGTAGCCCAGCATCTCCTTTAATCTCAAGTAGCCTAAGAACTTCTTGCGCCACAAACCTTTTTGGCGCTCGCTCATAAGAACCTTTGCGAGCCTCTGAAGCTACTCGCGCCCTATTTAGAAGAGCTGACTCGACACCACAACGGCGTATAAACGCATCAAAATCATGATGTGAATAGAATACTTCTGCCAAAGCATCTTCCATTAACTTCAGAGCTGTTGGATTAAAACGATTAGACATAAGCTTTCTTTTTTGTTTTGAAACAATATCGTTCTACATCAATTCCTCAACGCTTTGCCCTTTTTAAGCATGTGCCTAATCCGCGCCTGCGAGGAAAAAATCCACAAACTACTTCTCCGGCGGCAACGCTCGCGGTCTGCGATCTTCGCCCACGGCGACATAGGTCAGCGTCGCTTCGGTGACTTTGTGGCAGGTGGGGTTGGCGGGGTCGCGTTGCACATAGACTTCGACATCCACAGTGATGGAAGTCGTGCCCGTCTTTACGATGTGCGTGTAAAAACTCACCACGTCGCCGACGAAGATAGGCGCTTTGAACACGAAGGAATTCACCGCGACGGTGGCCACGCGGCCTCTGGCGCGGTGGACGGCGGGGATGCTGCCCGCGATGTCCACTTGCCCCATCAGCCAGCCGCCGAAAATGTCGCCGGTGTAGTTGGCATCGGAGGGCATGGCGGCCACGCGGATGGTGGGTTCGCGCTGCGGCAAAGTAGTAGTGGAATGGGTGTTTTGCATATCAGCGCTTCTTGTAAAGTTGTTCGATTTGCGCGGAGAACTGCGATACCACGCGGTCGCGTTTCAAGCTCAGTTTGGGGGTGAGCAAGCCGTTGTCGATTGTCCATGGCTCGCGCAGCAACAGCACGCGATGCACTTTGGCGTAGCCGGGGAAGCCGCTCAGGTTGCGCGCGATGCGGCGCAGCACTTTGGCTTCCACATTGCTGTCGGTCAGCGATTCCGGCATGTCGGGGCGCACGCCGACTTTGGCGGCGATGTGCAGCCACACCTCGGGGTTGAGCACGGCCAGCGCAACCAGGTACGGGCGGCCTTCGCCGTAGATCATGATCTGGTCGATCAGCGGGTCGTGCAGGATGGCGGCTTCCATGTCGGCGGGCGGCATTTTTTCGCCGTTGGACAGCACGATAATCTCTTTCAATCTGCCGGTGATATAGACATGGCCGGTGTCGCTGATGTGCGCGATGTCGCCGGTGTTGAGCCAGCCGTCTTCGTCAATCATGGCCTTGGTCGCCGCCTCGTTGTTCCAATAGCCCATCATCACGTTCGGCCCTTTCACCAGCAACGCGCCTTGCGCGCCCAGCTTCACCTGGATGCCGCGCAACGGTTCGCCCACGCTGTCTGGGAAATTATTTTCCATGTGGTTGCCGGTGACGATGGGGCTGGTTTCGGTGAGGCCGTAGCCTTGCACCACCGGCAAACCGAGGCCGACGATCATGCGCGAAATATCCGCCGCCAGCGCCGCGCCGCCGCTCAAGGCCGTGCGCAAACGCCCGCCGAAACGGTTGAGAATTTTGTCCGCCACCAGTTTTTTCAGCAGCGGCCACAACAGGAACGACAGCCTCCATGAGCCGCGTCCCTGCTCGTGCAAAAAGCGCGCCCAGCCCACGTCCACCGCCAGTTTGAACATCGCGCGTTGGATGAAGCTGGCTTCTTCCAGCTTGGTTTCGATGGCGGTGTAAATCCGCTCGTAAATGCGCGGCACGGAAATCAAAATGGTCGGGCGGATGATTTGCAAATCTTCCGACAGCAACGGGATCGAGCGCGCGTAAGCCACCTGCGCGCCGGTCATCAATTGCAGGTAATAACCGCAGGTGCGTTCAAACGTGTGCGACAGCGGCAGGAAAGACAGCGACACATCGTCTTCGCGCATGACGAAAGTGCCCAGCGCGGCGTGCGTATTGCTCAACATATTGATGTGACTCAGCATCACGCCTTTGGGGCGACCCGTGGTGCCGGAAGTGTAGATAATGCTGGCCAGCTCGTTGGTCGCGCAGGGCACGGCGGGTTGCAGTTCGGCAACGGTCGGCAAATATCTGGCTGCCGACATCAGGCGCGGCTCTTCGTGCGCGAATTCATCCAGCGCAATAAAGCGCTGTACGCCGCCCATCTGTCCCAGCACGCCGCTCAGGGTTTGCCACTGTTCGGCAGTCTCGAACAGCAGCACTTTCACCTGCGAATCGTTGACGATGTAAGCGATGTTGTCCGGCCTATCTACCGTGTAAAGCGGCACGGTAATCAGCCCCAGCGACATCGCCGCCTGATCGAACATCACCCACTGCGGACAGTTGCGCAGCATGACCGCCACGCGGTCGCCTTTCGCCAGCCCTTCCTTCGCCAACGCCGCTTGCCAGCGCGCCACCTGATCGCGCATCTGCCTCCAACTCAGATCAGCCCACACCTGCTGCCGTATATCGAAATGGCGGTAGGCGATCTTGTCCGGGGTGCGCCGCACCCGCTCAAGAAAAAGTCCGTACAACGTCACCGCCTGCTCCGGCGAGATCACATCCTGATTTTGTTTTTGTGTTTGCATTCACTCCTCCCCTTTTTCACAGACATTCAATTCTTAGTCTCGCAAGTCTAGTAGGGTGGATAAGCGCAGCGCATCCACCCTACGCCCTCTCATCCGCAACGCCCGTCAATAGGCGATCTACATAATGCGCATCATGAAGATGGCCGTATTTACTGGCTTGCGGACAAGTTACTTCCCCGCCCGCAACTCTTCCGCCGCAAAATCATCCACCATGATGACTTTGCGCCGCAGGGCGTAGTCGCGTTGCAGTTGCAGTGCCTGCTCGGAATCAATCAGTCCCTGCTCGCGCGCTTCGACAATTTGTTGCATCTCTTCGCGCGATTTAATTTTGCCTTCCTTGCGCGCTTTTTCCAGCACGGCTTGCAGCGGTTCGCAGGCCAGCGTGCTGGCGAGCGAGGCTTCCAGCGCGCCGATGGCATCGTTCTCGTCGCGCGAGATGTACATGCCCGCAGTCAATCGGTCGCGCACTTCGCCGGGTTTGAGCAGCAGCGAGGCGACCTGGTGGCCGATGTGGTCGTCGGGCGGTTTGCGCCATTGGCCCAGCGGAAAAATCATGGCGCGCAACATGAGGGAGGCTGCGCGGTTGGGGAAGTTTTGCAGCACGCTGTCGAACGCGAGCTGGATGCGGTACAGGCCGTCCTGCATGCCCCAGTGCAACAGCGGCAAGTCCGACTCAAGCCTGCCGTCGTCCTCGAACCGTTTGAGCACGGCGGAGCACAGATACATCTGGCTCAACACGTCGCCCAGACGCGCGGACAATTTTTCGCGGCGTTTGAGTTCGCCGCCCAGCACCAGCATGGACACGTCCGCCGCGAAAGCGAATGCCGCCGAGTAGCGCGTCAATGCTTGATAGTAGCGTTTGGTCGGTTGCTCGGTGGGCACGCCGATGACCAGCCCTCCGGTGAGTCCATAGACCAGACTGCGCACCGCGTTGCTCATGCTGAAACTAATGTGGCCGAACAGCGCGGCATCGAATTCGTGCACCGCGCGTTTGGTGTCGGGATCGTGCGCCGCGTGCATTTCGCGCAACACGTAAGGATGCGAACGCACAGCGCCCTGGCCGAAAATAATCAGGCTGCGGGTGAGGATGTTCGCGCCTTCCACGGTGATGCCGATGGGCGTTTGCTGGTAGGCGCGACCCAGATAATTATCTGGCCCGAGGCAGATGCCTTTGCCGCCGTGCACGTCCATCGCGTCGTTGATTACCATGCGCCCGCGCTCGGTGCAATGGTATTTGACGATGGCGGAAATGACCGAGGGTTTCTCGCCTCTGTCCACCGCTTGTGCGGTCAAGGTGCGCGCCGCGTCGATCACATACAAGTGGCCGGCTATGCGCGTGAGCGCTTCTTCCACGCCCTCGAATTTGCCCACCGGCACATGGAATTGTTTGCGCACGCGGCAATACGCGCCGCTGCTGCGCGCCGCCAGTTTGACCCCGCCGGTGGAGCTGGCGGGCAACGAGATGGAGCGCCCCGCCGCCAGACATTCCATCAACATGCGCCAGCCGTGGCCAATGCGTTCCGCGCCGCCTATGATGTAGTCCAGCGGAATGAACACGTCGGTGCCGGTGGTCGGGCCGTTCAGAAACGCCGAGTTGAGCGGCAGGTGGCGGCGACCCACGTTCACGCCCGGCGTGTCAGTGGGGATCAGCGCCAGCGTGATGCCGCGCTCGACTTGTTCGCTCAATAATTTATCGGGGTCGAACAGTTTGAATGCCAGTCCGAGCAAAGTCGCCACCGGAGCCAGCGTGATGTACCGTTTTTCCCAAGTGACGCGCACGCCGAGCACGTTCTGCTGTCCGCCAAATTCGCCACGACACACGATACCGGCATCGGGGATGGATCCCGCATCGGAACCGGCGAACGGCCCGGTCAGCGCGAAGCACGGAATCTCTTCACCGCAGGCGAGACGGCGCAGATATTGATCTTTCTGCGCTTGCGTACCGTAGTGCAACAGCAACTCTGCCGGGCCCAGCGAATTGGGCACCATCACCGTCACCGCCGCCGATCCGCTGCGCGAAGCGACCTTGGTCACCACCGCCGATTGCGCCTGCGCGGAAAATTCCAGACCGCCGTAAGCCTTCGGAATAATCATGCCGAAAAAGCCTTGATCCTTGATGAACTGCCAGGCCTGCGGCGACAAATCCTGACGCACGTGGGAGATGTCCCAGTCGTCCAGCATGGCGCACAGTTGATCGACTTCGTTATCGAGAAAAGCTTGTTCGCGCTCGCTGATACCAGCCTTGGGCAGCGCCAGAAATTGTTTCCAGTGCGGGTTACCGCTGAACAGTTCGCCGTCCCAACCGACCGTGCCCGCGTCCAGCGCTTCCTGTTCGGTCTGCGAAACCTGGGGCAAAATCTTGCGGAAAATTTTGAGGATGAAACCGCTGACCAGCAGGCGGCGCAGAAAAGGAATGCCGAATACCGCGATGAAAATGCCGAGCAAAATAATGACCGTTTTCAGCGCCTCATCGGAGATGCGACCGGCCATTGCCAGCATCGGCACGAGGACTGCGAGGGCGGTCAGCCAGCCCCAGATGGAAGAACGGAAAAAGGCCAGCAGCAAGGCCACCACCAACGCTACCACCAATAGAATCGCCATGTCGCACCCTCTTTGTTTTGTTTGTGGATGTGGCGAACTGTACCGCCAGCGTGCGGCGCTGACAATGGATATATTCCTATCCCCATCATTCGGGCGAAAGCCGGAATCCAGTTGCCAATACGGAAGGCTTTTTCCCGCAGATTACGCAGATTAGCGCCGATTAAAACCGGAAAAAAACATTGGCCCCAAAGACTGTAGGAGCGAGCTTGCTCGCGAAACCATTTCGCGAGCAAGCTCGCTCCTACAAGGGATGAAGTTGCTAATGAATATTTAGGGTTTAATCCGGTTAATCTGCAAAATCTGCGGGCAAGGTTTTTGTTTTTTTCAATCGGATCACTTCAAGCTGCGCGGCCTTGAGATGCCGAAACCTTGGGCAAAATCAACGCCGATTTCCTTGAGTTTGGCGATGATATCTTCGCTTTCCACCAGTTCGGCCACGGTTGTGACACCGATCTTTTTCGCCACCTGGTTGATGGAAACCACTTTGGCGAGACTCACCGGATTCCTGAGCATGTCGAGAATGATGCTGCCGTCGATTTTCAGGAAATCCACCTGGAAGCCGCGAATCTTGTCGAACGAAACGCCGTCCCGCCCGAAGCCGCTGAGCGCGACGCGGCAGCCGGTACTCCTCACCCGCCGGATGAATTCGGCGACACTCGCGCCGCGAATGGCGAGCTCTGTATCGGGCACTTCAAAGCACAGTATCGAAGGCGGCAAGCCGTACTCCAGCAAAGTTGTCTGGAGAAAATCCGGGAACTCCGGGTCCCCCATCGTGGCGGCCGCCACGTTAAGAAAGAACGCCGAATCTTCGCGCCGCACCTTGGCCTGCTCCTTGCCGGAAGCCCACTCCAGAACATGCTGCACCACCCATCTATCCAGATAAGGCATCAGCCCGTGTTTTTCGGCCAGCGGAAAGAATGCGCCGGGCGGCATCAGGCCTTCCTCCTCCTCGATCAGGCGCACCAGAATCTCGTAATGCTCGTGATCGGCGGACGCTTCCGCCATCGGCGAGATCAGCTGGCAATACAGGGTGAACTGGCTTTTCTGGATCGCATCCATGATGTGATTGCCCGCATTGCTCTGCCCGGTGATCTGCTCGGCAAAGGAATCGATGAACATATTCTGAACAGCAACAGCGCTCTGCCCGGAAGCCGTTGCGGCGAATTTCTCAAGTGATACATCTGACTTCGGTGAAGCGGACAGATCGCTGCTCGCGGTAATGTCGTCGGCCAAAATGTAGCATCCGGTCACCTTGCCTTCCGCATCGAATTGCGGCACATGTTCCATCGCCAAACGGTAGATCGCGCCATCGGACATCTCGTGCCTGCGGTCATAGCGCAGGTCTTGCCCGTCCAGCGATTGGCGGATCGCGGTGGCGATTTCCGTGTAGGCCTTGCCCCCGATAACCTGGCGCAGATGCTGGCCGTCGATCAGCTCCGGCCTCATGTTCAACCATTCGCGGAAGGTGCGGTTGTGGTAGCGGCAAATTCCTTTGTCGTCGATCAGCACCACCATGGTCGGCAGTTTGTCGTCGATCAAATTCAAGCGCCCCTTGTCGAGGCCGATTTTTTTCTCCAGCCCTTTGCGCAAAATCATTTCGCGTTCCAGCCGGTCTTTCGTCTGCGACAACTGCGCCGTGCGCCGCATCACCATCCATTCCGAACGCGACATGCGCACCGCTTCGGACAACACGGCAGCCACCAAAATCCCGGTGAGGAAAGTAGCCCAGCGCATATTGTCCTGGGTGAAATAGATGGTAAACACCAGCGCCGCCGCCGTGCCGATGACCGCCAGCACCGCGAAATATATTCTGACGGCACGAAATAACTCGTCACCCTTCATGGCTTACCTCATCACTTGATTTGCGTTGAACAATCACTCTTCACGCGCAGGTTACCTCATTCTCCCGCGTCAACCAACAACTCCGGGCGCGCGTTTAACCGATTGACTAACTTCCGGCACTTTGCCACACTGAATTTATGTCTCGTCCATTCAGAAAATTCGTCGCCGTACTGATGCTGCTGTGGCTGCCGCTGTTTAGCGGCAACGCGCTGGCGGCTTCGCTGTCCATGCAATTGCAGCAGGGACAAAGCCACGCAGCCGAAATGGCGCAGATGGTAATGTCCGGCGACCAGCCCTGCGACATGGCGGATATGGGCGGCACAACGGATCAACATAATTCGTCGTGCGGCAGTTGCGAACTCTGCCATCTGGCTTATACCGCTTATCTGGCCGTGCCTGCTGTTACCGTGGTTGCCGTGCAAACCGCCGCACGCGAACGCACGCCGTATCTGGTTGCATTCCATTCCTTCACTTCCGCCCCGCTCGTCCCGCCGCCTCTCGCCCGCGCTTAACGCGGGACAAATCCGTCTATTGATTCTGTAGCCAGATCTTAGTCCCGCACCGTGCGGCAGTCGTTTGCGGCTGTCCGTTGGCATTGCACAACAACGGGATGCGGAACATGAAAACCCATTTAAATATTTTCACCTTGCTTTGCGCGCTCGGCCTGAATACCGCCGATGCAGCGGACAACATGCTGCAATACAGCAGCGCGTTATCGCGCGAACCGCTGGCAAATTCGAGCACCACGCTGGGCGGCAACCTCGACGGTCTGCTGGACTATGCGCGCGAACACAATCCCGGATTGGCCGCATCGCGCTTTGAAGCCGAAGCCGCCGCGCTGCGCGCCGAACCGGCGGATGCCTTGCCCGATCCGGTGCTGCGTATCGAGCCGATGGATGTCACCAGACAAAGCGGCGAAACGCGTTTTCTGCTGATGCAAAGCGTGCCGTGGTTCGGCAAACGCGGGCTGCAACGCGAAGTCGCCGCCAGCAAAGTGGCGCAGGCCGACGGGCAAGTAAGCGCCAGTTGGACAGAACTGGCGAACCGCATCAAGACCGCTTACGCCATGCTCTACTTCACCGTCGAAAGCGAACGGCTGGCGCAACAGACGCTGGGTCTGCTGGACGGTCTGGAACAGATCGCACGGACGCGCTATTCCAACGGCCTCGCCAGCCAGCAGGATGTGATTCAAGTGCAGGTCGAGCAGACCATGCTGCGCGGCGAGTTGATCGCGTTGCAGAACGAGCGCCATCACAGCCATGCGCGGCTGAACGCGCTGCTGTCGCGCCCGTCGAATGCGGCGCTGGCCGAACCGAAACAACTGCGCGCGATGCCATCTGTGGCCGAACTCGATGAAGCCGCCATGCTGGAACGTTTGCTCGCGCGCAATCCGCAACTGCGCATCGCCGAGGCCGACATTCAATCGGCAGAAAAAAACCGCGAGTTGAGCCGCGCCAACCGCTACCCGGATTTCACGCTGGGCATCGCGCCCACGCGCAGCGGCAGCGCGATCAAACAATGGGATCTGATGCTGGAACTCAACATCCCGTTGCAGCAATCGTCGCGCCGCGCGCAGGAAGGAGAAGCGGCGGCGATGGTGTCCGCCAGCAACGCGCGCAAACAGGCACTGCTCGACCAGATGCAATCCGAACTGTCGGAAGCGCTCTCCGCACTGGATAGCGCGCGCCGCACCGAATCGCTGATCGCCACGCGCCTGCTGCCGCAAGCCGAACTCACCTATCAGTCGGCGCTGGCGGGTTACGAAAACGGCAAAGTGGATTTCGCCATGCTGGTCGAAGCGCAGAAGCAAATCCTCAAAGCCAAACAGCAACAGCTGCAAACACAAACCGACATGCAATTGCGCTTGGCCGATATTGAAAAATTGTTGGGAGAAGAATGATGAGAGCCTCGAAATTTAAAATTCCCGTCATTCCGGCGCAGGCCGGAATCCAGCCAAAAAAACAAACTCCACCGCAACGCGGTGGACAAAACCTAAAGGCATGTTTGATAAAACCGCTGGATTCCGGCCTGCGCCGGAATGACGGTGTATTTGAAAATGGGTTTATTGAAATTTCGAGTGTCGTCAAAATCCTCATCGCAGCACTACTGCTACTGGGCGTGGCCTCCGCCGGATACTGGTTCGGCACGCATGGCAGGATTGAGGAACAAGGATTGAGGAGCGGGGCAAAAGCCGAACGCAAGCTGCTGTACTACCGCAACCCGATGGGGCTGCCGGACACTTCGCCGGTGCCGAAAAAAGATGCGATGGGCATGGACTATGTGGCGGTGTATGAAGGCGAAGACACATCGACCACACAGCTCAGCATCAGCACCGACAAGGTGCAGAAGCTGGGCGTGCAGAGCGAAGCGGCAAGCCTGCGCGAACTGAAGCGCACGCTGCGCGTGACCGGCCGCATCGAGATCAACGAGCGCCACACCTATGCCATCTCGCCCAAGTTCGATGGTTGGGTGGAACGCCTGTACGTGAACACCACCGGACAGGCGGTGAGCAAAGGTCAACCTCTGTTTGAGGTTTACAGCCCGGAACTGGTCTCGGCACAACGCGAACACGCGCTGGCCTTGCAAGGTCTGGCTTCATTGGAGGATGCCGGAGCGGATGCGCAAGCCAGCATGCAACAGCTTGCCGATGCCAGCGCCGCGCGCCTGAAAAACTGGGACATCGCGGACGCTGCCAAGCAAGGCGATGCTTCCTCACGCGTGACCTTCCGCGCACCGGTCAACGGTGTCGTGCTGGATAAAAAGGCGGTGCAAGGCATGCGTTTCATGTCCGGCGAAACGCTGTACCAGATCGCCGACCTGTCTTCGCTGTGGGTCATCGCCGAAGTCAACGAACAGGACATCGCCCAAGTGCGCATCGGCAGCAAGTCGCAGGTCACGGTCGATGCTTATCCCGGGCGCACGTTCGACGGCAAAGTGGATTTCATCTACCCGACCTTGAACAACGCCACGCGCACGGTGCAAGTGCGCATCGAAATATTGAATCCCAAAGGCATGCTCAAACCCGCCATGTTCGCCAACGCGCAGATCAATACGGGCAACAGCGGCAAAGTGCTGGCCGTACCGAGCTCGGCGGTGATCGACAGCGGCACGCGTCAAGTGGTGCTGGTGCGTCTGGCGGAAGGACGTTTCGAACCGCGCGCCGTCACGCTGGGAAGCCGCAGCGATGATTATGTCGAAGTGTTGTCCGGTGTCGCGGATGGCGAACAAGTGGTGACTGCGGCCAACTTCCTGCTGGATTCGGAAAGCAATTTGAAGGCGGCGTTGGGAGGCATGTCAGCCATTGCACCCGCAACAGATGTAGGTCGGGATTTATCCCGACAAGTCGGGCTGAAGCCCGACCTACAAAACAAGACCGTCGGCCATCAAGCACAAGGCACGCTGAACTCCATCAACGACGACGGCACGGTGAGCATCACCCATCAGGCTATCCCGTCGTTGAAATGGCCGGACATGACCATGGACTTTGCGCTGACCAATTCATCGCTGGTGGCGGGCATCAAGCCGGGAAGCGCGATCAGTTTCGAGATCGTCGAGCGCACGCCGGGAGAATTTGTAATCACCAAGCTGCAAGCGCAGCACGGGGGACACTGACATGCTTTCGAAAATCATCGAGTGGTCGGCGCGCAACCGTTTTCTGGTGTTGCTCGCCACCTTGTTCATCACGCTGGCGGGCATTTATGCGCTGGTGAAAACGCCGCTGGACGCGCTGCCGGATTTGTCCGACGTGCAGGTGATCGTCTATACCGAATATCCCGGCCAGGCACCGCAGGTGGTAGAGGATCAAGTCACTTATCCGCTCACCACCGCGATGCTGGCGGTGCCGAAATCCAAGGTGGTGCGCGGCTTTTCGTTCTTCGGCGCGTCGTTCGTGTATGTGATTTTCGAGGACGGCACCGACATCTACTGGGCGCGTTCGCGCGTGCTGGAATACTTGAACAGTATCACCGGACGCATGCCGAAAGGCGTGTCGCCGCAACTGGGGCCGGACGCGACCGGCGTGGGCTGGGTGTATCAGTACGCGGTGTTGAGCGAAAAACACAACCTCGCCCAACTGCGCACCATGCAGGACTGGTATCTGCGCTATCAACTGACCAAGGCGCACGGCGTGGCGGAGGTCGCCTCCATCGGCGGTTCCGTGCAGCAATACCAGGTGACGGTCGATCCGGTGAAATTACGCGCTTACGGCATTCCGTTGAGCCGGGTGTCGCAGGTGATTCGTGACAGCAACCGCGATGTCGGCGGGCGCACGGTGGAGATGGCCGAGACCGAGTACATGGTGCGCAGCCAGGGCTATCTGCACGGCATCAGCGACATCGGGAATCTGGTGGTGAAATCCGAGCGCGGCACGCCGGTGCTGTTGCGCGACATCGCCCGCGTCGAACTGGGGCCGGACGAGCGGCGCGGCATTGCGGAATTGAATGGCGAAGGTGAAGTGGTGTCCGGCATCGCCGTCGCGCGCTACGGCCAGAATGCGCTGGAAGTGATCCAGAACATCAAAGACAAAATCGCCGAGATCGCCCCGGGCTTGCCGGAAGGCGTCAGCATCAAAGCGGTGTACGACCGCTCGCAACTGATTCTGCGCGCCATCGAAACACTGAAGCACACGCTATTCGAGGAAGGCGTGATCGTGGCGCTGGTATGCATGATCTTCCTGATGCATGCGCGCAGTGCGCTGGTCGCCATCGTCATGCTGCCCGTCGGCGTGCTGATCGCGTTCATCGCCATGCACGCACTGGGCTTGAATTCCAACATCATGAGTCTGGGCGGCATTGCGATTGCGATTGGCGCGATGGTGGATGCGGCAATTGTGATGATCGAGAATGCGCATAAACATTTGGAGCGGCTCTCGCCCCCTCCCCTTCAAGGGGAGGGATGGGGTGGGGATGGGGGTAATGAGGGAGAAACACCCCACCCCCATCCTAACCTTCCCCCTGAAGGGGAAGGAATAATGCAGCGGCGTGCCGCCGCCATCCTCGCCGCCTGCAAAGAAGTCGGCCCTTCGCTGTTCTTCTCGCTGCTCATCATCACCGTCTCCTTCCTGCCGGTATTCACGCTGGAAGCGCAGGAAGGACGGCTGTTCGCACCGCTGGCTTACACCAAGACCTTCGCCATGGCAGGCGCTGCCTTGCTCTCGGTGACATTGGTGCCGGTGCTGATGCTGTTGTTCATACGCGGCAAGATCAAACCGGAAGCGGAAAATCCGCTGAACCGCTGGCTGATCGCGGGCTACCGTCCGCTCATCAGCGCCGTGTTGAAATACAAAAAATCCACGCTCGCCGTTGCGCTGCTGGTCTGTGTTGCCAGCCTGTATCCGGCGCTGAAACTCGGCAGCGAATTCATGCCGACGCTGAACGAGGGCACGCTGTTCTACATGCCCACCGCGTTGCCCGGCCTGTCGGTGACCAAGGCCGCCGAGCTGCTGCAAACGCAAAACAAGATCATCAAGAGTTTTCCTGAGGTTGAGTCGGTGTATGGCAAGGCGGGACGCGCACAGACCGCCACCGATCCCGCGCCGCTAGAGATGTTCGAGACCGTGATCAACCTCAAGCCACAGGAAGACTGGCCTGCCGGGATGGACACCGACAAGCTGATCGCCGAGATGGACAAAGCGCTGCAATTCCCCGGTGTGGCGAACTCGTGGACCATGCCGATCAAGGCGCGCATCGACATGCTCTCCACCGGCATCCGCACGCCTGTGGGCATCAAGGTGTTCGGCAAAAATCTGGATGAGATGGAACGCCTCGCCAAAGAGATCGAAGCGGTGGTGAAGAAAGTGCCGGGCACGACCAGCGCCTTCGCCGAACGCATCACCGGCGGTTATTTCCTCAACATCGTGCCGGACAGACTTCAACTTTCGCGCTACAGCTTGAGTGTGGGCGAGGTGCAGGATGTGATCGCAACCGCCTTGGGTGGCGAGACCGTCACTACGACTGTGGAGGGTCTGGAGCGCTTTGGCGTGAGTGTACGATACCCGCGCGACCTGCGCAGCTCGCCGGAACAGATCGCGCGCGAAGTTTTAGTGCCGACTGAAAGCGGTGCGATGATCCCGCTCGGCCAGATCGCCAAGGTGAGCATCAGCAAAGGCGCACCGTCCATCCGCACCGAGAACTCGCTGCTCTCGGCATACATTTACGTGGACATCCGCGACCGCGACATCGGTTCTTATGTGGCTGAAGCGCGCAAGGCCGTGGCCGATCAAGTGAAGTTCCCGCCGGGCTACTACGCGACCTGGAGCGGACAGTTCGAGTACATGGAACGCGCCACCGCGAAAATGAAAGTCGTGATCCCGGTCACGCTGCTGCTGATCTTCCTGCTGCTGTATCTCAACTTCCAGCGCATTACCGAATCGTTGGTGGTGATGCTGTCGGTACCGTTCGCCTTGGTCGGCGGCGTGTGGTTGTTGTGGCTGCTCGGCTACAACTTGAGCGTGGCGGTGGCCGTGGGCTTCATCGCGCTGGCGGGTGTGGCAGCGGAGACCGGCGTGGTGATGCTGATTTATCTGGAACAGGCGTGGCAGGCAAAATTGGCGGAATGCGCGGCACGACCTAACCAGCCACATCACTCCTCCCCCTTCAAGGTGGAGGCTGGGAGGGGGATGGGGGAAAATCTCGCGCACTCGACACCCCATCCCCTCCCTAACCCTCCCCTTGAAGGGGAGGGAACGAACACAGCACGGCTTCCTAGCCGCGACGATTTACACGCTGCCATCATGCACGGCGCGGTGGAGCGCGTGCGCCCCAAGATGATGACTGTGGTGGCGATCATGGCCGGGCTGCTGCCCATCCTGTGGAGCAGCGGCACCGGCTCCGAAGTGATGCGCCGCATCGCCGCGCCCATGGTCGGCGGCATGATCTCTTCCGCCGTGCTGACCTTGCTGGTGATCCCGGTGATTTATGCGCTGATCAAACAACACGAAACTTCTTCCAATTCCAAGCAACCATGAACCCGGATAGTTCTTCAAAACCTAACCCCTCCCAGCCTCCCCTTATCAGGGGAGGAGCTAAGCCAGCTCTCCCCCTGACAAGGGGGTAAGCAGGCAATCCGCGCAGCGGATGCTCGCACAAGGAGGAGTTGGAGGGGGTTTGGGTCTAATGATTTTTTTAAAAAGAAAGGAAACGCCATGAAACATCTAACCCTCGCACTCGCCTTCGCCTTCATCGCAAGCAGCGGAATAACCCAAGCCGCCTCGCACGAACACGATATGTCGCAACACCAGATGGTCATGCAGCCCGCCACTCAACAAGGCACAGGCATCATCAAAGCACTGAACGCAAAATCAAACAAAATTCAAATCTCCCACGAACCCATCGCCGAGTTGGGCTGGCCATCCATGACCATGTGGTTCGTGCTGCAAAACCCGATGCCCGCCGATATTAAAATCGGCGATGCAGTGCAATTTGAAATGCAAGAGAACGACAAGAAGCAGTGGGTCATTGTTAAAATTGCGCGCAAATAGTTGGCTCGGATTTGAACCCAGATAAAACCGTCATTCCGGCGAAGGCCGGAATCCAGTTGATCAACAAATTCCCACGTAAGTGGGACAACACTTGGGTTTTGTCTGCTTCGCAGAATATTTTTAATCGCTGGATACCGGCCTTCGCCGGTATGACGGCCTAATGAATTAGCCGTGTTGAAAATTTATTTCGGGAGAAAGTAATGGCAGATTGTTGTAGCGGTAAATCATGCGAGATCGACGCATTGCGTGAACGCCAAAGTTCCACGCTGAAAATCGTGCTGGCGATCAACGCCGTAATGTTCGTGGTCGAACTGACGGCGGGACTGTTGGGCAACTCGATCTCGCTGGTGGCGGATTCGCTGGACATGCTGGGCGATGCGCTGGTGTATGCGTTCAGCCTGTACGTCGTGGCGCTGGGCGCGGCGATGAAAGCGCGGGCGGCGCTGTTCAAGGGTTTCATCATGGCGGGCTTCGGCTTGTTCGTGCTGGGGCAAGCGATCTACCGCATCGTCTATCCGCAGCTTCCCGTGTTCGAGACTATCGGCCTCATCGGCCTGCTGGCGCTGACCACCAACGGCTTCTGTTTTTATCTGCTGTGGCGGCATCGCGCCGACGACATCAACATGAGCTCGGTCTGGCTGTGCAGCCGCAACGACATCATCGCTAACACCTCGGTGCTGTTCGCCGCAGCCGGCGTGTGGCTCACCCACTCCGGTTGGCCCGACATCGTGGTCGGACTGGCGCTCGCCGCCCTCTTCCTGCGCTCGGCATGGCATGTGTTAAGCGGCGCGATCAAGGAGCTTAAAACCGCCGCATAGAAACACAACCGCGTGAAGATGCCCGTCAATAGGCGATCTACAAGACATCAATACGTGCAAAAGGAATGTCGTGCAGTGCGATCCTTCAATTTTCTCCACACCGGACATTCAAATTCTTCGCAACACTGCAAATTATATTGATGAAACAACTTACCGCGTCACCTCCAACATCGGTCGCTCAAAACCCATGTTTTGTCGTCGGTTGAATCCAAGGGACATAGCGGACATACGAAAAATAAACATTTCGCCAAACTTAGCGTCAATGGTCGGTCAAGCGGCCACGGCGGGACGCATCCATTCGACTTTTGCCCACGGTGGCGGTAGCATCGCCGCCCATTTTTATCGGCCCAGTTTCAGGGCATCTCCCGCCCATGTCTGTTGAAACTCCCGCCCGCGCCTGCGGCATCGATTTCGGTACATCCAATTCCACGGCGGGCTGGCTGCGTCCCGGTCAGCCGCCCTTGCTGGCGCTGGAAGACGGCAAAATCACCTTGCCCTCCGTGATATTTTTCAATGCCGACGAAAACACCACAAGCGTTGGACGAGCCGGCCTCAACGAATATCTGGAAGGCTACGAAGGCCGTCTGATGCGCGCATTAAAGAGCCTCTTGGGCAGCAGCATGATGGAAGGCAAAACCGAGGTTCAAGGGCGCTCGCTGACTTACAAGGAATTGCTGACTCAGTTCATCGCCGAACTGAAGCACCGAGCCGAAGCGGCGGCGGATCGGTCTTTCGACCAGGCCGTGTTCGGCAGGCCTGTGTTTTTCGTGGATGATGATACAGCGGCCGACCGCAAGGCCGAGGCAACTTTGGCCGCCATCGCCCGCGCCACCGGCTTCCGCGAGGTGAGTTTTCAGTATGAGACCATCGCAGCGGCCTATCACTACGAACGCCAGATCGAGCGCGAAGAACTGGTGCTGATTGCCGACATCGGCGGCGGCACCTCGGACTTTTCCCTGATCCGGCTTTCGCCGCAACGGGCCAAGGTCGCGGATCGGCGCGACGATCTGTTGGCCAACGGCGGCATCCACATAGGCGGTACCAACTTCGACCAGCAACTGAGTCTGGCCGGAGTAATGCCCCTGCTTGGCTATCGCAGCCAACTCAAGCGCGGCCTGGAAATGCCCTCCCGCTACTACATAAACCTGGCCACCTGGCACACGATCAATCAAACCTATACATGCCGGACTTGGGCCGACCTGCAGGAGCTGTATCTGGACACCCAGGCACCTGAAGCCATGGACCGACTGTTCAAGCTGATCCGCGAACGCGCCGGCCATTGGCTGGCAATGCAAGTAGAGGAAGCCAAGATCGCCCTGTCCGCTGGCGATAGCGCCATCCTGCATCTGGACCGGCTGGCACCGGATCTGCGCCACACGCTGACCCGGATCGAATTCGAACTGGCTTCGACGCAGTTGCTGGAACGGATAGAAGCCACCCTGAGCGCTTTGCTGGCACAGGCTGGCGTGCGTTGCGATGCAGTGGATACAGTGTTTTTCACCGGCGGAGCCAGCGGCGTGCCGCTGCTGCGCAAACGCATCGCCGCCCTGCTACCCCAAGCACGGCGCATAGAAGGCGACTTGTTCGGCAGCATCGGCGCAGGCCTCGCGGTAGAAGCGCAACGCCGCTTCGGCTAACGACACCATCCAGCGACTGAACCTCTGTCCAAAGCGGTTATAGCTCTTAACGAATTCGCTGCCGCAAAACGGACGCTGGCGAGCTCACACTATCGACCCGTTGCAGCCCTTCAAACTTCTCCGAAGCGGAAGCTCAACGTTCAAGGTGAAGAGCTAGCTGGAGACGGGCGATGCACGCTGTAAGCCAATCCCTCTCGACCGCCGGGTTGCGGCATTAGTTTCCAGTAGGCTCATCACTGAACTGTCAATTCGTGAGTGCAGCTAGGATTTTGTATGATATGAGGGGTTTCTAGCATAGGCTTAAGCCCGAATAAGAATGAGTTGGTTCCGTAGTATTGCATCTCTTTGAGGGCTGCGTCCTTACAATAATTTTTGTTGCGCACACTATAAACCGCGACTACCAGTCCTGTCCGATCCTTTCCATGACTGCAATGTACTAAGACCGGCAGATTATTTCTGTTCTCTAATGCTTCTACCGCTTGCATGAGAGCCTTTTCATCAGGATGAGCCCATGGGTTACAGTTATGTGGGAAGTCTTCCGGCGGCATATAAATTGGGATGACATTGATGTTGTGCTTTTTGGCCAGACTAAGCTCTTCTGATTCGTCCGCCTCTTTGGAGAACTTGTTTAGTTTGACGACAGTCTTGATACCTATCCTTTCCAAATAGGCCCACTCCGCATCTCCTTTCGGTTGGCCGCTTCGGTATACCGCATTCGTACCATCAGCACCACCGGAGCTTACAATTTGAAAGTTAAAGACTGGGGCAGGTTCAGGAGATTTTTTGACGACTGCAGCTGACGGTTGCGTCGGTGTCGCACATGCCACTAGGGCAAAGCAAACACACAACATAGCATGACGGATAACAGCATAAACATTTCGCATAGTCCCTCCTTTTGTTTACCAGATTTGGTTTCCTTTAGCCGCCCAACAGTTATTCACCAGACCTTCCAGTCTGTACTATTAAAAATAATGCGGAATTCATATTTTCAATATGCGGTTGATTCATTGAAGTTACCAAAATTTATTATTCCACACATGCATAATAGTACAGGCGGAGGAGAGCGTCTCCTTTTGGCACATTGCAGTAGCTCGAGTAGCGAAATTGCCTTCGTTAAAGCTGCCGTTCGCGAAGGGTTGTTCAGGCCGAATTACTGACAATCCGCCATTCCCTCGTTCTATCGTTTGGTAGGCCTCGCAAGCTGCGATATTCATTGTTCATCATGCCCTGTGCGGCGAGCAATTCGGCTGCAATACAATGTTTACCTGCTTGTAGATGCCCTATTGACGGGCATCTACAAGGCATTCGCTGCGCGACCCGCGTTCCTTTTTCGAGAAACAGGCCACTTGGGAATACAATGCGCGTCGGCGTAAATGTAACGTGCATTGGTAATATGAAAAACCGAAAATGTTGACCGACTGCGCGATGCAACGCATAGCCTAGATGCTTACAGGAAGATCATTATGAAACCAACCCTGCTGTATCCGGCAGTTGTTTTGACGCTGATTTTTATAACCGGTTGTGTGACATCGGGAGCTACCATGAAACGGAATATCGCGGCAGACCGCCAGTTTTTGAGCGGTGATTTATCCAACAAAGGTTACAAGCAAATCGAGGCGAGTCAGTTCATTGAATTTTGCGTTGAGCTGGATAGTCAGGATGATCGGATGCCCAGTTCCAGAACGCCGACGCATGACCCGGACAGCCCCAACTATCATCCGCAGATCAATCCGGCGCTGTGGAATCCGGTTCCGGTTTTTGATAGCCGCGAGATGGTCGCCAAGGATGTGTTGAAATTCATGTCCACCGGCGAGACCGAAGAGAACAAAGGCTGGGTAAAGTTGTATCGCGAAATTATCGGGCGGGCAACAAACAAAGAGCGCGCGGCGTGGAAGAGCTGGCAGGATGTCTTCGCAAACCCGGAATTCAATGGCTTTGGACCGTATCAGGGCGCATGGCTGTTGTATGAGGGGCGCAACGAAAATGCGGGGTCTTACGCCATCGCAATACGCGGCACGGTCATGTCATCCAGCCCCAGCGTGACCGAAGATGCGCTATTCCATCCGGTGGTTGCCACTCATTTTCTCAATCCGCATGTGTCATTCGCCAGCTTCAACGGCGCATCGCTGCATAGCGGCTTCGCCCACGCCACGTTCTCGCTGTTGCTGGATGATAAATACGGAATCCTGCGCGCATTGAGTGACAAACATATTCCGCCCGATGCGCCGCTGTTTATTGTCGGCCACAGTCAGGGCGCATCCATGACGACGCTGACGCATGCGTTTTTTCACTACGCGATGAAGAACGCGACCGCCACCAGCGATCCGTTCAGGTTGTACGGCAAGAACTTCAAATTGAAATCGTACGGGTTTGCCCAACCCAAGCCGGGCAACTACGAATTCGCGGCGGATTTTGCCAGCATCACGCAGGGCGCGGACAACGCAATCGTCATCAACAACGACATCGACGTGGTTCCGCAAGTGCCGCTGACTTTGCAGGACTTGGGCGACCTGGATGGCGACCTGCCAAAAACCACGCTGCCGGTTAAATTGTTCCACTATGTCGCCGGCGTTGGCAGCGGATTGCATGGCTTGGTCGGCCGCATCGCCGAACCGTTTGTGAGAAAGTCGGATGCCCACTACGGCTACTATTTCCACTACGACGAACTCGGCAAGATAGGCGAAACAGACATCGTGGGCTCATCGTGGAATTTCACTCCGGCAGGCCGCGTCATGCTGGTGTATGGCGCTCCCGGCAACACAAGCGATGAATTTTTACAGCATCACGCATGGTCGTACCGGAATCTCATCAGGCAACAGCTTCCATGATGCACCTGCTTGTAGATGCCCTATTGACGGGCATCTACAAGGCATTCGTCGCACCAGCCCGCATTCCGCTTTCGGGAAACTGCCCGCATGGGAATACAATGCGCGGCAACGTAAACATTCAACCTAAAAACTCAGTTAGCCACAGAGAACACAGAGAACACAGAGATCACAGAGGAGAAACAAACGGCCACCACAAAATTGCGCTTCACCTTTTGGGTGAGCCAGCAAATCAAAGGACAACCGTTTCTTTCTCTGTGTCCTCTGTGGTCTCTGTGGCTTGATTTAGAATTCTTGGTTCAACCCAGAGGTGAATTTGAAAGCCGGAAGAAATGATCCCTGCCCTTGCGGCAGCGGGAAAAAATTGAAGAAATGCTGCGGCGATAAATTCGAGCAGCGCACGCCATCTGCGGCAAAGATGACACCGCCGTCGGCGGCGGAAATCAATCAGCTCGTCGCCCTGTTCAACACGGGACGTTTGGCTGAAATGGAAAATCTCGCGCAGTTGCTGCTGCGGCAATTTCCCGATGAAGGTTTTATCTGGCGCATGCTGGGCGTGGCGCAACTGGCGCAGGGCAAGGATGCGCTGCATGCTGCGCAGCGCGCTTGCGTGCTGCTACCCAAAGATGCGGATGCGCACTACAACTTCGGCATCGCGCAACAGCGATGTGGAAGAGTGAATGAGGCGGTGACCAGTTATCGCCGCGCGCTGGAACTCAGGCCGGATTTTATCTGGGCGCATCTCAATCTCGGCAATGCGCGGCAAGACCTGGGGCAAATGGAAGAGGCGCTGGTGTGTTATCGCCGCGCGCTGGCGCTGCAACCCGATCTCGCCGAGGCGCATTTCAACATGGGCAATGCCTTGAAGGCGCTGGCGCGTTTGGACGAGGCCGTGGCGAGTTACCGCATGGCGCTCAAGCTCAAGGCGGATCATCCCGAAGCGCTGTGCAATCTGGGCATCGCTTTGCAGAACCGGGGGCAGCTCGCCGAGGCGGTGGCGAGTTATCGTGCAGCGATCAAGATCAGGCCGACTTACGCCGAAGCGTATTCCAATCTGGGCGTTGCGCTGCAAGAGATGAGGCAATTCGGCGAGGCGGAATCCAGCCTGCGCCGCGCGCTCGAACTGAAGCCGGATGTCGCCGAGTCGCACAGCAATCTGGGCAATGTGCTGAAGGATGTGTGGCGGCTGGATGAAGCGCAGGCGTGTTACCGCCGCGCGCTGCAAATCAAGCCCGACAATGCCGCAACGTTGAGCAACCTGCTGTTCGTGCTTTCCTATTCGCTGGCGCATTCCTCGCAGGAATATCAAGCGGAAACGCGCCGTTATGCCAGCACCGTCAGCGCGCTGGCACGCAAACCCTACACTACATGGGAGCATCCTGCCCGCCCAGAACGACTGCGGGTCGGCATGGTGTCGGGCGATTTGCACAACCATCCGGTGGGATATTTTCTGGAGGGATTACTGCACCACATCGACCCGCAGCGCATTCAACTTTTCGCCTATCCGACCAGCAGTAACGAAGATGCGCTGACCGCACGCATCCGCCCGCGCTTTGCCGGATGGCGGCCGCTTTACGGCAAGCGCGACGAAGAAGCGGCGGCATTAATCCACGCCGATGGCTTGCACGTGCTGCTCGATCTATCGGGCCATACCAGCGGCAACCGCCTGCCCGTTTTCGCGTGGAAACCCGCGCCGGTGCAGGCCAGTTGGCTGGGCTATTTCGCCACCACAGGCATGCCGGAAATGGATTTCCTGCTCGCGGACAAAGTGGGCGTACCGCCGGAAGACCAAGGGCAATTCAGCGAAACGATTTGCTATTTGCCCGACACGCGCCTGTGTTTTACGCCGCCCGAAAATGCGCCGCCGGTTGCGGCTTTGCCCGCGTTGAGCAATGGCGCAATCACCATCGGCTGTTTCCAGAATCTGACCAAACTGGGCGATGACGTGCTGGCGTTGTGGGGCGAAATTTTTGTGGCATTGCCCACTGCCCGGCTGCGCATGCAATGCAAACAACTGGGCGAAACCGAGCTGCAAGAGCAAATGCTGCAACGGCTGCAACGCCACGGCATCGCGGCAGACCGCGTGCAATTGCTGGGCTCCGTGTCGCGCCAAGAATATCTCGCCGCGCACGGCGAGGTGGATTTCATTCTCGACACATTCCCCTATCCCGGTGGGACAACAACCTGCGAAGCCTTGTGGATGGGCGTGCCGACCCTGACGCTGGCGGGCGAGAACATGCTGGCGAGACAAGGAGCCAGCCTGCTGCACGCCGCCGGACTGGATAACTGGATCGCGGCCAGCAAGCCAGACTACGTCTCGCGCGCAATTCATTTCGGCAACGACCTGCCCGCGCTGGCGAAATTGCGGCAGAACCTGCGTGTGCAGGTGCAAGCATCGCCCGTGTTCGATGCCGAACGCTTCGCCCGCAACTTTGAGAATGCGCTGTGGGAAATGAGTGGGATGGTTGAGAGAGATCCGACTGACTGAAAAATACCGCAGTGCTTGTAGGTGCGAATTCATTCGCACATAGCTCAATGCTCGTGCGAATGAATTCGCACCTACACTCGCTGTGTAGTTTGTAGGTCGGGCTTCAGCCCGACATATCGGGCTGAAGCCCGACCTACGTTCAAATGAATAATCTGCGTTCAACTTTGATGAGGAGCAAGCATGCCCTTCACCCCATTCCACTTCGGCCCCGGCGTAGCCATTCACAGTGTCGCCCCCAAGCGCGTGAGCTTTCTGGCTTTCTGCGTGGCGAATGTGCTGATCGATGTCGAACCGCTGTATTACATGCTGACCGACAGCATGCCGCTGCACCGTTTTTTTCATACCGCCATCGGCGCGACGCTGGTCGCTATCGCCACCGTTTTGCTGTTTGCCGCCTACCGCTGGTTTACGGAAAGCACTTGGATGCCGGACATTTTCGAGCGGCGCACACCAGAATTTTCCGCTGTGGTTGCCGGTGCGGTGTTGGGCACTTACTCCCATATTTTGCTGGACAGCATGATGCACAGCGACGCGCATCCGTTCGCCCCGTTCAGCGATGCCAATCCGTTGCTGAACTTGGTGTCGTATGACGCGCTGCACTGGGCATGCGCGATCTCGGGCATACTGGGCATAGCCGTGTTGGCTATCCGTCGTTTCATTTTAAGAAAACACGAGGCGTAGGTCGGGCTTTAGCCCGACGTGTCGGGTTGCCCCGCAGGGGTTCTTGCCCCCTTGGGGGAAACCCGACCTACATTCAAAAGATTTTTCGGATCGATTGCACACACCGCAGGAGGGCATCATGACCACCAGAACAGAACACGATTCGTTCGGCGACATCGAAGTTCCCGCCGCGCGCTTGTGGGGCGCGCAGACGCAGCGCTCGTTGCACTTCTTTCACATCTCCACGGAAAAAATGCCGGACGAAATCATCGCGGCGCTGGCGCAAGTGAAACGCGCCGCCGCCGTGGCCAACCTCAGCTTGGGATTATTGAACGAGGAAAAAGCCACGGCCATCGTGCTGGCGGCGGATGAAGTGCTGGACGGTCAGCATGCGCAGGAATTCGTGTTGTCGGTTTGGCAGACCGGCTCGGGCACGCAGAGCAATATGAACATGAACGAAGTGATTGCCAATCGCGCTTCGGAATTGCTGGGCGGCGAGCGCGGTTTCAATCGCTTGATTCATGCCAACGACGAAGTCAATCTCGGCCAGTCGTCGAATGATATTTTCCCGACCGCGATGCACTTCGCGGCGGTCGGTGCGATCACCCATCAACTGCTGCCGTCGCTGCGCACGCTGCGCGCCACGCTGCAACAAAAATCCGCAGCCTTCGCAGACATCATCAAGATCGGCCGCACGCATTTGCAGGATGCCACGCCGCTGACATTGGGACAGGAATTCTCCGGTTACGTCGCGCAACTGCAACATGCGGAAGCGGCGATCAACGCCACGCTGCCCGCGCTGCACCGGCTTGCGGTGGGCGGCACGGCGGTCGGCACGGGGCTGAACACCCGCGCACAATTTGGCAGTCGCGTCGCCAGCGAACTGTCGCGCCGCAGCGGCCTGCCGTTCAAAACTGCCGACAACAAATTCGCCGCGTTGGCCGCGAACGACGAGTTGGTCGCGGCGCACGGCGCGCTGAAAACGCTGTCCACTGTGCTGATGAAAATCGCCAACGACGTGCGCTGGCTGGCTTCCGGCCCGCGCTCCGGCCTGGGCGAAATCAGCATCCCGGAAAACGAACCGGGCAGCTCCATCATGCCGGGCAAGGTCAACCCGACCCAGTGCGAAGCGTTGACCATGCTGTGCTGCCAAGTGTTCGGCAACGATGTCGCCATCAACATCGGCGGCGCGTCCGGCAACTTTGAACTGAATGTTTACCGCCCGCTGATCGCGCACAACTTCATGCAAAGCGTGCGATTACTGGCCGACGGCATGGCGAGCTTCGAGCAACATTGCGTGCGCGGCATAGAGGCGAACCACGCGCGCATTGCCGAACTGCTGGAACGCTCGCTAATGCTGGTCACCGCCCTCACCCCCCACCTCGGCTACGACCGCGCCGCCGAAATCGCCAAGCGCGCGCAGCATGAAGGATGCACGCTGAAGGAAGCGGCGCTGGCGTTGGGGTATGTCACAGAGGAAGAGTTTGGGCGCTGGGTGAACGCGGAGGAGATGGTGCATCCGCGTGCGGAATAAACCAAAAACATGTTTGCCCGCAGATTACGCAGATTAACCGTTGATTAAACAACTGGCGCAAGTCAGGTTAGCGCTGCGTAACCCGACGGAACTGTAATAGCGGGGGTTGTAGGTGCGAATTCATTCGCACGCTCGACAAGCTATGTGCGAATGAATTCGCACCTACGAAGACGGCGCAGCGCTATAAAGTAGCAGCGAATTCATCTATTGTTTCAAGGGAAATAATTTGCATGACCAACCTCATGGGAACGCCCGTCAATAGGCGATCTGCGTGATGCGCTTGATGGAGAGTGGCGTATTCATTGGCTTGCGGGCAAGGTTAGGTTTCCAGCAAGTTTCCACAGAAAATATTTTGCGATCAGATGAAATATCCCCAGCAATTTCATCCTCAAAATCCTGAACTGGGCGACAGCTCTGCTTGGTATAGCGGAAGTTATTCCATTTTCATTTCAAGACTTGATTAACTCCCTTCTCCCGCAGGCGGGAGAAGGGTCGGGGATGAGGGTCTGTGCGCTGCAACCAACTTGGCGAATACTCAAAGACCCTCACCCTAACCCTCTCCCGCCTGCGGGAGAGGGAACTGATAGCAGAAGGAATTTATTTTCACTCTTGATTTGGAAATGGAATTAATACTGCAAAAGTATGAAGGGGTATTGACGACCCGAGGCGGGCATAGCTTTGAGAATAAATCCGTCAGCGTGTCTGTCGTTTTCTAACCCGTTGCCGCCCGTGGCGACTTCCCGAAACCGGACATTCAGCGGTCTGGGAATAACTCACCCCACCCATCGCAGTTATCTGCAACGCAATCAAATAGTTTTGTGTCTCGTGCGTCGCACAAACCTCCAAGATTATCTTTCAGGAAGCGACAGTCGGTGAAGACGCATTCCACAAATCGGCAGTCAGCAAATGATGCGCCGCGAAATGTGCAACGTTCAAACTTGCAATTGAAAAACAATGCCAAGGTGAACAGACTCCAGTAGAAATCAATATTGCGAAACTCACAGGTCAGGAATACACCATCAGAACCATCGCCATCTAGGTCAGCCGATTCAAAAGAACAAAACCGAAACACGGAATCACGTGAAGCTAGAGCATCCCTAACCTCTGCGGTTTTCTCGAACTTCTCGCTCTGGAACAACTCATTATCGTCCGGCATGTATTTCCCTAAAATTCATAACCGCTCAGAATGACTCCTATTGGCCGATCTACGACATTAGCATCGCATAGTTACACGCAGTTTGAAAGGCTGCAATTGGCACACGCTGACTGTAGAGCCAGGCAATCTCACCTTCCGAATTGAGTCTGCTTACGCCCGTGTTACCGCCAGTCGAAATTATCGCTTCCCGCGATACGCCATCTTCATATACGCATCGCCTTTCTCCAGTTCATCCAGCATTTGCTCCAAGCGTTTCTGTTGCGTGGCGGGAAGTTTGGCGCGGGTGATCCAGCCGATGTAGTCGTTGCGCTGGTATGGCGGGCGGGCATCGTAGGCTTGCGTCAGGTTCTTCGCCGCCAATGCGTCGCGGATGAATGGGGGCATGGGGTAGCGCTCGCGTTTGGTGCGGATTGTTTTTTCCATCACATCCTCCTTCAATCCAATTCATACATTTTCAGAATTTCGTCATTCCGGCGCAGGCCGGAATCCAGTTATTAAAAAAATCCCGCGAAGCGGAACAAAACCAAACTGCATTTTGATAAATGCGCTGGATTCCGGCCTACGCCGGAATGACGGGCTAAATTCATGCCGGTTTCTGCTCGTCCTCCACGCCGATAATCCGCGTCAAATAATGTTCCAGATTGCGTTCGGCGTGCTGTGGATAATGCTCGGGCAGCAGCACGATGTCTTGTATGCGGTCGAAGCGGAAGTTGCGATATTCGTTGCGCAATTCGCACCACGCGAGCAGCGTCCAGTGATCGCCCCATCCCACCATGCCCAGCGGCCACAGGCTGCGCGTGGAGTCTTTGCCGTTCATATCGCGGTAGGCGATGGAGACTTTCTGCCGCGCTTCGCAGGCTTTGCGCAGCAGGCGGTGGATGCCGCTTTCGGAGCGTTCGTAAACGGGAATGCGATAGGGCAAACGCGATACGCCGATCAGCATTTGCGGTGTGAGCGCGGCGAGAATTTTTGCTTCCGCTTGTTTCGCGGCTTGCGCCAAGTCGGGATCGGTCCACGCTTGCACCATGCGGCTGCCGACCAATAACGCGGTGACTTCTTCCGCTCGAAACATCAGCGGCGGCAGATCGAAACCCGCGCGCAAACGGTAGCCCACGCCCGCCTCGCCGTCGATGGGTACGCCGGAAAGAATCAGCGCTTGAATGTCGCGATAGACGGTGCGCACCGCCACGCCCAGTTCTTCGGCCAACGCTTGTCCGGTCATCGCCGTGCGACGGCCTTGCAGCAGCGTAACCAGTTTGAACAGGCGTTCGGATTTGCGCATGGATTTACCCTTAAAAACTTATTTAGCCACAGAGGACACAGAGACCACAGAGGAAAAACAACCAGTCATCACGAAATTGCATTTTCTTTTTTGGGTGCGCCAGAAAGTGAAAAATAAACCGCTTCTTTCTCTGTGTTCTCTGTGAACTCTGTGGCTAATTTTTTTGGTTTATTTCTTGGCTTTTTTCGGCTTGGGCAGCGGCAACTCGCGCGCCGTGGCCCGCACCAGATCGCACAGCCACTCGCGCTCTTCCCACTGGTCTGCGCTGACCAGCAGATGCGGTTTCGCGCCGGGATAAGGCGCGCCTTCGATCACGGTTTCAATCAAGCTTTTTCCGGCTGCGGTGGGCTTGAGAAAAAGCTGGTCGTCGCACACCAACCCCACCGGTTTTCCCGACAGATACAAACAGTATTCGCCGAACATTTTCTTCGTCGAAACTTCACCCGCGCCGGAGAGTTGGTCGAGCAAAAAATCTATGGTGTTTTGAGAGGTTGCCATTTCTTATCCTTTCACCGATGACTTCACGCCGTCTTCGCCGCTTTCAGCGCAAGGGCAATGTAATCGCGGACGTGCTTGCGTTCGATGTCCTGAGTCGTGGCGAGTTTGATATGGCGGCGCAGTTTGCCGTCGCCCTCCAGCACCTTGTGTTTGTCCGGCAACGCTGCCCCGGCGCTGAATTCCAGCGAGACATGGTTGGCATACGAAAAGACTCCGCAAAACGGCTTGCTTACGGAAAATAAAAGCCCGCCGTATTTAACCTCCTCGGCAACCGCATCACCAAAACCGAGGATCAACTTTCTCAAGGCTTGAACCAGTTTGAAGTGCTCTTCATTCACGAGGCGAATATCTTCGAGAAGTTTGGCGATGCGGTCGGCGGTCATTTTCAACTCCCTATTTGTAGTGCTGCTTGAACTCGGGGCTTGGCTCGCGTTCCGAGTAAATGTACAGGGCGATTCCGTTTGGGTCTTGCACCGCAAAACCGCGATCTCCCCATGCGTGGTCTTCGAGCGGCATGATGGTAGCCAGCCCCGATGAAACGAGCAATTGATGTTCCGCATCAACATCGGCAACACAGAAGTTGTAGGTCAGTCCGACAGGGTTGCACGGCGGCTGATTGGGCTGCGGAGCCATGAACTGCATGGACGCACCTTTCCCGAATTCGAGGTTGACGTACCAGCCGCAATCGAAGGTGATCTTTGCGCCAAAATGTTTGACATAAAAATCGCGCGACGCTTCAACTTTGGTGGTTGTAATGCAGGGAGATAATGAGTTTGGTTTCATAGTGTCTTCCTCTCAAGTGGCATATTGATTGATAGCGACCTCGCTCACCTGAATAACGCTCTCGATGTCGGTGTAGTTCGGCATGTCGCCTTTCAACTCGGCGGCATGCGGCATGAACGCCGCCATGAAGTCGTCGGCAGTATCGAACAGGTAGTGGCATAGCGCAACAAAGGGCGGTGCAGAACCGGGCGCTGCGCCGCCCAGCCCGCGTTCCACCGACACGCCGCGATAGCCCTTGCCTGCACTCAGCAGTTGGATCGAGCGCGGCATGTGGGTGTTGAGGTAATAGTCCATGTCGAACCTGCCCGTGTTGGGATAGAGGATGCTGATCTTGACCATGGCGCTTAACCGCGTTGCATCACATGCGCTTTGCTGTGGCTGACCACCACGCTGCCGATCTCGATCAGCGGTTCGCAGTGCGGCCCCATCTCCTCGCCGAATTTCGCGCCGGAGGCTTGCGCCGCTTGCAGACTTTCCCAGTACACCATGTCAATCCATTCGCCGTCGTCGGTCTCGGACAGGCTGCGGAAGCGGAAGCCGGGTTGCACCTTGATCCAGTCGTTGATCTTCTCGTTGGCCTTGAGCCAGTCGGCGGCGGTCTTGTCTTTCTTCAAACGGAAACGCACCAGTTCTATCGTGTCGGACATGTTTTTCTCCTTGTTGTCGCGCCGGGACATCCGGCAAGGAGAATGCTACGCACCTGCTGCTGACAGCGTGATGTCAGCAGACTAAACCCAATGTAGGGGCGAATTCATTCGCCCGCTTTGCGTTGGGTTGGGCGAATGAATTCGCCCCTACATTTACTTCACGGTTCGGCAGAACGTTCAGGCTTGGCTGATTTTGCATTCATTCTCGACATCTTCCAACGCCAGCAGCAAACTCAGCCGGTCATGCTTCGCCACTTCCTGCCAATGCCGCCCGGATAGCGCGCCTTCAATCGCCCACAGCAAATTGAGGCTGACATTTGATGTGCGTTTAACCTGCACGAAAGCGCGCACCGCGCCCAGTTCGCGCAGTTGTTCCAGTGTGAGGATGCCCGCTTGCGCCAGCATCTGCTGCGACTTGGGACCAAAGTTGGGGAGGTCGGCGAGGTTCATGGCAGTTGCGCAGCGTCAACGCATCGCAAGAATTTCCTTCCTGCGAAAACAATCTATCGCGTGGTCGTTCACCATGCCGGTGGCTTGCATGTGCGCGTAGCAGATGGTCGAGCCGACGAATTTGAAACCGCGCTGGCGCAGGTCACGGCTCATCGCATCCGATTCGGGGCTGGTCGCCCTGTAGTCCGCCGGCGTTCGGATCTCGTTCACGATGGGTTTGCCTTCGACAAACTGCCAGATGTAGGCATCGAAGCTGCCGAATTGCTGCTGCACTTCCAGAAATTGTTGCGCGTTGTTGATCGCGGCCACAACCTTGGCGCGGTTGCGAATAATTCCGGCATCGCCGAGAAGTTGCTCGATTTTTTGATCGCCATATCCGGCGATCTTTTGCGGGTCAAAACCGTCGAACAATTTGCGATAGTTCTCGCGCTTGCGCAGCACGGTGTACCAGCTCAACCCGGCCTGCGCCGCTTCCAGCGTGAGGAACTCGAACAGAACCCGGTCGTCATGCACGGGCACGCCCCATTCCTTGTCGTGGTAGTCGATGTAATCCGGTTTGCTGAGATCGACCCACGGACAACGGCAAACTTCTTTCGATATTTTCATGCTGCCCCTCACTTATTGATCCGGCAAGTGAAATCTGAAGTATGAGAATCAAACCCCCTCCAACTCCCCCTTATCAGGGGGAGAGCAGAGCCTGCTCCTCCCCTGACAAGGGGAGGCTGGGAGGGGTTTGGGTGTAATGGTCTTCCGAGTACAAACATAATTTGACCGGATCAATAGCTCATCGGTTGGCGGATAACGGTTTTCCACTTCGCTGGATCGGCTTTGCGGACATCGCTCAGATAAATTTCGTGGTGCTTTCCGCGCCGCTGATGCCCGTTCGCTTCGATGAAGTGATGCACCTTCTCGATGTTCGGCGCTTCCTCGCTGAACGGGCCGATGTGCAGTATCTGCGCGCATGTTCCTTCATCGAATTTTTCAAAACGCAACTTGGAAAGCGCGGCGGGATTTTTCTTTTTGCTCACATCGGCCACCGCCATTTCCACCATTTCGCGCGTCACAAATTCCGGCTGCGCGATCATCATCGTCCACAGCCACTGGCTTTTGTCGCCCGTGGCAAACGCATTCATATCGTCCGCCCACCACAACCCTTCCAGCGGCATCACGCCGTAGTCGATGGCCAGCGCGCTTTTCTTCACCGCGAACTTCAGCGTGTAGGCCACGGCATACAACGCCTCGATGGCCGCCGCATATTCCGGCGACGTATTCGGATCGCCCTTGCCGTCTATCATCAGAAAATTCAAGGGCGGCACTTCCACCCGAGAGACTTCTTTGGCGGAAGGCTGGTACAAAAGTTTGAGCTGTTTTTTAAGGTCGAGAATTTCCATGATTTCCTTTTCGGCTTAAAACCAAACGTAGGTCGGGCTTCAGCCCGACAAGTCGGGTTGAAACCCGACCTACCAATGAACAATCCGTCCAATGGAATTATTTGCAGTATGCCCGCTACCTGCTGACAGCGTGGTGTCAGCAGCGTCGATTTCGCTTACCCGGAATGGCTGCAAGCCAACAAACACGCCGATCTCCATTCTTTGCATCATGCGGATCGCCTATTGACGGGCATCTTCACGAGGTTCAGGTTTTGAACTGCACCGCCAAGCCGATGAACGCGGCATAACGTGCGGCGGCCTCGTCAAAATCGCGGCGTTCGGCTTTGCTCAACGCGCTGAACGGCGAGGCGACAATCTCGACGGAATTTTTCTTGATGCTGCGTTTCCATGTACCCGCCACGCGCCCGTCAATGATGATGGTGGATGCGAACATGCCGTTGCCGCCGGGGCAGATTTTTTCCGCGTGTTCGGCAGCCAGCACGGCGCTTCTATCCTGATAACCCAGCAAGTATTCGTCGAAGCCCGGCAGCGCGAATGCGCCCGAAATTTTTTGCGGCACGCCAATGTCCGGCGGCATCCAGTAAGTCAGTTTGCCCAGCGTCACGCTTTCCAGTTGCGCCTTGATTTCCTCGAACCCGGCACGCGCCTCGCCCGCGCTCAGGCCCGACCACCAGATGAAATCCTTGATCGTGGCCGGACCGTGACTGGTGAAATAGCGCCGCGCCAATTCAGCCAACGCCTCGTCGCGCGTTTTGGTTTTGGCGGGTGCGACCCACTCTTCCAGCAGCGCGAAATTCTGTTCCTTGTCGTTGGTCGATGCCTGGCAGATCAGGCCGTGCAGCGCGCAATTCCACAGGATGTGATAACCGCGCTGGCCTGCCGTCGAAATGCCCGCGTCTTCCAGCGCGGCAAGCATTTCATCGCGCGATTTGTGCAGGCCGCCTTGCAAGGTTTTGCCGAACACTTCGCGGCAGCGCGCGAGCGTTTTGTCGTCCAGTTCCAGCGCCTCGCGCCGGCGCAAACTGCCGGAAATATTCTTCGGCGAAGTCAGCGCCAAAATCCAGCGCACATCCTCCGCCGCCACGAAATGCAACGTGCCGCGCATCGGCCAAGTGCGCACGATTCTTCCCTCGTCGAACGCGCGAGAAATATAAAGATTGTCTTTCACGTTCGTCCCCTCTCCCGCCGGGAGAGGGTTAGGGTGAGGGTGAGGGTGAGGGAAACAGGCTTGCCCGTTAGCCAAGCGCAAACCGACAGACCACTTCGCGCCGGAATAATCCTGCCCCTGCATCCCACCCAGCCACGCGACCACTTGCTCCGGTTTTTCGAAGCGGGGAAAAGAAATGTGCTGGTTGTGCAAACGCAGTGCGGCGATATTCATTTGACCTCCTCATCTCTTCGGACGAACGCATTTTACGACGGCCATCAAAATATATTTTAGGGACTAAAATTATTGCCGACCTGCCCGCAAAGGCGCGTCAATAGGCGATCCGCGCTATGCGATGCTTGCAGATGCCCGAATCTATTGGCCTGCGGGAAAGTCTGGTTTTTAAAAAAGCAAATTTTCGCTTTAACCGCCGTCCGCATTGACACACATCAAGCCAGCCCATAAAGTCCGCCACTCGCGCAACCGCCGCAAAAAACGCATCGCAACGCACGATGCCGACCCGGCGGATCATCAGCACAGGAGGCTGGCGCAAACCCATCGCTTCGACTCCCTCTCCCGCCGGGAGAGGGTTGGGGTGAGGGTGAATTTCCCGCACGCAGCGGGATTGTTATTCAGGGGATAACAGTGCTGGCCTCCGTTCAACGCAACACCGTCGTATTTGAACAAATGACAATTTGCATTCAGTCGCAAATTCGTCCGTTTGCGCCGTTCGCACACCAAAAGCAAAGAGCCGCATATAGCGGCTCTTTCATTTGGTGCATCTTTCAGCTTGTTAGCGTTCAGAGCGCAAATCCCAATCTACTGGTGGAGCGCATCTTAAAGAGCGGCAGGTTTACCGTCAACATGAATTACCGAAAACATGGCTTCACCTATTAACCAAAGGAAGAAAAATATGCTGCCGAAAATGCGCTACCGTCTTGCACTCGATCTCGGATCAACCTCACTCGGCTGGGCGATGTTGCGCCTCAATGCCGACAACGAACCCTGCGCCGTCATCAAGGCCGGTGTGCGCATTTTTTCGGATGGTCGCAACCCGAAGGATGGTTCATCGTTGGCGGTCACTCGTCGAGAAGCTCGCGCCATGCGCCGCCGCCGCGACCGTCTGTTGAAGCGCAAATTTCGCATGGTTCGCACCCTCGTCGAATACGGCTTCTTTCCAGCCGATGAAATGCAGCGCAAGCAACTGGAAACGCTGAACCCCTACACGCTGCGCGCAAAGGGGCTGGATGAACCACTTACGCCCACCGAATTTGGCCGCGCGCTGTTTCACATCAACCAGCGGCGCGGATTTAAGAGTAACCGCAAGACCGACAAGAAAGATAACGACAGCGGCGCGTTGAAAACCGCCATCAAGAAACTGCAAGAAACCCTTGCTGCCGAAAACTGCCGCACCGTTGGGGAATGGCTCAACAAACGCCTGACAGACACATCAAAGCCGCAGAAAGAACGCACAGTGCGCGCCCGCTACCATCAGGACAAAATCGTCAAGGACGACGGCAAATCAAAAATCAACAAGTATTACGACCTGTACATTGATCGCGCCATGATCGAACACGAGTTCGATGCAATATGGAAAAAGCAGAGCGAACTGAATCCGTCGTTGTTCAACGATAAGGCGCGTGACGATCTGAAAGATGTATTGCTGCACCAGCGCCCGCTCAAACCCGTCAAGGCCGGGCGCTGCACCTTCATGCCGGAAGAAGAACGCGCCCCGCTCGCCTTACCCAGCACACAACGTTTCCGCATGTATCAGGAAGTGAACAACCTGCGCCTCTTGCGTGAAGGACTGAAGGAAGATGCGCTCACCTTGCAACAGCGCGACGACTTGATTGCAGCATTGGAAGCCAAGAACAAACTGACTTTCACGCAGATCAAGAAATTGCTCGGCCTGGGCGGCATCGTGCAGTTCAATCTCGAAGATCCAAAACGCACAGAATTAAAAGGCAATGCGACAAGCGCGAAACTAAGCGAGAAACTACACTTCGGCGATGCATGGTTCAAATTCGATGAAGCCAAGCAAGATGCCATCGTGATGCAGTTGGTCAAAGAAGAAAGTGAAGAAAAACTGTTGCGCTGGCTACAAGCGGAAACAGGCGTTGACGAGCGACGCGCACAGGTTATCGCCAATGTCGGCTTGCCTGAAGGTTACGGCAGCCTGTGCGAAAAAGCCTTGGCGCGCATCCTGCCTGAGTTGCGACGGGATGTGGTGACATATAACAAAGCGGTGCAAGCGGCGGGCTTCGACCATCACAGCCATTTTTATGATGGTGAGATTTTGTTGGAGTTGCCATATTACGGACAACCGTTGCAGCGCCATGTCGGCTTCGGCAGCGGCAAGCCGGAAGATGTCCCGGAAAAACGCTACGGCAAGATCGCCAATCCCACTGTGCATATTGGCTTAAACCAAGTGCGTCTGGTAGTGAATGCGCTCATCAAACGCTACGGACACCCCAGTGAAATCATCGTGGAGCTGGCGCGCGATCTCAAGCAAAGCAAAGAGCAGCGTAAGGAAGAACACGAGCGCCAAGCAGAAAACCAGAAACGCAATACCCGCATGCGTGCCGACATCGCCAGCACACTAAAAATCAGCGAAGAACGTGTCTCACGTGACGACATTGAGAAAATGATTTTGTGGGAAGAGTTGAGCCACAACGTGGCGGATCGCCGTTGTCCCTATTCCGGTGTGCAAATCAGCATGGCGATGCTGTTGAGTGATGAAGTAGAGATCGAACATATTCTGCCATTCTCACAAACGCTGGACGACAGCCTCAACAACAAAACCGTGGCGATGCGCCAGGCCAATCGCATCAAGAGCAACCGCACGCCGTGGGAGGCTCGCCACGACTTTGCGGCACAAGGCTGGAAGTACGAAGACATGCTTGCCAGGGCGGAGCAAATGCCCAAGTCCAAGCGTTACCGTTTTGGAGAAGAAGGATACCAGCACTGGCTCAAGGACGATGCCGGATTCTTGCCGCGCGCCTTGAACGACACGCGCCACTTGAGCAAGGTCGCATTTGAATATCTCAAACTCATCTGCCCCGATACGCGCGTCATTCCCGGTCGCATGACCGCCATGCTGCGCGCCAAGTTCGGCCTTAACGATGTGCTGGGCTTGCGCGGCGAAAAGAACCGCAACGACCACCGCCACCACGCTGTTGATGCTTGCGTGATCGGCGTGACCGACCAAGGCTTGCTGCAGCGCTTTGCCAAAGCCAGCGCCAGTGCGCGTGAGCAACAACTTAACCGTTTGGTGGAATCCATGCCTTTGCCTTGGGAAAATTACCGGGAGCATGTGCAAAGGGCAATTGAGAGGATATGGGTTAGCCATAAACCAGATCACAGCTTCGAGGGATCAATGTTTAAAGAAACCAGTTATGGAATCCGCCCTGATGGTTCTATTGTCCAAAAAAGACGTGCTGAAGACGAAAAGGAAAGAACCGTTGATTACATCATTCCAATTTCAGAGCCAAACCAAACTGCAAGACATGGACTAAACAACAGAGGCAAACCCCGCCCATATAAAGGCTATGCGCCTGACGGCAACTTCTGCATGGAAATTCTCAAGAAGCCAGATGGAACTTGGGTTCAGGAAGTTATCCCAAAATTCAAAGCCTACTCGTTAGCGAGAACATTGGGCTGGGAAAAAGAAGACCCTCTAATTGTTTTAAAACAAATGAGCAACGTGAAGCTGGCAGCAAACGAAGCAACTGCTGATGCAGAACTCATTACAAAACTTATGGCTGGCGATACGGTGCGAATTAATTTCAAAGGCAAAGACAGAATGCTTCAAGTAGTCAAAATGAGCGTTGAAGGTGGCGCAACATTTACTGAACTAAATGAAGCAAATATTAGCGGTCGGTATGAAGCAAGAAGAAAAGCCAGGCTGAAAATAAAAGCAGGTCAAGAAAAGAGCGCACTGACAGCAGAAGAGCAGCGCGCACTTGAAGATGAATTTGTACTTTCCCAAGTTGGGATTGAAGACCTGCGTCTTGGTAAAGCTCGCCGCATCACCATCTCCCCCATCGGCGAAATGCGCGATCCCGGGTTCAAGGAGTAAACGCGATGATAGGCCGCATCGTCGAAGTGGCAGATGACAAACGGCACTTGTTCCTTTCGCGCGGCTTTCTGGTAGTGCAGGACACCGAGGGTGAACGCAAGGAATTGGGGCAAGTTCCGCTTGATGACATTTCAGCCGTCATCGCCAATGCGCACGGCTTGAGTTACACCAACAATCTGCTGGTAGCGTTGGCAGAACGTTGCGCGCCATTCGTGCTGTGTGCGGCCAATCACAATGCGGTGGGAATGGTGCTGCCGATAGAGGGCAACTACCAGCAAGCCAAGCGTTTCGACGCTCAAATTGCTGCCAATCAGCCGCTCATCAAACGGTTGTGGGCGGACATCGTTAAATCCAAATTGCAACAGCAAGCCGCCGCGCTGGAAGCCGCAGGCGCACCTCACATACCTCTCCAAGCCTTGGTGCGCAAGGTACGTTCCGGTGACCCTGAAAATTTTGAGGCACAGGGCGCGCGGCGCTACTGGGGCTTGTTGTTTGGTGATGACTTCCGGCGTGACCAGCAAGGGGGCGGTCTGAATGGCATGCTGAACTATGGCTACACCATCTTGCGCGCCACTACCGCTCGCTCCGTCGTGGCTGCCGGATTGCATCCCACCATCGGCCTGCACCACAGCAATGAAGGCAACGCCATGCGTTTGGTGGACGATCTGATGGAACCGTTCCGCCCGGTGATCGACCTCAAAGTGTGGCAGCTACAAAAACAGGGGGAAAGCATGATTACACCCGAAACCAAACGCGCCTTGGTGCGGACGCTTTACGACGACATGCAATCCAGTGCAGGCGCAACACCTGTCATGGTCTGCACGCAAAAACTTGCCACTTCGTTGGCGCAAGTTTTTTTGGGAGAGAGAGACAAACTCGACTTGCCTTTACCGGGGCTTCCAATCAGCTTGGCGGCTTCTTTGCAAGAAGATTAGTGCGTCATGTTATCGGGGTATCGACTTATGTGGATCGTGGTGATGTTCGATTTGCCGGTGGTGGAAAAAGCCGAACGAAGGGCAGCCACCGACTTTCGCAATGCGCTGCTGGACATGGGTTTCGAGATGTCGCAGTTCTCAGTCTATATGCGCTTCTGTAGCAGCCAAGCGCAGATAGACACCTACTGCACACAGGTGGAAAAACGTTTGCCTGCGGGCGGCAAAGTGAATATCCTCCAGTTCACCGACAAGCAATACGAACGAATTATTTCTTTCAGCGGAAAATCAAAAAATCCCGCCAATAAATCACCCGACCAGTTCAGCCTATTCTGATGAAATCAACTTTTTCCAGTCGCTCAAAACACAACAACCACCTTCTGAATCAGGTGGTTGTTGCGCTGCGAGTTTAGCAGATTGGGATTTGCACTCTGACCGGAACTCATGACATCACCACCGCATACCGCACGCCAGTTTAGCAGATTGGGATTTGCACTCTGACCGGAACTCGAACACTCGTTACATGATTAAGTTCTATAGTTTAGCAGATTGGGATTTGCACTCTGACCGGAACAGATCTACTCAAAGACAATCGCCCACGTTTAGTTTAGCAGATTGGGATTTGCACTCTGACCGGAACCCGAATACGAACGACTGGACCGTTGGCGCAAGTTTAGCAGATTGGGATTTGCACTCTGACCGGAACGCTGTTGGATGATTCACGTTCTGGGCGGAAAGTTTAGCAGATTGGGATTTGCACTCTGACCGGAACAGCACAGGTTGCGACGGTTTCAGATGATGCAGTTTAGCAGATTGGGATTTGCACTCTGACCGGAACTCGCCACCCAGAAAGGAGGACGGTAAACTGAGTTTAGCAGATTGGGATTTGCACTCTGACCGGAACTGGATTCGTGCTGTTATGCTGCTCATCTTTAGTTTAGCAGATTGGGATTTGCACTCTGACCGGAACCGTAGGTGGCATTGATGGCGGACAAGCGCTAGTTTAGCAGATTGGGATTTGCACTCTGACCGGAACCCCAGCCACACGCGACCGCCTTGAAGCTGAAGTTTAGCAGATTGGGATTTGCACTCTGACCGGAACGAATGTGTCGAATGGTTACATTTACAATTTAGTTTAGCAGATTGGGATTTGCACTCTGACCG
>JAQTTU010000025.1 GCA_028710605.1 Sideroxydans sp.
GAGCGCTGCGCCTGGTGGGCTGGAGATCGGTGCCTCCTCCAGGAGATGGCGGCGCAACTCGGAGCCCTGGCCTGGTTCACTGACAGGGTGGAACACAGATAGAGCCCCGACGCGTGGACGTCAGGGCCCAAGAGGAGGCGGAACTGTGAATCGCGGCTCCGCCTCCAGTATGGCACAGGAGGCAGATGATGGCAAGGCTACCAAGAGAGTTGACGGACATCCGGGAGGAGCATGAGGACGACACTGCCCTCGAGCTCGAGCAGGTCACGGACGCTCATGGACTGATCGGACGCTGGGAGATCATCCTCGCCGACGGGCGCGTGACGCACCAGGAGGCGCGGGCAATGAGTGCGGCTCTGCAAGAGCACGCACAGGGCGACCTGGAATCACTCAACAACAACCGGCGCATCAATGGGATGTACTGCCAGCTTTGCCAGCCGGCGACGGCCGGGAGCTGGCGCGACCTGGACTCGGGGGACTTCCGCCCTGAGGCGGCATAGCAGGTAGGAGGCAGGGATGCTCGTGAAGGTACTATCCCCAAAGCTCAGCGTATGTTACCTCGACATGCCAATCGGCGACACTGGCATTGAGACGATCATCACCTACCGCAAGAAGTGGGCAAGGCTGTTGGTGATCTCGCGAGACCCCGAGCGTGAGTTTGAGAAGTGCCAGGAGCGGCGCATCTCTCTAGACGAAGCGGCCGCGATCGAGGCCGCCCTCCAGAGGCGGCGCGAGGCGCAACTCGACGACTTCGCCTGGGCGCTCTGAGGAGGTGGACATGGCAGCGGAAGAGAAAGCCCTCGCGCGTCGCGAGGAATCGGCGGTCCAGACGGCAGCCCTGGGGCAGCTCACGCGTGAGCAGGTGGAGCTCATCAAGAGCACGATCGCCAAGGGGGCGACGGACGATGAACTCGGCATGTTCATCGAGGAGTGCAACACGCTCGGGCTCAACCCCTTCGCCAAGGAAATCTTCTTCATCAAGTATCAGACCAAGGCGGGCGACGTCGTTGCGATGCCCATCGGCATCGACGGCCGGCGCAAATTCGCCGACCGCAACCCGGACTACCGCGGACAAGTGGGGCCGTTCTGGTGCGGACCCGATGGCGAGTGGAAGGACGTTTGGCTCAGCGACGGGCCGCCGGCGGCCGCCAAGGTCGGCATTTTCCTCGAGGGACAGCACGAGCCGACGTGGGGCATCGCCACCTGGCGGGAGTTCAACCGCGTCGGCCAGGCGGGTGACCAGTTCTGGCGCCGCAGCCCGGCCCACATGCTGGCCATCCGCGCGGAGTCGCACGCGCTGCGCAAGGTGGCCATCCAGGCCCGCGAGTCCGGGCCGGCCATCGACGCCCGGTACCTGGCGCTCAAAGCGCAGCAGATCAGCCGCGACCAGGCCTACCCCGTCCACCGCCGGCCCCAGTCCACCCGAGAGCTGCGAGAGGAGCTCTTCGGCGGCGCGGTCGACCCGGAGACGGGTGAGATAGTGGACCCCTCGGCAGAGGCAGATGAGCGAGCTCCCGACGCCTTCGAGGAAGGCGAGTACGTCGAGGAAGAGCCTTCCGATGCCGCGGGTCGCATCAAGTCGCAGGTGATGGACCTGATTGCAGAGCGCGAGGGACAGGCGGCCAAGGCGGGCGGGGTCTGGGCGGACCAGCCGGCCACGGATGCCCAGCGGCGCGCCCTGGCCATGCTGCTCGACGAGGCGCTCGAGGCCAAGACCAAAGGCGAGCGCTACGCCGTGTACGAGTACCTCACCGGCAACGCCGACAGCGGCGAGATGAACATGGCGGAGTGCGGCGCCCTCCTGGCCTGGCTGGCAGAGAAAGGCGACAACGACCGGCTGGCGCTGCGGGATGGCGCCGCGGAAGAGGCGAAGATCGTCTACCGCGCGGCCATGCGCAAGCAGGGGCAGCAGGAACTATTCTAGTTGACGGGGCGCGATGGGGCGCCCCTTACACTTGGTAGCAGCAGGACTCACTCTCACCGTCGTTAGCGCTGAGGTCGTCATGGATGCAGTTGTGGTAGTTACAGCAGGGTGAGTCCTGTTGCGTCATAGAACGGAGGCGCCGTGGATCACAACCGTGTAGCAGAAGTGTGGCTTACCCGTTCGGGGATGCGTCTGTGGGATCACCTCCGCGGCACTGTGGAACGGACAGAGGCCACGCCGGAGCGCCTGGTACTAGACCCAAAGGCGGTGGCGGACCCGCGGGCTGAGGTCCTGCTGCTCGGGTGTGCCCTGATCGCCGGCGAGGCCGCCCGACCGGGATGGCAGCGGGCTCGGCTGGAAGGCTGGCATTTCACCAGGCGCCGCATCGGGGCGGCGCTCTTTGAGGGGCAGCGGGGCACCAACCTGACCGTCTACGCGACAAACGAATACTGCCACGCGGCCGACCAAGTCGATGCCCTAAGCCTGACTTACTGTGCCGGCTATCCCCCCGAGTCCATCCCCTGGGAGGCCAGGCGTTACCCTCGGGAAGTCTGCGAGGCCCGTCCTGAGGAAGTAGCTTACGCCCTGGCAGAGCGCATCGTGCGGCTGGCCGAAGCGCGGCGACGCTTGCGCGACCTGGGCACTTTCCTCCGCGAGGGCCCGGCGACACCACCGGCAAAGCGGCTGCAGATCGTCCTGGATGAGGCATGATCACCAAACAGCTCGGCGAGTCCTTGCTCTGCATCTCCAACGGCATCGAGGCCAAGTTCTCGAATTTCCGCGAGGAGCGGGGCACGGTCTATGCCGAGCTGATCATTGCCAAGACAGAGCCGCCCGATCCGGGGCTGCTGCATCACTCCCGGATGAACCTTCTGTCCGGTCAGACCAAGAACGGGGTCGCGCGCAGTTTGGCCGAACGGATCCCGGACCTACCGTGGGCGGACCTCCTGGAGGGCATGTGCTTCCGGGCCCTGGAATGGTACCGCAGCGGTGAGCCGATGGAACGGCTCACGGACGTCCCGCCAGATGAGCAGCCGCGGTGGCTGCTCTATCCCTACCTGGAGCATGGGGGCCACACGGTTCTGTTCGCCGATGGATCGTCGGGAAAGAGCGTGATCGCCCTGGCCATGGCCTACAGCATCGCCACCGGCGACTGCCTGATAGGCCAGCTCCATTCGGATCCGGTCCCGGTAGCGTACCTGGACTGGGAGACTAATAAGCAGACGCATGCCGACCGTCTGCGCGCTCTGGCCGGCGCCCGGTTCGGCCCGGACAAACTCGACATCTGGTACCGGCGCATCTACTCCAGCCTGGAAGAGACGGCGCCGGCGATCTCGGAGCAACTCGACAAGCGCAACATCGGGGCCCTGGTGGTGGACTCCGCAGGGCTGGCAAGCCGGGGGTCGCTCATGGATCCCGATAGCGCCAATGGGCTCTTCCGAGCCATCAATGCGTTCCGCCGACCCGCCCTCATCCTTCACCACATATCTAAGTCAGAGATGTCCGATAAAGGGAAGGCCTACGGGACGGTCTACTTCCACAACAATCCGCGCAACACCTGGAGCGTGCTGGCGGCCAAGAACGATTCCAACCCGGAACAGCTCGGCATATGCCTGACGCATCAGAAGAGCAACAACGGCGTCTATGCGAGCAAGCATGCCTTTACGCTCACGTTTAGGAACGCCAACCCGGGCACAGCTAAGGAGCGGCTGATCGGGATCGAGATCAAGTCGACCGGGCTCGAGGCCTACGAGCGATTCACGGCCACCCTGTCCGTTCGGGACCGGATACTCCTGGAGCTGCGCGACGGCAAGCTGTCGGCTCAAGAGCTTGCCGAGCGCGTCGAGACGACGGCCGGCAATGCTTCCAAGGAGCTCAGCCGGCTGCGTAAGGATGGACAGGTTGTCAACTTTCCAGACCGAACCTGGGCACTGCCGGCCCGATGAGAGCCTTTACCGTGGTAAAGCTAAGTAAAGTTACCCAGTAAAGTGCTTTACTTACCGACCCCCCCCCCTTTAAGGGGGGTCGGTAAAGCCGGTTGGTAAAGGGAAAAGCGGTAAACGGAGGGAGTGATGGCAGCGCCACATCGGAGTGCTATCGGCTGGACAGACTACTCGGGCGGCGACGCAAACTTCGTGACCGGCTGTACGCCCGTGAGTGCCGGCTGTGCCAACTGCTATGCCAGGGCCATCTACGAACGATTCGGGCGCGACTTCGCACGGGTCGAGTGGCATCCCGATAAGCTGAAGCGGCTACATCGCTGGAAGCCCCGGCCACCCTGGAAGCGTGAACGGCCTATGTGTTTCGTTGTGGATACCGGTGACCTGTTTCATGAGGACGTGCCGTTTGAGTTCATCGAGGCGGCCTTCGCGCTCATGCTGGAGCGTGCGGATGTCGACTGGCAGGTGCTGACCAAACGCCCCCGCCGGATGCAGATGTTCCTGGATCAGAACCTTCGCAGTGACGTGTTCAAGCACTGGCCCTTCCCCAACGTCTGGCTCGGCGTCACTGCGGAGAACCAGGCCACGGCAGACGAACGCATCCCGGTGCTGCTCCAGGTGCCGGCGGCGGTTCACTTCGTCAGCGTAGAGCCCATGCTGGAGCCGGTGGACCTGAGGCCCTACCTGACGTTCTGGCACCTCTCACGGGCAACCGGTGAGACGTTCTACCCCACGGTGGCCGACCCGAACACCCCAGAGGATTGGCACGGCATCCCATTCCGCATTCATCAGCGGCGGGAAGTGGTCAACTGGGCGATCTGTGGCGGCGAGTCGGGGCCCAACCGTCGCCGATTCGACGTGCAGTGGGCGGTGGACCTGTATTACCAGTGCCATGAGGCGGGCATACCCTACTGGTACAAGCAAGGCTCGGCTCTCAGGCCGGGCCGGGACGCAGAGTTACCGGGGTTCGGGATCGTGCAGGAGTGGCCGGAGGCGAGGGGTGAGTGAGCCGATGAGTGAGGAGCGGCTGACAGAGATAAGAGCGCGGTGTGAGGCAGCGACGCCGGGGTTGTGGCGAATGGGCAATCAGCCCATGGAGGATTTGGTGTATGGCTACGGGGCCTACATCGAAACCATTGCCTGCCGACCTGATGGCTGGCCCCAACAGACTATCGTGGAGGGCGGCTGCCAGGACGAGCAGGGTGGCGCGGTGGGCGTGCTGCGTAGCGCCGATGCCGACTTCATCGCCGCCGCCCGTGCCGACGTACCCGACCTCCTGGCCGAGGTGGAGCGGCTGCGTGCCGTGCTTCGGCGCATTGCCGAGTCGGAGGCAGCTCTACACGATTCGAACGAGGGCTATCGAACCATTAGCGTGGACTGCTGGCAGTGCAAGGAGTTCATCGAGGCAGCCCGGGCGGCATTGGGGTTGCCCCAGGCCTGGGAGGCAAGTGGTGAGTAACGGCATCGCATGGTATGCCGGTTTGCCGGTCGACTGCTTGCCGCCTGCGCTCGTTTTGCGTGACGAACAGATTGCAGAGTTGACAGCCGAGGTGGAGCGGCTGCGGGTAGTCGCTAGCGCGGCGCAGAGCGTCGTGTCGGCTAGCCGCCTGGGGACGCTAGGCGAGCTGGACGACGCGTTAGCGGCGTTGCGTACGGCTTTGGCGTCCACCGGCGGGGCGAAGGAGGTAGCGCGTGACTGAAGCGATGAATCAGGATCGGCTCGAGGAGATCAGGAGGCGCTGGTTGGACGTTGACACCTCTGCGCACGATGGGCGCCTGGAGAGCCTCGACAGTTGGCTCCGGACCATCGGCAGAACCTACCGGCACTATCGCAGCGATGTCGACGAACTCCTGACCGAGGTGGAGCGGCTGCGTGAGGCATTGAAGTTCTGTGAGCAGGCTCGGGTGGCAGCTAGTCACGTGAACGAAGACGCGCTCAGGAGCGCTACGGCGGCAGGCGCGCGGTGCGAAGAGCTTGAGGCTGAGGTGGAGAGGCTGCGGGGGGCGCTGAATGAGATGCACGACTACGCGCAGCGGGTGGCCGCTGTCGTGTGCTCGCCGTATCCGCACACGACGGTCACGTTGGCGCGGTGGCTGATAGCGCAGTGCAATGCGGCACTGGGAGAGGAGGCATGACGTGACAGAGCAGGAAGTGGACCGAGAGACGGGCGAGATTCTCACCGAGCGGGACAACGGCAGTCACCCCCGCCAACTGGCGCATGAGGCATTCGAGGCGCTTGAGCGGGCGCCGCACATCTGGGAGGTCACGGAGACGGTCACCAGGAAGCGGATAGTGGTGGCCAGAGGGGCCCGAGAGGCGGTCGACCTGTACGAACGGCTGGACGGGGTGGCGGAGACCCCGCTTACCAAGCGCGCCATATCGGCGTCGGACAAGGGCCCGGCGGAAAGGCAGGGATGATGATCGTCTACGTTGACAGCCCCGCCTCGCAGCAGCGCATCATCACGTCCGCCGTTCGGGTGGACGTGGGCGGGATCAGCGTGGTCATCCAGGCCACGGCCGAGGGCCTCGACATCATCCAGCGCGAAGGCGATTGGCGCGTCGTGCCGGGGGACGAGGGCGTGGTGCGCCTGGTGCCGTTGCTGGAGGGTGCGGCGTGAGCAAGTACGGTTCGCGCCGCACTGTGGTCGATGGCATCCGTTTCGACTCGCAGGCGGAGGCGCGGCGCTATGGCGAGCTGCGGCTCTTGGAGGCCGCAGGCAGCATCTTCGACCTCAAGCTCCAGGTCGAGTACCAGGTCCACATCAAGGGACAGCACATCTGCTCCTATCTTGCCGACTTCGTCTACTTCGACCGAGAGAAGGGCGAGTGGGTGATTGAGGACGTGAAGGGGGTTCGTACCCAAGTTTACCGACTGAAGAAACGTCTGGTGGAGGCTATCTACGGTATCACCATCACGGAGGTGCCGGCATGATTCTGGACACAATGGCTCAGGACCGGTACGACGAAGAGCAGATGGAGCTGGCCGCGCTATACCGCCAGCTCGAGGCCTGGCTGGAGAGCTGGCAGGACCTGCGCGTGCGGCCGGGTGGTCGGCTGACTCATCGCCACGAGCTGGAATCCCGGCGGCTGGCGCGTCGGGTGGGGGAGGTACTGTTATGAGCGAACAGACTGATTACCGGCTCGTGCCGGTGCGTTTCGACCGCGTGGCGCTGATCGATGGCCAGGAAGTTCTCACCCAGGAGCAGTGGGAGGACGCCGTGCTGGTGCGGCTCCGGGGCAAGGCCCGGCCGGAGAACATCGAACGGTTCAAGTTCCAGGTAGAGCGGATATTCGACGGTCGCCGCGTGATCGTGGTGGGCCCGGAAGTGGAGTTCGTGGCGGCCATCCCCGAACCGCATAAGCGGCCTCCGCTGATCGTGCCGGACCCGGATATCCAGGGCACCTGGCAGCCGGTGGTAGGGCCTTGGGAACCCTTTCTCATCGGCCTGGCAGCGCTCCTCATAGCCGCCCTGGTGGTCGGGGCGTTCTTGTTTGGCGCGGTGTGACATGCGCGACTGGCTCAGGGTGCTCATGTTGGCGGTACGGGTCGGCTGGCGCGCAGGGCGGGCGGCGTACGAGTGGAGCCGGGAGCCGGTAGTAAACCTGGAGCCGGAAGGGCACGAGCACCCCGACTGCAGGTGTGCCACTACTCTCGAGGAGGACGCCGGACCAACCGAGGGCGAGAGCGAGTACATTGCTTTCAGTCCTAACCCGCCATGGGCCGAGTCCTTCCTGACGGCGGCGCTGCGCGGGGCGGAGTGGATACGCTGGGGCATCTGGCAGGCGGCCATGCACGAGGCGCAGGCCTCCGAGCGCCCATGGCCGCAGAACTAGCGCTGTGGTATGAGGACGTCATGGCAGGCGAGGAGCGCATGGAGACGACGCTGGCAGCGGGCCTTCTCGCCTGGCACCTAGCGCACGGCGAGGCCATCACGGCATACCAAGCGGCGGAGCTCACGGGGCTGACTCCTCGAGGGGCTCGGGCCATGCTGTCAAGGCTCAGTGGAACACTGCCTCTTGTGTTCGTGCCAGGGCGGGGGAGAAAACGGGGCTTGTGGATGGTGGAGGCGCTGCTAGAATGCGAGGAGGAGGGACGCGCATGACCCGAGATGAGATATACGAGCTCAATGAGCTGACGCTGGGACCTGCGGTCGCCGAACACATCATGGGCTGGCATCTGGTAGACGATACCTACTATGACGCTGATGACCAGTCTACGGGATGGCATCGTCGCTCAGCCTACCTGCTGGATGATGGCGAAGGCCAGCTATGGAATCCATGTTTCGAACCGGAATCATGGTGGCTTGTCGTGGATCACATGCTCCAGCGCCCTGGTGATCCGGGGCGGCGGTTTGGCTTGTCCTATGCCGATGGGGAGTGGAGAGCTGAGTTTCTGAACTATGAAGGCTACCGCAATGTGGGTCTGTATGATAGCCCTGGCGCGGCCATCTGTCGGGCGGCACTGTTAGCTCAGATGGACATCCCAGAACTGCCCGATTGAGAGAAAGGGGGCGCGCGCAGTGCCTGAGCAGAGATCGGCCAAGATCGTGTACGTTGTGGTCAACTACGACACTGAGGTGGAGAGCATCTACTCCACGCCACAAGCAGCAGAAGCGAGGCTGGATTGGCTCCTGGAACGACTGCCGCCCGATCGCAACCTCGGTTGGAGCATACAGGCCTGGAAGCTGGACGTAGATGGCGGCGCATATTACGGAATTCGAGGCGATTGACATGAGATAGGTAACACCACGTACCGCACCCCATAGTAGTCTAAGGTCGCACGAGTAGAGAAGTGCGGCCTTTTCGTTTGCCCGGCGCACGGTGGGGGAGGCGCGTATGTCCTGGCTGGAGTTCCTGTTATGGTTGCTCACGCACGAGGGCATCAATGCCGCTCTTGGCGTCGTTCTCTCATTCGTCTTCGATTGGTACCCTGACTTCGACTCCCTCCACCCCCGCGTCAAGCGTTTGGCTATGGCAGGGCTGTGTCTCTTCATCCCCCTCCTGGGGGCGACGCTGCTGTGGCTAGGGGGCTACCGCGCGCTGTCCTGGGAGGACCTGTACTGGCCGGCGGTCCGCGCGGGCGGGCTGGCGTTTCTCGGTAATCAGTTGGCCCATGTGCGTGACCTGAAGCGCAAGCCGCTGGAGGCGTAGCGTAGTGGACTGGAGCATCGCGGTCGCGGCTATACCGGGCATTGCAGCTCTCATCGGTGTCGTCCTGGGATATCGCCGGGGCCGGGTCCAGGCGGATGCCGCGGTGGTGCGGTCGGCGCTATCCCTCATCACGCCCCTGGAACACCGCGTCGCGGCTCTGGAGACGGAGGTCGCCGAGCTTCGGCGCGAGAATGCCGAGCTGCACGAGGGCGTGAGAGTGCTATGTGGCCAGATCAGCTCCTTGGGGCACGAGCCGCGCTGGCGGCCCCGGAATGGGCCGGGATGAGCGAGCTAGTAGGGCTCTCGCCCCTGGCAACGTCTCAGGCGATGCGTGTCATGGTCGCCCTGGAGACGTGCGTGAGCGTACTGGCCTCAGCGTCGGCGGCCCTCGTGGATGGGGCGGAGCTCGTGAGCCTGCAGCCGGCAGCCGACCAGCCGGCGCAGCAGTGGGCGTTGGCGCTCGACGCTCAGGCGTCGAGACTCAAGGAGCTGCTAAGAGTGCTAGGGGGAATGGTATGAAGGGCCTTGGAGGGTGGCATGGCTGATATCACACGGCGGATAGCAGGCCTCTTCGACAAGCGCTGGAAGGACATGGGGGACGACACGCACGCTGAGGTCGTCTACGTGGGCGGCCAGGCGGCGGGGGTCGGTGGCGCGACGACCATCGCGGACGGCGCGGATGCCACCCAGGGCAAGATTGCCGACGCGGCGGTGGTCACCAACGCCGCCGGGACGGTCAGCGGCAAGCTGCGGGGCGTGGTCAAGCTCCTGGGGGACGTCGTCGCGGCCCTGGCAGGCATCCTCACGGTCAAGATCGACCAGACTACTCCGGGGACGACCAACAAGGTGGTTATCTCGGGAACCGCTACAGTGGACGGCGCCGTGGTGGTCAGCGGCACGGCGACTGTCGATGGCGACGTGGACGCCAACCTGCAGGTCGGCGATGCGGACGTGGGAGCTCTGAACCCGGTGCCCGTGAGCGATGCCGGTGATTCGCTCACGGTGGATGGGGTCGTCACGGCCCACGACACACCGCGCGGATTCAGCTCCGGCCTGACTCACACCCCCGCTGCCGACACCGCCGCCGTGGTGACGCTGCCAGCGGCCGGCGAGGGCCTATCCCACGTGATCCGCGGTGTGGCCTGGGGCTACTCGGAAGCGCCGACCGGCGGCTCGCTCACGATCGAGGACGGGGCGGGTACGACCGTGTTTCATGTCCCGATCACGGCTGCGGGTCCGGGCTTCATTCCGGTCTTTGGTAAGGGTTCAGCGAACACAGCTCTCGTGATCACCCTGGCAGCGGGCGGGGGCACCTGTGAAGGCTCGGTGAACATCCTCGAGCACTGGACGGAGTAGGGCGATGGCGTTGCTTAGGGCTAGCGGGATAGAGAGCGGAACGCTGCTGGACTTCGACATTGTGAGTCCCACGCCGCCATCGGTGGAGACGGCAGACTCACGGACTGGTGTCAACAGCCTCAAGCTGGACCCTAACTTTGATCTGCGTTATGCCGGCTGGCGCCTGGACTCTGCCCTTAGTGAGCTGTATGTGCAAGCTGCATTCAAGCGCACTAATACGGGCGCGAATGGTGTCCAGGCACTCGTTATACTGCGCGATGAGGCATCCGCCGATCAGTTGGCCATTGGTCTGCACGATCAGAATGATCCTACGGCAATTGACATTTCAAGGGGCTCAGTCACCGGAACTTGGCTAGCTAGCGGCGGAGTCATACATCTGAACACTCGATATTGCATGGAGGTATATGTCAAGATCGCTGATGCGGGCGGTGTGATACAGGTCAGGCTCGATGGTGCGCTAATCATCGACTTTGCCGGGGATACTCAGCAAACTGGAAACGCCAACGTGCAAGATATCATCTTCGGCAATCTGGACGGCGTGCGATACTTCAAGGGCAATATGGACGATCTGATCGTCTGTGACAACACCGGCACCTATACCTGGCCCAACCAGGCGGGCATCTACCCAGTTCGTCCCGCAGGTGCCGGGATCTACACCCAATTCACGCCCTCGGCAGGGGCCAACTATGAGTGCGTAGACGAGAGCGCGCCCAACGATGCTGACTACAACTCCTCAAGCACGGTAGACCACAAGGACAGTTTCGCCATGTCTGACCTGCCATTCTCCGCAGGTGACATCTACGCCGTCAAGTGGACAGGGCGAGGGAAAGTAGATGGCGCGGGGAACCTGGCCCGGCTTTACCGGATCGGGGGTGCGGACTATCAGGGCGGGGACCAGGCCTTAGGCGCTGGCTACACCGAGGTGACGGAGATTCTGGAGGCTAGCCCGGACACGGCGGCGGCGTGGGGCATCGCCGAGGTCAACGGCCTTGAGGCCGGGTACGTGAACCGGTAATGGCTACTACCGATGTAAGCCAGCAGCTATTGGAGATCGTCGGCCTACGGAGCGACGGCGACCGGCTAGTATCACAGCAGCTGTTGGAGATCGTCGGCCTACGGAGCGACGGGGCGCGAGGCGTCTCGCAGGTGCTGTTGGAGGTCGTCGCCGTTCCCGAGGAGGGACCGGAAGGTAGCGGCCTCTCCGGGCTATCAGGCCTCTCGGGCCTGAGCGGGATGGTGTAGATGCCTATGCGGCCGGCCACGCCCTGCTCGGTGCCCGGTTGCCCCAGGCCGGCAGTCAGCGGCGGGCGCTGCGAGCTGCACGCCCGAGAGCACCGGGCCAGGCAGGAGGCGAACCGGCCCTCGGCTGCGGCGCGGGGGTATGACGCCAGGTGGCGACGGATACGGGCGAAGTTTCTCAAGGCGCACGCCGAGTGTGTGGAGTGTGGGGCGCCGGCGACGGTGGCCGACCACATCGTGCCGCTCAGTCAGGGCGGGACGAATGACTGGGACAACCTGCAGCCGCTATGCAAGCGCTGCCATGACAGGAAGACTGCCACGGTGGACGGTGGGGGTAGGGATAACCTGACGTAGTGGATGGCTCTGCCTAGCCCGGCGGGGCGAAGAGCGGTCACTCTCACCGCCTGGCAGAGCCTAACCTGAGAGGCAACTAGAGGGAGTTGCTGGTGAGGAAGTGTGAGCACTGTGGGAATGAGCTGGGGCCAAAGCAGAAGAGGTTCTGCTCAGCGGAGTGTGCCGGGTACGGCTGCTCCGACAACCTGCGTTTGGGGCTTGGAAATCGAGCCCGTCGCATACCAGATAAGGTGTGCCCATGGTGCGGCAAGGTGTTCCGAGCTCGTGAGTCTGAGACAGTGTACTGCTCCAACTCCTGCTCTGTGCAGGCTAGGTACTTCGAGAAGCATGGCAGAGGGCCGGTATGCGAGGTGCCCTGGGCCGAATGCTCGGAATGCGGGAAGTGGTTCCTACAGCGAAGGGGAGCGGTCGTCTGTAGTGAGGAATGCCGTCTGGCAAGGGGTAGGCGGACCTACCGGGATTACGCAGAGGCGCGTAAAGGCGCAAACAAGTGTGTCTGTCAGGAGTGTGGAAAGGTTTTTGAGGCGCCCTATGGTGACAAGAGACGGCAATTCTGCTCTGTCGAATGTGGCAAGCGGTTCAACGGTAGGATCAGTAAGCATGTTCGGCGGGGTCGGCTACGTGGTAACCCGACAGAGCGGCTTGACCCGCTGGCCGTGTTTGAGCGTGACGGCTGGATATGTGGCATCTGCGGGAAGCCTGTCAGCAAGCGATGGAAGTCGCCAGATCCACGAAGCGCATCGCTGGATCACATAGTGCCATTATCGCGTGGTGGCAGCCACACATGGGAGAACGTTCAGTGCGCTCACCGGGGGTGCAACGTGATGAAGTCCGACCGTGGGCCGGGACAGTTACGGATGGCAATAGTCATAGGGGGTAATGGGTCGCAATCGTGAAAAGAGGCGAAAACGCTGGAC
>JAQTTU010000034.1 GCA_028710605.1 Sideroxydans sp.
TGGGTATTCCGGCCGATCGTGACCGGTCATTCCGGTCGATCGTGACCGGCGATTCTGGTTTATCGTGACCGGTCATTCCGGTCGATCGTGACCGCCCGTTCTGGTTTATCGTGACCAATGATTCCGGTTTATCGTGACCGGCGTCCTGGCCGGTTTGAGCGGGCAGTGATGAAGGGCCAAGACAGTCCCAAGATAGTGTCCAGAATCAAGCAAGCGGCGTGCAGCGGCTGCGCATATTTATCCACCCTCGTCGGGCTACCCTCACCAGTTTTGCACTGGAGCGGACATGCCCGACACCCGAAGGATCACTATGCGTTTCATCAAAGACATCCTGCGTCTAAAGCTTGAGCAGCGCCACTCGCACCAACACATCGCATCTGCGCTTGGCATCTCCAAAGGCGTGGTCACCAAATACGTCAAACTCGCCGACAAAGCCGGTTTGCAATGGCCGCAAATCCAGCCCCTGGACGAAACGGCACTGCACACCCGTTTGATAGGTGCCCCCCAGCGCGCCAGCAGCTTTGTGGCCCCTGACTATGGCCACCTGCACCAAGAGCTGCGCCGCAAAGGCATGACCCTGATGCTGCTGTGGCAAGAGCACACCGAAGGCCATCCCGGGCAAGCAGTGCACAGCTACTCCCAGTTCTGCGAGAACTACCGCCGCTTTGCCAAAACGCTCAAACGCTCCATGCGCCAAGTACACCGCGCTGGCGAGAAGATGTTCATCGATTACGCCGGTCCCACCGTGGCGCTGTCCAACGGTGAACGTGCCCACATCTTCGTCTCGGCCCTGGGCGCCTCGGGCTACACCTTCGCCTACGCCACCGCGCACGAAACCAGCGCTGACTGGCTGGGTGCTACCGCGCAGGCGCTGCGCTTCTACGGCGGCTGCACCGAACTCATCGTGCCCGACAACCCCAAAGCCATGATCGCCCATGCTGACCGCTACGAACCCCAGGTCAACGCCACCGTGCTCGACTTTGCCCGTCACTACGGCACATCGGTGCTGCCCGCACGCCCACGTCACCCGCAAGACAAGGCCAAGGCCGAATCGGCCGTGCAGGTGGTCGAGCGCTGGATACTGATGCGCCTGCGTCACCACACCTTCGAAACAATCGATGAGGTCAACCAGGCCATTGCACCGCTCTTGGTGCAACTCAACAACAAGCCCTTTCAGAAACTGCCAGGCAGCCGCGTCAGTGTCTTTGCCGACATCGACGCGCCTGCCCTGCGACCCCTGCCCAGCCAGACCTGGGAGTGGGCGGTGTTCAAGACGGTGAAGGTTCACATCGACCAGCACATCGAGTTTGAAGGCCACCGCTACAGCGTGCCCCACGCTCTGGTGGGTGCGACGCTGGAAGTGCGCGTGACCCAGCACACGCTGGAGGTATTGCATCGCGGCCAGCGCGTGGCCAGCCATGCGCGCTGTGTCCACAAGGGTGGCTTTACCACGCTGCCCGAACACCTCTCAGCGGCGCACCGCGCGCATCTGGAGTGGACACCTGAGCGACTGATCCACTGGGGCCAAGACATTGGTGTGGCTACGGGCAGTTTGGTCACCCGCATTCTGGCTACACGCCAACATCCCGAGCACGGCTACCGAGCCTGTCTGGCCCTGCTGTCGCTGGCCAAGCGCTATGGCAAACCCCGGCTGGAGGCGGCCAGCGTGATTGCGCTGGAATTGGGTACCACCCGCAGTGCTGACGTGCGCGAGATTTTGGTCAATGGGCGCGATCAGGTCAGCTGCGATACCACGACCCAGTGGGTCAGTCCGGCGCACGCCAATGTGCGCGGGCCAGCCCATTACCACTGATGGCTGTGACACGGTCATGCGGCCTCACACCCAACCACCCAAAAAACCAACCCACAACGAACACCAAAAGATCAAAGGAATCCACCATGATGATGAACACGACATTGGAACAACTGCGCAGCCTCAAACTCGCCGGTATGGCCACCGGTTTGCACGAGCAGCTCAGCCAGCCCGGCATGACGGGCCTGAGCTTTGAGGAACGCCTGGCCCTATTGGTCGATCGGGAGGTTCACTGGCGCAGTGACAAGCGCCAAGAACGCCTGCTCAAGGCGGCCCACCTGAAATTCCCGCAGGCGTGCATTGAAGACATTGATACGCGCGCTGGGCGTGGCCTGGATCGCAGTGCGGTGATGAGCTTGGCGCTGGGTAACTGGATCGAGAGCGGTCATAGTGTGCTGATCACGGGCTTGACGGGTGCGGGCAAGACCTGGCTGGCGTGCGCACTGGCGCAGTACGGTTGCAGGCGTGGCCACAGCGCGCTGTACCAGCGCGTGCCCCGCCTGAGCGAGGAGCTGCGTGTCCGACACGGTAATGGCAGCTTTGGCAAGTGGCTGATTGCCCTGGCCAAGACGGATGTGCTATTGCTTGATGATTGGGGCATGGCCGGCATTGACAGCCAGACCCGTGCGGATTTGCTGGAGATCATTGATGATCGTGCCGGCAATAAGGCCACGATCATCACCAGTCAGTTGCCCATTGAACACTGGCATGCCTGGATTGGGGATGCAACGATTGCGGATGCGATTCTGGATCGGGTGATGCAAAGGAATCACCGCTTCAACTTGATGGGCGAGTCATTGCGGGGCAGCAAGAAAGTTGACACACCAGCCAGCGCAACTGCGATTGAAACTGCGAGTGCAATTGGATCGTCACCGGCAAAGCAACAGCGGCCAAAGGCTGCGTAACCGCAGCAGGGGACAGGGGCCATCCATGCCGTGTGAGTGGTCCCCGCCCGCCGTGGATAACTGATCTGCCCACACCGCAAGGGTGTGGACAGCCGGTGGTACCCACCGGTGCATCAGTTGCCCACCGCTCCCCGACGTTTTGCCTTCGGCCTGACGCGCTTCGCTTGCCCGGGGCAGCGTCCTGCCCCGCCCCTGCGGGCTGACGCCCGGTGGCCCCACCCCCAGACTTCTTGAATACCTTTTTGAACATCCAAAACCGCCAAATCCGGACATCCTGCTCCAGGCCTTGGCGTCCTGCGCAACCTCTTGCCTACAATGTGCGCAGCGCAACTTTTGCACGCTGCGCAACCGGTCACGATCGACCGGAATGACCGGTCACGATCGCCGGAATACGCA
>JAQTTU010000035.1 GCA_028710605.1 Sideroxydans sp.
TCCCGAAGTGCTGCGCGTCAAACACGCGGCGCAGAAATGGCCTTGACACAAAAGCGAACGGCAAGGGGTTACGACCCTTGCCGCTCTACCACGAAACCACCAGCAAAGGATACTTTCATGGATACCGTAATTATGAACCTTGAGCGTCAAGAACTCTATAGCTTTTGTGACCTGTTGCCCGAGCCGATCATTGCCCGGCCAGTGGTCACGGCCACCCGTGGCCGGGGTCTGACCCTGGCGCTTGAGTACCAAGGCCAGCGCGTCACGCTGACCGAGGGCGGCAAGCCCTACAAGTTCTGCTCTGTTGATGCCGTCATGTTTGAGTTGGACGGAGCGCCCAACGTCGATACGGCCCGCCTCGTGATCGAAGCGGCCAACTACTGGCAGCACTGACATGCAGAGCGCCGCCACAAAGAAAAAAGGAGCGCCGAACGGGCATTCGGCACTCCTTAGCCAGTTCATGCGGGTAGCAACCGCGCCCCTTTCGGGGTGTATGGCATCCACCAATGATAACGCATGTCAAGCGAAAACGCTTGACAACAAGGAGGCTACGGCGGGCGCAATCGCCCAAGGCTTCCCGGTCATGGTTACGGGTGCCGGTGACGTTGTGGTGATGACCCCCGCCGACCTAACCAGGCTTGCGCGGATGTTGCGCGGCCAGCTCCCCAAGGAGGCCGCACCGTGAAGACCGTGAAAACCATTGCTGATCACTTAGTCACACTAAACGCGCGCGTCAATGCAATAGCGGCAAAGAAGCTGGCCGCGCAACCGGAGCTTGATCTAGGCATGGACGACCAGGCCACGCCAGAGCCGCAGCCGAGCCAGGCCAGCGCCGAACAGACGCTCAAGGCCACGCCGCCGAAGGTGCGTCGCGAACGCTCCAAGCTGTTGCCGTCGCATTACTCGGGTCGCGATTTTTTCTTGTGTGACATGCCCGACTATGCGCTGAAAGATGACGGCGCAAGCATGGAAGCGCCGATATTCACGCTTGCCACCAAGCCCGATTTATCAATCTGGCATTGGGAAAGCAAGGACGGAAGCCGCGCTGTGACTGTTACACCAAGCGTCCAGGGTAGGGCTACACAGTTTGACAAAGACGTATTGATTTATATCGTTTCGCAAATGACGGAGGCGCTTAACCGCAAGCGAGAAGATGCAGAAAATAGAACCGTTCGTTTTACGGTGTATGACTATTTGCGCGCCACAAATAAAGCTATTGGCGGTTTCGAGTATCGACGCCTTGAAACCGCGTTAGAACGCCTTACAGGCACTCGCATAAAGACCGATATTCGGACAGGCGGGGAGCGCGTGAAAAAGGGTTTTGGCATTCTTGAGACATGGACGATTGTCGAGAAGTCGCCAACGGATGAACGGATGATTGCCGTAGAAGTCACCATGTCAAAGTGGCTTTTCAACGCGGTGCAGGCTCATGAAGTTTTAACGATTCACAGCGACTATTTCAGGCTTCGCAAGCCGTTGGAACGGCGCTTGTATGAACTGGCCCGGAAACATTGCGGCCATCAAACCATGTGGAGTATTGGCCTTGAGTTGTTGCAGGACAAGGCCGGGAGCAAGTGCAGTTTGCGCGAGTTCCGCCGCATGGTGCGCGAGGTGGTCGAGGCCGACACGCTGCCCGATTACCGCATGATCTTGGACGACACCGACAAGGTTACTTTTTACGTCAAGAATCCCCGGCGCTTGTCTGCTGGCATCGCCAAAGCAGAAACAGCCTAACCCCTGGGGCATTTTTCGCTGACGCGAAAAAACGGGATGCCCATTCCAGGCGCGGCTATTCGCCTTGGTCGCTACGCGACTGGCCTAGCGGCCACCTTCCAGGCCACCACTTGCCGCGCTCATGGGGGGATGCTTGACAGCAACCCCCGCCGCTAAGGCTTCCCCCGAAGACTGGCCCGGCTTGCGCCCGGCCACACCCTCCCCCACCGTGACACCGCTGGCCTATTGGCCGCGTGTAATCTGTCCCGGAAGCCCGCGCAGTTGGCCTGTTGGCTATTGTGCTATCACCCACGCAAACCACAGCGCGGCGCTATTGGTGTATCGCCCACACCTGTGGATGGTGTTGGTGTATCACCCACGTTTTCCTGTGGATGGTGTTGGTGTATCACCCACAAGCTATTTGGTGTATCACCCACAAGCACCAGAAAAAAAACATTGAAAATCAACAGCTTACGCAACTTATCCAGAGGCGTAACGCGCGCGCGCATTTTTTAACTTTTAAATTCTTTAACGTCTTTGCGGCCTAAAGGCCGGGGCACCCCTGCGGGGTTCCCCCACCCTTCGGGCGGCTCCCCCTCCCTCTATCGAGGCCCCCGCAAGCGGGGGCGGAATAGTGCCCCCGGTCGCGGCACCACCGCCCAAGCTACGAACACCGGCAGAGCTTGGCCAAGGTCAGAAAACCGTCTTTCAAAAAAAGGCAGGCGACGGCCAGCGCGTTGAACAACCGCCCAGGTGTGCAACGCTCTCCCATCCCCCCCGCCCCTTCCCGCTGGGAAGGGGAGCGAGTCGCCCTCTGTCGTCAAGGGTGCAGGGGGACGGCCTGCGGCCTTGAAACCCCCCTACACCCATGACTAGAGCGTCAATCGTTCCAGCCGCGTCAAGGGCCGGGCTTCGCCCTGAAATCCGCGCCCGTTCGGTGCTCGGGCTGCGCCCTGCGCTCCGCATGCGGCCTGTGGTTTCACCCTTGACCCGTCTTCCACTCAAAAACCGTGACGGATGACCTACAAAGCGTGTCGTTTGACCTATGGCGCGACAGATCGAGGGTTAGCCAGTGTGGCGAGGATGCCCACCGCACCTGTTTTCCGGGCCGTGGGGCGATTTTTTAGCTCTTGCCTATAGCGTGACACCACCGAAGGGGCAAAAACGCGCCTATGGCCTTCCTGTTGGCCTCTTTCGCTATAGG
>JAQTTU010000005.1 GCA_028710605.1 Sideroxydans sp.
GACTTGAGGGTGAGAGTGTAATGGACGCGAGCCGGTTAAGGCGGGAAAGCGGTAGCCTTTGCCACAGCTTCCATGGTCTGACGCGGGTGATGGCTGTTGCGGTGCAGGGCTTTCAGGCGTACTTCGATGTCCTGATATTGGTGCTCAATATAATTGCTTATGGCGAAGATCGGCGCGATCTGTGCATCGCGCTCGGCGGGGAGGCGTTTAGTTCACTGAAAAGAAGAAGCCCGGCAATGCCGGGCTTCTTCTTGGGAAGTATTGCGATGCTGAACCCTATATCACTCGAAGACCTGACACCTCGCCCTTCTGCTAAAGAATAATTACCTCAGTGGCTGGTACCGCTTTATTAGAATTGGCATTGGACTCAACTTGAACTGCTAGTTCAACCCCCTCTCTTATATTCAACCAGTCGGTCCATGTACCTTCAGATAAACAACTGAAGTGAACAAAATACTGTCCGTCCGTTGCATCTTTAGCGAAAACAAAAGGTGATTGTGCTTTTGGTATGTGGTAAACGATAACGAACTTGTAGCCAGCATCTTTCAAGCTGAGCTTTTTGTCTGCGTCCACATATATCTGTCCCCCTCTACTTTTTAAGTATTCTTGCCAAACGACATTTTGGAATGGGTTATCTTTAAGCGGGACTCTGCATAACTTCTTTGCAAACGACAAAATGCTCTCATTGCCATCCGCATCATCTTTAAAAACTTGATTGATGGTCTGGTCAACAAATTCCAGTAACTGTCTAGCTTGTTTTTGTTCTGCAAAGGTTTGAATTACCGATGTGTACGCGATTTCTTCAATTACCTCTTTAAAAACTCCTCTAAAGAGTTCTGGGTAGCCGTAATGATTTAAGAGATCTTTCAAGATGACTGCTGATTTGTTAAGAGAAAAGCATCTCTTTAATAAATCCTGTTCATTTTCAATCGACCTCTTCCAAGCTCTGGCTCTAAAAGCACCCAAAATATCTTTAAGAAATTCGTTGCCTGCCCAATCCTGAGTCTCATCCAGAATCTTGTCATACCAACCTAAATAAAGCATCGCTATCAGATAGCCATTGCAGTGATATCTCATGTTCTCTACATCTGTGAACGAAGGATCCCATCCTCCCAACTCTTTAAGCATTAAATAGCAATCGTACGATAGCTGGTAATCGTGTAACTTCAAGGCAAGTCGACCTAACATTTTGAGTGCTTGCACATCTTGTGGTGATATTTCAATTGCTCGCTTTAGTTCTGTAACGGCACTACTGGAATCACCGAGTCTTTCGCTAATTTTTGCGATGTGTCTTGAAATTGCTGACACTGTGGCGTACTCATCTTTCAACTCTCTTAATCTTGAGAGAATCTGTAGTGCGTCTTCAGATGTGGCACGTTTACCCAGTTGATGTGTGATACGAACGGTTTCAAAAAGTACATTTCTAACCACTTCTGGCAAATCAACTGCTACATAGTCCTCATGGTGTCTAGACATATTTCTCTGCCTTTGATCCGCATTATTTATGCTGTCGCGCTGTTGAAGAATTCGGACCTGAATAGCTGACCTAAGTTGAGCATCCCGAGGATGCGCTAACAATAAATCTCGAACTGAGGGATACAAGGAATGACGCTCCTGTTGCTTGCCACTATCTCTTGTAATCAGACTCGTCTTAGATAGTTCAAAAAGACCAGACGCGATCACATCTATGGTTGTCCCAATGTTTTCCGCAAGTTCAATTCTGGTTTGGCTGTCTTGTAAGAACAAACACTCTAGTATTGAGATTGATTCTGGCGAAAGGACTTCCATTAGGTTTTTATATGAGAAATTTAGAACCTCGCTCGCTGCCAGATTAATAGAGTCATCCAGTGGCTTGCCAAGCATATATGAATCAATACCCAACCGAATCGCAAGAGGGTTGCAGTGGGAGCGACAAACAATTCTTTCAACCGCATTATCTTCAACTAGTGCTGTAGCATTTCTTCGCGTTGCATAAATTCTGGCCAGATGCTTAGCTGTTGCCTCTTGTAGTGGGCCAATCGGGAGGCAGGTGGCTGAGTTTGTATTTACTCTACTTGTTGTAAGAATTCGCCAGTTCACAGGAAGTGACATTTGAAAGACCTCGAATTCTTCTGGATTGTCGCGAAGTAGAGTTTCTAGGTTGTCAATAAACAGAAGTAATCTTCTGTCAGCAAATTCATCAAGTACTTCTGCGAAAGTTAATTCACCATCATCGCAGTCAATTACTCTGGGAATCATTTTGGCAAGTTGGTATTCGACCTCAGTGATTGTGGATGGAGCATCGAGCTTTACGACACCTGTTGCCGTTAGTTTTTCAAGTTTTAAAGAAAGAAAGATAACCGCCTCAAACAACTTATGAAACTCAGGTGATTTACATGCCTTGTCTAATACGTCAATAGCTAAAGCGGTTTTGCCAACCCCGCCTGGAGCAACTATGGAGATACAGTTGATTCTTTGGTTCACTAGAAAAGCGTGTAGATCTTTGCTTTCTTTTGGCCGCCCAATCAAGCCAGTAATTACAAAGTCATTGGTTGAGGGGAGATTGTTTGGCACTAACCATTCTGGCAAATTAATCCATTCCTCAGGGGGGATGCTTAACTTTCCTGCTAATGCCGCATCAAAACTATTCAATATTTCAACTAAGCCGAGTTGTTGAATTAATGGGTCTGAGGCAATTGCACCCATACGGTACCAATAGCAATCAGGGAAAGGACGATTCGGGTGTGCAATAGCATTTCTGATTTCGTAGAGGCCAAGGGCGCTACAAAGATTCTTCAGCAATAACCACTGAGGATAATCCGAGGTGTTTTCTGCAATGCGAAGGGCCAGTTGAAATAAATCTTCTATGTAAGTCTCGGCAACCAAATCTCCCATTGAATTTACGACCAAACCTGGGCGTTTTAGCGATTCTCTTTGAATAATTGAATCAGCAATATCTCTAATGTGATCATCAATGTTAGGATTTCTTGATTGCACAACCGAACCCAGAGCCTGTTCCAAACGAAACAGAACCATGGCGGACATCATTCGAAAATTATTCAAGGTCAGATTCCTTTAAAAAAATGCAAATTAGCTTTCGTAAACCAATCAGGAGCAACTACGGATTCTTTGCAGTCATCACTTCACCCCCACCCCCAACCACGCATCCGAAGTCAGCGGCCCCTTCAGCGCAGGCAATGTCTCTTCCAACCAAGCCAGCGCCAGCTTTTCTTTCTCGCGCCACATCTCTTCGCCCAGTCCCTTTTTCATCATCTGAATCGGGGCGCTGCCCTTGACCATGTGCTCCCAGAATTCGCCAGTGCTGCCGACGGGGAAGGCTTTGGTGACGCTGCGGATTTCGATGTTGCGGAATCCGGCTTCTGCCATTTCTTGTTTGAAGCGCTCGGGGTTTTCCAGTGTGGTGACGGAGCGTTGCGGTTGCGGCAGGTCGGGTTTGATGGCGCGTAATGCGCCGAACATGGTTTGCATGGCGGGCGATTGGTCCACGGGTGCCCAACTGGTGATGGCGATGCTGCCGTCCGGTTTGAGGGTGCGGTAGATTTCGGCGAAGCCGCGTTGGCGGTCGGGGAAGAACATGAGGCCGAACAGCGAGAAGGCGGCATCGAAGGTTGCGTCGGGATATGGCAGGGTTTGCGCGTCGCCGCAGTGCAGGGCGATGTTGCGGTGTCCGGCTTGTTCGATCTTTTTCTGGAACACGGCGAGCATGGATTCGGAGAAGTCGATGCCGTGTACTTGCTTTGCTTGGTGTGCGAGCCGCAACGCCAATGTACCCGGCCCGCAGGCGACATCGAGCACGGTGGAATGCGGTTTGAGTTTGCTGGCGGCAATGGCTTCGTCGGCGAATTGCTCGAACACGAGCATGGTGGTTTCGGCGTAGCCGTCGGCGACGAGGTTCCAGGGTTCGCTGGCGGAAAGCGGGTTGTTGCTCATGGAGTCTCCCCTCTCCCTAGCCCTCTCCCTGCAAGGGAGAGGGGATGGATGTTTAGTGCGTTCAGGTTGTTCGCTGGTTGTGTCATTTCTTTTCCCAAGGTGCAAAGCCGATGGGGCGTTTCTTTTTGGATTCAGGCGGGGACATCAATTCATGGATGGCTTCAAAGACTGCCTTGAAGCTGAATAATCCATTAGACCGAAAATCCGTCATACCGGCGAAGGCCGGTATCCAGATGATTGAAATATCCCACGCAAGTGGGACAACACCAAGGTTTGGCCGTACCTCGAAACTCGCCGCAGGCGGCTCGTTTTGTCCGCTACGCGGTGTATTTTTCTTGACTGGATTCCGGCTTTCGCCGGAATGACGGCCTTGGATGGCGCGCTCGCTGCGGAGGACGCTGGAGAGCATGGCTACGCCTTGTTCGGTGAAGGCGTAGGGGGCGTAACGGCGACCGCCGCGCCCGGCGCGTTTTTCGTTTGAGGTGACAATTTGTGACCTCAAGTTTGAGGTGCCATTTTGGAACCTCAAAGTTGCGAATTCCTCAGCCGAAAGCTGGAACATGAAATCAGCCGGGAAGCGTTCCAAATTGCGCTTGACCGCACGGTTCAACGCCTTGGTTTCCACCTCGTAAAGTGCGGCAAGGTCTTCGTCCAGCATGACCTTTTGCCCCCGAATCATGAACATCTTCGATTCGATCTGCGCTACTGATGCAGGTGGGTTCCGGCTGGCGGCGGGCGTGGGCGCAGGTTGTTCGCTGGTTGCGTGAGACAAGTGTTTCCCCTTTAATTCGTGTGCAGGCGTTCAGCCGTGCGGGTTCTTGTCTTGCGCCAGCTCCTGATCTGGGGAATTTGCCTTGAGCCTCGCGCCGTCAATGCGGTGCGATGTGCGGTTGGCAGATTTGCAAGTGGGGCGAACTGTATTGGAGCGAAGCGGGGTGTGTCAATGCGGATAGTAAAGTGATAAACAAGGTGCGGCTCGGCTCGTCATTAGTCTCGAAGCCCGAGCATGTATGGCCACGGCCTACTGCAAATTTTCACACCGCTCGCGCATGTTGAATTTCCATCGGATATGCACCGTTCGCGCGCGCTTCCAGCAGTACCACTTCCACCGTGCTGCCGTCTTCGGCGTAGCTGATGTGCGTGTTCCAATTTTGCGAGACTTCGCGGGTGATGGGTTTGTCCGACAGGCGGATGACCAGAATGTCGTCTTCATCGAAATAGGTTGTGTGCATGACAGCCTCCTACAAAACTGAAAAATGGTGCATTACTGTTTTAACGATTACCCGGTCTTCCAGCACCAGCACGGCGCACAGCAGGTTGTCGTGCCGTGAAGGAAATTCTGTGTACGCCCACAGGTGAGCTGCATCCTTGTAGCGTGTGTCGCCGGAATCGATCACTTCCAGCAACATCGCCTCGCTGATGTCGCGTTCGACCATGCGAATTTTTGCATGGCTCGAAATGACGATGAGGCGTTAAAAGCGGTTGCTGAACATGGTTCGCTCTTCGGATGATGGACTCGGTTTCGTTGCTGAGTATAACGCCTTAGGCTATTTGATTCCCATCCCTAATCACGCATGAAAATAAAACCCAACATCGTGAAGATGCCCGTCAATAGGCGTTCTACGCGTTTTACCGCAGGTCGGGCTTCAGCCCGACCTGTGTCACACCGATGATCCATTTTCAATTATGGAAAGCTCAATTGCTGCATCAACGCTGCGCGCTGATCCTGCGCAACATCTCCACCAGCACATCCACTTCCTCGCGCGTGTTGTAAAACGCGAACGAGGGCCGCACGCTGGATTGCAGGCCGAAGCGCGCGAGTATCGGTTGCGCGCAATGGGTTCCGGCGCGCACGGCGATGCCTTGCGCGTCCAGCAATTTGGCGACTTGCATATCCGGGATGCCGTCCAGCACGAAGGAGATGACACCGCCGCGTTCGCGCGGCATGCCGATGATGCGCAGGCGGTTGACCTTGCGGATTTCTTCCAGCGCGTAGGCGAGCAGGTCGGTTTCGTAGCGCTCGATTGCCTCGAAGCCGATGCTGTTCAGGTAGTCGATGGCCGCGCCCAGCCCGGCGGCGGAAGCCACCGCAGGCGTGCCCGCTTCGAAGCGTTTGGGCGGGATGGCGAAGGTGCTGCCCTCGAAGGTGACTTGCTGCACCATGCTGCCGCCGCCCTGCCAAGGCGGCATTTGCTGCCATAGTTCGTGGCGGCCATAGACCGCGCCTATGCCGCAGGGGCCGAACAGTTTGTGGCCGGAGAACACGTAGAAGTCGCAGCCGATGGCTTGCACATCGACGCGGCGGTGCGGCGCTCCCTGCGCGCCGTCGATCACCACGGTAGCGCCGACCTGTTTGGCCATGCGCGTCATTTCCTGAATGGGCATGACGGTGCCGAGCGCGTTGGAAATGTGGGTGATGGAGACGACGCGGGTGCGCGGGCCGAGCAGGCGCTGGTATGCGTCGAGGATGAGGTCGCCGTTGTCGTCCACCGGCGCGACGCGGATGACCGCGCCGGATTTCTTCGCCGCGAATTGCCACGGCACGATGTTGGCGTGATGCTCGGCTTCGGTCAGCACGATCTCGTCGCCGGGGCGCAACAGGCTTTCGCTGAAAATGGCGGCGAGCAGGTTGATGCCTTCGGTGGTGCCGCGCACGAACACGATCTCGTCCTGCGAAGCCGCATTGAGGAAAGCGGCCACGCTGTCGCGCGCATCGTCATAGGCATCGCAAGCCACCTCGGCCAGCGTGTGCGTGCCGCGATGGATGTTGGAGTTTTCCTGCTCGTAATAGCGCACCAGACGCTCGATCACGGCTCGCGGTTTTTGCGCGGTCGCGGCGCTGTCCAGCCAGATCAGCGGCTTGCCGTTGATCCGGCGTTGCAGGATGGGGAAGTCGCGGCGTATGGTTGCTACATCGAACATGGTCGGGTTATTTCATGTTGGCTGAATGGGGCGAGTTTAACCGGGATAATCCATTATCAATTTCTATTTCAAAACTGGATTTACTCCCTTCTCCCGCAGGCGGGAGAAGGGTTGGGGATGAGGGTTTGTACGATGCAACAAACATGGCGAATACTCAACGACCCTCACCCTAACCCTCTCCCGCCTGCGGGAGAGGGAACTGATAGCAGTAGGAATTCTATTTATCTATTGATCTGGAAATGGAATTAGAGCGTAGGTCGGGTTTCAACTGCCTTGAGCTTCACGCTGCCAGTTTAAATTTTACCGGGAGTCGGCTGCTGCCGCGCGCAGTTTTCGGCGTGCCAGCAGCCATGCTGTTGCGATCAGCAAATTGCTGGCGACGATCAGCGACTGGACGATTTCCCAGCCCGTCTGCGTCGCGTAATACGTCAGTCCGGCGGCGGGGAGTAGCATGAGGGCAACGACTCCGGCGGGCAGGGCGGCGAGGCGGACGTGGCGGGCAACCGGGGCGGTGCGCGGCGGAGCGGCGGGAATGCGCCCTCCCAGCAGTTGCAACGGGCGCTGGCTGGCATGATGCCAGACTTGCAATGTCAACAGAAACGGCGCGAGGAAGATGGCATATTGTGCCCAGCGCGGCAGCACCAGTGTCCCGCTCGCTTCCAGCAGTCCCAGCGCGATTCCCGCGCCGATTACCCAGTACACCGCGCCCCGCATCGAGTAGCGTTCCGAGCTGGCAAACTCCCCGATCAACAATTCCATTTCCGCGCGGGAACACGGCAAACCGCCCCCGTGTCCGTTCGGGTGAAAATAGATAAACGAGCCGTCATCCTGCGCTTCAAAACGCGCCGCAAATTGTGCGGCGCGGTTGCTGGCAACAATCAAATGTTCGAGAGCCATGGCGTATCAAGTCCTGTTTTATCCTTAAAAACTTAGTTGTCACAGAGGACACAGAGATCGCAGAGGAGAAACAAATGGTCGTCGCGACTTAACACCCCATCCCTACCCCAACCCTCCCCTTGAAGGGGAGGGAGCAAGATTCCTCCCCCTTCAAGGGGGAGGTTAGGTGGGGGATGGGGGTGTTTCATTTTGGTTCCGGCTTAGGTTAATACAGCACTTCCATCCAGCGCCCCGCCGCGATCAACTCGTCGCGCTTGGCTGTCCACGCCTCGGCTGATCCGGCGATGCGGCTCATTGTGTTGTCTATCATGTCATGCATTTGCTTCACGCCAGCCATATACACCTGGCTGTCCGGGCCGTTCACCATTTCCCAGACTTCTGCCGAATTTCGCTCCAGCACTTTGTCCAGCGCGATGGGTGCATCGAAGGCGGGGCGCGGGCTGAGTACCTGAAACGCTTTGAAAGTCGGCTGGTCGAAATAGTTGCCGATGTCGTTGTTGATGTCGTTCATGTACAGCGATTCCAGACCGGTGCGCGCACCGTGGAACAGCCGCACTTTGCCTTTCCAGTCGCCGTGTTTTTCGTAAATCATCCGCGCCAATCCTCGGAACGGCGCAACGCCCGTGCCCATGCCTATCATCAGCAGATCGGCGTTGGAATTTTTCGGGATGGTGAACGGGTAGCCGACCGGGCCGGAGAATTTGATTTCGTCGCCCGGCTTCAGGTCGCACAAATAGTTGGAGGCGACACCGGCAAATTCCTCGCCGCTGGCTTCGTCAATATCGAAACAGCGGCGCACGCAAATTTCGAACTGCGCGCCCGTGTCGGACTGCTCGGTGTCGGCGATGGAATACAGCCGGGTGTGATGGGCGCTGCCGTATTCGCCGGGTGCCAGCACGCGAATGCAACTGCCTACCTGACTGTCGAAATATAGACTGTCCGTGCGAAAAACCAGCTTCCTCACTTCCACTTTGGAAGTCTCCGGCGTGATGCGTTCCGAGCTGATGAGCTTCGCGCCAAAGATCATTGAATCGCCTGCGCCGTCTGTGAGTGAATTCATGTTGGCCTCCGTTATTTGAATGTTCGTTGAACTGCATTACATTGCGGAAAAAACAAATCTTTCAATCTCACATTCCCTCCCCCTTGCAGGGGGAGGGGTAGGGTGGGGGTAGAAGCGCAACCGTTCCACAACTCTACCCCCATCCTGGCCTTCCCCCTGCAAGGAGAAAGGAACTGGAATTTACTTCACGCTCGTCACCGCTACCCGCGTCTTGGGCAAACCCTGCCCCAGAAAATATTGCTCGGCAACATTCACTGCGTCTTCCGGTCCGGCGATGTAGATGTCGCCTTGCAGCAGATTGCTGTCGGCTGCATTGATCGCAGCTAGCAGTTTCAACAATACCTCTTCGCGTTTGCCGGCCACCGTGCGCAGGTCGAATCCGGCGACGTGTTCTTCGTAGTGGAAATTATCCAGTGCATCATCCCATGCATGCGCGATGTTGGGCAGGTAAATGTTTTGCTGCGACGAGCCGACCCAGTGCAGGTGCAGCGTTTCCACGCCGAGCGACAGCGCGTGTTCGATCAGGCTTTTGACCGGGGCGAAGCCGCTGTCGAAGGCGAAGAAATAATACGGGCGCTCGGATTTTTCGTGCAGGATGAATTCGCCGTGCGGCCCTTCAATTTCCACCGCGTCATTCGTTTTGAGGTGCTCGAAAATATAATCGGAGAACAGGTTGCCGTGCTGGCGGTGGATATGGAACAGCACGTTGCGGTCGTCGCAGGGGCAGCTGGCGATGGGCAGGTCGGCGCTGAAGGATTCGCCGACGCGCAGCATCACGCTTTGCCCGGCAAGGAAACGCAGGCGCTGGGTGCGCGGCGTTTGCAGGTGCAGCAGGAGCATGTCGTCGCTGATGTGCCCCATGGCTTTGACATGCGCGATGATCTGCTGGAACGGAATGTCCTGCACGCTGTTCGCCACCGGCGCTTCGATCACCACATCGCTCACCGCCGTGTTGCTGCACAGCAGCACGTAGCCCTGATTTTTTTCCGCATCGGAAATCACGAAATCGTGTTGCCGCGTTTTCTTCACTTCGCCCGACACCACGCGCGCTTTGCACAGCCCGCAATTGCCGCCGCTGCATCCGTAGTTGAGCGGGATGCCGGAACGCATCGCGGCTTCCAGCAGCGTATCGTGGCCTTCCACCAGAAAATCGTGCTTGCTCGGCAACACCGTCACTTGCGCGGTGATGATGTGCAGCACCGTGTCCTTGATCGCCAGCGGATTGATGAAACCCGGTTCCATTGCTACCTCCACCTCGCGCGTGATCCATGTCTTGAGTTCATCCAGCGCCAAGCGCGATTGCTCGCCAGACCCGGATTGCATGGCGGAAAGTTTGTCCCACAGCCTGCCCAGCAACAGCGTGAAATGCTCGACTTGTTTTTCGCTGTAGGCCAGCGTCTTGCTGAGTTCGGTGAGGCGCGCGGCCAGCACTTCCGCGTCCGGCATGGCGCGCTCGAACACGCGCTTGCCGAACGCGCGCTCCTTGATCTGCGCGATGCGCCGCGACTCCGCGTTGTCTTCCAGTTGCGCGTCGGGATAACACGCCAGCAGGCTTTCGACGGAAATCATCCCGTCGTAAGCCACCATCTCGCCGCGCTGGATATGCTTCTGCAATTCCGCGCGCGTCGCGCCGATCAACTTCGCGGCGCGGGTCAGGCTTAACATTTCACTCATGGCATTTCCCCATTATTCGTCTTGAACCTTGTTTGTGTAGGTGCGAATTTATTCGCACTAATATCAAGCTATGTGCGAATGAATTCGCACCTACAAACACCGTATCTGCGGCTGTCATGAGCAACTTGTGCTTGCCGTTAACCGGCAAACCCGATCTCTTTTAATCCCTCAAGAATCTTCTCCGCCAACAACGCATGTCCCGCCGCATTCGGGTGCAGCGCATCGACTTTCAAGTCGGGGTTGGAAAGCACATCGGCGATGGCATCCTCGATCAGCGGCACATGCTGCGCGTCGGCCACTTGCCGGTAAAAATCCGCCGCCGACAGCGTGTGAAACGCGGCACCCGCCAGGCTCGGCTGCGGTGTGGCCAGCAGCACCGGCTTCGCGCCGTGCGCGCGGATGAGCGCGATGATCTGTTGCAGATTGTTGATGGTCTCCGCTTGCGGCTGGTGGCGCAGCATGTCGTTGCCACCCAGCGCCACCAGCACCAGCGCCGGATCGTGCTCTTCCAGCAGCGAGGGCAAACGCTGCAACGCGCCGCCGCTGGTGTCGCCGCTGACTCCGCCGTTGATGATTGTCCAGCCCGTCTTGCCCGCCAACAGATTAGGCCACGCTTGTTCGACATTCACGCCGTAGCCCGCCGTCAAACTGTCGCCCAGCGCCAGCACGCGACTGGCGATTGGTATGGCTGGCTCCTTGTCTTGGCCGCAGGCGGCGAGCAGGAAGATGACAGCCAGCAGCAACAGCAACTGGCGCAGCGGGTTTGAGAAGTTGTGATTGAGCGCGGAGTTCATGTGATGCAATCTACCGCACTCGGATGGTTTTGACTACGCGCGATTTGCGAACGCGAACATCGTGAAGTACCCGCAAGGAGTAGGCCGTGGTTGTAAAACCGAAGAGTCGGCAACAACCACGCACATGCCCGTCAATAGGCGATCTACACGATGTGATTGATGGAGAGTGGCGTGTTTCCTAGTGTTCATGCAAACCATTGCCGGGAAATTCGCGCCGCTTCATCCGCCCGCTGTATTGCCCTTGAACTGCCGCCGATACTGCGCGGGCGAGAGCCCGGTCGAGCGTTTGAACAAGCGCCTGAATGACGACACATCTTCGTAGCCGACCTTGGCGGTGATCGCTTCGAAATCGCCGGGTGCGGACTCCAGCAATTCTTTGGCGCGCTCGATCTTGAGCGCTTGCAAATAGGTCAGCGGTGTCATGCCGGTGATGTCGATGAAGCGCCGGTTGAGCGTGCGGTAGCTGACGTGCATGTCGCGCGCGAGGTCGTCGATGGAGACGGGCTGGGCGATGTGCTTGCTCATCCATTCGATGGCGCGCTGCATCAGCGGTTCGTCGTATTCTTTTTGCACCGACATGAACGGGCGTTGCGAGGTGCGCGCGCCGTCCACCAGCATGATGCCGCTCACGCTGCGCGCCAGCGCCGCGCCGCCCAGTCGGCGCAGCAGATGCAGCGAGAGGTCGGTGTGCGCCGTCATTGCTCCGGCGGTGATGGCGCGCCCGCTGTCGATGAGCGTTTTGTCCGCATCGAGTTGGATGTCCGGGTAGCGCTGGCGGAATTCGTTGGCCAGCCACCAGGTCGTGGTTGCGGCGCGTCCGTTCAGCAGCCCCGCTTCGGCGAGCACGAACGTGCCGTAGCAACTGGCGGCGACCAGCGTGGTTTCGGGCAGACGCTGGAGTCTGCCGATGACCGTGCGCCAGGTGGTGTGCAGGCGGGTGACGATGTGTTCCAGCGACTCGGCAAAAAAACCCGGCAGGATGATCGCGTCGCAGTCGCCGAGGTCGGCGGGCAGGCGGCGCGTTTCAACTGAAACGGCATCGGTCAGGCGCACCGGGCCGCCGCGCGTGGAGTACAGCTGCGGCTGCCAGCCGGCATCGGGCTGGTAGCGTCGCGCGAGGTTCAGCATGTCCAGCGTGGTGGCGACGCTGGATGCGGTCGCGCCTTCTTCCAGTAACAGGGCAATTTTCATGTTGGCAGTTTCGGCATGGATTTGGGCAATTATGCCACTGCTGAAAAAGTGTGGCGGGTGTCATCATGCGTTCCATTCCAAACACCAAAGGAGGCGGAGCATGACAAATATCAAAGACATTGCCGACACCATCATCGCGCTGGAACGCGCGGCACTGGATCGCTGGGGGGCGGGCGACCCGTCCGGCTATCTGGAAATCTCCGCGCCGGACGTGACCTATTTCGATCCGTTTCTGGCGCAGCGCATCGACGGGCTAGAAGCGCTGGCGGCATGGTATGCGCCGCTGCGCGGCACGATAGCCATCGACCGTTACGACTTGATCGCGCCGGCGGTGCAGGTGTGCGGCGAGGTCGCCGTGCTGACTTTCAATCTGGTGTCACACAGCGGCGCGACCGCGATGCGCTGGAACTGTACCGAGGTTTACCGCAAGCACGAAGCGGGCTGGCGCATCGTCCACACGCACTGGTCGATCACGCAGCATTTGCAAAATCAATAAACGGGAGACAAGCATGAAACCGAAGACCTTGTTCGAAATGGCCGGGGCAAAACAGGCGGCGGTGAAGCTGTCGGATAGCGTGCTGCTCATCATCGACGCGCAGCGCGAATATGTGGATGGCGCGTTGCCGCTGCTTGGCGTGGATGCGGCGATTGCGGATATATCAGAGTTGCTGGCGCGGGCGCGCAAAGCTGACGCGCCGGTTATCCATGTCATGCACAAGGGCGGGCGCGGGCTGTTCAACCCCGAGGGCGAGTTCTTCGAGATCGTTCCGGCGCTGCAAGCGCTGAAGGATGAAACGGTAATCGAGAAGAAGCGCATCAGCGCGTTTGCCGCAACAGGTCTGGAAGAGGCGATCAAACGCACGGGTAGGAAGCGGCTCATCATCGTCGGTTTCATGACGCACAATTGCGTCAGTTCCACCGCGCGTGCCGCACGCGACCTTGGCTACGAAGTGGCCGTTGTGGCTGCCGCCACCGCCACGCGCGACTTGCCGGATGGCAACGGCGGTGTCTTGCCCGCTGTCGCGCTGCAAGCCGCGAGTCTGGCGGCTCTCGCAGACCATAATGCGAAGCTGGTGCAGCGGGGGAACGACGTGACGGAGTGAAGCTGGCGAAGGTTGCTCGCTCCTACAAAACCATGGTCTCCAACTCGCGCCGTATCTCGGGAAACAACGGTCTTTCATTCACCACCGCGCCTGCGCAGCGGCGCTGCAATTCCCACAAGCCCGCAGCGGGCGTTGTGTCGCAACGCGCCAGCAACTCTTCCAGCAAACAGCCGAAGGCGCGCACTTCGATGCGTTGCAACGCTGCCGCTTGTTGCGCGTCTGGCGGCAGGAAGGAGGCTGCGCCGAAGTCGCCCAGCAGGCAGTCGCCTTGCGGGTTCCACAGGATGTTGTGCGCGTACAGGTCGCCATGCAGGATGCCTTGCGCGTGCAGGTGTTCGGCTGCGGCGGCGATGCCCAGCGCGATGTTGAGCGCGCTGGTCGGGGTGAAGCGCAGGTGTGGCGGATAGAGGTCGCGCGTGCAGGATGCCAGGCTGGGCGGGGCGGCGAGGTTGACGAAGCAGGGGTCGATCAGCGACATCACCAGTCCCGGCGTTTGTTCGGGATGGGCGCGGAGTTTGCCGACGACGGGGATCAATCCCGGATGCGCGCCCGCCGCGATGCAGGCGGCTTTTTCGCTGCGCGGCAGGCCGTCGCTGGTGAGCGCGCCTTTGAACATTTTCACCGCCACCGGCGCATCGTCCGCGTGATGGTGCGCGCGGTAAATGATGCCGGACGCGCCTTCGCCCAGCTTGTGCTGCATGGTGAGCGCGTGCCAATCGACATGGGTGATGTGCAAATGTTCCAGTGCGGCGGCTTCGCTGGCATCGCTGCAAGGGTTGCCGGAATAAGCCAGCCACGCCAGACGCGGCAGGGTGAACAACCAATCGGGCAACTGCGCAAAATGGTTGGCGGCGATGCGCAGCAATTCCAGATTGGTGCAGTTGGCCAGTTGCTCCGGCAGATGCGTCAACTGATTGCCCGCCAGCATGAGTTTTTGCAGATGCGCGCAGTTGCCGAGTTGTGCGGGCAGTTCGCGCAGGCGGTTGTCGGTGAGAATCAGCCAGCGCAATTTTTCCGGCAAAGCGGCGGCGGGCAGTTCTTCGATCTGGTTGGCTTTGAAGCCGATCATTTCCAGGTTGCGGCATTGCCCCAATATTTCCGGCACGCGCGTGAAGCGGTTGTCGGAACAAAATATCACGCGCAGTTTGTGCAGGCGCGGCAAGTCGTCGGGCAAGTTGTTCAGCGCATTGCCGGAGAGGTTGAGAATCTCCAGCGAGTCGGCAAGATCAAATATTTCGCGCGGGAATTCAGTCAGTCCGCAGGAGAGATCGAGACGCTGGATACCGGCCAGTTCACCGGCGCGCAGGGAGGAAAGAGTGTGCATGGTTAAATCAAAAAAACAATTTGCCACAGAGAACACAGAGGCCACAGAGAAAAACAAACGGATGCAATCTGGAGCGTTTCATCTTTTGGGTGAGTCAGAGAATTGAAAAAATCCACCCCTTTCTCTGTGTCCTCTGTGTTCTCTGTGGCTAGGTTTTAGGTTTTTTTAAACGGAATATGGCGTTTGATTTTCAGCCACTGCCTACTGCTATTACATCACCCCGCTCGCCAGATACCAGCAGCCCGCCGCGATCAAGCCCGAGGCCGGGATGGTCAGTACCCACGCCCAGACGATGCGCGCGGCCAAGCCCCAGCGCACGGCGGACAGGCGGCGCGACAGGCCGACTCCGACGATGGAGCCGGTGATGGTGTGCGTGGTGGAGACGGGGATGCCGAGGTAGGTGGCGAGGAACAGCGTTACCGCGCCCGAGGTTTGCGCGCAGAACGCGCCGGTGGGGCGGATGCGGGTGATGCCCATGCCCATGGTTTTTACGATGCGCCAGCCGCCGAACAGCGTGCCCAGCGCCATGGCGCATTGGCAGGCAATCACCACCCAGAACGGCACGTGAAATTCTCCCTGCAAATAGCCGTTGGCGAACAGCAGCACGGTGATGATGCCCATGGTTTTCTGCGCGTCGTTGCCGCCGTGTCCCAGACTGTATAGCGACGAGGAGACGAACTGGAGTTTGTTGAAGCGGCGTTCGGCCTGGTGCGGCAGCGATTTTTCCAGAATCCACAGCAGCGCAATCGACATGGCGATTGCCAGCACCAATCCCAGCAGCGGCGACAGAATGATGGCCGCCGAGGTTTTGAACAGGCCTTGCGCGACGATGGACGACCAGCCCGCTTTGGCCAGCGCCGCGCCGACCATGCCGCCGATCAGGGCGTGCGAAGAAGACGAGGGAATGCCGAACCACCAGGTGATAATGTTCCACGCGATCGCGCCGCATAGCGCGCCGAAGATCACCGCGTTGTCAATCACCGCCGTGGAGACGATGCCGGAGCCGACGGTGTTGGCCACATGCAGGCCGAAAAACAGGAAGGCGATGAAATTGAAAAACGCCGCCCAGACCACGGCGGCTTGCGGCGTTAACAACCGGGTGGAAACCATCAGCGCGATGGAGTTCGCCGAATCGTGAAAGCCGTTCATGAAATCGAACAGCAGCGCCACGACGACCAGCGCCGCCATAATTAAAAACGTTTGTTCGTTCATCCTTAAACCTCAGTTAGCCACGGATTAACACGGATGAAGCACGGATAAAACACCGCTATGGAATTTGCTTTTCATCCGTGTTTCATCCGTGTTCATCAGTGGCTCAATTACGTTTTTCAGATTCATATCCGTTCCAGCACGACACCGTGAATGACGTTGGCGGCATCTTCGCAGCGGTCAACCGCTTCTTCGAACAATTCGTAAATTTCCTTGGAGCGAATCAGCGCGCGCGCATCCGACACTTCGGCAAACAGGCGTTCCATGCCGGAGCGCATGACGCGGTCCGCTTCGTTTTCGATCACGCCGATTTCCTGGCAGATATTCAAAATGCGGTCGGCGTTGCGCATGTCCGACAACAGCGCAACGGCTTCCTGGACTTTTTCCGTGGCACGCAAGGCGATCTGGCCCAGCGCCGCCATTTCGAGGGTGAAACTGCCGGGACCGTACAGGCGGGCGCGTTGCGGAATGTCTTCCATGCAGTCGATCATGTCGTCCAGCGCCTTGGCCAGATCCTTGATCTCCCAGCGGTCGAACGGGGTGATGAACGTTTTGTGCAGCGACAGGAAAATTTTTCGGGTGATTTCGTCGGCTTCGCTTTCGGTTTTCGTCATCTCGACAAAAAGCTGGTTGAAAGCGGTCTGGTCATGTACCGAACTCATGGTGGCCAGAATTTTTGCACCGCGCACAGTGCAGGCCGTTAATTCGTTGAAGAGTTTGAAGTAATTGTCGCTGCGCGGCGACACGGAGGATAAAAGTTTGCTGAAAAATACACTCGCCATATTATCTTTCTGTGGTTACTCAACGTTGATTGAATTCTTCCCGCCGCAACCGGACAAGAAGCGAACAATTTTTCGAGGCGGCAATATAACCAATTTGACAGGGCAGAGTCGAGGTGTTTTCAATAAGTAAAACAGTCGGGTTTCGCCCTCCCCTTCAAGGGGAGGGTTGGGGTGGGGATGGGGTTAGATGTCAATGAATTTCGCCCCCATCCCCCACCTAGCCTCCCCCTTGAAGGGGGAGGAACTGGACAAGCTAGCGCTTGTTGGCCTGCGCCGGAATGATGGTGTTCAAGGTAAACTGTGGCGGCAGGGTGATGAAGTTCAAGAAGTTTGATAAGGATGAACAACCATGGAAATTTCCGAAAGCCAGTTATTGCAGGGCAAGAAGCTGACCCCCAGCGCGATCACCCAATATCTGAACCAGTACGTTATCGGCCAGGACGAGGCGAAGAAAACGCTGTCGGTGGCGGTGTATGCGCATTACCGCAAACTGGGCAGGCAGCGCCAGCTCGACGTTGAGGTCGTCAAGAGCAACATCCTGCTGGTCGGCCCCACCGGCACGGGCAAGACGCTGCTGTGCGAAACCTTGTCGCGCGTGGCGCGCGTGCCGTTCGTTACCGCCAACGCGACTTCGCTGGCGCAGTCGAAATACGTCAACGAGGAAATCGAAGCGCTGTTGTTGCGCCTGCTGGAAAAGGCGGATGGCGATATAACGCGGGCGCAGCACGGCATCGTGTTCATCGACGAGATCGACAAACTGAAAGCGTCCGGCAATGAGCAACAAGGCACGTCGGGCGAGCGCGTGCAACACGCGCTGCTGAAAATTATGGAAGGCGCGTCGGTGCGGCTGGGCGAAAAAACTTTCGACACCACCAACGTGTTGTTCATCTGCGCGGGCGCGTTCGTCGGGCTGGAAAACATTACCGCCAAGAATCAGGCGTTCGGATTTATTTCCGTCGGCACGGGCGAAGACGAGCACATTCTCAACCGTCTGAACACGCGCGTGAAACCCACCGATCTGTTCGTGTTCGGGCTGATCCCCGAATTCGCCGGACGCTTGCCGGTCATCGCCAATTTGCAAAATTTATCCAAGGATCAGCTGACGAAAATCATGGTCGAGCCGCGCAATTCCATCTACAACCAGTTCCGCGAAATGCTCAGGGACGAAGGTGTGGAACTGGAAATCGAACACGAAGTTTTCCGCCAGATCGCCGAGATGGCGTTCGAATACAAAGTGGGCGCGCGCAGCCTGCGCGGCATTTTCGAAGAGATGCTGATGCCGGTGCTGTACCAAGTTCCAGACCGCCCGGAAGTGCGCAAGGTGGTGATTAAATCGCTGTACGAAGAAGCGAGCCTGATCGTCGCGGCGTAGGAATGTCAATCCACAACCTCGTGGAGATGCCCGTCAATAGGCGTTCTACACGATGCGCCCGTTTGGCTGAGAAGTGCAGCTTGAGGTTGATACGCTGAAATTTACTGCTTTATGCTGTTTGTGTAGGTGCGAATTCATTCGCACAGGACTTGATATTCGTGCGAATGAATTCGCACCTACAAACGCTTCATCTGCGTTTTTATGAATTATTTGTTCGCACTTTCGATGGTGATCAGCGTGATCTCGGGCGCGGCGAACAGGCGTATCGGCGGCCCCCAAGTGCCCGTGCCCCGGCTGATGTACAGCCGCCTGCCGTCGGCCAGTTGGCTGAGGCCGCCCGGCATGCGGTAGCTCAGCCGCGTGAAATAGATGAACGGAAAAATCTGTCCGCCGTGGACATGCCCGGAAAGTTGCAGATCGAACGGCGTGTCCGCATCGACCAGCGGCTGGTGTTTGAGCAAGACGATGAAGTTGTGCGCGTTGACGGCGGCGAGCGCTTTGCGCGTATCCAGTTCGGCCTGCTGTCCCGACGTGTGGTCATCGACCCCCGCCAGCACGATGCCGCCCGCCTCGACCGCTTCGCCGCGCAGCACGCCAAAGCCCGCGTTGCGCAGGAAGCGCAGGGAATTTTCCAGCCCCGCATAGTATTCGTGATTGCCGGTGACGGCATAAGCGCCCAGCGGCGGCGAATAGGCATGGAATTGCCGCGCCAGCGCGGCAAAGTCGTCGCCCTGCCCATCGACGATGTCGCCCGTTGCCACCACGATGTCGGGTTTGAGTTCGCGCAGTTTGACTATAACGCGTTCGAGAAATTTTTCGCTCTGCATGATGCCGAGGTGCAGGTCGGAAATCTGCGCGATGGTGATGCTGCCGGAAGCGAGCTTGGGGGTGGCGATGCGTAATTCTTCAACCTGAATCTGCCGCGCCTCGAACCCTCCGTAGCCCAGCAGGGCGAGGGCGAGCAGGCCGACCACGCGCAAAGTCAGCACCGCGTTCAGCGGCCAATTGATATGCAGCAGCGGGGCGAGCGCATGGCCGAGATCGAACAGCAGGCCGACGCACAGAAACAGGAACAGATAGCCCATCCACGTATAGCTCACCCACGCGGTAACGACGGTCGCGCGATTCCAGTGTTGCCGCTCCATGAACCAGACCAGCAGCGGCGAGCAAGTCAGGACGAAGCCGAGCAGTGCAAGCGCCAGTCCCAGCCCGAACGAATGCGGCAAAGCCGCCCACACCTTATCCAGCGCATACCAGTGCATGGAACCGTAAATCAGCAAGGCCACGCTCATGAAGGTCAGCATTGATCGGTTCCTCGCGGCAGGGTTGCGCTTGCCAGTGTTCAATACGCTTCGCGCATGTAGATGAACTGGTTTGCGCCTTTGTAGATGCCGAAGGTGGCGCGACCGGGTGCGCCGGGCAGCAGATAGGTCGGCGCGTTGACTACGGATAAATTCACGCTGCCCGCAACGCCGGGTGCGGCCAGTTGGAAAGTGCTCAAGCCATTTGCCATGGTAACCAGCCCCGGAGCGACGACACTGACTTGACTAATCAAGAGCGGGTCTTTCGCAATCTCTGCATGCACGTTTCCGGCAACAGGTGTGGCCGTGTCCAGTCTGGAATTGAACTGGGTCAGGTTGTCGGTGTAGCTGGTGACATAGCTCGCGCCGTTCCAGTACTGGGCGAAAGCCATGAGGGTCAAACCCAGCTTTTCGGAACCGAAGGCATTGGAAATCCGAATGCGGCCATAGCGCACCTCCGTGCTGCCGCTGTTCACCTGCGCGTGATCATCGACCCCGTTGTTGTCCACATCCAGATCGGGCGCTGTGGTGACACCATCGCTGTCCACCGGCGCGATGCCGATGTCCAGTGAGGAGTAGGGGCCGTCCGCCGAGGCGGCGCGTGTGATGGCGAGCGGCAGATTGATGTCGGCAACGCCGGCACTGAAACTGCCCGTGCCATCTGCCTTCACCAGCGATGTGTCCAGGCGGGAAGTCAGGTTGGTCGGCGCATCGCCATCCACCGCGCCGAACATCAGGGTGTTGTCCGAAACAAACGGATCGAACTTGGCGAACGCATCGGTGTAATTCAGCGTGGTATCGCTGGCGATGTTTTCCGCATTCAGCGTGAAATTCAAATCCATGCGCTCGTTCATGTAGGAGAAAGCGGGGGCGCAGGCAGTCGAGCCGTCCGCTACCAGCACGCCGCCGCTGCACAGGTCGGAACGCTCCTCGATGGCACCTTGCGACACGCCGAAGTGATGCGGGATAAAGCGGCCGATATTGGCGCTGCCGGTGGGCGTGGCCAGCGCGCCGGTAGTCAAGTAATCGCCATCGGCGATAGTGGGCAGCATTTTCATGATGCCCACTTCACTCCAAGCCAAGTCGGTGACCGTCGTGGCACCGCTGGTGAAATTGCCTGCGCCGCCGGGCACAGTGCAACCCGTCGTTGAATTCTTGCAGGTCAGCGCGCCCGCACTGCCGCCGGAGGGAGCCACCAGCACCGACACCAGTTTGACCCCTTCCGGCGGGGTTTCCCGTCCGTAATTCGGCGTGGCGGTGTTCAGCGCATTTTGGGCGGTGACCGTGGCGGTAAAACGCGTGGCAGCGTAGGTGGCATCGCCCGCCGCCAGGAATTTTGTGTCGTTCTCGGGGTTGGCCGAGGTCGGCGTGATCGCCGGATTGGCGAAGTTGTCGCTGGTGCGTTTGATGCTGCTGACCGTGAAATGATCCGGCTTGGCGATGAACGAATCGTTGCCCAGAATCACCGTGCCGAGGTCGCCGTTGGCCGTGGTACCGTCGTAGCGCGTATCCACCCGCACATTGCCCACATCGCTGTAACACAGGCTGAACGTCGCCACCGGAACGGTGGTGTTGCTGAACGCCAGGCTGAGCGTGGTGGGGCTGGCCGAACTGGTGCCCATGGCGGAATAACCGGTCACGCAATTGGCATTGCCCGTTCCGGCCACCACATTGGCCTGCAAAGTGCCGGTCGCCGGATTGGTGTAGGTTGACCAGAATTTCAGGTCGCGGGTCTTGTTCTTGAAGGTAGCCTTGCACGAGGTCACGTTCACTACCTGGCGCGTGCCGGAAGTGTGGTTCGGTACATCGAAAGTGAAACTGCCGGCGGAAAACGTCAGGTTGCAGGCCGCGCTGCCTGCCGTACCGCTGGCACCGGTATTGGCGTTGTAACATTCATAGCCGTTGGTGGGGGTCGGGCTGATCGTGCCGGACATCGACAGCGCGGCGGTGGTGGCGAGGCTGCTGGTCAGCGTGATGCCGCTGTTGATGCCGCCGCCTGCCGCCGTGATAGTTTGCGGGTTGCCCGGCGACCAGGTGTAAGTGCTGCCCCCGCCCGTTGCCGCCAGGGTGATGCCGGTGACATCGGCGGCGGTGAAATACGCGGAGCAAGCTGCATCCTTGCAGGCTATGAGCGTGATCTGGGCCGGTGCGCCAGTGCCGCTGCACGCCAGGCCGTTGTGCTGGAGGCGGATGTGGTCTATCGCCGCCGTGATGTAATCCACCCTGACCTGGATGTTATCCACGCTGACCGTGCGGGTCGTGGTGTTGGTCGTATAGTTGGTCGCCGCGAACGCCACGCCGAAATTCGATGCCGTGACATCGGATAGCGCCCACGTTGTTCCCCACAGGCTGCTTGAGCCGCCGTGTGCCTCGATTACGTCACCCGTCGTGTACGGCGTGGTGGTGGCACCATTGGTTGCGGTGCTGACGCTGCCGCCCTTGATCAGGTAAACGAACGCATCTCGCGTGGTGTTGCTTCGGCTGGATCTGCGTTCCACATACACTGTGATGCCGGTAATGGTGGCTCCGCTTGGAATGCTGGAGAAATTAAAGCCGGTGCAGTTCAAATACACGGTGGTCTTGGCGTTCTTCAAGCCCGCCGTGGCATAAACATTGTCGCTGAGCAGCGCGCTGCCCGGACTGGTCCAGGCAATCGTCCCGCTGCCGCCGCCGCTGGTGCAAGTGCCGGGGCTGCTGACGGCAAAACCGGCTCCTGCCGGGCACGGTGAGGTGCCGAGTATGGTGAACGAAACCGGACAGAAGATCGCTGTCCCCGCCAGATTGTAGTAAGTGTTGGAGCTGGGGGTGAGCGGGGTCGAGGTGCCGTTGTAGGTGACCGTATTGCCGCTGGCGGAAGCGTTGAGCGTGCCCACGGTGGTGGCTGCGGATACGGTCAGGCTGGAATTGGCACCTTGCGTCCACGAATTGGTGCCGGAATTCTGGGTAACTTTCTGTACATTCACGCTGCCGTTGTTGGTCAGCGTCGCGGTTGAAACGTTGAAAGTGATGGTTGAGTTCGCCGCATTGATGACTCCAGTGCTGCCGATAATGGTGCTGCTTGCTTGCAGGCGCAGCATGTTGGTTCCGGCAGTTTGCGTCGAATTGAGCGTGCCGTTGATGGTCAGCACCGAGCCGGAAACCGTGGTGCCGGCTGCGTTAACCCCGGCGTATAGCCTTGCGGTGTCGGCAAAGGTCAGCGACGAACCGGCGGCAATGGAGACCCCGGTACCCGAGGTATATAAACGCGAACTTCCTGCAAATGTTCCGCTGCCCGAAATCACCGCCGTGGCACCGGTAGAGGCTATTCTGCCGCTGTTGGTGCTGGTGAACGTGCCGTCGTTGATGATGTTGCCGGTGACGGTCAGGGTGCGAGTGGTGGCATCGGTCATCAACGTCGCACCGGAACTGATGGTCAGCGCGGCGGCGGTGTAGTTGCCATTCAGCGTGACCGTGTAGGGCGAAGCGATAACCACGGTGTCGGTTGCGGTCGGAACATGACCGCAATCCCAAGTGCCTGCCGTTCCCCAGGTGCTATTCGCCTTGCTGGTACAGACGACCGCCATGGCGCTGCCGACCCATACCAAGCCCATCAGGAATGCCAATGCCTTTATTGATTTGTGCATGATGGACCTCCTCCATGTTTCATTACGCCTGCTTTGTTTTTTTGAGTGCAAAAGCCAAGTGTTTGCGTTACTGCTTGTCGCGGCAAAATACTTGACTCCACCAGCCCGCTGCCTGACGGGCGAGTCTTGGCGCTGAAGATGATAGCTGATTAAGTGCTGACCCGTGGCAAAACGAGAGAATGTATTGGCCTCTATCATATTGATGGCAATGGATTATTTTATTCGTGTGGCGTGTCTGCCGGACGGGGTTCTTTCGTCGTCGGCAAGCCTGAGATTTCATGCCTGCTCACAGGGGGGATTTGCGAAATGCCGAAAATATCAGTGGCTGTACAGCGTAATAACTGGCGCAGTTAGTACGCTTCGCGCATGTAGATGAACTGGTTTGCGCCTTTGTAGATGCCGAAGGTGGCGCGGGAAGTGGTGGAGGTGAGCCAAGGCAAGTTGGCGTTGGTGGCGGCAATTGGTGCGGGGGCGAGACAGGTGTTGCCTGCGGCAGCAGCGGTGTTGACTGTCAGGTTGACGGTGCCGGTATTTCCCGTGCCCGGCGCGGATAAACGCAATCCTCCGGCCACGACACCGTTTGCCAAAGCCAAATTGCCTGCGGGAGTCAGGACTGTTTCGCATGCCCCCAGATATTGCGAGAAGTTATCCATGCGCACGCTGGAGGCGGGCAAGGTGGTGCAGTTACTATCCAGCGCGTTGTTGGCCCAGCCGCCGTTCGACCAATATTGCGCTTGCAGCGTAATCGGCAGGGGGATGAGCTCCGATCCGTAGTTGTTCGACAAGTACAGGCGGCCATAACGCACCTTGGTGGTGTTGCTGCTATTGGTTCCCGTGATAGTCGCACTATCCGGGTCGCTGACCGAGGCGAGCAGCGCGAAGCTGTCGTAAGCCCCGTCCGGGATGGCGAGTTTGGAGAAAGTGTAAGCGCCGCCGCTCACGGTGTATGTGCCGTTGCTCCAAGCGAAGGCGGGCAGGGCGGGAGACAGGCGCGTCAGGGCTACGGCAGTGCCGCCGTTGTCTCCAGTGATGGAGAAAGTGCCCAGCGGCGCGTAACCGGCGGTGTATTTGGTCGTGGTGGTTTCATTGAAACTCTTTGCCGACAAGGACAGGTTGATGCCGAGATTGGGTTGAGCCATGTAGGTAAAACCGTCTGCCGCGCAGGCGGGTGTCAACGTCGTTGCGTAAGTGAAATGGTGCGGGTAAAAGCGGCCATAAGGCCCGGCGGCGGCGGAGCCGACCTTGCAGCCATATTGGCCGCTGGCCAATGTGTTGGAGCTGTCGTTGGTGCAATCGTTGGGTTGATCGACAGAGGTGAAGCTGGCATCGGTGACCGCATTGGCGAGCAGCGAGATGGTGCCGACATCGTGGTACTGGAAGGCATCGCTACCTGTCGAAGTGCCTGAGACCGCCGCCGGAAATGCGCCCGCCAACGCGCCGATGGCCGCATTGTTGTGGTCGCGCATTTGGGCGGTATCAAGCACTGGCGTGCCGATGTAATTCGTATAGCCGCTCGCTGCGGTCATGCTGAAATTGAGACCTGCCGCCAATGTAGTGCTTGCGTTGAGATTGGAGGTAACGGTAAAGGCTTGCGGGCGGATGGCGAAGTTGTCGGTGCTGCACCAGGTCATGCCCAGCGGCGGACAGTTGGTCGCATCGCACACCACTTTGATGCGCGCGTCGCGGTAAACGTTCGGCACTGATATGTTGGCAAGCGCGAGATGGCCAGCCGAGAAGTTGGTGACGGCGTTGTCCAGCACTTGGGTGTAGTTCGGTGTGATGCAGTGTTGCGCATCCACAGTGCCGCCGGTTGCGGTGCGCGCGATCAGCGATACGATGGCTCTGCCGGTGAAGGTGGTGGCGACATTGTCCGCACCATCCAGCGCCACGATGTCGTAGCCGGAATTGACTCCGGCCAGTCGCGTGTAAAGCTTGCCGCTGGCGGCGGAACAATGGCTGGTTGTGTAGTCGTGGCAGGCGTTGAAGTTGCTGAAGCAAGTGGAAATGACGAGGTCGGGGTCTTCGCTGGCGCTTTCGACGATTTGCCCGTCGGTGACGTTGATGTTGACCGTCCCGGCGGCGGTGTGCGTCAAGCCGAATATGGCCTGATATTCGCCGTTGAACAAGTAGGTGGCGATGCCGTCGTTGGCCGTGCCGTTGTCGAGCACACCGTAACCGTTGAGCAATGTCCAGTCGCCTTGTGAGGTCGAGGTGGAGAGCTGAACCATGGTGGTGTTGTTTGGCATGGTGATGAAGCCGTGCGACGCATCATGCGCCGAGAGCGTGATGGGGCTGGATTGGCAAGTTTGCCCCGTGCCGGAATGGGAGATGGCGTAATGGCTGAGGCAGGCACCGGCCTGATTCATGTCGCGCTGGATCAGTGCCAGTCCGCCTTCGTAGTTGTAAATTCGGAATTCGTCCAGCGTGGCATCGGTCGCAGTCGCGGGTGTGCCCGCCGATGAGGTAGTCGGGCTGTTCGCACTGCGGTTGTCGCCGATATACAGTGTGCCGATTTGCGTTGAAATGGTGTTATTGGTGGTGAATGCGCTGGTTGTCGTCAACACGCCATTCACCCAGATTTGCACATGGTCGCTGTTGGCGGCGGCCAAATTGTTGAAATTCCAATTGACGGCGATGTGTGACCAGCCCGTCGCGGGCAATACGTTGCCGGTGGTGGCGGTGCGGTTGGTATTGCCGCTATCGGTGACGCGGAAGCTCAATGCACCTGCACTGGTGCGAGTGAGGTAGAAATATCTGTTGCCGGTAGTGGTGGCATCGAACAGCATGCGGGTGGCACCCGGCGTATTGCTGGAATTGTTGTACCAGAAGGTGATGGTGCCGACGCTGCCTACAGAGGCTGGAATCGCGATGCCGGTGTCGATAGCACTGATGGCAGCCGTGGTGGTGTTGTTGGCGATTCTGCCGCCGCGACAGACGTTGCCGCTTGCCACTTCGGTCGGGCGCGTACCAGATCCGGCCTGAACTGCCGTTCCATGTTGCCCATTGCCGCTGGTATCCAGCACTTCGCCCGCCGTTCCATTCCAGCTTACTTGTTCCATGCGGTATTCCGCGACCGGGCGCGGGATGTAAAACTTGAGCGCGCTGTTGCTGGCAGGATACCCGATGGCGGGCACATCGTAATCGCCGCTATTTACTTGCCAGCCGACCTGCGCCGTGGTGTTGCCCGGCCCCGGCGTATTCGCGCCGTACTGGTAAATGAATTCGCCATTTTCTTGCAGGATGATCTGCATGTTGTAGTTGCCGCTGGTGGAGCCGCCGGCAGCCCACTCCGGCACATTGCTCCAGGTGACAACGAAGCTGCGGTAGGGCGCGCTGCCCAGTGTGGCAAAGCTGACGTAGCAGACCGTCCGGTCGGTACATACCGTGCTGTAGCCACCCACTTCGGATTGCAAGGTCGGATCGAGGTCGTTGCCGTAAATACGCATGGTGTAGTCCAGCCCGGCATCGGCATAGGGCAGTTGCGTTACCGGACTACCATAGCCACAGGTGGTGTTGTTATTGAACTGCAAACGACCATTACTCATCACGCGCACCTGGGTGAAATTTACACCGCCGTACATGAAGGTAAAACCGATGGGAATGTTGTCGGAGAGTGTGTCGTCGAGCGTGGGAGGCGCAGTGCCGCAACCGCCGGTATTATTGAATTTGTAGAGCGGCGAATATAGTCCGCCATATACTGGGCCAAGCTTGGCGTGGGTGCTGGAATCAATCCAGTTGAAAGCAACGGTTGTATTGGCATAAGTAACCGCCTCTGCTATCGGTACAACAAGTAATGAGCAGAACGCAAAATACAGCCAATGCATAATCTTTTTCATAAATATAATTTTACTCCGTCCTTCCATCATGTATAGCCTTCGTTCCAGGGATTTTCTCGTTGGTGCGAACAGGGGCGCTGTAATAATGTGTCGTGCAAATGATATGTTCATGGTGTTGCAATTGAGGGGCTTTGCAGGTAAACAAAGCACATGAAGAACCTTTCAAATCACTTCGCCACACAGCAACAACTCATCGCCGCCCTGCGCGAGCCGCGCCGCTATCCGCATGCCGCGAAAAACGTGCGGGTGATTGAGACGCATATTTCGTGGGTGTTGCTGGCCGGGCGTTTTGCTTACAAGATCAAGAAGGCGGTCAATCTGGGCTTTCTGGATTACACGGAATTGGCGGCGCGGCGCTTTTGTTGCGAAGAGGAAATCAGGCTCAACCGGCGCACAGCGCCGGATATTTATCTCGACACGGTTGCCATCGGCGGCAGCGCGGATGCGCCGCAATTCGGCGCGCAACCGGCCATCGAATATGCGGTCAGGATGCGGCGTTTTCCTGCCGGGAAGTTAATGGATAGATTGCTGATGCAAGGTCATGTGACGGCACAACATATCGACCAGTTGGCGGCTGCGATTTTTCATTTTCACGCGGACATTTCCGTCGTGGATGCAAGCTCTGAATTCGGCACGGCGCAGGCGGTGCGCGCGGCGGCGCTGCAAAATTTCGAGCAGTTGGCGGCGCAGCTGGACGGCGAAGCTGACAGAGACAACATCACCGCGTTGCAGGCCGCGACTGAAGCAGAATTCCTCGCCTGCAAGGATTTATTCGAGGCGCGCCGCGCGCAGGGTTTCGTGCGCGAATGCCACGGCGATTTGCATCTGGGCAACATCGTGCTGGCCGGTGACACACCCGTGCCGTTCGATTGCATCGAGTTCAACCCCGCGTTGCGCTGGGTCGATGTGATGAGCGAGCTGGCGTTTACGGTGATGGATTTGCTGCATCGCCAGCATGCCGATTTTGCCTGGCGTTTGCTGAATGCGTATCTGGAAGCGAGCGGCGACTATGCGGGCTTGGCCGTGTTGCGTTTCTATCTCGCCTACCGCGCCACGGTGCGCGCCAAGGTATGCGCCATTCGCGCCGGGCAGCCCGCTATTGCGCCACGCGCCAAGTCGGATGAACTGGCCGCGTGCCGCAGTTATCTGGCGCTGGCAAGCCAATGTCTGGCGCAGCGTCGCCCGGCGTTAATCATCACCCACGGCCTGCCCGGTTCGGGCAAGACCACGTTTTCGCAGTTGGCGCTACAACAGTTGGGCGCGATCCGCATCCGCTCCGATGTCGAGCGCAAGCGCCTGTTCGGGCTGGAGATGTTGGAAAACAGCCGCGCGCGCGGCGCGGATATTTACGGCGCTGAAGCCACGCGGCGCACTTACGCGCATTTGCACGAACAAGCGCGCGAGCTGCTGAAGGCGGGGTTCACCGTGATCGTAGATGCCGCCTTCCTCAGGCTGGACGAGCGCGAGATGTTTCGCCGGCTCGCGCAAAATTTGTCTGTGCCGTTCGCCATCACCTCGCTGTTCGCGCCGGATACCACGTTGCGTGCGCGCATTCAGAAGCGGCGCAACGATGCATCGGAGGCCGATGTGAAAGTGCTGGAATTGCTGCAAGCGAAACAGCAACCGCTGTCGTCGATCGAGCTTGCCTGCACGGCGCGATTCACCACCGGCGAAGCGCCGAACAGCGAACTCAATGCGCAAGGTTGGATTAGACTATCGCGGCTGCTGAACGCGGTTGCACACTAGCTGGACAACGTGCAGAACGGTTTTGTAGGTCGGGCTTTAGCCCGACTTGTCGGGTTAAAACCCGACCTACAAAGGGTTGTGCATAAGTGCCGTTTAGAGCAATGCATCACACTAATTTTCCATTAACTTTTTCCAGAGAGGCGATCATGAGACATCAATCACACCCACCCGGATTTCATCTTGTACGCCGCGACCAGTTGTTGCAGGAAGCGCAGCACGACAGCTACAAAAACAAGGGCAAACTTTCCGAGCCGACGCTGTGTACTGGATGCGGAGCGGTATTCCATGCCGGTCATTGGCAATGGCTGGAAAAACCCGCCAAGGCGCACGAGACCACTTGCCCTGCGTGCAGCCGCATCCGCGATAAATTCCCGGCGGGATATGTGTCGCTGGCCGGAGATTTTTTTGCGGCGCACGAAGAGGAAATCAGGAACCTGATCCAGAACCATGCGGCAAAGGAAAAATCCCAGCACGCCTTGCAGCGCCTCATGGATATCGTGACACTGCCGGTCGGCGCGGTGATCACCACCACCGACATCCATCTGGCGCGCGGCATCGGCGATGCCCTGCACCACGCGTATCAGGGCGAACTGGAGTTCCATTACAACCCGGGCGAAAATCTGTTGCGGGTGAACTGGACGCGCTGAACGGGTGTATGTTGCACGCTATCTTGAACTTATCCCATCGTGCAAAACGGCATTGTAGGTCGGGTTTTAACCCGACAGCTTCGACAAGCGCAGGACGGGCTTGTCGGGTTAAAACCCGACCTACGAAGTTCGCATGAAGAAAATTCTGCCTGTCATTGTTTTGCTGCTGGCCTTATCGTTCGTGCCGTCCTATGCCGAAGACGGAAAATATCTCGCCATCGCTTTTCAAAGCCAGGTTGATCGCAAGCTCAATGTGCCGCAGGAAGCGCAGGCGCGCTATGCGCAACTGCTGGAAGCCGCCCTGAAAAATGCGGGCACGCAGATCGCGGCTTCGCAGTACATCCTGGTGCTGGATCGCAACCCGAATGTGCAGGCGATCTTCTTGTACTGGCTGGATGCGCAGGCGGCATTCAACCGCCCGTATTTCATCGGCGCTTCTCCCGCATCGAGCGGCATGCGCGGCGAATACGATCACTTCATTACCCCGACCGGGGTGTTCGATCACTCGCTGGACAACAAGGATTTTCGCGCGGAAGGAACGTATAACGGTTTCGGTATTCGCGGATACGGCCGCCGTGGAATGCGCGTGTTCGATTTCGGCTGGGTCATGGCCGAGCGCGCCTGGGGGCGCGGCGGACAAAGCCCGATGCGCTTGTTGATGCACGCGACCGACCCGGATCGTTTGGAAAAGCATCTGGGCAAAACCAACTCGAAAGGCTGCGTGCGTATTCCCGCCACGCTGGATAATTTCATCGACCGCTACGGATTGCTGGATGCCGAGTACGAGCAGGCGCTGGCGGGCGAGAAGAAATTATGGGTACTGCGTCCCGACCGCATTCCCACGCAATGGTCGGGGCGCTATCTGGTGATTGTCGATTCGGGCAGTTTGTCGCGCCCGGAATGGTCGCCCGCGCCAATTCCGTTACTGAAACTCAAACCCTCGCTCAAACTCACGCCCGCCGCTTCCGCGCCGCAGCCTGCGGCAAGCATGCAAGCCGAACCGGATTGTTGAGGCACGGTCGTATGCCGGTATTTCGCCGATAGCCATTTTGGGTGAGCGGGCATTCCTCAAGTATGTAAGAATTACGCCGATTTTCTCTCCGTCGCACTTTCGAAGGAATGAACATGACGATGCAAAGAACCCAGGGTTATCCGGTGTTGATTATCGGAGCGGGACGCGGCGGTACTGCGCTGCTGGAAATGTTTCTGGAAGACAATCTGGTGATGGTGGTGGCGATCGCGGATTCCAATCCCGATGCGAGCGGAATCCAACTGGCCAAAAAACGCGGGATTGCCACCTTCACCGATGCCGTCGAGGCGCTGCAAGCCTGCAAGAATTATCCAGAATGCATCGTCTATAACCTGTCGCACGACGATTCGATTGCCGCAGAAGCGTTCAAGGTGTTCGGAGATAAGCGGGTGTCCAGCGGCCTTGAGGTCAAGTTGTTCTGGCAGATGGTCACCAACCTGAAGCAGATCAAAGGCGAATTGGAGAAGAGTCAGTACCAGTTGCAATCCATCATCCACAACGCGATGGACGGCATCATCATGATTAACGAGAACGGCGATATTCACGGCTTCAATCCGGCTGCCGAGGAAATCTTCGGTTATTCGCAGCAGGAGATCATCGGCAAAAACGTGAGGATGCTGATGCCGGAGCCGGATCGTAGCGCGCATGACGGTTATCTTCATCGCTATTTGCAGACCGGGCAGGGCAAGATTCTCGGCGTGCGCGGGCGCGAGGTGACCGCCGTGCGCAAAAACGGCGAAGAGTTTCCGATGGAATTGTCCGCGTCGGAAATGATGCTGGGCGGACACCGCTATTTTGTCGGCATCATCCGCGACATCACCGAACGCAAACAGGCCGAACAAAGAATCGCGCATCTGGCGCATTACGATTACCTGACCGACCTGCCCAACCGCGCGTTGTTTCTGGACATGCTCGATCATTCCGTGGCCTTGGCCAAGCGCAACAACCTCAAGCTGTCGGTGCTGTTTCTCGATCTGGACGGATTCAAAATCATCAACGACACCTTGGGGCACGACGCGGGTGACCTGCTGTTGAAGGAGGTCGCCGAGCGGCTGAAAGAATCCTTGCGGGTTTCAGACGTGGTGGCGCGGGTGGGCGGCGACGAGTTCATTCTGGTGCTCGACAATATCGAATCGGCTGAAAATGCGGAGCATGTGGCGGGTAAAATTATCGCCTCGCTGTCGGAGCCGTTCGACTTGATGGGGAATCGGGTGCAGGTGGGAGCCAGCATCGGCATCTCGATTTTCCCCGATAACGATATTGATCCAGACCGGCTGGTCAAACAGGCGGATGAGGCGATGTATCTGGCGAAGAAAAGCGGGAAGAATACCAGCCGCTTTTACCGGGAAGTGGTGGCGGGAAGACACAGCAAAGAAATTGCATAAACAACAAACCCAAGAACCTTGTTTGCCCGCAGATTACACAGATTCACGCAGATTATCAGAGGCTGATTATCGAGGGATATTTCACTCGAACGGTATGGCAATGAACTGAGATTGCCTGTTGTTTAATCGGCGTTAATCTGTGTAATCTGCGGGCTGAACTGAGGTTTTAAGATAAATACAAAATTTAAGAATAGGATGGAGTTGCACTATGTCGCTTGAACTGGTCTGCCCCGCAGGCAGTCTGCCCGCGCTCAAGGCCGCCGTGGATAACGGAGCCGACTGCGTGTATTTGGGATTCCGCAACGTCACCAACGCGCGCGCTTTCGCCGGATTGAATTTCGACATGGAAGCCGCCAAAAAAGGCATCGCGTATGCGCGCGGGCGCGGTTGCAAAGTGTTGCTGGCGCTGAATACTTTTCCGCAAACCACGCTGTGGAATACCTGGCAAAAAGCGGTGGACGATGCGGCGGAACTGGGCGTGGATGCGCTGATCCTGGCCGACCTCGGCCTGATGCGCTACGCCAGCCGCACTTACCCCAATTTGCGCCTGCACCTTTCCGTGCAAGGCTCGGCCACCAATTACGAAGCGATCAATTTCTACCACGAACATTTCGGTATCCAGCGTGCCGTGCTGCCGCGCGTGCTGTCGCTGGCGCAGGTGGAAATGGTCATCAAAAATACGCCGGTCGAAATCGAGCTGTTCGGTTTCGGCGGCTTGTGCGTGATGGTGGAAGGGCGCTGCGTGCTGTCGTCCTACGCCACCGGCGAATCGCCTAATACCGCCGGGGTGTGTTCTCCGGCCAAGGCGGTGAGCTGGAAGCAGACACCGAAAGGATTGGAGTCGCGCCTGAACGGCGTGCTGCTCGATCGCTACGGTGCGGACGAGAACGCGGGCTATCCCACGTTGTGCAAAGGCCGCTTCACCGTGCAGGATGAAACCTATTACGCGCTGGAAGAACCGACCAGCCTCAACACGCTGGAAATGCTGCCCGACATGCTGCGCATGGGGATTGCTGCCATCAAGATCGAAGGCCGCCAACGCAGCCCTGCTTATGTTGAACAAGTCACCCGTGTCTGGCGTGCCGCGATTGATTCCGCCAAACGCGATGCGGCCAACTATGCCGTGTCACCGGCCTGGATGGCGCAACTGGGCAAACTTTCCGAAGGCCAGCAACATACCTTGGGCGCGTATTACCGCCCGTGGAAATAAGGCGCGAACTCATGATGAGAACATCTATAACTTTCAATTCCGTCATTCCGGCGCAGGCCGGAATCCAGCGCATTTATTCAACATGCCTTTGGGTTTTGTCCACCGCTTCGCGGCGGTTTTTTTTCGTTGAACTGGATTCCGGCCTGCGCCGGAATGACGGGTTCCCCGAGGTGCAGTTATGAAAATTTCTTTGGGTCCCATCCTCTACTACTGGCCGCGCGAAGCCGTGCGCGACTTCTATGCGCAGGCCGCGAGCTGGCCGGTGGACATCGTTTATCTGGGCGAAGTGGTGTGTTCGCGCCGCCACGAAATGAATCTCGACGACTGGCTGGAAGTGGCCGGGCAACTGGCCGCCGCAGGCAAGGAAGTCGTGCTTTCGACACAGGCGCTGGTCGAATCCGAATCCGACCTCAAGGCGATGCGCCGTATTGCCAACAATGCGCGCTTCGCCATCGAAGCCAACGATATGGGCGCGGTGCGCCTGTCCGCCGGACGGCCCTTCGTGGCGGGACCGCATCTCAATATGTACAACGGCGCAACGCTGGAGATTCTGGCGGAGCAGGGCGCCAAGCGCTGGGTGATGCCGGTCGAACAATCGCGCACGCTGTTGCAGCAATTGCTGGCGCAAAAGCCCGCCAACATGGAAACCGAAGTGTTCGTGTATGGCCGCCTGCCGCTGGCATTTTCGTCGCGCTGCTTCACCGCGCGCCGTTACAACCTGCCCAAGGACGACTGCCGATTCAAGTGTATGGAACACCCAGGCGGCATCACGCTCAACACGCGCGAAGGCCAGCCCTTCCTCGCGCTGAACGGCACGCAGACCCAGTCCGCCAGCATTCACAACCTGATCGCCGAGTTGGCAGACATGCAACAACTCGGAGTGGACATCGTGCGCATCAGCCCGCAACCGGAACACACCGGGGAAGTGGTCGCGACGTTCAGGAAAATGCTGGATGGCGCAATCGGCGCCGCCGAGGCACAATCCGCACTCAAGCCGTATCTATTCGATGCACCCTGCGACGGTTACTGGCACGGCGTTTCGGGTATCGAACAATCAAAGGAGGCAGCATGAACCAGAAAGCATTCACAATTCCGCGCCCGTTGAGCCGTTTGATCGAACGCCTGCCCGCGTGGCCGCCGTCGTTCGTGTTCAGCCGCGTGCTCGATCTGGTGCTGGCCGATGTCATCCGCCACGGCGACCTCGAAGCGCTGTATGGCAAACGCATCGCCATCCACGTCACCGATGCCGGATTGCGCCTGCACTTCACCATCAGCGCCAGCGGTTTCTCCGCCACCGCCGCACAAGGCAAAGCGCCCGACCTGGCACTCAGCGCCACCGCGCACGACTTCTACCTGCTCGCTACCCGCAAGGAAGACCCGGACACTCTGTTCTTCAACCGCCGCCTGGTGGTCGAAGGCGAAACCGAACTGGGACTGGTCGCCAAGAACACCCTCGACGGCATCGAACTGCCGACACTGGCCGTGCTGCATCCCAACCATCTGCTGGCGCATATCAGGGCGCGCTTGCAACTCGCAAGCCGCGCCAATGCTTGATGTGCGAGGCATTGCCTGAAGAGCCAGTATTGACGGGCATCTTCGGGCGGTGTGTTGGAAAGCCAATATCAATGCGGTTCTACAGGTTTAGATCGCTCTAATCATCTTTCATTGCTAAATGATAGTGATAACCACATAGCCCACCATAATTCTGATCGTCTGATCCAAGAGCTTCGTGACAACAGGCACATTCGTAATATGAAAGACATCCACCACAGGCTGCGCATAAGTCTTCTTGAATAATGAACGTTTCTTGGTCACACTCAGGGCAGGTACCAATCGGAGAATCGCCTCCATCCTTTACGGCTGAATAGATTTCATAATCGAAGCACTCGCCAAGAGCCTCTTCAGCCATCTCGTCTAAGAAATTAACATGCCCACAAGACGAGCACGAAAATTCAATTGACTGGTATGGCTTTGTTTCGGGGGCAATTGGCTTTACTAATGCCGAGTGGCACTTTGAGCAACGTAGATAGCAAGCCATGGCAGACATGGCATCACTATTCCAGTCGATAGCATCTGTTGCATTCTTACACTCATCTAGCTCACGTTGGTACACCTCAGCTACTTCAAGAAGTGCGTTCCACGTGTCTTCGCCAAGCAAAATTACTGGTTTATATCCAAGCTGACTTGATACGAAATTACTGATAATGATGAATGAGTCCGCTAATAGTTCCTTTAATCGGTCAGCGGATTCGGTTGTGCAGTAGTGTTCAATATCGTTTCTGATTGCGACAACTTTTTTAAATCGTTTCCAATCAGTTTGAATATTGAGAGAAGTGAATCGCTCCTCAATCTGAGCGACATCAACAGTCTTTTTCCCATCACCTCGAAACACAACATTTCCGCTCGCGTCGAATTCTGGTTGAATTCTTTGCTTAATTAGAATCTCGTCAGAACCATCAGGAGATAGTTCGCGCAGTTTTTCCTTAAAGAGAAGCAGTATCCCCGCAGTTATGTTTCGAATTGCGGATAGCGCTCTACGTGGATCGTTCGACTGGAAATCCTCGATTCCAATTTGAATTGATTGAACTGCATTTGCAAGCACGGTATTCATGTAGGGGGGCTCATGTAATAGGGCAAAGTAATGTGGGTCAGGCCGCTTCTTTCCTCCAGTTTTGAGGTGGTCGCACGAAGGCACACATGATTTCGGTGTTGATGTGGATGGCGCGATCACTGCGCAACACGGCTACTCCTTCGTAAAAGCCACCTGAATATCGCGCGTTGTTGCGCCGCTGGCGATGAGCGCGCGCACGATCAAATCCAGCGACACGGACGGATCGCCAGCCTCAATTTTCGCAATGCGCGATTGGCTGGATTTCATGCGTTGCGCGAGGTCGATTTGCGAGAGTTTTCGTTTGATGCGTGATTTTTTTACCGCGCTGACGAGCGAGAGTTTGAGTGCGACAAGTCGCGCTTCTTCATCGCTTAATTGCAAAAAATCTTCCGCATTGCCAACACTCCAACCTTCGGCTTGGAGGCGTTCTAATTTGCTGGTCTTCATGGTGTTTATCCTCCTGCTAAATTGATTTGTAGTGTTTCAGTCGCGCCTTGCAAATGTCGATGACCGACTGCGGCGTTTGGTTGGTGGTTTTTGCGAACACTTCAAGAATTACGATGGCTTCCGAGTCAACGTAATACACGATGCGCCAAGTGCGATTTTCGTCCGGGATTCTCAATTCGTGACATCCGCGACCAATACTGGACATCGGTCTTGAATGCGGTAGCGATACCTTGATGCCCTCTTGCAGGTGTCGCAATAAAACGCCCGCTTCAATTCTTGCCTCGGCAGAAAAGGGTGGCGTTTTGACTTCGCCATGTAGCCATGCCAACGGTTTGCGCTGTTTGTTCACGAGGTTGAGTGTATGTCGGAAATGACATATTCGCAAGCATTGTCACCAAGCTCTGCGCTAATAATCAAAATCATCTGAGCGGCTCGCCAGCACTATTTCTCCGCACTCACTCCCACTTAAACACATACGCCCCAACCGCAATAAATATCACGCTCATCAGCGACAGCACCAGCACGTGCGGCATCACCTGCGATAGCGTTGCGCCTTCGTTCATGATGGCGCGGGCGGCGGAGATCATGTGGGTTAGCGGGAAGATCAGCGAGAGTTTTTGCACCCAGATTTGCGCGCCTTCCAGCGAGAACCACGCGCCCGATAACAGCATCATCGGCCAAGTCAGCAGGTTGAGCAGACCGCCCGCCAGTTCTTCGCTGGCGGTGCGCGCGGCGATGAGCAGGCCGATGGCGATCATGCTCATTGCGCCCAGCGTGGTGACCAGCAGCAGCGTCCAGTACGAGCCTTGCATGTTGAATTCGATGAACAGGTTGCAGCCGGAATAGACGATGGTGGTGATGACCATGATCAGCAGCAGGCGCGAGATCAGTTGCGCGAACAGGAACTGGAACGCGCCCAGCGGTGTGGCTTTCAGGCGCTTGAGAAAACCATTCTTGCGGTAGCGCACGATCACGAAACCCACGCCGAACAGGCAGGCGAACATCATGTTCATGCCGAGGATGCCGGGCAGGAACCAATCGACGTAACGGATTTCCGCGCCCTGCACCAGTTGCCGCTCGAAGTTTTTCCCTTCCGTGCCCCACACGATGCGCTCCAACAGATAGCCGTTGGGCGAGCTGGAATTCACCCAATATTTCGGCGCGCCGCTCACGTCGAGCAGCATGTCCATCTGGTGGTGTTCCACTTTGCCGATGGCGAGATTCAGATCGTCGTAGGGGATGAATTGCAGGTGCTGTGTCGCTTGCAGTGCGGGTGCAACGGCGTGCAATTTTTCGATGCCGCCGATAAGGCCGATCTTGTACAGCGCTTTATTGCCGCTGGAAAAGGTGAACGCCAACCCGATCACCAGCATAAACGGCATGGCGAGATTCCACGCCAGCGCGGAACGGTCGCGCAGGAATTCCATGTTGCGGGCGTGCAGAACTGCGAGGAATTTTTTCATTTCAAACCTTAATTTTAGCCACAGAGATCACAGAGGACACAGAGAACGACGGCTGTTGCCAACGTTCGGCGAAATCGTCAGAAAGATGTGAAACGCACGCTTGGTGAAGACAATCGGTATTCTCTGTGATCTCTGTGTCCTCTGTGGCAAATTGTTTTTACGGTTCATGGGTTGAGTTTTTTTCCGGTCACGTTGATGAACAAATCTTCCAGCGTCCACGCGCGAATGCGCAAACGATCCAGATTGACTCCGTTGTTTATCAACAGTTGCAGCGTGTCGTGCAGACGATTGGTTCTAATCTCAATCAGCTCTCCGGCTGGCATCGCATTCAGTCCCAGTTCGGTTAATTTGTTTTCGCCATCGGCGGCGGGAATCTGCAACACCACATCGCCGAAATGTTCCGCCAGCAAATGTTCCGGCGTGCCTTGCGCGACGATGCGGCCTTTATCCATGATGGCGATTTCGTCGCACAGCGCATACGCTTCTTCCATGTAGTGCGTGGTCAGCACGATGGTCTTGTTGCGCGACTTGACCAGTTTGATCAAGTCCCAGAAGTTGCGCCGCGCCTGCGGGTCGAGGCCGGTGGTGGGTTCATCCAGAAAGATTAATTCGGGATCGTTGATTAGCGCCAGCGCCAGCAGCAAACGCTGGCGCTGACCGCCGGAAAGTTTGCGCGTGTCGCGTTCCAGAATATCCGCCAGCGAACACAGTTCAATCAATTCGGGGATGGGCAGCGTGTGGTGATACAGCCGTTCAAATAATTCCAGCGTTTCGCGCACCGTCAAAAATTCCTGCAACGCTGTGTGCTGAAACTGAATGCCCACTTCCTCGCGGTAGCGCGCGCCCAGCGGCTCGCCTTTGTACAACACCGTGCCGCTGCTCTGTTGCAGGATACCTTCCAGCATCTCGATCGTGGTGGTCTTGCCCGCGCCGTTGGGGCCGAGCAGGCCGAAGCAGATGCCTTGCGGAATGGCGAGGTCTATGCCCGCGACGGCGAGTACGCCGGGATAGTGTTTGACCAGATGGGTGGCGGTGATGATGGGGGACATGAGGTTGGTAATGATAAAAAAAGCGTTGCCCGCAGATTACACAGATTCACGCAGATTAAACAACAGGAAATCAAATGATAGTCGCGCCACATCATGGGCGAACTGAGGCACTGAAGTTTCAAAAAAAAATCTGCGTTAATCTGTGTAATCTGCGGGCAAACGTTTTTTCTGTTTTTCTTAAATCACAATTTGTGATCTCAAGCCTGCCACACCCCGAACCCCGCCTCGCGCAGATCAATGCCCACTTCCACTTCCTTGTCGCGCGCTTCGTCGTAGCTCATCGGGTTGAACGCTTCGTACAGGTCGGGCAGCAAATGCAGGCCGTATTGTTTGACGTAACGGTTGGACTGGATGCCCGCCTTGTGTTTGTCGAAGCGCAGGTCGGGGTCAAGCCCGGTCATGCCCACGTAAACGCAGGGTTTGCCAGTCCGGTATTGCGGGTTGCACTTCTTGAACTTGGTTTCGTACAGCACGTCTTTCGACAGTTCGATTACATAGACGTGGTAATGGTTGCGGCGCGCCATGGCGTTTGGCCACCTCTAAAAATCCAAATTTCGTCGCAATACTGCGTTGCTCACAAAAAATTACTCCTTACATATCCATCATATGCTGCGTCGCAATTTTTTGTTCGCGCCTTGTCTTGCTTAGAACTTTGAATTTTTAGAGGTGGCCAGAGAGAGGGGGGAGCTAGGACAACTTCAACTGCGATTTCGATTTGCGTCCCGGTGCGGCGGGCGGGATGAATCCGGCCAGACGGCATTTCATGCCTTCGATCTTTTTGCCTTTTTCAAAGCGTGTTGAATGGCACACCATGATCTCGCGCTGTGCAGCGAGGTCGTCAAGTTGCGCGCGCACCTTGGTGAGCGGAAGCCCTACCGCTTCGGCGATTTCGGTGTCGAGACGCTCACCGTGAGTCTTTAGATATTGCAGAATTGCTTTCAAAATTGATTCCCATTACCCGATATTTTCAGTCACTTGCCTGACAGGATATACCTCGCGCGCGCAGATGAGGCAAATAATTGCTTTCATTTTTGAATAAATCGCTGGTTTCGGGCTGAATCCGGCCGCGAATCGCCCGGAAATTCACTCCAGAACGGTCTTTTGCTTTTCTTGTTTGGCCGGTATCGCTACTATGCCGACCTCTATTTGTGAAGGGGCTTGCACATGCCCCATTTGGATTTACTCGATGGAAAACCAGCTATGACAATCGCCCACCTCGCCCCCACCTACAACGATCCATCGCATCTTGCCGATGCCGTGAAGAGCCACGGTTTCGGCGTGTTGAGCCCGTCCGGGCTGGCTACTTTTCTGGGTTTCCCGCTGTCCGCGCTGGATGCGTTGAAAGCGGATTGGGACGATCTGCCGCCGGACAATTTTCTCAAGGACGGCGGCCATTACCGTCGCCGCAGGCATGCCAGTTTTATCGTGAACGGCAATACATTGACGCAAGCGGCGCATCGCGCGCATTACCAGCCGCTGGAATACAACGCGCTGCACGGCGGCATGCTGCGATTGTTCGAGCCGATGAAAGCGGAAATCGTGGCGCAACCCGTGCTGGAAAAATTGATATTGTCCGTCGCGCAAGTTTGTTCCAGCGTTAAAGGCGAACGCCCGTGGTATGTGGAAGCGCACCAGTTCCGCATCGACACCAGCCACGGCATCGGCCGACCGACACCGGAAGGCGCGCACCGCGACGGCACGGATTTCGTCGCCATCCTGTTTGCCGGACGCGAAAATATTCGCGGCGGCGAGAGCCGCATCTTTGAATTCAACGGTCGGCACGGGCAACGTTTTACGCTGACTGAAAAGTGGACGCTGCTGTTGCTGGACGACCAGAAAGTCATCCACGAATCCACGCCGATCCAACCCACCGCAGAAGGCGGCCACCGCGACACGCTGGTGCTGACTTTCCGCGCGGGCGGATTTCTTGAACCTCAAGCGCAGTAATCGCAAGTTTTAAAGTCAAAAACTTTTTTGCCCGCAGATTACGCAGATTCACGCAGATTAAAGGCAAAACCAATGTGTGCATTCTGTTTTTGGTTTTAATCTGTTTAATCTGTGTAATCTGCGGGCAAGCCGTGTTTTGTTTTTTAAAGGACGCACATGAAAATCGGAATTCCGAAAGAGATCAAGCCGAATGAAAATCGTGTAGCTTTGGTACCGGCGGGTGCGGCCGCGCTAGTCGCGGCCGGACATGAAGTGTGGGTGGAAACGGGTGCCGGGCTGGGCAGCGGTATCAGCGATGCGCAGTATGTGCAGGCCGGGGCGAACATCGCGGCGGACGCGGATAGCGTTTGGAAACTTGCCGAGTTGATCGTCAAGGTCAAAGAACCGATTCGCGTCGAATGGCCGCGCATGCGTGCCGGTCAAACCATCTTTACCTATTTCCATTTTGCGGCCGACCGCGAATTGACCGAGGCGCATCTGGCTTCCGGCGCGACCTGCATCGCCTACGAAACCGTGCAACTGCCCCGGGGCGATTTGCCGCTGCTTACGCCGATGTCGGAAATTGCCGGACGCATGGCGGTGCAGGAGGGCGCGAAATATCTGGAGAAACAATATGGCGGGCGCGGCGTGCTGCTGGGCGGCGTGCCCGGCGTGGCTCCGGCGCATGTGGTCATTCTCGGCGCGGGTGTGGTGGGCAGCAATGCCGCGCGCATGGCGGCGGGACTGGGCGCGGCGGTCACGCTGCTGGATGTGTCGCTGGAGCGTTTGCGCCATCTCGGCGAAGTGTTGCCCGCCAACGTGCAGACGCTGTATTCCAATCGTCTCAACCTGCTGGAGCAACTCGCCAGCGCCGACCTCGTTATCGGCGGCGTGCTGATCACGGGCGCAACCGCGCCCAGACTGATTCAGCGCGCGGATTTGCAAACCATGCGCGAAGGTGCGGTCATCGTGGATGTGGCGGTGGATCAGGGCGGTTGCGTGGAAACCACGCGTCCGACCACGCATCAGGATCCGGTCTATACGGTGGACGGCATCGTGCATTACGCGGTGGCCAACATGCCGGGCGGCGTGCCGCGCACTTCCACTTTTGCGCTCACCAACGCCACCTTTCCCTATGTGCTGCAACTGGCCGACAAAGGCTGGCAACAGGCACTGCGCGACAGCGCGCCCTTGCGTTGCGGGCTAAATATCGTGGAAGGAAAGATCAGCTACCGCGCGGTGGCCGATGCGTTTGGCTTGGCTTACGCGCCGACGGAGAGTTTTCTCCAGTAACGCTTTACTGCGTCTGCTTCTCGATTTCTTTCTGTTGCTGTTCGAGCGCTTTTTGCTGTTCGGCCGCTATGGTTTTGGCTTGGTCGAGTGCTTCGCGTTGATCCGCAAAAAGTTTGGGCGGCGGCGCTTTGTCGTCGCTCGGGCTGCAAGCGCCCAGCAGTAGAATGGTGCAGAGGAGAGTGAGGTTGCGATGGATCATGCTGTGCTCCTTGGGGACGGTTAAATTTTGCCGCTATCCTGATCGTGCCCGTGTTTTTTGTACAGCAGGCTCATGATGCCCGCCATCAACATGCCGAACACGAGGATGATGGCGTTGACCGAAAAGTCGAGTTTTTCCATCAGCGCGTACAGTCCCAGCATGAGGAAGATGCTGATGTTCTCGTTGAAATTTTGCACGGCGATAGAGCGTCCCGCGCCCATCAGCAAATGGCCGCGATGCTGCAGCAGCGCGTTCATCGGCACCACGAAAAAGCCGCCCAGCGCGCCTATGGTAATCAGCAGCACGATGGCCAACAGCGGGCTGGATACCGGAATCATCATCAGCACCACCAGCCCCATGGCGATGCCGACCGGGATGACGTTCACCGCATGTTCCAGTTTGACGAAGCGCGCGGCGAGAATCGAACCGAGCGCGATGCCGACCGCGACCCACGCGGTGAGTTTGGCCGCATCGCCTATGCTGTAATGCAGCGCCACGGCGGCCCACGCCAGCACCAGCAAGCGCAAGGTCGCGCCCGCGCCCCAGAATAAAGTGGTGACGGCCAGCGACACTTGCCCCAGCGGATCTTTCCACAGTAGCCGGAAGCAGTGCGCAAAATCCTTGACCAGAAAAGCCGGGTTGCGGCTGAGCGGTTTGTGTTCGATGGCGACCAGCGGAATATAGAGATTGAAAATTGCCGCCAGCAGATAGATGAAGAAAATGACAAAGATCGCCAGTTCGGCCGGAGTGACCTGAGCGGGGACTTGCAGTTGTTGCAGCACGGAATGGGCGATACTCGGCGTGATGAGCACGCCGCCGACCACCGCGCCGAAAATGATGGCGGCAACCGTCAGACCTTCCATCCAGCTATTCGCCCACACCAGTTTATCCGGCGGCAGAAATTCGGTGAGGATGCCGTATTTCGCGGGCGAATACGCCGCCGCGCCGAAACCCGCCAGACCGTAAGCCAGCAGCGGATTGATGCCCGCCAGCATGGCGAGACAGCCCGCCATCTTGATGCCGTTGCTGATGAACATCACGCGCCCTTTGGGCAGCGAATCGGCAAACGCACCGACGAAAGGAGCAAGCAGAATGAACGAAACGATGAACGCTTGTTGCAGCACCGGCGTATGCCAGGCGGGCGCGTGGACTTGTTTCAACAAAGCGATGGCGGCGAACAGCAGGGCATTGTCGGCAAGCGCTGAGAAAAATTGCGCTGCGAGGATAGTGTAGAAGCCGCGTTTCACGTTATTGGTATGATTTATGGACGGCGTTTTATAACATGAAAATATGGGGGCTGCTATCATTCCAGCGGGTACGAGGAAATCTTTATCTCGCCACTATGAATTATTTATTCGGATCAAACGTGAGTGGCGAACTCCCTCCCTTTCAAGGGGAGGGCAGGGGTGGGGATGGGGTTAGGCTATTGTAATAGCCCCCATCCCCATCCTAACCTTCCCCTTGAAGGGGAAGGAACGGAGCGAATGCCACTTGATGTCGCAAAATGCGATTTCAACCCGATTGCTGAAACGTGCCCTTGTCATACGAACAAAAGAAAGAACGCTAAATTCCAATGTCCCGCCCCATCCACGCCCATATCGACCTTTCCGCTTTAACCAACAACCTGCGCGCCGTGCGCCGCGCCACGACTGCGCGCGTGATGGCGGTGGTCAAGGCCAACGCTTACGGTCACGGCCTGCTGCGCGTGGCGCAAGCGCTCAACGGCGCGGAAGGTTTTGCCCTGCTCGACGTGCGCGATGCCATCACCTTGCGCGACGCGGGCTTCCGCCAAACCATTTTGCTGCTGGAAGGATTTTTCTCGCAGGATGAAGTGCCGCTGCTCGCCGAATATCAACTGACCACCGTCATTCACAGCCAGCAACAACTGGCGTGGCTGGATGCTTACCCGCGCAAGAACGGCCTCTCGGTGTGGCTCAAAATCAACAGCGGCATGAACCGCCTCGGCTTCACCCCCGCCGAATTCCCCGCCGCGATGGAGCGCCTCAAAACGCACCGCGCCGTGCGCGACATCACGCTGATGACCCACTTCGCCACGGCGGACGAAGCGGCAGGCATCGCCGCGCAACTGCAAGTATTCAATCAGCTCGCCGCCCCCTATCACCTGCCGCGTTCGCTGGCCAACTCCGCCGCCATCCTGCGTTACCCCGCCGCGCACGGTGACTGGGTGCGCCCCGGCATCATGCTCTACGGCAGCTCGCCGTTCGCCGACAGCAGCGCACAACAACTTGGCCTGCAAGCCGTGGAAACCCTGAGCAGCCAACTCATCAGCGTGCGTGAACTGCGCGCCGGAGACGGCATCGGCTACGGCGCACTCTTCCGCGCCGACCACAACATGCGCATCGGCACCGTCGCCTGCGGCTACGCCGACGGCTACCCGCGCCACGCCCCGAGCGGCACGCCGATCCTGGTCAACGGCCAACGCACGCGCACCCTGGGGCGCGTGTCGATGGACATGCTGGCCGTGGATTTGAGCAACATCCCCGACGCACAACCCGGCAGCCGCGTGGTGCTGTGGGGTGACGGTTTGCCGGTGGATGACGTGGCAAGTGCCGCCGGAACCATCAGCTACGAAATGCTGTGCGCGGTGACGGCGAGAGTGCCGGTCAGTAGCTGATTTTCAAAACTCAACTGCTTGCGAAGGCGCGTCGATAGGCGATCTAGCTCATGCACATCGCGGAGATGGCCGTGTTTATTGGCTTGCGGGTAAGGTGTGGTTTGAGAAAGTGTGTGGTGGGCACGTTTTTGCCTCGAAGAGGTTCTCGCACTCTTTGGGTGTGCCCACGCTGGTTACTGAAAACGTGCCCAAAATTGTTCGCGGAACTATATATCAAGCTCTTCCTCGGAGAATTCGAATGGGACTGCCGTTAAAGCAAGCTGTTCTGGGACTGCGGACATTTGATAGAACTCAATTCCTGTGCAGTAGCGGAGAACTCTGATCACTGTCAGGGCATCGCGTCGTGGCATCCGCAGGCCAAAAGATATTGATAAGATACGTGCGTTTAGTCGATAGCTTCGAACTTCTGTGTCTGGCGAAGTTTTCCACATGCGAAGAAAACGCCATTCTTTCTCGTAACTCCAACTCTTGGACTTGTACTTGAAAATATTCATGAGTATTTCCTTTCCATTACTGAAAAAATCAAGCCCGCGAAAGGTAGGTAATATTGGCTCATCGTATGAAACTCTTAGACAGCTGCCTGCACGAAGATCATTATCTTGCCTTCGCTCATACTCGATGCAGAACCCACGATGTCCATCGGCGTAATGAGCCCACATAAGCGGCTCAAAGGGTGTAGCAGACAAGCAAAAAGCCCCCGCATTTTGCACACCGTTTTCAAGTTCGGTAAGTATATTTTCGAAGTGCGGGCGCTCTTGTGGGATGTCCTCTAGCGTGTACCGTTTAGTGTCACCTCTATTTTCGGCACAAAAATTCAGATGGTTCAGCAACTCCTCGTCACTATGCAATCTATCAATGTAAAACCGACAGTCGAAGGGATCGTTGAAGCTCTCTGGAATTGCCAACCAGATTTTGTTGTCAATGAGAGACTGCATAGCCCTATGGTCGAACGCGCGATATTTGAATAGCGTGCGTGGATTTTCTAAATCAATTTCCAACTCAGAACTGTACATAGGGAGAAATGTGGCTAATGTTCACGAGAGTACATTTATCATAGAAATAACGTGCTTGGTCTAGGTTCGTAGCTTTTCATCCAATTCACTTTCCACACCTAATAATTTTCCGGTTTTGGCAATCGATTATCTTAGGTCGGGCTTTAGCCCGACTGTCGGGTTGCACCCAGAGGGTACGAGAACCCCTGCGGGGAAAACCGACCTACAAATCCCGCGCCACTTTCAGCAACGCCTCTTCCGACAAATCACTCAACGCCACGCGCTTGGCCTGTTCCAGCTTGGCGAAGTGTTTGCCCAGCGCGCGCAGGTAGCTGGGGTCGTAGTGTATTTCCAGCAGTTCGCGCACCAGCGCGCCGAAGTCTTCGGCCTGGATCAGGTCGCTCCAGTGTTCCAGTTGTTTGTGGCCGTGGAACGGCAGCAGCACTTGCAGTTTTTCGATAAGCAGTTCGGGGTTGTCTATGAGGTGGCGGTAGTCTTCCAGCAGCAATTCGATGCGCGCCTCCGTTGTGGTGTCCAGCAGCACGCAGTCGCTGGCGTGCATGGTTTCGACCAACGCAGCGGGCAGGGTGAGGCGGCCTATCTTGTTGCTTTCCGCTTCCACATATACGGTCTTGCTCGCATCAAAATTTTGCAGCGCTTGCACCAGCGAGGTGTCGAACCATTTTTGCGAAGGTTGGTCTTGCAGCGGCAAGCCGCCCAGCACCGAGCCGCGATGTTGCGCCAGCCCTTCGAGGTCGAGCACTTGCGCGCCGTTGGCGGCGAGTGCGGCGAGCAGGCGGCTTTTGCCCGAACCGGTCGGGCCGCAGATCACGCGGTAGGTGAATTTTTCGGGCAGGGCATCGAGCTGGTCCAGTACGTGGCGGCGATACGCCTTGTAGCCGCCTTCCAGTTTGTGCGCCGCCCAGCCCACTTGCGCGAGGATGATGCTCATCGCGCCGCTGCGTTGTCCGCCGCGCCAGCAATAGATCAGCGGTCGCCACGATTTCGGGTGCGCGGCGAAGCGCGTTTCGATGTGGTGCGCGATGTTCTTCGCCACCAGCGCCGCGCCCACTTTGCGCGCCTCGAACGGCGACACCTGCTTGTACAGCGTACCCACGGTGACGCGCTCCGCGTCCGATAACACCGGGCAATTGATCGCGCCGGGGATGTGGTCGTCGGCGAATTCGGCGGGTGTGCGCGCGTCGATGATTTCGTCGAATTCGCCAAGTTGTGATAGGTTCGCGGTTCTGAATAACATTGAAAAATCCTAAAAGCGTTTTGCCCGCAGATTACACAGATTAACGCCGATTAAAAAAACAACAAACCTCAGTGAATTTTTACACCTTTCGGGTGAGGAACAACTCGTCAATTATCCTCAGATAATCTGCGTAAATCTGCGTAATCTGCGGGCTGAACTGGGGCTTTAATATTGGAGAAAGAATGAACGAAGTGAAATTGACCCGATTGTCGCACGGTGGCGGATGCGGCTGCAAAATTGCACCGGCGATGCTGCAACAAATCCTCGGCGAAGCGCAACAGAAATTGCCCTTCCCCGATCTGCTGGTGGGCACGGAAACCAGCGACGATGCGGCGGTGTATCGCCTCAACGAGCAGCAGGCGATCATCGCCACCACCGATTTTTTCATGCCCATCGTGGATGACCCGTTCGATTTCGGGCGCATCGCGGCCACCAACGCCATCTCCGACGTATATGCCATGGGCGGCACGCCCATCATGGCGCTGGCTATCGTCGGCATGCCTATCGACAAACTATCGCCGGAAACCATTCGCAAGATTTTGCAGGGCGGCGAATCCGTGTGCCGCGATGCGGGCATCCCGCTGGCGGGCGGACATTCCATCGACTCGCAAGAGCCGATCTACGGCCTGGTGGCGCTGGGCGTGGTACATCCCGACCAGTTGAAAAAGAACAGCGCGGCGCAAGCGGGCGATGTGCTGATCCTCGGCAAAGGGCTGGGCGTGGGTGTGCTGGCGGCGGCGCTGAAAAAAGAAATTTTGTCCGACGCAGGCTACGCGCAACTGATTGCCACCACCACGCAACTGAACAAAGTCGGCAGCGCGCTGGCCGCGATGAATGGCGTGCACGCGCTGACCGATGTGACCGGCTTCGGCCTGTTCGGGCATCTGCTGGAAATGTGCCGAGGCTCGGGCTTGGGCGCAGAAGTGAAATTCGCCAACGTGCCCGTGTTGTCGGAAGCCTTGCCCTTGGTGCAGCAAGACATCGTGCCCGGCGCGGTGGGGCGCAACTTGGTGAGCTACGGCCACGAAGTGGATTGCGCGTTCGACATCCAGGTATGGCAACACAAACTGTTGGCCGACCCGCAAACCAGCGGCGGCTTGCTGGTCGCGGTTGCGCCGGAACATGCCGACGAAGTGCTGGCGTGTTTTCGCGAAGCGGGATTCGCGCAGGCGGCGGCGGTCGGTGTGATGCGGCAAGGCGCGCCGCGCGTGGCGGTGGTTTGATTCAAGCAAATCAATCATTACCGTCATTCCCGCGAAGGCGGGAATCCAGTTGAATAAAAATCGCCGCGAAGCGGGTCAACACAAGGGTTTTGTCCGCTTCGCGGATGATTGTTTTGCTGGATTCCCGCCTTCGCGGGAATGACGATGTAATTGATTATGCGTATTCGGATTGGTACCCCAGACCGGAATCGAACCGGTAACTAACCCTTAGGAGGGGCTTGTTATATCCATTTAACTACCGGGGCAGCGGCGCGCATTCTAACGTAAAATCCCGCCCCCGCTGGTGTGGAGCTTGGTAAAAACGTGTCCGTGTCAAAACTTGATGCAGGTCGTGCTCCCGCAACGTGAAAGCAGATATTAAGAAAGGCTCGAAATGAAATTTCCGAATACAAATTTGTTCGCGGCATGGTTCTTCCTGGTGCAAATGGTGGTGCAGGGCTGGGTGGTCGAGACGGGGCGCACGTTGCTGGAACTGCTGGGCGCTCAGACAGCGGAAGGCAGCGTTCCCGCCCGCCTGGTGGGCGCATTGCTGCTGATGTTTGCGATTTATCTGGTGGTGTATTTTCGCCGTTCACTGCCGCCGCAAGGCAAGCCGGAAGGCAACGGATTTAACATCGGCCACCGCCTGCTGTTGGCGGGAAATGTGCTGGCGGCGCTGTTGTTCGTGTTCCAGTTTTTTGAATCCGGCATCACCGATCACAACACCCATCTGCTGCTGGTTCAATTCACCACCGCGTGCGGTTACCTTGCCATGGGTTTGATCGCCGCCGGGTTCTCGCTCATTTATCAATCGTCGCTACCGCAGGAAGAAAAGACCCGTTAATGCCGTACATCATTTTAGACAAAGCTTCTCTCGCTTTCGGTCACGTCGCGCTGCTGCATGAAGTGAATTTCCAGCTCGACGAGGGCGAGCGCGTCGGCCTCATCGGGCGCAACGGTGGCGGCAAATCCAGCCTGCTCAAAGTGCTGGCCGGGGTGGCGCACTTGGACGACGGCACGCTGTGGCGGCAACCCGCCACGCGCATTTGCTATGTGAGTCAGGAGCCGGTGCTGGATGCCAGTGCCACCGTGTTCGACGAAGTGGCGCGCGGGCTGGGCGAGTTGCATCAGATCATCACCGACTACCATCACCTGTCGCATCAGCTGGGCGAGCCGGATGCCGATTACGACACGCTGCTGGCTGCCATGCAGCCGCTGCAAACCGCGCTGGAAGCGCAAAACGGCTGGGCGATGCAGGCGCGCATCGAGACCGCGATCCAGCGGCTGGAACTGGATGCGGATGCGCTGGTGGGTTCGCTTTCGGGCGGTGTGCGCAAGCGTGTGGCGCTGGCGCAGGCGCTGGTGGCCGAGCCGGAAGTATTGATTTTGGATGAGCCGACCAACCATCTGGATTTTTCTTCCATCGAATGGCTGGAAGGTCTGCTCAAGGATTTTCGCGGCAGCGTGTTGTTCGTCACGCACGACCGGCGTTTCCTCGATAATGTGGCCACGCGCATCGTCGAACTGGATAGAGGAAATTTGGGCAGCTTCCCCGGCAACTTCGCCGCCTACCTGAAGATCAAGGAACGCAATCTGGCGGATGAAGCGGTGGTCAACGCCAAGTTCGACAAAGTGCTGGCGCAGGAAGAGGTATGGATTCGCCAGGGTGTGAAAGCGCGGCGCACACGCAACGAAGGCCGCGTGCTGCGCTTGGAAGCGTTGCGTCTGGAACGCGCGGCGCGGCGCGAGAAGCAGGGCAAGGTCGAGATGAACCTGGACGCAGGCGAACGCTCGGGCAAGCTGGTGGCGGAACTGGAGAATGTGAGCAAGACCTTCGGCACGCGCAAAGTGGTGGACAATTTTTCCTGCCGCATCCAGCGCGGCGACAAGATCGGTTTGTTGGGTCCCAACGGTGCGGGCAAGAGCACGTTGCTGAAAATCATTCTGGGCGAACTCGCGCCGGACAGCGGCACGGTAAAGCTGGGCACAAAAATCAGCGTGGCCTATTTCGACCAACTGCGCGCGCAGCTCGACGACAACGCCACGCTGGCCGACACCATCAGCCAGGGCTCGGATTTTGTCGAGATTGGCGGCGCAAAGAAACACGTCATCAGCTACCTCGGCGATTTCCTGTTCGCGCCGGAACGCGCGCGTTCGCCGGTGAAATCGCTGAGCGGTGGCGAGCGCAACCGCCTGCTGCTGGCGCGCCTGTTCACGCGGCCTTCCAATGTGCTGGTGCTGGACGAACCGACCAACGACCTCGACATCGAAACGCTGGAACTGCTGGAAGAATTGCTGGCGCAATACGACGGCACATTGTTCCTGGTCAGCCATGACCGCGCTTTCCTCGACAACGTGGTGACGCAAGTCATCGCCTTTGAAGGCGACGGCAAGCTGATGGAATACGTGGGCGGTTACGAGGATTGGGTGCGCGTGAAGAAATTCGAGGCCAGCAAGAAAGCCGCTGTTGTCATGCCCGCCAAGCCCGCTGCCAAAGTTGAAACGAGCAAACCGAAAACTTCTGCCAAGCTCAGCTTCAAGGAACAAAAAGAACTGGACGAAATTCCGCAACGCATCGAAGCACTGGAACGCGAACAGGAAGAAATCACCGCCGCGCTCGGCAGCGGCGCACTGTTTCGTGACAATCCATCACACGCCAAACAATTGCAGCAACGCGCGGGAGAAATCGAAGCGGAGTTGTTGCAAGTGATGGCGCGCTGGGAGGAGTTGGAAGGGAAGTAACGAGGCGACCCTCGTGGAGATGCCCGTCAATAGGCGATCTGCACACATCTATTCCCTCTCCCGCAGGCGGGAGAGGGGTAGGGTGAGGGGCGTTGAGAAACTGCGAGTTTTGTTGCATCGCATAGACCCTCATCCCCAGCCCTTCTCCCGCCTACGGGAGAAGGGAGTAAGTCCGGCATGGCGCTTAGGAGAGATAAGCAAATGAACAAAAAATTTCTGCTGCTAACCCTCACCGCCGGAGCGCTGTGCCTGCCCGCTTGCACCACGCAACAAGTCATGCAGATCGCGCTGGCGCATGATCCGAAGGCGGCGCTCAAGAGCACGGTCGAGCATCGCGTCAACCAGTACAAATACAACCCCGAACTCATCCTCGCCGACTTCAAAAAAGCCAAGGCGGAATATGACCGCCTGATGGGCAACGTGCAGAAAGAGAGCGGGGCGAAGTGGGGCAAGCGCGAATCGAATACCTTGCCCAGCCGCACGCGCTACGTGAAATACACCGAGAATTACAAGAACCGAGTGGTGGTGGATTACGATGCAGGCACGATTTTGATCGAGCATCTGGATGAAGAAAAGGCGCAGGATAAGTTGCGCAACGCGGCGGTGGTCGCGTTGCTCACCCCGGACGACCCCGGTTCGGTCGATTTGTTTTCCGATAAGGAAATCGCGCTGACCGGCAAGCCCTACCTGCAAGAGCTGGTGGTGGACCAAAACAACACGGTGCTGAAGACACGCGAGGATGTCGAGCATTACGCCGATTATCTGGTGGGCAACCAATTGAAGCGCCGCACCATTGATGCCAACGGCAGCAAGAAGAACGTGCTGTATGTCGAGATGAACATGATTAACTCGCACCTCGACAAACGCGCGCTGCAGTATGCCGCCACGGTGCGCAAAGAGTCGGATGCCACGCAAGTCAGCCGCAGCCTGATCTACGCCATCATCAAGATCGAAAGTTCGTTCAATCCCTATGCCGTGTCCAGCGTGCCCGCCTACGGCATGATGCAGCTCGTGCCATCCAGCGGCGGACGTGAGGCCTATCGCAAAGCGCGCGGCGAGGATGTGATGCCGAGCAAGGAATTTCTGTTCGATGCCGACAACAACATCGAGCTGGGCGCGGCCTATTTGGGCGTGTTGCTCAACGACAGCCCGCTGCACAATATCGACAACGCCGTGTCGCGCGAATACTGCGCCATCGCCGCCTACAACACCGGCCCCGGCAACGTGTTCCGCGCTTTCAGCAGCGCCAAGAAAAGCAGCGAGCGGCAGACCGAAGCAATCGACAAGATCAACTCAATGCGTCCCGATGAAGTGTACGACGCGCTGCGCACCAAACTGCCGTATGAGGAGACACGCGGCTACATCGTGAACGCGGTGGCAGCGAAGAAACGGTATGCGGTGATGTGAGTTATTGCGGAACAAGTTCCCTCTCCCGCAGGCGGGAGAGGGTTAGGGTGAGGGGCGTTGAGTAATAACCAATTTTGTTGCAACGCACAGACCCTCATCCCCAGCCCTTCTACCCGCAAGGGGTACGCCGGTGGGTGCCCCGCTGCTGCGCAGCGACCCTTCCGCAGTCCCGCCTGCGGGAGAAGGGAGTAAATGGTTGGTTCACCGCGCACCCGCAGGCCTGGCAGCCAACGCCATCCCCGCCACCACACAAAACCCCGCCCCCGCATAAAACGTAAACGCCGCGCCGAGTTTGTCCCACAACAACCCCGCCAACACGCTGGCTACCAGCATCGCCAGTCCGCTCATCAAATTAAAGAATCCATACGCCGTGCCGCGCAAATCTGACGGGGTTGCATCGGCCACCATGCGCGCCAACAGGCCTTGCGTGAGCCCCATGTGCACGCCCCACAACGCCACGCCGAACAGCACTGTGGTCCAATGGTCGCCGCTCGCCAGCACCAAGTCGGCAGCGATTAATACCACCAGTCCCAGCACCAATAATTTGGTGTGGCTCATGCTGTCCGAGAGTTTGCCGAAGGGGTAGGCCGAGGCGGCGTAGATCACGTTCATCGCCACCATCACCAGCGGCACCAGCGCCACGGCGATGCCGCCCTGCGCGGCGCGCAGCACGAGGAAGGCTTCGCTGAAACGCGCCAAGGTGAACACCGCGCCGATTCCCACCACCCACCAATAGCTCGCGCCCAGCCGTTGCAGATTGGCGCGGCTGATCGGGTTGGTCGGTTTGTGTTCTCCCTGTCTTTCCGGTTCGTGCACGCCGAACAGCAGCAGCGCCACCGCCATTAAACCGGGAATCACCGCCACCCAAAACACCGCGCGAAAATCGTTGGCCCACAACAGCATCAGTCCCACGCCCAGCAACGGCCCGAGGAACGCGCCCACCGTATCCAGCGATTGGCGCAAACCAAATGCCGCACCGCGAATCTCGGCAGGCGTGATGTCGGCGATCAAGGCATCGCGCGGCGCACCGCGCACACCTTTGCCCACGCGGTCGAGAAAGCGCGCGCTCAACACCATGCCCATGCCCGAGGCGATGGCGAACATCGGCTTGGTCAGCGCGCCCATTGCATAGCCGAACAGCGCCAACCCTTTGCGCTTGCCCAGGTAATCGCTCAACGCGCCGGAGAACACCTTCACCAGCAACGCCGTCGATTCCGCGATGCCCTCGATCACACCTACCGCCAGCGCGCTCGCACCCAGCACCGTCACCATGAACAGCGGCAACAAACTGTGGATCATCTCCGAAGAGATATCCATCAACAGACTGACAAAGCCCAACACCCATACGCCGTTGGGGATTTTGGTTAAAGATTCTTTAGTGATGTTGGACATGCTTGGCGTGCCTTCATTGAATGTAGGATGGGTTGAGCGCAGCGATACCCATCGTTTATGGTTTGCCGAAAATTGATGGGTATCGCTGCGCTCAACCCATCCTACAAATGTTTGCCGGAAAGTCGGTAAAAGAAATACGGCGCAACCAGCACCCACAGCAGAATCAACGGCCATAGCCGCCCGTGCACAATGTCGTAATTCGCCAGCAACTCAGCCCACGAACGCCCGCCGACATAATGGAAAAACAAAAACTCGAACGCCACCGTCAGCGCCAACCAGAACAGCCCGATGAACCACGCCTCGCGCGCCGACGCGGGCGGCCAGCGGCGCACGAACTGGCGGATCACCACGGCAAATAAAAGGATGCCGCTGACGCAGGAAATCTGGTTCGCCAGTGGTTCGGAAATCTGCGTGCCGTAAGTGAGATCGCGCAAACCGCCGTTGACCATGGCGACCGCCAGCAACACGAACCACGCAGCCAGATAGCGAAATTTCATCAAGACATTTTGGAAGGCAACTTGATCGTCTCGCCCGCCAGCATGAACACACCCTTGCCCTGATGATGCAGCGTGCGCGGATTTTTCTGTGCAGGATCAAGCCACGCCTTCACCACTTCCAGCACAAAGAAGTTGTACTTGTTCACCATGCGCGTATCCACCACCTTGCATTCGAGATTGGCGAAACACTCGGCGATCAGCGGTGCGGCCACCAGCGCTGCGGGCAGCGCCGTCAGCTTGAACTTCTTGAACTTATCGACCTTGCCGCCCGAACAATTGCCAATGCCCACCACCTGCTTCGCCAGCTCCTGCGTCGGAATATTCAGCACGCATTCCTTGGTCTTCGTCAGCGCCTCAAAACTGAAATTCCGCCCGCTAATCACGCACCCCACCAGCGGCGGCTCAAACTCCATCATCGTCTGCCACGACATGGTCATGATGTTGGGTTTGCCTTTGTGGGAGGTGGTGACCAGCAGCACGGGGCCGGGTTCGAGCAGGCGATAGACTTTGGATAACGGAAAAATTTTCTTTGCCATTTCAGCACCCCTTTCATCAAAGGAAGTTTGCAGCAGCCACTTTTTTCATTGCGCCGCACTATAGCGCCGTTGCTGACGAGTAACCAATTACCGTTCGGTCTGAGCGAAATAATGGTTTTTTTGTCTTGCCAATAAGTTGCAGTGAACCTCAACGCAAATTCAAAAGTCACCTTCGTCGCAAGCCAATAAATTCGGGCATCTCCATGCATCGGATGATGCGGATCGCCTATTGACGGGCGTTCCCATCATGTTTGCCGTTTGAATTTTCACGCCTCGCGTTTAAACATCGCTTTGAAGCGCGCGACCAGGGCTTTGATGTTTTGTTTGATGCGCTGGTAGGCGGCCCAGTTGTCGAGGTAGGCGTGGATGCGGTTGCGGTAGTACATGACGAAGTTGTACAGGCGCACGAACCAGGCGAGTTGCATCAGCGCCGGGCGGGTGAGGTTGAAGATGCGCGCGAACAGTGCCACGCCGAGCAGCTTGGCGATGATGAAGATGACGCTGCCGATGAACCAGTGGCCGCTGGCGATGGCGTGCAGGCCGAGCAGTTTGGCGGGGATGAGGATCAGGCTGGGCAGCAGGAAGGTGAACAGCGCCCAGCGCGGCGGCAAGGTGGTGATGTGCGCCTCGACGGCATGCACCAGACGCACCGCGCCCAGGCGCGCCATGAGCTTGGCCGACCAGTCCCAGATGGCTTCTTCGATCAGGAAAATGATGGCGGCCAGCCACGACAGCGGGATGAGTAACAAGCGTTTGATTATCTTCACGGGCGAGGCTCCATATACTTAAAAAACCAAGTCGGACGAACCGAAAGCAAAAAGGAATTGCACGCGGAGGCGCGGAGGTCGCGGAGAAACAAACTTCACTCCCGCTTTTCTTCGCGGCCTCCGCGCCTCCGCGTGAGGAATTCTTGTCATTTGCTTTATCCGGGTAATTTTCGTGCGGCATTCTAGCAACGGTTTGGTAATATCCGCTTCCGATTTGCACGCTGAGTCCGCCATGAATCCCACACTCGTTTTCGATATTGAAACCATTCCCGACATCGCCGGGCTGCGCGCGCTGTACGAACTGGACGGCGCGGTGAGTGATGCCGAGGTGGCGGAGATGGCTTTTCAGATGCGTCGCCAGAAGACCGGCAGCGATTTCCTGCCGCATCATTTGCAGCGTGTCGCGGCGATTTCGTGCGTGCTGCGCGAGGGCGATAACTTCAAGGTGTGGACGCTGGGCGAGATGGGCGAGGATGAAGGCAGTCTCATCAAGCGCTTCTTCGATGGCATCGAAAAATTCACGCCGCAAATCGTGTCGTGGAACGGCGGCGGATTCGATTTGCCGGTGTTGCATTATCGCGGCTTGATTCACGGTGTTGTTGCTCCGCGCTACTGGGATCAGGGCGAGGACGACAAGGATTTCAAGTGGAACAACTACATCAGCCGCTATCACTCGCGCCACCTCGACCTGATGGACTTGCTGGCGATGTACACCGGACGCGCCAACGCGCCGCTGGACGAACTGGCCAAGCTGATCGGCTTCCCCGGCAAACTGGGCATGGACGGCAGCAAAGTGTGGGAGGCGTACCAGCAGGGCAAGCTGGCGGAGATTCGCAACTACTGCGAGACCGATGTGGTGAACACCTGGCTGGTGTTCGCGCGCTTCCAACTGATGCGCGGGCAGTTCACCAAAGCGCGTTACGACAAGGAAATCGAGCTGGTGCGCAGCACATTGAGCAAATCAAGCGAGGCGCATTGGGCGGAGTATATGGCCGCATGGAAGGTGTGATGCATGTTGCGTAAAGTCTGGTTGGCCTGCGGCTGGTTGGGGATTGCCGGTGTGTTTTTTCTGTCGCTGACACCGATGCCCCCGCAACCTTTCACCTTCAATTTTGCGGACAAGCTGGAGCATGGGTTGGCTTACGCGTTGCTCGCGTTGTGGTTCTGCCAAATTTACGCGGGCAAGGCGCGTCTCCGCTTGCTGTTGTTGCTGGTGGCGATGGGCGTGCTCATCGAATATTTGCAGCGCATGACGGGCTACCGCTACTTTGAATATGCCGACATGCTGGCGAATGCAACCGGCGTGATGTTTGGTTGGGGATTGGCGCAAACCCGCTTGGGGCGCGTGTTAACGATGTTGGAAATTATCCTAAAAACCGCAGTTGACCGCTCCATTGAGGCCGCAAGGAAATGAACATAAAAATATTTTGTTATTTATTCACGCTCACCCATCAGGTGAGTCGCTACGAAGTGTATTGCACGTCCCTCGCAACGCATGGCGGCGTTACTCCTCCTTGGAATGGAATGACCATTCCTCGTCGTCGCGCCTTGCCCTGCGCCGCGATGAACGCGCACTACACTTCGTCCAACCACGGTTTCTAGGATTATGGCAAACACTGAACACATAGTAACGATCGAATCGCTGGATCACGAAGGGCGCGGCATCGCGCATGCGGACGGCAAGGTGATCTTCATCGAGGGCGCGCTGACCGGCGAGCGTGTGACTTATACCTCGTATCGCAAAAAAAACAATTACGAGCAGGCCAAAGTCGAAAAAATTCTGAAGCAGTCGTTCATGCGCGTGCAGCCCAAGTGTCCGGTGTTCGGCGTGTGCGGCGGCTGCTCGATGCAGCATCTGGAATCGCGCGCGCAGGTGGCGGTGAAGCAGCGCGTGCTGGAAGACAATTTGCAACGCATCGGCAAGGTCAAGCCGGAAGTCATGCTGCCGCCGATCTACGGTCAGGCGTGGGCGTACCGCCAGCGTGCGCGTTTGTCGGTGCGCCATGTGTTGAAGAAGGAAAAAACGCTGGTGGGTTTCCGCGAGCAGAACGGCAAATATGTGGCCGACATGCAGCACTGCGAAATCCTCACGCCCAAGATCGCCAGCCTGTTGCCGCTGCTGGGCGAGCTGAACGAAAAATTTACCAAGCGCGACATCATTCCGCAGATCGAAGTGGCGGTAGGCGAGCATGTGGATGTGCTGGTGCTGCGCATTCTGGATGCGCTTACGCCGTCGGATGTGGCGCATATCAAGCAGTTCGCCGACGAGCATCAGGTGCAGTTCTGGACGCAAACCAAAGGGCCGGAAACGGTGAAGCCGTTCTATCCGCTGGACGCGCCACAACTGAGTTACAGCCTGCCCGAGTTCGCCATCACCATGCCGTTCGCGCCCACCGAATTCACCCAGGTGAACAGCGACATGAACCGCCTGATGGTCAGCCGCGCCGTGCGTTTGCTCGCACCGCAAGCGCATGAACGCATCGCCGATTTCTTTTGCGGTCTGGGCAACTTTACGCTGCCGATTGCGAGAAGCGGCGCGCAAGTGCTGGGCATCGAAGGCAGCGATGCGCTGGTGAAGCGTGCCATGCAGAATGCGCAATCCAACGGCCTTTCCGCCAACACCACATTCCAGATGATGAATCTGTTCGAGATGGATGAGGCCGCTTTGGTGAAAGCTGGCCGCTTCGATAAGTGGCTGGTCGATCCGCCGCGCGACGGCGCGATCGAATTGATGCGGTCCATCAGCGACGAAATTGCGCCGCGCCGCATCGTGTATGTCTCGTGCAGCCCGTCAACCTTGGCGCGCGATGCCGAAGTGCTGGTGCATGCCAAGGGCTACACGCTGAAAGCGGCGGGCGTGATGAATATGTTCCCGCAGACATCGCATGTGGAGTCGATTGCGCTGTTCGAGAAGATGTAGGTCGGGCTTTAGCCCGATCACTTTGATAGGCTCAGGGCAGGCATGTCGGGCTGAAGCCCGACCTACAAAACCGACAAATTCTCTTGCAGCGCCTCCAGCGCCGCCTGATCTGTCGGAAACAAATTCTCGCGGCCAATCTTTTCGTTGAGCCCGGTTCTTTCGATCACGTCCAGCGTTTGTTTTTTGAATCCGCTGAAGCACAGGGTGATGCCGCTGCTCTTGAAGCGGCTCACCAAGTTGGACAGCATATCCACGCCCGACGCGTCGATTTCGTTGATGCCGCTGCATTTGATCAGGATGTGATCGACCTCGGGGTTGTCTCGTTCCAGTTTCAGTATGGCGTTTTCAAAGTAAGACACGTTGACGAAACGCAACGCGCCGTCGAAGCGCATCGCGGCCAAGCGGTTGTGCAATTGCGGCAAGTTGTGGCGTTGCGCATCGCGCAGTGTGCCGTCCTGATGCATGCCCAGCAGGGCGATATGCGGGCGCATCATGCGGTACAGCAGCAGCGACAGCGACAGGATGATACCGACCAGAATGCCGTCCTGGATGTTCGGTGCGAAGGCCAGCGTGGCAACAAAAGTAATAATGGAGGCGATGCCGTCGTCGCGGTTGGCGCGCCATGCGTTGCGGATGATGGGGAAATTGATGAGGCTGATGACCGCCATCATGATGATCGCGGCCAGCACCGGCTTGGGCAGGTGAAACAGCAGCGGGGTCAGGAACAGCAAAGTCAGCAGCACAAACAAGGCGGAAATGACCGAGGACAACCCCGTCTTCGCATTCGAGGCCAGGTTCAATGCCGAGCGCGAGAACGATCCGCTGACCGGCATGGAATGGCAGAACGCGGCGGCCACTTTGGCCAAGCCTTGTCCGATCAGTTCCTTGTTTTCATCCCAGGGCTGGCGTGTCTTGATGGCGATCACCTTGGCGCTGGACATGGCTTCCATGAAGCTGATCAGCGCGATCACAAAGGCGGCGGGCAGCAGCGAGATGGACGCGTTCCAATCCAGCGGCGGGATACTGATGCTGGGCAAACCCTGCGGAATTGCGCCGACCACTTTGCCGCCCATCTCGGCAAAGCCGATGGCGTAACTGACCCAGGTCAGCAGCACAACCGTGATGAGCACGCCGGGCAATTTCGGCGCAAATTTTTTCAGCGCCAGCAGCATCGCAATCGCCGAAGCGCCCAGCCCCAACGACCACGCGTGCAGCGTGTCGATATGCGTGACGACTTGCCAGATGTCGAGCAGAAAATGTGAAGACTGCGGCGCGGGAATGCCCAGTAATGTCGGCAGTTGCGACAGGCCGATAATCAGCGCGGCGGCATTGATGAAGCCCATCAGCACCGGGTGCGACAGGAAGTTGAGCAGCACGCCGACACGCAGTACGCCGAACAGAATCTGGAACAGGCCGGACAGCAGCGCCAGTAGAATCACGCAGGAGTAAAACCATTCCGTTCCGTGCGCGGCCAACGGCGCGACACTGGCCGCAGTCAGCAGCGAGGTCATGGCGACCGGGCCGGTGGAGAGTTGGCGCGAGGAGCCGAACACCGCGCCGATGACGGTGGGAATCAGCGCGGCATACAAGCCGAAGTAGGCGGGCACACCGGCCAGTTGCGCGTAGGCCAGCGATTGCGGAATGGCGACCAGCGAAACCGTGATGCCCGCGAGCAAGTCGAATTTGAACGTGGATGCGAGCCTGGAAAAATGCGCAGATGTGTAAATCGTAAACGGGTTGAAAAACGACAAGGAAGTTGATGCAGATTTCATTTTTTAGTCCGGGTGGCGATATTCAGTTTTCAGAAATTCGGCTGGAGATGCGATGCAGAGGATGCGGTGGGAGCGTGCCCGGCACGCGAGATCTCTTCATCGCGTGCCGGGCACGCTTCTATCTCCGATTCCTTGGATTTCGGCGTTTCCAGCATTGTGGTTAACGCATGCAAATTGCCCGCATTGGCGAATGCCAGCGCATTCGCTGCCCGTTTCAGTTGTTGCGATAGAGTTTTCATTTTTTATCAAAACAGAGTGTGGGACTCCATTCTTTGCAGTATCCGTGCCGGGTTGGCTAAGGTGTTGATAAACAACCAAATCAGCTTGGTTTGCTGGGGTGGATTTACTGGCTGCGCCGCAATATGCAACACCTGGCAATAGGTATCTATCGTTTAACATATTGATATTTAACCGTAATAACTCGGCAGTTCGGATTGTTGCGAAGTGCGGTGTGCTTGTTGCATAATGCAACCAATTCTTACTTTTCTGACCCAGTGCTTCTTCTTCCCTCATTGCGCCGAAAAATCACATTCGCCTATCTGGTGGTGGCGGCATTGATTCTGGCGGTCTCGCTGTTTACCTTCGAATCATTGAAACGAGTCGAGGCGCGCATCCTGTTGAGCGAGCGCATTTCCGCGCTGTTTGAAACGGCGATGGAAATTCGCCGCTTCGAGCGCAATTATTTTTTGCATGCGCAGGCGGCGGATTTGGCCGAGAACGCCGACTACATCAATCGTCTGCAAGGCATGTTGAGCGACGGACGCGCAGGCTTTGCGCAACTGGACTCCACCGGAAAACTCGATGAGTTAGCCGCGCTGACCGGCAAATACCGCCAGCAAATCACCCTCTATGCCGAAACACCGATACGCGACTTGCAACGCTCTGCGCGTGAACAGCAAGTGCGCGCCACGGGCAAGGAGCTGGTGTCCATCACCGAGACGCTGGTGCAGACCGAACGCCAGTTATTGCAGTCTTCGCTGGCCACGTTTCGCGTCACGCTGGTGTTCATCGTGGTCGGGTTGGCGCTGTTCATGATCGCGCTCGGCCAGGCGCTGTCGCGCCGCGTGGCGCAGCCGTTGCAACAGATGGAAGCCAACGTCGCGGCGATTTCGGCGGGCAGCCGCGACACGCTGACGCTGCCCTCGCAAGACAGGGAGATCGTTTCGATCACGCTGGCTTTTAACCAGATGCTGAAAGAGCTGGAGGTGCGGCAAAAACACCTGCTGCGTTCGGAGAAGCTGGCATCGTTGGGCACGCTGTTGTCTGGCGTGGCGCATGAGCTGAACAACCCGCTGTCGAATATCTGGTCGTCCTGCCAGCTGTTGCAGGAAGAGTTGAATGATGCCGATCCGGCCTATCAGCAGACGTTGCTGGCGCAGATCGACGAGCAATGCGAACGCGCTCGCCACATCGTGAGTTCGCTTCAGGATTTTGCGCGCGAACGCCATTTCAGCCGCGAGACTTTTCCTTTGCGGCCAATGCTGGAACAGACCCTGCGCTTCCTCAAAGCGGGCGTGCCCGGCCAGGTGGCGATCACGCTGGATGTCGCCGAAAGTCTTAACCTGTATGCGGACAGGCAGCGCATGCAACAGGTATTCCTGAATCTGATCCAGAACGCGCTGGATGCCATGTCCGGCAGTGGCAGCATCGCCATTACCGCGCGGCAGCGAGGCACGGGCGATGCGGATGATTTTCCCGCCGATTGCGAGGTGAAGGGCGACACGATGGACATCACCGTGCGCGACAGCGGCGCAGGCATGACTGCGGAATGTCTGGAACGCATCTTCGATCCGTTCTACACCACCAAGGATGTCGGCCACGGTATGGGGCTGGGTCTGTTCATCGTGTATCAAATTATCGAAGAACATGGGGGTTGCATCTCGGCGCGCAGCGTCGAAGGACAAGGCACGACCTTCTTCATCCGCCTGCCGCTGGCCGCGAAACAAACAGGAAAACCAAATGACTGAAGCGGGATCAATTCTCATCGTTGATGACGAGGCCGTCGCCTTGCGCAATCTGGAGCGGGTGATGAGCAAAGCCGGTTACCGGGTGACTGCCGTGCAAAGCAGCGAGGAAGCGCTGACGCTGCTGGAGAAGCAGGAATTCAATTTGCTGCTCACCGACCTGCGCATGGAAAAAGTCGATGGCATGCGCTTGCTCAAGACCTGCCGCGAACTGCATCCCGACAGCGAAGTCATCATGATTACCGGCTTTGCCAGCGCGCAGACTGCGGTGGATGCGATGAAGCAAGGCGCGTTCTATTACATCACCAAACCGTTCCGGCTGGACGAGGTGCGCAAAGTGGTGGCGGAGGCGATGGAAAAGATTCGCCTGCGCAACGAAAATCGCAGCCTGAAACAGCAGATCGAGGCTTTGCAGGATCAGGTGAAAATCGTCACGCAGGATGATGGCATGCTGAGCCTGCTGAGTCTGGCGCGGCAGATCGCGCCCACCGATTGCAACGTGCTGGTGGTTGGCGAAAGCGGCACGGGCAAGGAATTGTTCGCGCGTTACCTGCACCAGCACAGCACGCGCAACAGCGGGCCGTATGTGGCGGTGAACTGCGGCGCGTTCAGCAAGGACTTGCTGGCGAACGAATTGTTCGGGCACGAAAAAGATGCTTTCACCGGCGCGCATTCGCAGAAGAAAGGCCTGATCGAAACTGCTTCCGGCGGCAGTCTGTTTCTGGATGAAGTGACCGAGATGTCGCCCGAGATGCAAGTCAAACTGTTGCGCGTTATTCAGGAAAAAGAAGTGCTGCGTTTGGGCGCAACGCAGCCGGTTAAAGTTGATATTCGCGTCATCGCGGCGACCAATCACGATCTTGCGGAAGCCGTGCGCAGCGGCGTGCTGCGCCAGGATTTATATTTCCGCCTCAACGTGGTGACGCTGGCCATTCCTCCGCTGGCGCAACGCAAAGGCGACATCCCGCTGCTGGCGCAATATTTCTTGCAGAAATACGCGGTGCAGATGAAGAAGACGCTCAACAACATCGCGCCCGACGTGCTGGAAATCTTGCAGCGCTACGACTATCCCGGCAATGTGCGCGAGCTGGAAAACATCATCGCGCGCGGCTGCGCCGTGAGCTCCGGCGACCGCATCGAGTTGGCGCATCTGTCCGAAGACATGCGCCAGCAAGGCGGCATCACCCTGCCGGGCAAAGGTGAAACAATGCCGACGCTGGAGCAGCAGGAAAAAACCTATATCCGCTGGGTGCTCAACGAGTTGGGCGGCAACCAGACCGCCGCCGCCAATGCGCTCGGCATCAACCGCAGCTCGCTGTGGCGCAAGCTCAAGGGCTATCAGGATGCCCAATAATATTGCGCGGTGAAGACGAAAAATACAGTCGCGCCGCTCGGGTAAAATGCGGGCGGAATTGAAACGAAAATTGGAGCCCAATGATGCAACGCTACGACGATCTGATAAACGAAGCGCTCACCCGCGTGAAAGAAATCATGCCGTGGGATTTGAGCCGTGCGCTGGCGGCGGGCAGCAAGCCCATGTTGCTGGATATACGCGAAGCGGCGGAGTTCGATCTGTTGCGCATCCCCGGCTCGATCAACGTGCCGCGCGGCGTGCTGGAGCAGTCGTGCGAATGGGATTACGACGAGACCGTGCCGGAGTTGGCTTCAAGCCGCGAGCAGGAAATCGTGGTCATCTGTCGTTCCGGTAAACGTTCGGTGCTGGCGGCGGATGTGTTGCTGAAGATGGGCTTCAGTAATGTGGTTTCGTTGAGAACCGGCGTGCGCGGCTGGAGCGATTACGAGCAGCCGATGACCAATGCCAAGGGCGAGGAGCTGGATGCGGACGACGGCGATGTGGTGCTTGCGCCGCGATTGAGGCCGGAACAGAGAAAACCGAAATTGGTGTAATCCTGTAGGAGCGGCTTTAGCCGCGAATGGCATTCGCCAGCAAGCTGGCTCCCACAGTAAATAAAAAAGCGGCCAATTGGCCGCTTTTTTATTGGAGCGTGCAGCGCTTAATCGCGTTCGCCCGCGAATGCCATCAACAGTTGCAGCAGGTTGATGAACAGGTTGTAGATGTCCAGATACAGCGACAGCGTGGCCATCACGTAGTTGGTTTCGCCGCCGGTGACGATGCGGCTCACGTCGAACAGGATGTAGGCGGAGAAGATCATCACGGCGATGGCCGAGATGGTCAGCGACAGCGCGGGAATCTGGAAGAACATGTTCGCCAGCGAAGCGACCACCAGCAGGATCAGGCCGATGAACAGGAACTTGCCCATGAAGCTGAAATCCTTCTTGGTTACGGTGGCGATGGTGGCCAGCGAGAAGAAGATGATGCTGGTTCCGCCAGCGGCGATGCCGACCAGTTGCGCGCCGTTCTTCAGGTGCAGGGCGACTTGCAGGATGGGGCCGAGCATTACGCCCGCGACGAAGGTGAAGCCGAGCAGGGCGACCACGCCCCACACGCTGTTGCGCAGCGCGGTGACGGCGAACAGCATGCCCATCATCACGGCGAACATGATCAGGGAGGACATGATGGGGCTGGCCGCCATGAACGAGAAGTTGATAGTCATGCCGATGAATGCGCCGATGACCGTGGGGATCATGGTCAGCGCCAGCATCATGTAAGTGTTGCGCAGAACTTTGTTTTGCTCGACGGCAAGCGTGCCGATCTGCGTGGTTTGAGTTTGAAAAGCCATTGCTTCCTCCAAAAAAAGATAGTGCGGCATGCGCACGACGGGCGTGAGACTACAGAAGCATGATAAAAGTTGCAACCGCGATGAAATGAGTGGCTTCGGGCTTTTGGTGCGGGGGTGATTTCGGGTATCATGCGCGGCATTGTTCTTGCGCCAGCCGTTTTTTTTCGGTCGCAGGGCAGCATCCTTTGGATGCGGGAGTTGTTTGGAGGTGTGGCCGAGCGGTTGAAGGCACTAGTCTTGAAAACTAGCGAGGATGAGAGTCCTCCGTGAGTTCGAATCTCACCGCCTCCGCCAAATTAAATTAAGGAGTGATTATGTTGCGTCGTCTTGTCGCTGTTTCCCTTTGTGTTATCAGTTCGGCGGCTGTCGCCGATACGCTGGATATCAATCTGAGCAATAGCGCTGCCCAGTTCAAATACAGCATGGTCAGCGGCATTGCGGGCAAGTCCGAACTGTTCGGTTCGTTCATGTACAACGACGCGAACAGTTTGCTGGGCGAAGCCGGGCTGCTGGTGATGAACGAGGAAGGTTCTCTTCCCGGGCTGTCGCTGGGTGTCGGTGCCAAGGCCGTGGTTTCTTCGCTGAACAAGATTGCGCCCAGCCGCAAGATGGTTTCCGGTGTGGCGCTGGGCGCGCAAGTGCGCTATGAAATTCCGGCGGATCGCCGCTTCGCGTTTGTCGGCGAATATCACTATGCACCCAAGATCATCAGCTTCGGCGATTCCGAGCGTTATTACCAGGGCGCGGTGCGCGCCGAATACGCGGTCTCCGCGTTGACTCAAGCCTACATCGGCTACCGCACCACCAAGTTCTACCTCGCCAACCAGTCACCTTGCGTGCTGGACAACGGCCCGCATATCGGTGTGAAGCTGTCGTTCTAAATCCACGTTCCGCCAGGGAGATGCCATGTTGAGAATGTTGCTGGTAATCGGTTTGTTGGCCTCGATGTCGTCGCCTGTATTGGCCAAGGATGTCTCGGCGCAGCAAGCGGGTGTCGAATACGCACGCGAAGCCATGCTCAAGGTGGAAGCGGAGCATCAGGACAATCTGAAAAAAGTCGCCGAGTCGGAAAAGGTTTTGGCGGAAGCGCAGAAGAAACTGGCCGAAGACAAGAAAACGGCGGATGCCTCCAAGGCCAAGCTGGATCAGGCCAAAGCCAAATTTGAAAAGGCTCAGGCTTTATTGGATCAAGCCTGGAAGCAATAATCTTGAAGTAAAAATAAAACAAAACGCCCCGGCTGGTCCGGGGCGCTTTGTTTTGGTTTTGCGGCATCGCGTGAAGCACCCGCAAGGAGTAGGCCGTGGATGTAAAGCCGACAAGTCGGCAACATCCACGCACATGCCCGTCAATAGGCGATCCGCATCATGCACTTGATGGAGATGGCCGTGTTTTCTTGCTTGCGGCCAAGTTGTGTTTTGAAAATCAGTACCCCAGTGCCCGCGCCCCTTGGTAGAACACAAAACTGACCGCCCACGCCAGCGCCAGCGACCAGCCGAGGACGAACAGGGTGTAGCGCAGGTCTTTCGCTTCGTTGTGCAGGGTGGCGATGGCGGACAGGCAGGGGGTGTAGATCAGGGTGAACAGCATGAAGCTGTAGGCTTGCACCCAGTCCAGTTGTTGTCCCAGCGCGTGCCCCAACGCGTCCCCGCTCAAGCCGTAAATTACGGCCAGCGAGCCGATGACGATCTCTTTAGCGATGAAGCCGAAGAGCAGGGCGATCATGAGTTGATCGTTGATGCCGATGGGCTCGAACAGCGGATGAAACACGTCTCCGAGCATGCCGGCCAGTGTGTCCGCACTGCCGGGGGCGGCGGAGGGCGGCAGATGGGTGAGCAGCCACACCAGCACCACACCGGCTACGATGAATTGCGTGGCGCGGCTCAGGAAGTGGCGCACTTCCAGCCAGCCGCGCAGCAGCATTTGCCGGGCGGTGGGGAAACGGTAGGGCGGCAGTTCCAGCACGAACGGTTCGTTGTTCTGGAATTTGCTCTTGAACAGCAGCGCGGTGAGGATGGCGGCGGCGAAGCTGAACAGGTACAGGCTGAACAGCACCACCGGCGCGGCCTTGGGTGAGAACAGTGCGGCGGTGATGAACACGAACACCTGCAAGCGTGCCGAGCACAGCGAGAACGGGATCACCAGCATGGTGAGCAGGCGCAGGCTGCGCGAGCGCATGACGCGTGTGCCCATCAGTGCGGGCACGTTGCAGCCGAAGCCCATCAGCAGCATGACGAAGCCGCGCCCGTCCAGCCCCATCCTGGCCATCAGCGCGTCCATCAAAAACGCGGCGCGCGACAGGTAGCCGCTGTCCTCCACCATGGCCATGAACAGGAAGAACAGGATGATGATGGGTACGAAGGCGGCGACGGTGGCTACGCCGTTGTAGATGCCGTCCAGCAGCAGGCCGTGCAGCCACACGGGCAGTCCTGCGCAGGCCGGATCAAGCGCGGTCACACGCAACCAGCCGAGCGCAGCACCGACCCAGCCTTGCAGCGGCTGGCCGAGCAGGAAGATGCCCTGGAACAGCAGATACATGATGCCGAAAAAAATCGGCAGTCCCAGCCACGGGTGCAGCATGAAACGGTCGAGTTTGTCGGTGAGATTTTCCGGCAACTGCGCCGGAACTTGCACGGCATGTTTCAGCACGCGCGCCATTTCGGATTCGATATGCTCGTCCTGTTCCAGTTGGCTGCGCAGTTGTTCCGCCATGCCGGGCGTGGGATAGCGCAAGGCTTTGGTAATGGCTTGCAGCGCCTCCTGATAACCCGTGCCGTATTTGCCGCTGAGCTGGAAGATCGGCATGCCCAGCATCTCCGACATTTTTTTGCTGTCGATGCTGATGCCGTATTTTCTGGCTTCATCGGACATGTTGAGCAGCACCACGATGTTCATGTTGAGCTGCCTGAGTTGCAGCAGCAGACTCATCTGGCGCTCGATCTGCGTGGCGTTGAGGATGACCAGCGCCAGATCGGGAATGTTGTCGTGCAGGAAATGGCGCACCACTTGTTCGTCGTCGGAGAAACCGTGCAGGTCGTAGATGCCCGGCAGGTCGATGATCTCCACCATGTCCGAACCCAACAAAATTTTGCCGCTGAGCAAATCCACCGTGATGCCCGGCCAGTTGCCGACGCGCGCCGCGCCGCCGGTCATGCGGTTGAACAGCGTGGATTTGCCGGTGTTGGGCATGCCCAATAATGCGATGCGTTTCATGGCTGGCACACCGTGATTTTCGCCGCTTCATTGCGCCGCAACAGAATGTCGGTGGTGCCTATGCGCACCTGCAACGGGCCGGAAAAACTGGCGCGGCGTATCAGTTCAATCTGCTTGCCGCTGCGAAAGCCCAACGCCAGCAAACGCTGGTGCAGCGCCTCTTCGGCATGGATGGAGACGATGGTTGCGGTGTCGCCGGGATGAAGGTGGGACAAGGTGAGTGAAGGCATATTCGTGTCGATTTCAATTGGCTGCATTATTTCACAGCGGCGCGGCTCTTGTCGCGTAAGGCAAGATGATTGAGGTAGAATGCGCCTCTTATTTTTGCGCAGTGAGCATGAACATGATTAAGGGAAGTATCGTAGCGATTGTTACGCCTATGCATGAGGACGGCAGCCTGGATTTGGCGGCCTTCCGCGCGTTGATCGATTTTCATATTAGCGAAGGTACGGATGCCATCGTGGTGGTCGGCACCACCGGCGAATCCCCTACCGTGAATGTGGAAGAGCACGAGTTGCTGATTTCCGAAGCGGTAAAACATGCCGCCAAGCGCATTCCCGTCATCGCGGGAACAGGCGCGAATTCCACCAAAGAAGCGATCGAGCTGTCGACTTTCTCCAGGAAGGCCGGGGCAGATGCATCGCTCACTGTGGTGCCTTATTACAACAAGCCGACGCAGGAAGGCCTGTACCAGCATTTCAAAGCCATCGCCGAAGCGGTGGATATGCCGCATATTTTGTACAACGTGCCGGGTCGCACCGGTACGGATTTGAGCAACGACACCGTGCTGCGTCTGGCGCAGATCAGGAACATCGTCGGCATCAAGGACGCGACTGGCGGCATCGAGCGCGGCAGCGATTTGTTGCAGCGCGCGCCCAAGGATTTTGCCGTTTACAGTGGCGACGATGCGAGCACGCTGGCGCTGATGCTGCTGGGTGCAGTGGGCACGATTTCGGTGACGGCCAATGTGGCTCCGAAGTTGATGCATGAAATGTGCGCTGCCGCGTTGAACGGTGACGTGGCCAAGGCGCGCGAGATCAATTTCCGTTTGCTCGGTTTGCACCGGAATTTGTTTGTGGAAGCCAATCCGATTCCGGTGAAGTGGGCGGTGTCGCGTATGGGCAAGATGAAAAATAATCTGCGCCTGCCGCTCACTCCGCTCTCCGCAGGATTTCAACCTGCAGTGGAAGCGGCGATGCGTCAGGCGGGTGTCATTTAATGGGAACGACAATGAATACAAAGAACATCATGCTGGTGCTTGCCGCCATTTCGCTACTGGCCGGATGCGGGAGTTTCTTCGAGCGCAAGCAAGTGGATTACAAGGCCGGGGCGAAGGAAGTGCCGCCGCTGGAAGTGCCGCCGGACATGATGGTGCTGGCGACCGAACCGCGCTACACGATACCGGCAGCCGACGGCACGCAAGTGGCGAAATATTCCGATTTTTCGCGCGAAAAAGTGAGCGGGCTACCTGCGTCCGCTCCGGTCGTAGCACCGGCAATGGCCGATGCGGCTGCGGCGGCCAAGCTGCTGGAAGTGGGCGGCGTTCGCTTCATTCTGCTGAACGAATCGTTTGATCGCAGCTGGCGCAAAGTGGGGCTGGCGATGGATCGCGCGCGCATCGCCGTCGGCGACATGGACAGAAGCAAAGGCATCTATTTTCTGAAAGCCGCCGACAAGGAAAAGAAGTCGGAAGATGTGCAAGTGCTGGTGCATGAAGCCAACGGCACGACCGATGTGACGGTGAAGGAAGGCGGCAGCCTGAGCGGCAAAGAGACGGCACGCGTGCTCGATGCTTTGTTTCAAAATCTGGAAAAATAGTCCTCAGTGATGCGTTTTGCCCTGCTCGGCAGCGGCAGTGAAGGCAACGCGTTGGTGGTTCAAGCTGGCGCGACTACGCTGCTGATGGATTGCGGGTTTTCGCTGAGCGAGACGTTGTTGCGCCTGGAACGATTGCAACTGCAAGCCGATCAGCTCGACGGCATTCTGGTTACTCACGAACACGGCGATCACATTGCCGGCGTAGCAAAACTCTCGCGCAAATTCGACATTCCCGTCTGGATGACCCACGGCACGTTGCGTTCGCAGAAAACCGCGTTCGACAAACTGGCGGTTAGCGAGATTAATCCGCACGATATTTTTTCTATCGGCGACATCGAAGTGCAACCTTATCTCGTTCCGCACGATGCGGCAGAGCCAGTGCAATATGTGTTCGGCAACGGCGCAAGAAAACTGGGCGTGCTGACCGATGCGGGACATGTCACGCCGCACATCGAAGCGGTGCTGTCCGGTTGTCATGCGCTGGTTCTGGAATGCAACCACGACGCGGAAATGTTGCAAAACGGGCGTTATCCGTACAGTCTCAAGCAGCGTGTGTCCGGGCGTTTCGGGCATCTGAGCAACCGGCAGGCGGCAGCAATATTATCGCGTCTGGATAACCGCCAATTGCAGCACATCGTGGCGGCGCATTTGAGCCGCAAGAACAATCTGGAAGAACTGGCCGTGGAAGCCTTGAGTGCGGTGCTGGGCGATGCTGCGGAGCGGATTGCGGTGGCGACACAAGCGCAGGGATTGGTCTGGCGCGAAATTGCGTAGCGGCAAGGAGAATTGCAGACAATAAAAAAGCCGACTTGCGTCGGCTTTTTTATTGAGCTGGTAAAGCTTACTTTGCGGCAGCAGGTGCAGCAGCTGCAGGAGCGGAAGCAGCTTCAACAGCGGAAGCAGCAGCAGGTGCAGAGGCAGCAACTTCAACAGCAGGAGCAGCAACCGGTGCGGCAGTAGTTTCAGCAGCTTTTTGGCCGCAAGCGGTCAGGGACAGAGCAAACAGGGCAGCAATCAGGGCAGTGAGTTTCATTTCGTTTCTTCCTATCGTTCAATAGAACTACAACATTAAGTGAGGGTCAGTAAAGCAATACCTATGCAGCAACCCTCCCACTGCAAAAGGCGCGGCATTCTAGCAAGTCCTACAGGAAAAGCTAGTGGGTTACAACCCTAATTTTGTGGCGGTTGCGCCGGAGTGTGAGGATTGCCACATTTCCTGAAAACGCGCATTGAGCAGGCGCGCGCCCTCCGGGTCGTTTTTGGCGAGCAGGCCGCGCGTGTCGTCAAAGTGATAGCGGCGCACGTAATTTGCGTTGTCGGCTACGGCGAACGGATCGGTCACATTTTTCATGTGCGACGGGGTTTGGAAAATTGCCATGCTGTGGCTGAATTCGCGCAACAGCATCATCATGCGAGGGCAAAAGCGAACCAAGTGTTGCGTGTTGTGCGCCAGCAATTGCAGGCGGTTGTTCGGGCTGCCCAGAAGAAAACGGCGCAATACAACATAGCGCGCTTCGGAATTGAATCCCATATCGGAAAAATCATTTTCGAAGATATTCAGCGAGCGTTTTGCCGATGCACACACGTCGTCCAGCGCCGCGATGTAATCGGTCGCGCCGTCAAACAAGGTATGTTGCAGTGCGTCATCGTTCATAGTCAGCGTTGTTTTGCGGCTGTAGCGGGCGCGAGATAGCCGTCCAGATACCACTCGTAAAGCAGCGCCAAGACGGCTTGTGTCGGCTTGTCGGTGGCAGGCAGCGCGCGCGTGTCAGCCAGTTCGCGCAGCGTGCGGTAAGCCGCCTTGCTCAGCGGGTGGTCTTCACCGTTGATGAATACAGTACTGCCGAAGCATTGCATTTGTGTTTTCTTGTCCAGCACCACGCCGGATTTTCGCAGTGCTTGTGCAAATTTCGCTTCGCTCATTGGTCTGGCAGGAGTATCGAAGAAGATATGCGGCTTGGGGTCGCTCAAATAGCAGCCGAGGAAGTTGGCAACATCCTCATCGTCCCAGCGCACCTGGCGGATGGCTTGCGCGACTTGCTGCAACATGTCCGGCCCGATCTCGGAAGGATGTTTTTGCAGTTTCAAATCCGGGTCGGCATACATTCCGTTCACGCAAATGCGGTCTTGCAGATAAACCAAGAACTGCTCCGCCAGCTCCTGATAGGCCGGCGTGCGGAAACCGATGGAATAGGTCATGCAGTTGTCGTCTTCGGCGATGCCGTTGTGGGCGCAGTGTGGCGGCAGATACAGCATATCGCCCGCTTCCAGCACCCATTCCTGTTCCACGCGAAAATCTTTCAGTACGCGCAACGGTGCGCCCTCGATCAGCGTTTGATCTTTTTGCGTGGAAATCTGCCAGCGCCTATGCCCGGTGCCTTGCAACAGAAATACGTCGTAAGCGTCAAAGTGCGGCCCAACCCCGCCGCCCTTGGGCGCGTAGCTCACCATCAGGTCGTCGAGACGTGCATGCGGGATAAAGTTGAACAGCTTGACTATGTCGGTTCCGGTTTGCAGGAAATGGTTGACACCCTGCACCAGCACCGACCACTTGGCTTTGCCGAAGTGCTGAAAGTCATTCGCGGTAAAAGGCGAATGCTGCAAGGTGAATTTGCCGCGCTGCTGCGTGACGATGCGCGCCTGCACATTCTCGTCGCAAGCCAGTTCGATCAACTGTTGGGGATTGAGCAAGCCCTTGAAGCCGGGCACCGCTTGGCGGATCAGCAAGGGTTTTTTTTGCCAATAACCGCGCAGGAATTGTTGCGGAGTCAGTCCGCCGAGTAAGGTATTTTTCATGCGCGGATTATATCCCTGTCGTCGGCAATGGAAAGACCTTGCACAGAAAATTCCGTCATTCGCTGGGCGGAATTTTGGATAGAATGCGCCCTTGGGAGGAAGCCATGCCAACACAAGCGGTAGCGTTGCATATTGGAATGGATGCGCCGCATTTTGAATTGCCGGATGCGGACATGGAAGTGTTTAAGCTGGTTGCGCAGCAGGGAAAGCGCATTGTCGTGCTGTATTTTTATCCGAAAGACGGCACTCCGGGCTGCACCATGGAAGCGAACGAATTCTCCGATCTGGAAGAAGAATTCGCCAAACTGGATACGCGGGTGGTCGGTATCAGCCGCGACGACTGTATCAGCCACGCCTCATTTCGCGACCAATACGGGCTTTCGGTGTTGTTGTTGGCCGATCCCGAAGGGCGCGTTTGCAAGAAATACGGCGTGCTGTATGAGAAAGAAGTTGACGGGCACAGGAAACTCGCCATTCAGCGCTCCACTTTCGTCATCGACAAGCAGGGAAAGTTGCGCCATGTTTTGTACGGTGTCCACGCTCACGGACACCCGCAGGAAATTCTTAAATTGATAAAGGAAATGAAATGAAGATCGAAAAAAACGCCGTAGTCTCGCTGGTATATGAACTGACCGATGCCAGCGGCGCGCTGCTGGAAAAAAATAGCGAACCCATCAGCTACCTGCACGGCGGCTACGACGGTATTTTCCCGCTGGTCGAAGAAGCGCTGCACGGCAAAGCCGTCGGCGACAAATTCTCCGTCAGCATGGAGCCGGACGATGCCTTCGGCGAATACGAACACGATCTGGTGCGCGCCGAACCGCGCAACATGTTCCCGGCGGATGTGGCGGTCGGCATGCAATTCGAAGGCGGCGCGGAAGGCGATGACGACGAAGATTTCATGCTCTACACCGTCACCGAAGTCACCGACGACGAAGTTACCGTCGATGGCAACCATCCGCTGGCCGGCAAAACGCTGGTGTTCTCCGGCACTGTCACCGGCGTGCGCGCTGCTACCGGCGAAGAGCTGACGCACGGGCATGTGCACGGCGACGGCGGGCATCACCACTAAGCCCGCTCTTGGGCGGACTGGAACATTCCATGAAAAAATGGTTGCGTGAAAACCGGGGGTTCATCGTTTTCATTCTGTTATTCGCCGTCTTTCGCACGGCGGTAGCCGACTGGAATCCAATTCCCTCCGGCTCCATGCGTCCCAGCCTGCTCGAAGGTGACGTGGTGTATGTAAATCGGTTGGCATACGATCTAAAGTTGCCGTTGACCGATGTCGTACTTGCCCATCTTGGCGATCCGCGTCGTGGCGACATCGTCACCTTCACTTCCCCTGCCGATGGGAAAAGACTTATCAAACGTTTGGTTGCTGTGCCAGGCGATGTGGTTGAAATGCGCGACAAGAAACTGCTCATCAATGGCGAAGCGGCAGAATACAAATTGCTGGATGCCGCAACTGAAGCGATGGGCGGCGGTTCGACGCTACCGGTTTTGCACCTTACCGAGAGATTGGGTGAAGAGCGGCGCACCATTCAATGGTTGCCGGATTTGATGAGGGCCTCGAATTTTGGCCCTGTAGCCATTCCTGCCGATCAATATTTGATGCTGGGCGATAATCGCGACAACAGCGCCGACTCGCGTTACATCGGCTTTATCCCGCGCCAGGTATTGATAGGGAAGGCCGAGCGAATTCTGGTTTCCGCCGCGATTCTGGATGATTGGCTTCCGCGCCCAGAACGCTTCGGCAAATCGCTTTACTGATTCTGTTGCGCGGCGAGTATGTGGCACAAATGCTCGTCGTTCGGATTCAGCGTGCAATACGCCACCGCATCGAACAATCCCTGAATTTCCGCCAATGTGAAGTTGGCCAGCAAACGGTTGGCAATGTCTGTCTGTAACGGCAACATGCGCGACTGCCCATCCGGCAAATTGAAGCGAAACCCGGCAAGGCGTTTCAGGTCGCCTTCATCCTTGCTGAGGTCTTCCTGCTCGTCTTCCAGCGTGTCGTAATACGCTTCCAGTTCGTCCGCCAGTTCGTCCGCCAAGTCCTCGGGTATCGCCACTATCAGCCCCATGTTGTCGTTGGTAGCGGTGCAAGGCACGCCGCGCTGTTCGGCGTATGCCACGAATTTGTCGCGCAGCGTATCTTCGAAAAATATGTATTCAATCATGGCGGTTTTATCGGAAGGTTGAAGGTGTTACAGCAATACCAAATTATCTCTATGAATCAACTCCGGTTCGTCCACGTAACCGAGAATGCTCTCGATTTCGCCGCTGGCTTTGCCTGCGATGCGCCGTGCTTCGTCGGCGTTGTAGTTGACCAAGCCGCGCGCAATGTCATGGCCTTCATTGTCGAGCACCGCGACGACTGCGCCGCGCTGGAATTCGCCGCTGACCTGGGTTACGCCTATGGGTAGCAGGCTTTTGCCGTCGTGGCGCAACACTCGCACAGCGCCTGCATCCAATGATATTTTTCCGCTGACTTGCAAATGGTCGGCCAGCCATTGTTTGCGTGCATCCAGCGCAAGCGAACTGGCGGTCAGCAGCGTGCCTATGGATTCGCCTTGCAGCAGGCGCGGCAGCACTTCACGTTCGTGACCGGAGGCGATGACGGTGTGTGCGCCGCTACGCGCCGCGCGTTTGGCGGCAAGCACCTTGGTAATCATGCCGCCGCGCCCGATGTGGCTGCCTGCGCCGCCCGCCATCAATTCCAGATTGGCATCGCCCGCTTGCGCTTGGCTGATAAGCGTGGCACTGGAATCTTTGCGCGGGTCGGCGGTATAAAGGCCGGGCTGGTCGGTGAGAATGATGAACGCGTCGGCTTCGACCAAATTGGCGACTAGCGCGCCCAGCGTGTCGTTGTCGCCGAATTTGATTTCGTCAGTCACCACGGTGTCGTTTTCGTTGATGATAGGGATTACGCCGAGGCTGAGCAGGGTGCGCAGCGTTGATCGTGCGTTGAGATAACGTTCGCGGTCGGCGAGATCGGCGTGGGTCAGCAACACTTGCGCGGCATGTATCGCGTGTTCGCGGAAGCAGCTTTCATACACCTGCACCAAGCCCATCTGGCCGACAGCGGCAGCGGCTTGCAGTTCATGCACGGTGCTGGGGCGTTGTTTCCAACCCAGTCGCTGCATGCCCTCGGCAATCGCGCCGGAAGATACCAGCACCACTTCGCAACCTTGCGCACGCAAGCGGGCGATTTGCTGCGCCCAATTGCCGATGGCGGCTTTATCCAGTCCGGTGCCCTGATTGGTGACCAAGCTACTGCCGACTTTGACGACGATGCGTCTGGATTGGGTTAGAACGGTATTCATGCTGTCGGATCGTAAATTTCTATTCCGGTCTCTTGCGCACTTTCAGCAATGGCATCCTGCTCTTGCGCTGCGATCTGGTTGATGTGCTCCATGATGGCGTAGGTCAATTCCTTGCAACCTTCGCCGCTAATGGCGGAGATGGCGAAGTAGCGCGTGTGGTCGCCAAATTCCTTGAGGAAAGCAGCGACCTTTTCTTCGCGGTCTTGCAATAAGTCCAGTTTGTTCAACACCAGCCAGCGCGGCTTGTTGTACAAATCTTCGTCGTACTTTTTCAGTTCGTTCAGGATGGCGTGCGCTTCATGCACCGGATCGACACCCTCGTACATCGGCGCGAGATCCACGATATGCAGCAACAGGCGGGTGCGCGCCAAGTGGCGCAGGAACTGGTGGCCCAGTCCGGCCCCTTCTGCCGCACCTTCGATCAATCCCGGAATATCGGCGATGACAAAACTCTTTTCTTCCGAGACGCGTACCACGCCCAGATTGGGGTGCAGTGTGGTGAACGGATAATCGGCCACTTTGGGGCGCGCGGCGGACACTGCGCGGATGAAGGTTGATTTGCCTGCATTGGGCATGCCAAGCAAACCGACATCGGCCAGCACTTTCAATTCCAATTGCAGTTCGCGGCGTTCGCCTTCTTCGCCCGGCGTGCATTGGCGCGGCGTGCGGTTGGTGCTGGATTTGAAATGCAAATTACCCAAGCCGCCCGCACCGCCCTTGGCGAGCTGAATCTTTTCGCCATCATGCGTGAGGTCGGCGATGATTTGCCCGCTGTTGACATCGGTAATGACCGTGCCTACCGGCATGCGCAGGATGATATCGTCCGCGCCCTTGCCGTAGCAGTCCGCGCCGCGCCCTGATTCGCCGTTCTTGGCGCGGTGCATGCGCGCGAAGCGATAGTCCACCAGTGTGTTGATGTTGCGGTCGGCCACGGCGAATACACTGCCGCCGCGTCCGCCGTCGCCGCCATCCGGTCCGCCTTTTTCGATATATTTTTCGTGACGAAAGCTGGCAGCGCCGTTGCCGCCGTTGCCCGCGATGACTTCAATTTTTGATTCGTCAATAAACTTCATAGTGATCCGACCGGAAAATAAAAAAGCCCTACCTTGCGATAGGGCTCATTTTAACCGCTTGCGCGATTTAAGCTGCGACGATGCTGACTGTCTTGCGCTTCAAAGCGCCCTTGACCGCAAACACCACCTTGCCGGTGATCTTGGCGAACAGGGTGTGATCCTTGCCCATGCCGACGTTGTCGCCTGCGTGAACTTGGGTGCCGCGCTGACGCACGATGATGCTGCCCGCGCTGATGAGTTCGCCGCCGTAGCTCTTGACACCCAGTCGTTTCGAGTGTGAGTCGCGACCGTTACTGGTACTGCCTCCGCCTTTTTTCGATGCCATGTTCTAGCTCCTTCGGAATTAAGCCGAGATGCCGTCGATGCGGATCTCAGTAAAGTTTTGACGATGTCCCTGATGCTTCTGGTAGTGCTTGCGACGACGCATCTTGAAGATGGTCACTTTGTCGTGGCGACCGTTGGCGATGATAGTCGCCTTGACGGTAGCGCCGCTCAGCAGAGGCTTGCCAACGGAGACGGTGTCGCCATTGCCAACCATCAGCACTTTGTCCAATACAATCGCGCCGCCGACGTCGCCGTCAATGGATTCGATCTTGAGTGTTTCACCTTCGACAACGCGATATTGCTTGCCACCGGTTTTGATTACTGCGTACATAACGACCTCGCTGGATGCGGTTTTTAGTTGCGGCATAACCTGAAGGTTAGCCTTCACTGAAATCAGGATTTTCAGAGCCGCGCATTATACATAAACACTTCGATTCGACAAACCCTTTTTAGCGGCGCATCGAGTCGAAGAACTCGGCGTTGTTCTTGGTCGCCTTGACCTTGTCCAACAGAAACTCCATTGCTTCCAATTCATCCATCGGATACAGCAGCTTGCGCAACAACCAGATGCGTTGCAGCAGATCCTGCTTGATGAGCAACTCTTCCTTGCGCGTACCGGAACGGTTGACGTTGATTGCCGGGTAGATGCGCTTTTCGGCCATGCGGCGATCCAGATGGATTTCCATATTGCCCGTGCCTTTGAATTCTTCGTAGATCACATCGTCCATGCGGCTGCCGGTATCCACCAGCGCGGTGGCGATGATGGTGAGCGAGCCGCCCTCCTCGATGTTGCGCGCCGCGCCGAAGAAGCGTTTGGGGCGTTGCAGGGCATTGGCATCCACACCGCCGGTCAGTACCTTGCCGGAAGAAGGGATCACGGTGTTGTATGCGCGCGCCAGACGGGTGATGGAATCGAGCAGGATGACCACATCCTTTTTGTGTTCGACCAGACGCTTGGCCTTTTCCAGCACCATCTCGGCGACTTGCACGTGACGTGTGGCCGGTTCGTCGAAAGTGGAGGCAACCACTTCGCCGCGCACGGTGCGGCTCATCTCGGTCACTTCCTCGGGACGCTCGTCGATCAGCAACACGATCAGGATCGCATCGGGATTGTTGGCCGAAATGGAGTGGGCGATGTGTTGCAGCATGACTGTCTTGCCGGACTTGGGCGAGGCGACCAGCAAGCCGCGCTGGCCTTTGCCGATGGGCGCGACGATGTCGATGATGCGTCCGGTGATGTTTTCCTCGGCACGGATGTCCCGCTCCAGCGTCATGTGCACAGTCGGGAACAGCGGTGTCAGATTCTCGAACAGAATTTTGTTCTTGGCATTCTCCGGCGGTTCGCCGTTGACTTTATCGACCTTCACCAGCGCCACATAGCGCTCGCCTTCCTTAGGCGTGCGAATCTCGCCCTCGATCGAATCGCCGGTATGCAGGTTGAAGCGGCGCACCTGGCTGGGGCTGACGTAGATGTCATCCGGTCCGGCCAGATAGGAAGTGTCCGGCGAGCGCAGGAAGCCGAAGCCGTCCGGTAATACTTCCAGCGTGCCTTCGCCGAAAATGCTCTCGCCTTTTTTCGCCTGATTCTTCAGCAGCGCGAAGATCAAGTCCTGCTTGCGCATGCGGTTGGCATTGTCGATTTGGTTGGTGGTGGCCATTTCCACCAGCTCGGTGATGTGTTTGGTCTTGAGGTCAGATAAGTGCATTTTGGATGGGGCGCGGTTGCGCTAGGTTATTGAGAGTTGCCGGGGAAGTGGGACAGATTAATATTGGGAGGTTGTTGCGAAAAATCCCGCGCCGAACTGCCGTGAATGTCTTTAACTTGCTTGTTTTGATTGTGAGAGTTTCAGGACGAAACAGCGCAGGTACGGGCGGGAGATTAAAGGGTTCAAATATGGCTGTCAATGAACGCGGTGAGTTGCGACTTGGATAATGCGCCGACTTTGGTCGCTTCGATGTTACCGTTCTTGAACAACATCAGCGTCGGGATGCCGCGCACGCCGTACTTTTGCGGGGTCTGCTGGTTTTCATCGACATTCAGCTTGGCGACGCTCAGGCGGCCCGCGTATTCCTTGGATACTTCATCCAGAATCGGCGCAATCATGCGGCAGGGGCCGCACCATTCGGCCCAGTAATCAACCAGTACGGGCAGCGGCGATTGCAATACCTCGGCGGTGAAAGTGGCATCGGTGACATAACGGATATGTTCGCTCATGTTGGGTTCTCGCTATTTGGTTGGATTAAATATTTGGTATTAGAGTTTGTTGCGGTCTGATGCCGCTTGGAAGTACAACAGGAATGGGCGGCATCCTAACCAAAAAAATCCGGGTTGGGAAGGTGTTTTGCCGTATGCGCGCTAACCCATTGATCCTGCAAACCGCATAATCTGGTCAAATCCGGCGTACCAAACCGGTTTCGACTTCGTTGCGCTTTGCTGTTCCGGCCAGTCTTTCAACCAGCGTCAACGCGAAATCCATGGCAGTGCCGGGTCCGCGCGAGGTGATGAGTTTGCCGTCCTCGACCACGTTCTGCATTTGGCGCAAAACTTTGGGAAAGGCATCCAGCGAGCCGGGAAAGCTGGTGGCGCGCTTGCCGTCGAGCAAGCCCGCCTTTGCCAGTACCGCAGGCGCGGCGCAGATGGCGCAGACGTAACGGCCTTGCGCTGCCATGTCTTGCACCAGCTTGATGATGCGCGCATCGGCCTTGAGGTTGTTGCTGCCGGGCTGTCCGCCGGGCAACACCACCATATCGAAATCGCGCGTAAGCGCTTCATCCAGCGACAGGTCTGGAATCAGCCGTGTGCCGCGACTGCCGCGTACCGGCTGCCCGTCAAGACTGGCGCACACGGCTTCAATGCCGGCTCGCCGCAAAATATCCATGACAGTAACGGCTTCGAGCTCTTCGCTGCCTTGGGCGAGCGTGACGAGAACCGACTTCATTTCAAAATTTCCTAACCAGACGGACACCGAGGAGTCCGGGGGATAAGTCGGGCTGCAAGGACAGCTTGTTGGAGCGCAATGATTTGTTATGTGCCACCACACTGTTGCCGACCAGCGTGCCTATGACCGCACCCAGCAACACATCCGACGCGAAGTGCGCATCATGGTAGGTGCGGGCTACACCCACCAGTCCCGCGACGGAATAGGCCGTATAACCTACCCATGCTTCATCGTAGTGACTTGAGATGACCGAAGCCAGCGCGAAAGCTTCGGTGGTGTGGCCGGAAGGGAAGGAAGCATTGGGATCGCTGAGCGGCCGGAAATGGGCGATCCCCACGTTGTCGCGCGGACGGCTGCGACCGACAGTCAGCTTGATGGTGGTCGAAACTAGGCCGCTGGCAATGATGCTGGCCGCCAGACCGTCTTGTGCCACTTCCACGGCATTTTGGTTATCGCCAGCTATACCCGCCAAATAAAACCCGCCCAGTACGACGGGCGCGTACTGCGAGCCGAAACGTTCGACTTGGATGAAGGGATCGCTGCCGGTGTGTCGGCGCATCTCGTCGCGCCAAGGGCGGTCTATCACCACGGCGGTGCCCAACACGGCAAGCGATGTCCAGCCGACCTTGCGCCAATCCGCCTCATCCCAGCGGGCGGGGGCAGTGACGACATGCTTCATGTCGTCGATAACGAGTTCGGGATAGGAAAGTTCGTCGGCGCTGGCGGTGTGCGTCAGACACAACGCCAGCAAGGGCAGGCAGAAAAAACGCAGAGAGGTTTTCAATCGCGGAAGTTCTGGTATTGCAGCGGAAAGTCGGTGATCGTCTTCTTGACGAAGGCGATTGCGGCTTGCAGGTCGTCGCGGTTCTTGCCGGTCACGCGCACGGTGTCGCCCTGGATACTGGCTTGCACCTTCATCTTGCTGTCCTTGATGTGTTTGACGATCTTCTTCGCCAGTTCGATTTCCACGCCGACCTTGACGGTGCAGGCGCGCTTGACCTTGTTGCCGCTGACTTTTTCGATCTTGTCGCTGACTTCCAGACACTTGATATCGACACCGCGCTTGGTCAGTTTGCCGTTAAGGATTTCCTGTACCTGATTCATCTGGAATTCGTTGTCGGCATGAACCGTGAGCACCAGCTCCGCCTGCTCCACGCGCGCATCCGAGCCCTTGAAATCGAAGCGCGTGCTGACTTCCTTGTTGGTCTGCTCGACCGCGTTCTTGACTTCGGTTTTTTCTACTTCGGAAACGATGTCGAAAGAGGGCATGGTGTTCTCCAAAAAACTAAAAAACTTGTTTGCCCGCAGATTTCGCAGATTCACGCAGATTTTAATCTTGCGTAATCCGTGTAATCTGCGGGGAGAGGTTTTTCTATCAGCCGAAGCTGCAAACGTAATGCACGGCATCCGCGCCGGTATGAATATCAAAGCTGCCGTTGGCGGCCACGCTGAAGCTGCTGCCTTCGTTGTAAGTCTTGAAGCCGGACTCTCCGGCGATCTTCACCTGGCAGGTGCCGCCGCTGATCTCCATCAACTCCGGCGCGCCGACGTTGAACGTGAGCTGGCTGTTGGGCAGCACCACGCCCACGGTTTTGCGCGAGCCGTCGGGGAAGAACACCGAGTGCGACACGCACTTGCCGTCGAAGAATACATTGGCTTTTTTGCCGACGCTGACGTTTTCAATTTTGTCTGACATGCTGATTTTCCTCTTACTTGGGTTCGTTGGCTTTTACGCCTTTTTGATAATTGCTATACACATACACCGGAATGCCGAGATCGCCGAGATGATTTTCGAGCAACGGTTTTACCTCCGTCCAGTTCAGTCCGCCCACACCGCAAGCCAGACGCGGCAAAGCCAGACTGGCGACTTTCTCTTTTTGCACGAAATTGCGCAGCGCGTGCAGGCTGTGGTTGATGTGATGCAGCGTGGCGTGTCCGGGCTTGCTGCCGTGGGTGTAAGCGCCGTCCTGAGTGAACAGGTTGACCAAGTAACGGCCATCGGCGCTCATCCATGTCCACAGCTCGCCGGACTTGGGATGCTGCGTCTGGCAATAGTGGCGGAAGTCCTTGTACATGGCAGGCATGCGCTCGCGCAGTTGCAGCGCGAGACCCTGATGGAAATCATCGTTGGGCGCGACACCTTGGGCTATGGCTTTCGCGCCGCTTAACAGAATGTCACCGCTCAGTTCGTGAAGCATGCCGCCTCCCTTAACTTGCCAGACTTACTTCCGGTTTTTCAGATTCGCCGCGATACGCATACGCAAGGCATTCAGTTTAATGAAACCGCCTGCGTCTTTCTGGTCATATGCGCCTTTGTCGTCTTCAAAGGTGGCGATGGACGGGTCGAACAGCGAATCGGTCTTGGAATCGCGGCCGACGACGATCACGTTGCCCTTGTACAGTTTGACGCGCACCCAGCCGTTGACGCAGCTTTGCGTGTGGTCGATCAGTGTTTGCAGCGCCTTGCGCTCAGGGCTCCACCAGTAGCCGTTGTAGATCATGCTGGCATAGCGCGGCATCAGGTCGTCCTTCAGGTGCGCCACTTCACGATCCAGTGTGATGGACTCGATGGCGCGGTGAGCCTTGAGCATGATGGTGCCGCCGGGGGTTTCGTAACAGCCGCGCGACTTCATGCCGACGTAGCGGTTTTCCACCAGGTCGAGGCGACCGATGCCGTGTTTGCCGCCGAGTTCGTTCAGCTTGGTCAGCACTTGCGCGGGCGACAGCTTGTTGCCGTTCAGCGCCACGATGTCGCCGTTGACGAATTCGAGGTCGAGATATTCGGCGGCATCCGGCGCATTTTCCGGCGACACCGTCCAGCGCCACATGCTTTCTTCGGCTTCGGCGGACGGGTCTTCCAAGTGGCGGCCTTCGTAGGAAATGTGCAGCAGGTTGGCATCCATCGAGTAAGGCGAGCCGCCTTGCTTGTGTTTCATGTCAACCGGAATGCCGTTCTTCTCGGCATACGCCATCAGCTTCTCGCGCGACAGCAAATCCCATTCGCGCCACGGTGCGATGATTTTGATGCCGGGCTTGAGTGCATACGCGCCCAATTCAAAACGCACCTGGTCGTTGCCCTTGCCGGTCGCGCCGTGCGAGATGGCATCCGCGCCGGTGAGGTTGGTGATGTCGATTAAACGCTTGGCGATCAGCGGGCGCGCGATGGACGTTCCGAGCAGGTATTCGCCTTCATATACCGTGTTGGCGCGGAACATCGGGAACACGAAATCGCGCACGAATTCTTCGCGCAGATCGTCGATGAAAATATTTTCAGGCTTGATGCCGAATTTCAGCGCCTTCTGGCGTGCGGGTTCCAGCTCTTCCCCCTGGCCGAGGTCGGCGGTGAACGTCACCACCTCGCACTGGTAAGTGTCTTGCAACCACTTGAGGATAACCGAGGTATCGAGTCCGCCGGAGTAGGCGAGGACGGCTTTTTTGATGTCAGACATAATTTTTCAACCGTGTTAATCAATAAATAATTCAAAAGATACGACAAATCCCACTATGACCATCAACGAGATGGCGACGAGGAAAATGACATCGGCTATGCGCTCGAATTTTTCCGCCTGTTTGCGATGGCGTAGCGCGAAGTAAGACAGCATGGCGCTGCTTAAAAAAAGCAGGCTGTCAACGGATAGCATTTCATTGACATGCCTGCTGATGTTCGGCTTCGGGATCAGATGGGCCAGACTGATAACCGTCATGCAGACACCGATCATGGTGGCCGATGACGGCAGTATGTGGTCGGCCAAACGAGCGTTTTTGCTACCGTTGGCAGTGCTGTTATCCGCCGCTTCGTCGCTCATGCCGATATTTTGCCCAGCAGCAGATATTCCATCAGCGCTTTCTGCACGTGCAGTCTATTTTCCGCCTCATCCCACACCACCGACTGTTCGCCGTCGATGACATCTGCCGAGACTTCCTCGCCGCGATGGGCGGGCAGGCAGTGCATGAACAGCGAATCCTTGGCGGCGACCCCCAGCATGTCTGCATCCACTTGCCAGTGGGCAAAGTCCTTCATGCGCTCTTCATTTTCGGCTTCGAAACCCATCGAAGTCCACACGTCGGTGGTCAGCAAATCCGCGCCGCGCGCGGCTTCCATCGGGTCGGTGAATTCTTCGTAGTGCGCGTGTCCGTAAAGACCGGCGCGTTCCGGCTCGACTTCGTAGCCGGGCGGGGTGGAGACGTGCACGTTGAAGTCCAATATCTCCGCCGCTTGCAGCCAGGTGTTGCACATGTTGTTGGAATCGCCGATCCAAGCCACGGTCTTGCCGCTGATGCTGCCGCGATGTTCGACGTAGGTGTAGATGTCCGCCAGCACCTGGCAGGGATGGTATTCGTTGGTCAGGCCGTTGATGACCGGCACGCGCGAATGGGCGGCGAAGCGCTCGATGATGTCCTGCTCGAAAGTGCGGATCATCACGATGTCGCTCATGCGCGAAATGACTTGTCCGGCATCTTCCACCGGCTCGCCGCGACCCAGTTGCGAATCGCGCGTGTTCAGGTAAATGGCCGAGCCGCCGAGCTGCTGCATGCCTGCTTCGAACGACAGGCGCGTGCGCGTGCTGGCCTTCTCGAAAATCATCACCAGCGTGCGGTCCTGCAACGGCCAATATTGCTGATAGGCCTTGAACTTTTGTTTGATGATGCGCGTGCGCTCGAACAGGTATTCAAGCTCGTCGCGGGTGAGGTCTTTGAATTGCAGGAAATGCTTGACGGGTTTGCTGCCCATGGCTCACTCCTTCGCCAGAAATTCCGTGACCAGCGGGCACAGGATGTCCAGCAACTGTTGTGCTTCAGCTTCGGTGAATACCAGCGACGGCAGCAAGCGCACCACGTTGTCGGCGGTGACGTTGATGAGCAGACCTTGTTCCAGTGCCTGCGCCACCAGCACGCCGCACGGTTTGTCCAGTTCGATGCCCAGCATCAGGCCTTGTCCGCGCACGGTGACCACGCCCTTCAGTCCGCCGATGCGGGTTTGCAATTGTTGCTTGATCCACGCGCCCAGTTTGTCGGCATGCTCCAGCAACTGGTCTTGTTCCATGATGTTCAGCGTGGTCAGCGCGGCCGTCGAAGCCAGCGGATTGCCGCCGAAGGTCGAACCGTGGTTGCCCGGCTTGAATGTGCCGGTCGCCTTGCCCGCCGCCAGACACGCGCCAACCGGCACACCCGAGCCCAACCCTTTGGCCAGCGTCATCACATCCGGCATGATGCTGGTGTGCTGGAACGCGAACCACTTGCCGGTTCTGCCCAGGCCGCACTGCACCTCGTCCAGCATCAGCAGCCACTCGTGCTCGTCGCAAATCTTGCGCAAGCCTTGCAGATAGCTGATGTCCGGCGTGCGGATGCCGCCTTCGCCCTGGATCGGCTCGACCAGCACGGCCACGATGTTGGGGGTGTGCGCCGCGACCTGACGGATTGCGTCGAGGTCGTCGTAAGGCACGCGCACGAAACCTTTCACCAGCGGCTCAAAGCCTGCCTGCACCTTGCGGTTGCCGGTGGCGGAAAGCGTAGCCAGCGTGCGTCCGTGGAAAGCCTTCTCCATCACGATAATGGTCGGCGTTTCGACTCCGCGCTGATTGCCGTACAGCCGCGCCAGCTTGATCGCCGCCTCGTTCGCCTCGCAGCCCGAGTTGCACAGGAACACTTCATCCATGCCGGAAATTTCGCACAGCTTGTCGGCGATCAGTTCCTGTTCGCGTACTTGATACAGATTGGAGGTGTGAATCATCCTGCCGATTTGCGCGGAGAGCGCGGCAGTAAAGCGCGGATGCGCGTGACCCAGCGTATTGACGGCGATGCCGGACAGCGCGTCCAGATAGCGCTTGCCGTTGACATCCCATAGCCAAGCGCCTTCGCCGTGAGTGAAGGTAACGTTTTGTCTAGCGTAAGTGTTCATCAAATGTGACATGGCAAGTTTCCGGTCTTGTTGCATCGCTAATGTTGAAACTATAAAACAAAAAAGGCCGACTGAACTGTCGGCCCTGTTGTCGCAGACTTAACGTCTGCAATAAATCAGGCCATCGCCTTGATAGCGGCGGACAATCGGCTCTTATGGCGAGCTGCCTTGTTCTTGTGGATGATCTTCTTGTCGGCGATGGAATCCACCACGCTGGTGGAAGCGCTGAACACGGCTTGTGCAGCGGCCTTGTCTCCGGCTTCGATCGCCTTGGCGACCTTCTTGATCGCAGTACGCAACTCCGAACGCAAGCTTGCGTTGTGAGCATTTTGTTTTACTGCCTGACGAGCACGCTTGCGTGCTTGTGCGCTATTTGCCATGACTACTCCTTGAGAATTCGGCTTTCCAGAAAGGCGCGCATTCTAGTGGCTGATCCAAGGTTTGGCAAACAGTTTTTTCGGAAGCGCTTTGGTTTGTCGACTAAGCCGGGGTTGCACCGAGTTTTTGGGGATTTTTACACCCCCCCCTGCACGGGAATGCCCGTCGATAGGCGATCCGCATCATACGCTTGATGGAGATGGCCGTGTTTGCTGGCTTGCGAACGAGCTTGGTCAATAATGAACTGGCCGGTTTTATCCGTGTTTCATCTGTGTCCATCCGTGGCTAATAAAGGTTTTTGGGATGGTATGATGCGCGCCGTTTTCTGCGGACAAGCCACAACCGGTATGAACCTTCTCAAAGCCCTCGCCACCGTGAGCAGTCTGACGCTGGTTTCGCGCATCCTCGCGTTTGTGCGCGATATTCTGATCGCGCGCATTTTCGGTGCGGGCATTGCCAACGATGCCTACATCATCGCCACCCGCCTGCCCAATCTGTTGCGGCGCATGTTTGCCGAGGGCGCGTTCTCGCAAGCGTTTGTGCCCATCTTCGGCGAATACCACAAGCGCAAAGGGCACGACGAAACCAAGCTGATGGTGGATCACGTGGTCACCTTGCTGGCGATTGTCCTGTTCATCGTCACGCTGATCGGCATCGTCGCCGCGCCGCTGATTATTTACCTCACCGCGCCCGGATTTATCAAAGACACGGAAAAATTCAACCTCACCGTGCAGATGCTGCGCATCACCTCGCCTTACATTTTCTTCATTTCGCTGGTGGCGGTGGCGGCGGGCATTCTTAATACTTACAACAAATTCTGGGTGCCCGCGTTCGCTCCGGTGCTGCTGAACGTTTGTCTGATCGGCGGCGCGCTGTGGCTTACCCCGTATTTCGAGCAGCCCATCATCGCCATGGCGTGGGCGTGGTTTGTCGCGGGCTTCGTGCAACTCGCCTTCCAAATCCCTTTCCTGAAAAAAATCGGCATGTTGCCGTCCATCCGTTTCAACCTGAAAGACGAAGGCATGTGGCGCGTGGTCAGGCAGATGGGGCCGGCCATGTTCGGCGTATCCATCGCGCAGATCAGCCTCATCATCAACACCGTGTTCGCTTCGTTCCTGATGGTGGGCAGCGTGTCCTGGCTGTATTACGCCGACCGCCTGATGGAATTTCCCGCCGGCCTGCTGGGCGCGGCACTCGCTACCATTCTGTTGCCCTCGCTGTCCAAGCATCACGCCACCAACAGCACCGAGGAATATTCCAAATTGCTGGACTGGGGCTTGCGCCTGGTGTGCATGCTCACGCTGCCCGCCGCGCTGGCGCTGGGACTGATTTCCGTGCCGCTGCTGGCGACCTTCTTCCAGCATGGCGCGTTCATGGCGCTCGATGTGCTGAAAACCAGCTACGCCCTGATCGGCTACAGCATCGGCCTCATCGGCATCATCGCGGTGAAAGTGCTGGCTCCCGGTTTCTACGCGCGGCAGGACATCCGCACACCGGTCAAAATCGGCATCGCCACCCTGGTCGCCACGCAATTGATGAACCTGCTGTTCATCTTCGTGCTGGATTTCGGCCACGCCGGACTGGCGCTGTCCATCGGCCTCGGCGCATGTTTCAACTCCGCCATCCTGTTTTATTTGTTGAAGAAGCGCGGCATCTATCGGCCCGAGCCGGGCTGGGGCAAATTCTTCCTCAAACTGTGCGCCGCGCTGCTGGCGCTGGGTCTCACGCTGTGGTTCGGCATGGGCACAGAACAACTCTGGCTCATGACCCACGGCTGGCCGCGCATCATCCACCTGACATGGCTGGTGGCGGCGGGCGTGGTGGTGTACTTCGCGGTGCTGTTCGCGCTGGGATTCCGGCTGAAAGATTTTTCCAAGCGCGGTGTGAATTGATTTTATTGTCGTAAGAAATTTAACAACGTCATTCCCGCGAAGGCGGGAATCCAGCGATTTTACTTAACATGCCTTTGTTGTTTCGTCCTTGCTGCGCAAGGTCATTTAATTTGACTGGATTCCCGCTTTCGCGGGAATGACGATGTTTTTAGAGATTTGATTTTGAATTAACTTGATAGGTGAGGCCGCAGCAATGAGTGATTATTCGTACAACGTGGAAGAAGATAGTTTTGATGAACTGGTCGTGGCGCGCTCGCACCAGATGCCGGTATTGGTGGACATCAGCGCCGAATGGTGCGCGCCGTGCCGCGTGCTCGCGCCGCTGCTGCACAAAATGGTGTTCGCCTACGACGGCAAATTTTATCTGGGCGTAGTGGATGCCGATGAAAACATGAAGATCGCCGGAAGGCACAAAGTGCGCGGCTTCCCCACCGTCATCGCCTACAGCCACGGCGTGGAAGTGGACCGCTTCATCAGCTCGCAAACCGAAGGCTTCCTGCGCAACTTCATAGACAACGTCATCGCCAAACATGCGGCGGGTGCGGCGGCGAAATAATGTAGCGAGGAAACATTTCTCGTGCCCACGCTGAAACAATTCTCGCAAACCGCGTGGGCGCGGAAAACCTGCCCACCTTACGTGGAGATGCCCGTCAATCGGCGATCCGCATCATGCACTTGATGGAGATGGCCGTCCCTACTGGCTTCCCATCAAATGCTATTTTGAAAATCCTATTTATCATTCAGCAGCCCCTGCATTGCCGCCACCGGGCGCACGGCGGGGTAGTACACGCTCTGGAACGGCGCGAGGCTGGTTGACCAGGGCGTGCCGTCGCTACGCCCGATGTTCTGCCAGTGCTGCATGAGGGTGGCATCGTAAGCGGCGATGGCTGCGCTATAACTTGATGCGTCGTAGCGTTCGTCGTGGCGGAAGGTGCTGATGTTCAAGCGCGGTTTCACCGGTGCGTCGATGGCGATGTGGCCTATGCACAGTCCGACCACGGCGAAGGTGAGCGGCGGCAGGGCGAGCAGGTCAACGATTCCCTGCGGATCGCGGCGTATGCCGCCGATGGGGACGATGCCCAGACCCAGCGATTCGGCGGCGGCAATCATCGTGCCCAACACGATGCCCGCATCCACTGCACCCACGCCGAAACCTTCCATGCTCTCGTGAATGAGCTGCGTCTTGCCTGTGTTGCGCAGGGCGAGGTCGGTCTTGTTGAAGTCGATAATGATGGCGATGAACACCGGCGCTTGCGCGATGTAATTCATTCCCCCGGTGAGTTCGGCGATACGGGCGCGGCGCTCGGCATCGCGCACCACCACCAGCGAAATCTCCTGCGCGTTCATCGAAGTCGGCGCTTGATGCGCGGCGGCGATGATCTGGGCTAGCATCTCGTCGCTGACCGCTTCGTCTTTGAAACTGCGGATGCTGCGGTGGTGGAGTTGGGTTTGCAGGGTTGGGTTCATGTGGGTCTCCATCAAATATTCCAGAAAACTTTTTTCGTAGGTTGGGCAAAGCGCAGCGTGCCCAACATGATTGATAGCGGCTTGTTGGGCACGCTGCGCTTTGCCCAACCTACAATCTACGCCGTCAAATGCAGCGCCTTCGCCACCACATCTCTTGTTAGCTGCGGCGCGAACAGTTCGATGAAATGATAGCCGAAGCCGCGCAGGTATTGGTTCTGGCGGATGGCGATGCGCGTGGTGCTGGGTTCGATCAGGTGCCCGGCATCTATCATGCGCAAGTGTTTGTCGCGCTCCGGGATGAAGGCCATCTGCGCCACGATGCCGACCCCCAAGCCCAGCTCCACATACGTTTTGATTACGTCCGCGTCGATGGCGGTGAGCGCGATGTTGGGTTCGATTCCGGCTTCGCTGAACGCCTGGTTGATTTTGTTGCGTCCGGTGAAGGCGAAGTCGTAAGTGATGATGGGATATTGCGCCAGCTTTTTCAGCGTCAGGCGTTTCTCCAGCAGCAGCGGATGTTTGGGCGGCACGACCACGCAGTGATGCCATTCGTAGCAGGGCAAGGTGACCAGCTCGTCATACAGCGCCAGACTTTCCGTGGCGATGCCGATATCGACTTCGCCGCTCAATACCATTTCGGCAATCTGCGTCGGGCTGCCCTGGTGCAACCCCAGCTTCACGCCGGGGTAACTCTTGGTGAACTCCTTGACCACCTGCGGCAGCGCGTAACGCGCTTGCGTGTGCGTGGTGGCGATGGTCAGCGTGCCGCTGTCCTGCGTGCGGAATTCTTGTCCCACCTGTTTCAGATTCTCCGTTTCGCGCAGCACGCGCTGCGCGATGTCCAGCACCGCCTTGCCCGGCTCGGTGATCGCCACCACGCGCTTGCCGTTGCGTACGAAGATGTCTATGCCCAGCTCTTCTTCCAGCAATTTGATCTGCTTGCTCACTCCCGGTTGCGAGGTATAGAGCGCATTGGCCGCGTCGGAAATGTTTAATCCGCATCGCACGATTTCGTTCAAATAACGCAGCTGCTGCAAATTCATGGCGAATTCCTTATATGGCATTAGGTTATAAGATACTAACATAAAAGTATTTAGTTATATAAAGCGCCACCCCTAGAATGCGCTCCATCGAAGAAACAACAGGTGGCGCAAATGGATTGGTTATTCACAGTTTCCGGCTTTCTGGTCGGATTGATCGTCGGGGTGACAGGCGTAGGTGGCGGGTCGTTGATGACTCCGTTGCTGGTGCTGTTCTTCGGCGTGTCGCCTGCCACGGCGGTCGGCACCGATCTGCTGTATGCCTCCATCACCAAATCATTGGGCGGCTGGGTACACAGCCGCAACGGCACGGTGGAATGGAAGATCGTCGGGCTGTTGGCGCTGGGCAGTTTGCCCGCCGCGCTGCTCACCATCGGCTTGTTGAAATATCTCGCGCTGGATGAAAAGACCTTGCGCGGCGTGGTGACCAGCGTGCTGAGCGTGGCTTTGCTGCTGACCGCGACGGCACTGCTGTTCAAGGATTGGATCATGCAACTGGCGCGGCGCAACGATGGCACGGTATATGAGTTGCATCATCGCTACTTGCCCGCCGCGACGATTGCCACCGGTTTTGTGGTGGGCGCGCTGGTCACGGTTTCGTCGATTGGTGCGGGCGTGCTGGGTACGGTGGCGCTGCTGTTTTTGTATCCGCGCCTGTCGGCGGTGAAAGTGGTGGGCACGGACATCGCCCACGCCGTGCCGCTCACCGCCATTGCGGGCATGGGGCATATCGCGTTGGGTACGGTGGATTGGGTCTTGCTGGGCAGTCTGTTGCTGGGTTCGTTGCCGGGCATTTTCATCGGCAGCCACTTGAGCGCGAAAGTGCCGGAGAAAGTGTTGCGCCCGATCTTGGCGGTGATGTTGCTGATTATCGGCACTCGGTTGGTTTTGAATTGAAACTTGATATTCGTTAGTGCCGTTCTTGCTCCTTCCCCCTTGCAGGGGGAAGGTCGGGATGGGGGTAGAAGTGGTGGGCATATTGAAGTTTCCACCCCCACCCTAGCCCTCCCCCTGCAAGGGGGAGGGGATGTGATGGCTTTAAATTACAAAGGAAATCGAAATGAGTTTACACAACCGCAACCTGTCCGACCTGGAAGAAATCACCCGCTTCGAGCAGGCGATTGAAGGCTTCAACGCGGGCGAGATTGATCCCGAGCGCTTCACCGCGATCCGCCTGCAACAGGGCGCTTACGGCCAGCGCCAGCCGGGCTTTCACATGCTGCGCATCAAAGTGCCCGGTGGCCGTTTGAATGCCGCGCAACTGGAAGCGATCGCCGATGTGGTCGAGGATTTTTCGCAGCACAAGATCGCGCACCTGACCACGCGCCAGGACGTGCAGGTGCACTACATTCCCCTCGAATTTATGCCGTCCGCGATGCGCCGTCTGGCCATCACCGGGCTGACTTCGCGCGAGGCGTGCGGCAACGCCGTGCGCAACATGACGGCGTGCCCGCTGGCGGGCGTGTGCCCGAAAGAGCATGTGGATGTGGGCGCACATGTGGATGGCGCGACCGTACATTTTCTGCGCAACCCGCTCAACCAGCAGTTGCCGCGCAAATTCAAGATTTCGTTTTCCGGTTGCGAGGCGGATTGCGCGCAGTCGTTGCTGCACGATTGCGGCGTGATCGCCACGGTCAAGGACGGCCAGCCGGGTTTCAAAATCAGGGCGGGCGGCGGTCTGGGGCACAAGCCGCGCGAGTCCATCGTGGTCGATGAATTCGTGCCCGAACGCGAATTGCTGTTTGCGATGGAAGCGCTGTTGACGTTGCACAACAAATATTCCGACCGCACCTTGCGCGCGAAGTCGCGCATCAAGTTTCTGGTCGAGCGTTTTGGCGTGGAAGGCTTCATCGGGAAATACCGCGAGGAGTTCGAACGCACGCGGCAGGCACTGGCGAATCAGTCGTATCCGCAAGGTGAGTGGCGCACGCCGACGGGAACGGAATCGCCCGGACAAGGTGCACCGCGCAAAGTGTTCGCGCAGAAGCAAGCGGGATTGTTTGTGCTTCCCATCGCCTTGCCTGTCGGTGATGTTAAAGCGGAGCAATTGCGCGGTCTTGCAAAGTCTTTGCAGGAGCTGGGGTTGAATGAAGTGCATACCACGCAAGACCAGAATCTCGCGGTGCTCAATGTGCCGCAGGACAAGGTCGCGGCATTGCGCAATGGCCTCGCGGCATTCGGATTGAAAGAGCCGGTGGCGGGCGACAACGTGGTGGCTTGCCCCGGTTCATCTACCTGCCGTCTGGGACTGACATCAAGCACGGTGCTGGCTCCGTTGCTGTCGGGCGGCAAGGCCGACCTGAACATTCGCGTATCCGGTTGCCACAACGGTTGCGCGCAGCCCGAGACCGGCGACATCGGTATCTACGGCGAAGCCAAACGTCTGCACGGCAAGCTGGTGCCGCATTACCAAATGTATTTCGCCGGCAAGGGGACCGCAGGCGGCGCGCTGGCTGTGAAAGGGCCGACACTGCCCGCAGCGCGCATCAAGGAAGCCATTGCCCGTGTGCAGCAGGCGCACCTGTCCAGCGGCGAAGCGAGCTTCTTCGTCTGGGCGCGCAAGCAGCAGCCGGAGTATTTCAAGGCGCTGCTGGCCGATCTGGCGCAAGTGAAGGCGGACGAGTTGCACAGCGTGATGCACGACTTTGGCGACAAGACCGACTTCCGCGTGCTGAATCTGGGCGGCGGCGAATGCGCGGGGGCATCGCAGGTGTTGATCGGCGCGAACTTCTTCGAGGCGGCGCACGAGCGCGAATACCGCAACGCGCTGGTGTTCCAGCGCAAGTATGCCGAGGCGGCGCAGTGCAACGAATCCATTTTGCGTTTGCTGGGTTCGGGCGTGGCGCAGTTGCTGGGCGGTGCGCGCAACGAAAGTTTGGCGCAACTGACTGTGCAGCTCAACTTGCTGGCACCGGATGAAATCGCGGCGGAATTCGCGCATGCCGCACAGGAACTGGTCAGCAGCGCGGAGCACGACAACGAGGTGCTGGCCGCCGCTAGCGCAAAAGTGGATGCATGGACACTCAAGGTGGCGGCGTTCGCCACCGAAAAAGACGGACAACTTGACCTTAAGGAGGCTTTGCCAAAATGAAAACAAACATTCATAACGAGCTGGACAAAAAGATCGCCGATACCGTCGCCATTCTGCGTCAGGCCGCGAGCGAATTCGCCCCGGTGGTGTTCGCCAACAGTCTGGGCGCGGAAGACATGGTGCTCACCGATCTCATCGCCAAATATCAGCCGGACATCCAGATGTTCAGCCTGGATACCGGACGTTTGCCGAAAGAGACTTACGACCTGATTCAGGAAGTGAGCCAGCAGTACAACATTCCGTTGCACGTGTATTTCCCCGATAGCACGCGGGTGCAACAACTGGTGACGGAACACGGGATCAACGGCTTCTACGACAGCGTGGAAAACCGCAAAGCCTGCTGCTTCGCGCGCAAGGTGGAACCGTTGCGCCGCGCCCTGAAAGGCAAGGGCGCGTGGGTCACCGGCATGCGGCGCGATCAGGCCGTGACGCGCGGCGCGCTGGACGTGTCGGCGTTCGACAACGACAACGGCTTGCAGAAATTCAACCCGCTGCTGGAATGGTCGAACAAGGACGTGTGGGCGTACATCCGCCAATACGATGTGCCGTACAACAAACTGCACGACCAGTTCTATCCCAGCCTGGGTTGCGCGCCTTGCACCCGCTCCATCTCGCCCGGCGAAGACATCCGCGCCGGACGCTGGTGGTGGGAATCGCCGGAGAGCAAAGAGTGCGGCCTGCACGCGAGCAACACCTCGCTGAAAGCCAGCCGCGAACGCATCATCGAGATCGCGGCGAATGTGAAGCAGGAAGTGACGGCATAGCTGTTTTGGAAATGCAAAAACCAATTAGCCACAGAGGACACAGAGATCACAGAGAAAGGCAAATACAGCGCAGGTTTTTCTCTGTGTGCTCTGTGGCCTCTGTGGCAAAGGGTTGAAATAATCGGAGCAATAAAAAATGAAACTGGTCGAAAACAATTTGAGCAAACACACCTTCACCCATCTGGACGCGCTGGAGAGCGAGTCCATTCACATCATGCGCGAGGTGGCGGCGGAGTGTAAAAATCCGGCGCTGCTGTTTTCCGGCGGCAAGGATTCCATCGTCATGTTGCGTCTGGCGGAGAAGGCGTTTCGCCCGGCGAAGTTTCCGTTCCCGCTGGTGCACATCGACACCGAGCACAACTTCCCCGAGGTGATCGCCACGCGCGACAAACTGGCGAAAGACCTGGGCGAGCGGCTCATCGTGCGTTCGCTGGAAGATTCCATCGCGCGCGGCACGATTGTCATCAAGGACGAGAGCAAGCCGCGCAACCCGTTCCAGTCGGTGACCTTGCTGGAGACGATTGCCGAATTCGGTTTCGATGCCTGTATGGGCGGCGCGCGGCGCGACGAGGAAAAAGCGCGCGCCAAGGAACGCATCTTTTCCTTCCGCGACGAGTTCGGCCAATGGGACCCGAAGAACCAGCGCCCCGAGTTGTGGGATACCTATAACACCCGCGTGCACGCTGGCGAAAACATCCGCGTGTTTCCCATCAGCAACTGGACGGAAACGGACATCTGGGAATACATAGGCCGCGAGAAGCTGCACATTCCGAGCATCTACTTCGCCCACGAACGCGAAGTGATACGGCGCGGCGGCAACGTGATCCCGGTGTCGCATCTGGTGCAGCCCAAGCCGGGCGAAAAAGTGGAAATCGCCACCGTGCGTTTCCGCACCGTGGGCGACATGACTTGTACCGCGCCGGTGGAATCGGCGGCGCGCACGGTGGACGAGATCATCGCCGAGACCGCTACCACGCGCATCACCGAACGCGGCGCGACGCGCATGGATGACCAGACTTCGGATGCGTCGATGGAGTTGAGGAAGAAGGAAGGGTATTTCTAAAAACCTTTTTTCCCGCAGATTACGCAGATTACGCAGATTACGCAGATTAAGCAGATTAAAACCAAACCATGTCCTTACACCGGAATGGGGAATGGGACTTGATGGTAAATGGGTTTGCTTGGTTCTAATCTGTTTAATCTGCGTAATCTGCGGGCAAACGTTTTTGACTTTTAGAGGCTGAATAAATAATGAACACCACCACACAACTACTCCGTTTCATCACCGCCGGTTCGGTCGATGACGGGAAAAGCACTTTGATCGGCCGCCTGCTGCACGATTCGAAATCCATTTTCGAGGATCAGTTTTCGGCCATTTCCAAAACCAGCGAGAAGCGCGGCATGGCGGCGGTGGATCTGTCTTTGCTCACCGACGGCCTGCAAGCCGAGCGCGAGCAGGGCATCACCATCGACGTGGCCTACCGCTACTTCGCCACGCCCAAGCGCAAGTTCATCATCGGCGACACGCCGGGGCACGAGCAGTACACGCGCAACATGGTGACGGCGGCATCCACCGCCAACCTCGTGGTGATTTTGATCGACGCGCGCAAAGGCGTGCTCACGCAAACGCGCCGCCACACTTACCTCGCCAGTCTGGTCGGCGTGCCGCACATCGTGCTGGCCGTGAACAAAATGGATATGGTGGATTATGCGCAAGCGCGTTTCGACGAGATCGTGGCCGAATACAAAGCCTTCGCCGCGCAACTGAATCTGCACGACGTGACCTTCATTCCGCTGTCCGCGCTGAACGGCGATATGGTGGTGGATAGAGGCGACAATCTGGATTGGTATCAAGGCCCGGCCTTGCTGGAGTTGCTGGAAAACATCGAGATCGAGCACGACGTGAACACCAGCGATTTTCGTTTCCCGGTGCAATGGGTATGCCGCCCGCAGAGCGAGAAATACCACGACTTTCGAGGATTCGCCGGACGCATCGAAGCGGGCGAAGTGTCGGTGGGCGACGAGGTCACCGTGCTGCCATCAGGGCGCACCACCACGGTGAAACAGATCGTCACATACGACGGCAATCTGCAAACCGCATTTGCGCCGCAGTCGGTGACCCTCACCTTGGCGGACGAGATCGACATTTCACGCGGCGATATGCTGGTGCGCAGCAGTGCGCATCCGCCGCAGGTGGAAAAAGAGTTCGAGGCCACCCTGTGCTGGCTGTCCGAAGCGCCGCTGGACAAGAACCGCAAGTATCTGGTCAAGCACACCACGCGCACTGCCAAGGCGCTGTTCCAGCGCCTCGACTACCGCGTCGATGTGAACACGCTGCAACAGCACGCGGCGGACAAGTTGCAGATGAACGAAATCGCCCGCGTGTCCATCAAGACCCAGCAGGCGCTGGTGTTCGACCGCTACGACATCGACCGCGCCACGGGCAGCTTCATCGTGATCGACGAGGCGACCAACAACACGGTGGCGGCGGGGATGATCGCGTGAAGTGGAGCCCCTCTCCCGCAGGCGGGAGAGGGGTTGGGGTGAGGGTTTAGGTGCTGGGAGGAACGATGTTTTGTACTCACAGTCCCTTATCCCCAGCCCTTCTGATGTAACTACTAGCCATTCGACTAGGCTGTCAAAAAACGCCAGCCAAGTCGCTGGTTATCCCGCCTGCGGGAGAAGGGAGTAATGCGCATGCAAGCCAATATTTACGCCACTCTTCACGCATCGCATGATGCAGATTGCCTATTGACGGGCATCTCCATGAGGTGCCGCTTTCCGTAGGTCGGGTTTCAACCCGACAAGTCGGGCTAAAGCCCGACCTACAAAAGCCGCGCGCGCTCAACTTGCTGTGCAATTGCGAAAATGACGCGCCTTCGTGTTGTTCATATCGTCTGGCAGTAAGCCTGTGGTATCTTTCAACTCATCGTCCTTGATGCACTGTTGAAGCCATGAGTCTGCTCTCTTTGATCGCCGCGCTGTTTCTGGAACAGCTGCACCCGCTGTCCTCGCGCAAATATCTGTTCAACTGGCTTGCCAGCTATGTGGATTTTTTCCAGCGCAACTTCGATGCGGGCGAACAAAAGCACGGGCGCATCGCGTGGATTCTGGCGATGGCCGCGCCGCTGCTGCTGGTCGCAACCCTGAACTGTTTGCTGCTGGATGTGCATCCGCTGTTCGCCTGGGCGTTCAGCGTGCTGGTGCTGTATCTCACCATGGGTTTCCGCCAGTTCAGCCATTACTACACCGACATCCACAAAGCGCTGCGCGATAACCAGCTGGACAAAGCGCGCGGCTTGCTCGGCGACTGGCTGGGCAAATCCTGCAACGAGTTGAGCCACGAAGAAGTGGCGCGCGTCACCATCGAGCAAGCGCTGCTGTGTTCGCACCGCAACGTGTTCGGCGTGGTGTTCTGGTTCGTGGTGTTCATGATGCTGGGACTGGGGCCGATAGGCGCGATCTTGTATCGTCTCGCCGCGTTCATGAATCTGCGCTGGGGCATGCAGGACGAAGCCGAGCTCGGCAATTTCGGCCTTTTCGCGCGCCAGGCCTATCACCTGATGGAATGGTTGCCGCTGCGCCTCACCGCCAGCACCTTCGCCATCGTCGGCAACTTTGAAGACACCGTGTATTGCTGGCGCAACCAGGCATCAAGCTGGCCCGACCCGGAAGCGGGCATCCTGCTCGCCAGCGGCGCGGGCGCACTCGGCGTGAAGCTGGGGCAAACCATCGTGCAAGACAGCGAACCCGTGTTCCGCCCCGAGATCGGCATGGACGACGAAGCCGATGCCGACTACATGCAAAGCGCCATCGGCCTGGTATGGCGCGCCATGGTGTTCCAGTTGCTGGCGCTGTTGCTGCTGACGGTGGCGAATTTGCTGGGCTAAGGCGACATCGCCCCGCGTACCTCAAACCTCACCGTATCCAGCTCGTTGCCGCCGACATCGGTCAGCACCAATTTGTGCCGCCCTCCGCTTGGATTCCAGCCGACATCCGCGCCGTTGCCCACCGCTGTACCATCGAGTATCCACGCCACCTCTTCTGATCCTCTGGAGTTGAACTGCACGCGCTGGTGATTGGGCGGAATGTCGGGATCCATGGCGATCACCGTGCCGTCAGTCGGGTAAAGAATTTTTGCTTGCGCGTGTTCTGCGCCGCTGTTTGTGTTGGCGAGTTTGATCTCGCCGGTTTCCGTGCCGCCGACAAACCATTCGCTTCGGGCCGATTCGATGGCGGGCGAAAAGCGCACGGCTTGCGCGACGAGTTCGCGCGGAGGTTTGGGCGGTGCGCTGCCGTTGTTCGCATGCAGATAATCCATCAGGTCGCGCCACACGGGCGCAGCACCGCTCACGCCGGAGACATCGCGCATAGGCGCGCCGTCGAAATTGCCCACCCACACGCCCACCGTGTAGCGGCTGGAAAAACCGATGCACCAGTTGTCGCGCATGTCTTTGCTCGTCCCGGTTTTCGCCGCCGTCCACACTTTGGTGGCGAGCGGATTTTCCAGGCCGAAGGTCATCGCGCGCGCGCCTTTGTCGGCGAGGATGTTGGCGATGATGAATGCGGCCTGTCTGGAAAGAACACGCTTGCCTGTTTGCGCATGGTCGGCGGTTTGGAATCCAAGCGGATGCCACATCCCCTGATTGGCCAGCGCGCGGTAAGCGTTGCTCAGTTCAAGCAAACTCACATCAACGCCTCCAAGGGCAAGACTGAAACCATAGTGGTCGCCGTCCTGCGTCACGCTTTGCAAACCGTAAGCGCGCAAGGTGCGGGCGAAACGATCCACCCCGATCAGCCCCAGCGTGCGCACGGCAGGCACATTCAGTGACGAAGCCAGCGCGGTGCGCACGCTCACCGCACCTTTGAAATCGCGGTCGTAGTTTTGCGGAATATACAGACCCATCGCCGTGTTCAATTGCAGCGGCGAATCATCCATCACCGAAGCTGCGGTCAATATCCGATCTTCAATTGCCATGCCGTACAAAAACGGTTTCAGCGTCGAACCCGCCTGGCGCAAAGCCACCGCGCCATCGACATTCGCCGCAGCGGAAATGTCGCCGCTGCTGCCGATATACGCCAGCACATCGCCCGTCGAATTGTCGATCACCACCACTGCGCCGTCTTTGACGTTCTGCGTATCGAGCGCCAGCAAATGCTGGTGCAAAGATTGAATGGCGAAGCGTTGCAGATTTGCATCCAGCGTGCTGGTAATGCGCGATCCCGCTTGCCGCAATAACTTCTGCGCGAGGTGCGGCGCGATGCTGTCCTGCGGAATATGAAAGCCGGGCGAGTTCAGTGCAACGCGCGCCAGATCGCGCAATGCCGCGCAACTCGGGTCGTTCTCCTGCGAAGCTTTGAGCAGGGCGCAGGCGCGGCTGGCGACTTGCTCCGGCTTGGTCATCGGACCTTTTAACAGCGCCACCAGCAGCAATGATTGCGCGCGGTTCAAAGCCTGCGGATGGCTGCCGAACAAAGCGAAGGAAGCCGCATTGATGCCGACGATCTCGCCGCGAAATGCCGCAAGATTGAAATACGCTTCGAGAATTTCCCGCTTGCCCCACGTCTTCTCGATCTCGCGCGCGGCGATGATCTGCCGCCATTTTTGCGCCAGCGTGCGTTTCGATTTTGCCGGAGCCAACGCGGGATCGAGAAATCCAGCCAGTTGCATGGTCAGCGTCGATGCGCCGCGCGGACGCTTGCCATCGAACAGATGCAACACGCCGGAACTGGCGGAAGCGAGCAACGCCAGCCAATCCACACCGCCGTGACTATAGAAACGTTTGTCCTCCGAAACCAGCAACAACTCCTGCGCGGCGGGCGAAATTTCTTGCAGGCTAACCCACGGCAAACGGCGCACCGTATTGTCGATGCGCTTGACCGCGATCACCTCGCCGTTGCGGTCGAGCAGCCAAGCCTCGGAAGGGCGGTAAGCGAATTTTGTTGCAGCGAAGGAGGGGATGGATGGCGCGCTCGAAAAAAATGCGCTGATGCCTAACCACGCGCTGGTTATCGCGGCGAGCAACAGGAACAGGCGGATTCTCTTTGGGAGCATGTGAAAAATCTCAATTATGGTGCTGTAGCCTTGCCTGCAAGCCCCTATCCACGGCCATCTCCATGATGTGCATAACGCAGATCGCCTATTGACGGGCATTCCCGTGAAGTTGGGGTTTTAAAAAACAAAACTGGCAGATGCTGGGTGCGGGTTGTCGGGTGGAAATTATTTGCTGCGTTGCCCGCAGTCCCTCACCCCAACCCTCTCCCGCTTACGGCATCACCACCACGTTGTCATTCGGCAACTCGCCGAACATCTGCGGAATTAACTCTGCCTCTGAGCAGATACTGTTGACCCTTGGGTTCGGATTTAAGCTCACACTCTGGATGAATGGCGCGCGACATACTTGCGTAGCACTTCGTCCATGCGCGACTGCCAGCCTTCTCCGGTCGATTTGAAATACGCCAAGACTTCCTGGCTGTAGCGCACTGATACGAGTTGTTTCGCGTTTTCGGATTTTGGGCGTCCGCGCAGTGCCCGCATGGGAACCATTGATTTCAACTGCTTTGGTGTGAGCGGTTGCGCGTCGGGATCAGCCTTGGCTGCGGCGGTGATCGCTTTGTCTTCTTGCAAAGTAGGCATCATGATGGCTGGGCGTTTAGATATTTTTGACATAGTGTGTCACCTCACGACGAGTGGCTGGACGCAGGCTGATAATTCTTTGCATCTCGCCACGTTCAACAAATGCCACGTAATAGAGGATGCCGGTCTTCGGTGCGAGTGCAATCATGCGCAACTCGCCATATTCGAAGCGGTCATCGACCCAAACCAGCGCGGCATCCCAATCGAGATCGGCAGCCAATGCAAGAGAGACACCATGCTTTGTCCGGTTGGTTGCGTCCTTGGCCGGATCGAACTCGATTGTCATGTTTTAATGTAGCTACAGTAAATGCGTTTGTCAATCATGATGCGTTCATCAGCCGTATTTCACTGTAGGAGCGAGCTTGCTCGCGAAAGCGCTTTCGCGAGCAAGCTCGCTCCTACAGGAGCTCTCGGCCTAATGAACTATCTGTGTTTAACGTGCAGTCCAAAGTGGTCAGCCTCACGGCATCACCACCACCCCATCATTCGGCAATTCGCCGAACATCTCCGGCGCGTACATCGCTTCGACGCGTGTGGTGGGCAGGTTGAACGAGCCGTCGTTGTTCAGGCGCACACTGTATTCCACCGTGAATTTGCCCTTGGGCACGAAGCGGTAGTAGGCGTGGAAGCTGTCGAACGTTCTTTCTTCAAACGCGGGCCACACCCAGCCTTGTTTCTTTTCGCCCTGCGTGAGCAGTTTGGAATCGCCTCCCAACCCGGTGCCTAGTATCGATGCGCCGGACGGGATGGGATCGTTGACCACCACCCAGATCATGTCGGATTGCGCTTCGACATCCAAATGCACGCGCGCCACGTCGCCTTTGTGCCATTCGCCTTTTACCTTCTGGCTGACCGGCGTGACTTGGCGCGTGACGCGATAGCCGGTGGACAGCGCTTCTTTCAGCGGCAACGCGGCGAGGCTTTGCACGATGCTCCACGGTTTACCGTTGCCGTTGTGCGCGAGGTCAAGCGGCGCAGTGCCGACAGGCCAGTTCAACAGTTGTTGCGCGCTCTTATTTTCGCCAGACCATTCGGCGACGAAACGCTCTTTGCCCAACACGGCAGTCGTTGTTCCTGTCACCGGTGTCGCCTCGAACTTGGCCGAGAATTTCTTCATCGCCAGCACGCCCCACGCATTCGACACCGTGGTACTCCAGTGTCCGCGCAGTTGGCGGCCCAATGCACCGCGCACCAGACGCGGCACGTCGGGTTGCCATTGCGGCTCGTCCAACAGTTCCACCAGTGCGCGGTTGGCATTCACATCGCCGTCTATCATCAGCCACCACAGCGTGTCGTCGCGCTCGGTGGAGAAGCCCATGGTCGTGCCCTGGAAGTTGAGGCGGCTGCGGATGATCTGCTGCGCTTGTTCGATTTGTTGCGCGGACTGCGTGGAAATTTCCGGCTTGTATTGCAGAATGGTCAGCCAGTCCAGCACCGCCGAAGTCGGCCACAGATTGGGCTCGATGGTGATGCTGTCCAGCCATTTGCTTTGCACTTCGCCGCTGTGCGCCAGCGCCGCGATGGCCGCCAGTTTGCGGATGTTCAAATCGCTGGTGGGCAAGGCGGAATAGCGCACGACGCGGCCTTCGACAAAGCCGGTCAGGCCGTTGCGCATTCTGTTCAGCAGATGATCCGGTATGTCGTATCCGGCTTCGTCGGCAACGGCGACCAGATACGAAGTCAGCGTGTCGTCGCCGTACAGCATGCCCGGCCAATATTTGACCAGCCCGTCGTGATCCAGATAGGTCGGCAATTTTTTCATCAGGCTGTCCCAGCGCGCCTTGTCCTGAAGAGCTATGGCTTGCGAGGCTTGCTGTTCAAGGCAGGTGTAGGGGTAGCGCGACATGAATTCCTGCACGCCGCCCATGCCGTCGCCCAGTTGTTTGCGCAAGGTGACCTTGATGCCGCCGCGTCCGGGAATCGCGCCGTCCGGCAGTTTCACGGCAATGGATTGCGGCGCATCGAGTTGCATGATGGTGGCTTGCAAGGTGCGCACGGGAACGGCGGCGATGATTTTCTGCGTGACCTTGAGATGGTCGCCGCCTTCGCTGGCATCTTTGGCGCGCAGGTTCACCTCCCATTTCATCTGCTCGCTGTCGATCGGCACGCTCACATCCCAGCCGATGCTGCGCGATTCTCCGGCGGGCAGATTGACGCTGACGGGCGCGAGCTCGTTGCCGTTTTGCTTCGCGCTCAACACCGCGTCGATGGCGTGATCGCTGGCGTTGCGCACGGTGAACGTCGCATGGAATTTATCCTGCTCGCGCACTACCGGTGGCAAGCCGGAGAACAGCATCAGGTCTTGCGAAGACTGGATGGAAGCCGAGCCGGTGCCGAACAGATCCATATCGCCGTCGGCCACCGCCACGATGCGGAACGAGGTGAGCGAATCGTTCAGCGGAATGTCCGCTTCGGCGTGGCCGTGTTCATCCAGCTTGACGCGCGCTTGCCAGAACAGCAGCGTGTCGAACAGCTCGCGCGCCGATTTGCCGCCGCCACCATCGCCGCCCGCCGCCAGCGCCTTGCGCCCGAAATGGCGTTTTCCGATCACTTGCATCTGCGCGGTGGAAGTCGAGACTTCGATGCCGCGTCGCGTCATCATCGCCTCCAGCAATTTCCACGAATCGTTCGGCTTGAGTTCCAACAGGCCTTCATCCACGGCCACCAGCGCGACTTCTGTTCCGCGCGGCGGAGACGTGCCGTCCAGCCGCGAGACATCGACAGCCACCCTGGCTTTTTCGCGCACGCGATACACCGGCCTGTCGGTGGCAACCTTGACCTTGAGTTCATGCGCCGCCCAGCCCACCTTGATTTCGGCCAGTCCCATCTTGAACGCGGGTTTGCCCAGGTCGATCAGCGCGGTCGGTTGCACCTCGCCGCTACGGCCGCGTATCGCCAGTGCGGACACAAATACGTTGGGCGCGTAGCTGCCTTTCATTGGCACTTCGATGGTCGGGTTGGCACGCGTTAAATGCGTCACGAAACTGTCGAGAATGCCTTCGCGTTCCACCGTCACCAGCACGTCCGCTTCCTTGAACGGCATGCGCAGTTGCAGGCGCGCCTTGTCGCCCGGCTCGTAAAGTTTCTTCTCCGGCAGCAAATCGGCGCGGTCGTTGTCTGAGGCATCGAACCACCAGTCGTCGTTGCCAGCCACCCAGATTTCGCGGTTGGCCACGCTGGAGTTGCCCGACGCATCTACCGTTTCGGCTTGAATGATGAGGTTGCCCTTGGCGGGCGCTTTTACGTCGCAGATCAGCAAGCCTTTGTTGTCGGTTACACCGTGGCACAGTTCGCCCGCCGCTTTGATCTCGTTGTGATTATCGAACGCATAGAAGCCACCGAACAGGCGTTTGCGATGCGAGAAATATTCGCGTTGCATAGCTTTGACGGCAATCATTTGCCCCGCTTGCGGCTTGCCGTTGAGATCGAGCACCAGCGCCTGAAATTTAAGATGGTCGGCAGTCGCCATCCAGCCATCAGGTTTGATGCCGACGATCAGTTGCGACGGCCACAGCGCGATGTGCGTGGCGGCGGTCAGTGTTTCGCCGTTCGGATCCTGATATTCCAGTTCTGCCTGAATGTCCTGCGGCACTGCGGCTTTTTTCAATTTGTTGAAGACGGCTTGTCCCGCGCCCGCCGCATCCAGACGCAATTCCTGTGTGCTCAGTGCGGTGCTGCCGTCGGCGTTAGCGGGGGCGGGCGAGCTGCCTTCCTCGTCCGGGTCGGTCATTTCATAGCCGCCGTAAGACCAAGGATTGCGCGAGTCTTTCTGCACGCCCAATTTGACAGCGCCGTTGGCGAATGTGAAATCCTCATAGTCGGCGAAGCTGACGAATTTCGGCGCGATCTGTCCGTGCAGTTTTACCGGCAGGAATGATGCGCCGCCGCCTGCCAGATAATTGACCTGAATATTCAGCGCCGCCTGCTCGGCATTTACCAAGGCCTTGTTGGCGGATTGCAAAATCGCGCGCATGGTCGGCACGCGGAAACTTTCCACCTGAAAACTGCCCGCCATTTCCGGCAGCATCACCGCATAGCTGCCCTGCTTGGCATCCTGCGGCACGGTCCAGTCCAGCGTGGCGATACCTTGATCGTCCCAGCTTACCGGCAACGGGAATTTGTCTTCGCTGCCCTGATGCTGGAGGGTGATCGTCGCGGGCAAGCCTTGCGGTTTGTCGAAACCGTTGCCGGTCTTGCGCCGCACGATCAGTTTGATATGCACCGTTTCTCCGGCGCGCAGCAAAGTGCGATCCATGATGGCGTGGGCGACTTCGTGCCCGCTCCAGCGCGTCTCGAAAGCGTTGAAGCGCCACAGTGCGATGCCTTCATTCCAGTTACTCAGCACAAAAGAAAAATCATTGCCCAAACGCGCCGTCACAAAATACTCATGGTCATATTCGTTCATGCAGCCGGGCAGGCTGTTGAGTTCGGGCAATTCCTGTTTGATCTGCAACAGGCCTTGCGCGTCGGTTTTTCCTTGTGCATAAATCTTGCCCTTGCAATCGCGCACTGCCACATCGGCTTTCACGACCGGTTTGCCTTGATCGAGGCTGGTGACCCACACCAGCGAAGATTCGCGGCCTTGTTTGAAATGCACGGACAGGTTGGTGACCAGCGCGGCGGCATGCACGTAATACGGTTTCTCGGTTCCGTGCAACGCCGCACCCAGACGCGGGCTGGCCAGTTCCACCACATAAAATCCCGGCGCTGGCAGCGGGATGCCGACCACCTCGAACGCCTTGTCGCCCAAGGGTTTAGGGATGGTGAAAGGTTTGAGTTTGTCGTCTTTGTCAAAGATGGAAATCTTTCCCGGACCGTGTTCATCGCCGTAGCCGGAATCGACGGTTTGCAGCCGCTGCAACCAAGCGATCACACTCAATTCGGAATCGTCGCGCAGGGTCTTGCCGGAGATCGCGGCATGCGCCAGATTGGCCGCAAGGCCGGGTTCGACATTGCGCAAAGTCACCGGCAGCAGCGGCGGTGTGGCGGGTGCAGCGTTCGATTCCAGAATGCCGAAGCTGGCGGCGAACTTGGCCAGCGGCGGGTTTTCGTCGGTGCGCACTTCCAGCGGATAGCTGGATGCATTGCTCAACGTTCTGCCCGCGTCGTCGGTAAGCGTTTTCTGCAAAACGATTTTGAATTTGGCTTTTTCCGGTAATGGTGCGGGGAAGGATAGCGATTCCACAAAGCCCGACTTCTTGTCGTTATCCGAAATGATTGGCGCAATGAATTTGCCATTCTGGCTGAGCAGAACGATGCGCTGCGCATTCGCCACGGAGACGGGCGCGGAAAAATACAAACTCAGCGGGAAGGCGGGAATGCAATCCGAGGCGGCATTGACGCGCTCGCAACTGAATCTGGCCTCGAATACCGGACGGGTATGGAAGGACAGGGTTTGAGCCTGGCTGGTGGGAATGCCCGAAACCGAGGTGATGCCTTGCCCCCAGACCAGGCTGACTTGCGCATCGTTGGGCAGAGCGCGGCGGCATTGCAGCACGACGATGGGCGAGTTGAGGCTGTCGCGCAGCTTGAGAAACTTTTCGCGGTCAGAGCCGCGCTCGTCTATGCCGAAAACAAAACTGCTTCCCTCGTTGTTTCCGCGCTTGAAGGTGAGCAGGTAATAGCTCGTCAGAAAATTTTCGCGCTGATCCAGAATGGTTTTGCGCAACTGGCCAGTGATGACCTGCACGGGAATTTGCTCGGCGATTCCTTCTGCCTGGCAATAGGCATTTTTCTGAATGGTGGCGAGGGTTGCGGGCGCATCCAGACCGAGCACAAATATCTGGTTTTCATCAGTGCCGTAATAGCCTTCACCCGGCTCGCTTTGCAGAATGGCCGGGCCGCCGGTGTTGAAGGTGTATGCACTGCTGGCGGTGACGGGATTGCCGCCCAGTGTTTTCAGTTTCTTTTTGACGCTGAAGGTGCAGGCAACTCCGGCGGGCAAGTCGGTATCGAAATCGTAAATCCAGTTGCGCTGATCCGCCCAGCGCCCTTTGCCAGTCGCGGGACAATTGATGTCGAATGGAGCAACCTCGCGCAGGTCGCCGAACGCCACGATCTGCTCGGAGAAACGCACCGCCACCTGGCGGACTTTCTTCACCTCGCCCGACGGCGAAAAGAAATCGACTTCGGCGGCATGGGCGAAAGCAGCCAGCGAAGACAGCATGAGAACAACTGCTAACCGGACATGGCGAAAGGCGATGAGCATGGGATACTCCCTGAGGCAGGTTAAAGTTAGAAACGTGCTTTACAATTCGGGCGAAATCGGCAGCGTTTGCTGGCCGCTGATTCTACCGTCCGCAAGCCGCCGCTTGGCGGGAATTCATCGTAAAAGGAATAATTTAAATGATAGTCAGGCTGATGATGTGTGCCGTGTTGCTGACGAGCGGCGCGGCAGTTGCAGGCGAACCGCAATGCACGTATTCCACCTACAAATGGAATGTGCGCGACAGGAAGTCGGTGGGGCACATCAAGGTGGTCAAACCGATGAGCGAGCTGACGGCGGCGGAAAAAGACAGCGCGACCGGATGCACGGTGTGCGAGGAAGATCAGGTCACGTTGACTTTCGACGGTTTGCGCCCGATCAAGGTTTGCAGACAAATTGCACCGCGCGTGAAAAAAATTATCGAGGCGCTCCAGCGCAAACATGCGCCGCTGCAAGATTTGGTCGCGTACCGCGTTGGCATGACGCGCGGCGATGTGGATCAAGCGGGCAACCGCACCGGCTTCAGCAACCACTCGTTCGGCGTGGCGCTGGATGTCAACACCGACCAGAACGGTCTCTACGAAAACTGCGTCACCGTCAATCCGTCCTGCCGCTTAATCAAAGGCGGCAAATGGGATCCCAAGCAGGAATTCAGCTTGAGCAAAGACTCCGTGATCGTGCTGGAATTCAAGCAAAACGGTTTTCGTTGGGGCGGAGAAATCGCCGGTCAGCAAAAAGATTTCATGCATTTTTCGCCGACCGGATATTAGAAGCACCTTGCCCGCAAGCCAGTAAATACGGGCATCTTCAGGCATTGCCTTGGTGATAACCTAGTCGTAATCAATTTCCTGCTCGTTGCCCGCGTAATAATCCTGCACCTCGGCGACCAGCGTTTTGATCTTGGAGTTGGACAATATTTTCCTGACGATGGTGTCGCGGAATTCGTCCATGCGTTCGCGCAGCAGCGGGTGGAATTCCGGCGGGACTTTATTTAGCAATGCGTCCCAGCCCGCTTCGATGTCCGGCCGCGTTTCGCGCATGCCCCGGATCAGGGTTTCGATATCCGCTTGTTTGACCCGCGCGACGATGGGGCCGTCGCCGGCGATGGCGAAAATGAGCGCGATGGCGATCACCGCATTGGCATCGAGTTCGGAATCCTTGACCGGGCCGGCGAAATGTTTTGTGCGCAGCCATCGGGCGCATTCGATGATGCGCTGGTTGTTGCGGCGATCCCGCATCTCATTTTTATAGACTTCGTCGCCGTGCCATGTCGCGTCGGGATCGGCGCGGCATATTTCCCCGAACAGCAATTTGACGTTGCGCTGCTGGATGAACGGGTCGCTGTCGAAATCGGAAATGAACGGCGTGTAGGGCAGCGCGGACAATTCCTTGATCTTGCGGAATCCCGCCTGGAATACGCGCTCCGCGCCCTCGCTCAACAGGAAAGACAGTCTGGATTCATCACCCGGGGAAATATCGGCCAGGCTGATGCCCAGCGAGATGCAGCCTGTCGTCAGGTGAAACGCTTCGAGCATGCCTTCGGCGGTGCGGTCATTGGTGAAGCGCTTGGCGACCAGCACGGTGATGCCGCCGAGTTCCTGCAAAAGCATGTCGGCATCCTGCTGGTGGTCGGCGCGCTGCGCAAGCGCTGTTAGCGCTTGTAGCAATTGCGGCGGGCGTGATGTGAAGCTGGTGATTTGCATGAATGATCCTAAAAGCCGCAGTCAGGGTGTTTGTAGGCGCGATTCATTCGCACGTTCATCGAGTTATGTGCGAATGAATTCGCACCTACATAAGCGGCATAATCAAGAAAAAATATCCTCGCCCAGACTCGGGCGACGGCCTGCCTTGGGTGCGCTCGCCGCTTTGCCGGGCACTTGTTTGCGCAAGCGCAGCAGCAGTTCTTTGGTGGTGCGGCCCATGGCGAATTCGTGCTCGGCATGCTCGTCGTCATCGCCCTCATCTTCATCTTCGTCGGACTTGGCGTGCAACTGGTTTTCGCCCGGAATCCAGTCGGGGAAAATTTCGAACAATACGCGATCCCATGCCTCTTCATCGCTGCGCGCAATTTCCAGTGCGAGCGGAATCACATCGTGATCGGAAGTTGTCTGACCGCTGCGATCCGCGCCGTGATGGTGGATGGCGTTGGCGATCTCGATGATCTCCTCGGTGGCGGTCGAGAACAGCACGGCAAACGCCGTCGTGCCCCAGTCCGTGGACAACGCCGCGTGGATCAACTCCCGGCGGCGCTCGGCATCGTCGGTGGCGAATATCATTCCATGGATGTGTGCGAACAAGGATTCGGCCAGCACTTCCGGCTCATCCTCGATCATCTCTTCGTCCCACACGGCGGCGAAATAAGCCAGGCTTTCAGCCCACACTTTGGGCGGAACCAGCAGCGTGGCCAGCGACAGCTTGCCGCCGTCGAACGCCGACAAGTGCAGCGACGCGACATGCGGCTCCAAATTTTCCAGCACTTCAACCACCGCCAGATCGCCGAACTTTTCGGCGGTCTCGTTGATGGCTTCTTCCGCGTGCGCGGTCGAGCCGGACAGCACCAGTTCGGTGACTTGCTGGCGTATCGCCGGAAGATTGGATTTATCAGACATTCTCGTCTCCGCCCGAATCGAACAAGTGCTCGATATTCCGTCCGTGCATATCCTGATCTTCGTCCTCATCCTCGTCGTCGCCTTCGTCTTTTTGCAGGGCTTCGAGCGAGTGGTCTTCGTCCGTCCAACGCTTGCGGTTCAGGTACAGAAACGCGGTGATGATCGCCTTGCGCGCCAACGCGGGATTGTCATCCGCCACCGCCGCCAATGCCGCGCCGGCTTGCGCATCATCGCAGCCGACCATCTTTAAAACCTGCGCGGCATCGCCTTCATCATAGTGCGCGCTCTGCGCCATCAACCCGGCGGCATCATCAAAACGCAAATGGCCGGACAGCGCGAAGCTCAGCATATTCACATCGTCCAGCCCGAAACCGTTGGCGTATTCGACGAGCAAGGAATTGACGACGCGGTCATAGTTTTTTCTGTCGGGCGGATCGCCCAGCGTGTCTTCGATTTGGATGCCCAGTTCACGCGACTGGTAAGCGAATTCGGGATGGATATTTTTCATTGTGTCTGTTCTTTAAATTGAAGTGTGATTGGTGTGCTACAGCGCGATCCCGCAACGCTTGAACAGCGAACTCCACAACGCCTGCGCTTCTTCTTCGGGGTCGATGATGATGCGGTTGTTGCGGCTCTGGTTATAAGCGGCTCTTTTTTGCGGGTCGGAAAGAAGTTCATACGCCGTCTTGATGGCATTGAATCTGACCTCGGCGCTGGAGTGCGCATTCCTGTCCGGGTGATGGCGCATGGCCAGCACGCGGTAAGCCTTCTTGATTTCTTCGGTCGAAGCGGTGGGCGAAACGCCCAGAATGTTGTACGGATTTTCCACTGAATGCCTCCTGCAAGGGCGCGATTCTACCTTCTTGCGGTGGGGAGGTACATTTTGAATTTGCTGCCGGGGATGATGGGGCTGTTGGGTGATGCGTTTGTCGTTGATTGTTCTGGCTCGGCCTCAAGCGACTTTGAGGTTGAAAACTAGATACCGGAAAGCTGACCTTTGCTTGGGACGGCAGAGTGCCAATTGCAGCCTTTCAAACTGCGTGTAACTATGCGATGCTGGTGTTGTAGATCGGCCAGCAAGAGACATTCGCTGATGCGATCCAACAAAGCTCAACTCTCATTTTCGCCTCTTTGGGCAAGTTAACTGGACATAATTAATGTGCATGATGATCTACCTCTCGGCTGCCAAACCGCTTAGCAAGATCGAATGGAACGAGGCAGAACCTAGGTTTTACATTTCCACCCTCGCACCGAACGAGGAGCGTGTCAGTTGCCAGTTCAAGACCCAAAACGTGGTTTATGCTGGGTCATATGAGGGGTGCGGCTGCGGTTTCCAATATGGCGAATATCCTGCCGAAAACTATGAGCCAGATGAATTGAAGAATCGTCGGCGTTCACTCGATGATTTCGCAAAGTACCTTCGTAATGAGTTGCCTAAAGTGGGTGCCATAGAACTTTTCGCATGCTGGGATGGAGATCAAGAGGCAGCGCCAGAACATCGCCGAAGCTTAACGCCCGCGTCACTTGAGGCTAATGACTTTTTCTTTTTTCAGAAAGAATGCTCGACCCTAACCGAGGATTCTAGATAATGCGTATGTCAGAATCTATTAGGAAACCTAAATGGCTGCTTTGGGTTAACAAGCGACAGACATGCTGACGGAATTATTCTCGAAGCTACGACTGCTTCGGGTCGAAAGACGACTTGTGATTTGTGAAATTGATTGCCTGTCAGCAGTCAGTCGCAATCGACTGTCTCGAACGGTGTATGGCGTAGATTGCCTATTGACGGGCGTTTCCGTGATGTTCTGTTTGAAAGTCAGCTTGCTTTAGATTTGGACTGAGGCGTGATGCACGGTGTTGGAGGGCGGATTCGTTCATTTATTGATTCGTTCTAATGCTTGCGCCGCAGTGATAATTTTGATGCCCTTAAATGTGCCTAACCCAAGCAGATGCTTGTCGCCCGAGACGATCAGCCCGGCATCTGCGGCAAGTGCGCAGGCCAGTACATGGTCGTCGTCCGGGTCGGCAATAATGGTGGGTGGTATCGGGAGTGGTGCAACAAGCGTGGCGAGTTCTGCGTAGCCCAGCACCAACCCTTCTATCCCCAAGCCGCTGGCTGTTATGAACTTGGCGAATTTTGGGCGTTTGAGGATGCGGGTGAGTTCGGCGAGCAATGTTCGGCTGGTGTAGATTTCAATTGCACCTGCTTGGGCAGCATCCATCAATCTCGCGGGCATGCCGTTCCACAACAGGCCGGAGGCGACGATGTTGGTATCCAGCACCAGTCGCATGGCGGCGTGATTCAGTTGCTGTGTTGCGCGCGCCGCTCGGCGCGGTCGGCGGAAATTTCGGCTTCAATTTCTTCCATCGTCAGCGGCGGCATGTTTGCCGCTGCGATGCGTTTGCGTGCCTCGGAAAGTCCTTCAAGCCGGCGGTTGCGCACTGCTTCGCGCAGCAGTGATTGCAAACTGTCCGGGCTGGTTAAACCCATGCGCACAGCATCTTTCGCCAGTTGGTCGGGCAGGTTCAGCTTCAGTTCCAATGTGGTCATCGCAATTCCTCCTGCGTGTTGGTGTGCTGCCATTATAGGGACAAGGCAAAACGACATTCAACAAATCCCGCGACATGCCTTTCGTCAATGTCGATCACGCCGGTTAATGCCCGGTAATCTGCTGGAACAACTTCAACCTGCGTTCGTCGATTTTCCCCTCCGCCGTCGCTTTGCGTATCGCGCAATCAGGTTCGTGCGAGTGGGTGCAGTTGGCGAAGCGGCAGTCACCCAGGTAGGGCAGGAATTCGGGGAAGCTGCGTTCGATGGCGGCGAAGTCGAGGTGGTGCAGGCCGAACAGTTGCACGCCGGGGCAGTCGATGAGGTGGGACACCCCGACACGGTGTGGCGAAGCCTCCTGGTGCGGGAGGGGTGTCGGGCGGCTGCTCCCGCAATCGGTCGCTTCGCGGGAATCTGTCGCAGCCGCTTTGGGGTTGAGGTGGTACAGGCGGGCGTGGGTGGTGGTGTGTTTGCCGGAGTCGAGCACGGTGGAAATTTCGCGCGTGGCGGCATGGGCTTCGGGGATGAGCGCGTTGAGCAGGGTGGATTTGCCCATGCCGGATTGGCCGACCAGTACGCTGGTGTGGCCTTGCACATAGGGCAGCAGCGGCGTGACGTCTCGCTTGGCAGAGAGTTCCAGCACGCGGTAGCCAATTTTATTGTAGGGCGCGAGTTGGGCGCGGGCCGCTTCAATCTGCGGCAAGTCGCATTTGTTCAACACGATGAGCGTTTCCAGATTTTGATCGTGCGCGGCGAGCAGGCAGCGCGCCAGCAGTTCGTCGTTGAACGAAGGTTCGGTGGCGACCACGACGATGATTTGCGTGACGTTGGCGGCGATGAGTTTTTGTTTGAACGCGTCGGAGCGGTAGAGCAGGGTGGTGCGCGGGGCGATGCGGTCGATGACGGCCTGACCGTCGCCGCTACGGGTGATTTCGACGTTATCACCGCAGGCGACTTCGCTTTTTTTGCCGCGCGGTACGCATTCCAGAATTTCGCCGTCGGGCAGCTCGGCCAGATAGTGGCGACCGAAGGCGGCGATGATTTGGCCGGTGAGTTTCAATTCAGAAAATCCAATAAGCCGTCATTCCGGCGCAGGCCGGAATCCAGCAAAACAAACAAACCGCGTAGCGGACAAAATCGGCACTGTCCCGCTTCGCGGGGATTTTCAATCAGCTGGATTCCGGCCTGCGCCGGAATGACGGCGGTTTTCAAAGCTTGAACAGCGCATCCACTTTCGCGGCGCAGATGAAGTCGTTTTCGGACAGGCCGCCGATGGCGTGGGTGGAATATTCGACGTGGCATTTGTTGTAGCCGACGGTCATGTCGGGGTGGTGGTCTTCGCGGTGGGTCATCCACGCCACGGCGTTGACGAAGGCGATGACTTGATAATAGTTGTTGAACTCGAAAGTTTTGGCGATGTGCTTGTCGCTCAATTCCCAGTCATCGAGCTGTTTGAGCAGTTCGCGCGCTTCAACGTTGGTCAGCGGCGGAACGCCGCCTTCGCAGGGTTTGCATTGCTTGTTGTTCAGGTCGCAGACGGTTGCCATATTTGCCTCACTTGAATTGGTAATAGGTTTGGTTCAGATATGCCGCGAGGTCTTGTTCTTCCTGCGCCGAGAGTTTTGCGCCCACTATGCCGGAGCAGAATTTGATCTGCGGGATAAGTTCGCCAGCATCGTGCACTTTGCGGTTGGGGCGGGTGAAAATGGCGCTGCCGTCGCCGCCCATTTTGCGTTCGTGACAGTTGCTGCATTCGTATTTGGCGAACAATTTTTTGCCGTTGTTGGTGTTGCCTTTGGCAAAGGGCGCGGCTTGTGCGGTGGCGGCGGCCAGCATCAGCAGAAAGAAATATTTTTTCATTTGCGTTCTCCTAGTTGTTGCAGATGGGCGATGCGTATCGGCGCGGGCGGATGCGATTCGTAGAAGCTGGCGTACAGCGGATCGGGGGTCAGCGTCTTGGCGTTGTCCTGGAACAGTTTGACCAGCGCGCTCACCAGTTCGTTGGCATCGGTTTGTCGCGCAGCGTATTCGTCGGCCTCGAATTCGTGTTTGCGCGAATAGGCCGAGGCGATGGGTTGCAGCAGGAAGGTGAATACCGGCAGCACCATGAAGAACAGCAGCAGCGCGATGGCGGTGGTTTGCGTGGTCACCCCCAGCCCCAGATAGAACCAGTCGGCATGCAGCAACTGCGCCAGCAGCCACAGGAAGCCGAGGCTGATGGCGAAGGTGAAGGCGATGCGCTTGAACACATGGTGGCGCTTGAAATGTCCCAGTTCGTGCGCCAGCACCGCGTCCACTTCGTTCGGCGTGAGGCGTTCCAGCAGGGTGTCGAAGAACACGATGCGCTTGGTTTTGCCGAAGCCGGTGAAGTAGGCGTTGCCGTGCGTGCTGCGTTTGCTGCCGTCCATCACGAACAGGCCGCTGGCGGCAAAGCCGCATTTTTTCAGCAGCGCTTCAATGCGTGATTTTTGCGCTTCGTCTTGTAGCGGCTCGAAGTCGTTGAACAGCGGCGCGATGTAATTGGGGTAAATGAACAGCAGCAACAGATTAAAAGTGACCCACACGCCCCACACATACAGCCACCACAGTTCGCCCATGCGCGCCATCAGCCACAGCACGCCCAGCAGCAGCGGCAGACCGAGCACAACGCCGAGCAGCAGGCCTTTGAGCGCGTCGAGCAGATACAGTTTGAGCGTCATTTTGTTGAAGCCGAAGCGCACCTCGATGTTGAACGTGCTGTACAGATCGAACGGCATTTCCAGCAACGCTTGCAGCATCAGCACCTCAACAATCAGCACCGTGCCCTGTAGCAGCGCGCCGTCGAACGTGGCGGACGACCAGTCGCTGAGCCACTGGATGCTGCCGCCCAGCGTGAAAGCCAGCAACAGTGCAAGCTCGAATACCACTGTTACGATGCCCAGATGCAGTTGGGCGCGGGTGTAATCTGCCGCTTTCTGGTGTGCGGCGAGTTCGACTTTTTCGCGGAACGCGACAGGCACTTCGGCGCGATGCGCGGCCACGTGGTCGAGCTGGCGATACGCCAGCCACAGCTTGATAACCATGTTGGAAAACAGGGCGGAAACGAAGAGGGCGGAGAATTGGGATGCGGTCATAGATATTGGTAGTGCGGCATTGCCGTGCGACAATGCGCCAGACTTTTTTACAGGAAGAACTTGCAAGGATTATGGCACAAAACCAAAACAACCTCGTCTGGATAGACATGGAAATGACCGGGCTTTTCCCCGACACCGACCGCATTATCGAAGTCGCGCTGGTCATCACCGATAACGAACTCAACACCGTGGCCGAAGCGCCGGTACTGGTGGTGCATCAGCCCGACAGCGTGCTCGACGCGATGGATAACTGGAATAAATCCACGCACGGCAAATCCGGCTTGATCGACAAGATCAAAGTTTCCACGCTGGATGAGGCGACGGTGGAAGCGCAGATGCTGGAATTTCTCAAGGAATATGTGCCTATCCGCACTTCGCCCATGTGCGGCAATTCCATCTGCCAGGACAGGCGCTTTCTCGCGCGCTGGATGCCGAAAATGGAAGACTATTTCCACTACCGCAATCTGGATGTGAGCACGCTGAAGGAACTGGCGAAACGCTGGAAGCCGGAAGTGGCCAGCGGCATCAAAAAACACGGCAAGCACGAGGCGCTGGCGGACATCTACGAGTCCATCGCCGAGATGAAGCATTACCGCGATAACTTCCTGAAACTCTGATTGCGGAAATCTGCAAAGTGGCCGATCCCAGCGGGATAAAACGAACTGTGCGGCAGCGCTGGCATCAGTTGGGCGTGCAGGAAAAACTGCACCTGCTGATCCAGGGTTCGCTGATCGTGCTGTTCGTCATTTCGACCAACTGGGTGATAGCTCGCTTCGAGAAGCAAATCATCGCGCATGCCGAGCAGCGCGCTTTTGAAACGGCGGACGGTCTCATCAACGGCATGAATTTGCTGATGCTGACCGGCGCGGTGTCCGATCCGGCCAACCGCACGCTGCTGCTGGAAAAAATGCGCCAGTCCGAAGGCGTGCACGAGTTGCGCATCGTGCGCGGCGATTCGGTGATCAAACAATTCGGCCCCGGTTTGCCGGAGGAGCAGGCGCAGGACGAGATGGACAGGTCCGTGCTGCGCAGCGGCAAGCCCGCTTTCCAGCGCTTTGAATCGGACGACCATCCGCCGGTGTTGCGCGTGGTGGTGCCGTTCATCGCGCAGCAGAATTTTCGCGGCACGAATTGTCTGACCTGTCATGAGACGCAAGCGGGCAGCGTGAACGGCGCGGCCAGCGTCACCATAGATCTGAGCAAAGATAGCGCCGAGCTGGGGGCGCTGAAAAAGAGTCTGTGGTTGGGGCATCTGGCGATCCAGATATTTTTGTCGCTGCTGATCTGGCTGTTCGTGCGCAAACTGATCGTGCGCAATATCGAGCGGCCCATTAAAAAATTGCAGTTGGCGATGCACGAGATACATCGCAGCAACGATCTTTCCAAGCGCGCCGACGTGAACGAAAACAATGCCGATGTCGGTGAAATGGCGCGCGACTTCAACGCGCTGCTGGAGAGCCTGGAACGCGCCAACGAGCGTCTGGAGCTGTTCGCCAAGATGTTCGAGAACAGCGGCGAAGCCATTCTTATCACCGATGCCGACAGCAATATCCTTACGGTGAATCCCGCGTTCGAGCAGATCACCCAGTATTCGTCGGCAGAAGTCGTCGGCAAAAATCCGAGAATGCTCGGCTCCGGCAAACAAAACGCCGAGTTTTTTACTGCGATGTGGCATTCCATCGAGACGACCGGACGCTGGTCGGGCGAAATCTGGAACCGGCGCAAGAACGGCGAGGTTTACCCCGAATGGTTGTCCATAGGCGTGGTGAAAAACGCCCAAGGGCAGATCATCAATTACATTTCCTCGTTCTCCGACATCACCAAGCGCAAGGTTGACGAGCAGCAAATCAAATTTCTGGCGCACTTCGATTCGCTGACCCGTTTGCCCAACCGCGTGCTGTTCGCCGACCGTCTGCGCCATGCCCTGGTCAAGGCCAACCGCAACAAGACCTTGGTCGGCTTGATGTTCCTCGATCTGGATAAATTCAAGAGCATCAACGACACGCTGGGGCATCTGGCGGGCGACCAGTTGCTGCAATCGGTGGCCGAACGCCTGCGCGCTTGCGTGCGCGAGTCGGATACTTTGTGCCGGCAGGGCGGCGATGAATTTTTGATTCTGCTGGACGAGATCAGCTCCGCGTCCGATATTGAACTGGTGGCGCGCAAAATCATGCAGGAGATGTCCAAGCCGCATCTGGTGGCCGAAGTGGAAAGAAACATCACCTTCAGCATAGGTGGCGCGCTTTATCCCGACGATGCCGTGGAGGCCGAGGCGCTGATCCAATGTGCCGACACGGCCATGTATCGGGCCAAGGATAGCGGGCGCAATAATTTCAAACTGTATAAATCTTGAAGCACCTGCTGGTAGATATTTCCGCGCACGGCTACGGCCACGTCGCGCAGACCGCGCCGGTGGTGAATGCGCTGGTGCAACGATTTCCAGATTTGCGCATCACGCTACGATGTGCCGCCCCCATCTCTCTCCTCAAGCAACGCTTCACCTGCGAATTCAATCACGTTTCAGTCGCGCTCGATTTCGGCATGGCGATGTTCGACGCGGTGCAAGTCGATGTGCCGCGCAGCCTCGCGGCTTACCGCGAATACCATGCCGATTGGAAAACCAAAGTGGCGCGCGCTGCGCAGGAAATGGGCGAACTGCAACCCGACTTATTGCTGGCCAACGTGCCTTATCTTTCGCTGGCGGCGGCACAGGCTGCGCAGATTTCCGCCGTGGCGATGTGTTGCCTGAACTGGGCGGACCTCTATCGCCACTACGCGCCGCACGATGCGGAGAGTCATGCCATTCATGTGCAAATTCTGGAGGCATACCGCAGCGCGCACACCTTTCTCAAAGTGCAGCCGACCATGCCCATGCCCGGTCTGGACAATGCGTGCGAGATCGCGCCGATTGCCAAATTGGGATGCAAACGGCGCGAACAGATTTGTTTGTTATCTGGCTGGAACGATTGCGAGCGGTTGGTGCTAATTGCGATGGGCGGTATCGCGCACCGCTTGCCCATGGAGCGCTGGCCGCGCATCCCCGGCGTGCGCTGGCTGATCCCGCAGGCGTGGCAGATTCAACGCGGCGACGTGATCGCGTTCGAGTCGCTGGACATGAGCTTCAGCGATGTGCTGGCATCAAGCGATGCCGTGCTGACCAAACCCGGTTACGGCACGTTCGCCGAAGCGGCGTGCAACGGTGTTCCCGTGCTGTACGTGTCGCGCGGCGAATGGCCGGAACAGGCGTATCTGGTGGAATGGTTGCAGCAACACGGCGTGTGCCGCGAAGTGACGGGCGAACAGTTTATCGGCGGGGATTTGGCGGAAGCGTTACGGCTGCTGTGGAATATGCCCAAGCCGCCAGTGCCGGGGGCGAGTGGTGCGCAGGAAGCGGCGGCGATAATCGAAAAGTTGTTGTGAAAACCTGAAAACTTTTTGCCCGCAGATTACACAGATTAAGTAGATTATTAGGTGAATATTGGTGAGTAGCGTCTCACCCTTAGGGTAAAAAGACAAACCAGGGTTTGTTGTTTAATCTGCGGGCAAAAGTTTTTAGGTTTTACTGCTCCGCGCCTGACTCCAGAGCACGCAATCTGCCTTGTTCCAGCTCCGCCGCATCCGGCTCATCCAGCCAGCCGTGCAGGTTGTCCAGCACCAGATCGGCCAGCGCGGCTATCCAGTCGGTATTGCCGTTGAGGCAGGGAATGTAGCGATACTCGCCGCCGCCCGCGTGCTGGAAAATTTCTTTTCCTTCCTGCGCGATTTCTTCCAGCGTCTCCAGACAGTCCGCCACAAAGCCGGGACACACCACATCCAGACGCGCAGTTTTTTGTGCTCCCAATTCCTGCAAGGTGGCTGCGGTGTAGGGCTTGATCCATTCGGCTTTGCCGAAGCGCGACTGGAAACTCACGACGTATTGCGTCTCGCTCAAGCCCAGTTCCTGCGCCAGCAAGCGCCCGGTCTTGAGACATTCGCAATGGTAGGGATCGCCTCTGTCCAGCGTGTATTGCGGCAGGCCGTGAAAACTCATCAGCAGTTTTTCCGGCTTGCCGTGCTGTTCCCAGTAAGCGCTGATATTGCCCGCCAGCGCTTTGATGTATCCCGCGTCGTCGTGAAAATGTTTGACGGTGCGCAGCGCGGGCGTGTTGCGCGTTTGCCGCATTGTTTCAAAAACCGCATCGAAGACGGTGGCCGTGGTGCTGGCGGAATATTGCGGGTACAGCGGCACGACGAGAATGCGCTGGCAGTTCATCTGTTTCAGTTTGCGCAGCGCATCGGGTATGGATGGCTTGCCGTAGCGCATGGCATGTTCGACCAGCAGCGACGGATGGTCGCGCTGGTTGAGTTGCGCCTGCAACTTGCCGCATTGCTTCTCGGTATAAACGCGCAGCGGCGAACCTTGCGGCAGCCAGATCGAGGCGTATTTCGCGGCGGATTTTTTCGGGCGCGTGTTGAGGATGATGCCGTTGAGAATCAGCCACCAGATTGCGCGCGGCATTTCCACCACGCGCGGATCGCTCAAAAATTCTTTCAGGTAAGTGCGCACGGCCTTTGGCGTGGGCGCATCCGGCGTGCCGAGATTGACCAGCAGAATGCCGGTCTTGGGCGGCGTGCCGTGAGAAAAAATAGGTTCGTGTTGAAATGGCATGTTGAAAAACCTCACCACAGAGACACTGAGACACTGAGAAAGTCAAAAGCGAAACCGATCTGGGAATAACAATAGGTGTTTTGCATTGTTTTTCTCTGTGCCTCTGTGTCTCTGTGGTGAAAGGTTTTAGGTTTTCAATGCTGTGACAGCGCATTGCTCAACAGCTTGGCCGTGATGTCCACAATCGGCACCACGCTCTCGTAGCTCATGCGTTTCGGGCCGACCACGGCGAGCGTGCCGACAATATTGCCGTCGGCGGTGTAAGGCGCGCTCACCACGCTGCATTCGTCCAGTCCGGCCAGCCCCGATTCGTGCCCGACGAAAATATGCACGCCCGGCGCGTGCCGTCCCGCATCCAGCAATTGCAGCAATTCGGTCTTCTGCTCGAACACGTTGAACAGGTTGCGCAACTGGTTCATGTTGGCGGAAAGGTCGTTGATGTGCAGCAGGTTGCGCTCGCCGCTGATGACGTAGTCCTCGCTCTTGCGCGCGATGGCCTCGTCGCTGGCGGCCATCGCCGCACTCATCAGCGCGGTCATGTCATGCTGCAACTGGCGCAGTTCGTTTCGCATGCGCCGGTGGATGTCGCCGAACGCCAGGTTGGCGTAATGCTGGCTCAGGAAATTGCCCGCCTCGGTGAGCTGCGCCTGGCTGTAGTCTTTGTGCGTCACCAGCACGCGGTTTTCCACTTCGCCGTCCGGCATCACGATGATGAGCAGCACGCGTTTTTCCGACAGGCGCAGAAATTCGATCTGGCGCACGGTGATGGCGGCGCGTTTGGGCGTGGCGACCACCCCGGCGAAGCGGGTGAGATCGGACAGCAGGTTGGAGGCCTGGGTCAACAAGCGCGTCGGATTGTTCGGCTGCAACTGGCTTTCCAGATGTTGCACGCGCGCCTCGGACAAGGGCTGCACCACCATCAGGGTGTCGATGAACAAGCGGTAGCCCAGCGCCGTCGGCACGCGCCCGGCGGACGTGTGCGGGCTGGCGACCAGCCCCATCGTTTCCAGATCGGCCATCACGTTGCGGATGGTGGCAGGGCTGACTTCCAGGCCGGAGAATTGCTGCAACGCGCGCGAGCCGACCGGCTGGCCGTCGCTGATATAGCGTTCTACCAGAGTCTTGAGCAGTACTTGTGCGCGGTCGTTTAGCATGGCGGCGAATTCTAACATCCAGAATAAAACCGCATGGTTCATTAGCCCTAAGCCGGGGCCAATTAGGGTTTCACGCGGAGGCGCAGAGAAAAACAAAGCTGGCTGAGAGCCTATATCCTCCGTGCCCTCCGCGTCTCCGCGTGAAAAAATCTTGTCGTGTTTTGACTTTATTTAACTGATAAGTGAATAAAACTGGATATTTTCAATGCCATTTGCCCCGCAAGCCGCGTCAATAGGCGATCCGCATGGTGCGAATGGTGGAGATGCCCGTATTTGCTGGCTTGCGGGGAAGGTGTGTTTTGTAGAATGGCTTTACTTTCGCCGCGAAGCTGTATAGGTTTAGTATGCTGGTTGCATGGAGATTTCCGCCATTAACGGAAGCCGCTTAATTGTTTTGGATTTGCTCAGAAGGTGTGTAGCCTATGAAGTCCATCGAACGTTTCACCACCTTATTGGAATGCACTTCCGAAGAAGCATGGCGTAATTCCATTTTTCAACTGGGCAACGAATACGGTTTCGACCAGACACTGATCGCCGTTGTTTCCGGTCGCCCGACATCGCTGGGTGATGCCTTTTTGTGCAGCAACTATTCTTCCCGATGGCTGGGCATTTACGACAGCTCGCAATTGCTCAACATCGACCCGACGGTCGCCCACTGCGTGACGCGTTCGACCCCGTTGATCTGGGAGCCTGCGGTATTCGCCCGAAAACAGCAAAAGGAAATGTACGAAGAAGCATGCAGCCACGGCCTGCGCTCGGGCATTTCGCTGCCATTTCATGGTCCCGGCGGCGAAATCGGCATCCTGTGCTTTGTGAATGACACGGAACCCAGCAAGCGATTTCAGCGGGACGCGTTGCATGCCATGCCCGCGCTTTCAATGCTGCGCGATTTCGCGTTCGAATCCTCGTTGCGCTATGCCAAGCTGGGCAACCAGGAATCGCAACCCGCGCTGACGCGGCGCGAACTGGAATGCCTGAAATGGTGCGCTTCGGGAAAAACTTCCTGGGAAATTTCGCAAATTCTCCGTTGCTCTGAATCGGCCATCAACTTTCACTTCGGCAACCTGCGCCGCAAGTTCAACGCGACCTCGCGCAGGCAGGTCGTGGTCAAGGCGATTCACTACGGCCTGCTGCGTCCGCTCTAGCCGGGATTGGTGCGCGCTCCTCAGGCTATTGCACGATTCGCAATAAATTTCCCCGGTTTGGCTTGTTGCAAATCGTGGTCGGTAATTTTTCCGTTCAAATAGAGCCGCAATAATATGGCGATGGGCGACGGCATTTCCGATCCCATCTCAAAGCGGCTTCCTCTCGATTGGGTAACGCCGAACCTCGACCAGAACAGTGCCTGGCACTCGCGCCGTGATTTTCGATATTCACGCAAAATTTCAGGGCTCATCAAAATTCTCCTTATCGTTTTCAATTGCACTTGGTGCGTTCAGCCTCGCTCAAGCGGTATCAAGGCGACACCCGCTTGCAAAATTCTGCATCAGTAATTCCCTTTCCACACCTGTCTGTTTGGATAGTTACGCGGATTACCCATTCGGCATAGCTTCTATGCGTACTGGGTATTTCATTCAACTGATCGGGAGGAAGGACAATGGCTCAAAAGATAAAAATTCTGGCGCGCAAGGAATTTCAAAGCAAAGAGTTGTGGAGTATGTACCGGCTGCGCGCCCAGGTGTTCAAGGAAAGAATGGGGTGGAGCGTGCCGGTGATGAGCGGCATGGAAATCGACGGCTTCGATGCGCTCGATCCTTACTACATGCTGATCAGCGAAGCGGGCGGCAAGGTGCGCGGTTGCTGCCGATTGTTGCCCACGGAGGGGCCGTACATGTTGCGCGATACCTTCCCGGAATTGCTGCACGGCAAACCGGCACCGGAAGGCAAAGCTGTCTGGGAACTCAGCCGCTTCGCCATCGAAACTGACGGGACGCAGCATTTCGGCTTCGCCGATCTGGCGTTGGATTCGATGCGCGAAATGGTTTCGTTCGGCGACCGCATGGGCATCGCGCGTTTTGTCATCGTGACCACTACCGCGATCGAGCGCTTGTTGCGGCGCGCCGGAATCGCCATCACGCGTTTCGGTCCGTCCATTCGCATCGGCGTGGAAAACTCGGTGGCGCTCGAAATCAATCTCGGCGAACAAACCCACCTGGCGCTGTTCGGTGAAGTTCCGCAGGCGGCTTGATGCGTTGAATCTCACTCGCGCATGCGCATGAATTTTCTTCGTAGCACACGAGTGATCCGAATAAAACCTAGCAGGTCAGATAGCTACGTTCTGGCCTGTTTTGTGAATAAATTGCACTCACTTCATTGCGCTGGAGGTGGGGGTTTTGCTTCCCGAAACCGGTGTTTCAACCGGGCATTGGAGGCGGTCGGAAATGCAATATTTCACGAACGGAAACGGGGCGAATTTTGTCATGAAAAATCATGACATCACGGTTTTACCGTTCAGCTGTTTCATCTCAATTTACAGGAGAACTCCAATGGCAAAAAACGATAGTTTTGTCGATCATCTGATAGACGATCCGAGCAATATTCCCGACATGATTCTGCTCAACGGGTTTGAGGGAAAGTCCGCGCTGGAAGGCTATACCCGGCTTTATCTGAACGCGGTGCTCAACGAATATTACGAGATCCCGCAAGATGCGGTTTTGCATTCTGTCGCGGCAAATGCGTCTTCCGCCCATCCGCTGACAACCACGTATCTCTGGTTGAAAGGCGATGCCGAGCTGATTCGCAAAGGCAAATCCGTTTCCGAAAAGAAAATGAAATTTCTTGTCGGCGATATTCAAAGCGCTCAGACCGGAGCTCCGCAGGTCGGTCCGACCGGCGTGCAAAATTGCACCCAGTCACCGCCCGTATGCGGCGATACCGCCTGGAAAGGATGTCCTGCATAGGACAGAATTTTGTGTCTCCGGCGGGGATGATTTCCGCTCGGTATGCGAAGAATAGTGAGGAGTATCAAGGTGGCAAGTCTTGATTTGCCAGAATAAGACGAGGAATTTATCCCGCTTTGCAATGATTAATTATTTACCCAACTTCTTTGAAGGAGAAATTCATGTTCTCACAAGTTCCCAATTGCCCCACCGTAGCGCCGATGTGTCCTCCGATTTTGTCGGCTTATACCCACTGCCCTACCGTAGCTCCGATGTGTGCGGTAACTCAATGGCAGTGTCCGCCGCTCACCGTAACGACAACGATTCAACCCACCCACTTGCTGGGCTGTCCGAATACAGCGACTTGCCCACCCACCCACATGCTGGGCTGTCCGAATACAGCGACTTGCCCACCCACCCACATGCTGGGTTGTCCGAATACAGCCACCTGTCCGCCCACCCACATGGCGGGTTGTCCGAATACGGCCACTTGTCCGCCAGTTGATATGGCGGCTGCGCAGGCACTAGTCGGCCCGACCGGGGTACAGGGCTGCACGCAATCTCCTGCCCAATGCGGCAATACTGCATGGCAAGGTTGCATGGTTGGCCCGACCGGCACGCAGGGGTGCACGCAACTGCAAGCCGGATGCGTCGGCCCGACCGGATGGCAGGGCTGCGCGCAACCGCCCGCACAGGCGAATGTAGCAATGGCTGGTCCGACCGGCGTACAAGGTTGCACGCAGTCTCCCGCGCAATGCGGCAATACCGCGTGGCCGGGTTGTTTGGTTGGTCCGACCGGCACACAAGGTTGTACGCAACTGCAAGCCGGTTGCGTCGGTCCGACCGGATGGATGGGCTGCGCGCAACCTCCCGCGCAAGCCGGCACAATTCACCCGACGCTGTGGACTCAGTTATGCCCGACCAACATGCCGGGTTGCCCAGGTACTGCCACCTGCGGACAGGCCGGGATGGTCGGACCCACCGGGGTGCAGGGTTGCACGCAGTCTCCCGCGCAATGCGGCAATACCGCATGGCAGGGTTGCCCTCCGACTCACATGCTGGGCTGCACTTGTCTGCCCATGACTGTGGGGCCGGTAATTACTGTAGCGGGGCAGTGCTAAGCAAGCGGTAGTTGACCTGGGGCAGCTTTGTTCTGCCCCAGGTTTTTTGTGTTCGCTTGCTTGCCGTCAGCTGTAATACACATAAGGGAAACCCGCATGTTTTTAACCGCATCAAATCTGGTTCATTACCTGCTGGCGCGCGGCTTGGTAGGCGCAGACACTGTGGTGGACGGCGATTTTAGGGTGGCCGAAGTCGGCCGCCGCAACCGGAATTACAAAGTCATTCTGAAGAACGGCAACGGGCTGTTCGTCAAACAAATCAAAAATTTTGATGCCATGGCGATTTCCACTTTGCAACGGGAAGCGGCCTGTTATCGCATCGCCCGCCAAAACGCCGCCTATAGCGATCTGGCGGCCAGCATGACGCGCCTGATCGACCACGACGCGAACCGCCATTGCCTGATTGTCGAGCTGATCTCGGGCGGAGAAAATCTCAACGAATATTTTGTGCGCAGCAAAAACTTCCCGGCGGAAATCGGCAAGATGCTGGGCACAAGTTTGGGCGGCATTCACCAGACCTTGCGCGGCAAGCCGCTGCAAACGGAAGAAATGGCGGCATTCCCGCGCCTGCCGCCATGGATATTGTCCTATCACAACAACAATGCGTTCCCTGCGGGCAGCTTGAGCGGCGGCACGCTGAAGCTGGCGGAAATCGTGCGGCAATATCCCGACCTGCATTACAACCTGGATCGCCTGCGCCAACACTGGCGCTACGACAGCCTGATTCACGGCGACATGAAATGGGATAACTGCATGGTCTATCCCGCTGGCGACGGCGGTTTGCAACTCAAAATCATCGACTGGGAACTGTTGGATTACGGCGATGCCTGCTGGGATGTCGGCGGCATATTCCAGGCGTTTCTGACCTCGTGGATTTATTCCATGCCGATAGGCAACGAAACGTCTCCGCAGCGCCTGATTGACAATGCAGGTTTGCAACTGGAAGCGCTGCATCCCGCCATCCGGGCGTTCTGGCGCAGCTATCTGGAAACCGGCGGCATTCCCCGGCAATACGCCGCGCACTACCTGATACGTTCCATCGAATACAGTGCCGCCCGTCTGGTGCAAACGGCATTCGAGAGTTTGTTTGTGTCGCCGGTGATGACGGGACATGCCGCGACCCTGCTGCAAGTCAGCCTGAATATTTTGCGCAACCCGCATGAAGCCGCACTGGCGTTGTACGGCTTGGGCGAGGAGGGCGCGCGATGAATGTGAAATCCATACGCGAAGAATTGGCGGAGATTTTCGCCGCGCTGCAAATTCATTCGCTGTCCGCCTATTCGTTCAGGGACGGCGTTCCCGTTCAGGTCAATGCGCAAGTGCCCGGCATGCCGAGCGGTCATACTCCTTTGCTGGATAGTCTGCGCGACATGCTGTACAGCAGTTGTTACACGCGGCACGGTGCGCCGGGCGAGATGCCCGCAGCGCAAAATCTGATTCCCTTGTTGATGCGGGCCAACCAGTCGCAGGACAGATGGGATCCCGCCTGGACTATTTACCAGCTGGGCGGCGATGGCCGTATTTCGGTGCAGAAGGGCGAACGCAGCCGCACAGCCGTGATCGGCGAATACGCCAGCAACAAAGCGCCGGGGATGCCGCCGCAGGTCGGCGACCAAGTGAATCTGCGCGCGTGTCCCGGCTCCGCCGACATGCAACCGGGATTTTATTTTTCCTTCGGCACTGCACTGTCCGACCAGTTCGACGATTGCGCGCTGCTGCGTTTTTATTTCAACATCAAAGCCGAAGGCGCGGCGGAATTGCTGCGCGCGGTTTCCTCGCGCTTCAATTACTACGCGATTCCGTACCGCTACAAAACGCTCACCGATGCCTCGTTCTATACGCGCGCCGATGCCGCCGTGCTGTACGTGGCCAAGCGTTATTACCCTATCGCCGCGTCGCTGGTGCTCGCGCTGAGCGAACCGCTGGATGCCGTTCTGCGCGCGCAAGAACCCATGTTTTGCAAAACCTTGCGCCCCGGCGTGGGGATGGCGGAAGAGCCGGGAACCGGAGAAAGTTTCGGCATGCATCGCTGCCGCTTGGTTGCGGAAGGAATTGTCGATGCGTGGATGGCGGGAGCGCAATCCGTCGAAGCGCGCATGGACGCGGTGCAAAAGCGATTCAGCGCCAGCGGTATCACGCTGAATCCGCCCTATTTGAACGCCAAATCTATCGACCTGTTCGCGCATACCGATTGCGCCGGAGGCATCGCACTATGAGACTGAAAAATGCCATTGAGCCACGGATGAACACAGATGAAACACGGATATACAGCAGCGCATCCGGCAAATATATATTCGTCATCCAAGTGAGTTGTGCGTCATGTGTGACGCACGGTTTCATCTGTGTGTATCCGTGTTCATCCGTGGCTAGAAAAGGTTTATAGAATGACCCAACGCTCCGCCCCCTTTTTAGAAACCGCCGACCGTATCGGCCGCAAGTTATGCCGCGAAGCCGTGTGGGACGGCAAGCGCTGCACTTGGCTGGGCTGGTCCATGGAGGCGATCAACCAGCAATGGATTCCCGCCTACCGCTCTTACGCATCCGAGCTGTACAGCGGAACCAGCGGTATCGCCTTATTCCTCGCGGAACTGCACCGGTTCACCAACGATCCGCAACAGCGCCGTGCGCTGGAAGGCGCGGTCAATCAAACCCTGTCGCTGACGGACACGTTGCAAGGCTCGCGCCGCATCGGTTTTTATTCCGGCATCAGCGGTATTGCTTATTCCTTGTCGCGTATCGGTACATTGCTGGGAAACGAAAAACTCGTCGCGCGCAGCCTGAGCGAAATGGCCACGCTGAACGGCATCGCGCCGGACAAAAATCTGATCGACGTGATCGGCGGCAGCGCGGGCGCGATTCCGGCTTTGCTGGCGCTGGGTCAAAGCCATGGCCGCGCCGACTTGATCGAAACGGCGACCGTGCACGGCGACCATCTGCTCAACACCGCGATGCAAAGCGAGCAAGGCTGGTCGTGGGACACCATGCAAGTAGTCGGACAAAAAAATCTCACCGGACATTCTCACGGTGTGGCGGGCGTGGTCACCGCTTTGCTGGAATTGCACCGTGCCACCGGCGAAGCCCGCTTCCGCGACGGCGCGCTGCAAGGCTTGCGCTATGAACGCCACCTGTTCAATCCCGCCTACAACAACTGGCCCGATCTGCGCATCATGAACCCCGGCGCTGCGCAGCAGTCCGTGTACAACATGGCGTGGTGTCACGGCGCACCGGGCATAGGCCTGTCGCGCCTGCGCAACTACGAGTTGTTGGACGGCGACAGCGAAATACGCGAAGAAATGGATGCCGCCATCCAAACCACCGCCGCCGCGCTGTCCCTGCCGTGGACACCCGGCATGGGCAACTACTCGCTGTGCCACGGCGCGTGCGGCAATGCCGAGCTGCTGCTGATGGCCGCGCAACAACTGAATCGCCCGGAGTTGAGGCAGATCGCCGAAAAAGTCGGCTGGGAAGGCTACCAATATTTTGCCCAGCCCGAATTGCCCTGGCCGTGCGGCGTTTCCGGCGCGGGCGAAACGCCCAATCTGATGCTGGGCACGGCGGGCATAGGCCACTACTACTTGCGTTTGCATGACCCGGTATCTGTGCCGTCGGTGCTGATTGTGACACCTGAGGTATCTTAAGCTTCGTGCCGAAAATGGCAAAAGGGTATTGCTTGCTCCGGTTGTCAGTCGTTGAACTCAGGCGAGCAAACATAGAAAGGAGGTAAAAAACAACTTACTCAAATCGAAAAATCGGAGTGTCAATATGTTTTCGGAGCAATGGGACTGTCGCCGCTGAATTTGATTTGCAGACGACCCATTGGTTTGAATTATTGTTTTCCTTAGCAGCATTATTCATTCAAGGAGATTAGTTATGAGTCAAGAAAGCGCAGATAAATTATTGAACGCCCTCAATTCCGATGCTGCACTACGTAAGAAATTCACTGCCGCCGGTCCGGATGGTTTTGCAAAAACGGCTGCAGCTGCGGGCTTTTCCTGCTCAAAGGAGGCGTTTGCCAGATCCGTAAAAGCCGCCATAGTCAAGTCCGACCCTAAAAAGGATGTTTTCGCTGTGGCTGATGGCATCGTTTCAGGTATTTCTGGCGGGATAAGTTCGCATGTGTCTGGTGTGGGAACCGGAATTGCTTGAAGCACTACCCGCAATAGTTTTTCTTAAGTCCAAAACTTAGCTTGGGTTTTGTGGAAGGCAGGTGTGGCTACGTTGCGGGTAGCGGATGGAATGTCTGTTACCCGCATTTTGTTTGCTAGGTGCATATCCGACCTGAAAAAGAGTGTTCGAGACAAAGGAGTCCGCAAAAATATGGAAATATTTCGTTCATATAATCCATTTTCTGATATCGCCAGCCATACAAAAAGATTTTTTGAATACTGGTTGGCCGATGAGGGCTTCCGCAAAAGCCTTGTAATCGATCCTTTCGGGACGGCGAATTTGTATGGACTTGAAATCAACCCGATGGATGTCAGGTTGCTTTGGGATGTTGCTTATAAATTAAAGGTGGGGCTAGCACCTGAGCGCCCAGAAGAAAATCTGGAACTCTTGATGTGTGAGCCGGAAGCAACTCATGCATTGGCGGGTTATTTTGATGCGAACAACATCGTGCGACGGAAAATGCGTGAGGATAGTGTTCCCTTGGACCCGCGTTTCAAGGCGTGGCGTTCCCGGCAAATTGCCCGTTGCGAAATCGAATTCAGGCCAGCCTATGAATTTAACACCCCGCATATTGTATTTGCCTGTGAGCTGAGCAGCGGATGTTCGGTCGGTTGCTGGTTTTGTGGTGTGGATGCCGCGAAGTTCAAGGGGAATTTTCCGCGTACTAAACAAAATATGAGGTTGTTTTTGGAGGTGCTCGGTGTCATCAAACACTTTGCCGGAGAATCCGCTGCAAGATGGGGATTTCTATACTGGGCAACAGACCCGTTTGATAATCCTGATTTTGAGGATTTTTGTCTGGATTTTCAAGGAATCCTCGGCAATTTTCCGGTAATCACAACCGCCCAGCCGATGAGGGATGTAAGTCGTACTCGTCGATTGCTTGCAATGGCAAAAGACCACAATGCCTCTAAAGTCCGTTTCTCAATTCTTTCCAACAGTCTTTTGCGCCGGGTGCATGAGGAGTTTTCTGCCCAAGAGCTTGCCATTACCGATCTCATCCCGCTCAACAAAAAAAGTAGCATGCTGCAAAAGTCCGCAGTCGGCAGAGCCAAAATCATGCTTGATAAACAGGCTCAGGAACAGAATCTGATGGATAACGAAAAACCTGATGAATCGATTAGTTGTGTATCGGGTTTTTTGCTCAACATGGTAGATAAAACCATAAAGCTAACTTCCCCTTGCAATAGCAGTGAAAAATGGCCATTAGGCTATTACGTGTATGAAGAAATGACATTTACAGATGCACCTGACCTATACACCAAAATTGAAACCATGATCGTGCGTCACATGCCCATCTCTGTCATCAACAGCAAACCTGTGAGATTCATCGGGAACTGTGAATACCAGCCTCTGGACGACGGATTTAGAATCAGTTCCAAACATGGGTACAAATCATTTGAAAATAATTTTTTATACAGGGAATTGGGTGACTTGATCAGGGCGGGAGATAAAACACCAAATCAGATATGTTCTTACTTTGAACAAATGTACGGTATAGCCAAAGACACGTCGGATGGTTGGCTTGAGCAATTATTTGCCAACGGCATTCTTGATGAAGAACCACAAGGTCAATCCCATTCATGATGAAAACCAGCTCGCCCTTAATCCGATTTGTTGCCACTCCATTCCTCCCGGAATATCAGCCTGCGCTGGGCATCAGTTCGCTCAAGGCTCAGTTAGTTCGTGCGGGACACAATGTGGATATCAGATATCTCAATATTGATTACGGCAACCGGATTGGTTGGGAGATCAATAGCATAATCACGCAATTTATTCCGACCCAGAGCCTGGTGGGTGAAATCATTTTTGCTCGTTCACTATGGGACGATTTAACGCCGGATTTATCCGAGTATTTCGTCAGATTTAGGAATGAAAAGTTTTTCGACCGAAAATTGGATCAAAAAACATCAGCACTGAATCTGGATGAATTCATCGGCATCATCAGCATGCTGCATTGCGAAAGCGCGTCCATCATAAAAAAATGGGCGCAGGAATTATTGGTGGGCAATCCCAGAATAATTGGTTTTTCGACTTCTTTTCAGCAGAACATTCCGTCCTTGAGTCTCGCCAAGGAGTTGCGGCGACTTCGTTCTCGTGAAGAGCTTTGTATCATCTTTGGCGGCGCGAATTGTGAAGGCGAAATGGCACAAGCTTTGGTCGATAACTTTCCTTATATTGATCATGTGGTTTCCGGGGAGGGCGAGCCAGTTATTCTTGAACTTATTGATGCCATCTTGAACCAGAAAAAATATCCAGCATTTCCCTTTGCACGCACCATTCGTTCGGGAAGGGTTGAGGACATGGACTCCTTGCCAATTCCCGATTTCAAGGACTTCTTCATTGAGAGCGAAGGAAAGAATTTTCCTGCCAAGTTAAATTTGTCGGCTGAGTCTTCTAGGGGGTGCTGGTGGGGGGCCAAGTCACATTGCAAATTCTGCGGACTGAACGGTTCAAACATATCGTACCGCAGCAAGAACCCGGAACGATTTCTTAACGAACTTGAAGAGCTGTCTGCAAGCTACGGCATTAGTGAATTTATGATTACCGACAACATTATGGATATGAAATACATTCAAAGTATTTTCCCCAAGCTGGCAGGTGGTATCAATAACTTGAAGATGTTTTACGAAGTGCTAAGCAATCTTAAAAAGGAGCAGATTAAAATTATCGCAGCCGCTGGGGTCGTGCGCATTCAGCCGGGTATCGAGAGCTTGAGCACTTCAATCCTAAAGCTAATGGGAAAGGGAACATCGAGGCTTAAAAATCTGCAAACACTCAAATGGTGCGAGGAATACGGCGTTCAGGTGACATGGAATTTATTGCATGGGTTTCCCGGTGAGCAGGAAGACGAGTATGCATCAATGGCCGAGCTTATTCCAAATCTTGTGCATTTGCCGGCTCCCACCGGTGATGGTCGGGTTCGTCTTGATCGCTTCGGGCCTTATTGGTGCTCGCCGCAAAAACACGGGATCACCAATGTTCGCCACCATTGGGCCTATGACCATGCATATGCCCCTCTCCCCCCCGAGCAAAGAGCACGCTTGGCTTATTTCTTTGAGTACGATTATGCCGATCACCGAATACCGGAAAACTATACCCGGACGGCAATAGATAGATTGGCTGATTGGCGGTTGTCCTATTTCTCCAAGCTACCGAAAACCCTGGAACTTACTTTATGTAACGGTCGGGGAGAAGTCACTGACACCCGTTATGGCATTCACAAACAATTCGACTTGAGCGAACCGGAACTTTTCCTGCTGAAGGTATTGGATAAGGCATGCAGCAGGAACGCTGCGTTTGCTGAATTCAGTGCGGTTCACACGAGTGCAACCGTTCAGGACTTTACCCATTTGCTGGACAAGTTCATGGCACGTAAGTGGGTTGTAGTAGAAGATGAAAAATTTCTGAGCCTGGTTTTAGATCGTTCGCTCAGTGAAGAGGTTGTCGATTACAAAGTCAATAAAAGGCTGGAACAGCTTGGCCTATCTTTTCTGTCAGCAACCCCCAAAAGCAATGAGATCAATGAGGAAGACACCATTGAACTTTATTCGCTCTCACCATCATTCAAATAAAAAGGGAAAGCAAAATGAGTAAAGCCGAAAACCTGATTCCGTTTCGCGTAGGTGCGTGGTTGCCGTCAGACCAGAAATTCCTGAACAACTGGCTGAAGAATTTGATCAAGGAAGTGGATGCTGCGCCCAAGCCATTGCATCCGGTGGTGCAGGAGTTGAAAGACCTCATCGAGTCCGATGCGCAGATTTACATGCTGGTGAACATGATGCTGGAGCAAGTTCCGGCAAAGTATCAGCATAGCCAGTACGGCAAACAGGTGCGCGATTACCACCATCTGCTGCAACTCATCAATGCCATCATGACGCAGGCACCGACTTACAACACGACAGGTTGCGTGGGCTTTCCGATCAATGCCATCCTCGATTGGTCGATGGGAACGGAAGGCGGTTTTGCCGCATTCCTGAATGAGAAACTCAACGCCCAACTCAAGAAGGTAATCAACGAGTGGGGCATCTTCCTGAAGTCCAAAGACTCGGTGTATGTGGTGGATGAGAAAGCGCCGTCCGGCTGGCTGAGCGATAACGCCATGGTGGGCATGTTTCCTCCGCCCAACTTTCCGCCAAATCCGACTGCCAAGGATATAAAAAACGCCGCGCCGCAAGCCCGGCTGGATTTCATTGCGGCCTTCCAATGCGAACCCGCAAAACCGCACTGGGGCTACACGTCATGGGACGATTTCTTTACCCGGCAATTCAACGAAGGGCAGCGCCCCATCGCCTCGCCGGACGATGATTCGGTGATCGTCAACGCTTGCGAATCGGCACCCTACAATCTGGTTTCAGATGTTCAGCGCCTCAGCAAATTCTGGATCAAGGCACAGCCCTATTCTCTCCAGCTCATGCTGCATAACGACGTGCTGGTGGAAAAATTTGTCGGCGGGACGATCTATCAGGCCTTCCTGAGCGCGATGAGTTATCACCGCTGGCATAGCCCGCTCAGCGGCAAGGTGGTCAAAGCCTACGTGCAGGATGGAACATACTATTCGGAAGCTCCGGCGGAAGGATACGACCCCGCCGGACCGAACTCATCGCAGGGTTACATCACCGAGGTGGCGGCCAGAGCGATGATCTTCATCGAGGCCGACAACCCCGCGATCGGGCTGATGTGCATCATGTTCGTCGGCATGGCGGAAGTATCTTCCTGCGACATCACCGTTTACGAAGGGCAGCATGTCAACAAGGGCGAACAGTTGGGTATGTTCCACTTTGGCGGCTCGTCGCATTGTCTGATCTTCCGCCCCGGCGTGAAGCTCGAATTCGATCTGCATGGACAGACCCCCGGCCTCGATTCGAGCAACATTCCGATCAACTCTAAGATCGCCAAAGTGAAAACAAAGAAGGTGGGAAAGTAAGTCATTTTAGGTTGGTCATTGTCGCTCTGGAGATTCCATGAATAAAATCCTGTCGCTGTTTGCGCTGCTGCTTGTCTGCGCCGTTTTCCCCGCCTCCTCTTATGCGGCAAGCGCGGAGAGGCCGATACACGTCACCTTGCTCTACTTCAACGACATTTATGAAATCACTGCGGTGAGCGGCGGCAAAGAGGGCGGGCTGGCGCGCGTTGCGACCATCCGCAAGCAACTGCTCAAGAAAAACCCCAACACGATCACGCTGCTTGGTGGAGATTTGTTTAGCCCTTCGGCCATGGGAACGGCCAAGGTCAACGGGGATGCGCTGGCGGGAAAACAGATGGTCGATGTGCTGAATACGCTGGGTCTCCAGTACGCCACTTTCGGCAACCACGAATTCGACATCAAGGAAAACCAGTTTAACCAGCGTATGGGCGAAACGAAATTCGCCTGGATTGCCAGCAACGTTTTCGATGCCAAGGGCAGCCCGTTTCCCGGCGTGAAAAAAGACACGATTCTTTCTTTCACCGACAAGAAAAGCGGCAAGACTTTCAGGATAGGCATTTTCGGTTTGACGCTGACGGTCAACCAGCCCGCTTATGTGAGCTATACCGACCCGGCGCAGACCGCCGCTGCCGAGGTCAAATCGCTTGATGGAAAATCCGATTTCCTGATCGCGCTGACCCACCAGAATCTGGCCGACGATGTGACGCTGCTCCAGCAACAACCGCAGATTGATCTGGTTCTCGGCGGGCACGAACACGTCAATTATCAGGAGTGGCGCGGCAACAGCTTTGCGCCGTTGCTCAAGGCCGACGGCAATGTGCGCTCGGTGTATGTGGTGGAGCTGTATTTCGATCCGACCAGCGGAAAAACCAGAATCGAGCCGACGTTTGTTGCGGTGAACGACAGGATCGCGGAAGACCCGGCAGTGAAAAAAGTCGTGGATAAATGGACGGCACTGGCTTTCGATGCTTTCCGCCAACAGGGCTTGAATCCCGATGAAGTCATTACCACCACCACGGTGGCGCTGGACGGGCTGGAATCCAGCGTGCGTTTCGGCCAGACCAACCTGACCCGCTTGATCGCGCAAAGCATGTTGAACCCGTATCCCGAAGCTGATCTGTCTCTGTACAACAGCGGTTCGATCCGCATCGACGACGTGCTTCCGGCAGGCCGTATCACCGGATACGACATCATCCGCGTGCTGCCTTTCGGCGGACTGGTCGAGCTGGTCGAAATGAAGGGCAGCTTGCTGCAAAAGGTGTTGATGCAGGGCGACAAGAATGTCGGTGGCGGCGGCTACTTGCAGTCGGCCAACACCGGCAAGGCGGATGACGGAACCTGGCTGGTCAACAACACGGCGATTGATCCGAACCGGAGTTACAAGGTCGCCATTCTGGATTTCCTGATGACGGGCAAGGAGAGCAATCTCGATTACCTGACCCCGGCCAACCCCGACCTCAAACTGCTCGGCGACGGCAAGGGCAACGATATTCGGCAACTGGTCATGGATCAGCTCAAACGCTCAACGGCGGGCGAGGCACGCTAGTGCAGAACGGTTTTGTAGGTCGGGTTTCAACCCGACATGTCGGGCTAAAGCCCGACCTACGAGGCGTTCTACACAATGGTTAAATTCCGCAAGCATGCTGGAGATGCCCGTATTTACTGGCTCGCGGGCAAGGTGGCATAACCCGGTTGACAGGCTGGCGGGCTGTCGATTACATTACTGACCGGTCAGTCATTAATTATTTTCCATGAAAAATACAATATCCGAGGTTCCCGCGCGTCAGCGTAGGAAGGAAGCGCGGCCTGCCGAGTTGCTGGCGGCGGCGCTGGATTTGTTTGTCGAGCGCGGTTTTGCCGCGACCAAGCTGGACGATGTGGCGGCGCATGCCGGGGTGTCCAAAGGCACGCTGTATTTGTATTTCGCCAGCAAGGAAGAGTTGTTCAAGGCGGTGATTCAGCAGGGCATCCTGCCGGTGCTGGACCAGGGCGATGAAATGCTTTCGCAGTTTGACGGCGATGCGGGCGCGCTGCTGGAGACGTTGCTGAAGCGATTCTGGGAACTGGTCGGCAGCACGCATCTGGCGGGCATTCCCAAGCTGATGATTTCCGAGGCGGGCAATTTTCCCGAGGTGGCGCAGTACTACTACGAGAACGTCATCCTGCGCGGTCGCGGCCTGATCCGCGCGGTGCTGGAACGCGGCATCGCGTCCGGCCAGTTTCGAGCGGTGGATGTTGATTCGGCGATCGATGTGATCCTCGCGCCGCAAATGATGTTGCTCATATTGCGTTATTCGCTGACCCCGTGCAATTGCGGCAAACAAGACCCCGAAACGTATTTGCGCACCCATATTGATTTGTTGTTGAACGGCCTTTTGGTCGCGGAGAAAAAGAAATGAAAGATTGTTTGATTGAAGGCTGCAAAGCAGAAGCGACGCACATTGTAGGAGCGAGCTTGCTCGCGAATGATTTGGCCATTTTCGCGAGCAAGCTCGCTCCTACAAAAAACATCCGGTCTATGGCTTCGTTAAGTTTGATCGCCCTGGCGCTCCCCCTCGCATTGGCAGCATGCAGCAAGGAAGCTCCGCCGCCCGAAAAAATCGAGCGCCCTGCTTCTACTCTGGTCGTGGGCGCGGTGGGGGCGGATCAATCCAACGTGTACAGCGGCGAAGTGCGCGCGCGCTATGAAACGGTGCTGGGCTTCCGCATCGGCGGCAAGCTCATCGCGCGCTCGGCGGATGTGGGCGACAAGGTGAAGAGCGGGCAGTTGCTGGCGCGGCTGGATGCGGCCGATACCGGTTTGCAGGAAAGTGCCGCCGCCGCGCAATTACGTCTGGCCGAAGATGAAGTGAAACGCTTCCGCGAATTGCGCGATCAGGGCTTCGTCAGCCAGTCCGCGCTGGATGCCAAGGAGACCGCGCTGAAGGCCGCCGCCGCGCAAGCCGGGCTGGCGCGCAATCAGGCGAATTACACCAGCTTGTTGTCGGATCGCACCGGCGTGATTTCGGCGACGCTGGCCGAAGTGGGGCAGGTGGTGAGCGCAGGACAACCGGTGCTGCGCGTGGCACAGGACGGCGAGCGCGAAGTGTCCATCGCCATTCCCGAATCGCGTTTCGCCGCGATCAAAGTCGGCATGCCCGCGCTGATCGAAATCAGCGCCACGGGCAACAGCACGCAAACCATCGCCGGACATCTGCGCGAGATTTCGCCCGCCGCCGATGCGGCCAGCCGCACCTATGCGGCGCGGGTTTCGTTCGATGCGGGTAATGCCAAAGTGGCCTTGGGCATGACGGCGCGGGTACGGCTGAGCGATAACGCGAAAAGCGGCGCGAAAAAAAGCGAGGAATTCCGCGTGCCGCTGTCCGCCATCTTTCAACAGGGCGACAAGGCGGCGGTGTGGATAGTCGCGGCGGACCGCAGCGTGTCGCTGCGCCCGGTCACCGTATCGGCCTATCGCGACGACGGCGCGCTGATCAGCAGCGGCATCGCTGCAGGCGAGCGCATTGTCAGTGCCGGAGTTCATAAACTCACGCCGGGCCAAATAATCAGGATTATCGAGAACGGTAAGGCGCTATGAAGCTGAATAACGCGCGCGTAGGTGCGAATTTATTCGCACATAGCAGGAGCATCGTGCGAATAAATTCGCACCTACAACAACCTCATTCGAGGATTTTTTAATGAAACTCCCCAACCTTTCCGAATGGGCGCTGAAGCATCAGCAGATGGTGGTGTATCTCATCATTACCTTGAGCATCGCCGGTGTGTTGTCCTATCTCAGTCTCGGTCGCGCGGAAGACCCCAACTTCACCTTCAAGGTGATGGTGGTGCGCACGCTGTGGCCGGGGGCGACGGCGCAGGAAGTCGAGCGCGAACTGACCGAGCGCATCGAAAAGAAATTGCAGGAAACGCCGTGGGTGGATGTGTTGCGTTCCGCGTCCAAGCCGGGCGAGTCGCTGGTGTTCGTCATGCTCAAGGATTACACGCCGAAAGAGGAAGTGCCGGAGTCGTGGCGGCAGGTGCGCAAGAAACTGGACGACATCCACTACACGCTGCCTGCCGGGGTGCAAGGGCCGTTCCCCAACGACGAGTTCGGCGATGTGCAGATCAATATCTTCGCGTTGACCGGCGACGGCTACGACCTCGCTTCGCTGCGCCGTTACGCCGACCGCATTGCGCTGGATTTGCGCCGCATCAAGGATGTGAAGCGTGTCGAGTTGATCGGCGTGCAGGACGAGAAAATATTTATTGATGTCGCGCCAAACAAGATGGCCACACTGGGCATCTCGCCGCTGCAAGTGGTGGATGCGCTACAGAAACAAAACACCATCAACCCCGCCGGATTTATCGAGACCGACAGTGCGCGCATCCGCATGCGCGTGAGCGGCGGCTTCGACAGCGTGGAGCGCGTGCGCAACACCGATCTGCTGGTGAACGGACAGCATTTCCGCCTCGGCGACATCGCCCGCGTCAGTCGCGGCTTGACCGATCCGCCCAGCCCGCAAATGCGTTATGCCGGACAGCCCGCCATCGGCGTGGGCGTGGTGATGGACAAGGGCGGCGATGTGATCGCGCTCGGCGAAAACCTGCGCCGCGAGATGAAACGCATCGGTGCGGAAATGCCGGTGGGCGTGGATATTCATACCGTGGCCGACCAGCCGGAAGTGGTGAAAGGGTCTATCCATCTGTTCGAGAGTTCGCTGGCCGAGGCGGTGCTGATCGTGCTGGCCGTGTCGTTCCTGAGTCTGGGCATGCGCACCGGCATGGTGGTGGCGCTGTCGATTCCGCTGGTGCTGGCGATCACTTTCTTCGCCATGAAAATACTGGGCATAGACTTGCAGCGCATCTCGCTGGGCGCATTGGTGATCGCGCTCGGCTTGTTGGTGGACGATGCCATCATCGCGGTGGAAATGATGGTGGTGAAAATGGAGCAGGGCTGGGACAGGTTCAAGGCCGCGACGTTCGCCTACACCTCGACCGCGTTTCCGATGTTGACCGGCACGCTGATTACCGCCGTGGCGTTCACGCCGGTGGGTTTTTCCAAATCGGCGGCGAGCGAATACACCATCTCGATTTTTCAGGTGGTGACCATCGCGCTGCTCACCTCGTGGGTGGTGGCGGTGGTGTTCACGCCTTACATCGGCTACAAATTGCTCGACCCTGAAGCACTCATCGCCAAAGCGCAAAAACACGGCGACAACATTTACGACACGCCGTTCTACCGCATTTTCCGCGCGCTGGTGACCTGGTGTTTGCGCAATCGCTGGAAAGTGATAGTCGCTACCTTGCTGATATTCCTGTTGTCGATGGCCGCGTTCGGCAAGTTCGTGCAGAAACAATTTTTCCCGTCGGCCAGCCGTCTGGAAATGATGGTGGATGTGTGGCTGCCGCAGGGCGCGTCGCTCAAGGCCACCGCGCACGAAGTGCAGCGCATCGAAAAATTGCTGAAGGACGACGAGGCGGTGGAAACCTATTCGTCCTACATCGGCAACGGCGCGCCGCGCTTTTTCCTGTCGCTCGACCAGCAACTGTTTGCCGATAACTTCGGCCAGTTCGTCATCGTCACCAAAAATCTGGAGGCGCGCGAGGAGTTGAAACATCGCCTCGAAGAAAAATTCGCTTCCGCCGATTTTGCCGACATCCGCGTGCGCGTGGTGCGTCTGGAAAACGGTCCGCCCATCGGTTATCCGGTGCAGTTCCGCGTGATGGGCAACGACCTGACCAAGCTGCGCGAAATCTCCGGGCAAGTCGCCGACATGATGCGCGCCAACACCAACCTGCAAAACGTCAACTTTGACTGGAACGAAAAAGTGAAAAGCGTGCGCGTCGAAGTCGATCAGGACAAAGCGCGCCAGCTCGGCACCTCCAGCCAGGAAGTCGCGCAGGCGCTGCAAGGCTGGCTCAACGGCATCGCGCTCACCCAATATCGCGAAGGCGACCAGTTGATTGACGTGGTGTGGAGAGGAAGTGGCGAACAAGACACGCGCTCGCTGAACAGTCTGCCCGACCTCGACATCCCGCTGGCAGGCGGTCGTCATGTGCCGCTGACGCAAGTGGCCAAGCTGGTGCCGATATTGGAAGAAGGCATCATCTGGCGGCGCAACCGGCTGCCCACCATGACCGTGCGCGCCGACATGGACGGCGCGATGCAACCGGCCACCGCGTCGCAACTGTTGAACGTGCAACTGGACGAAGTGCGCGCCAAACTGCCCGACGGCTTCCGCATCGAAATGGGCGGCAGCATCGAGGAATCGGCCAAGGGGCAAACCGCGATCATGGCGGTGATGCCGATCATGCTGGTCGGCGTGATTACCCTGCTGATGATGCAGCTGCACAGCATCAGCCGCACCGTGATCGTGCTGCTCACCGCCCCGCTGGGCTTGATCGGCGTGGCGCTGGCGCTGCTGGTATTCCACGTGCCGTTCGGCTTCGTCGCCAACCTCGGCTTCATCGCGCTGGCCGGCATGATCATGCGCAACTCGGTGATTCTGGTGGATCAGATCCGGCAGGATGAAGAAGACGGCAAATCGCAATGGGAAGCCATCATCGGCTCCACCGTGCGCCGCTTCCGCCCCATCGTGCTGACCGCCGCCGCCGCCATCCTCGCCATGATCCCGCTCACCCGCCAGGTATTCTGGGGGCCGATGGCAGTCAGCATCATGGGCGGATTGGTGGTGGCGACGCTGCTCACCTGCCTGTTCCTGCCCGCGCTGTATGCGGCTTGGTATCGGGTAAAAGAGGAATCGATTTTTTCGGTTTGAGCGAATTTTCAAAACGCACCTTGCGCTGAAGGTAGTAAATACGGGCATCTGCGCGATATGGTGGGTGCGGATCGCCTGTAGATGCGGCTTGGCGCGAAGGTGTGTTGAATGAATGTGTTGCTGGCATCCCACCTTTCCGCCATGCGACTTGTTAGAATGCCGTCATGTTTGGTTTCTAATCGGGAGTTGAATAATGATTGCACTGGAAATGGAAGCTTCCATCATTAATCACCGCATCAATGTGGCGAGCGATTTATTACCCGCCAGCGCGAGTCATGCCAAGGTGATTGTGATGTACGAAGAAGCCAATGTAGCCACAGATGCAAAGCCGGATATTTTGGCCTTGGCGCGTGCGGCGCAGGCGAGTTTTCCCAAACTGGATAATCTTGAACTTCAGCGTGAAATACAGGTGATGCGCGGCGAATGGGAGCGCAAACTGTGACAGTTTGGCTGCTCGACAGCAATGCTGTCATGGGCTATCTCAATCAGGATTCAACACCGGGTTTATCGGTCAGTTTGAGCAGGCATTGCTTGAGGGGGCGGCAGTTTCAGTCATTACAACCATTGAAGTTCTGGGTTGGCGCGGTCACGATGCGATCAGCCGGGCAAGTGCGGAAAATTTGTTGAAGTGTATGGATGAAATTCCGCTCTCCTCTTCTGTCGTGCAACAGACAATTTCTTTGCGCTCAGAACATTCAATCAAGTTACCCGATGCCGTAATCGCTGCAACAGCCTTGACTCAAAACCTGAAATTGATGACGCGCAATCTGGCGGATTTCGAACGCGTCGTCGGGTTGGTACTTGTTAATCCTTTCTTCATTTGAAAAGCAAAGACCATCCCACGCGTCCCCGCGTGGCGATTGCTCCGCCGATATGGTTTAATCGCCCCCCATGAAATTCCCATTCCAAACCGTTGCGATCATCGGCAAGCAGAAGTCTCTCGACGTGGCTGCGCCTATCCGTTTGCTGGGCGATTTTCTGGCGGCGCGCGGGGCGCGGGTGGTGGTGGATGCGCTGTCCGCCGAGCATCTCCAGAACCATCCGTTTGAAGCGCTCACGCTGGAAAACATTGCGGGCACGGTCGATCTGGCCGTGGTTATCGGCGGCGACGGCACCATGCTCAACATCGCACGCATGCTCGCGCCGCACGGCGTTCCTATCGTTGGCGTGAATCAGGGGCGGCTGGGATTTTTGACCGACCTGACCATGGGCACCATGTTGCACGGCATCGGGGCGATGCTGGACGGAGTGTTCGTCACCGAACAGCGCATTCTGCTGTCGGCGCGGGTGATGCGCGACGGTGCGGAAATCTTCAGCGGGCTGGCGTTCAACGAAGTGGTGGTACACCGCAGCACGGTCAGCAACATGGTCGAATTCGAAGTGCGCATCGACGGCGAGTACCTGTACAACCAGCGTGCCGATGGCCTGATTATTTCCACGCCGACCGGCTCCACCGCTTACGCCATGTCGGCGGGCGGCTCGATTCTTCATCCCGGTCTGGATGTGCTGCAACTGGTTCCCGTGTGCCCGCACTCATTGAGCAACCGCCCCATCGTGGTCAAAGGCAGTTCCGAGCTGGAACTGCTGATGCACCGCACCGGCGACATCTGCGTGCGCTACGACAGCCATACCAATTTCGATCTTGAGCTGCACGACAAAATCCTCGTCACTCGCTTCGAACAACCCGCATTCCTGCTGCATCCCGAGGGGCACAGCTACTACCATACCCTGCGCGAAAAGCTGTTGTGGAATCAGACGTTGTAATGAATACAAGTTATTTATTCGAGCGTTCGTTTTCTCCCTTCTCCCGCAGGCGGGAGAAGGGGCGGGGATGAGGGTCTGTGCGTTGCAATGACATTTGTTACAACTCCACGCCCCTCACCCTAACCCTCTCCCGCCTGCGGGAGAGGGAATATAAAAAACACAAATTTTGAAATAAATATCCATGCTCAAATTCCTAAGCATCCGCGATTTCGTCATCGTCGAATCTCTCGAACTCGATTTCACTGCCGGCTTCACCGCGTTGACCGGCGAAACCGGCGCGGGCAAATCCATTTTGATCGACGCGCTGTCGCTGGCCTTGGGCGAACGCGGCGATGCGGGCATGGTGCGCAGCGGCTGCGAGCGCGCCGAGATCGCCGCCGAATTCGACATCGCCGCTTTGCCGCAAGTGCAAAACTGGCTGCGTGAACAGGAGCTGGAAGGCGACGAGGGCGTGTGCCTGTTGCGCCGCACGCTGGATGTCGGCGGACGTTCGCGCGGCTTCATCAACGGCAGCAGCGCCACGCTGCAACAACTGCGCGCTGCCGCCGATTTCCTGCTCGACATCCACGGCCAGCACGCGCACCAATCCTTGTTGCGCGCCGATGCGCAGCGCGAGTTGCTGGACAGCCATGCGGGTCTCTCAAAAGACTGCGACCATGTCGCCGAACATTACAAGACATGGCAAACCCTGCACCGCCGCCGCACGCAGTTGCAGCAGAATGCCGAAGCCGTCGCCGCCGAGCGCGAGTTGTTGGTGTTCCAGCGGCGCGAACTGGAGACATTGAATTTTGCCGAGGCCGAGTGGGAAAGTTTGCAGGCCGACCACGCGCGCCTGTCGCATGCCGCGAGTCTGCTGGAGACGGCGCAGTTCGGGGTGGAGGTGTTGAGCGAGTCGGATACCGCGTGCTTGGCGCAACTGAATGCGCTGGTGGCGCGGCTGCGCGCCGGGCTGGAATTTGACACCTCGTTGCAAGACACGCTGACCATTCTGGAAAGCGCGCAAAACGAATTGCAGGAAGCGGTGTATGCGCTGCGCCACTATCAGGAAAAGTTGGATGCCGATCCGCAGCAGATGCGCGCGCAGGAACAACGCATCGCCGACGTGATGGAAGCCGCGCGCAAATACCGCGTCAAGCCGGAACAGTTGCCGCAAACGCTGGCGGACATCGCGGCGCGGCTGGACGAGTTGGGCGGCAGCGCCGACATGGCCGAGCTGGCCAAACAGGAGGCGGCAGCGCAGGGTGCATATCAAACCGCAGCGAAGAAACTCAGTGCCGCGCGCACCGTCGCCGCGAAAAAATTATCCGGCGAAATCACCGCCGCGATGCAGACCTTGGCCATGCAGGGCGGACAGTTCGCCGTGGCGTTGTTGCCGCTGGCCGAAGGCAATGCCTACGGTCTGGAGAGCGTGGAATTGCAGGTCGCCGCCAATCAGGGTTCGCCGCTGCGCAGTCTGGCGAAAGTGGCCTCCGGCGGCGAATTGTCGCGCATCAGCCTGGCGATTCAGGTCGCCGCCAGCAGCGCCGCCAGCGTGCCGACGCTGATCTTCGACGAAGTGGATAGCGGCATAGGCGGGCGCGTGGCGGAGATCGTCGGCGGATTGCTCAAGCAGCTGGGCAAGCGCCATCAAGTGTTGTGCGTCACCCATCTGCCGCAAGTCGCGGCGCAGGCCGACGGGCAATGGCAAGTGAGCAAGGCCATCAGCAACGGCGCGACGTTGAGCCATATCCAGGTGCTGAACAGCGAACAGCGCGTCGAAGAAATCGCGCGCATGCTGGGCGGGGCGACGATCACCGAAACCACGCGCAAACATGCGGCGGAAATGCTAATTACTTCTTCCCTCTCCCACCCTCACCCCACGCCCTCTCCCGGAGGGAGAGGGAGCCAATTGAGGGACTGAGGGTGAGGGTTGAGGTATGATGCGGGCTGTTTTGTAACAACCTGATCGAGAATAAATCCCCATGCGTATCCTGCTTATTCCTGTTTCCGTCCTGCTTGCCTCGTGCAGCAATTTGTCGTCATACACACCCACCTTCACCCCGCACAAGATCGAGATCCGCCAGGGCAATCTCATCACGCAAGACATGCGCGACAAAATCAGGCTGGGCATGAGCCAGACGCAAATCAAGGCCGCGCTCGGCGCGCCGCTGGTGAGCGACCTGTACCACGCCAACCGCTGGGATTATCTGTATCGCCTGGACCAGCAAGGCAAGCAGGTGGAGAACCAGCGGCTGACGCTGTATTTTGAAAAAGGCATGCTGGCGCGCATCGACGATGCCACGCCGCTCAAAGCGCCGGTCACCCCAACTCAGGAGAACGCCAATGGCCAAAATTAACGAGCAAGCTCGTTCCCCTCACCCCAACCCTCTCCCGCAAGCGGGCGAGGGGGCAAACGTATCGCTGCGCGATTCTCATATCCGGGTGGTTATCGCCGGATGCGGCGGACGCATGGGCAAGGTGTTGCTGGATTGCGTGGCGCAGGCCGACGATCTGGTGTTGCATGCCGCGCTGGAATACGACGGCAGCCCGCTGCTCGGCAATGCGGTGGCCGAGGGCGTGAAGATCACTGCCGACATCGAAGCTGCGTTAAAAGGCGCAGATGTGCTGATCGACTTCACCCGCCCCGAAGGCACGCTGCACCATCTGGAAATCTGCCGCAAACTCGGCGTGAACATGGTGATCGGCACGACAGGATTCAACGCGCAGCAGAAGGCGCAACTCGGCGCGGCGGCGCAGGACATCGGCATCATGTTCGCGCCCAACATGAGCGTCGGCGTGAATCTGGTGTTCAAATTATTGGAAACCGCTTCGCGCGTATTGTCCAACGGTTACGACATCGAGATCATCGAAGCGCACCACCGCCACAAAGTGGATGCGCCTTCCGGCACTGCGTTGGGCATGGGCGAAGTGGTGGCGCGCACACTGGGACGCGACCTGTCCGAATGCGCCGTGTACGGGCGCGAAGGCATTACCGGCGAACGCGATCCTTCCACCATCGGCTTTGCCACCGTGCGCGGCGGCGACATCGTGGGCGACCACACCGTGCTGTACGCGGGCATAGGCGAGCGCATCGAAATCACCCACAAAGCCAGCAGCCGCGCCACCTTCGCCATGGGCGCACTGCGCGCCGCGCGCTATCTGCAACAGAACGAAGCCGGGATGTACGATATGCAGGATGTGCTGGGTTTGAAATAGTTTGCTTGCTGTGTAGGTGCGAATTCATTCGCACAAATATCGTGTGATGTGCGAATGAATTCGCACCTACAACACCTCGCAGGGTTCTTTAGATCGAAGGAGTCGCCATGCGCAATGTCGTGTTATTCGGTGATGAAAATCACAAGTTCGTGTTGTTGAACGAGAGCGATCCCGGCGAGGAAGACGGTGTTCGCTCCAACCAGTATTTGATCCAGCATAAAGACGATGGCGTGCTGCTCGATCCGGGCGGCTTCGGCGTGATGCCGCGCGTGCTGGCCGAGCTGTTGCGCTACATCGGCCCGCAGCAATTGAAAGGCATCGTGCTTTCCCATCAAGACCCGGACATTGTCGGCGGTCTTTCCACCTGGCTGGAACTGACCGGCGCGCCGGTGTATGTGTCGGAAATCTGGATGCGTTTTCTGCCGCATTACGGCATCAAAGGCGTGAGCCGTTTCACCGGCGTGCCGGATCGGGGCATGCCGTTGCATGTGGCGGACGGCTTCGACCTGCAACTGGTTCCCGCGCATTTTCTGCATTCCGAAGGGCAGATCAACGTTTACGATCCCGTCTCCAAAATCCTGTTCAGCGGCGACATCGGCGCGGCCATGTTGCCGACCGACAAGGATTACATCTACGCCGATGATTTCGCCGCGCACCTGCCTTACATCGAAGGCTTCCACCGCCGCTATATGTGTTCCAACCGCGCCGCGCGCATCTGGGTTGATCGCGTTTCAAAACTGGACATCGACATGATCGCGCCGCAGCACGGGCCGATTTATCGCGGCAAAGCAGTGGGCGAATTTCTGGCCTGGTTCAAAGAGCTGCAATGCGGCATCGACTTGATGGCCGAGGACGGGCAGGTCTGAGCATGGCCTCCATTTTTTCGATTGCGCCGCAAAATCTGGACGAGATGCGCCAGCACGTGCTGGAGCGTTTCGCCTCGCTGATCGAAAGCCAGACGCGCACCCAGTTGTTCGCCGAAAACATCGGTGCGCTGGTGCACGATGTGCATGCGGAGATCAACGCCGGGCACAAGAAAAGCATCGCGATGCTGAACCGCTTCGACATCAGTGTCGAGGATAGGGAAGCGGTGCAATCGCGCTTGCAGAGCGACATGGCGATGGCCGAACGGCTGGACAAAACGCTGGAACTGCTGCTGAGCGAGCGCACGCGCCAATGGAGCGAGAACGACGTGCACCTGAAGCGCGTCATGCTGGAATTCAACGGCACGGTGGAAAAACTGGCGGGCACGCTGATCGAAAAGGATTTGCTGGAACGCCAGAGCCACGTGCTGGAAAACATCATCATCTCGCACGAGAAAGTCACGCAGTGGCGCATGTTCGTGCAGGAAATCCTGTCCAACTTCCATTCGATTTTTCCGTTCAATTTCTTCTTCATCGCCTTCGCCGAAGAGCACGGGCTGATGCTGTACCTGTATTTCCTCGGTGACTATTCGGAGGAAATGAAGGCGCTGGTGCGCGGCAAGCTCAAGCGCGAAATGCTGGACAAACTCGAATTGCCGCAAGACACGATGACCGACATCGAAGAGTTCAATCTGGTCGCGCACAACAAAGTGGAAGCGGTGACCGACATCGACCTCATCACCGTGCGCGTGCCGGAACTGGACTCGGTCAATCTGGCGGGCGTGCTGGGCGTGGCTTATGGCGCGCTGCACAAGCTCACCGCGCAGGAAGCTAGCGTCATCCGCTCCATTCTCGCGGTGATGGTGATGGTGGTCGGCTCCAGTAAAGCGCTGAGCAAATCGCTGGACGAGCTGGAGTATTACTCCACGCACGACCCGCTCACCGGCTTGCACAACCGGCGCTACTTCAACGAAATGCTGGAGTACGAAATCGAACGCTCGGAACGCCACGGCCACCAGTTCTGCATCTTGATGCTGGACCTGGACGATTTCAAAGACATCAACGACACCTACGGCCACCCGTGCGGCGACACCACCTTGCGCAGCGTGGCCGAACTGCTGCGCCACAGCACGCGCAAAGGCGACCTGACCACGCGCATAGGCGGCGACGAGTTCGCCATCATCCTCACCGAGACTTCGCCTTTCGACGCGCAGCAAGTGGCGGAAAAACTGCGCACCGAATTGCGTGGCCACAAGTTTGAAGCGCCCGGCGACAAATCCTTCCACCTCACAGTTTCTATCGGCCTGATCGCCTACCCCGACGACGCGCAGAACATCACCGACCTGATGGCGGGCGTTGACATCGGCCTGTACCGCGCCAAGTCCATCGGCAAGGACAGCGTGTGCACGGTGGACGAGGTGGAACACAAGATCAAGAGCAGCCGCAACGTGCGCGACCATGCCGAGCACATGCGCGAGGCCTTGCGCGACGACCACATCCAGCCGTTCTTCCAGCCCATCATCCACTGCCAGAGCGGCGAAGTGTTTGCCTACGAAGCGCTGGCGCGCCTGGTGGAAACGAACGGCGCGACCGTCTGCGCCGAAAACTTCATCGCTACCATGGAGAAGTACGGGCTGGGACGCGAGCTGGACAAAGTGATGATCCAGAAATCGCTGTCCACGCTGAAAGCGCGCATCGCCAACAACGGCGCGCCGTGCAAACTGTTCATCAACCTTTCATCGCAGGAAATTCAAGGGCGCGGCGTATTGGGCTACGCCGAGAACATGTGCCAGCAACTGGAAATCCCGCCGCAGCAAATCGTGTTCGAGTTGCTCGAACGCGATGCCATCGGCGACATGAACCGCATGCGCAAATTCCTCGCCGAACTGCGCCGCAGCGGCTTCTCCTTCGCGCTGGACGACTTCGGCAGCGGCTACAACTCCTTCCACTACCTGCGCGAACTGCACTTCGAATTCGTCAAACTCGACGGCAACTTCGTGCGCAACATCCTCGTTTCCAAAATCGACTACGCGCTGGTCAACAACCTCAGCCACCTGTGCCGCGACCTGGGCATGAACATGGTGGCCGAATACGTCGAATCGCAAGAAATCATGGACGCGCTGCTGGACATCGGGGTTGATTACGCGCAAGGCTTCCATCTGGGCGTGCCCACGCCGAGGATGGGTTAGTTGAGGGGGGGTAGGTGCGAATTTATTCGCACGAATATTGAGTTATGTGCGAATGAATTCGCACCTACGCAACGCTAACGCTAAACCACCAGCATCTTGACCCCGATCAACACCAGCACCACGCCGCCGAACACTTCTGCCTTGCCTTCCAGCCACGTGCCGCTGCGTTTGCCGATCACCACACCGACCCAACTGAACGCGAACGTGGTCACGCCGATCATCAGGCAAGCCAGATAAGGATTAAATTCCAGCAGCGTCAAACTGAAACCGGCGGCCATCGCGTCTATGCTGGTGGCGATGGCCAGCAACAGCATCATCTTGTTGGTGATCGCCGCGATGTCTTCCTCGATGCCCTCGTGCAGCCCCTCGTAAATCATCTTGCCGCCGATCAGCGCCAGCAAACCGAACGCGATCCAGTGCGAATAAGCCTCCACCCAACCCAGCACGCCCCGGCCAGCCAGGTAACCGATCAACGGCATCAGCGCCTGAAATGAACCGAAGAACAACCCGGCCTTCAAACCCAAACCACGGTGCTCGCCCTTCGAACCGAGGCCGATGGAAACGGCAAAGGCATCCATGCTCAGGGCGACGGCTAAAACGATGACTTCAAACATAACGGTGCTTTCTTGTTAACGATTCAAAATGATTCCCTGCCGGGCAGGGGCGCGCATTATAGGGCACGCGATTTTGGTGAATAGAGCGAAAATTGAAAACACAGCTTGCGCCCAAGCCAGTAAATACGGGCATCTCCATGCGGCGCACGGCATAGATCGCCTATTGACGGGCGTTCCCATTGAGGTGCAGATTATAAAATCAGTTTGGTGGGCACAGCGGCGTGCCCACCCCCAACTGTATAGATGTAAATTCGGCCAACACCCTCTGTTGCATGTAACGCAAAAGCTGGCTACCATGCGTTTCATGTAACGAAAAATATGGGAGGTAATCATGAGAGCAAGTACATCAGCGCGTGTGCAAAAGCATCGCGCGGCATTGAGGGAATCCGGCTTGCGCCCGGTGCAGATTTGGGTGCCGGATACGCGGCGCGCGGGTTTTGCCGAGGAGTGCCGTCGCCAGTCGCTGTTGCTGCAAGGTGATGCGCATGAGCGGGAAACCGCCGATTGGCTTGAAGCGGCAGGCGACCGCGAAGGTTGGAAATGAGGCGCGGCGATCTGGTGACCGTGGCGCTGCAAGGCGATCTCGGCAAACCGCGCCCGGCCTTAATCATCCAATCCGATTTGTTCGATACCCATCCTTCAGTAACGATCTTGCCTGTGACCAGTGAACTGCGCGTCGCACCGCTGTTTCGCATTGCTGTAACTCCGAGTGAATTGAACGGCCTGAGCAAACCTTCGCAAGTCATGGTGGATAAGCCGCAATCCATCTCGCGCGAAAAAATTGGAGAAGTGATCGGTCGCCTCGACGGCGAAACGATGCTGGCGGTGAATCGCGCGCTGGCAGTTTTCCTTGGGTTTGCTTGAATATCCGGTGCGGGCTTAGCTATCAACGGCGGAACTGCTGCGAGGTAAATACGGGAAACTCCATGCGGTACATGGTGTAGATCGCCTATTGGCGGGCGCTGCGGGGCAGGTGGTGAAATAAAATCATTTTTCTTCGCTGTAAATCACCAGCGAATTAGCAGGTATGATTCATATCAAGGCGATGTTCTCTGGAACAACGCTGACCTAATTTCCATGCTAAAGGAAAATATGCATGAGTAGCGAGACGCAGTCAGCAATGCTCAGTGGCGAGTTCATTCTTTACCAGACTGCGGATGGTCGCACGCGCGTGCAGTGCCGCTTTGAGAATAATACGTTGTGGCTGACGCAAGCGCAGATTGCCGAGCTTTTCCAGACCACACCGCAAAACGTAACGCTGCACCTCAAAGCCATCTACACCGAAGGCGAATTGACGGCGGCGGCAACTTGTAAGGAATACTTACAAGTTCGCCAAGAAGGCGCGCGCAACATCTCCAGAAATCTCCTTCATTACCGGCTGGAAGCCATCCTTGCCGTGGGCTACCGCGTGCGTAGCCCACGCGGCACCCAGTTCCGTCAGTGGGCGACGGCGCGCTTGAGCGAATACTTGGTGAAAGGCTTCACCATGGACGACGAGCGTTTGAAGAATCTGCCGGGCAAAGGACAGCAGGATTATTTCGACGAACTGCTGGAGCGCATCCGCGACATCCGTTCGTCCGAACGGCGCTTTTACCAGAAAGTGCTCGACATCTACGCCACCAGCGTGGACTACGCGCCGGACACTGAACAGGCGCAACAGTTTTTTGCCACCGTACAAAACAAAATGCACTGGGCAACTCACGGCCACACCGCCGCCGAACTCATCCAGCGGCGCGCGGATGCCTCGCAGCCTTACATGGGTTTGCAAACCACACGTCCCGGCGGCATCGTTCGTAAACAGGATGTGGCTATCGCCAAAAATTACCTGTCGGAAGACGAGCTTCAGGTACTCAATCGCATCGTCAATCTCTACATCGAGTATGCCGAGTTGCAAGCGCTGGGACGCAAGCCCATGACCATGCGCGACTGGATCACCAAACTCGACGAGTTTCTCAAAATTTCCGGGCGCGAACTGCTGGATCACGCCGGAAAAATATCCGCCGAAACCGCCAAAGCCAAAGCCGAAACGGAGTACGCCCGCTATCACAGCTTGCAAGATGCCCAGCCGCGCGCAGTGGATGCGGACTTTGAACGGGTGGTCAAACAGATGAAGGAGAAGCCTGTTGCGATTGCGAAGAAGGCGAAAAGAAAAATGGATGTGAAGTAAAACGCCTGGATTGTTTGCTGCCATTCTTCAGTCTCAAGTCATCCGCCAACTTTCATCGTAGCCCCGCAACTTGATGACGAAATGACTGCTACACTTCGCGCGCTAAAAAACACACCAAGGGAGTTCCAGCATGACGATCAACGAATTGCTGAGTAAGGCAAACGTCCACATTTCGCTTTCGGTTTTCGATGAAAAAAGCATTGCCGCCATTGAGGCAGCATTCATCGAGAAGGGCGGCAAGCCCTATTTGAAATGCCAAGTCCGCAACAAGGAAATTCAAGCTAAACCAGAAGAAATCGTGCGCCAGCTCTGGCTGCATCGGCTGATTCATCACTACGGCTATCCGGTTGCGCGGCTCTCAGTTGAGTATCCCATCACCTTCGGACGCGATAGCTCCAAGCGCGCCGACATCGTGGTAATGGATGCAGACCGGCTTACGGTGCCTTACCTCATTGTCGAAGTGAAACAGCCGACCGCCAAGGGCGGCAAGGAGCAACTGCGTTCATACACTCACGCAACAGGCGCGCCTCTGGCCTTGTGGAGCGATGGCCTGCAAGCGGTTATCTGGCATCGCAAGAATCCAAATTACTTCGTCGAAATTCCCGACCTGCCCACGGTGGGGCAAACCATAGACGACATCGCCGGGCAACCGTGGTCGATGCAAACCCTGGTCGATAAAGAACACCAGCACGAAATGGAAGGGCAGAAAGCGCGCAGTCTGCGCGAAAAGATCGAAGACCTGGAAGATGAAGTGCTGGCCAACGCGGGAGTGGACGTGTTTGAGGAAGTCTTCAAACTCATCTTCACCAAACTCTATGATGAGCTTGCCTGCTTCCGTGGTCGTTACAAATACCTGCGCTTCCGCAACATCAACACCGCTACCCAGCTCAAGAACAATATCCAGTTGTTGTTCGACGATGCCAAGAAAGAATGGGAAGGCGTGTTTGCCGAAGACGAAAAGATCAAACTTTCCGCCGACCATCTGCAAGTGTGCGTGGGTTCGCTGGAAGAGTGGAAGCTGTTCAATTCCAACCTCGACGTGGTGGATGAAGCCTTCGAGTATCTGGTGAACAAATCCGCCAAGGGTGAGAAAGGGCAATACTTCACGCCGCGCTGGGTTATCGACATGTGCGTCAAGATGATGAACCCGAAGGAAAACGAAACCGTGATCGACACAGCCTGCGGCAGCGCGGGCTTCACCGTTCACTCAATCTTCCACACCTGGAAACAAATTCTCAAAGAAGAAGGTCTGCCCGTTTCTCATCTCTTCACCATGGAGAAAAAACCGCAGCGTTGCTACGACTACGTGCGCGACAAAGTATTCGCCATTGATTTCGACGAAAAGAGCGTGCGCGTCGCCCGCTGCCTCAACCTAATTGCGGGCGACGGGCAGACCAACGTATTGCACATGAACACGCTGGACTGGAACAAGTGGGACGAAACCGCGCAACCAGTAGAATGGCGCGATACCTACGGCGAAGGCTGGAGGAAAATTCGCAAGCTGCAAAGCGACAAGAAAAGCTACCGCAACTTCGAGTTTGACGTGCTGATGGCCAATCCGCCGTTTGCAGGCGACATCAAACAAACCGACATGCTTGCCCCTTACGATCTGGCGCACAAAACCAATGGCAAACTGGAAAACGCCGTCGGGCGTGATCTGTTGTTCATTGAGCGCAATCTGGATTTTCTGAAACCCGGCGGACGCATGGCGGTGGTGCTGCCGCAAGGCCGCTTCAACAATTCCAGCGACAAACGCGTGCGCGAATTCATCGCCGAGCGTTGCCGCATCCTCGCTGTAGTCGGCCTGCATCCCGCCACTTTCAAACCGCACACCGGCACCAAGACCAGCGTGTTGTTCGTGCAGAAATGGAACGACGAACCTGCCGCCGGGCCGCTCTGTCCCAAGGTGGACGACTACAACATTTTCTTTGCCACCCAGCGTATAGCGCCCAAGGACAACAGCGGCGACAAACTTTATGTGCCGGACTGCAAAGGCGGTCGCCTGCGCGACGAACACGGACACTGGGTGGTGCAGCACGATTTGTTCAATCACGACGGCCTGACCAAAGACGGTATCGCCGAAGCCTTCAAGCAATTTGCTGCCAAGGAACGATTTAGTTTTTTTTAAACCGCCCCTTTGATGAAGCCCGTTACAAGGGCTTGTTGGAGGGGCTGGAAATAAGTGAAATCTCATTGCTTAGAATGTTGGATGACAATCCAACTTTTCGCGCAGATGCTGAATTCTTTAAGAAAGAGGCTTTGTCTATACCGCGCTTTGCCAAGGCGCTAGGTGGGGCGGCAATAATCAAGAGTGGAACAACTCCTATTGATCGAGACGATGAGTTAAAAGAAGGAATTGTTCTGCTCAAAACTACAGACATCAGAAATTCCATACTTGCTTCAGAGGATGGGGCGGAGTATTACCGCATTTCTCCTAAGATAGCGGATCGCATGAAGGAAACAAAGCTTTGCGCGAGAGATGTACTGATTAATATCGTGGGAGCTACAACTGATGTTGTTGGGCGAGTTGCATTTGTGCCGGATGATTTTCCCGAATCAAACATTACTCAGGCAATGGCTTTACTCCGAATTCATGATGCAGAAATAAAGCCCGCTGTCCTCTTTGTATTTCTTGCCGGGAAATATGGCGGCTTGCAAGTAAGGCGGCTGGCTCGCCCGACAGGCCAATACAATTTGAATCTGCAAGAAGTTGCTGCGCTGAGGATGCCAATTTTTACAACGAGGTTCGCTGATGCAGTTACGCGATGCGTACTCTCATTGCATGTTCTAATTTCTCAATGTAGCAATCGTCATAGGCAAGCTGAACAAACTCTTCTTGGAGTGCTTGGCTTGGAAAGCTGGCAATCGCCCGTGCCGCTGCCCTATACTCGCCGCGCTTCAGAAGCGTTTGCTGCCGAGCGTTTAGATGCAGATTATTTCGAGCCGAAGTACGACGAAATGATTGATGAGATGGCGAAGCATGGCACTTGCGTAAATCTTGGAACCCTGTTGGACGTGTGTAGGCGCGGCAAGCAACCCGTATATGCTGAATCTGGCTTGCCTGTTATCAATTCAAAGCATGTGCTGAAAAACGAGGTGCGTCTCAATGAGGACAATGCCTTTGCGGTGGTTATTGATAATGCTTTGACAATTGAGAATGGGGATGTGCTGATAAATGGGACAGGAGTGGGCACCATAGGCCGTGCTGCTGCCTATCTGCACGCTGAATCTGCGTTGCCTGATAACCATGTAACTATTTTGCGTCCTCGATCCGGGGCAATCGACCCAATCTACCTGTCTGTTTATCTCAATACCATTGCCGGGCAATGGCAGGTTGAGAAATATTTGCGTGGTTCGTCCGGCCAAATTGAACTTTATCCATCAGACATTGCGCAGTTCAAAATTTGCCTTGTCTCGGATGCCATTCAAAAAAAGATTCGCGGGTTAATTGAAGGCGCATTTACGGCACGTCGCCACGCTCACGCTTTGCTGGATGTCGCCAAACGTGCCGTGGAAATTGCGATTGAAGAAAGCGAAGCGGCAGCGCTGGCTTATTTGGCTGAAGTGGATGCAAAAATTGGTGTTGTTTAATCAGATCGGGTGAGCGATGAGTTACGAAAAACAATCTTCCTCCGAGTCGCGCTCCCCATTGAAGGCTGCGCCGCTGAGGTATGCGGGACAGTCGCTGGATGAAGAAATTCAGCGAGTTCTGGAAGATGATGTGCTGGTGTATCTCATCATGGCGGCGTTTGCCATTGCCATAGTGATTCACGAATGGTGGCGCTGGTTTATCAAATCACCTCCACAGCCGATTGCATTCACCGTCTTTGCCGCTATCGTAGTAGGTTATACCGTCCGAAAAGTGGTGCTGGCTCGTCGTAAGCTCAAGCGTTTGCGCTTGGCGCGCGATGGAGAGCGTGCTGTCGGTCAATTTCTCGAAGAGCTGAGAGAAAAAGGCTATCGCGTGTTGCACGATATTGTGGGCGACGATTTCAATATAGATCATTTACTCATCGGGCCGAAAGGCGTGTTCACGATTGAAACGAAAACCATGAGCAAGCCAGCCAGGGGCAAGCCCGAGATTGAGTACGATGGCACTCAGATTTTGGTGAATGGTTTCAAGCCGGATCGCGATCCGGTGGTGCAAGCCAAGGCGCAGGCTTATTGGATTAAAGAGTTGCTTGTGAATTTGACTGGCAAATCTGTTGCGGTTCGACCTGTTGTTGTTTATCCAGGTTGGTATATAAATCAGCCAACAAAAGGCGGCAGGCCGGATGTCTGGGTATTGAATCCCAAGGCGCTTCCCACGTTTATCGAAAACTCGAATACCGAGTTGAGCGATGAAGACGTTCGATCATTCCAAGTTCATCTATCACGCTTCGTTAGAAATACCGTTGAAAAGTAGTTTGCCATAGTTTTTTGCGGCTGATTTGCAATTTTGTAAAACCAAACATCGCGGGAACGCCCGCCAATAGGCGATCTACGCCATGTGTTCGATGGAGATGCCCGTATTTATTGGCTTGGCACCAAGTTGCAATTTGAAATTTTCGTTTTTGGGAAAATCGGTAGTTTCAGAAAAGCTTGAGCGACTAGCCCACCTTGCCGCAACCCCGCATTCCACAGCGTTTCATCCGTTCTACGTTGTTCTGTTTGCAGGCAAATTTGATGCGCCTCCCCACTTCGGCTATAATGCGCGCCAATTCAAAAGCGGGATGAACACACGGTTCTCCCGCTTCTTTATGTCCAGTTCAAGGAGCATCCGGTGTCGCACACAAGTCCTGCCATTTTAGTTTTAGCCGATGGGACAGTGTTTCGCGGCACTGCCATCGGCGCATCGGGCAGCAGCGTCGGTGAGGTGGTGTTCAACACGTCCATCACCGGCTATCAGGAAATCCTCACCGACCCGTCGTATTGCAAGCAGATCGTCACGCTGACTTATCCGCACATCGGCAACGTCGGATGCAACCCGGAAGACGTGGAGTCGCGCCAGGTGTTTGCCAGCGGCCTCATCATCCGCGATCTTTCCATGACGGTGAGCAATTTCCGCAGCACGCAGTCCCTTCCCGAATATCTGAAAGCCAACAATGTGGTCGCCATCGCGGGCATCGACACGCGCAAGCTGACACGCATCCTGCGCAGCAAGGGTGCGCAGAACGGCTGCATCGCCACCGGTGATGATGTTGAAGCCGCATTGCAAGCGGCACGCGGTTTCGCCGGATTGGCGGGCATGGATCTGGCGCAAACAGTGACTTGCGACAAGTCATACCAATGGGCGCAGCGCGAGTGGAAATTGGGCAAGGGTTTCAGCGATGTGGCCGAGACGAAATTTCATGTGGTGGCTTATGACTTCGGCGTGAAGCGCAACATTCTGCGCATGCTGGCCGAGCGCGGTTGCAAGATTACTGTGGTTCCCGCCAAAACTTCCGCTGCCGATGTGCTGGCGCTGAAACCGGACGGCGTGTTCCTGTCCAACGGCCCCGGCGATCCCGAGCCGTGCGATTACGCGATTGCGGCGACGCAGAAATTCCTTGAAGTCGGTATGCCGCTGTTCGGCATCTGTCTGGGGCACCAGATTCTCGGCCTCGCTTCCGGCGCGAAGACGGTGAAGATGAAATTCGGCCATCGCGGCGCGAACCATCCGGTGCAGGATACGCAAACCAAGCGCGTGATGATTACCAGCCAGAACCACGGCTTTGCGGTGGATGCGGCGACGCTGCCCGCGAACGCGCGCGTGACGCACATCTCGCTGTTCGACGGCACGCTGCAAGGTTTCGAGCTGACCGATAAACCGGCTTTCTGTTTTCAAGGACACCCCGAAGCCAGTCCCGGCCCGCATGATGTGGACGGGTTGTTCGATAAATTTGTCGGACTGATGGAAAAAAATAAAACCTAACCACAGAGACACGGAGACACAGAGAAAAACTCTGTGCCTTCTCTGTGTCTCTGTGCCTCTGTGGTGAATGAAGTTATGCCAAAACGTACAGACATAAAAAGCATCCTGATTATCGGCGCAGGCCCCATCGTCATCGGGCAGGCGTGCGAGTTCGACTATTCCGGCGCGCAGGCGTGCAAGGCGCTGAAAGAGGAGGGCTACCGCGTCATTCTGGTGAATTCGAACCCGGCCACCATCATGACCGACCCCGAGATGGCGGACGCGACCTACATCGAGCCGATCACCTGGAAGATGGTGGAAAAGATCATCGAGAAGGAACGTCCCGATGCGATCCTGCCGACGATGGGCGGACAGACCGCGCTGAATTGCGCGCTCGATCTGGCCAAGCACGGCGTGCTGGAAAAATACAATGTCGAAATGATCGGCGCGTCGCGCGATGCCATCGACATGGCGGAAGACCGCGAGAAATTCAAGCAGGCGATGACGCGCATCGGGTTGGCCTCGGCGCGTTCGGCCATTGCGCACAGCATGGAAGAAGCGCTGCAAGTGCAGCAGGTGATGGGCTATCCCACGGTGATCCGTCCGTCGTTCACCATGGGTGGCAGCGGCGGCGGTATCGCTTACAACCGCGAAGAATTCGTGGCGATCTGCGAGCGCGGTCTGGAAGCATCGCCGACCAAGGAATTGCTGATCGAGGAATCGCTGCTCGGCTGGAAAGAATACGAGATGGAAGTCGTGCGTGATCGCAATGACAATTGCATCATCATCTGCTCCATCGAAAACCTCGACCCGATGGGCGTGCATACCGGCGACTCGATCACCGTTGCGCCCGCGCAGACGCTGACCGATAAGGAATACCAGATCATGCGCGATGCCTCGCTGGCCGTGCTGCGCGTGATCGGCGTGGAGACCGGCGGTTCCAACGTGCAATTCTCTATCAACCCGAACGACGGGCGCATGGTGGTGATCGAGATGAACCCGCGCGTATCGCGTTCCTCGGCGCTGGCCTCCAAAGCCACCGGTTTCCCGATTGCCAAGGTCGCAGCCAAACTGGCCGTGGGCTACACGCTGGACGAGTTGAAGAATGACATTACCGGCGGCGCGACCCCGGCTTCGTTCGAGCCGACTATCGACTACGTGGTTACAAAAATTCCGCGTTTCGCGTTTGAGAAATTCCCGCAAGCCAACGACCGCTTGACCACGCAGATGAAATCGGTGGGCGAGGTGATGGCGATTGGCCGCACCTTCCAGGAGTCGTTCCAGAAAGCTTTGCGCGGTCTGGAAGTCGGCGTACACGGGCTGGATACCAAGTACAGCGACCGCGAGGCCATCGTGTCCGAACTCGGCAATCCCGGACCGGACCGTATCTGGGCGGTGAGCGATGCGTTCCGCCTCGGCATGAGTGTGGAAGAAGTGTTCAACGTCAGCAAGATCGACCCGTGGTTCCTTGTGCAGATCGAAGACTTGATCCGTCAGGAGCAGGAACTGGATGACCACACGCTGGAAAGCATCACCGCTGATCACCTGCGCGCCTTGAAGCGCAGCGGTTTCGCCGATGCGCGCATTGCGGCGCTGCTGGGCATCGACGACGAATCGGTGCGCGCTTACCGTCATGCGCTGGGGGTGCGTCCGGTGTTCAAGCGCGTTGATACCTGCGCCGCCGAGTTCGCCACCAACACCGCTTACATGTATTCCACTTACGAAGAAGAGTGCGAATCGCAGCCGACCAACAACAAAAAGATCATGGTGTTGGGCGGCGGGCCGAACCGTATCGGTCAAGGCATCGAGTTCGACTATTGCTGCGTGCATGCCGCGCTGGCGATGCGCGAGGACGGCTACGAGACCATCATGGTCAACTGCAATCCCGAAACCGTTTCCACCGACTACGACACCTCGGATCGTTTGTACTTCGAGCCGCTGACGCTGGAAGACGTGCTGGAAGTGGTCGCCGTGGAAAAGCCCATCGGTGTGATCGTGCAATATGGCGGACAGACACCGCTGAAGTTGGCGCACGGCCTGGCCAAGAACGGCGTGCCCATCATTGGCACTACGCCGGACATGATAGATATGGCGGAAGACCGCGCGCGCTTCCAGGCCATGCTGCGCGAACTGGATTTGAAGCAACCGCCCAACCGTACCGCCAGCAATGTGGCCGACGGCGTGGCCGGTGCCGCCGAGATCGGCTATCCGTTGGTGATGCGTCCATCCAACGTGCTGGGCGGTCGCGCCATGGAAATTATCCATGCGCAGAACGACCTCGAACGTTACATGCGCGATGCCGAGGAAATGTCCAAGACCTATCCCGAGCGCATGCCGATTTTGCTCGACCGCTTTCTCAACGACGCGATCGAAGTCGATGTGGATGCGGTGTCCGACGGCACGCAAGTCATCATCGGCGGCATCATGGAACACATCGAACAGGCGGGCGTGCACTCCGGCGACTCGGCCTGTTCGCTGCCGCCGTATTCGCTGTCGGTCAAACTGCAAGATGAACTGCGCCGCCAGACCGTGGCGATGGCCAAGTCGCTCAATGTGGTCGGCCTGATGAACGTGCAGTTCGCCATTCAGGGCGAGACGGTGTATGTGCTGGAAGTGAACCCGCGCGCTTCGCGCACCGTGCCGTTCGTGTCGAAAGCCACCGGCGTGCCGCTGGCGAAAATCGCCGCGCGCTGCATGGCTGGTCAGACATTGGTTTCACAGAATTTCACCGCAGAAGTTATCCCGCCGTATTACTCGGTGAAGGAAGCGGTGTTCCCCTTCATCAAGTTCCCCGGCGTGGATACCATTCTCGGCCCCGAGATGAAATCTACCGGCGAAGTGATGGGCGTGGGCGAGACGTTTGCCGAAGCGTTTGTCAAATCGCAACTCGCCGCCAGCGTGAAATTGCCGAAGTCTGGCAAGGTGTTCATCAGCGTGCGCGACGAGGATAAAGCGGGTACGGTGGATGTCGCGCGCAATCTGAAACAACTCGGCTTTACCATTCTGGCCACGCGCGGCACGGCGGCTGCCATCGCTGCGGTGGGCGTGGAAGTGAACACGGTCAACAAGGTGGCCGAAGGCCGCCCGCATATCGTGGATATGATAAAAAACGGCGAGGTCAACCTCATCATCAACACGGTGGATAGCAGGCCGTCGGTGATGCGCGACTCGTATTCGATCCGCCACGCGGCGCTGCAAGGCCGCGTGACTTACTACACCACGCTCGCCGGTGCGCGCGCCGCCTGTCTCGGCATGCAGCATCTGGCCGAGTTGCAAGTCTATGACGTGCAGTCATTGCACCGTCGTTTGGAACAATAAGAAGGGAAGTACAACATGAGCAAGATTCCATTAACCGTGGTCGGCGCAGAACGGTTGCGCAACGAATTGCACCGCTTGAAGACGGTGGAAAGACCTTCGGTCATCAACGCGATTTCGGAAGCGCGCGCGCAAGGCGACTTGTCGGAAAATGCCGAATACGATGCGGCCAAGGAAAAACAGTCCTTCGTTGAAGGACGTATCGTCGAGCTGGAATTCAAGCTGGGCAGCGCGCAGATCATCGACCCGAAGACACTGAATGCGGATGGCCGCTGCGTGTTCGGTTCGACCGTGATTCTGGAAGACACCAACAACGGCGACGTGGTGACGTATCAGATCGTCGGTGAAGACGAAGCCGACATCAAGCATCGCAAGATTTCCATCAAGTCGCCCATCGCGCGCGCGCTGATCGGCAAGATCGAAGGCGACATCGCGGAAGTGCAAGCGCCGGGCGGTGTGCGGGAATACGAAGTGGTGGAAGTTCAATACATTTGAACTTCATTTAGCCACAGAGTACACAGAGGCCACAGAGAAAACCAACCCAATCTGGCAGTGACGATTTTCTCTGTGTGCTCTGTGATCTCTGTGGCTGATTTTGTTTTGATTAGGTCTTGCTGCCCAGTTGTTTTTTGGTCAGCGATTTGCCGGGGCGGCGTTTGGGGGCTTTGGTGAGGGGGATTTCCAGCGGGCGATACACGATCAGTGTCTTGCCGATGTTTTGCACCGCGCCCGCTTTCAGTATTTCGCAAATTTCTTGCAGCATGGCTGCGCGTGCTTCACGGTCATCGTTCATCACGCGGATTTTCAGCAAGTCGTGGCTTTTCAGGCTGCGCTCGATTTCATCCAGAACCGCAGGAGTCAACCCCGCGTTGCCGATGATGACGATGGGTTTAAGAGAATGCGCGCGCGCTTTGAGTTCGGTACGCTGTGCTACGGTGAGAGATAACATGATAGGCGACCTTCTATTTATAAGGCGCGGATTCTAAACGATGAAGCCTTCCAAAACCAGCAAACAATGGATGATGGAGCATGTGAACGACCCTTTTGTGCAAATGGCGCAGAAGGAAGGCTATCGCTCGCGCGCCGCCTACAAGCTGCTGGAGATCGACGAGCGCGACCATCTGATCAAGCCCGGCATGGTGGTGGTTGATCTGGGCGCGACTCCCGGCGGCTGGTGTCAGGTGGTGGCAAAGAAGCTGGGCGCACACGGGCGCATCATCGCGCTCGACTTGCTGCCGCTTGATCCGCTGCCGCGCGTGGAATTCATCCAGGGCGACTTCCGCGAGGACAGCGTGCTGGCGCAATTGGAAGAAAAACTCGGTGGACGGCAGATCGGCCTTGTAATTTCCGACATGGCACCCAATATCAGCGGGGTGGGAACGTCGGATCAGGCGCGCGCCATGTATCTGGCGGAACTGGCGCTTGACTTCGCGGTCAAGCATCTGGCCTCCGGCGGATCGTTCGCGGTCAAGGTATTTCAGGGCGTGGGCTTCGAGGATTATCTGAAACTGATGCGCGGCCACTTTAGCAAAGTGGTCGCGCGCAAACCCAAAGCCTCGCGCGACCGCAGCAGCGAACAGTATCTGGTGGGGCTCGGCAAACTCGGGTAATCATGGTCTAATGCGGCAACATAATTTAAGGCTCAATGTAAGGGGCGATTTGTGAATAATCTATTCAAGAGTGTCGGTATCTGGCTGGTTGTGGCGTTGGTGCTGATGACCGTGTTCAACCAATTCAATACGCGCCAGCAGCAAACCGAGCAGATGCGGCTGGATTATTCGCAATTTCTCGATCAGGTGAAATCGGGGCAAATCGAAAGGGTGACCATCGAAGGCCACACCTTGAAAGCGATTACCACCGAGGGTAAGCGTGTCAGCACCTACGCGCCGCCGAATGACATCTGGCTGGTTTCCGATCTGCTCAAGAGCGGCGTGAAAGTTGAAGCCAAGCCCGAGGAAGAAAATAGTTTCCTCATGCAGTTGTTCATCTCGTGGTTCCCGATGTTGTTGCTGATCGGTGTCTGGATTTTCTTCATGCGCCAGATGCAGGGCGGCGGCAAGGGCGGCGCGTTCTCGTTCGGCAAATCGCGCGCGCGCATGCTGGATGAAGCCAAAGAACGCGTGACCTTCGCCGATGTGGCCGGTTGCGATGAAGCCAAGGAAGAAGTGTCCGAGCTGGTGGATTTCCTGCGCGACCCGACCAAATTTCAAAACCTCGGCGGACGCATTCCGCGCGGCGTGCTGATGGTGGGCAGCCCCGGCACGGGTAAAACCTTGCTGGCAAAAGCCATCGCGGGCGAAGCCAAAGTTCCATTCTTCTCCATCTCCGGTTCCGACTTCGTCGAGATGTTTGTCGGTGTCGGCGCGGCGCGCGTGCGCGACATGTTCGAGCAAGCCAAGAAACAATCGCCGTGCATTATTTTCATCGACGAAATCGATGCGGTCGGTCGCCAGCGCGGCGCGGGTCTGGGCGGCGGCAACGACGAGCGCGAGCAAACGCTGAACGCACTGCTGGTGGAAATGGACGGCTTCGAAGGTGCAAGCGGCGTGATCGTGATCGCCGCCACCAACCGACCCGACGTGCTGGATGCCGCGCTGCTGCGCCCCGGCCGTTTCGACCGCCAGGTCGTTGTGCCCTTGCCGGACATTCGCGGGCGCGAACAGATTTTGATGGTGCACATGCGCAAAGTGCCGTGCGCGCCCGACGTGAATGCCAATGTGCTGGCGCGCGGTACGCCCGGCATGTCCGGTGCCGATCTCGCCAATCTGGTGAACGAGGCGGCGTTGTTCGCGGCGCGCCGCACCAAACGTTTCGTCGAAATGGACGATTTCGAAGCGGCCAAAGACAAGATATTCATGGGCGCGGAACGCCGCTCTATGGTGATGCCGGAAGAGGAACGCCGCAATACGGCGTATCACGAGTCCGGTCATGCGGTGGTGGCGAGACTGATGCCGAAAACCGACCCGGTGCATAAAGTGACCATCATCCCGCGCGGTCGTGCGCTGGGTCTGACCATGCAACTGCCGTCGGAAGACCGCTACAGCATGGACAAGATCCGTATTCTTTCCACCATCACCGTGCTGTTCGGCGGACGCATCGCGGAAGAATTGTTCATGAACCAGATGACCACCGGCGCATCCAACGACTTTGAACGCGCCACCGACATGGCGCGCAAGATGGTTACCCAGTGGGGCATGTCCGATGCGCTGGGGCCTATGGTGTACGGTGAAAACGAGGGCGAGGTTTTCCTCGGTCGCTCGGTTACCACGCACAAAAATATTTCCGAGACCACCATGCAGCAAGTGGATGCCGAGATACGCCGCATCATCGACGAGCAATACGCGCTGGCACGCAAGCTGATCGAAGCCAACCGCGACAAGATCGAGGCGATGACCAAAGCCTTGCTGGAATGGGAAACCATTGATGCCGATCAGATCGACGACATCATGGCAGGCAATCCGCCGCGCGCTCCCAAGCCCAGCACCAGCGCCCAAGCGCCGCAGCCGCCCAAGGATGAAGCGCCCACTGCCCCAGCCACACCGCCTGTGCAACCTGCGCAGGAAACTTGAAAGGCGGGGAAGGGTTAAGGGGGAAGAGAGAAGGGTAAAACCCGCTCCCTTCCCCCTTCTCTCTTCCCCCTTCACAGATGTTTCTCCATTGCGGAAAATTCCAGTTCGATCTATCGCGCCCACTCGTGATGGGCATCGTCAACGTCACGCCCGATTCCTTCTCCGACGGCGGGCATCATGCTTCCGCTGCTGCCGCCATCGCCCATGCCCGGCAACTGGTCGCAGACGGCGCGGACATGCTGGACATCGGCGGCGAATCGACGCGACCCGGCGCGGCCTCGGTGAGCGAGCAGCAAGAGTTGGATCGCGTGTTGCCGGTGATCGAAGGCTTGAGCGATATTTCGATCCCCATCTCCATCGACACCTATAAACCCGAAGTGATGTTTGCCGCGATTCTCGCGGGGGCGAGCATGGTCAACGATGTGAATGCCTTGCAGGCGGAAGGCGCGCTGCAAGTCGTGGCGCAGAGCGATGTGGCGGTGTGCCTGATGCACAAACAAGGCACGCCGCAGACCATGCAACAACGTCCCGCTTACCAAAATGTATTGGATGAAGTGACAGCATTTTTGCGCGAACGTCTCGCTGTCGCTGAGGCGGTGGGCATTGCGCGCGAACGCATGCTGATTGACCCCGGATTTGGATTTGGCAAAACGGTCGAGCATAATCTCGACCTGCTGCGCGGTCTGGAATCGTTTCGCGCGTTGGGCGTGCCGGTGCTGGCGGGTTTGTCGCGCAAATCCATGTTGGGTGCGGTCACCGGGCGCAATGTGGACGAACGCACGGCGGAGAGCGTGGCGGCGGCTTTGATTGCGGTACAACGCGGCGCAGCCATCGTGCGCGTGCATGATGTGCGCGAGACGGTGGATGCGCTGAAAATTTGGAATGCAGTTAACAACAAAAAACCTTCACCACAGAGACACAGAGACACAGAGACACAGAGAAAACCTAGAGGAAATATTCTTGGGATGTTCGATTAGTTGTGGGTGTGTTTTTGAATTTCTCTGTGTCTCTGTGGTGAAAGGTTTTGATAGGGGGTTATTTATGAGCAGAAAATATTTCGGAACAGACGGCGTGCGCGGCAAAGTGGGCGAGCATCCGATCACGCCGCAATTCGTGATGCACTTGGGTTACGCGGCAGGCAAGGTGTTGGCGAGCGCCGAGCACGATCAGGGCGAGCGCCCCGGCGTATTGATCGGCAAGGACACGCGCATCTCCGGCTACATGCTGGAATCGGCGCTGGAAGCCGGACTCATCGCGGCGGGCATCGACGTGTATCTGGCTGGGCCGATACCGACTCCCGCTGTGGCTTACCTCACGCGCGCCTTGCGTTTGCAGGCGGGCGTGGTCATCTCCGCTTCGCACAATCCGTTCGAGGATAACGGCATCAAATTCTTCTCCGGCAGCGGCACGAAATTGCCGGACGCGGTGGAGACGGCCATCGAAGCCGAGCTGGATAATCCGATGATAACCAATGCTTCGGAATCGCTGGGCAAAGCCAAGCGCATCGACGATGCGGTCGGGCGCTACATCGAATTCTGCAAGAGCACTTTCCCGGCGGACATGAATCTGCGCGGCATGAAGATCGTGGTCGATAGCGCGCACGGCGCGACCTACCACATCGCGCGCAACGTGTTCCACGAACTCGGTGCGGACGTGATCGCCATCGGCGCGGAGCCGAACGGCAAGAACATCAACGACGGTTACGGTGCAACCAAACCGCAGAACCTGCAAAAGGCCGTGGTCGAACACAAGGCGCAGATCGGCATCGCGCTCGACGGCGACGGCGACCGCCTCATCATGGCCGATGCCGCAGGCAAACTCTACGACGGCGACCAACTGCTCTACATCATCGCCAAACAGCGCCAGGCGCAAGGCACGCTGCACGGCGGCGTAGTCGGCACACTGATGACCAACCTCGCCTTTGAATACGCCATGCAAAAGCTGGGCATCCCCTTCCTGCGCGCCAAAGTGGGCGACCGCTACGTGATGGAATTGCTGCAACAAAAGAACTGGCAGCTCGGCGGCGAAAATTCCGGCCACATCATCTGTCTGGACAAACACAGTACCGGCGACGGCATCGTCTCCGCGCTGCAAGTGCTGTGTGCATTGCGCTTGAAGCAGCAAACCCTGGCGCAAGCCGCGCATGATCTGGTGATGTATCCGCAAATTCTCATCAACGTGAAAGTGACGGGCAAGGCGGCTGAGTTATTGGAGCGCCAGGCAGTCAAGGCGGTGGTGGTGGAAGCGGAGCGGGCGCTGGATGGCAAGGGGCGAGTTTTGTTGCGGCCTTCCGGGACTGAGCCGTTGTTGCGGGTGATGGTGGAAGGGGAGGATGGGGGGCAGGTGAAGCAGTGGGCGGAGAGGATTGCGGGGGTGGTGAGGGAAGTGGCAGGGTGACAATGCCGGGGGTTGCCCGGCGGCAAGTTACTTTCTTTTGCTTCGCCAAAAGAAAGTAACCAAAGAAAAGGCGACCCCGGTTTGCCGCCGCTTCGCGGTTCCCTCGATAGTTCGCAAACAAGCGGGGCTGCGGAACTCGCGCTACGCGCTCAAACAGTCCTCGCCTAAATCCCCGCTTGTTTGCGAACTATCGAGGCGGCGCTCAGGGGAGGGTAAGACGAAAATCAAAACCGTAAGGCGGGCAACAAGTTGCCCACCTTAGTCAAAACAATTCAACTCCGGTACATTCCATATTTGATTGCAATTTGCAAAGAAGGGATAGCATGATCGCTCCAATAAGATACTTTTCTGTCTGGACTGTAGTTGCATATTTGTTTGCACCGATACTCGGTTTTATCACTGCCATGATGCCGTATTACGGTGGTCTAGCAATAGAGATGGCTATTTGGGGCGGAGTGCTATTGACTTATCTTTTCACCGTCATATTTGCATGGCCGCTCTTTACCTTATTTAGACGAATGAACTACTTTACGGCTTGGAATTTCGCCATTGGAGGAATTATTTGTGCATCGCCATTTTCATTGTTGTATATCACAGCAAAGCTTGGAAAGTTTCATGCGTATTCATATGCCGGGAATATAGTTACCTCTGAATTGATTTTTTTCGTGCACTTGCTTGCTATTGGTCTGTGTTCCTGGTTGTGGTTTTGGTTTATTGGCATATGGTTGCCTAATCATATACTCAAGGGTGATGCGATAAACTCAGCATCTGAGTGACTGACACTCATTAGCAAAGGGTGGGCACGAAGTGCCCACGCTGTGGTTTAGATTTTTTGCTCTTTTCTCCCCTGTTCCGCCACCGAGTAGCGGAGGCTGGTCAGGGGATTTCGGCGAGGACTGTCTGAGCGCGCAGCGCGAGTTCCGCAGCCGCCTGACCTGCCGAGCAACGCAGGGAACCTCGAAGAGGTGGCGGATTGGGGTCGCCTTCTTTTTGGTTACTTTTTCTTGGCGAAGCAAGAAAAAGTAACTTGCCGCCGGGCAACCCCCGGCAATCTGTGCGTTCAGCTACTTATGGTTCGACAGGCTCTCAAGAAACGGCGGCGGGGTTGATTTAACAAGAAGAGAAAATACAACTAGTGTTCCCCCACCCTAACCCTCCCCCGGTGGGAGAGGGAATAAAGCCAGTTGCTCCGCAACGCCCGTCAATAGGCGATCTACATCATGCGATGCGTGAAGATTCCCGTATTTATTGGCTTCCCACGAAGTTGGGTGTGTATTGGTCGATTTGACAATGTAGGAGCGAGCTTGCTCGCGAACAGACTTCGCGAGCAAGCTCGCTCCTACAGTGAAAATACGGCTAATGGATAATCTGGACGAAGTTGGTGATGTTTAACCAAATCGTCCGGTGATGTAATCCTCGGTCTCTTTCCGCTTCGGATTGGTAAACACCGTGCTGGTGTCGCCGAACTCGATGAGTTCGCCCAGATACATGTAAGCGGTGAAGTCGGAGATACGCGCGGCTTGTTGCATGTTGTGGGTGACGATGACGATGGTGAAGTCCTGTTTCAACTCGTCCACCAGTTTTTCGATGTTGGCGGTGGAGATGGGGTCGAGCGCGGAGGTGGGTTCGTCCAGCAGCAGCACTTGCGGTTTGACGGCGATGGCGCGGGCGATGCACAGGCGTTGTTGCTGGCCGCCGGAGAGGCCGGTTCCGCTTTGCTTCAGTTTGTCTTTGACTTCGTTCCACAGCGCGGCTTTTTTCAGCGTCCATTCCACGCGTTCGTCCATTTCGTTGCGGCTGAGTTTTTCGTACAGCTTTACGCCGAAGGCGATGTTGTCGTAGATGGACATCGGGAACGGGGTGGGCTTCTGGAACACCATGCCGATCTTGGCGCGCAGCATGTTTAGATCCTGCTTTTTGTCGAGCAGGTTCTGCCCGTCGAGCAGCACTTCGCCGGTCGCGCTTTGCTTGGGATACAGCTGGTACATGCGGTTGAAGGTGCGCAGCAGGGTGGATTTGCCGCAGCCGGATGGGCCGATGAAAGCGGTGACCATTTTTTCCGGGATGGTCAGGTTGATGTCTTTAAGCGCGCGTTCTTTGCCATAGAAGAAATTCAAATCTTTGACGATCAGTTTCGGGTTTGGGGTTGCGGTTTCGGCATGCATCGGAACGTCCTCAATGATGGGTGGATTGCTGGCGGAACAGTACGCGCGCCAGAATGTTCAGGGTGAGCACGCTCACGGTAATCAGCAGCGCGCCGGCCCAGGCGAGGCTTTGCCAATCGTCGTAAGGGCTCATGGCGAACTGGAAGATGACCACCGGCAAGTTGGCCATCGGCTGGTTCATGTTGCTGCTCCAGAACTGGTTGTTGAGCGCGGTGAACAGCAGCGGCGCGGTCTCGCCGCTGACGCGCGCCACGGCCAGCAGAATGCCGGTCAATATCCCGGCGCGCGCCGCGCGCAGGGTGACAAAGTTGATGATCTTCCATTGCGGTGCGCCCAGCGCGGCGGCGGCTTCGCGCAGGCTGTTGGGGACGAGGCGCAGCATGTTCTCGGTGGTGCGGATCACCACCGGGATGACGATGATGGCCAGCGCAAAAGCGCCGCCCCATCCGGCGAAGTGGCCGACCTTGACCACGTACACCTCGTACACAAACATGCCGATGACGATGGAAGGCGCGGACAGCAGCACGTCGTTGATGAAGCGGGTCAGCGGTGCCAGCCAGCCGCGCTGGCCGAACTCGGCCAGATACGTTCCGGCGAGGATGCCGATGGGCGTGCCGATCAGCACGCCCAGTCCTGTCATCATCAGGCTGCCGAAGATGGCGTTGACCAGACCGCCGGTGCTGCCGGGCGGCGGCGTAGTTTGGGTGAACACACTCAAACTGAGATGGGGCAAGCCGTAAGCCAGCAGTGTCCACAGAATCCAGCCCAGCCAGAACAGACCGAACGCCATGGTGAGCACCGAGATACCCAGACTGACCAGATTGGTGATGCGGCGACGCGTGTAGAGATCGAACATGTCAGGCACCGCGCCCTTCACTCTTGGCCAGCTTGAACAGCATCAGGCGGGCAAGCGAGAGAACGACGAAAGTAATGAAGAACAGGATCAAGCCGAGCTCGATCAGCGACGAGGTGTAAAGCTCGCCGACGGCTTCGGTGAATTCGTTGGCCAAGGCCGATGAAATACTGTTGCCGGGCATCAGCAGCGATTTGTTGAGTTCGTGCGCGTTGCCGATGACGAAGGTGACCGCCATCGTTTCGCCCAGCGCGCGCCCCAGACCGAGCATGATGCCGCCGACCACGCCGATTTTGGTGTAAGGCAACACCACGTTGCGCATCACTTCCCATGTGGTCGCACCCAAGCCGTAGGCGGATTCCTTGAGCATGGGCGGGACGACATCGAACACGTCGCGCATCACCGAGGCGATGAACGGGATGACCATGATGGACAGGATAATCCCGGCGGTGAGCATGCCTATTCCCATGGGCGGGCCGGAAAAGAACGGCCCGAGCAAAGGCCAGGTACCGATATGGTCGTTGAGCCATGGCTCAACGTGGTCGGCGAACAGCGGGGCAAACACGAACAAGCCCCACATGCCGTAAATGATGCTGGGAATGCCCGCCAGCAGTTCGACCGCGATGCCCAGCGGGCGGCGCAGCCAGCGCGGCGAAAGTTCAGTCAGGAAAACAGCGATGCCGAAGCTGACCGGGATTGCGATCAGCAGCGCGATGCCGGAAGTAATCAAGGTGCCGACGATGGGAATCCACGCGCCATATTGGTCGGTGACCGGATTCCATTCGGAACTGGTGATGAAGCCGAAGCCGAAGGCGTGGATGGCGGGCATGCTGCCCACGATCAGCGAAGCGATAATCGCGCCCAGCAAAGCCAGTACGGTGAATGCGGCCAGACGCGTCAGGTTGCGGAACAAAATGTCGAGCAAGGCTTGGCGTTTATGGCTCGCTTCTTGGAGGAATGTCGGCATGGTTCAATAAATTTATTGGGCTGCGTGGAAAAACTACGGGGGCGTTTAGCCCCCGCAATTATAGCTTAGAACCTGTAACTTACTTCCACAGCGCCTTGCCGGAAGTGTCTTTGACTTGCGCTTTCCACGAGTCGCGGATCATGGTCTTCAGGTTGGCGGGCAGCGGCACGTAGTCCAGATCGGCGGCCAGCTTGTCGCCATTGACGAAGGCCCAGTCGAAGAACTTCAGCACTTCTTTTGCGTTCTCCACTTTTTCCTGAGACTTGTGGATCAGGATGAAGGTCGCGCCAGTGATAGGCCAGCTATCCTTGCCCGGTTCGTTGGTCAGGATTTCATAGAAACCTTTGTCGGCATCCCACTTGGCGTTGGCGGCGGCAGCCTTGAAGCTGGAGTCGTTGGGGGAAACGTATTGGCCGTCGCGGTTCTTCAGTTGGGTGAAGGTCATTTTGTTCTGCAAGGCGTAAGCGTATTCCACATAGCCGATGGAGTTCTTGCTGCGTTGCACGTAAGAAGCCACGCCCTCGTTACCCTTGCCGCCCATGCCGACCGGCCATGCCACTGCTTTGTCGCCGCCTACGCTGCGTTTCCATTCCAGGCTGACTTGCGACAGATAGGTGGTGAAGATGAAGGTCGTGCCCGAGCCGTCAGCGCGGTGCACGACAAAGATGGACTGATCCGGCAAAGCGACACCGGCGTTATCAGCGGCGATACGCGGGTCATTCCACTTGGTGATCTTGCCCATGAAAATGTCGGCCAGCACTTTGCTGTCCAGCTTCAATTGGCCGGGGGCGACACCGGGGATGTTGACTACCGGAACTACGCCGCCGATCACGGCGGGGAACTGGGTCAGCCCGGCGAGCGCCAATTCGTTGGGGTTCATCGGGGCATCGGTCGCGCCGAAATCCACGGTCTTGGCCTGGATCTGCTTGATGCCGCCGCCGGAACCGATGGATTGGTAATTCATGCCCGCGCCGGTTTGCGCTTTGTAGGCTTCAGCCCACTTGGCGTAAATCGGGTAGGGGAAAGTCGCGCCAGCGCCGGTGATGTCAACGGCAAATGCCGTACCAGCAGACAGCAACGCCACAGACAGGCCGAGACTGCGCAGAAGTTGGTTCAATAAACTCATTTTGATTCCTCCAATAGTTGCCGAGTGATGTGTGCCGTTTGCCAGCGGTGTGCATCCTATGCGAGGTTTGTTACACGATTATTACAGAGGCGATTAACGTGTCCGGCAACTTCGAGGCGAGTTGTTAACACCATGATTCTTATTGGCTGAAGCAAGAGCGGGCGGAATAGGCGAGGTGAACTCGAAATGATGCCGATTTCCGGGCGCATCGGGACAGTGGTTGCCCCGATGCGGAAAATGTTACTGGAACTCGTAGGTGAAATTTATGCCGAGGTGTGAGCCGCTATAGGGGGCGGTTCCGGCTCCAGAGTATGTGATGCCAGAGGAGGTTAAGGTTTTTAGCTGGTACTTTTCCGATACGAAGCGGAAATTCAGCCAGCCTTGAGGTGCTACCTGATAACCGATTTCAGCGACTACGCCGGTGGTGTTTTCAAATGTGGCATTTTGAGTCAGTCCGCTGTATTCGGGAGAATTGATGAAGCGCATACCGCCGCCGAAACGGAAACGTTCCTTGCCGGTGTAGTAGGCCAGCACTTCAATCGGGAAACGGCTGAACGATAAGCTGCCATTGCTGCCGCTAACAGAATCGAAATGGTAGTTGGCGCTCAGCATCAGGGCGAGCGGCCTGTTTTCAAACTGGTATAAGCCGCCGATACCAAATTGCATCAAAGCTCCGCCCTTGATTGTGGCCGTGTCACCGTTGGAATAGATGGCAGTGGCAATCGTATCCCCGCCATAAGTCATACCACCATTCACCACTACGTGAAATCCCGGCTTGGTGGGAGAAATTTTTGGAGCGGCAGGCACGCCTGCGGTTGTTTCGTCGGACAGTGCATGGGCATTTACAGCAAGAAGAAGCAGGGCGGAAGCTGAGAGAGACTGGAATAGAAGTTTCACGACTTCACCTTTCGTGTGGTTGAGGGATATGGAAAGCAGCCGAAATTATATCCATATCCAGATCATGGAAACCGCAATATATTTGATTTTTGTTACGGGAAATTTGTACACGGTCGCGCAATGAGTGCGGCTCAATGCACGGTGATCGCCAGATAGCACAAGAACTGGGAAACGGTAAAAGCCAGCCACCAGCCGGAAGAGGCGAATGCGGAGGAAACCTTCTTTTCGTCGTCATGCCGGTAAAGGGCATAAACACCTATCCCGTACATTACCAGCAACCCCAAACCAATCAGGACTACGCTTGTTGCGGAACTCATGGTGTCACCATCTTATGTTGCGTTTGCGCCTAGGCGCGTTGGGCAGTTTGCATGAAGGGTTGCGGGTCGAAGTGCTGGCGCAACGTTCTTTCCAGTTCTTGCCGCCCGTCATTTTCGAAGTGGGCCAACTCGATCTCGGTAATAAATTTTCCATTCAGCACGTTGGTGACACGGCTGTTACCGATGATTTTGATGACTTTTTGCGGCGTGCTGTTCAGTGTCGGCGGGATGATCAACTGCATGGCGACCCGTTTCTCCGGGCAGATGTTGTGGTCGCTCAGCATGCGTATGCTGCGCGTGGAAATTTCATGGGCGATCCCTTTTTGGATGCTGATCCCTTGTTCGTGCTGGTTGCAGTCGCACAGGAAGCGAACTCCCCAGTTGGTCTGGTAACGCGGAATATTCTGGTTTTCGTTCATTTGCATCTCCTTGTCTGGGGTCTGGCAAATTTGCTGGTATAAGTACGAAGTATCTGCTTTGACGAAGCAGAGTCAATATATCCGGCGGACTATGCAGTTGGAGAATGGATATAGGCACAGGTCTATATCTCGGGCGAAAAAGGTATAGATAATCGTTCTGCCGCCAAATGCGGAAAAGATATAATTGCCGCATAGCGATATTGCTCGCTATATCGTTCAACCAAATTCTGGAGAGAAGAAAAATGCGTAATCTGATCGTTGCCGCCATCGCCACTTTGTTTGTTGTCAACACTGCATTTGCCGCATCCTGCGCGGATCAGGCCGTGAGCAAAGATGGCAAACCTCTGGCGGGTGCCGCCAAAGCCGCTTCCATTAAAAAATGCGAGAAAGAAGCCGCTGCTGCGGCAACTGCTGCTTGCGAAACCAAGGCGGTCAGCAAAGACGGCAAGCCTTTGGCCGGTGCAGCCAAAGCCGCATCCATCAAGAAATGCCAAGCGGATGCCAAGAAGTAATTTGAATTAACTGGTACTGATGCGTTCCGGCGGGTATATCCCGCCGGAATGCTTTTCGGGAATGGTTTTTATGCTGGCCTGGAAAAACGGACAACCTTTTTCTGATCGCTTCGGCGATGTGTATTTCTCCGCCGATTCCGGTCTGGAAGAAACGCGCCATGTATTTCTGCAAGGCAACTCGCTGGCCGAACGCTTCGCCGCTTTGCGCGCAGGCGAAAGTATCTGCATCGGCGAGACCGGATTTGGCACAGGGCTAAATTTTTTGTGCGCATGGCAGTTGTTCGAGCAAGTCGCTGTGGCGGGCGCGAGCCTGGATTTTTTCAGCGTCGAAAAATTTCCGTTGCAGGATGACGAGCTGCGTGCCGCATTGGCGCTGTGGCCGGAATTGCATGCGCAAGCAGAAACCTTGCTGGCGCGCTGGCATAGGCGAGTGCCGGGATGGAATCGCTGGCACTTTGCCAACGGGCGCGTGCGCCTGACACTGGCGATAAACGATGCCGGAGAAGCTTTGTCGCAATTGCCCGCAGGCGGCGTGGATGCGTGGTTTCTGGACGGTTTTTCGCCCGCGAAAAATCCAGAGATGTGGAGCGATGCGGTGCTGGCGAACATCGCGCGCGCCTCGCGCGAAGGCGCGACCCTGGCGACTTACACCAGCGCGGGTTGGGTGCGGCGCGGCTTGCAGCAGGCAGGATTTGCCGTGGAGAAAGTGCCGGGGTTTGGCAGCAAGCGCGAGATGGTGAGGGGCGTGTTGGCAATAGGGTGTGAGGTTCGGACAGGGTGTTCCCCCACCCTCAATCCCTCCCCCGGCGGGAGAGGGAAGCCGAGCGCTGCTTTTACTTCAGAGCGAAACTCCCACTCCCTCTCCCTCCGGGGGAGGGCTGGGGTGGGGGAACACTTCACGCATACAATCGCTCCAGGAAAAACTCCCCGCACCGCCCTCATCATCGGCGGCGGCATCGCCGGATGCGCCGCCGCGCATGCGCTGGCACAACGCGGCATTACCGTCACGCTGATCGAGCGTGCAGCTCACCTTGCCACAGAAGGCTCAGGTAATCCGCGCGGCATCCTGCATGCGCGCTATGGTGCGGGCGACAACCCTTTGCACCGATTTGTGCTGGCCGCTTACGGTCATGCGCTGGCTTTGCTCGACGAAGCTGTGCCGGTGGATGGAATCAATCGTGCCGAATGCGGCCTGCTGCAACTGGCATGCAGCGAAGTCGAAAGCAAACGCATCGCGCGCCTGGCGCAACTGGAATGGCCTGCGCACCTGATGCAGTTCGTGGATGCGGCGCAAGCGACACAACTGGCAGGGGTCGAGATGATGACGGGCGGGCTGTGGTTTCCCGGCGGCGGCTGGGTCGTTCCGCCCAAGGTGTGCGCGGCGCTGGCGAGCGATGCGCGCATTACGCAGCTTCTGGGGCACGAGGTCGAAACGCTGGACAAGACCGAGACAGGTTGGTGTGCGAGCGGACATGATGTGCAAGGCAATACATGGAAAGCAGAAGCCGATGTCGTGCTGGTGTGCTGCGCGCATGCGGCGAAAAAGCTCGCCGCGTTTGCGCACTTCCCGCTTACGGCGGTGCGCGGACAAATTACCATCGTGCCGCAAAGCGCATCCAGCAAGGCTTTACGGGCAGTGGTGTGCGGCGACGGCTATTGCGCGCCGGCAGTGGACGGCGTGCATGTCACCGGTGCGACGCATGCGTTCGACGATGAATCGACCGAGATTCGCGCGGGCGATCACGCGGAGAATCTGGCTAAATTGGCGGAATATGCGCCGCGTTTATATGAGGCGCTAAACCAGTCCCTTCCCCCTTGCAGGGGGAAGGCTAGGATGGGGGTGGAAATGTTGGGTGACAGCACTTCTACCTCCTCCCTAACCCTCCCCCTGCAAGGGGGAGGGGATGCTGGTTTTGGCGGATTTGCGGGGCTAGTTGGCCGTGCCTCCGTGCGTTGCTCCGCTCCCGGCTCGATGCCGCTGGTGGGCAAAGTGCAAGAGGGGCTGTATTGCAGCCTGGCTCACGGCACGCGCGGTTTGCTCTCCGCCGGAATTGCCGGAGAAGTGCTGGCGGCGCAGATCTGCGGGCAGTTACCGCCGCTGCCCGCATCCATTCTCGCCGCGCTTGATCCGTTGCCAAGAGTTAAAAATAAAGGAAAATGCGCAACATGAAAAAAACACCGCCTCCCGAATATCCCGAAATCCGCGCAGGCCAATCCATCGAGTTGCTGAAGGCGCTGCACATCCTCACGCGCGACGGCAAGATGAACCAGGATTCGCGGCGCAAGCTGAAACAGGTGTATCACTTGTATCAGTTCATCGAGCCCTTGCTGCAAGAGGTGCGCAACGATCATTACGACATCACGCTGGTGGATCACGGCGCAGGCAAGTCGTATCTGGGATTCATTCTGTACGATTTGTTCTTCAAGAACCTTAAACCCATCCCCGCCCCAGCCCTCCCCTTGAAGGGGAGGGAGCAAGAACTCTCCCCCCTTCAAGGGGGGAGTTGGAGGGGGGATGGGGTAGATGACGCGCACATCTACGGCATCGAGACGCGCGAGGAACTGGTCACGCATTCGCGCGAACTGGCGCAGCTCTTGGGCTTCGGCGGCATGTCATTTTTGAATCTGTCGGTGGCGGAATCCATTGTCTCGGACAAATTGCCCGCCAAGGTGGATGTGGTGACGGCGCTGCATGCCTGCGATACCGCGACCGACGATGCGATCCATTTTGCGCTGAAGAAGCAGGCCAAGCACATTGTGCTGGTTCCCTGTTGTCAGGCCGAAGTGGCGGCGGTGTTGCGCAAGAACAAGGGCAAGCAGTTGGCGAAAGATGCGCTCACCGAGCTGTGGCGGCATCCGATTCACACGCGCGAGTTCGGCAGCCACCTCACCAACGTGTTGCGCTGCCTGCAACTGGAGGCGCACGGCTATCAAGTCACCGTCACCGAGCTGGTGGGCTGGGAACATTCGATGAAGAACGAGCTGATTATCGCCAGCTACAAAAACCTGCCGCGTCAGCGTGCGGCGGAACGTTTGCACGAGGTGTTGCACAGTGTGGGCTTGGAGGAAATGAGCGAACGGTTTTTTGTTGAGAGGATTTAATGCAGCACTGCTTGTAGATGCCCGTCAATCGGCGATCCGCAATGGGTGGTTCGTGGAGATGGCCGTATTTACTGGCTTGCGGGCTTGTTGTGATTTTTGATATTAACCAAGGGGAAGAAGATGCCAAACAGCAATGACACGCGCTCGCATTACGAGCGCATCGGCGGCGAAGAGAAGGTGCGCGCACTGGTACAACGCTTCTATCAATTGATGGATACATCGCCGGAGTTGCAGGGCGTGCGCAAGATGCATGCGGCCGACCTGAAAGGTTCGGAAGAGAAATTATTCATGTTTCTCTCCGGCTGGTTTAACGGCCCGCAGTTGTTTGTAAAAAAGTTCGGACAACCCAAATTGCGCCAGCGCCACCTGCCGTTTGCGATCGGCGATGCAGAGCGCGACCAGTGGATGCTGTGCATGAAACAGGCGATGGACGATGTGGTGGAGGATGAAGCGTTGCGCAAGGAATTGCTGGCGGCTTTCGGCAAAGTGGCCGATTTTATGCGCAACAAGGAGTAGGTTTTTGCTCCCTTCTCCCGCAGGCGGGAGAAGGGCTGGGGATGAGGGTTTGAAAATATTCGCAAGGTTTGACAGCCCTCACCCCAACCCCTCTCCCGCCTGCGGGCGAGGGGCTATTCACTTGCGTACCGGCGGTTCCAGATCGGCGGTGTGAAATTTGAATTCGCCGGTTTTGCGGTCGGCGAAGAATTGTTCCAGCGTGGTGCGTATCGGGCGGAAGGCCAGCGTGTCCCACGGGATTTCGTTCTCGGCGAACAGTTGCACTTCCAGACTTTCCACACCCGGCGAGAAATCCAGATCGAGCAACGTGGCGCGGAACAACAACTGTACCTGGTTGATGTAGGGCAGGTTGTACAAGGCGTACAGGTCGAGAATCTTCACGCGGGCATTGGCTTCTTCCAGCGTTTCGCGCGCCGCGCCCTGCCATGCCGCTTCCCCGTTTTCCATAAATCCCGCTGGCAATGTCCACAGGCCGTGTCTGGGCTCAATGGCGCGGCGGCAGAGCAGCACGCGCCCGTCTTCCCATTCGGGAATACATCCGACAATGATTTTGGGATTCTGGTAATGAATGGTGGCGCATTCGGTGCAGATGTAGCGCTCGCGGTGGTCGTCATGCGGCATGCGCAGGACGACCGGGGCTCCGCACTCCGCGCAATACTTCATTTCCAGAATTGCCACCAGGGGGCTTCGTGTTCGGGGAAGAATGAACGCGAGGGTTTGATGCCATCCTTGGCGATGTTCTGGTCGAGCACGCGCTGGGTGTCGCGGCTCAGATCATTCAGGCCGAGCGCGGCGTAGGCCTGCACCAGAATTTGCAGGGCATCGCGCGTTTGCGGTGTCTGCGGATAGTCGATCAGCACGAGTTTGGCGCGGTTCGCCGCCGCCACATACGCGCCGCGCCGCAGGTAGTAACTCGCCACGTGGATGTCGTGGCTGGCCAGCGTGATCAGCAGGTATTGCATGCGCAAGCGCGCGTCCGGCGTGTAGGGGCTGTCCGGGAAGCGCGTGACCAGTTCGCGGAAAGCCTCGAAAGAATCGCGCAACGCCGCCGGGTCGCGCTCGGACGGGTCCTGCTTGAAGGTGGTGCCGAACAGGCTGTTGATGTTTTCGTTGAAGTTGATGAGCCCCTTGAGATAGAACGCGTAATCCAGATGCGCGCTGTTGGGGTACATCTTCGCAAACTGGTCCAGCGCGCTGATTGCCGCTGCCGGTTCGTCGTGTTTGTAATAGGCGTAGGCGATTTCCATTTGCGCCTGCTGCGCGTAGCGGCCGTATGGATAGCGCGCTTGCAGCGTTTCAAATTTCTTGATGGCGGACTCGAAGTTGTGATCCTCCATCGTCGCTTTTGCCTGGGAATAGAGCTCGTCGGCGGAAAGATTCTGGTCTTTTGCGGGGTCTGAACCGCAAGCAACTAACGTGAGCAGGAGGAAAACGGCTAAACTATGACGCATGATAGAACCCGAAGAAGATTTGATTGATTATAGCAAAGACGAAGAGTCTTCCGCCCCGCTTGAGATGAAAGTGCCGACCGAACTGGGTGGTCTGCGTCTCGATCAAGCCTTGGTCAAGCTGTTGCCCGAGTATTCGCGCAGCCGCTTGCAGGACTGGATCACGCAGGGGCTGGTCACCGTCAACGGCAATCCCGCCAACGTCAAACAAAAAGTCTGGGGCGGCGAAGCCATCAGCGTCTCGCCGCAGATACATCCTTCCGATCAGCCTTACGAAGCCGAGGATATTCCGCTGGACATCGTGTACGAGGATGACGACATTCTGGTCATCAATAAGCCGGTGGGGCTGGTGGTGCATCCGGGCAGCGGCAACTGGCAGGGCACGCTGCTCAACGCGCTGCTGCACCACGCGCCGCAACTGGCCAACGTGCCGCGCGCGGGCATCGTGCACCGTCTGGACAAGGACACCAGCGGCCTGATGGTGGTGGCGAAAAACCTCATCGCGCAAACCGCGCTGGTGCGCCAGATGCAGGCGCGCAGCGTGAAGCGCGAATACCTCGCGCTGGTGTGGGGCGAGCTGGATTACGGCGGCATCGTGGACAGACCCATAGGCCGCCACCCCTCGCAGCGCGTGAAGATGGCTGTGATCGAGGGCGGCAAGGAAGCCGTCACGCATTACAGCATCGAAGCCAATTTCCCCAGCTGCACGTTGCTGCGCTGCCGTCTGGAGACCGGACGCACGCACCAGATCCGCGTGCACCTGACCCACCTCGGCCATCCCCTGGTCGGCGACACGGTGTATCAAAAAGGCGTGCAGAAATGCGTGCTGCCCTTGCGCGAATTGCTGAACGGTTTTCCGCGTCAGGCCTTGCACGCCACGCAACTGGCGCTGGAACATCCGGTCACCGGCGAACACATGGAATGGCATGTGCCGCTGCCGCAAGACATGGAAGAGCTGTTGGATCAAATAGACGAGGCGAGCGATGGCATTGCTTGAAGATTGTTTCGTTCCAGAGTGGCCCGCGCCCGTTAACGTCAAGTCCTTGCAGACCACGCGTCACGGCGGTGTCAGCCTGCCGCCCTACGATTCGCTCAACCTTGGCATGCATGTCGGCGACGCGCCGCAGGCCGTGGCACGCAACCGCCAGTTGCTTTCTTCACTGCTGCCTAGCGAACCGGTGTGGCTGGAGCAAGTGCACGGCACGACGGTTGCCAATGCCGATGAAGCGGGTTGCAGAGTCGTTGCCGATGCCTGCATCGCGCGCAAGCGCGGCTCGGTGTGCGTGGTGATGACGGCGGATTGTTTGCCCCTATTGCTGTGCGACGATGACGGCACAGTGGTCGCGGCGGTGCATGCGGGCTGGAAGGGCTTGGCGGCGGGCGTGATCGAAGCAACGGTCAAAGAGATGGGTGTCGCGCCGCAAAAATTGAGAGCCTGGATGGGGCCCGCCATCGGGCAACTGGCCTTTGAAGTGGGCGCGGAAGTGCGCGATATTTTCGTCGCCCATCAAGCGCAAGCCGCCAAGGCATTTGTCGCGCATAAAGACTCAAACAAATTTCACGCCGACATCTACCTGCTCGCGCGCCAGCGTATGAACGCACTCGGCATCGCAAGTATCGAGGGCGGCGATTTCTGCACCTATCACCAGCACAAACATTTTTATTCCTACCGCCACGACGGCGTGACCGGACGCATGGGCACGTTTATCTGGCTGGAGTGAATCAGCGTCATAGGTTTGTTATCGAGTAAATATTTTCTTGAACGTGGAAAGTTTCGGGCTTTGCTGTTAGATTGCCGTGGCAAAAATGTGGCAGGGGAATGTGCGAAAAAATGGGAGGAAAAGTATTGCGATCCTCATTTAGTGCCAATAATTCGACATCGTCAGGGGGATCATGAAAGCAGTTATCTGCCTCATCGCATTTATAACTGGTGTCGCAAGCATGGCACTTCAAGCCGCAGAAAATGATAACGCTCCAACTCTAATCTACGTGGGAACTGTAGGTGTCAGCAACGGAGGAGACACCCTGTATTCCGCCTATGACGACGCAGGCTGGAGAAGTAACTTGCGTGCTGGCGCATTTCTACAACTCGGGGTTGGTGTATTGCTGCAACCACCCGCTGCGCCTGTTACATTACAATTGACCTTCAATTGGCAAAATGATGCCTTCAACTACAACTACTTCTACAAGAGCAATGTAAGCAATGGGTTCAACAGGTTTCCGATAGAGCTAATGGGTTACTACACCCCAATGCAAGACTTTCGCATCGGAGTCGGAAAGCGTTTTGTCAAATCGCCCAGTGCATATGTGAAAGTTAATAACTCAATGGAAGAATTGAGTTTTGACAATACCATTGGGAAAGTTCTCGAAATTGGTTATCAATTTGGGCATGGGGCGAACGAAGGATGGATTAACCTGCGCTATGTATCCGAACACTACCAACCCGATATGCTTATCCAAAATGGGATGCCCGTTTCAGTTGCGGGAAGTCCCGTTATCAACGGCTCACACATCGGCATTAACGTGGTGATGAACCTTGAACCTGCATTCAAATCTTCTGGATCATCTTCCGCATCAAACAGCATCCGGGAGCAATTGCAACAACCGACTTATCAGGCTGTTTCGCCTTACGTCGCGCATGAGCATCACATCGAAAAAGTCGAAAGAGAAGTTGTACTCATCGTCAATAAACCTGATGGCAAGCCTCCTGCAAAGCCGGACGACGACAAGATCAGGGAATATTAGGTCTCTGGGAATTCAGTCCGCTTTCTTCTTCCCCCCCAACGCTTGTCAATAGGCGATCTGCTACATTACTGCATGAAGATGCCCGTATCTATTGCCTTGCGAGGAAGTCTGCATATTGAAATCGACAGCAAACCGCAACTGCGCCGCAGCAAGCAAAGCGGCGGGTCTATATATACATGAGCGTTGAACGTTGCTGGGTTTGTTGTTCGATGGCATAGAGACGGCGGGGCGAGTTAATCATCAATCCCAATCTCCGACAGGTTGTTATCCAGTCTTGCCAAATTTTGCCAAGCAAATTAGACTGCCCCGCATGTCAACGATGAATATTTCACTGCCCGATGTGCTCAAGGAGTTCGTGGATCAGCAGGTCAACACTGCGGGTTACGGAACTTCCAGCGAGTATGTGCGCGAGCTGATTCGCCGCGATCAGCAGCGCACGCAACTGCGCGGATTGTTGCTTGAAGGCGCACAATCCAAGGTGACGGGACAGGCGGATGCCAGCTACTTTTCGTCGTTGCGTTCCAGTGTCAAAAAATCTCTCGCCAAAGCCGGATGAGGCCGCTCGTTCGGCATGAACGGGCAGACCTCGATGTGGAACAAGCACTCGATTATTATCTGCAACACGCGCCGGAAATGACTTTGGATTTCATCTCGGCACTGGAGCAGGCCTACCGCCAGATTCAGCAACGACCCGCTTCTGGTTCTCCGCGTTATGCGCAAGAACTGAATCTTCCCGGATTGCGCTTCAGACAATGCAAACGTTTTCCTTATCTGGTTTTTTATGTGGAGACTGCCGATCAGATTGATGTTTGGCGCGTCCTGCATGCAAGCCGCGACATTCCTGCTTGGTTACACGACGAAACATGACGGAACAAATTTCACGCACCCAACGCAAAGTCGTGCTCGCCGCCTGCTTCGGCACCTTCCTCGAATGGTATGACTTCCTCACTTTCGCTTCGCTGGCGACGTATTTCAGCGTACTGTTTTTCCCGCCGGACAATCCGACCGCAGCGCTGCTGATGAGTCTGGCCACGTTCGGCGTGGGCATGATCGTGCGTCCGCTGGGATCGGCGCTGTTCGGCAATCTGGCTGACCGTTTCGGTCGTCGTCCCATTTTCATTGCCACCATTTCGCTGATGGGTGCGACCACATTTCTGGTGGGCCTGTTGCCGACCTATGCGCAGATCGGCATCGCGGCTCCGCTGCTACTATTGTTGTTGCGCCTGTTGCAAGGCTTCGCGGTGGGCGGCGAGATCGGCGGTGTGGCGGTGTATCTCACCGAGCACGCGCCGCACGGCAAACGCGGTGTCTATACCAGCGTGCTGCAACTGATGGGGCCGCTGGGTATTCTGGTTTCAACGATGCAGATCGTGCTGCTGCAAGCGTTTCTCAGCGATGCCGATTTCCACACTTGGGGCTGGCGCGTACCGTTTTTGTTCTCCGCCTTGCTGCTGTTCATTTCCATCAAGACGCGCATGAGTCTGGAAGAATCGCCGGTGTTCCGCCAGTTGCAACAGGAGGGCAACGTTTCCAAAGCGCCGCTGCGCGAATGCCTGCGCGACCGCCGCACGCTGGGCGGCATGGCACTGCTGTTCTTCTGCATCTCGGCGGGAGGTTCGCTGCTGTTCTTCTCGTCGCAGGTGTACGCCAACGTGTTTTTGAAAAACGTGGTGCGCCTCGATGCGCAACTCGCCAGCACGCTGGTGATGACCAGCACCCTGCTGCTGTTTCCGCTCACCATCTGGTGCGGCTGGCTGTCGGACAAGATCGGGCGCAGACCGGTGTTGCTGGCGGGTTTGCTGCTCGGCGCAATCGCCATCATCCCCGTGTTCAAAGGCTTGCAGCACTACGGCAACCCGCAACTGGCGCGCTTCAACAGCGAAGTCATCGTGATCGTTTACGGCGACGATTGCGATTACAGCCCGTTCAGCAAACCGTCCAACGACTGCGCGCGCAATCAGGAATACCTCATCAAAATGGGCGTGTCGTACACGCTCGAACCCTTGCGCGAAAGAGTGCAGAGCGCGGTGGGTATAGGCGACGACAGCGAAGTGTCGGGCTTTGATCCCGTAGAGTTGAACGCCAATTTGAAGGCCAAAGGCTGGGCCGAAAAAGCCGATCCCGCGCAAGTCAATAGCGTCATGCTGTTTCTGTTGCTCATCGTGCCCGTGGTCGCCGTCGCCCTCATTACCGGCCCGCAAACCGCCGTGCTGGCCGAACTGTTCAGCGCGCGCACCCGCTACACCGCCGCCGCCGTGCCGCACAACCTGAGCGCAGGCTGGATAGGCGGACTGTCGCCGTTCATGGTCACGCTGATCTCGGTGCAGGCGGGCGACGCGCTGGCCGGGCTGTGGTATCCGGTGGGCATGCTGATTCTGGCTTCAATCATCGGAATGTTGTTTTTGCCGGAAACCAAAGATGTCGATTTGGATAAATAATACGCGCCCGACCTGTTCGCTTCGCCACAACTGAAAGGATATATCTTGAAACCTATTTTGAATGGCCTTCTCGCTTTGGGTCTTGGTTTGCTTTCCGCGTCGGCGAACGCTTTTTCGGATTTGCCCTCGGAGTCGAAATTCGCGCCCAGACCGGGATTTCATTTTTTATTCAATGGTGGCGTGACATATGGCGGCGATACTTTGATGACAGTCCGTTTGGTCGATGTTGCAACCAATAATTACTCGCTGGTGGATATTGATGCGGGGAGGTTGCTTCAATACGGGTTTGGCGGGATATATCAGTTCAAGGAATTGCCGATTGCAGTGAAAGCAACAATAAATTACCAGAATGACTGGGCGGTCGGAATCAATGGGATGGCTAATTTTGGGCGGGTTCCCGTTGAGGTATTGGCTTATTACACAGGCAAGAAGCGCTACCGGTTTGGTGGAGGTGTGCGCCTGGTCAAATCGCCGAAATTTGAGTTCACTGTAGATGGCGCAACCGATACATTTTATTTCAAAAACACGACCGGGATAGTCGCTGAAATGGGGTATCAAATGTCCCGCGAATCGTGGGTGAACTTGCGCTATGTTTCAGAAAAGTATCAGACCAGCACATACGTTGCGACAGATGGTACTGTTTATGATGCGTCCGTCATATCTCCGTACAAGGGTTCTCATCTGGGGCTGATTCTTAGTTACGAATTTTGAGTGCGCGCAATACACCCTGGAGCAAATCATGCCAATCAAAAACAAATTCTTATTAGCGCCGGAAAAATCCCTGCTGCTGGTGATCGACGTGCAGGAAAAACTCTGCGCGGCCATGGATCAGGAAGTGTTGCGCCAACTGGCGAAGAATGCCGGGATACTGCTGGAGAGCGCGCTGGAGCTGTCGATTCCGGTGATGTTCACCGAGCAGTATGTCAAGGGCTTGGGCTCTACGTTGAGCGAGCTGAAAAGCAAAGCGCCCGCCGCCGCCTGTTTTGAAAAGATGACGTTCAGTTGCTGCGGCAATGAGGCGTTTGTGCGGCAGTTGAAGGCGACGGGCAGAACGCAGATTATCGTGTGCGGCATGGAGACGCACGTTTGCGTGCTGCAAACTGTGATCGAATTGCTGGATGGCGGATTTGAGGTGCATCTGGTCAAGGATGCGGTGATGAGCCGCAGCAATGACAACCGGCAGACCGCCATCGAGGCGATGGTGCTGGCGGGAGCGGTGCCGACCTGCGCGGAGTCGGTGCTGTTTCAGTGGTTGAAGATTGCCGGAACTGACTCGTTCAAGAAGCTGGTGAAACTGGTCAAATGAATTTCTGATCTGCGTGGAGTACCCGCAAGGGGTAGGCCGTGGTTGTAAAGCCGACACCCATAGGGTGCAAGAACCTCTTCGAGGCAAGTCGGCAACAACCACGCACATGCCCGTCAATAGGCGATCCGCGTCATGCGCTTGATGGAGATGCCCGTGCCTATTGGCTTCCCATGCTATGGGCGATATATTTTTCTCTTGATTTCGCTGCAAACATAAGCATCCCTTAAGCCAACGACCCCATCGCGTAAGTTACAATGCGCGCCCCGGTTAACCCCGTTTCACCATGACAACTTTCACCTGGATTATTCTTGCCAGCCTGCTGGGCGGCGCTTTGAGCGTAATGGCCGCCGCGCTGTTTGCGCTGAATGCGCGCGGGCAATATCTCGGTGCGCTGGTGAGCTACGCCATCGGCGCGCTGCTGGGCGCGGTGTTCCTCGACATTCTGCCCGAGGCGATTCGCCTGACCACCAATGTGACCGCCGTGAGCGGCTCGGTGCTGCTGGGCATCCTGATATTTTTCACGCTGGAGAAGGTGCTGATCTGGCGGCATTGCCACCACGAGCATTGCGAGGTGCACGAGCCGCACGAGGCGACAGCCCACGATCACGGGCGCAGCGGGACGATGGTCATCGTCGGCGACACGTTCCACAACTTCGTCGATGGCATCATCATCGCGGCGGCTTTCCTTGCCGATATGCATCTGGGCATCGTCACCGCGCTGGCCATCATCGCGCACGAGATTCCGCAGGAAGTGGGCGACTTCGCCGTGCTGCTGAATTCCGGCTACACAAAATTGCGCGCTTTCCAGATGAATCTGGTTTCCAGTTTCGCCACTGTGGTTGGCGCAGTGTTGGGTTACTTCTCGTTGCAGCACGCGCAGTCGCTGGTGCCCTATCTGCTCGCTTTGGCTTCGTCCAGCATGATCTACATCGCCGTGGCCGACCTCATCCCCGGCCTGCACAAACGCACGCGGATGAGCGACACCGTGCAACAGGTTTTACTCATCTCGGCTGGCGTGGCCACGGTCGCGCTGCTGGGTTTACTGATTCAGGAATAGAAAATGTTAAAAGCCGATCTGAGACGTTATGCCTGGCTGTCCATCGCCGCCGCCATCGCCACCATCATTCTCAAAGGCGTGGCATGGTGGCTCACCGGCTCGGTCGGCCTGCTGTCCGATGCGCTGGAATCGTTCGTCAATCTGGCCGGCGCGTTGATGGCGCTGGCGATGCTGGCGCTGGCCGCTTCGCCTGCGGATGACAAGCACGCATACGGCCACGGCAAAGCGGAATATTTTTCCAGCGCGTTCGAGGGCTTCCTGATTCTGCTGGCCGCCGCCAGCATCGCCTGGACCGCGATCGACCGCTTCTTGCATCCGCAGCCGTTGTCCGATGTCGGCATCGGCCTGCTGGTGTCGGTGGTCGCTTCGCTCATCAACCTGTTTGCCGCGCGCGAACTGCTCAAGGCGGGACGCGCGCACAACTCGATCACGCTCGAAGCCGATGCCAAACATTTGATGACCGACGTGTGGACTTCGGTCGGGGTTATCATCGCGGTGGGGCTGGTGTGGGTCAGCGGCTGGTTGTGGCTGGATCCGCTGATCGCCTTGCTGGTCGCGGCCAACATCGTGTGGACAGGTTGGGAATTGATGCACCGCTCCGCCTCCGGTTTGATGGACGAAGCGCTGCCCAAGGAACAACTCGCCGCCATCGAAGCCGTGCTGGAAAGCCACCGGCAGAATGGGCTGGAGTTCCACGCGCTGCGCACGCGGCAGGCGGGCCGACAGGCGTTCATTTCCCTGCACGTGCTGGTTCCCGGCGAATGGACGGTGCAGCGCGGCCATGATCTGGTGGAGCAAATCGAAACCGACATCCGCGCCGCCGTGCCGTTCAGTCACCTGACCACCCACCTCGAACCCATCGAAGACCCGCTGTCGCATGCGGATCAGGCGTTGGAATAATATTGCGTGTTAAAACATAGAAAAACCAATTTGCCACAGAGGACACAGAGATCACAGAGAAAGCGTGTAAGGCCGTTCAGTCTTTGAGTTGTGCTGCCGCCCCGTGGAGTCTTCTATCTTTCTCTGTGTACTCTGTGTTCTCTGTGGCTAAATGTTTTATGTTTTTTTGAAGTTAAAGAAAGAATAATTGATGAGTAAAACCTCTCCCAAAATCGGCTTCGTCTCCCTCGGTTGTCCCAAGGCCACGTCCGATTCCGAGCTCATCCTCACGCGCATGCAGGCCGAGGGTTACCAGATCACGCCCAGTTATCAGGAGGCCGATCTGGTGGTGGTCAACACCTGCGGCTTCATCGACAGCGCGGTAGCGGAATCGCTGGAGGCTATCGGCGAAGCGTTGCAGGAAAACGGCAAAGTCATCGTCACCGGATGCCTCGGCGCGAAGGGCGACATCGTAAAGAAGACGCACCCCAAAGTGCTGGCCGTCACCGGCCCGCATGCGCTGGAAGAAGTGATGAGCGCGGTGCACCAGCACTTGCCGAAACTGCACGATCCCTACACCGATCTCGTGCCGCCGCAAGGCGTGCGCCTCACGCCGCAACATTTCGCCTACCTGAAAATTTCCGAAGGCTGCAACCACAGTTGCACCTTCTGCATCATCCCCGCACTGCGCGGCCCGCTGGTCAGCCGTCCGGTGCACGAGGTGATGCAGGAAGCGGAAAAACTGGTGCAGTCCGGCGTGAAGGAATTGCTGGTGATTTCGCAAGACACATCGGCTTACGGCGTGGATGTGAAATACCGCACCGGCTTCTGGCAAGGCAAACCGTTGAAGACGCGCATGACCGAACTGGCGGGCGCGCTGGGCGAGCTCGGCGTGTGGACGCGTCTGCATTATGTGTATCCGTATCCCAGCGTGGATGAAGTGATTCCGCTGATGGCCGAAGGCAAAATCCTGCCCTACCTCGACATCCCGTTCCAGCACGCCAACGAACGTATTTTGAAATTGATGAAGCGTCCGGCCAGCAGCGAAAACGTGCTCAAACGCATCCAACAATGGCGCAGCATTTGCCCCGACATCGCCCTGCGCAGCACCTTCATCGTCGGCTTCCCCGGCGAGACGGAACAAGAGTTCGAAGAACTGCTCGACTTCATCGAAGAAGCCAAACTGGATAGAGTCGGCGCGTTCAAATATTCGCCGGTGGAAGGCGCGGCCTCCAACGCCTTGCCCGACCACGTCGATCCCGATGAACAGGAAGACCGCCTCGCGCGCCTGATGTATTTGCAGGAAGAAATCAGCGCCGAAAAACTGGCAAAAAAAATCGGTACCACCATGCAAGTGCTGGTGGACGACGTGGACGAAGAAGGCTCAGTCGCCCGCAGCGCCGCCGATGCGCCGGAGATAGATGGCCTGGTGTATATCGACGGCGCGGAACTGCAAGTCGGCGAATTCGTCACCGTGCGCATCACCGATTCCGACGAGCATGATTTGTGGGGCGAAGTGGTTTAGGGCGGAGGTTTTCAAACTTCAATCTCGTGAAGATGCCCGCCAATAGGCGATCTACAAGGTATGAATAGTGAAGATCGCCTATTGACGGGCGTTGCCACGCGATTGGGGTTTGAAAAACCTGCTTGGCATTTAGAAATGTCTTAATGGCATCTCTATAAATTCAAATTCCGTCATTCCGGCGAAGGCCGGAATCCAGCGGTTCTAATTAAAATGCTTATAAGTCAGGAGATGGAAACCGTGGTCTGTCCCCTATTATTGAGCTAATTCAAATTCCGTCATTCCGGCGAAGGCCGGAATCCAGCGGTTCTAATTAAAATGCTTGTAAGTCAGGAGATGGAAACCGTGGTCTGTCCCCTATTATTTGAACTTGAGCGTAGGGTTAGGTGCCATGGTTATCTCGCGCGATGGTTTGTAGGTGGGTGCTCAGTCGCAAGTAATACACCCCAGTGCCAATTGCCATAATCAAGAAAGCGTAAAACTTATATACGGCCCTCAGCAAGAAATTGATTATCTCAACCGGTGATTCATTTGTCAGTGTGAGATTTGAAACAAGCCACTGTATGCCCCACCCTACTGAAACGTGAGCTAGCCATGTGAACAAGATGAGCTTCAAACCGAGAGGAACGCCAAGCATTACGCAGCTTTCAAGAAGCCTGTCATCAAGTGCCCCTTCGTAGCGCTCTCGACACCGGAGCAAACCAAAGTAGGTAACGATAAGCACAAGAAGCCCCTCATACCAGAAGAGCCAGCCGCTTGGCGGCGTGATAAATAACCAGCCAATGTAACCGGCTGCTGCGTACATGCAGTAGTTGAATAAGAGATAGTGAAATTTTTCTTGGGGAGATACTTCCCGCTTAGCAATCGCTAAAGCCAAGGCATTTGTATTCCAGAGAATAAGTGGCATGGTGGTACCTAACGTGCAGCTAAGGGGCGCGCCGAAGGCGCGTCCCAGCGACCAAAGGGAGCGAACTTGAGCGTAGGGTTAGGCTTCTCATTTTTGGACATTCTTTTCAATGAGATTGGCGATAGAGAAAAATACTAGAGACGATAACAAAATTGCGAATGAAAATATTGCTTGTCCAAATCCAAGAGCTTCACAGCCACTGCAGCCATTTGCCGTAGCCATTTGAACAGTGAGCAATTCGTCGATACCGTACTTTAACAATGCCACAATTTCAGCCACAACTATCAGTTGTATTGTGATCCATTTTCGAACCAAAAACACAGCAAGGATCGGTGTGCTATATATTCCGAATTCAATCATTGAAAATACAACCGCACCTGGGGTTGAAAAGTGAGTTGTGTATTTGTGCAAAATCCCCGGGAGCATTTCATTAAATTTACTTAAGCTAAGAATTTCCGTAGCAGCCATGGAATTCTGTCCTTTTGTAAATGCAAGCTCATACATGTAATCTGAAATTGCAAAACTTAATATGCACAATAAGGCAGATACGATAATTATCGCTGTGGAAACATATTTCTTATTCAGGGAATGTGCCATCGATATAAAGCTTAACGTGCAGCTAAGGGGCGCGCCGAAGGCGCGTCCCAGCGAGCGGAGGGAGCGAACTTGAGCGTAGGGTTAGAGGCCATGATATTTCCTGATTTCCTCATACGGTGCCCTTAGACTGTTTGGTAATACTTTGAGCGCCCAAGAAGGATTGCCTTTAGCAACGCCCAAATCTAGGTGCTCCAAGAAGGAGACAGCAATTGCGTTTACTAATGCACTATTTCCATTTTCGAAATGCTTCTCGATTATTTGGAACGCCTTAGTCACTGCTTTTGTATCGTTCTCTGCAATTTTACTTTGGACAAAATTGTGAAATGCATGCATTTCAAGATTAAGCAGACCGCCCTCGGAGTTAATTGCACTCACCAAATCTGGGAATGCCTCTTTCACCTCTTGAATAAAAATACTCCGATGCGTCTTATTCATTTTGGTCTCTAACGTGATGTAGACACCGTTATCGGTGTATATCCTGTAAAACAGCAGTGCACAAACGACGGGGTCAGGTCTTGCAAACGCAAACGACGGGGTCAGGTCTTGCAAACGCAAACGACGGGGTCAGGTCTTGCATTACAAACGACGGGGTCCAAACGACGGCAAACGACGGGGTCAGGTCTTGCATTATGACATTCTTGAAACGACGGGGTCAGGTCTTGCATTATGACATTCTGATTTTGACATCCCAGTCCCCCATCAATATTGGAAATCGCTTGGTAGATTTCATAGTACATGAGAGTGTGTAATTTTCAAACTTGGTTTCTACTCAGTCTGTGATACCGGACTGCGATTCGGATGTTTATGCCCCGATGATTTACACTCTCGACCTCAACAAGGGCGTGGGCGCGCTCAGCCCGCTGGACAGGTGATCCATGAGTGAAAGCAATCCTTGCATGACCTGCGGCGCGTGCTGCACTTATTATCGCGTGTCGTTTTACTGGGGTGAATGCAGTGACGCGCCGGGCGGTTTTGTACCCGCCGAATTTACCGAGGCGGTGAACCAGCATTTGCTGTGCATGAAAGGCACCAACAACTACCCGCCGCGCTGCATCGCGCTGCGCGGCGAACCCGGCAAACAGGTTTCCTGCGCCATCTACGAAAACCGTCCCAGCACCTGCCGCGAGTTCAACGAATACGAGCTGGACGGTTCGCCCAACACGCGCTGTTTCAAGTTGCGCGGGATTGTGCCGCCTTGAGAAAAATTAAAACCAACCCCTCCAACCTCCCCTTGTCAGGGGAGGCTCATGCTCCTCCCCTGACAAGGGGAGGCCGGGAGGGGTTGAGGTTTTTCACTGGGCGCGCGCGAAATCCAAGTGCAACACTCTTTCATGAAAGAATGTTGCATGACAAAAAAATACAAACACATCACATTGGATGACCGCGCTTTGATTCAAACTCAACTACAGCAAGGGTTCAAAC
>JAQTTU010000006.1 GCA_028710605.1 Sideroxydans sp.
TTTGGTGGTGATAGGTGGACTTGAACCACCGACCCCAGCATTATGAGTGCTGTGCTCTAACCAACTGAGCTATATCACCGTAACTTTGCCCTTGCGGCGCAATCCGTCCGACCGCGCCAATTCAGGAAGGGCGGCATTTTGCTGATTTCGCCCCCTCCTGTCAATTGCAGTCCTGAATTTTAATTTCGCTGTCCGGGAAGTTTTTTTGCAGCGCGCGCACTTTATCGGCGATTGCCGCATCCGCTCCGGCAATCTCAAACAGGGTGAACTTGAGCGTGGTCTTGCGTTCGCCCACTTTGGCGCTATGCACGCCTTTGCCGCGCAATCCGGCCAAAAACTTCTGCGCCGATTCCTCGGTTCTGAACACGCCCAGCGAGATCGCATTCAGCCATGCGCCGTCTTCCTGCACCACAAAGTGCTCATTCACGCCCAACTGTTTCAATTGCTTGATCTTGAGCAGAACTTCGGCATGGTTCTTCAGCGGCGGGATATACACCCAGAACCCGCTGGCATGCTCCACCGTGCGCGGTTTGAGTTTATCTCCCAGTTGCAACCCGTCCAGCGCAGTTTGCGCTTGCACCAGCCCGCTGCCGGAAAACTCCCCCCACTCCAGACACTGTTTCTTCGGCGACACCACGGCAACAGGCGACAGGATGATGACGGGAGCGGAAGCGGCCAACGCCGGGGCTGCCACCGCCGATACCGGCTTAATCGCAGCAACGCCGGAGACGGCAGGCAGCACCTCGCTCGCCAACCTGATCTTATCCGGGCTGATTTCAGCTTGCGCTACAGGGATGTCGGGATTTTCCGTTAATGTGCCGCCGAAACGCATCACCGCAAAAAACACGATATTCGCCAGCAGCAACAAGCCCAGTATCCATTTGGTCATTGTTTATCTTCTCCCATGATCTGCAATCCGTGCAACACCAGATTGTCCTTATGTTCCAGCGCCATGCCCAAATGCGGCTGCACTTTGTCGGCTGCGCCGCCGCTCAACACGCAACGCACCCCGGCATACCGCGCCACCAGCAAGGCGTACTGATGCTCGATTGCGCCCAGTGTCGCGCGCAAAATTCCGCTGTGGATGGCATCCGCCGTATTCAGCGGAAAGTCGCACAGCGCGCCGTCGGTTTCCTTGAGTTGCGCCGTATTGCCCAGCAAACTTTGCTGCATCAAATACACGCCCGGCAGAATCAAGCCGCCAAGGAATTCGCCTTCGGCGGACAACGCGTCCACCGTGGTGGCCGTGCCGCAATTCACCACCAGACATGCACCGCGCACGCGATGCCAGGCCGCGATCAACGCCGCCCAACGGTCGCTGCCCAGACGTTGCGGGTGCTGGTAAGCGTTGCGCACGCCGCATTGTTCGGCGCGCGCCTGCACAAATTGCAGCGGGCATTGCCATCCCGCACAAAGCGCTTGCACGCGCTCCGCCATAGGCGCACCCGCCACGTTGGACACCAGAATGCGCGAAGGCGCTGGCAGTTTGGCAAAAGCCTGCTGCAACGCGCGGAACTCGGTGTTGCCCAGCGCGCCTTTATGCATCCACTGGCCGTCGCGCACCAGCGCCCATTTGCAGCGGCTGTTTCCCACGTCCAGCAATAACATTGCTAAACCCTCCTTAAACTGACTTCGCCCGCGTTGAACACCTGCATGCCATGCGCTGTCTCCAGCCGCAATGCGCCTTCAGCGGTCACCCCGCGCACTACGCCCTCGATACACTTGCCGTCCGGCAGCAGCAATTTGGCCGGGCGTTGCTGGAACAGATGATCGTTTTCCCATTCTGCGCGCAACGGCGCGAAGCCGTTTGCGGCGAATTCCCGCATCACCGCGACCAGATGCTTCAGCAACAGCCCCATCACCCGGTTGCGCTGTTGCAACGGAATGCCGCATGCGGCCAAGTCGCTCGCGGCCTGCTCGATGTGTTCGCGAGTTTGCGGCGGCAGCGCCAGATTCATGCCGATGCCGATGACCACCGCGCTGGGCCCCAGCATATCGCCTTGCGCCTCCAGCAAAATTCCGGCGAGTTTACCGTCGGGCAACAACACATCGTTGGGCCATTTCAGACCCGCGTCCTGCACGCCAAGTTCATGCAAGGCGCGCAGCATGGCAACACCCACGCCCAGACTCAAACCGGACAGCGCGGCCAAGCCGCACTCGAAGCGCCACAGCATGGAAAAGGTGAGCGCATTGCCCAGACCGGAATGCCAAGTCCTGCCCAACCTGCCTCGCCCCGCGCTTTGCCATTCCACCGCCAGCACCGTGCCGCTTGCCGCGCCTTGCGTAGCGCGTTGCAACAGCAGCGCGTTGCTGGATGCGGCGTGATCGAGAATCTCCAGATGCAAGCTGTCGCGCGCCTCGCCCGCATGCCCGGCGATCTGCGCGGCATCCAGCCAGTGCAGCGGCTGCGCCAACTGGTAACCGCGCCCGCGCACGCTGTGCAGCGTGATGCCGTAGCGCCCCACATCCTGCAACGCGTTATGCACGCTGGCGCGCGACAGCCCGAGACTGTGCGCCATCTCTTCGCCCGAATGAAACTCGCCGTCCGCCAGCAAGCGCAGCAAGGAAAACGTCAGCGGTTTGGGAGTGTCGTATTCCGCTTGTTTCATTCCAAAAACCTCAGATGGTATCTTTGTAGGTGCGAATTCATTCGCGCAAATGACGTGTTATGTGCGAATGAATTCGCACCTACAAACCCCTTGAATACGGTTTGAAATTTCATTGCGGCATGTCGTTGCATGTATCCGCGCCCGCCTGCTCGAAAAATTGCAGTATTTCGTCGCGGCGTTTGAAGGCATCCTGATAGCCCAGCTCGATCAGGGCACGGCAATAATATTTATCGAACAGCAAATAACTCACCAGATTCGCACCGCTGCCGCGCATCACGCCGACCAGACGCAACAGCACCCGGATCGTCCACGGCAGGTGCGAAATATAACGCTCGGCGATTTTTTCCAGCGGCTGGCTGGGAGAAATGACCAGCGCCTCGACGTATTGCAGGTCAACTTTGTTGCGCATCTCTTCCGGGATCATGCTGATGGTGCGGTTATTGCGTTTCAATCTTTCCAGATCGACCTCAAGACCGTCGGTAAAAATACTGTCCAGCGCGTGTCCGGCGATTTCCGCGAGCGTGGGGTAATGGCTGATCTTGTCGCGCTTGGCATCCTCGGCCAAATCGCCGTGCCCGACCCCCACCACCATCACGCGCTCCGCGCCGAGATGCAGCGCGGAGCTGATGGGCGCGATCTGGCGCATCGAGCCGTCGCAGAAAAATTCCCGGTTCACATGCACCGCAGGAAAAATGTAGGGAATGGCCGACGAGGCGAGCAAATGCTGGGTGGTGATCTGCGTCGGCACGCCGATGCGGCGCGCGCGCTTCCACGGTTGAATATCGGCAGCGCCCTGATAGAAGGTCACCGAATGCCCCGAGCCGTAACCCGATGCGGTGACACTGAGCGCATGCACCAGCCCCGCATCGATATTTTGCTGGATCAACTCGCAAGGAAGAATGCGTTCCAGATAAAGCCGCTTGGGCCGGTTATCCAGCAGCGAAACGCGGTTCAAGCGGTTGCTGCCCAGCACGCTCAACACCAGCCCCAACAGCCAGCGACCGGTGTTTTTCGCCACGCCCAGCACATCGGTACGATAGATGTCGGTCACGCGCGCATTGTTCCAGATACCGTTCAGATAACGCACCCCCTTGCGGAAGTGGCGCGCATTGATGGTCAGTGCCACCGCATTCAATGCGCCCGCCGATGTGCCGCACACCACATCGAACGGAATATGCGAACGGTAGGGCATGAACTCGGCAATCGCCTTCAATACGCCGACCTGATAGGCGGCTCGCGCGCCGCCACCGGTCAGAATGAGTCCGATCTTTTGTTTGGCCTGGCTCATTTGCGCATCAGTGATTACGCCTCATCCGGCTCCGCATGCACCGCTTCCAGCGCGTCTTTCAGCGTCTCTTCCGGCAACGCGTTCAACATCTCCGACAACATATCCGCCGCCGCCACCGCATTCGGTTGCAGCTTGCTCGCATCCGCATTCGCCACCAGCACCGCCGCCGCGCCCACCACTCTGAGCAAGCGCGCGCGCTCGTTCATCAACATCTCGATTTCCTGGCTCAACAACTCGATTTCCTGCTTGTTCATTACTAACTCCCGATTGAATTGTGATTTGATTATAGCGCAGCAAATTGCTGCGTCACGGCGCGTAAAACCGCGATTGGGGGAAAGGTTAATTCCCCGACGGGCGTGAGCGTATAATGCGCCCACCCAAGCAACGAATCCGCCATCCTCATAAAGAGAAAAAATTGAATCCAGTCAGTTTTGCCGACCTGCAACTAGCGCCGCAAATTCTTAAAGCGCTCACCGAATCCGGTTACACCACCCCTACCCCCATTCAGGCGCAAGCCATCCCCGTCGTGCTCGCAGGCCGCGACCTGATGGCAGGCGCACAAACCGGCACAGGAAAAACTGCCGCCTTCGCGCTGCCCCTGCTGCAAAAACTGTTGCCGCACGCCAGCACCAGCACCTCGCCCGCGCGCCATCAAGTGCGCGCGCTGATCCTGGTGCCGACGCGCGAACTGGCGGTGCAAGTGGAAGAAAGCGTGAAGGCCTACGCCAAACACACCAACCTGCGTTCGCTGGTGGTGTACGGCGGAGTCGATATCAGAACGCAAACGCCGCACCTGAAAACCGGCATCGAAATTCTGGTGGCGACACCGGGAAGATTGCTGGATCACGTCGAACAAAAAACCGTGCAGTTGAATCAGGTGCAAATGCTGGTGCTGGACGAAGCCGACCGCATGCTGGACATGGGCTTCATGCCCGCGCTGAAACGCATTCTGGCCTTGCTGCCCAAGCAGCGCCAAAGCCTGATGTTCTCCGCCACCTTCTCCAACGAGATCAAAAAACTGTCTGAAGATTTTTTGATCTCGCCGCAACTGATCGAAGTCGCGCGCAGCAACGCTTCCGCCGAGAACATCACGCAAAAAGTGTATCTGGTCGAACACGGCGACAAACACGCGCTGCTCACCCAGTTGTTGCGCGGCGACGATGCCAAGCAAGCCATCGTCTTCACCAAAACCAAAATCACCGCCAGCCGCCTCGCCAAACTGCTGATACACGACGGCCTCTCCGCCGATGCCATCCACGGCGACAAAACCCAGCTCGAACGCATGCAGGCGCTGGACGCATTCAAGACCGGCAAAATCGCCGTGCTGATCGCCACCGACGTGGCCGCGCGCGGGCTCGACATCGACCATCTGCCCATGGTCATCAACTACGAAATCCCGCACGCGGCGGAAGATTACGTGCACCGCATCGGCCGCACCGGACGCGCGGGCGCTTCGGGCACCGCTATTTCACTGGTGTCGCCGGACGAAGAACGCTATCTGGCCGACATTGAAAAACTGATCAAAACCGAAATCAAAAAAGAGCGCGCAGTTCTACCGTCTCGCCCCTCCCGCCCGCAACATCCGCCGCGCGACGAAGCCCACCCGCAACACTACGCCCCGCGCCCCGCCGCACCGAGAAAACCCGCGCAAGATGCGTGGTTCGACAAACCTTACGAACCCAGCACCAGCGTCGCCGCTGCACCCGTGAAGAAGGCGGAGCCGCTGCCGGGCAAACCCAAATCGCAAATACCGGCGCTGTTCAAACGCCCCACTCCGCCTACCGAATAAGCCAACCTCATGGAGATGCCCGTCAATAGGGCATCTCCATCAATTACATATTGCGCATTACCTATTGACGGCGCTCATTGTTTTTTGTGCAAGTGCCGGGAACGGAGGCACGTCGCCATGCGGGACTCACAGCTCCCAACCTTCTCCTTGACTAGAAAATGGGATTGCGGGAGATTCGCGCCAAGGATTTGCTCGACAAATGCTGTGCGGTTTTCAATCGGCAGATTTGATCGCTTGAACTGCGAGTTCGGATGATGTCCGGCGGACAGAAAATAATAATTTGAGGTCGTGGTGGGAGCGGAAGCTATGCCGGAAAAGCGCAGTGTATTGATCGTAGAGGACGACAACCACATCAGGTGGCATTTCGAGCGCTCCATCCTTCAGCACGAAAATCTGTCGCTGCATGGTTCCGCAGCCACTTTTGAGGGCGCGCTGAATCAGATGCATAGTTTTCCCGATGTGCTGCTTGTCGATCTGGGGTTGCCCGACGGCAATGGTGCCGATTTGATCCGGCTACTGAAGGCGCAAGCGCCGCGTAGCGAAGCAATCGTAATTACCGTTTTTTCAGACGAGTTCAGGGTTATCGAAGCAATACGGGCGGGCGCTGTCGGCTACCTGCTCAAAGATTCGATGCCGGAAGATATTGGCAAGATGACGATGGAAATGTTGAACGGAATTTCCCCCATCTCGCCAGCTGTGGCGCGTTACATCATCAACGCGCTCAGGCCGGGTGCTGAAACAGCGCAGCAGCCCAACTCACTCCTTTCTATCAAGGAAGTTTCGGTACTGCAACTGGTGGCGCGCGGTTACACGCGCGATGAAATCGCAGAAATGGTGGGTAACAGCGTGCATACCGTTGTCGCCCACATCCGCAACATTTACAGAAAACTCGAAGTACACAGTCGCAACGAAGCCGTGTTCGAAGCATGCCAACTGGGACTCATCAAACTGAATGACAACTAGGCTGATTGCCGCCTTTGTATTGCTGTTGGCAACGGCAAGTGCTGCGGTTGCGCAAACCGATCCCGTCGTCAACTACCGCATGCTGACACAGGCCGAATCTGTCATTGGCACTCCCGGAGAAAAGAGCCCCCCCAAATCGGACGCATGGCAATCTGTCGCATTGCCTGATAACTGGAATGCGTCGCATCCCGGTTTCGGCGGTTACGTCTGGTATCGCTTGCCGCTGCAAGATATTGAGGGCGGCGGCAAACTTGCCGTCCTGTTGCCCAGGCTGTGCATGAATGCCGAACTTTGGGTGAACAACTCGCTGATCGGCGATGGCGGCAAAATGACGGATCCGGTCGCCCGCAACTGGCACCGCCCTTTGTATTTCATTTTTTCGCGCGCGTTGCTGAAAGCCGACGCAAACTGGTTGTACATCAGGGTGTATGCGTACCCGAACGACGGAGGCGGGCTGGGGCACCCCTACTTCGGCAAAGACACCGACTTAAAACCGCTGTTCGAGCGGGTCAATTTCGTGGACAACACCCTCAGTATCGCAGCGCTTGTATTGACTGTGGCCGTCACACTGATGCTGCTGACCCTGTGGCTGTTGCGCAAAGGCCAATCGCTATACGGCTGGATGAGTGCTTCGGGGATTTTCTGGAGCATTGTCATCGTCAATCAACTGTTCGAATATCCACCGCTCTGGTTAACGCGCTATTCGTGGGAGTGGTTGGTACATAGTTCGATTGATCTCTACTCCTTCTCTTTGTTGATGGTCGTTCACCGTTTTGTGGACGCGCCCAGAAAAAAAATTGAAGCGGCGACTGCAACCTATTTTCTAACTGCCTCTGCACTTGCATGGCTACTGGCAGGAGACCAGCTTGTCGTCTGGTTTAACGCCATTCATATCGGTGCCATTGTCGCCGGATGTTACATGATCGTTTTTTGCGCATGGCAATACTGGAAGACACGGCAAGCCAGGGCGCTGGGCATGACGATTGCCATCGTTTGCTGCCTGATTATCGCCATGCATGATTGGCTTGCCATTGTTACCTCAAAACAACTGGGAACCATGCTGATAATGCAATTCGGCCCGCCGATTGTGCTGGTCTTGCTCGGTGTCTGGATGATGCTGCAATTCTCCAAAGTGCTCGACAGCGAAGAACGCAGACGACTGCAAATTGAAAAACAGATTGCCGAAGTCAGCGAAGAACTGAACATCGAACATGCCAAGCGGATGGAACTGGAACGCAAAACCATCGTGCTGGCCGAACGGCAACAGTTCTCGCGCGAACTGCATGACGGCATGGGCGGGCATCTGATGTCGCTCAGAAACATGCTGTCCGGCGAAGTGCACAAAGACTCAAATATTCTGAGCGCACTCGATCAGGCCATTATCGACATGCGGCTGCTGGTGGATGCCGTCGGCGAAGATAACAACGACATCGGCATGATCATCGGGATGGTGCGCAGCAGGGTAGAACCCCAAATTGCCCATACCTCTCTCCGGGTCGAATGGCAGTTGACCGGCCTGCCGATGGACTGCCTGCTGCATAAAGGATACGGACTGCATCTCGCCCGCATCCTGCAAGAGTCGATTACCAATGTAATGCGTCACGCCCAGGCTGGCAGGCTGGTGATAAAAGCCTCACACAACGCGGATTCCGCCGCAGTCATGATTGAAATTACCGACAATGGTTGTGGCATTCCCGAAAATGTTCGCTTTGGACGAGGCATCGCCAATATTCGCGAGCGCAGCAGATTGATAGGCGGGCATGTTGAATTCAACAGCCTACCCGGACAGGGAACCACCATTCTGCTGAACATACCCGTCATTTCCTAGCCGCAGCCCCGATCACGGTCTAGCACATTTGTGCGATACCGTCGAAATCCATATCCCCCCACACTGTTCCTGCAAGCGTTTCTCCTGTCGCAGGACAGCCTGGAAGCGCACAACGCCAAGGGGATACGGGATATGCAAAACGAAAATATGGCACGCACGGCAATCGAAGAAACCGCTGAAAAACTTATCCAGATACAAACATTCGGCGGGCTGTCCATGCAAATCAACGGCAATTGCATGGGACTGCATGAATGGAAATCGCGACGGCTTTACCAATTGTTAGCCATGCTGGTCGCCTGCGGCGGACAAGGTGTGCCGCAGGGAAAAATCATCGACTTGCTGTGGCCGGATGCCGATGGCGACAAAGCTGTACAGAATTTCGAATTCAACCTGCGCCAACTCAGAAAACTGCTGGCCGACAAACTGGAGGATATCGTTCACGGCTCGGAACTCATTTCCTGGCAGCAAGGCAAGATCAATTTGAACGAGCGATATTTCTCGCTGGATATTTGGCGCTGGGAAAGCCTCATCCGCGAAGCGGAAACCTTGCGGGATCAGCGCAGGGACGCAGAAGCGTTTGTCATGGAAAAACAAGCCTGCCGTCTCATGCGCGGGGTGTTTTTTTCGGGTGAGGAAGAAATATTTTTGTCGCAGCAACAGTACTGGCAGCAAAGAGGCGGGCATTGGCTCACGCTTACCGCCATGCGCTGGCGCGAATGCAAACATACCACCCCCACATCGCTCATGTGGTTGACGGAAATCGCATTGAAATTCGATCCAGATTCAGAAAACCTTTGCCTGCAAGCCATGTTGACGCAGCTTGAAGAAGGGTTTGCCGTAGATGCCTTGCGCACCTATTTTTGCTGGACTGAACGCATCAAAGGCCGATACAGCATCAAGCCCTCCAGCAAGGTCGTTCAACTGGTTTCACAAATACAGCGCGCCCAAGCTGTAAATGGCAATTTCAACCAAGTTGCCTCCGGCTTGTGAAATATAGCGGATTCATTGTTTGAAGACTCGCGCGCCGAGTGCGGTAGATCTGCAAATCAATTTCATCCTCAATCACCAATAACCCGCTTTATCTCGGTCATTTCTCGGGCACGCACAAATACCATGCACTTGTCGCGCAGGAATGACCGCGTCAGTCACCCTCGACGATAGAACAGTTTTCGGACTGTAATTCGATTCAATAAATCAAATTGTAAACACGAAAGGGGAATGGATATGCCAACGAAATTGCAGGTTCCTGGAACAAAGCCCGTAGCCGGGGGTGTGAAACGCAAACCCGATTATCCGATAATCGATCCAAAGGAATTTTTAAAAAAATTCCCCAGGGATAAAAACTTTTTCATCCTGAGTATCGACGGTGGTGGAGCGCGGGGCATGATTCCGGCGGTAATTCTGAAGGAAATCGAGCGCAGATCGGGGAAACCTATTTCGCAATTGTTTGACCGGATTTGCGGCACTTCCACCGGCTCAATTCTCGCCTGCGCGCTTACAGCTCCGAAAAGCACTGGCGGCAGACCGGCTCCTTTATACAGGGCAGCAGATGTGGTTGAAATTTACCGCAGTCTGGGGTCTGTGATTTTTTCGCGCGGATCGCTTAACGAATCCGTTATTCAGCCTGTCGAAGAGTCGCTCGCCGAATTCCCCGCAGAACTCAAAGACGGCTGGGAGGAAAAATTTGATAAACACCCGGCGAATTTTATTGCCTTGCACACAAAAATAATCAAGAAACTATTCAAGGAGGTTATGCCTGCCATAAAGAAGATGACCTTGCCGCTGCATGATGTGAACAAACTGGCCTATGTCTTGCATGAAAAACTCGGAAATCTGGCAATGAAAGACGCGCTGGTGGAACTGTTCGTTTATGCCTATAACATCGGTAATAGAACACCAGTGGTGTTGGGCTCGACGGAATCCGCGATTAATGGCATATCAGGCGACTTTTCAAAATTCAAAATGTACCAGGCGGCCACAGCTTCCTCCGCTGCCGTGCCTTTTTTTGGCCCTTACAAGGTATATGAAGTGCCTGCGATGCCCGTTCGACTACCCAGCCCCTTCGGCGAAATTTTTCCACCAGTCAACGGCCAAGGCGATCAATACCAATTGGTGGATGGCGGAAACGGCGGACTCGCCAATCCGGCCTTGTTTGCCATGCTGGAAGATACTCCCGCCAGCAAGGGAAAAAACAAGGTCGTTCTATCGCTGGGAACCGGGCACTTTGAAGAACCCATTTCATCCGCTACCACCCAGGGCGGATTCCTGCAGTGGATGGGCAGCGGCGATTTAATGAACTGCCTGTTCGATGGCGAATCGGACACCATCGATATGGCTATGCGTACAACATTGGGTATTGAGCATTACGGACGCTTTCAGCCGGAAATATCCAAAGATCTGGCTTTCCTCGACGAAGGAAGTGTGGAGGACATGAAGCATCTTGAGGATGCAGCGCAAACGTTCATTTCCCACAATGATGAATTAATCGACGCATGGGTAGAAATACTCAATAACGGCGGTTGATTCAGTGAAACCAACCCCGGCAATGCCGGGGTTGGAATTATGTTGATTCGACCCAGCAATTCCCAGCAGGACGCAGCCAGAATACCCGCCTGATTCCGCGCCTTCCGCTTCACATCCCCAGTATTTCGCATGTCCGGCAACCTATTGAAATCGCCTTTTGCCGCCTTCGGTAAAAAACGATTAGTATGCTGCGCATGGACACCTCCTCTTCCGACTCCACCTCCAGACAAACCACGCTGCGCATCGGCCTGCTGTTCATTGCGCTGGCGTTCTTTGAACTGAGCTGGTTGCACGCGTTCTCTCCGCTGGAAAATCGTCTGTCCGATTGGTTCGTGCAGCAGCATGCGCAGCAACTGAAGCCGGATGCCGACATCGTGATTGTCGATATCGACGATGCCAGTTTGGCGCGCATGCAGGACACGGCGGGCAGTTGGCCGTGGCCGCGTGCGGTGCATGGCGAACTGGTGCGCGGCATCGCCAGGCAACAGCCCAAGGCGATCGCATTCGACATCCTGTTCAGCGAAAGCGACACCTACCGCCCGGACAGTGACCGCGAGTTCAATCAAGCTTTGCAGGGATTGAACAACGTTTATTTCCCGATGGTGATGCCGCAGTTGCGCGGCGATGCCAAGCCGGAGCAGAACGGCACGCCCGCCGCGCAAGTGGCGACCCTGCTGGGTTTGCAGCGTAGCGATCATGCCGATGACAAGGCGAGCATTGCCATCATCCCGCCGCTGGCGATTGATCCGGCGCACTGGCATGTCGGCACGATCAATTTTCTGGAAGATGCCGATGGCGTGGGACGGCGCTACCAACTTTTTACCGATGCGCATGGCTGGCTCATCCCTTCACTCCCGGCGCGCATCGCGCAAGATTTGGGCTACGCCGTGCCGCCGCAGCCGGACATGATTTTGGCGTGGCGCGGCAATGCCGGAGTGTTCAAACATATCTCGTATGCCGATCTGTATGAGGATTTCAACCGCGAACATGCGCAGCGCCCTCGCGATGAATTGAAGGACAAGATCGTCATCATCGGCACCGGGGCCACGGGCTTGCACGATGTGCGCGCGACACCGGTTGACAGTTTGTATCCGGGCATCGAGATACTGGCGACCGCCATCGACAATCTGAAAAACGGTCGCGCGATGCATAAACCCGAGGCGGGTTTTGCCACCGGTCTTGCCTTGCTGTTGCTGGCGCTGTTGAGTCTGGCGTTTTTGCGCTGCGTCAATGTGTTGAAGATAGGAATGGGCTTGGCGCTGACCACGCTGCTGGCGCTAGTCGGCGCTTATCTGGCCGTGGCGCAATGGCTGTTGCTGCCCGTGTTGACTCCCGTCCTGCTGGCATGGGCGGCGTATTTCACGCTGGCGCTGCGCGAATATCTGCACGAACGCAAATCGCGCCAACAGGCCGTGCAGATGTTCAGCCGCTTCGTCAATCCGCATGTGGTGAAAGAACTGGTGGCGCATGGCGGCTTGAGCCGCGCGGGTGAAAGCCGCGAGATCACCATCCTGTTCTCCGACATACGCGGCTTCACCACCTTGTCGGAAAAACGCACGCCGCAGCAAGTGGTGGAACTGCTCAACCGTTACTTCACGCTGCAAGTGGAAGTGGTGTTCCGCCACGGCGGCTCGCTGGATAAATTCATCGGCGATTGCATCATGGCGTTCTGGGGCGCACCGCTGGACGACCCCAAGCATGCGCGCCACGCGGTGGAAGCGGCGCTGGAAATGGGCGAGGTGTTGCAATGCTTCAAGCGCGAACTGGGCGAAGCCGATGCGGATTTCGATGTCGGCATCGGCATCCATACCGGCCCGGCGGTAGTGGGACTGATCGGCTCCGACCAGCGGCGCGAATACACCGCCATCGGCGACACGGTCAACCTCGGCAGCCGCATCGAAGGCTTGACCAAAGGCGTGTCGCGCATCCTGGTTTCGCGCGAAACCATGCAAGCCTGCGGCGACGCGTTCGAATTCAAATCGTTCGGTTCATTCAAAGTGAAAGGGCGCGAACAGGAAGTGGAATTATTCGCGCCCATCGAAAAAGGAGAGAAGCAAAAATGAAAAACATCGTTGCGCTATGTTTGCTGCTCGGCTTCGCGCAGACCGTGTGGGCCGGGGGATTCGCTTACACCATTCGCCCCACCGAACTGAAAGCCAAACCTTTTTCCGATGCGGAAACGCTGGCCTCGTTGCCGTCGCAAAGCAAAGTCGAAGTATTGAAACGGCAGGCAAGCTGGACGCAAGTGAAATCGGCCACCTTCACGGGGTGGGTGAAAATGCTGAGTCTGCAACTGGAATCGAATGCGCAGAACAAACGCGGCGACAACGGCTTGCGCTCGCTGTTCAACGTCGCCTCCACCGGACGCAGCGGCAGCACGGTGACCACCGGCGTGCGCGGCCTGTCCGAAGAACAATTGAAAAATGCCCAGCCTGATCTGCAAGCACTGCAAGCTGCAAAACGCTATGCCGTGAGCAGCAAAGATGCGCAGCGTTTTGCCGCACAAGGCAAGCTGCACGCGCAAAGCGTGGACTATCTGCAAGGAATTCAACCATGAGAACGAATCGGACGATCCTATTGGTCTGGAACGAATTGAAAATGAATACCGTTCGTGCTGAGCCTGTCGAAGCACAAGAATCCATTCACATTTCGACAAGCTCAATGCGAACGGATTCTTGGTTGAAGCGTGCCGGATCAATATTGTGTCTGTTGGGCTTCGCACTGCCCGCCGCCGCTTTCGATTTTGGCAGTGTCGATTGGAAGAAGGCGGCGGAGACCGTGCAAAAAGTGCAGAAAGCCAACGCCGACATCAGCGAACCGCAAGAGATCACGTTGGGCGAAGGCATCGCCAGCAACTTGCTGGGCGCAGCACCGCTGCTGAACAATCCGGCGGCGCAGCAATATGTGAACCGCGTCGGACGCTGGCTCGCGCTGCAAACGGAACGCCCCGACCTGCCGTGGCAATTCGGCGTACTGGACGACAACGACGTGAACGCGTTCTCCGCGCCCGGCGGCTATGTGTTCATCACCAAAGGATTGCTGGCGCAGATGCACAGCGAAGCGGAACTGGCCGGTGTATTGGCGCACGAAATTTCGCATGTGCTGCGCAAACATCAACTGCAAGCCATCAAGAAAAGTGCGCGCACCGAGTTGCTGGCCGACCTGGCGAATGACGCGATCAAGACCAACGGCGCGGATCCAAAATTTTCCAAACTGGTGAGCGCGGGCACCGAAGTGTATGCGCGCGGTCTGGACAAAAACGACGAATACGAAGCGGATCGCATGGGTGTGGTGATCGCCGCGCGCGCCGGTTACGACCCCTACGGCTTGCCCGCCGTATTGCAAACCCTGCAATCCCTCAACCCCGGCGATTCCAGCGTGGCGCTGATGTTCAAAACCCACCCGGCGCTGGCGGATCGCTTGAGTCTGCTCGATCAGGAAATGACCGACCAGTTCGCCGAACAGGAGAACCAACCCGACCTCGCACCGCGATTTTATAAGGCGTTGGGGGCGGGGAAAAAATAGCAGTTTGCGAAGCGTCTTCCAATTAAAGGAGACAACATGGCGTATCAACACAGCGTGTGTGCTGCGACATACCTGTTCAGCTCGCTGAAAGAAGTCATGGCGAAAGCCGCTCCGGCGCGCTCGGGAGATTTTCTGGCCGGTGTCGCCGCAGAAACCTATGCCGAGCGTATGGCCGCGCGCATGTGCTTGGCCACCATCCCGCTCAAACATTTTCTCGAAGAGTTGCTCATTCCTTACGAAGCCGACGAAGTCTCGCGGCTGATCGTGGATAGCCATGACACGCGGGCGTTCGCCGAAATCAGCCATCTCACGGTGGGCGATTTTCGCAACTGGCTGCTTTCGGATGCAGCTGATTCCGCCGCATTGAAACGAATCGCCCCCGGCATCACGCCCGAAATGGCGGCTGCCGTGAGCAAGCTGATGCGCAATCAGGATTTGATTCTGGTCGCGGCAAAATGCCGCGTCGTCACCGCGTTCCGCGACACCATAGGCTTGCCGGGTCGTCTGTCTTCGCGCTTGCAACCCAACCATCCCACCGACGATGCGCAAGGCATCGCCGCCTCCATGCTGGACGGTCTGCTGTATGGCGCGGGCGACGCGGTGATCGGCATCAACCCCGCCTCCGATAGTCTGCCCGCGCTGATGCAGCTGTACGATCTGGTGGATGAAGTCATCAATCAGTACAACATTCCGACGCAGTCCTGCATCCTCACGCATGTGACCAACCAGATCAAACTCATGGAAAAAAGCGCGCCGGTTGATTTGGTGTTTCAGTCCATTGCCGGCACGGAACAAGCCAACAAAGGTTTCGGCATCAATCTGGAAATTTTGCGCGAAGCGCAACAAGCGGCGCTGTCGTTGCGGCGCGGCACGGTGGGCAACAACGTGATGTATTTTGAAACCGGCCAAGGTTCCGCGCTCTCGGCCAATGCCCATCACGGCATCGACCAGCAAACCTGCGAAGCACGCGCGTATGCGGTGGCGCGACATTTCTCTCCGTTGCTGACCAATACCGTGGTGGGCTTTATCGGGCCGGAATATTTGTTCGACGGCAAACAGATCATCCGCGCCGGACTGGAAGATCACTTTTGCGGAAAGCTGCTGGGCGTGCCCATGGGCTGCGACGTGTGTTACACCAACCACGCCGAAGTGGATCAGGACGACATGGACACCCTGATGACGCTGCTGGCCAATGCCGGAGTGACTTACATCATGGGCGTGCCGGGCGCGGACGACATCATGCTCAACTATCAGACGACCTCCTTCCACGACATCCTGTATTTGCGCAAATTGCTCGGCTTGCATGCCGCACCGGAGTTTGAAAAATGGCTCATGACAATGCACATCATGGACGGCAAGGGACAGGTGCTGCCGGTCACGCAGAATCACGGCATGCTGACGAACATGCCGAGGAAATTGCTGCCACCACCATGAACCCGAAAAATCCGGTAGAGCCAAACCCCTCCCAACCTCCCCTTATCAGGGGAGGAGCCGACTCTGCTCTCCCCCTGATAAGGGGGTGTTGGAGGGGGTTTGAGCCGAACGAACAACCCGCGACAAAACCCCTTTCCACCCTCGATCCTTGGCAAGAATTAAAGCGTTTCACCAGCGCGCGCATCGCGCTGGGACGCGTCGGCAGCAGCCTGCCCACCCGCGAAGTGCTGGACTTCGGCATCGCCCATGCCATGGCGCGCGATGCGGTTCACCTGCCGCTGGATGCGGACGCATTGGAGGCAGGAATTCAATCGCTGGGATTTACCACGCTACGTGTGCACAGCAAAGCGCAAAACCGTCAGACCTATTTGCTGCGACCGGATTTTGGCCGCAGCCTCGACGATGAAAGCAAACAGCATCTGCCAACACGCAAATCATCTGCCAGCATCGACCTCCTGTTCGTGATCGGCGACGGCTTGTCCGCGCTGGCCATTCAACGCCATGCAGCGCCATTGCTGGCCGAGATACAGAATTGCATTCCCGCAGCATGGAAGGTAGGGCCGGTGGTGATCGCCGAACAAGCGCGCGTAGCCTTGGCAGACGAGATCGGCGAAATCATGGGCGCGCACATGGTTGCCATCCTGATCGGCGAACGCCCCGGTTTGAGTTCGCCCGACAGTTTGGGCATCTACCTGACCTACGCCCCCCGCGTCGGCCGCATCGATGCCGAGCGCAACTGCATTTCCAACGTCCGCCCGCAAGGTTTGCACTATGCCGCCGCCGCGAAAAAATTGGTGTGGCTGGCGCAAGAAGCGATGGAACTGAAACTGACAGGCGTGGCGTTGAATGACGAGAGCGAAGTGCGGGAAGTTCTGGCGAACAACACATAACCAGGATAGTGATACCCAGTGGAATAAGGCGGACATTTTCACGCGGATAGCATGTTAGAACCTTGTCTCAAGACCATTAAAAGACTATATTCAGTCCGAATTATCTCAAGGAAAAAATCATGCGTTCGGAAAACATCAAACCCATCAGCTACCTCAAGGCTAATGCCGCTGAGGTGCTCCAAAATCTATCGAAAAACAGACAGCCCTTTCTTATCACGCAAAACGGGGAAGCGAGAGCGGTCATGCAAGACATCGCCAGCTATGAGAGCACACAGGAAACATTGGCGCTGTTGAAGATACTGGCACTGGGCAATCAGGAAATCGCAGAGGGCAAGGTTACGCCGCTCGCCAATGTCGCACGTCGCCTTCGCTCAAAAAAGATCGCGGAAAAATGAGCTACAAAGTATTGCTCACGCACAGCGCAGAGCGCGATCTTGAAGCGATCTACGATTACATTGCCGAAAACGACACGCGTGCCAATGCAGATCATGTGCTGGACAAACTGATGGAAGTGGCGGAGTCGTTGTCGGAATTTCCCGAGCGTGGCTCCTACCCAAAAGAACTGCTCTCCCTCGGCATGCGCGAATATCGTCAAGCGCATTTCAAACCCTATCGGCTCATCTACCGGATCAGCGGCAAACAAGTAATTGTTTACCTCATCGCCGACGGTCGGCGCGACATGCAGACACTGCTGACGCGCAGAATGCTGGGAGTGTAGAGAACCAGCCCGACCTCGCACTGCGATTTTTTGGGCGTTGGGGGCAGGGAAGAAGTAGGGGATTGCGGAAGTCAGCCCAAGCAGATGATCTGATTCAACCGCTCACATACTTCTGCGAACAAGGCATCGGGCAAGGTTTTGAGCGGGTGCGCTTTAGCTTTGCGCAAGTGCCAATCGAATGATTTGGGTTGATGGCAAAGCACATAGCTGGTTAGCCCGGCCTTCTTTCCCGACGCTTCACCCACCGCGACCGCAAACGGATTGTCCGAATTGTATTCGGCGGTCGTCATCGGCAAACCGATGACCAGCGAAGTCTTCTCGTTAAAGATGCGCGGCGAAAGCACCAAAAACGGATGCACGTCGCGCATCTCCCTCCCCGCCTGCGGATTGCAATCGATCCAGATGATGTCCTGCCGATCCGGTATCCAGCGCTTTTTCGCCAGCGGCTTCGGCGCGACTACCAACGCTCAGCTCCCAGCGTTTCCGTGGTGCTCATCTGCTCGCCGCCGTGCCGCTTCACATCGTAAGCCGCAACGCGCTGCTCCAGCGTCAGACGCGGCGCATCGAACGGCTTGATGACAACCTGATCGCCCTCCACCGACACCCGCACCCGCTGATGCACATGCAGATGCGCCTCCCGGGCCACCGCCGCCGGTAAACGAACCCCCAGATTATTGCCCCATTGCTTGATGTCCAGCACCGCTTCAGTCATGAATTACTCCCTGATGCAAAATGTATAAACGTTAGTCTATACATAGCAAGGTGGTTGGTCAATGAAAGGTTCAAAACGGAATACAAAACTGATCTTTTTGATGCGTACGCTCACCCTGCATCCGGCGGCCTATATATTCTTCCTGCTGGCTGTAGGGGGATTTAGCTGATAGATTTCGGCTTGATATATTTAGATATCCACGTGTTACTTGGACGGGACTGTTGATAAGGGACAAAAATGCTTGAAAATTTGGTAACCAAATTTAGAGATGCGGAAGGTCGCTCCGAATTCGTAATCGTTGTCGTGTGCGACATACGTAACTTTTCGGGCTTTAGTTCAAATCGTCAAGCGCCAGAGATAGCAATATTTATCTCCAAGTTTTATGAAAAACTTCTAACCGAATATTTTAGGGATGCCGTGTTCGCAAAACCTACGGGAGATGGCCTAATCATGACTTTTAGGCATAAATCCAGTGAGGCCGATCTTCTAAAGGTGGCTGAATCCGTACTCATGCAGTGCAGTAAAGCGGCAGCCGATTACCCCGCGATGCTTACTAAGGATTTAATGATTAACTTTCCATTGCCAGAAAGAATTGGATTTGGCGTGGCACGCGGCACAGCATTTTGCTTATTTGCCGGTGATGAGATTATTGACTATTCAGGCCAAATTCTAAATTTGGCATCACGATTGAATGACTTCGCAAAACCGAGTGGCGTGGTAATTGACGGTGCGTTTTTGATGAATGTAATTCCAAAAAAGCTACAAGAAAATTTTCGTGAAGAGAATGTTTTTATACGAGGCATTGCAGAAGATATGCCGCACAAAGTGTATTGTTCAAAGGAAGTTGTAATTTCAGATGCTGCAAAACATCCAATTAATTCGCATTCATGGATTAAAGAAGAACGGATTGTTACCTATAAACAAATTAAAACGGTAGCAGGAAGTTATTCTGTTTCATTGCCTGTCGAGCCTGTATCTGCGGACAGGTGTAAAGTGAAAATGTCTTGGCCGAGCCTCCTAAATCCAGGCCACACAAGTAGCATTGAAATTGTAAATTTCAAATTAGAAAAGGATGCTGAAGGAAGTCGAGTGCAATTTGACATGCCTGAAGAACGGAAGCGACTAATGAAACAGAAGTTAAAAAATGAAAGCAATATCACCATATCAATCCACTTTGTACCTAAGCCAACAAAATCAACACCTACCGTAAAATAGAAAATTTATTAGCTCACTTGCTCAGGACTCAGAAGTTCGCCATCAGGTCGAACCCAAACAAGACGACCGCGTAGTAAATGACCTCGAACAGCCCGCGTAGGGCGCAATAACCATCGGGCATTGCGCCGTATAACGCTTCAACATTCGGTGCAATGCGCTGCGCTTATTGTCCCCTACAACAGCTTCAAGCCCATAGCCACGGCCATCTCCATAAAACGCATCATGCAGATCGCCTATTGACGGGCATCTTTGGGCGATTTGGGGATTGAAACTGCAAAACCGAACGCCCCGGTTATAGGGCGTTTTACTTAGTGAGGCGAGAGGAAATGCTGAATTAGTGGCAAATCAGGTAGTTTATTGCCCCCCCTTAAGCCAAAACATCCAAACCGTTGCGCTCCACAATATTCAGCAACTTGAGCGCAATTCCGCTGGGTTTCTTCTCGCCGATTTCCCATTTCTGCACAGTGGATACGCTGGTGTTCAGATAAGCTGCAAATACGGACTGGCTGATCCTGGCTTTTACGCGCAAATTTTTGATTTGTGCCGGTTGCATAACATGCACGGGTTGTAGGCAAAGCTTGTCGAATTCGCGCATCGTCACATCGGTGATCGTGCCGGATTTGTGCAAGCCGGCGGCAGTTTGATGCACTGCATCCAGAATTTTACTTTTCATTTTTGCAAATCTCCTTCAACTCATTATCAGCAAGTAGCTTACTGATTGCGTTTGGGTTCATGCCCAGCAACACCGCCGCCAACCGCTTCAACGCCAACAAGTCCTGATTCTCGATATTGTCGCGCTCATTCTTGGCAAAACCGTAAACAAAAAACCACTTGTTATTTTTATTGGTCGCCAACAACGTTCTGAAACCGGAACTCTTACCCGCTCCCGCCCGCGCGATCCGTTTTTTTACAAGGCCGCCACCCAATGTCGCATCAATCAAACCGCGAGACATTTCATCAACGGCAGCACAGAGCGACTTATCAGGGATGTCCTCTTTTTTCTGCCAATCCTGAAACAGTTTTGTTTTGAATACCGACACCGCGCCCCTTTCTTGAATGCGCAAACCATATCACCAAGTGATAGATAAAGGCAAGTGAGGCAAAAAATTTCAGCATCAAAAACGATTGCAATGTTGAACCCAGATAATTCATTAGCCGAAACGCCCCTTCTCCCTTGCAGGGGGAGGGTTAGGGAGGGGGTAGATATGTGGCCGTTCAGCAACTCCACCCCCATCCCAGCCTTCCCCCTGCAAGGGGGAAGGAGTGAGTTCGGTTCTAATGGATTATTTGGGTTGAACACAATTTACGCGGGCAGGCTATTGCCTTGTATCTACACGCGACAGCACGTTGCACTTCGCTCCAACCAAACTACATGGCTTGCATGGCCGCGCATTCGAGCGCGGACAGAATGTCGCCTTCTTCGAGGAAGGAATAGTCTTCCAAAATTTCCTGATGCGAAGCACCTGCGCCCAGCAGCCCCAAGATGTCTGACACACGCAAGCGTTGACCGCGAATGCAGGGACGACCGCCGCATTTACCGGACTCTATGGTGATTCGATCAAGCAAGTTGGTTTTCATGGTTTGCTCCCGAGCAAAAGGAATGTGCGGTATGAATATGCAACTCATCAATGTTCAAACCGGATAGTTCATTAGGCCGAGAGCGCTTGTAGGAGCGAGCTTGCTCGCGAAGTGCTTTCGCGAGCAAGCTCGCTCCTACAGTGAAAATACGGCCAATGGATAATCCGGGTTCAAGGCAAGGCACGCCGAACAGAGCGCCACCATGTACGGTTGCGCTTTGGTGTTGGCTGGGCTATCTTGCATTTCACCTAGTCGTTGCGTTTCGAATCGCCGCTGTATGGCGACTTGGCTGGTTATCCAGTCCGGGGCGCAATGACGTACACCCTTAACTTTGGGAGCAGCCATGACCAACACCGTAACGTTACCCGCCGCCATCGTGAAGCGGCTGGAAAGAATAGCCGCCAACTCGCGGCATACACCGCAATCAATCATCAAGCAGGCTATTACCGAAAAGCTGGACTACGAAGAATGGGCGCTGGCACAAGTTGATGCTGGTATTGCCGATGTCGAGGCGGGGCGCGTCCACAGCTATGCCGAAGTTGTCGCGCGCATGGAGCGCAAAATAGGGGCATCGCGTGGCCGCAAAAAAAACGGCTTGATTAGTCTGTTCGTGCCGAGCGGAATTTAGACCACATCTACGAATACATTGCCACCGACAGCCCGGTTTCTGCGGCGGCTGTGGTTGTTCAAATTTTGGGGGCTGTCGGCCAATTGTCAGACCAGCCGATGATGGGCAAACCGTGGAAGCGCGAAGGTACGCGCAAGCTGGTTGTAACAAAATATCCCTACGTGATTATTTACCGCATAACGCCACGCACCGTGTATGTGCTGGCCGTCATTCATCAAGCAAAGCGAATCGCTTAACCTGACACTGGCGCGATCCTGCCAGCCTCTATCTTCTACAATTCCATTTTGGGTGGCGTACCTTGTGGGCAGCGTGATGTCAGAGATTCGCCATCTGGTCGAGGCCGACCGATACGACCGCGTAGTAGATGACCGCGAACAGCGCGTTGGCGAGCGCCAGTGGCAGCCAGATGTGGCGCATCTCGACACCCAGCCAGCGCAGCGCGACCAGAATCGGTTCCTGACCGACGATGGCGTTGCCGATTGTGAGGCCGCCCCACACGCCCCACTTGTCTGCCAGCGCCGTGCTGCGCGGTGTGCGCATGCGCTCGACCCAGCGGTGGATGATGCCGATGTGCGTGCTCTCGCCCGCAAGCCACGCAAGAATCAGCCCTTCGACGAAGCCCGCCAGCGTGACCACCGGCAGCAGCAGCCACGGATCAATATGCGCCGCGATGCCCACGCCGACCGCCGCCGATGGCCCGAGAATCAGGTTGGGGGTCATCGACAGGCCGATGATGGAAAGCCATGTCCAGAAGGTTGTCATAGGGATAGGAAATTGGTCCGCATTAAATTAATCGAAATGCCCTTCGACTGGCTCAGGGCGAACGGGCTGAATTAATATTTTGAAGTATTCATGACCGCCGCACTCAGGTCAATGCAAGATTTTGCTATTTCGATCTTGTCCGCGAGCCAATATCCACGGGCATCTCCATCAAGCGCATGATGCAGATCGCCTATTGACGGGCTTCTTCATGCGGTGCGCTTTTGTTCCTCCGATTCATCCAGAATAACCCACTAGAAAATCACGTCATTCCGGCGCAGGCCGGAATCCAGATGATTGAAAAAATTCCGCGAAGCGGAATAAAACCGAACTCTTGACCGCTTCGCGGAGTATTTGTTTTGCTGGATTCCGGCCTGCGCCGGAATGACGGGCTAACGGACAATCCGGGGTCAAGACAATGAACCCGACAATATGCCCGCCTGCTCCCGCGCCATTTGCTTCACATCCTTTGCCACCCCCGCATGCCCGGCAACTTGCCGCCAGTATTGGATCGCCAGCGGCAACATTTCTTTCCAGACTTCCAGCGGCGGATTGACTCCGATTTTGAGCGGCGGCAAGGCATCGGGTATCTGACCCGAGGGGCGCGGGGCCAGCGACATGGGCAGCATGTCGTACACGGGTGTCAGCGTGTATTCCGCTTGCGGCCGGGTCACGTCATCCACGAAGAACGAGAGGTTGCCGGGGTGCATGTCGCTGTTGCCGATCAGCACGCCGAACGCATAACGCCGTTGAATTTCCTGATACACAGCCTCGCTCAACTTGCCCGCCTTCACCAGTGCCGCCGCGATTTTTACCCAGTCTGCGGCGAGTCCGGCGAACTCGTCATCCAGTGCTTTGAGCGATACCACACCCAATCTGCCACGCATACCCACGCGATCAAAACGCGGCACTTGCAGGAACAGTTGCGTTGCGTCATCCGCTTCCAGCAATTCGCTCGCGCTGCACGGGAAGTTGTTTTTTAAAACCTGAAAGGCTAGATGCTCACAAATAAGCAGGCTGCGCCAGCGGCGTGTCGCGGCGTTATCCTGCGGCGCAGAAAATTTCACCATGACGTTGACGGGTTGGCCGTCGCGCAGAATGGCGATATTGAATTTGGGTTGCTCGCCGCCAGCGGATGAACCAACCACTTCGCCCGCGAGCGCCATGCGCGCCAAACGCGGATATTCTTGCGGTCGCTGCGCTGCCGGAACCGGCAACAATTCCCCTTGCTGAGTGGAGAAAAGTGCGCGGGTTTGAAACTGCGAGGCGGACTCTTCACCGACCAGCAAATTGCCCGGAGTATCGTGTCCGTTGTGCGCCAGCGCGAGCAGGGTTTGATCGTCGTTCCAGCGATTCGGATCGACGGGCAAGCCCAGCAGCGGCGCATTAAATCGCGCATAAGCGCGCCCCAGAAATCCTTGCGGACGCATGTCCTGCAAATACCAGGGCAAGCCCGCGCAAACTTCGGTGCGCACTTCATGTCCAGAAATTTCGACCAAATATCCTTGCGGAAAAATCGGATGCAGTACGCCCCATTGTTGCAGCTCGCCTGCGGCGCTGACGCGGTAGAGCGGGAACGAACCATGCGCGCCGATAGCGCGCCGCAGCGCGTATTGCGTTTGCCGCGCCTTGCCGAATTTGAGAATGGATTCTCCAAGCTGCGAGACCATGCGCGAAAGCGTGGGCTGGCTGATGCCAAGCTGCTCATATAGCGCTCTGGCTGGCTGTGCGCCTGATCTCAGGATTTGAACAAGGGTGTCGGTAGCGGCCATTTTCGCTTGAAAATGAATTGATGATGAATGGATACTACATCAATCTTTCGGCGTTTTGGCGAATTGAAGAATTTTAGGGGGCGGGGTTTTGTAGGTCGGGATTTATCCCGACTGGTTTTGCTTGATGAAAAAATGTCGGGATAAATCCCGACCTACAAAAACGTGAGGCTTATCCGGCTTTATCCACACCGCGACTCTTCCCATCCAGCCTTAACGTGCTCATCGTGTACTGCCGCACCCGCTCCGCCAGCGCCGCATTCTCGATCAGCGATTCGCCGTAAGACGGAATCATTTCTTTCATTTTGTGTTTCCACGCGGCGGTTTTCATTTGCGGTTTGAAGCAGCGTTCGATCACGCCGATCATGGCTTGCACGGCGGTGGAGGCACCGGGCGATGCGCCGAGCAAGGTGGCGAGTGTGCCGTCTTTGCTGGTGACGATTTCGGTGCCGAAAGCCAGTTGGCCGCAGTAGGGGCCGCAGCTTTTGATGATCTGCACGCGCTGTCCGGCGGAAGCCAATTCCCAATCTTCTTCGCGCGCCAGCGGATAGAAAGCGCGCAACGCTTCCACTCTGTCCTTGTGCGATTTCATCGCCTCGCCCACGAGATAGCGCATCAGGTCGAAGTTATCCATAGCCACGGCCAGCATGGGTTTCAGGTTGTCGGTCTTGAGCGAGGTAAACAGGTCGAGCATCGAACCCTGTTTGAGAAATTTGGTGGTGACGCTGGCGAACGGGCCGAACAGCAAGGCGCGCTCGCCGTCGATCACGCGCACGTCGAGGTGCGGCACGGACATCGGCGGTGCGCCCACCGGCGCTTTGCCATAGACCTTGGTCGCGTGCTGGCGCACGATCTCCGGCTTGCGGCAGATCAGCCATTGGCCGCTGACCGGGAAGCCGCCGTAGCCTTCGCCCTCGGGCACGCCGGATTTTTGCAGCAGCGGCAGCGCGCCGCCGCCCGCACCGATGAACACGAACGCGGCGTTGATGGTGTGCGATTTTCCGGTCGCGTTTTCTTTCATGCGCACATGCCAGCGCCCGTCGTCGCGCTGGCGCAGGGTTTCGATGGCGTGACTCATTTTCAATTCAAAGTTGGGCGACTTTTGCAGCGCGCGCACCAGCCTGCGCGTGAGGTAACCGAAATCCACATCGCTGCCGTTTTTCACCCGCGTGGCGGCGACTTTCTGCTTCGGGTCGCGGTCTTGCAACACCAGCGGCATCCATGCGTTGAGCACCGCCCGATCTTCGCTGTATTCCATTTCCTCGAACAAATGATGGCGGTGCATGGTTTGAAAACGCTGGCGCAGAAAAACCACGTTGTCCTTGCCCCACACAAAACTCTGATGCCACACCGGGTTGATGAATTTTTCAGGTTCGGGAAGGCTGCCGCGCTCGACCAGATACGACCAGAACTGCAACGACACTTCAAAGTCCGCGCCGATCTCCAGCGCCTTGGCTATGTTGATGCTGCCGTCCGGCTCTTGCGGCGTGTAATTCAACTCGCAATTTCCGGCATGCCCCGTGCCCGCATTGTTCAGCACATGCGAACTCTCGCTGGCGACTTTGGACAGACGCTCCACCATCAACACTTTCAAATCGGGATCAAGCTCCGACAACAGCTTGCCCAACGTCGCGCTCATCACGCCCGCGCCTACCAACAGTACATCGACTTTTCTTTGTGCCACGATTCATTCCGTTTTTAAGTTCCCTCTCCCGCAGGCGGGAGAGGGTTAGGGTGAGGGTCGTTGAGTTGCAAAAAGATTTGTTGCAGCGCACAAACCCTCATCCCCAGCCCTTCTCCCGCCTGCGGGAGAAGGGAGTAGAAATCTACTTCAACCCCGCCAATATTTTTTCCAGCCGCTTCACCGAGACAATCACCGGCGTTTTCAGTTCCTGCGCGAATAACGATACGCGCAATTCCTGCATCATCCAGCCGAAATCTTCCAGCCGCGCATCGGTCTCGCCGTGCTGCGCGGACAGCCTGCGCTGCCATTGTTGCTGCAAGGGATTTAGCTGCGCCATGTTTTGCGCATCGCGCGCCGGATTGCCGCGCAGTTTTTCCAGGCGCACATTGATGGCTTTCAGGTAGCGCGGAATATGTTGCATGCGCTCGAACGGCGTGCGCGCCACCCATTCTTTGCCCAGCAGCGATTCGCATTGCTGGCGGATGTCCTGCTGCACTTGGCCGTGCGCCTTGAATTGCGGCAAGGCTTTTTGCAGCACGTGGTATTCCGCCAGCACCGCGCCGACCAAGCGCGCAATCTCCTGCGCCACCAGATTCAAGCGCGCCTTCGCATCCTTGCTGCGCGCGGCGAATTCTTTTTCGCTCTCAGGCAATGGTTCGTTCAAACAGCAGCGGTCGAACGTCACCGCAAGAATCTGCCGCTGCAAATCCTGCTGCGAACCGAACGGCAGAAACTGCATGGACATCGCTTGCAGGCCGGGCAGATTCTTCTCCAGAAATTTCACCTGCTCCTTTAACGCTAGCATGAACAGGCGGCGCAAACCGAGGCGGTGCGCGGCTTGCGCGGCATCCTGCGTGTCGAAACTTTGCAACGTCACCGCATCGCCTTCATCCACCAGCGCATTGAACACGGTGACGGTCTGCCCCGCGCGCGGCTCTTCGCGGCTTGGCTTGAAGTCGCCGAAATCCCATGCGACATGACGCGCTTCGTTTTTTTGTAGGAGCGAGCTCTGCTCGCGATTCGACTTTTGATCGCGAGCAGAGCTCGCTCCTACAGGAAGCAAAGCCATCGCCCACTCCCCGCGCAATTGCACAAAATTCCGCCCCATCCCCAACTGCCTGCCATGCTCATCCACCACGCGAAAATTCATCAGCAGATGCGCGGGCAATTGCTCCAGACGGAACGCGTCCAGCGGCACGTCGAGCTGCTTCTGTTCGCGGATGTAACGCGCCAGCGCGGGCAACAGCGGCGTGTCGGAGGGCTTCACTGCCGCGCAAAATTCCGCCGCGAATTCCGGCACGGGCACGCAGTTGCGCCGGACTTTTTGCGGCAGCGATTTCACCAACTGCACAATTTTTTCCGCCAATATTCCCGGCACCAGATATTCGCAACGCGCCGCCGATACCTGATTCAACAAGGCTTGCGGCACGGTGAGCGTCACGCCGTCGTCGTTCTTGCCCGGCGCGAAGTTGTAGGCCAGCGCATAGCTGACGTTGTTCATCAGCATCTGCGGCGGGAATTGTTCGGTGGTGATGCCCGCCGCCTCGTGCCGCATCAGGTCGTCTTTTTTCAGATACAACAACTTCGGCTGTTCGCGCTCGACTTCCTTGCGCCAATGCTCGAAGGCCGCACCGTTGTGGATGTGCGGCGGGATGCGCTCGTCGTAGAAGGCGAAGATCAGTTCGTCATCCACCAGCACGTCGGGACGGCGCGCCTTGTGTTCCAGCGCCTCGATGTCGGCGATCAGTTTCTGGTTGTGCGCAAAGAACGGCGCTTGCGTGTTGAACTCGCCGTTCACCAGCGCCTCGCGGATGAACACCGCGCGCGATTCGGCCACGTTCATCGGCCCGTAATGCACGCGCTTCTTCGGGTTGATGATGAGGCCGTACAAGGTGCTGCGCTCCCACGCCGCCACCTGCGCCGCCTTCTTCTCCCAGTGCGGATCGAAATAGCTGCGCTTGATCAAGTGCGCTCCGACTTCCTCCAGCCACTCCGGCTCGATGCGCGCCACACAACGCGCGAACAGCTTGGTCGTCTCCACGATCTCCGCCGCCACCACCCATTTCGCGCCCTTCTTCGCCAGCACCGAATTGGACGCGATGAAAAACTTGATCTCGCGCGCGCCGAGGTAATGCGGCTCGCTCACCGAACGACAGCCGATGTTGCCGAGCAGGCCGGTAAGCAGGGCTTTGTGGATTTGTTCGTAGGTGGCGGGTTGAACTTCCCCCATCCCCCTCCTAACCTCCCCCTTGACGGGGGAGGAACTTGGCTCCCTCCCCTTCAAGGGGAGGGGTGGGGTGGGGATGGGGGATGATGTTCGCGCACCAAACATCCCCATCTCACTCACCTGCGCATGCAACTGCTGATGCAGCTCGTGCCACTCGCGCAACCTCAGCGGCGACAGGAATTTTTCGCGGCATTCGTTCGCCCACAGTTTGTTGCTCTTCTTGTGTTTGATCGCGTCCTGAAACCACGCCCACAATTTGAGGTAGGCGAGAAAATCCGAACGCTCGTCGTTGAAACGTTGATGCGCGGCATCCGCCGCTTCGCGCCGCTCGCTCGGCCGGTCGCGCGGGTCTTGCAAAGCCAGTGCACTGGCGATAATGAGGATCTCGTCGAGACAGTGAAACTGCCGCCCCGCCAGCAGCAGGCGCGCGACCTTGGGATCGAGCGGCAGCTTGGCCAGTTCGTGGCCGAGCGGCGTGAGCGCTCTGCTCCCTCTCACACCGGGAGAGGGGTGGGGTGAGGAAACACTTTCGGCCATCGCACCCAACTCAATCAGCAACTGGTAACCGTCGGTGATCGCGCGCGAACCGGGCGGCTCGATGAACGGAAACTCTTCGACCTCGCCGAGTCCCAGCGCACTCATGCGCAGGATGACCGTTGCCAGCGACACGCGGAATATTTCGGCATCGGCGAACTCGGGTCGCAGCAAAAAATCTGCTTCCTCGTACAGGCGTATGCACACGCCGCTCATCACGCGCCCGCAGCGTCCGGCGCGCTGGTTGGCCGACGCGCGCGCGATATTCTCGATGCGCAACTGCTCCACCTTCTGCCGCACGCTGTAACGGTTGATGCGCGCCAAGCCGCTGTCGATCACATAGCCGATGTTGGGCACGGTGAGCGAAGTCTCCGCCACGTTGGTCGCCAGCACCACGCGCCGCATGCCCGAGGCGGGCTTGAACACGCGATCCTGTTCGGCGATGGACAGCCGCGAAAACAGCGGCAGGATTTCGAGGCCCTTGTGCTGATGTTTGCGCAACGCTTCGGCGGTGTCGCGTATCTCGCGCTCGCCGGGCAGGAACACCAGCACATCGCCTTTCAGCCCGCCGATGCTGAGCTCATCCAGCGCACTGCACACCGCTTGCGGCACGTCTTGCATGTCGCCGTCCTCATCCTTTTGCGGCGGGCGGTAACGCACTTCGACCGGATAGGTGCGGCCGGAGACTTGGATGATTGGGGCATTCGCACTTATCCCCTCTCCCACCGGGGGAGGGTTAGGGAGGGGGTTAGCCTCCAGCGCTTCCATAATTCTGTGCAACACGCCCTCGGTATTCGTCAGCACCTCGTTATTCCAGAAGCGTAAAACTGAAATTCCCTGCGTCTTCAACCATGCACTGCGTTTTTCATCATGCTTCAGTTGCGCATCTTCTGCGTGTTGGCCGCCATCCAGTTCGATTGCCAGCTTTGCCTGATGACAGTAGAAATCGAGAATGAAAGCGCCCAGCGGATGCTGGCGGCGAAAACCTAAACCGTGTAGTTGGTTTCTACGCAATAGTTGCCACAACAGATTTTCCGCATCAGTTGCTTTCTTGCGCAGCTCGCGCGCGTGAGTGAGCAACTCTTCCGGGAGGGCGGAATGGTGTTTGACGTTTACCCCCACCCCAGCCCCTCCCCCGGTGGGAGAGGGGTTCGACGGCGCTTCGCAACCCAGTTCCCTCTCCCCCCGGGGGAGGGTTAGGGAGGGGGAACTCCCTGCAAAATGCTTCGCAAACCTTTCCGCATCCAGCGTGGCCGAAGTGATGATGAGTTTCAAATCCGGCCGGCGCGGCAGCAGTCGGCGCAGATAGCCGAGAAGGAAGTCGATGTTGAGCGAGCGTTCGTGTGCTTCGTCGATGATGATTGTGTCGTAATTTTTGAGCAGCGGGTCGTGGTGGATTTCCGCCAGCAAAATGCCGTCGGTCATCAGTTTGATGCAGGTGTCGGGCGACACTTTGTCGTTGAAGCGCACTTTGTAACCGACCAGTCCGCCGAGTTCGGATTTCAGTTCGTGCGCGATGCGCGCGGCGACCGAACGCGCCGCCACTCTGCGTGGTTGCGTATGGCCGATCACACCCAGCACGCCGCGCCCGAGGCTCAAACAAATCTTCGGCAGTTGCGTGGTCTTGCCGGAGCCGGTCTCGCCGCAGACGATGACGACTTGGTGTTTTTCAATAGCCTCGGCCAATTCCTCGCGCCGCGCCACCACGGGCAGGTCGGCGGGGTATTCGATGGCGGAGAGTTGCTGGATGCGCGCCAGACGGCGCTGGGCGATGGAAGATAATGCTGGATTCATGGGGCGGGATTTTACCTGCCGCCGCTTACGCACGCACGAAAAACGGGAAGCCAACGCAGGATGGGTGGAGCGCAGCGATACCCATCAAATTTTCGCAGGCCTTCAAGCGATGGGTATCGCTGCGCTCCACCCATCCTACAAAACATCTTTGTAGATCGCCTATTGACGGCCATCTCCACGCAGTTGCTGTTTGAAACTACCCGCCATGCCCTTGCCGCAAGCGCCGCTCCGCCGCTTCCAGCGTGACCGGTTGACCCAGCAGCATCAGCACATCTCCGCCGCGCAGCAGCATGTCTTCCGAAGGTTGCGTGCCCAGCACGTTGTGGCGGCGCACGCCGTTGACTTCGACGTTGAGTTCGTCCAGTTTCATTTCGCCCAGGCGCTTGCCCACGGCCGCATCGTTTGCGCCCAGCATGACGTGCTGGAAACGCGGTTGCAGGTTTTCGGTGTCTTCGCCCGTTTCCGGCGGGGCGCTGCGCAGGTAGCCGCTGAACATGCTGTAGCGTTTGGCGCGCGCTTCCTGCACGCGGCGCACCACGCGGCTCAGCGGCACGCCGGCCATCAGCAGTGCTTGCGAAGCGAGCATGACGCTGCCTTCCAGCACTTCGGCCACCACCTCGGTCGCGCCGGCTTTTTTCAGCGCTTCGACGCTGCTGTCGTCGGCTGTGCGCACGATCACGGGCAAGTCGGGGCGCGACCTTTGCACGTTGTGCAGAATCTTCAGGGCGGAGTGTTTGTCGTCGTAGGTGATGACCAGCGCCTTGGCGCGCATCAGCCCCGCCGCTTGCAGCACTTCGTTCTTCGCCGCGTCGCCGTACACCACGCGCCCGCCCACGCTGGCGGCTTCCTGCACGCGGCGCGAATCGAGGTCGAGCGCGATGAAGCTGATGTTTTCCTGTTTCAGAAATTGCGTCAGCGCCTGCCCGCTGCGCCCGAAACCGCACACGATGACGTGCTGATTGGAAGCCATGCTTTGTACGGCGATCTGGTGCATCTGCATGGCGCGGCTCATCCATTCTTCCGGCGACAAACGGCGCACGATGGCTTCGGCATGCTGGATGAGGAAAGGCGCGATGAGCATGGAAATGAGCATGGCGGCCAGCACGTTTTGCATCACGTCGGCGGGCAGCAGATGCGCCCCGCCCGCCAGCGTCAGCAACACGAAACCGAACTCGCCCGCCTGCGCCAGACCGATGCCGGTGCGCAGCGCCGAACCCCAGCTACCGGCGAACGCGCGCACCAGCAGCGCCACCACCAGCGCCTTGAACGGCAGCAGAATCAGCAGCAGCAAAACAATCCAGCCCCAGCCAACGATGATCGCGTGCATGTCCAGCATCATGCCGATGGTGACGAAGAACAGGCCGAGCAACACATCGCGGAACGGCTTGATGTCTTCTTCCACCTGATAGCGGTATTCCGTTTCCGAAATCAACATGCCCGCCACGAACGCGCCCAGTGCCAGCGATAAGCCGGAAAGTTCGGTGAGCCAGGCCATGCCCAACGTGAACAGCAACACGTTGAGCATGAACAGCTCGGACGATTTTTGCTGCGCCACCAGATGAAACCACGGGCGCAACAAACGCTGGCCGAACATCAGCAGCGCCGCCAACACAAACCCGGCCTTGACCATGGCCAGCATGACGGTGTAGCTCAGTTCCGCCCCGCCTTCCGCCAGCGCGGGAATCACGATGATGAGCGGCACCACCGCCAGATCCTGAAACAGCAACACGCCCATCACCTTCTGCCCGTGCGACGTGCTGATCTCGGCGCGCTCGACCAGCATCTTGCTCACGATGGCGGTGGACGACATGGCGAGAATACCGCCCAGCGCCAAGCCCGCGCGCCAATCCATGCCGAACACCAGACTGGAAACCATCACCAGCACCATGGTCGCCACCACCTGCGCCGTGCCCAGCCCGAACACCAGCCGCTGCATGGCGCGCAGCCGCGCCAGACTGAATTCCAGCCCGATGCTGAACATCAAAAACACCACCCCGAATTCCGCCAGATGCCGCGTCTCCGGCGCATCGGGAATCCAGCCCAAGGCATGCGGCCCGATCAAAATCCCCACGATCAGATAACCCAACATCGCAGGCAATTTCAAAATACGGCACAACACCACCACCGCCACGGCGGCAGCCAACAAAATCAGCAGCAAGTGCAAAGAATTATTCATGCCCCGATGATGCCTTAACTTGCGCGGGATGCAAAATTGTTGCGGGGGTTTGTGATTTCGCAGGGCAATGCCTTATTGACGTTGTGGGGTTGGGAGGATAGGGTGTGTAGCGGAGATTAACTACGGCGAGAGAAATGAGCCCGGTAGGGCGCAATAACCAACGGGCATTGCGCCGTATGTGTGATGCCTATAGGGAAATAAATCAACGCGTGGGCACAACAACGTGCTCACCCTACGCATCTGCGACAAAGATTTTTCAAATCTTAAAACATACGCAACGCCGTAAGCCAATAGATTCGGCCATCTCCATCAAGCGCATTTGCTAGATCGCCTATTGGCGGGCGTTGCCACGAGGTTGAGTTTTTAAATTGCTTCTGATGCCGTCAGATCACGCGCACAGTCGAGCCGTAGCGCGCCAGTTTGGCATCGCTGGTCAACAGCACCAGCGGTTCGGTCAAACTTTGCGCGACCAGCAGGCGATCAAACGGGTCGCGATGGTCTTCAAAATTCGGCAAGGTGGCGACGGTCAGCAGGTGTTCGGTTTTGATGTCCAGCCAGTCGAAGCCGCTCGCTTCTGCCATTTTGACGAAGCGCGGCAAGTCGATTTTCAGCTTGCCGATTGAAATTTTGATCGCCATTTCCCATAACGAGGCGCGGCTGATAGCCACCGGGTCGGTCGCGCTTTCGACCAACTCCCGCACTTCTGCCGGAACGCGCTGGCTGTCTATCAGCCACCACAACGCCAGATGCGTATCGAGCAGCAATCTCATTCTGCATGGCCTTTCAGGCTGTCGAACAATCCGTCAATCGGTGCGTCGAAATCATCAGCGATCCAGCCTTCACCCTCCATCATTCCGGGAGATGCGATGCAGCGTTTGGGTGGCGCAAAAGGAATTAAACGGACAATGGGTGCGCCCGATTTTGCAATCACCACATCCTCGCCCGCTTGCACTTGTTCGAGCAATTTGGACAGATGAGTCTTGGCTTCGTGAATATTTACCAGTTGCATATTATTCTCCCAACGCGAGTTAGCTAAACCTTAGTTCACCGCAAGCAAAAATGCAATACTTCGCAAGAAATAGCGCCGCGAAGCGAATCATCCTTTCGATGCCATATTCCTAACATCTGGTTATTTTGATAACATGCCCGGATTATTTTGACGGAGTCGCGCATGCCCATCACTTTCCCCACCCTCGGCCCCTGGTACTCGACCGAGGAAGCCGCAAAAATCATGGAGCTGAGCCCCGGCCATATTTCGCGCCAGTGCCGTCTGGGCAAGCTGGAATGCAAGCAGATTGGCGACAGCTATTGTTTGTCGGAGAGGGTGGTCAAGCGTTTGCCCGACAATGAGTTCAATCCCGCCGACATGGCGAACTACTTTCTCCAGCAGTTGCCGCGCATCGTCAAAAGGAATAACTACCCGCACAAGCCGAGGATTTTGGGCATTCTTGCGCCGGTCGCGGGCGATGCGGCATCGGTGGTTTACGCGCGGACGTTGCAAAAAGCCTGCGAGGTGGTGGGGCTGGAATTGGGGCTGGTCGAAAATGATCTGGACGACATCGGCCAACAAATTTTGAAAGCCAACGCCGATCCGTCGGTTCACGGCATTTTTATTTTCTTCCCGATTTTCAAGGATGAGCGCGACAGGCAGCTCAAAGATTTGATCGACCCATCCAAGGATATCGAAGGCCTGACCAGTTTCTGGTCGAGCAAGCTTTACGCGAACGAACGCTATGTGGACGAGGCCAAAAAGAAGAAGGCGATTTTGCCCTGCACTTCGCTGGCAGTGCTGAAAACGCTGGCCTACGTGGACAATCTGGACGAGCGTATGGGCAAAACGTTCAAGGGCAAAAAGATCACAATTTTCAACCGTTCGGATGTGGTCGGCCTGCCATTGGCTTACATGCTGGTCAACGATGGTGCCACGGTTTACTCGTTCGATATCGACGGCGGGTTTGTCATGCACAAGAACGGAACGAAGGAGGCGATTTCCCGCGAAGATGCATTGAAGCAATCGGACATGGTGATTACCGGCGTGCCTTCGCGCGCCTTCGAGAAAATTCGCGGCGAGGAAATCAAGGAGAATGTCACCTGCCTCAATTTCTCTTTTGTGCAAAACTACGAAGACAGCGCGAAGAAGAAGGCCGGAGTTTACGTGCCGCGCGTGGGGCCGATGACGATTGCCATGTGCGTCAGAAACGCGATTCGACTGTACGAGAACAACAAAGCCGTTTACGAGCGCAGCGAAAACTTCAACCCCGAATTCAGTTGGACAACTTACGGAAAGCCGGTCGATGAACTTGCAGCTTGATGGACTCAAATCCTATCTGGACGATCTGGCCAGCGCTTCGCCCGCGCCCGGCGGCGGCGCGGCGGCAGCGGTGACGGTGGCGCAAGGTTTGGCGCTGCTGTCCATGGTGTGCAACCTGACCATAGGCAAGAAAAAATTCGTCGCCGTCGAAGATCGGGCGAAGGAAATTCTGGAACAGGTCACGACCATGCGCGCGCAAGCCTTGGCCGAGGCCGAGGCGGATATGCGGGCTTTCGATGCGGTGATGGAGGCCTATCAAATTGCCGCAACAAGCGACGAGCAGAGGTTGGCGAAAAAAGTTGCGCTGGCGCAGGCCACGCGCGAGGCGGCGCAGCCTCCTTTCCGGCTGATGGCATTGGCCTCCCGCGCTTTGCCATTGGCCGATCAACTGGAGAAAATCGGCAACCCGAACGTGTTGAGCGACGTGCTGGTCGGTCGCCATCTGCTCATTGCCGGATTCAACTCATCCAAAGAAAATGTGGAAGTCAATCTGCGCAACCTTCCCGCCGACGATACGTTTGTCGCCCAAATGCGTGCGGGAATGGATGCGCTAGCCGTCAACCTTTCCGGCAAATAAGCGGCTTCGCGTATAATTTGCCGCATGAACAAACCTAATTCTTCCGCCGCCCCGCACGCGCTGGCTCTTGCCCGTAGCGTGCTGACCATCGAAGCTGCCGCCGTGCAGGCTTTGGTCGAACGTATAGACGAACATTTCCTCAACGCGCTGAACCTGATCCTCGACTGCAAAGGCCGCGTGATCGTGAGCGGCATGGGCAAGTCGGGGCATATCGCGCGCAAGATCGCGGCGACGTTTTCCAGCACCGGCACGCCCGCTTATTTCGTGCATCCGGGCGAGGCCAGCCACGGCGATCTGGGCATGGTGACAGCGCAGGATGTGTTCATCGGCATTTCTTATTCGGGCGAAAGCGACGAGTTGCTGACCATCGTGCCCGCCGTCAAACGTCAGGGCGCGAAGCTCATCACCCTGACCGGCAACCCGCAGTCCAGTCTGGCGCGCGAAGCCAATGTGCATTTGAATTGTGCGGTGGAGCAGGAGGCTTGCCCGATGGGCTTGGCCCCGACCGCCAGCACCACCGCCGCGCTGGCGATGGGCGATGCGCTGGCCGTGGCGCTGCTCGATGCCAAGGGGTTCGGCGAGGAAGATTTCGCGCGCTCGCATCCCGGCGGCAGTCTGGGTCGGCGTTTGCTCACCCATGTGCGCGATGTAATGCACGCGCATGCCAGCATTCCGGCGGTGCGCGAGAGTGCGACGCTGGCGGAAGCGGTGCTGGAGATGTCGCGCAAAGGGCTGGGCATGACCGCCATCGTGGACGAAACGCATCACTTGCTGGGCATTTACACCGACGGCGATTTGCGCCGCACGCTGGAAAAGAAACTGGATTTCGCCAGCACCCCGATCAAAGTAGTGATGTCGGCCAAACCGCGCAGCATCGGACCCGACGCGCTGGCGGTGGATGCGGTGCAGTTGATGGAACAATACGGCATCAGCCAGTTGCTGGTGGTGGATGCGAGCAACAAAGTGGTGGGTGCGCTGAATATGCATGACTTGCTAAAAGCGAAGGTCATTTAAATGACGCTGACCGAAAGAATCAAACCGCTGCGCCTGATCGCCTTCGATGTGGACGGCGTGCTCACCGATGGCGGGTTGTATCTCACCGACTCCGGCGAGGAATTCAAACGCTTCAACACGCTGGACGGTCACGGCTTGAAGATGCTCAAGGCTTCGGGCGTGGAACTGGCCATCATCACCGGACGCACGTCGCGCTGCGTTGAATTGCGCGCCAAAAATCTCGGTATCACGCGCTTGTATCAGGGCGTGGAGAACAAGCTGGCGGCGATGCAGTCGCTGTTGGCCGACATGCAACTCGCGCCGGAAGCCGCCGCGTTCATGGGCGACGATGTGGTCGATCTGCCGGTGATGCGCCGCGTCGGTCTTGCGCTGAGTGTGCCCGGTGCGCCGCAAGTGGTGCGCGATCACGCGCATTACGTGGCGCAACGCGAAGCCGGTCACGGCGCGGTGCGCGAAGTGTGCGAGCTCATCATGGCCGCGCAGGGTTCGCTGCAAACTCAACTTGCCCCCTACCTGGACTGATGAATACGCAGCAACTCAGCACAAAATTGCGCGGCTGGTTGCCGCTGCTGCCCGTGCTGCTGTTGCTGTTGGCCAGCTACTGGCTCAGCTTGCAGGTTGCGCCGTTGACCCCGGTCGAGCGCATACAGCGGCACGATGTGGATTTCGTTATCGACAAGCTGTCTTCCACCACGTTGAACGATCAGGGGCAGCCGCGCTTCGCGCTTTCCGCCGAGAAAATGTGGCACTACCCGGACGATGAAACCACGCATTTGCAAATGCCCGTGCTGACCAGTTTTCTCGCCGACCGCCCGCCCAGCCACACCTCGGCCCAAAGCGGCACGATCAATAATCACAATACCGATGTGCGGTTGTACGACGAGGTGCAAGTGGTGCGTCCCGCCGGCGGCAATCTGGTCGAACAACGTTTCCAAACCGATTTTTTGCACGTGATGCCCGAGCGCGATTTTGCGCAAACCGATCATCCGGTGATGATGGTCAGCGGCAAAAATTCGATCAGCGCGCTGGGCATGGAAATCGACAATCAGGCACGCACCGTTAAACTACTTTCGCAAGTCAAAGCCATCCATGAACCGATTCGCAAATAAATTCTGTCTGCTGTGTTTGCTGCTGCTTTCCAGCACCAACCTTGCTTTTGCCGAACGCGCCGACCGCGACAAACCGTTGCATCTGGAAGCCAACCGCGTGGTGGTGGACGATGCCAAACAGCGCAGCAGTTTTGAAGGCGAGGTGCGCCTCACCCAGGGCACGTTGCTGATTCAGGCAGACAAGATAGATGTGACCGAAGATGCCCAGGGCTTCCAGCATTTGAATGCCTCCGGCTCGCCGGCCAAATTCTGGCAGCGTTTCGAGGGCTCGAACGAGTATGCGGAAGGCTACGGCGAGCGCATCGAATACGACACGCGCACCGACTCGGTGGATTTTTTTGGCCGTGCCCGCGTCAAGCGCGGACAGGATGAAGTGTCGGGCGCGCATATCACTTACAGCACCAAGACCGAAGTGTTCGAGGTGCGCGGCAATGCGAGTTCCAGCAGCAAAGCCCCGACAGGCGACGGACGCGTGCATGCGGTGATCCAGCCCAAGAGCAAGCCCGCGAACAGCAATACTTCCAAGGATGCGCTGACCATCCAGCCCAGCCCCGCTTTGTCGCCATCCGCAACCGATTCTCCAGAACAAAAACATGAGTGAACTTCGCACCGTCTCTCTGAAAAAACGCTACGGTTCGCGCACCGTGGTGCACGATGTGTCGCTGTCCGTCAAAAGCGGCGAAGTGGTCGGTTTGCTCGGCCCCAATGGCGCGGGCAAGACCACCAGTTTCTACATGATCGTCGGACTGGTCGCCACGGATGGCGGCGAGATTCTGATCGACGATGAGAACGTCACCCATTTGCCCATCCACAGGCGCGCGCGTCTGGGCTTGGCTTATCTGCCGCAGGAAGCGTCCATCTTCCGCCGCCTGACGGTGACGCAGAACATTCAGGCCGTGCTGGAGTTGCACGGTTATTCGGAGGAAGAACAGGCCGCCAAACTGGAAGCGTTGCTAACCGATTTGCACATCACGCACATCCGCAACAATCCGGCGATCAGCCTGTCCGGCGGCGAGCGGCGGCGGGTGGAGATCGCCCGCGCGCTGGCCTCAGATCCGCGTTTCATTCTGCTCGACGAGCCGTTCGCCGGGGTTGACCCTATCGCCGTGCTGGACATTCAGCGCATCATCCACTTCCTCAAAGAGCGCGGCATCGGTGTGCTGATTACCGACCACAATGTGCGCGAAACGCTGGGCATTTGCGACCGCGCCTACATCATCAACGCCGGATCGGTAATGGCCGAGGGCAAGCCCGATGAAATCATCTATAATGAGGGCGTGAGGAAGGTGTATCTGGGCGAGCACTTCAAACTATAAGCAGCGCAGCCACAACACCAAATATCCGGCAATGAAACACACTCTCCAACTCAGGCAATCCCAACATCTGATGCTAACGCCGCAGTTGCAGCAAGCTATCAAGCTGCTGCAACTTTCGACGCTGGAAATCAATCAGGAAACCGCGCGCCTGCTGGACGAGAACCCCTTCCTCGAACGCGAGGACGACAGCACCAATCAAACCTACAGCGGCAACAGCAGCAACGATACGCCCGCCCCGGCCAGCACCGGCGAATCTGCCGAGAAAGAACCCGAGCCGCGCAATGGCGACAGCGACTGGCAGGAGCCGTCGTTCTCCTCTTCATCCTCCGCCAGCCCCGACGACGAGGACGATGGTTACGCCGAGGTGGCCGCCGACAAACCCAGTATGCGCGAGCACTTGTTGTGGCAGTTGAACATGAGCCTGATGGATGCGCGCGACAAGAAAATCATCGCGCTGCTGATCGACGCGCTGGACGACAACGGTTATCTGTCGCAGCCGCTACAAGAAATTTTTGAACTGCTGCCGCCCGAACTGGACATCACGCTGGACGATCTGGAAACGGCGCTGGTGCAGTTGCAATATCTGGACGAACCCGGCATAGGCGCGCGCAACCTGAGCGAATGTCTGGCGCTGCAATTGCGCGCTTTCCCGGAAGATGTGCCGGGGCGCGATCTGGCGCTGGCGCTGGTCGGCCAGCACTTGGACTTGCTCGCCGCGCGCGATTTCAATAAGTTGAAAAAAGCCTTGCGCTGCGACGACGATGCGCTGCGTTGCGCGCAGGATCTGATCGTGCATCTGCAACCCAAACCCGGCGCGGCGTTCGAACATAGAGCCGCAGACTATGTGGTGCCGGATGTGCTGGTGGAACGCGTTAACGGTGTCTGGCGCGCGCGCTTGAACCCGGAGGCGATGCCGCGTCTGCGCATCAATCAGGTGTATGCCAACATCCTGCAACGGCGCGGCGAAACCAGCCAGCAGGAGATGGCCGGGCAATTGCAGGAAGCGCGCTGGTTCATCAAAAATCTGCAACAGCGCTTCGAGACCATCTTGCGCGTGTCGCAAGCCATCGTCGAGCGCCAGCGCCAGTTCTTCGAGCACGGCGACATCGCCATGCGCCCGCTGGTGCTGCGCGAGATCGCGGAACAGCTCGAACTGCACGAATCCACCATTTCGCGCGTGACCACGCAGAAGTTCATGCTCACCCCGCGCGGCATCTACGAATTCAAGTATTTCTTTGGCAGCGGTCTGGCTACCGAAGCGGGCGGCGCGTGTTCTTCCACCGCCATCCGCGCTCTTATCAAGCAACTGGTCAGCGAAGAGGATGGCAAACATCCGCTCACCGACAGCCGCATGTCAGAAATCCTGGCACAGCAGGGCATTTTGGTCGCCCGCCGTACCGTGGCAAAATACCGGGAGGGGATGAACATCCTTCCGGTAAATCTTCGTAAATCACTCTAACCATAAAGGAGCAGGCCATGAACCTCAACCTCACAGGACGTCACCTCGAAATCACTCCGGCCATCCGCGAACATGTATTGAGCAAGCTGGACAAGGTCAAACGCCATTTCGACAACGTGATCGACATCAACGTAATCCTGTCGGTCGATAAGCTGGTGCAGAAGGCTGAAGCCACCGTGCATGTTTCCGGCAAGAATATCTTCGCCGAAACCGAGGATGCCAATCTGTATGTGGCCATCGACGCTCTGATCGACTCGCTGGATCGCCAGGTGTTGAAGCACAAGGAAAAAGGCACTGCGCGCCGCCATGACGAAACCGGCAAACAGGTCGTAGCTGAATGAAGCAACACGGGGCAGCCAGAAGTGGTTGCCCCGTTTTTTTGTATCGGTGAAATCGCCATGAGTCTAATCAGTAAAATTTTGACACCGGAAAACGTGTTGCTGGACAGCGAGTCCGCCAGCAAGAAACGCGTGTTCGAACGTGTCGGGCTGTTGTTCGAGAACACACTGAACATCGCGCGCAGCCAAGTGTTCGACAGTCTGTTTGCACGCGAAAAACTCGGCTCCACCGGCTTGGGTCAGGGCGTGGCAATTCCGCACGGTCGCGTGAAAGGGTTGCGCGATGCGGCAGCCGCTTTCGTCAAAATGCAACACCCGATTCCTTTCGATGCGCCGGACGGACTGCCGGTGAATTTCATATTCGTGTTGCTGGTGCCCGAGCGCGCCACCGACATGCATTTGCAACTGCTGGGCGAACTGGCGCAAATGTTCAGCGACCAATCGTTCCGCGAACAATTGCAGGCCGCCGACGATCCGGCAGCGATCCATCAATTGTTTGTGAACTGGAAAACGACTTGAGTTATGAGCATTAAAAACTCACTTCAGCCACGGATACACACGGATGAAACACGGATGAAACCGGTGTTAATCCGTGTTTCATCCGTGTTCATCCGTGGCTAATAAAGGTTTTTCAAAATGAGCCAGGTCAACATCCGCCAACTGTTCGCCGACAAACAGGAGCGTCTCGGCCTGACTTGGGTGGGCGGTGCAGAGGGCGCGGATCGCGTGCTGGATAGTGACACGGTCAACGCCTCCAACCGTGGCTGGATAGGCCACATGAACCTGATCCACCCGAACTGGGTGCAGGTGTTAAGCAACGTGGAACTGGATTATCTGCATTCGCTTTCACCCGCCGATCTGTCGATTGCACTGAAGCAACTGGAACAGGGGCAGCCGCTGTGCCTGATCGTGGCGGGCAATACCGAGATCCCGCGCGGGCTGCTGGATTTTGCCAACCGCACCCACACGCCGTTGTTCCATTCGCCGTTGGCCAGCGTGCAGTTGATGTGGATGATCCGCCACTACATCGTCAAAGGCCTGGCCGATGCCACCACGCGCCACGGCGTATTCCTCGATGCGCTGGGCGTGGGCGTGATGATTACCGGCGACAGCGGTGTCGGCAAAAGCGAACTGGCATTGGAACTCATCACGCGCGGCAGCGGTTTGGTGGCGGACGATGTCACTGAAATTTACCGCATCTCGCCGGAAACGCTGGAAGGCCGCTGCCCCGAATTGCTGCTCAATTTTCTCGAAGTGCGCGGTCTGGGCATGCTCAACATCCGCACCATGTTTGGCGAGACCGCCGTGCGCCGCAAAAAAAGCCTGAAGCTGATCGTGCATCTGTATCGTCCGCCGCACGACGACCTGTCGAAACTGGAGCGGCTGCCCGCCTCAGGTTTCGAGGAAATTCTCGGAGTCAAAATCAGCAAGGTTGAGATTCCCGTGATGGCGGGTCGCAATCTCGCGGTACTGGTGGAGGCCGCCGCGCGCAACTTCGTGTTGCAACAACGCGGCATCGATTCCATGCAGGAATTCATCACGCGCCAAGAGCAGCATCTCACCGGAGACTGAGCGCATGCAACTGTTCTTGATCAGCGGCTTGTCCGGCTCCGGCAAAAGCGTCGCGCTCAAGACACTGGAAGATTCCGGCTTCTTCTGCGTGGACAATCTGCCCGCCGAGCTTTTGAATGCCCTGATAGACACGCTCTGGCAATCCGGTCAGAAACGTATCGCGGTCAGCGTCGATGTGCGCAGCGCAAAAAGCCTGCCCCTTCTGCCGCAAAACATTCAGAGCATGAAACGTCAGGGACTGGATGTGCAACTGCTGTTCCTTGATGCCAAGACCGACACGCTGGTCAAGCGATTTTCCGAGACGCGCCGCATGCACCCGCTCAACGACGGCATTCTCACGCTGCCCGAATGCGTGACCAAGGAGCGAGAACTACTACACCGCATCAGCGAGATCGGCCACCACATTGACACTAGCGACCTCAACGCCAACGCGTTGCGCGCCTGGGTCAAACAATTTATCAAACTTGATCGCGCCAGAATGACCCTGTTGTTTCAGTCTTTCGGTTTCAAGCACGGCATCCCGCTGGATGCCGATTTGGTGTTTGATGTGCGCTGCCTGCCCAACCCTTATTACGACCCCAAACTGCGCGCGCTCACCGGGCGCGACCCCGAAGTCATCGCTTTTCTGGAACAATCGCTTTCTACGCGCAAAATGCTGTCCGACATCCGCACTTTCGTAGAGGATTGGCTGCCAGGGTATATCTCTGACAATCGCATCTATCTGACGGTAGCCATCGGTTGCACCGGCGGCCAGCACCGTTCAGTCTATCTCGTCGAACAACTCGCGCTTTATTTCACCACCATGCAACAAGTGCTGGTGCGTCACCGCGAATTCGCGGGCTAATACCCCTCCCTCCTTTAGCTTCGTGCCAAGATTTATGTACATCAAACCCGGAGACTTCCTCACGCTGCTGGCAGGAACGATAGGGACGCTATGGATTTCAGCTGCAGTCTGGTCAGGCGGTGTTGCCGACACTGCCGTCATCCGCAGCGGCGGAAAAATATTCCGCGAAGTGCCGCTGTCGCGCGACCAGCAAATCGAAGTCCCCGGCCCGCTCGGCACCAGCATCATCACCATCGAAAAACGCAAAGCGCGTATCACCTCCGACCCCAGCCCCAGACAATATTGCGTGCGCCAGGGCTGGCTGCAACAGGCAGGCGAAATTGCCATTTGTTTGCCGAATGAAGTGAGCGTGGAACTGAAGGGCGGCGCGAAAAAATATGACAGCCTCAACTACTGACAAGCAGGATTCAGGATTGAGGATTGAGGAGCGAGGAGAACCCGCTGCTCCGCACTTATCTCAATCCTCAATCCTCAATCCTCAATCCTTGCACGATCCCCAATCCTCAATCCTGTTAGACACCACCCAGGAAGACCACCATATCGCGCGCATGGCGGCGGTGGCACTCGGCCTCACGGTGCTGGAGAACGCCATCCCCACGCCCTTGCCCGGGGTGAAGCCGGGGCTGGCCAACATCGTCACGCTGATCGTGCTGGCGCGTTACGGCTGGCGTGCGGCGGTGTGGGTATCGTTGTTGCGCGTGCTGGCGGGCAGCCTGTTGTTCGGCAATTTTCTCGCCCCGGGATTTTTTCTCAGCCTGTCCGGTGCGGTGTGCAGCCTCGCCGCGCTCGCGCTGAGCATGCACCTGCCGCAGCGTTTTTTCGGCGCGGTCACCCACAGCATCCTCGCCGCCTTCGCCCACATCGCCGGACAAATGGCTGTGGTCTATCTGTGGCTCATCCCGCACAGCGGCATCGCCTATCTGATTCCAATTTTTGCCAGCGCAGCGCTGGTGTTCGGCACGGTGAACGGACTGATCGCGGCGAGGTTTATGCACGAAGCCCCAACCCGTTGACGGGATGGGGCTTCGCGAAAGAGTGGCTCGACCCGATCCGGTGAAACGCTAGTCAGCGTACAGATTGACTCCGCTTGCACCGACTGCCGAATAGTCGAACAGAGCGCCAGGTGCAACTGCATTGAGCGCAGTTCCCGTAGCGGTTACCGCCTGAGTCCAGGTCACCCCCGCGTTGGCATATTCGTTGTAGTAGATACTGCCATCAGCTCCGACCGCGATGAAGCGACGACTTGGGGAATATGTGACCGCATTCAAGGTGGCTATCGTGAGCGCTGTCTGCGGTGTCCAGGTTGTTCCATCAGTACTGGTCAGCACGGTTCCACTGGCTCCCACCGCCACGAATACGCCCGCTGCCGCGCCGTAGGTAACACCCCTGAGTTCATTGGCAGTTCCAGAGCTTGCCGCTGTCCAGGTTATTCCGTCTGTACTTTTCAGCACCGTTCCGCCAGCTCCAACCGCGACAAAAACATATTGCGCATTCGTGTTGTCATACCCGTAAGTCACGGCGTTCAGCGCATTCGCCGTACCGGAGGTTCGCACTGTCCAGGTTGAACCGTCGTTGCTACTGATAATCGTGCCGCCTGCCCCGGTGGCGACCGTCATGCCGGCTGCATTATTGGCGATGGCATACAGATCATTCGTTGTATTGCTGGTCTGTTGGGTCCATGCGGTGGAGGAAGCAGGTGTCATCGAGATGATTGCCCCGCCCGTCCCCGCACTTAAATATTTTGCGCGAGCGCTGTCATAATTTACTGCGTTGAAGTTTGTCGCCAGCGGATTGGTCAACGGGCTCCACGTAATTCCAGTTTTTGCACCGGCCACTGCATCAATTACGGTGTACACAGCGCCCGAATACAAAGCGCCGCCATCCCCGACTGCAACATACATGGCCCCGTAAGCGACACCGCGTAATACCGTGGTATTTGGAATGGTGTTGGTAATTGGGGCGGTCCACGTTCCACCCGCCATTCTGGGCGTTGCCGATACTGCAGCAGAACCCGGTCCGCCCGGTCCGCCGCTGATTCTTCCATTGATCGAAACGGAATAGGTCGTACCATTCGCCACGCTGGAAACGGTTGTCGGCGAGGTCGCCGACAACGTCGTGGTGCATGCGGACATCGACGAGCAGTTTTCCGGGGTAACCCCGTTGCCTGCCGCTTTATACAGCCAATATTCAACTCCCGAAGCCATGTCCCACGAAACGACCATACGGCTATCTTTCGCCACGACGACCACATTGGTCGGAGCCGGCGCAGAGGAACCTCCGCTTCCACATCCCAGCAAAGAAATGACAGCCAGCACCGCTGCGATGATTCCAATATTTCGCTTCATTTTGTAATGACACCTTTGAGATTTAAATAACCAACTGACCGAACCGACACGCATTTTAGAACCACAATTCACAAGCCATGCATTCTTTAACTTGAATTTACACGTTCTTGCTTTTCACCTCAGGGTGACTATCCGGCACAACGAATAGCCAGGAAGTCATAAATTCAATTAGAGTGTCAATGTGCTGTTAAAGGTTACCACATCAACATGGATCGACAAATGCAAACCATCACCCTCGCGCTGACCGGCGCATCCGGCCTGCCCTACGGCATACGCCTGCTGGAATGCCTGCTGCAAAGCGGACAGCGCGTGCATCTGGTGTATTCGCAAGCTGCGCAGATCGTCGCCAAACAGGAACTGGATTTCACCCTGCCCAGCCGCCCGCAGGATGCGCAGCAAATGTTCACCGAACGTTTCGGAAAATTCAGCGGCGAGCTGAAAGTGTTCGGCATTCAGGACTGGTTCGCGCCCATGGCTTCCGGCTCCAATCCCGGCGACGCAATGGTGGTGTGCCCTTGCACCATGGGCACACTGGGCAAGATCGCGGGCGGCATCAGCGACGACCTGATCTGCCGCGCCGCCGATGTCATGCTCAAGGAAAAACGCACCCTGATTTTAGTGCCGCGCGAAATGCCGTTCTCGGCCATTCATCTGGAGAACATGCTCAAGCTGTCGCATGCCGGTGCAGTCATCATGCAGCCCAACCCCGGCTTCTATCACCATCCGCAAAGCGTGCAGGACATGGTGGATTTTGTGGTGGCCAGAATACTCGACCACCTTGGAGTGGAGCAGACGTTGATGAAAAAATGGGGCGAATAACGTTGTCAGGGAAGAGGGCGTTATAGCAGCTTCCCCGCAACGCCCGTCAATTGGCAATCTACATTCTACACTCGTTGCAGATCGCCTATTGACGGGCATCTCCGGGCAGGTGTGTTTTAAAACAACAGTGATTCTGAAGCTTAATCCGGCAGTGCAATCTTGTTGCCGGTGCTGAACTGGTAGTCCTTGAACACGTGCTCGGTGGTCAGCGTCTGATACTTGCCGTCGGCCAGTTTGCGCGTGGTGTCTTTCAAGCGGTAAGTCATTTGCCCGCAGGTCCAGCATTTGAAGTTGCGCATGTGGGTGCACAGGCAGGTCTTGTCCATGACCGAGATTTTCTTTTCGCCGGGATGGGCGGCCACTTCGCGGTTGTAGGACTCGATGTATTCGCAGCGTCCGTTGGCATCCAGCAAGTAGCCGTAGGACTCGCAGCCGGGTCGGATGCCGGAGCCGGTGGACGGGCTGTTTTTCAGCATGCGCATGGGGTAGCCGGTGGGCGATGTGCCGTTGACTTCGATGTCGTTTTCGCTGGCTTTGAAATATTCCTGCTGCACGTCCAGCGGCAAGCCGCATTCTTTGACCACGGTGAAGCGGGTGGCCACTTGCACCGCGCCCGCGCCTTCTTGCAGGAAGGATGCGGCATCGCTGCCGGTGAAAATTCCGCCTGCGGGAATCACCGGAATTTCCAGTTTTTCAGCGCGCAGGTATTCGTGGATTTCGTTGGTAATGGTGCGCAAATCATATTGCGCCCAGTCCATGCCGAAGCCCAAATGTCCGCCCGCCAGCGGGCCTTCCACCACCACATAATCGGGCAAGCGGTTGGTCTTGACGTTTTTGCGCAAGAACAGTTGCAGTGCGCGCAGAGACGAAACGATGATGCCCAGTTTGGCATCGCGGAAACGCGGGTGGTCTTCGATCAAGCCGAACGAGCCGAGATGCAATCCGGCGGCCAGTGTGATGCCATCGACACCCGCCGACAGCGCTTCCCACAAACGCACGCGCAAGGTTTCACGCGGCGCATTCATGGTGAGTTTTTCCATGCAGTTGATGAAGATCATGCCGGAGCCTTGTTTGCGCTCCATGGTTTTGCTCACGTGCAAGCGGGTGGATTCGGCGATGTGGCCGAGATCGAATTTGACCGATGACTTGTCCGGGTTATCGACGTTGAGCTTGTATTGCTGCAATTTCGTTTTGCTGAAGTCGGTGTCATAGCGCCTGTCCGACACCGTGAGCAGCATCGCATCCGATATGTGGCCGACACCGCCCAGGCGCGCCGCTTCCAAGGCCAGATCGGACGTAGAAATATCCACCCCCATGCCGCCAATCATGATGGGAACCAGTTCGGTTTTGCCGAACTTCAGTCTGAAATCATCAACTTTTTTTGTCATATTCTCCCCGCAAGATCGGGGCTCTCCTCGGTATTGACCTGCGTTTGTCTTGCGAATCGCCTGTCGTTTCTTAAATCACTTTTGAATAGCGCGCGTGTTCCAGCCGTGTGCGCAGGTATTTATCAAACACCATACAAATATTGCGGATGAGCATGCGGCCTTTGGGCGTGACGCTGATACGTTGCGGTGCAAGTACCAGCAACCCTTCTTTTTCGTAGTCGGCCAGTTCGCTCATTTCGGTGGCGAAGTATTGGTCAAAGTCGATTTGATAGGTGGTGTTGAACTGTTCTTTGGACAGCTCGAAGTGGCACATCAAGGCTTGAATAATGGCGCGCCGCACAATATCGTCGTCGTTCAGTTCCATGCCGCGCATGATGGGCAGCTGGTCGTGGTCGAGCGCGTTGTAGTAGTCCTCCAGCTCGCGGTAGTTCTGGCTGTAGGTCGGGCCGATCTTGCCGATGGCGCTCACGCCCAGCGCGACCAGGTCGCAATCGGAATGGGTGGAATAACCTTGAAAATTGCGGTGCAGCCTGCCCTGGCGTTGCGCGACGGCCAGTTCATCTTCCGGCTTGGCGAAGTGATCCATGCCGATATAAACATAGCCCGCCGCGATCAGTTTGTTCACGGCCATGCTGAGAATGTCCAGCTTCAATTGCCCCGCAGGCATGTCCGCTTCATTGATGCGGCGCTGCGGCTTGAAGATGGTCGGCATGTGCGCGTAGTTGTAGATGGACAGGCGGTCGGGATCGACCGCGATGATGCGGTCCAGCGTCCTGCCGAAACCTTGCAGCGTTTGTTTGGGCAAACCGTAGATCAAGTCTATGCTCACCGATTTGAAGCCGTTGGCGCGCGCCGCCTTGATGACGCGCATAGTCTCTTCTTCGCTCTGGATGCGGTTCACCGCGCGCTGCACTTCCTCGTCGAAATCCTGCACGCCGACGCTGATGCGGTTGAATCCGGTTGCGCCGAGCAAGGCGATGGTTTCGTCGCTGACTTTGCGCGGGTCAATCTCGATGGAATATTCGCCGTCTTCCACCAGCTTGAAATTCTGGCGTATTGCCGCCATCACTTCGCGCAACTCGTTGTCGCTCAAGAAAGTGGGCGTGCCGCCGCCAAAGTGCAGTTGTTCAACCACTTGCCCCTGCCCCAGCAACGCGGCTTGCATGCCCATCTCCTTGATGAGGTAGCGCACATACTCGGCGGATTTGCTGCGGTCTTTGGTGATAACCTTGTTGCAGGCGCAGTAGAAGCACAGGGTGTTGCAGAACGGGATATGGATGTAGAGCGACAAGGGACGGCTGACTCCGTCGGCGCTTCGCCTGGATACCCACAGGCTGTATTTTTCAGCGTTGAAAGCCTCTTCGAAACGATCCGCCGTCGGGTAGGAAGTGTAGCGCGGGCCATTCTTGTCCAGCCTGCGTATCAGCTCCAAATCCACTACAAGTTGATTTACTTCCTTGGTCATTACTCACCCCCAGATTTATTAACTATGCCAGTTAGCCGCATAGCCGTCTTGATATATGTCAAAATACAGCCAGTATTATAACCTCTGTCATCAGCCTTCTTGAGCCACGCACGTGCCACCACTCATCCCGCCCCCAATAAAAACTTCCTGCTCCAACTGCAACCTGCGGGAACTTTGCATGCCAGCCAATCTTTCCGCCAGCGAAATGGAACGATTTGAAGCATTGAGCAGCAGCAAGCGCAGCTATTCGACTGGCGAATACGTGTATCGTACGGGCGACCGTTTTCTGTCTTTGTACGCCATACGCGGCGGCTCTATCAAAACCCGCGTACTGCACGAAGATGGGCGCGAGCAGTTGACCAGTTTTTTGATGTCAGGGGAGATCAGCGGCCTGGATGCGATCAGCACCGATTTCCATACTTGCGAGGCTGTCGCAATGGAGCCTTGCGAAGTTTGCGAGCTGCCTTTTTCAAAACTGGAAGAATTGAGCCGCGAAATCCCCAATCTGCAAAGACATCTGCACAAAATCATGAGCCGCGAAATCGTGCGCGACCAGAGCATCATGATGCTCCTCAGTTCAATGCGCGCCGAGGAAAGGCTGGCTGCTTTTCTGCTCAATCTGTCTCAGCGTTTCAGCGCGCGCGGCTACTCGCCCAACGCTTTCCGCCTGCTTATGACGCGGCATGAGATCGGCAGTTACCTCGGACTGAAACTGGAAACGGTCAGTCGCACTTTTTCGCACTTTCAGGAACATGGCCTGCTCAGCGTAAAGGTACGCGAGATCGAGATCATGGACATGCTGCGCCTGCGCAGCTTTGTCGGCAGTACTTGAGCCACATTCTAACCATTCCGCAAAACTGGTATGCTGTCCATGGGTTGGCTTTTTCTAACCCCAAAAATAACTATACTTTTCAGGGAGAACAGCATGCACCAGCATTTTGCCGTACCACACGAAGAATCCGTCCGCGCCAAGTGGCCGCACGAGATTTTCCTGATTAATTTGGTCTTCAATCACATTCTGATTTTCGCAACCACTTTCGGCGTGTATAGGACTTTTCCGTTTTTGATTTTGATTGTGCCGATTACTTCATTTGCAATTATCGGTTACATCATCATCAAGGGCGGACAGATTGCCCAGAGCAATGAAACCTGGTTCGTCAAATCGCACTGGAAGATTGCTGCAAAGCGCAACCTCCATTTCCTGTGGCTGTTGACTATTACCTGCGCTATTATCGGTGGCGGCCTGTTGATCTCGAATCTGATGGGATGGTCGAAAATAACCACCTTTGCTTTACTTGGCGGAGCCGGTCTGTTGCCGTTCATGGTATCGTTGCTGATACTTATTGTTTTGGGTAACGATTCGTTATATCAGGCACGTCACGGAAAGTTACCTAAACGTTTTATTGAACAAAACCCGGATGCGGCCATTTCCTCCTAAAACAACCTTCCTCTTCTCATGACTACAGAAAGCAAGATTTATTGGGGTGTCGGCATTTTTTCGGCGATTCTTATTGTCAGTGCGTTTTTTTCGCCCGGCGATCCAAAACGCAATGATGATTTGCCGTGGCATATCGAACACCCGACACCGGATTCGGTGCGAGTGTTTGGTTTGACTCTGGGGAAATCTGCCACCAATGAGGCCGAACTGCGTTTCAGAGAGCAGGCCATACCCAGTTTATTCAAGTCGCCGGAAGGACAATTGATTGCCGAGATATTCTTCGAGCAGGTCAATCTGGCGGGACTGCCTTCCAGAGTCGTACTGACGATTGATGTGCCCGATGTAGAGTTGCAAGGCATGTATGAGCGCGGCCTGCGCATGGCTTCGACCGGAAGCGGCAAAATGATCACGATGACAGCAGACGATATTGCAAGGTTGCGGACACTTCCGATCAGCAGCCTGACTTATCTGCCTAACCTGCGTCTCGATGACGGAATATTCCTAAAGCGTTTCGGACAACCCGCGCAGCGTATCCAGGAAAACAAAAGTGGTCTTGTTCACTGGTTATACCCTCAGCACGGCTTGGATATCACCTTGGGTAAAGGCATGAAGCCCTTGTTGCAATTCGTTCCTCCCAAGGATTTCGACAAACTGGTTAGCCCTTTGATGGCGAACGGAGAAGTGCTGAAATAATTCTTTGCGCAAGCGCCTATTTCTTGTCGACGTTTGCTTCCTTGGACTGATCCGATTCACGCAGCATGTCGTCATCGTCATCCAGCAGAATGCGGCTGGCATTACCTTCCATATCTTCGTATTGCCCTTTTTTTACCGCCCACACCAGAACAACGACGAGCAATACGCCGAAAAGCATCATGCCGGGAATCAGACTGTAGATTACGTCCATAGCACCACCTCACCTCTATTTTTTGAATAATGTGCGAATGCGCGCGGCATTGCCGATCACAATCAGGGAGCTGATCGGCATGCTGATCGCCGCCACCAGCGGACTGACCTTGGCCATCATCGCCAGCGGAACCATGATAGCGTTATACACAAAAGACAAACCGATGTTCTGCTTGATCGTCAGCAAAGTTCGGCGCGACAACTGTGTGGCTTGCCGCACTTTATCCAGTTCGTTATACATCAGTACAATGTCCGCGCTCTCCACGGACACGTCGGTTCCCGAGCCCAGCGCGATACCTACATCGGCGCGAATCAGTGCGGGCGCATCGTTGATGCCGTCGCCCACCATCGCCACCACCGCTCCGCTCTTCTGCAAACGCTGGATCACCTGATCCTTGTCCTGCGGCAACACCTCTGCAATCACTTCCATGCCGCCGAGTTGGCGCGCAACGGCTTCAGCGACGGGCCTGCGATCTCCGCTCAGCAATGTCATGGCAATGCCTGCACTTCGGAGCTCGTTCACCAGTTGCAGTGCATCGCCGCGCAGTTTGTCGGCCAATGCAATCAAGGCCACATGCTTTCCGTTTTGCGCCATGTAAACACAACTCATCGCCCGTATTTCCAGCGCATGTGCTTTGGCTTGCAATGCCGCATCCAGATTAATTCCCCGCCGCACCAACCACTCGGCGCTACCCAGCAACACCGCCTGTCCGGCGACATTCGCTTCCACACCAAGCCCGGCCGATGCATGAAAACCATTTGCCTCAAGATCGCGGTACGGCGCTTGACGGGCTTCGGCTTCAGTCACAATGGCCTTGGCAGCGCCATGTTCACTATATCGTTCTACTGCTGCCGCATGGCGCAGTATTTCCTGTTCGTCCTCACCTAATGCAACATGAACCTCTGCCACGCTCATTTTGCCTTCGGTCAACGTGCCGGTTTTGTCAAAAACGAAATGCGTAACTTTGGACAGCGTCTCCAGCACCAGTCCATTCTTGACCAGAATACCGTGCTTGGCCCCCAAACCTGAGGCAACCGCAATTGACATCGGAGTGGCCATGCCCAGCGCGCAGGGACAGGTGATGATGAGCACCGATGTCGCCGCCATCAGCGCAATTTCGAAATTGTGACTATTCCAGATAAAGAAGGTGATAGTTGCGCAGATGATAGTCACCAGCACGAACCACGGCACAATGCTATCGGCAAGACGTTGGATAGGCGCTTTGGAAGATTGCGCTTCTTCAACCAGACGGATAATTTTGGATAAGGTGGTGTCTTGCAACTGGGCACGGACTTCCACCAGCAATGCACCATTGCTGTTCACTGTTCCGGCAAAAACCTGCGCACCCGCCGCTTTGCTCACAGGGGCGGACTCACCCGTCAGCATGGCCTCATCTATTGTGCTGTGCCCCTCCAGCACCACGCCGTCCACCGGCACTTTGTAGCCGGGCTTGATGAGCACATGATCGCCCAACCTCACTCCGCGTATCGGTGTCATCTGCTCCTGCCCATCGCGCATGATGATCGCGACGCGCGGCTGCAATTCCATGAGGCGTTTAGTGGCAGAAACGGCTTGGTGCCTGAACATCCCTTCCAAATAACGCCCGATCAGGATCACAAAAGTCAGATTGGTGACGGTATCGAAATACACCTCGCCGACACTGCCCGGATTCAAGGTTACATACAGGGAATAGGTGTAAGTAACGCTCAAACCGAGGGCGATGGGCATATCCATGGTGAGATGGCCGCCGCGCAAGCCGCCGAACGCCCCGCGAAAAAACGGATAACCGGAATACAACAATGTCGGTGTCGCCAGCACCAAGCCCATCCAGTGAAAGAATTGTCGAAACTCATCCCGATCCGCGCCGCTGTATAGCGCGATGGAAATCCACATCATGTTCATCATGGCAAAACCGGCGAAGAACAGACGATATAGCATGGCGCGGTTTGTCTTGCGCATAACGCCTTCGGCACTTTCCGGGTCGTAAGGCACGGCGGCGTAACCGATCCTGGCCAGTGCGCGGATCAAATCGGAAAGTTTGTTGCGCGAATTGTCCCAGCGCAGATGCAAACGTTTTGCCGCAAGATTGACGTTGGCCGACTGCACCCCGGGCACGCGACTCAATCCGCGCTCGATGAGCCACACGCAGGCGGCGCAATGAATACCTTCTACCAGCAGATGAATGTCGCGGATGTCGCCGGAACAGCTGGTGAATTCCTGTTGCACTTCATCGAAATCGTAAATCTCGATATCTTTGGGCAACTCGGGCGGCGGTGCCAGCAACACGCCTTCCGGCGTGCGCTGATAGTAACCTTGCAATCCGGCTTCATAGATGGCGCTACAAACCGATTGGCAGCCGAAGCAACAGAAGTCCCGCTCCGCATCTTCAAAGCGGGCATGAAAATCTGCATCTACAGGGATAGGCAGCGCGCAGTGAAAGCAGCCTCCGTCGGCAGAGTGACTACGCTGGGTCATGCAAGCTACCTGTCAATTAAGACTCGGCAACCACGAACCTTTTGGTATCAACTCCAAAACGTTCCTCACCGCGCTCAATGTGAATGTGCAACTCCCAATAGCCCTTGAGCGTGAAGTTGATGTATCCCTGATAGCGACCGGGAGCCACCTCCTTGAAGGGTGTAATGAAGTCCTTACTTGCATCGGCAGCACGGTAGGCTTGCACCTCCATGATTCCGCTCACAGGATTGCCATCCCTGTCCTTGACATCGATTTCATAAGAGGTCGGTGTGCCCACTACAATAGAACCCGGATTCTTTATCTCTGTCTGCCAGGCCAACGCCTGCTGCTCCCTGAGTTCGCTCACCAATTCTTCGCCCGATTTGCGATCCTTGGTCTTGTAGTCCCGATCAACCAATGACGAACGAGTGTTTTTGTTTGCGAACCAGATGAAGGTCGAATTCACTGCCAGCACCACCACAATCAGTGCCAGCATGCCCCATACCCAAGGGTTGCGCAGTCCGGATTTATTGCTCTGAGAGATCATCTTCAATTCTCCTCTTAATGTTTTGGGCCGTTGAATTTGCTGTCGTACACGGCCGTTACTGTCGGGTCTTCAACTGCTTCCACTTTAAATTGAATAGGGGTCACCTCTTGTTTGACACTCGCGCCGGGAGCCTTGACGAAAATGGTGAACGAAGTGCCGCGACCATGGTGAGTCAACGGCGGATTCTCGGCACCAATAATCACTTGCCCTTCCACGCCGCCTTCAGCGGTAACCTTCACATGCAGATCCCTGTCGGTCTTGTTGACCACCTTGAAATCGTATTTGTTCTGGATAGAACCGTCGCTCATGCTGACAAACAGCGGCTGACGATCAGGAATCGCTCTTAGTGTCATCGAGCCCAAATGCGTCAGTCCGTACACAATGCCGGAAAGCGCTATGAGTATGATGGCGAGGTAAACCAGAGTGCGGGGATGTTGATATATTTTATGTCCTGGCTTGCCGGATAGTTCATCCAGCGAAGCATAGCGAATCAGACCGCGCGGTTTACCGACTTTGTCCATGATCGCGTCACAAGCATCCAGACACAGCCCGCAAGTGATACAACCCAGCTGCTGTCCGTCGCGAATATCCACACCAGTCGGGCAGACCTGCACACATTGAAAGCAGTCGATACAGTCACCTTGCGGCACACCACCATCACCACTTTTCCGCAACTTGCCGCGTGGTTCGCCGCGTTTAACATCATACGCAGGCAAAATAGTTTGCGAATCGCCCATTACTCCCTGAATACGGGCATAGGGGCAAAGCCAGATACAGGCTTGTTCGCGCATGAAACCCGCCAGAATATATGTTCCAGCAAAGAACATCACCAGTACAACCCAGCCAACTTTGGGCAAATTCAGATGGATCAGGTTGTCCCAGTAGTCAAATGCATCAACAAACCAGATGGAAAAGCTAATCCCGGTTAGCAATGCCAGTAAAATCCAAATTGAATGCTTAAGCCCTTTTTTCTTGATTTTATCCAAACTCAATGGCGCTTCGTCCAGTTTGCGTCTTGCGTTCGGGTTGCCCTCAATCTTGTCTTCCAGCCAGGTGAACCAATCCGTCCAAGCTGTTTGAAAACAGAAGTATCCGCACCATACACGCGAAGCAACAGAAGTAACTCCGAACAGTGTCATTGCTGCCACCAATAGCACCAGTGACAACATCCAAATATCTTGCGGCAAAACTGTCAGACTAAAAAAGTGGAACTGCCTGTTCTGAATATCAAACAAAATGGCCTGCTTGTCGTTCCAGCGCAAATAAGGAAGCAGGAAAAAAGGAAGCCAAAGACTCAGTTGCGTGTAATTTTTAACGGTACGAAAAAAACCCGGCATACGTTTGGCATGTATGGTTTTTTCGCCACGGTTTACCTTCCATGCCTCGAACTCGTGATAGATAGCGGTATCGTTGCCCGTTTCCTTGCTCGCTGTTTCAGCACTCACACTGACTCTCCTAAATGTCTGATCTTCTATTTTTTCCTGCGAAATTATGCAGGCAAACAATTTACTTCCGAATCTGCTCAAAAAAACGGATTCGCAAATATCCTGCCCCACATGAAAAAGGGAGGAGAGTATAACTCTCCTCCCTTTCGCTGAGACCAAAAACTTATTTCTTATCCTGATCCTTGGTCGCTTTTAGGTATGCCCTTAAGAGCAGCCAAGCTGGAACCAGAAAGGAACCTGCAACACAAACGATCACACTCCAGAAAACCATATCGTGATTCATCTCATTACTCCTTTAGAAAGGTCTGCGCGGGGCGACCCGCGCAGACTGAGACAGATTTACTTAGCTGCTGGAGCGCTAACCGGAGCAGCAGGAGCAGCCGGAGCATCGGCTTGACCACCACCGAACTTGTACACATAAACTGCCAGCTTCTTGATCTCTGTATCGCTCAGCTTGCCGGCAGCTGTGAAGGATGGCATCACTGCCACGCGCGCATCAGGTCCGGCATTTACGCCGTAAGTAATGGTACGTTTGATTCCTTCGACAGAACCGTCAAAACGCCAGATGCTATCGGTCAGGTTGGCAGAACCCATCGCAGCCAGACCCTTACCATCCGGACCGTGGCAGACCACACAACCCTTCTCTGTGAACAGAGGAGTGGAAGTCGGCTTACCAGCGGCAACAGCATTGGCCAGCGTGTCGATTTCGGCAGCGGACAATACATCCTTGTGCGCAATCATCACACCCTGACGACCAGCGGAGATAGAAGTGTAAATATCGCCGATCTTGCCGCCATACAACCAGTCATCGTCACGCAGAATCGGCGCAATAAAGCCTTGCGCATCCGCCGCGCCTACACCGTTCGTACCGTGACAAGCCGCACAGTTGTCACCAAACAGCACCTTGCCGGAACGGGTGACGTACTCTGTCAACTCGCTGTCGGCCAGAATAGCAGCCGGTGTCATACCTTTCAGCTTGGCTTCATACTTGCCGCGCACTTCATCCACAATGGTCGTATCCGCATCCATCTCGGCAATCGCAGTCCAGCCGGCGATACCCTTGAAGAATCCATGTGCACTAGAAATCGGGAAGGACGGATAGTACAAGAAGTACACCACACACCAGATTGCACTGGCCGTCAAACCCAACATCCACCATTTTGGGGGCTGATTCGTAAAATCCCCCAAGTCATCGTCCCAGACGTGACCGGTTGTCGTCACGCCACCTGCATCGTGTTTATCACTCATCTTTTTTCTCCCACATTGATATGCTCTTCGTCATCCAGAGCCATACGGCTCTGGGACTCGAACGTGGCCTTGTTAGCCGGTCGGAATACCATGAAATAGACCGCCGCCATACCGAACGCCGAGACCAGAACAAAAAACACACCCAGCCAGTCGTTCGTCGTCATGGTCGCGACATCCATGCCAAGATACCCCATTAGCTTAGTCACGGTAGTTCACACCCTCTTCGAACTTGACGTGATTACCCAGACCCTGCAGGTAAGCAATCAAGGCTTCCATCTCGGTTTTGCCTTCCAACTGCGCAGCTGCGCCGTCAATGTAAGCATCCGTGTAGATAGTCTTCGGCACAGGGTTAAACGGCATCATGGTCATGACCTTCATGGTCTGCACAGTTTCTGCCACATTCACGTTACCGTCCGCCAACCAGAAGTAGTTCGGCATGACCGACTCGGGCACCACATCGCGCGGATGACTCAAGTGGCGACGATGCCATTCATCCGAGTACTTGCCGCCCAAGCGAGCCAGATCCGGCCCAGTACGCTTGGAACCCCATTGGAACGGGTGATCGTACATGGACTCTTCCGCGATCGAGTAGTGACCATAACGGTCTTTTTCATCACGGAACGGGCGAATCTGCTGCGAATGGCACAGGTAGCAGCCCTCACGGATATAGACAGCACGTCCAGCCAATTCCAGTGGCTTGTAAGGACGCACACCATCGCCAGGCAGCCAGTCTTCCAGCGTCTTGTGTGCTGAAGTCTCAGGATTCCAGACGATCTTGTCCATGGAGATAGCGTTACCAGCAGCATCTTTGTGGACCGTGCCATTGTAAGTACCATCACCGCCATTTACGCCAGTGTTAGGCACATAAAACAATGGAACGATTTCCACGATACCGCCAACCGCCACTGCCAGCGCGATAACCACAAACATCAGAACAGTGCTGCGTTCGATCTTGTCCTGAAATTTGGTTGAATAGATTTTGTCGTGATCAGACATGTCTTCTCTCCTTATGCTTTAGCTGGAACGGCGCCGGAAGAGCGCTTTGCGCTCGCCTGACTCACGGTCATCACGATATTAAAGAGGGCGATTGCAGCACCGAGAGTGAAGGTCAGACCACCAACCATACGCATCACATAATACGGATGCATAGCGGAGACAGACTCAACAAAGGTATAAGTCAGTGTGCCGTACTCATCATAATCACGCCACATCAGACCCTGCATAATCCCGGACACCCACAAAGCAACGATATAAATCACCGTGCCGATGGTAGCCAGCCAGAAGTGAACATTCACCAGACTGTCGGAATACATCTTTTCTACGCCCCACAGCTTTTTGACCATGTGGTACAGAGCACCGTAGGCAACCATTGCCATCCAACCCAATGCGCCGGAGTGCACGTGACCAACAGTCCAGTCAGTGTAGTGGGACAAAGCGTTGACGGATTTGAGAGACATCACCGGCCCTTCGAAAGTGGACATCGCGTAGAACGCCAGAGCCACCACCAGGAAGCGCAGAACGTAGTCGGTACGCAACTTATCCCATGCGCCGGACAGAGTCATCATACCGTTCATCGCTCCACCCCAAGACGGGATGATCATCGCCAGAGAAACGGCAGCACCAAGGGAGCCGGTCCAGTCGGGCAATGCGGTGTATTGCAGGTGGTGCGAACCCAGCCAAACATAGCCGAAGGTCAGCGCCCAGAAGTGCAGCACGGACAAACGATAGGAAAACACCGGACGACCCGATTGCTTGGGCACAAAGTAGTACATGATGCCAAGGAAGCCCGCAGTCAGGTAGAAACCCACCGCATTGTGACCCCACCACCATTGCACCATCGCATCTTGCACGCCGGAGAATACAGAATAGGAATTAGTCAAGCTAACGGGGATAGCCAAGCTATTAACCACGTGCAAATAAGTGATCATCACGATCATGCTCATGGTAAACCAGTTGGAAACATAGATATGCGAAGTCTTGCGGATCGCCACAGTCATCATGTGATTCAGACCAAACGACAACCACACAACCGCAATCATAATATCCACAATCCATGGCAACTCTGCATATTCCTTGCCCTCAGTCATACCCAAAGGCAACGCAAGCACGGCGCACACGATGATCAGATTCCAACCCCAGAATGTGAACCAAGCCAGACCATTACTCCACAGCTTGGTAGCTCCGGTGCGTTGCACCATATAGAAGCCGGTCGCAAACAAAGTGCAACCGCCGAATGCGAAAATCACTGCATTGGTATGCAGCGGACGCAGACGTCCAAAAGTGATGTAAGGAATATCCAAGTTTAAAAACGGCCATGCCAGTTCGGATGCAATAATCACACCGACCAGCGTACCAACGACTGCATAAATGGCAGCCGCGATGGTGAACCATCGAACGACTTCCATATCGTACTTTACTGGTGTCGCTTGCGTAGCTTCCACAGTAGTCTCCTCCAGAGCGAAGTTAAAAAACCAATGCGCCCAGCACTCCAATCAAATCCGTCGTGCTCGACGCACCCTTATGTTACCTCTTACCACAGCGCGGCAAATTGTCGCAGTGCTTCGGCGACAAGTAAAGCGCAAAGTGGTTCCATGCACGCCATACCATACTAAATTGCTCAAATAGATTTTGATAAAACGCGAATGAAGTTGATACTATTTGTCTGCGCAAATTTTTTTGCCTCTACACAGAGTTTTTCCCGAACATACGGACTCGATAACCAAAAAAATAATGGAGCGGGTGAAGGGGATCGAACCCTCGTATGCAGGAGGGTAAGGAGGCAACCTCACGGCCACCCCCTCCCCTAAGAACCGGACGTGCAAGTTTCCCTGCATCCGGCTCAAGCAACCCTTAAACATCACTCATTCAAGAGTAATGCCAGCGGATTTTAACTCATTTACATGAAGCTGCTGATGGCAATTCGGATGCAACAACACCAAATTACTTACCACATCCGAACCTCCTTGAGACCGCTTGACCTTGTGGTGCAAATGCCACCCTGTGTCACGCGTGATCTTTTGGAGGCAGATTGGGCATAGCCCTTCCTGCCACCACCACAACCAACGCAATTTTCTGCGTCCTTCGAGCGCCATATCCATCTTGCGGGCAAGCCGCTTGGTGAAATACTCGTCGAACGCTGGGTCGTAAGGATTTGCCTCAGCCAGAACCTTGACATGAGTCCGTTTCCGAAACTCACACAAGACAGGCAGAATCTTGTCCTTCTCGGCAAAGCGCCAATCGCGCCCCTTGTAGCGTATGAAGTAACGCTGCTTGACCCATCGCTTACCCTTGTTAGGGTGACGACGAACCGCCCAACGCCACAACATTTCCCAGATCAGGTGATCGCATTTTGCGAAGGTGCGCGACGCCATCTGGCTTCGATGATAGTTCGCCCAGCCACGAATCATCGGCATGAGCTTATCTATCACGTCTTCCTGTTTGGCCGTTCGCATTGCCCCCATTGTTTCGCGTAACTTGGTCATGAATGCTTTGACGTTTTTCTTCGAAGGCTGCGTGAGCAACATCCGATTGATACGCCTGACATTCCATCCCAGAAAATCGAAGCCATCTGTCACGTGAGTGATTTTAGTTTTCGACTCTGAGAGCACCAAGCCTCTTGCAGCCAGGAATCGCACCACAAGAGGTTTGACTCGCTCTGCCAACAACTCTTGCGAGCTGCCGGTAATTACGAAGTCATCCGCGTAGCGCACCAAATGGACTTTAGCTTCACGCGCCTGCCGGACTGTTCTAAACAGCCCCTCAAGCTCGTGTTGCAAGCCATCCAATGCCATGTTTGCCAGCACGGGAGAAATGATGCCTCCTTGTGGTGTGCCAGCGTTCGTTGGGAACAACATACCCATCTCCACAAATCCCGCTTTCAGCCACTTCCTCAGGATGCCTTTGTCCATGCAGACATTGGCAACCAGCCAGTCGTGACTGATGTTGTCGAAACACCCTTTGATGTCACCCTCCAACACCCACTGCGGTGACGCTTTTCGTCCAAGCACATTTCGCACTTGTTCAATGGCATCGGCAGTTGAGCGCTCACGGCGAAAGCCGTATGAATGCGAATCCCCGGTTGTCTCAGCTACAGGATCTAATGCGAGTAAGTGCAACGCCTGCATCGCCCGGTCGCGCATGGTTGGAATGCCCAGAGGGCGTTTGTCACCATTTGCTTTGGGAATGTATATGCGTCGCAGCGGTAACGGCCTGTACCTCTTGTTGCCGAGGCCTGAGACTGCCACCCACTTTTCTTCTGGGGTACTCCAAGTTTTACCATCTACACCCGGAGTTTTTTGACCACGGTTCTCGGTCACTCGTTTGACTGCTAATGCTTGCGCACTGGCAGATCGAGTTAGGAGCCGTTGTAGTGAGCGCACTTTCCGCCACTCACCGTTTTTAACCGCTTTCGCGATTCTGGCCTGTAACCTCGCAACAGTCTGATGGGCATCGGACCAAGGAATCTGGTGCCAACTCCGCCAATCTGTGGAAGCAACATCGCCTTTTTGAAGCAAAGCGTCCATATCAACCTCCGTTTAATTGGAGCGGGTGAAGGGGATCGAACCCTCGTCACTTGCTTGGGAAGCAAGAGCTCTACCATTGAGCTACACCCGCGCAATCCCGAAGGAATAGACGCATTGCCCCCTAGGGGACAATACATCTGTCCCCATCGGGTACGAATTACAGACCTGTCTCGCGACAAGTCACCAAGTGGAAGTCTGCACGCTTTCGCGTCGGGGCAATCGTTTCATCCCCTATCTGCGCCATTACAGCACAGCATTCGCTTTTTCCACCATCCTCTACCCACTGTAGTTTCGGATAACCTTGCGGTCATCTTTGTCCGTCTTACTGACCAGACACTACATTGGGCTTACCACGTTCCGCACAAGTAACAGAGTTGGGAAGGTTCCGCCTTTTCGCCGGTGATCGTATGTCAGCGTATTTGCACCAAGCAAACAAATAACCGATCACGTGCCATTTTGGCCAGAGCCCGATACTACAAGTTGCGTTTGGCTCTACAAGCTTGACGACGTTTAACAGCGGTTCACATTACGTTAACCATCCAACTCAGCCTAGTGCCTCATCCGGGTGCAACTCCCGAAATCACACCAAACCCCTCGCGGGGCTTGATATACCCCGTAAGGTGGCTACATTGTCAGAGCGCTTAGCACCCCACCGTCACCAGTGGCGCACTGCTCCTAGACTACGAGGGGCTGAACCCTCGGTTTTGTCCATCCCGATACAACCAAGAATGTCAAAACAATTACTTATGCAGCTTACGCCGCTATGCAGTTTCCACGATGTTATCGTGTACGCTGCTATTGGGTACTTCTTCGGTACTTCATTGACGTTTGCACGCCTTCTGTTTATTTAGATTGGCCAGCCACCAATTCAGATTCTCTCGTTCTCAACGTGACGAGAAGGTTCTTAGCACCTTTAGCGACGGTCGTGTCGCACGCTTGGGAAGCTGCCGTTCTACCATTGAACTACACCCGCGTGTAGAATGCGGCGCGGATTCTAACACGGGCAATTCAAGCAAAGTGATCACTGTCATCATCAACGGTGCAACTCGCCAATTTCAGCAATCAATCAACCTCGCCACACTCATCGAAGAGATGGGATTGGCGGGCAAACGCATTGCGCTGGAACGCAACGGCGAGATTGTGCCGCGCAGCACTTATGCCAACCAGCAATTGTCGGACGGCGACAAATTGGAGATCGTCGTCGCAGTGGGCGGCGGTTAATATTTATTCGGGAACAAGGTAATGAACGACAAACTAATCATCGCGGGAAAAAGTTATTCATCCAGACTGCTGGTCGGCACCGGCAAGTACAAGGATTTTGCAGAAACCAAAGCCGCCATTGAAACCAGCGGCGCGGAAATCATCACGATCGCGATTCGCCGCAGCAACATCGGCCAGAACCCTGACGAGCCCAGCCTGCTGGAAATTTTGCCGCCATCCAAATACACGCTGCTACCCAACACCGCCGGCTGTTACACCGCCGACGATGCGGTGCGCACTTTGCGACTTGCACGCGAACTATTGGACGGTCACAGCCTGGTTAAACTGGAAGTGCTGGGCGACCCGCAATCGTTGTACCCCAACGTGATCGAGACCATTGCCGCCGCGAAGACGCTGGTGGCGGAAGGTTTTCAGGTCATGGTCTATACCTCGGACGACCCCATCGTCGCCAAGCAACTGGAGGACATCGGCTGTGTGGCCATCATGCCGCTGGCCTCTTTGATCGGTTCCGGCATGGGCATTCTCAACCCGTGGAATCTGCAACTCATCATGGAGCGCGTGCAAGTACCGGTGATCGTCGATGCGGGCGTGGGTACGGCATCGGATGCCGCCATCGCCATGGAACTGGGTTGTCACGGCGTGCTGATGAACACCGCCATCGCTGCCGCAAAAAATCCGGTGCTGATGGCCTCGGCCATGAAGAAAGGTGTGGAAGCCGGGCGCGAAGCCTTCCTTGCCGGACGCATGCCGAAGAAACTGTACAGCGCTAGCCCCAGTTCGCCAACGGCGGGCATCATCGCTTCGGCGCGCAGTTAAATGACCGAAGCCGAAGACCTCAGCAAGCGGCATATCCGCAGCTTCGTGCTGCGCCAAGGCCGCGTATCGGTGGCACAGCAACGCGCTATCGACACCTTATTGCCGCGTTACGGCATCCCGTATATTGCGCGACCGCTAGACCTCGATCAGGCTTTCGGACGCGGCGCGCCCAAGATACTGGAGATCGGTTTCGGCATGGGCGACAGCACCGCGACCATCGCGCAGGCGCATCCCGAAATTGATTACCTCGCGCTGGAAGTTCACACGCCGGGCGTGGGCAATCTGCTCAAGCTGATCGCCTTGGAACAGCTGAACAACATCCGCATCATGCAGCACGACGCGGTGGAAGTACTGCGCGACATGATCGGAGAAAACACGCTGGACGGCGTGCATATTTTCTTCCCCGACCCGTGGCACAAGGCGCGCCACAACAAGCGCCGCCTGATCCAGTCGCCGTTCATCGCGCAATTGGTGCAGAAGCTCAAACCCGGCGGTTACATCCATGTCGCCACCGACTGGCAGGATTATGCCGAGCAAGTATTGGCGGTATTAAGCGCGGAGCCGCTGCTGGAAAACACCGCCGCCGATTACGCGCCGCGCCCCGCCTATCGTCCGCTCACCAAGTTCGAACAGCGCGGTATCAAACTCGGGCATGGCGTGTGGGACTTAGTGTTCCGCCGCAAGGAAAATCTCTAATAGATCGTTGAGAAAACGTTGCCCCAGTTTAGTCGGGGCAATGCGTTGATGATCCTGCATTAGCAATCCCTTCGCTTCGGCTTCCGCCAATTCGCGGCGTATGGCAAGCAGCGGCAAACTGGTACGCTCGCTGAATAGCGTGCTGTCGAATCCGCCGTTCAGACGCAGTGCGTTCATCATGAACTCAAAGGCCAAGTCGTCGTGCGGCACCTCGTGCCCCTCCTGCACCGGAGACAATTTCTTCACCGCATCCAGATAGGCCTGCGGCTGCTTGTACCTCATTTGGCGAATGACTTTATCGTGCAAACTCAACTTGCTGTGCGCGCCCGCGCCAATGCCCAGATAGTCGCCGAACTGCCAATAATTCAAGTTGTGGCGCGAACGTTTTTTCGGCTGCACAAACGCCGAAGTCTCGTAATGCTCGTAGCCGTGCGCGGCAAGCAACGCCTCGATGGCTTGCTGCATGTCGCTGCTCGCATCCTCATCCGGCAACGGCGGCGGCTGGTGCGCGAACAGCGTATTCGGCTCCAGCGTCAGGTGATAACAAGACAGGTGCTGCGGTTTGAATTGCAGCGCGGTTTGCACATCCTGCAATGCCTCATCCAAGGATTGATTCGGCAGCGCGTACATCAAATCGAGATTGATGTTGTCGAAATACTGCCGCGCGACGGCGATAGCTCGCTTCGCCTCATCGGCAGAGTGAATGCGCCCCAACGCCTGCAAATGGACATCGTTGAAACTCTGGATACCCAGCGACAACCGGTTCACGCCCGCATCGCGGAAAGCCGCGAATTTACTGGCTTCCACCGTGCCGGGATTCGCCTCCAGCGTGATCTCGGCATCGAGATTCAGCGGCAGCAACATGCGCACCTGGCGCAAAATCTCCGCCACACTTGCGCCGCTCAACAAACTGGGCGTGCCGCCGCCGAAGAACACCGAATACACCTTGCGCCCCCAGATCAACGGCAGCGCCAACTCCAGATCGCGCACCAGCGCCGCGACATATTCGCTTTCGGGGAATCCACCGCGCGCTTCATGCGAATTGAAATCGCAATACGGACATTTGCGCACGCACCACGGGATGTGGATGTACAGCGACAGCGGCGGCAGCGCCTGAAAATTCACCGATTGCGATTTGATGCCGACGGGATGGAGTGCATGAAGTGTCATGTTTTATCTATAGCAAAGAATCACAGTGCCTCGCCGCCTTCATTCAAGATACTCAAATAACCATCGTAAACAAACACGCGATTGCGGCGTTGGCCGGTGAGTTCGCGCGCGATGCCGTGTTGGATCAGGGTTTGCATGACTTTGCCGGCAGTGGGAAAGCTCATGCCTGTTTCCGCGCAAAGCAATTTGAGGGTGGCGACGGGGTGGCTGCGCAGGGCGTTGAGCGCGCGCAGGGCATTGGCCGCGCCGCGCCCGGTATTCTGGATGCGTTGCGTATCTTGCTGAAACAGGGCAACCAAGCGCTGTGCGGTTTGCACTGCGCCTTGCGCGGTTTGCGCCACACCTTCGAGGAAAAAATCGACCCACGCTTCCCAGTCGCCTTGCGTGCGCACTCTGCTGAGCAGTTCGTAATATTCGGAGCGATGCTGCTTAAAATACAGGCTGAGGTAGAGCAGCGGCTGCGTGAGCAGTCCACCTTGATGCAACAGCAGCGCGATCAGCAAACGACCGAGCCTGCCGTTACCATCGAGGAAGGGATGGATGGTTTCAAATTGCACGTGCGCCAGCGCGGCCTTGACCAGCACGGGAACCGCATCGGCAGGCTGGTTGATGAATTGCTCCAGCGCCGCCATGCATTGCTCCACTTCGAGCGGAGGTGGCGGCACAAAGCGGGCATTGCCGGGACGGGTGCCGCCTATCCAATTTTGGCTGCGACGAAACTCGCCCGGTGCTTTGTCGCTGCCGCGACCACGCTCCATGAGGTGAACATGCATTTCACGCAAAAGCCGGTTGCAAAGCGGGAAATCTGCCCGCAGTCGAGCCATGCCGTATTCCAGCGCGGCGATGTAATTGGAGACTTCCACCACATCGTCAAACGGCACGCCGGGCACTTCGTCCAGCTCGAACAACAACAGGTCGGACAACGAAGATTGTGTGCCTTCGATTTGCGAGGACAACACCGCTTCGCGGCGCACATAGGCATATAAAAATAGCTGCGGGTCGGGCAGCAGCGCACTCACACTATCCAGCCGTCCAATGGCCAGCGTAGCGCGTTCAAGCAGGTGTTGCCGCTCGCCGGTTAATTCCAGCGGGGGTACTGGTGGCAAGGGATTCGGCACAAAGGCATTGACCATTTCGCCACCCGCCAGGCTGGCGCTATATCGTCCGGTGATGTCTCTGTGCATGGTGCGCGCCCCTTTAATAAGAAAATGCGTTATTTAAATTTTAGCTTAATTTTTAAATAACAAGCCTGTTTTTAGCATCGCTTGCGCCATGCCCGGCTTTTCTTGATCGTTAAAATTGGAAATGTCGCCCCCTAAACAGGTCGGAGTGTGCTGCGCAGGTTTACGCTTTCAACTTCAATTTTTCCAGCAACCCATTCATTGCCTTGCCTCGATGGCTGATGGCGTGTTTTTCATCGTGGGTCAGTTCGGAACTCATTTTGCCCAGGTCGGGCAGCCAGAACATCGGGTCGTAGCCGAAGCCGCCGTCGCCGCGTTCTTCGTGGGCGATCTCGCCGTGCCATTCGCCTTCGGCGATGATGGGTTGCGGGTCGTCGGCATGGCGCACCAGCACCAGCACGCAGTAGTAGTGCGCGCGGCGGTCGGTGATTCCTTGCATGTCTTGCAGCAGTTTGTCGTTGTTGCGTCTATCGGATTTGGGATTGTCTCCGGCGTAGCGCGCCGATTGCACGCCGGGCGCACCGCCCAGCGCTTCGACGCAGATGCCGGAATCGTCGGCCAGTGCGGGCAGTCCGCTCGCGCGGCTGACGTGGCGCGCTTTGGCCAGCGCGTTCTCGACGAAGGTGCAGTGCGGCTCTTCGGCTTCGGAGATGCCGAGCTGGGATTGGGTTAACACTGTTATGCCCAGCGGCGCGAGCATCTTGTCGAACTCGCGCAGCTTGCCGGGGTTGTTTGAAGCGATGACCAACTTGTCCATGTGCGAATTTCCTTATACGACCTTGAGCGCAAGCCAATAAATACGGGAGTCTTCATACACCGCATGGTGTAGATCGCCTATTGACGGGCGTTTCCGGGTGATTGAAGAATCAAAAACTTTCACCACAGAGGCACAGAGAAAGGCAAAAACAAAACCAGAAACGTCATGGGCATTTTGTTTTCTCTGGGCTTTTCCTCTGTGTCTCTGTGCCTCTGTGGTGAATGGTTTTAGCCTTTCAAAACCGCTTGCTGCTTTTCAATCAGTTGCCCGATGCCGCTCTTCGCCAGTTCCAGCAACGTGTCCATTTCTTCGCGCGAGAAAGCGTGGCCTTCCGCCGTGCCTTGCACTTCGACGAAGTGGCCGTTGCCCAGCATCACCACGTTCATGTCGGTATCGCAAGCGGAGTCTTCCACATAGTCGAGGTCGAGCACGGGCGTGCCCTGATAGATGCCGACCGAGATGGCGGCGATGGAATCCTTGAGCGGGGTTTCCTTGAGCAGACCTTTACTCATCAAGCCGCTCACCGCGTCGTGCAGCGCGACGAACGCGCCGGTGATGCTGGCGGTGCGTGTGCCGCCGTCGGCCTGGATCACGTCGCAGTCGAGCTGGATGGTGCGTTCGCCCAGTTTTTTCAAATCCACCACGGCGCGCAGGCTGCGTCCGATCAGGCGCTGTATTTCCTGGGTGCGCCCGGACTGCTTGCCCTTGGCGGCTTCGCGCTGCATGCGCTCGCCGGTGGAGCGCGGCAGCATGCCGTATTCCGCCGTGACCCAGCCTTCGCCGCTGCCTTTCTTGTGCTGAGGCACGCGCTCTTCCACGCTGGCGGTGCAGATAACTTTGGTGTCGCCGCACTCGATGAGTACCGAGCCTTCGGCATGTTTGGTGTAGCGGCGGGTGATACGGATAGCGCGGAGTTGGTCCGGCTTACGCTGGCTGGGACGCATAATTAAAACCTCGGGGATGAATTAAAACGGCGCGGATTATAACTTGCGCGCAAGCGAAGCTAGATGGATGTCGAACGCTCGTCGAGCACCATGCACACCGGCATGTCGGTCCGATTTTCCTGCTCGGCATTTCCCAGACGGGCAATGACGGCGGTAGTGTTATCCGCGCCCTCGCCTTCGCGCGACAGCGCCCTATCGACCATTTCGATCAGGGCATCCTGCAAAGAGGGGGCGGCGCACAAGTCCCCCAACTCACCATCCGTCAGCGGGCTCCAGAAGCCGTCGCTGCACAAGAGCAAGGTGTCGTTGTCACGCAATTCGATACCGGACGAGACCTCGACATAAAACATATCGTCCACGCCGCCCAGACAGTTGGTGATCTTGTTTCGATCCGGGTGGGTCTTCATTTCTGCCGGAGTGATGATTCCCCAGTCCGCCCACTGCTGTACCACCGAATGGTCTTTGGTGACATTCGCCACCGCCCCGTCGCGCAGCAAATAGAATCTCGAATCTCCGGCATGGGCAAACCACAGTTGCCCGTCCTGCACCAGCGCGGCGACGCATGTGGTGCCCGGATGGCCGCCCAGTTGCTGTTCGCGCACATAGCGCGCGATCTCGTCGTGCCCGTCGCGCATGGTGAGGCGCAGGAATACTTCCGGCTCTTGCGCGCGGCCCCGCTCAAGATGGCTAAAGGCGCGCATGAACGTATTCACGGCGATCTGCGCGGCGATCTCGCCGTGCAAATGTCCGCCCATGCCGTCGGCCAGCACCAGCAACAGCGCGTCATTGGTATAGGAATAGCCCACCCGATCCTGGTTGTACTTGCGACCGCCGATGTGGTTTACCTGATGGACTGCGAACTTCATTTTTCCCCTGATTTTTTGCGCGCCGGATTGTGTTCCGGGTCGGTGGCGGTATGCAATCGTAATATAATGCGCCGCATTCAGCCTGTGTATTTTCTTTACTGGAGTCTCAATGACCTACAGCATGACCGGCTTTGCCGTCGCCACCGCCGAATTCGATGGCGGTTCGCTCACCTTGGAACTGCGCTCGGTTAACCACCGTTATCTCGACCTGCAATTGCGCATGGCGGATGAATTGCGTTCGCTGGAACCCGCCTTGCGCGAAGCCATTTCCGCACAGATGACGCGCGGCAAAGTGGAATGCCGCATCGGCCATGCCGCGCGCCAGTCCGCGCAAAGCCCGGCGCGTCTCAACACGGCTCTGCTGCAACAATTGGCCTTGTGGAGCGAACAAGTGCGCGAAGTCCTGCCCAATGCCAGCGAACTTTCCGTTGCCGACGTGTTGCGCTGGAACGGCGTGCTGGAAAGCGCCGCGCTTTCTGCCGACACGTTGCAAGCCACGCTGCAACAACTGATGCAACAGGCCTTGCAGGAATTTGCCGCCTCGCGCCAGCGCGAGGGCGAGAAGCTCAAGCAGTTCATGCTGGAGCGCGTGGCGCAAATTGAAACCTTGCGCACCGGTGTCGCGCCGCGCATCCCGGCGGCCATCGCCGCTTACGAAACCAAGCTGCGCGCGCGCCTGCTCGAAGCGCTGGGCAGCGGAGACGACGAACGCGTGCGCCAGGAAATCACGCTGTACGCCAGCAAGGTCGATGTGGACGAAGAGCTGTCGCGCTTGCACACGCATCTCGATGAAGTGAAGCGCGTGCTGGCCAAGGGCGGCGCGATCGGCAAAAGGCTGGATTTCCTGATGCAGGAATTGCACCGCGAGGCCAACACGCTGGGATCGAAATCTGTGGATAGCGAAGTCTCGCGTTGCGCCATGGAAATCAAACTGCTCATCGAGCAAATGCGCGAACAAGTACAGAATATCGAATAGGAGAATTCCATGTCCGGCAGTCTTTTCGTAGTCACCGCCCCCTCGGGCGCAGGCAAAACCACTCTGGTGCATGCCCTGCTCAACATCAATCCGCACATCAATCTGTCGGTGTCGTACACCACGCGCCAGCCGCGCGCGGGCGAAGTCAACGGCAAGGATTATCACTTCGTCAGCCGCGCCCAATTTCTGGAAATGGCGGCGCGCGGCGAGTTTCTGGAAAGCGCCGAGGTCTATGGCAATCTGTACGGCACTTCGCAAACCTGGATCACGCAGGAAATCGCCAAAGGCAACGACATCCTGCTGGAGATCGACTGGCAAGGCGCGGCACAAGTGCGCAAACTCTTCCCGGAATGCCTGAGCATTTTCATTCTGCCGCCGTCGCTGGAAGTGCTGGAACAGCGCCTGACCGGGCGCGGCAAGGACAATGCCGAGGTGATCGCCAAGCGCCTGGCGGCGGCGCACGAGGATGTGTCGCATGTCGCCGAGTTCGACTATGTTATTATCAACGACAACCTCAACGAGGCGCTGCGCGAGTTGAATGCAGTCGTGCTTGCCGCCCGTCTGCGAGGATCGCGCCAACTGGCAAGACATCAGCAACTCATCAACCAATTACAGAAACCGGAGAATTAAATCATGGCCCGCATCACCGTCGAAGATTGCATGAAGTACATCCCCAACCGCTTTGAGCTGACGCTGTCCGCCGCGTACCGCGCGCGCCAACTGGCCAACGGCGCTAGCCATCTGGTCGAAGCCAGCAAAGACAAACCCACCGTCGTCGCGCTGCGCGAAATCAGCGAAGGCAAGGTCGGCATCGAAATCCTAAATCGCGGCATGGCTTAAATTGTTTGCCGCCAATGCACCGTTGGCGGCTTCTAAAGTTTCATGTCCCAAGCTGATGCTGACGCTCTTCTACAAGAGGTTTCCGCCTATCTGAAGTCAGAAGATGTGGCGCAGATTCAAGCTGCGCTGGATTTCAGCAGCAGCGCGCACCAAGGCCAGTTGCGCCAGTCGGGCGCTCCCTACATCACCCATCCCATCGCCGTCGCACGCATCCTCACGCCCTTGCATCTCGATGCGCAAGCCATCACCGCCGCCCTGCTGCACGACGTGGCGGAAGACACCAGCATCGGCATCGAACAAATTGCCGAACGCTTCGGCAAACCGGTAGCCGATCTGGTGGACGGCTTGAGCAAGCTGGACAAGCTGAAGTTTGAAACCAGAGAAGACGCGCAGGCGGAAAATTTCCGCAAGATGCTGATGGCGATGGCGCGCGATGTGCGCGTGATCCTCATCAAACTGGCCGACCGCCTGCACAACATGCGCACGCTGGATTCGGTATCCAGGGAAAAAAGCCGGCGCATCGCGCATGAAACGATGGACATCTATGCGCCCATCGCCAACCGGCTCGGCCTCAACGATGTCTTTCAGGAACTGGAAGATTTGTGTTTCAAGTATTTGCATCCGAACCGCTACGCGGTGCTGTCGAAAGCGCTGAAAGTGGCGCGCGGCAACCGGCGCGAGGTGGTGAGCAAAATTCTGGAAGCGATACGCGCGCGTTTGGACGGAAACAATATTCCCGCCGAAGTGCGCGGACGCGAAAAACATTTGTACGGCATCTACCGCAAGATGCAATCCAAGTCGCTGGCCTTTTCGCAAGTGCTGGACATCTACGGCTTCCGCGTGCTGGTCAACGATGTGCCCTCGTGCTATCTGGCGCTGGGCGCATTACACAGCCTGTACAAACCGTTTCCCGGCAAGTTCAAGGATTACATCGCCATTCCCAAGGGCAACGGCTATCAATCGTTGCATACCGCGCTGTTCGGGCCATTCGGCACGCCCATCGAAGTGCAGATCCGCACCCACGAAATGAACCGTCTGGCGGAAAGCGGCGTGGCCTCGCACTGGCTATACAAAACGTCGGAAACGCAAATCAACGAGTTGCATCAGAAGACGCACCAATGGCTGCAAAACCTGCTGGAGAGTCTGGCGCAAAGCGGCGATTCGGTCGAGTTCCTGGAACACCTCAAAGTGGATCTGTTCCCGGACGAGGTTTACGTGTTCTCGCCCAAAGGGAAAATCTACGCCATGCCGCGCGGCGCGACCACCGTGGATTTCGCCTACGCGGTGCATACCGACATCGGCAACCGCTGCGTGGCGACCAAGGTCAATTCCGAGCTGGTTCCGCTGCGCACCGAACTGCACAACGGCGACCGCGTGGAAATCGTCACCGCACCGCACGCCCACCCCAACCCGGCCTGGCTGGGTTACGTGGTCACCAGCAAGGCGCGCGGCGAAATACGCCACGCCCTGAAGAGCATGCACCTGAACGAATCGTCCAAGCTGGGCGAACGCCTGCTGTCGCAAGCCTTCAATTCGATCGGACAAAAACTGAACGAGGTGGACGACGCGCACTGGGAAAAACTGCTCAAGGAAACCGGCGCAAAATCGCGCCAGGATATTTTTGCCGACATCGGCCTGGGCAAACGCCTCAACATTGTGGTGGCGCGGCAGCTCGCCAGCATCAGCGACACCGTTTTCAGCGATGCCATGGGCAATGCCGTGGTCACCATCCAGGGCACCGAAGGCATGGCGGTGCAATTCGCCAAATGCTGCCGCCCCATTCCCGGCGACCCCATCATCGGTGTCATCAAAAGCGGACAAGGTCTGGTGGTGCACACCCACGACTGCCCGACCTTGCGCAAAGGTCGCGGCAGCGAGCAATGGCTGGATGTAGCATGGGACAAAAACATCACCCGCGCCTTCGATGTCAGCCTCAAACTCATCGTCGCCAACCGCCGTGGCGTGCTGGCCAAAGTCGCCTCGGCCATCGCCGAAGCGGAATCCAATATCGAAAACGTCAACTTCAGCAACGAAGGCGAATACACCGCCATCTACTTCACGCTACAAGTGAACAACCGCATCCACCTCGCCAACATCATGCGCAACCTGCGCAAAATCTCGGAAGTCGTGCGCATCATCCGCGCCAAGAGCGCGGACAAATAGCGCTTCATGCAACTTTGTCAGTTGCGAGACTTCGTTTTGGAAAAAACACTTGGAAATGAATGCCACGAAAATTTGTAGCGTCGAGCTGCTTGTGTAGGTGCGAATTTATTCGCACGAGCATTGAGTTATGTGCGAATGAATTCGCACCTACATATTGACAGAGCAAGCAGGTCGGATTGCACCCAAAGGGTACGAGAACCCCTGCGATGAAACCCGATCTGCGAACCGCGATACAACACCTCGAAGATGCCCGTGTTTACTGGCTTTGCACGATGCAGCAGTAGAAGCTGACGGGTTGTGCGCTGCGTTTTACCCAACCCGCGCAACTGCTATCGCTATTTTTTGGATTCCTTGTCCTTGGATTTTTTGCCGTCTTTCTCTTCGCCATCATGTCTCATACGCTTGAGGACATATTTCAAATCAAAATCCAGCACCCGTGCGGCAAGGCGATCAATGGTTAAGCGTTGCGTGTTGGTTTTTGGTTGAGCATTTTTGCCCTCGTTTTCTTCGTCATCCTCGCGATCCAAGTCCTTGTGATCGCGCCGGATCAGATCGAGCAGTATCTCGATGTGTTCTTTCGCCGCTTGCGGCTGGTTGGTGCGGTAGGCGTTGGCGGCAGCCTGCAAGTTCAGATCGAGCTGGGCGGCGAACGCGGCTTCCGCCAGCTGCTTGCCCGGCCAGGTGGCGACGTGGGCGCGGAGGTTTTCCAGGACGGCGGCGGGGTCGAAGGGATTAGGCACGATAATCATCGGCGCTGCAACGTTGGCGGGCACAAAATCTTTCGCGGTAATATCCGCCATGATGCCCGCCATTTCCGTATCACCGTAATATGGTCCCTCGCCAGCAAAATCGAATTCGTGGTATTTAACATTCCCGAAAAGCTGGGCAACAAAAATGCCGGGCAAATCCGGGCTGGCATACCAGAAACCCGCGAGAGAGGTTCCGGGTTGGATGCCGCGAGATGTGTCGTGGTTTTGTATGCTGTCATTCCAGCTCCGGCAATACCAACCAATATTGAGCGACTCGCTGTTGCGCGCGCCCGTCCCTACCCACTTGCCCTCTGACGGCGAATGCATAGACGTTTCAAAAAATTCAAGCAGCACCGCATTGTCGCTTGCTGTAATAGGATCACTATCCAACAGACGGGCATTGATGGGTAGCCCATATAGATCAATGCTATGAATCGGCTGAATCGCTTTGGCAGCATTACTGAGTTTATATGCATAGCGCACATTCATGCCCCGAAAGAACGTAAAGGTCGAAAACACGGTCGGCTCGATTCTGGTTGCGGTATCAAGCACGGCGGTGGTTATTCTTCCACCCTCGCCGTCGTCTTCCCAAAAGTGGGCGGTGTAGTTTCCTGTAGCCGGATCGCGTTCGACCCCTTCGCCGGGTCTGAGACCTGCCATGCTTTGCGCGGAAATCGTGAGCAGGATAAGGGCTGCTATGCAAGTAATTGTGCTTTTCATGTTTTACTCCTTCAGACGAAGATGGTAATGGCGGTTGCTGTCTAGCGTACCGTCCAGTTGGCTGGCGCAGTAGTTCTTGGACAACCGCTTGTGCTGGGGGGCCTTCGGATGTGTTTCGGGATTGGGGTCGGCGGTGCATTCGCGGAGAAACTTGCGATAATTTGGAATATTGGTGTTGTTAGTTAGAACCCTACGCAACACAACTTCAAAATCCTCGAATGCCGCAGCAGGAATCGCCCCGAAAGTATCATTGGCACGCAAATCAACACTTGCGCCGCGTTTGTGTTCCGCGTGAGATCCTGTCCAAGTGCCGGACAAGTCGAACTTGCCGCCCCATTCCAAACTGGCATCGTTGACATACAACGGCAGTGGCGGCACTCGCTTGTTGGTGGCGTAGTTTAGAATCTGGAACTCTTGCTGGGTGTGATATTTCATCGCAATTTCCAACAACTCTTGCACTGCATTCGGTTTAAGGAAGTGGTTTTCAGAGTGCTTGTCAGTTTCCCCGATGTGTTTTGTTTGGCTCGGGCGATCTGGATCGGGCTCTTCAAGCGCATAAAAGGCCGACGAAGGAATCGGTATCAACCCATCCACCTTAACCGTCACCACCGCCGTTGCAGTCTGGTTCACGCACTGGTCGCACTTGGCCGTGATGGTGTGCGTGCCTGAAACATCGGTCGATTTAAATTCGACTCCGAATACGTTATTGCCGGAAGTTGGAGAAACGCTGCCTTTGGGGCGTGACGAGTCGCCGTGGTCGTGCCCGCCGCTCTTGGGGTCAACCTTCACCTCGATGTTGACCGGGATAGACTCGCTCGGCAGTTTGAGGTCTTGATCCACCACTATCGCGGTGAACAAAAATTGCTTGCCCGGTTCGATAGTGGCTTCTTTGGGAGTCAGTGCTAGTGTGTAGATTTTCTGAGCTTCGCGTTCGCACGTATTGGTGGCGGGGCGATATATATATGGCACATCAGGATTGACCTTGGGGACAGGGCAAGCATATTCAGACCAATAGATGCCTTGTTGCGCATAGACACCTCCGTGGTCAAAGAAGTTGGTCCATCTGCAATAAGTACCGTCATCTCCGATGTAAGTATGGGGTGAATAACCCCCTTGGATAACCAAATTATTGTAAAAGAACAGACAGGCTTCTGACTTGGAAGGCTGGTAAAAACTAATATTCCAAAGGGCATTTACGCCAGCCGCTACAGCCCACTTTTGTTCGGGCGGGACAGACTCCACCGTAGCCAGCGCTTCACAAGATACCACTAGAGAAAGCACGACAAACAGCTTCGCCAGCCACTGTGTCATTCGATGTTTTGCATCCGAGCCTGTTGCCTGTTGCCTGTTGCCCAAAACAATAACGTACTCATCGCTACCCCTTTGGAATATTGAATGCCGATTATTTTTAGTTTCCTCCGCCAAGCGGGCGCACTGTCACATGCTGGCTTGTGGGCTGTCAATGACCTTGAAGTTGTTGTGGCATTTCGGTTATTCAAAATACATAACTGCTTGGCAAGGCCCGTCGATAGGCGTTCTGCGCCATGCGTTGTTTGGAGAATGGCGTGTTTTCTGGCTTGCGAGTGAGTTGTATTTTCAAATTCACGCGACCAATTCCAAACCTCGTTATATTGCGTAAATACAGCGATGCGCATTTCGAAGGCTAATAATTTTATTTCCTTGTGGTAAATTCGCACCCCATGTTGACCCACCCGCAATTCGACCCCGTCGCTATCCATCTCGGTTCATTCGGTATCCATTGGTACGGGCTGATGTATCTGCTCGGCTTTGCCTGTTTTATCGGGCTGGGCAGGCTGCGCTTGCATGCCCTGAACCGCACCGGATGGGACGATAAATTCCTCGACGATTTATTGTTCTTCGGCGTGCTCGGCGTGGTGCTGGGCGGGCGTTTGGGCGAGGTGTTGTTCTACAATCCGGCTTATTACTTTTCGCATCCGCTGAAGATTCTCGCGGTGTGGGAAGGCGGCATGTCGTTCCACGGCGGATTTCTCGGCGTGTTGCTGGCGATGGTATTGTTCGCGCGCAGCCGAAATATTCAATGGCTGGCGTTGATGGATTTCATTGCGCCGCTGGTGCCGCCCGGTTTGGCTTTCGGGCGCATCGGCAACTTTATCAACGGCGAGTTGTGGGGACGGCCGACCGATGTGCCGTGGGCGATGGTGTTTCCGCAGGTGGACAGTATCCCGCGCCATCCTTCGCAGCTTTACGAGTTCGGGCTGGAAGGTGTCGCGCTGTTTGCTCTGCTCTGGCTTTATTCCGGCAAGCCGCGCCCGGTGGGAGCGGTATCCGGTTTATTCCTGATCGGCTACGGCAGCTTCCGTTTTCTCGGCGAGTTCACGCGCAATCCCGACGACGGAATTTTCGGTCTGATGACATTCGGCGTGAGCATGGGGCAATGGTTGAGCTTGCCCATGGTGGTGGCGGGTATCGCGCTGATGCTGTGGTCAAACCGCAGAGATACTTCGCGATGAGCCGAGCCAATACTCGGCTTCTGTTGACCGGTATTTCAACAGTATTGATTGCGCTCGCCAGCGCCGCTTGCGCGGCCAAGCCCAGTTTGAAGGAATGCGCCGACATGCTGAATGAAACCGCGCGCCTGGCCTGTTTCGACACGATCACCGGAACGCAATACACGCAGCGATCTTTTCTGACTCGCGCCTGGGATCTGGACGGCAACGGCAACCCGGACAGCGGCGGAGTGCGCCGCCTGGAACCGCACCGCAAAAACTATGTGCTGATTCACCATGTTTCCAGCATCAACGCCACACCCTCTTCGCCCGCCCCATTGCATGCGGTAACGACTCCCTACGATTACCAGCACGACGAACTGAAATTTCAGTTCAGTGTAAAGTCGGAAGTCGGCAATTATCGCGGTATCCATTTTTTGAATTTCCAGAATTTCCGCTTGTGGGCTGCTTATACCCAGCAATCCTATTGGCAATTGTTCAACTCGACAGTGTCTTCGCCTTTCCGCGAGACCAACTATGAGCCCGAACTGATAGGCACTTTTGGCTTGAACAACGACAGAGGATGGAAAATGCTCAATCTGGGATTGGCGCATCAGTCCAATGGCAGACAGAATCCCGATTCGCGCAGCTGGAACCGCCTGTACCTGCAAGGCGGCTGGGAATGGGACGATGTCTATGTGTTGGGGCGCGGCTGGTGGCGCTTGCCCGAGTCCGCCGCTCAAGACGACAACCCGGACATTACAAAATATATCGGCGTGGCCGACATGGAAGCGCACTGGTCGCCGGACAGCGAAGACGAAGTAATACTGCTGTTGCGCAGCAACATGAATTTAGGGCGGCCTCGCGGCTATTTTGAACTGAACTGGTCAACCCCGGTGCATATCGCCCATCTGTCGCGGCTGAGCCTGCAATTCTCTTCCGGCTACGGGAGCAGCCTGATTGATTACAACTACAATCAAACCGCATTCGGGGTCGGACTGACGTTCAGGGAATGGTAGTTGCGTTGACACTGCTCCCGCCCTTACCCGATACTCCACCCATCGCATTATTCTAGGCTGTTCGCTTTGGACGATTTCTCACTGGGCACGCTGTTCATCGCGCTGGTTATCATTCTGATATTTTCGGGATTTTTCTCTGCGTCCGAAACCAGCATGATGGCAATCAACCGCCATCGCCTGAACCATATGGTGCGCAAAGGCAACAAGAGCGCCAAGCTCACTGCGCGCTTGCTCGCGCAAACCGATAAGTTGCTAGGCTCTATCCTGTTCGGCAATACACTGCTCAACGTGGCTGCTGCGACCTTGACTGAAATTATTGTTTTGCGCATGTTCGGACACGATAACAGTTCAGCTCTGCTGATCGGCTCGCTGACCATCACCTTCGCCATCCTTGTGCTCAGCGAAATCATGCCCAAAATCGTCGCTGCCAGCCATGCGGAACGCGTCGCCCTGCCTTCGAGTTACCTGCTATCTTTTCTCATCAAGTTGTTTTACCCGGTAGTTTTCATCGCCACTGCGCTGGTGCGCGGCATGTTGTGGCTGTTGCGCATCCAGATTCAAACCGACCGTAGCCACCAGAAAATGAATCTGGAAGAATTGCGTTCTTTGGTTCTGGAAGCCGAAAATTTCCTGCCGCGTAAACACCAGAAAATGCTGCTGAATCTGGTTGATCTGGAACGCATCACCGTGAACGACGTGATGGTTCCCCGCAATCAAATCGAGGCGCTGGACATCAACGCCGATCCGGTCGAGTTACGCCACCAGATCATCACATGTCACCACACGCTGTTGCCCGCTTATACCGATGCGCAAAGCAATATCGTCGGCGTGTTGCATATTAAACGCGTGCTGCCCCTGCTTCAGGAAACCGGGCTGGATGTGGCGCAACTGCGTGAAATTCTGTACGAGCCCTATTTCATTCCGTCCGACACGCCTTTGCTCAAACAATTGCAGCAATTCCAGGAACGCCATGCCCGCCTCGGACTGGTGGTTGATGAATACGGTGAATTGCTCGGACTGGTTACACTGGAAAATATTCTGGAAGAAATCGTCGGCGACTTCACCACGCAGTCGCCTTCCCAATCCGGAAAGTTTTTGCGCCAGAATGATGGCAGCATGTTGCTGGAAGGGAGTAGCAGTTTGCGTGAGCTGAACCGCAAACTGGGTCTGCATCTGCCGGTCGGCGAAGCCAAAACGCTCAACGGCCTGATCCTCGAACATCTGCAGGATATTCCCGAGGCTGGCACCAGTTTGAAGATAGGCAACTATCCGATCGAAATCATCCAGACGCAAGACAGGGCGGTCAAGATCGCCCGTATCTTTCCCGCGCAAGTAAACAAAATCAACACCCCGTAGGCCGCTTTACAGCAGCAACAATGACATGCATCATCCAATTAACATTTATAATCTTGCAGAGTTGCTTCTGCATTCAACTGAAAGCACGCCATACCGGTAAATAAATCGAGGTAACAGAATGGCTACCAATAGACCTACGGCAGTTGTTAAAGAGATTCAATACAGTTGGGAAGGCAAGGATAAGGCCGGAAAAATTGTCAAAGGTGAAACGCGCGGTGCGGGTGAGGCCAGCATTTCCGCCCATCTGCGCCGTCAGGGCATTACCGTTACCAAGATCAAAAAGAGCTCCAAAGGCGGCGGTCAAGTCACGGAAAAAGACGTTACCCTGTTCACACGCCAACTCGCCACCATGCTGAAATCCGGCGTACCCTTGCTGCAGGCCTTCGATATCGTAGGCAAAGGCCACGACAACCCGGCAGTTGCGCGTTTATTACTCGACATTAAGACCGATGTTGAAACAGGTAGCAGTCTGGAACAGGCCTTCCGCAAATTCCCGCTATATTTTGATGAGCTGTTTTGCAACCTGATCGGAGCAGGCGAAGCAGCGGGAATTTTGGACAGCTTGCTGGATAGATTGGCAACCTATAAAGAAAAAATTCAAGCCATCAAGGGAAAAATCAAATCGGCGTTGTTTTATCCTATTTCCATCATCGTAGTTGCTTTTGTTATTACGGCCATAATCATGATATTTGTGATTCCGGCATTCAAAGACCTATTCAGCAGCTTTGGCGCTGATTTGCCCGCGCCAACGCTATTTATCATGAATATTTCTGATTTCGTCGTTGCATGGTGGTGGGCAATTTTCGGGACAATCGGGGGGGGGCTATATTGGTTCTTTTATACATGGAAGCGAAGCAAAAAGATGCAGCGCGCCATGGATGTGCTGATGCTTAAACTTCCCATTTTCGGAGGATTGATTCGCAAGGCAACTATCGCACGCTGGACACGTACACTGTCCACCATGTTTGCCGCAGGTGTTCCCTTAGTTGAAGCATTCGACTCGGTTGCCGGCGCTTCCGGTAATGCAGTGTATTACGATGCCACCAAACAGATTCAACGCGAAGTCACCTCCGGCAGTAGCTTGAATGCGGCCATGGTCAATTCCAACGTTTTCCCCAGCATGGTGCTGCAAATGGTCGCCATCGGCGAAGAATCCGGTTCTATCGACAGTATGTTGTCCAAAGTGGCCGATTTCTATGAGGCCGAGGTGGATGATGCAGTGGAAGCCTTATCCAGCCTGATGGAGCCGATTATTATGGTGGTGCTTGGCACATTGATTGGCGGCATGGTGGTTGCAATGTACTTGCCGATTTTCAAGATGGGGCAAGTTGTTTAACTATCATTTTCCAATTCAGGCGCGGCTTAGTCCGCGCCTTTTTTATAGGTAATTCCCGATGCTGCTTTTACTCCAATCCTCCCCTCTGACCTTCGCCCTGTGTTCCGGCCTCATCGGCCTGTTGGTTGGCAGTTTTCTCAATGTCGTCATCCATCGTCTGCCGAAGATGATGGAACGCGAATGGCATGAGCAATGTGCCGAGTTGAATGAGAAAACTGTGGAACAAGCGCCGGTTTACAACCTGATCGTTCCGCGCTCCGCCTGCCCGCATTGCGGCCACGCCATCAGCGCGCTGGAAAACGTTCCGGTGCTCAGCTACCTGTTCCTGCGCGGCAAATGTGCGGGCTGCGCTGCCGCCATTTCGCCGCGCTATCCGATTGTCGAAGCGATCAGCGGCCTGTTGAGCGCCTACGCGGCCTGGCATTTCGGTTTCGGGATGGCCGGACTGTCCGCCATCATTTTCGTGTGGGCGCTGATCGCACTCACCTTCATCGACTTCGACACGCAGTTGCTGCCCGACAGTATTACCTTGCCCCTGCTCTGGCTCGGCCTGTTGTTCAACCTCAACGGCGCGTTCACCTCACTACCCAATGCCGTCGTCGGCGCGGTTGCGGGCTATCTGGTTTTGTGGAGCGTGTACTGGCTGTTCAAGCTGGTCACCGGCAAGGAAGGCATGGGCTACGGCGACTTCAAACTGCTCGCCGCCATCGGTGCGTGGCTGGGCTGGCAATTGCTGCCGCTGGTTATTCTGCTTTCCTCGCTGGTCGGTGCCGTGGTCGGTATCGCGCTCATCGTCATCGCCAAACATGGTCGCAACATCCCCATCCCGTTCGGCCCCTATCTGGCCGGAGGCGGACTGATCGCGCTGTTCTGGGGACAGACACTGACGCAAAATTATCTGCAACTGCTGGCCCAGTGAACCCGCTGATCGGATTAACGGGCGGCATCGGCAGCGGCAAAAGCACAGTTGCCAAACTTTTCGCCGACCTCGGCGCGCGCATCGTCGATACCGACCTGATTTCGCACCAGCTCACGCAGACCGGCGGAACAGCCATTGCTGCGATTCGAGCCGCTTTCGGCGACAACTTCATTGATGCCCAAGGCGCACTCGACCGCGCCAAAATGCGCGAACTGGCATTTGCCGACAGCGATGCCAAGCGCCGCCTGCAAGACATCCTGCATCCGCTGATTCTGGCGCAAGCCAAGGCGCTGGCCTCTGCCCCAAGCGATGCCCCCTACACCTTGATTGTCGTGCCCCTGCTATTCGAAAGCACGCGCTACCGCGATTGGCTGCATCGCGTGATCGTGGTGGATTGCCCTGAACAGCAACAGATCGAACGAACCATGCAACGCAGCCATTTGTCCGAAGCTGCCGTGCGCGCCATCATGGCGCAACAAATGGATAGACAGCAGCGCCTGCAACTCGCAAATGACATTATCCTTAACGGCAGCGACATGGACAGCTTGCGCGCCCAAGTGAATAAACTGCACGAAAGCCTGATAAATCGCTGAATTCCGATTGACGATATGCGGCACTGCCTATATCTTTCGCACCCAGTCAACCCCAACAATCCAGTCAGGCGAGCGTGATCAATTACGAGTTTCCTCTCAACGAACGAGTACGCACCATGCTGCGTCTGGAGGATCTCTTCTCACGCATTTCCCGTTTCATCGCCAGCCCGGAAAGCGCCGACCACCACGCCGCGCTGAATGTTCTGTTCGAGATACTCGAAGTCGCCTGCCGCGCCGATCTCAAATCCGACCTGCTGCAAGAGCTGGAACGACAGAAAAAAGTCCTCAACGCACTGCACAACAATCCTGAAATATCCGAAGATGCGCTGGATAGCCTGATGGCAAAAATTGAAAATGTCAGTGCCGCATTGTTAAGCATGAGCGGCAAAATCGGCCAACACCTGCGCGACAACGAATGGCTGATGGGCATCAAGCAGCGCACCAGCATTCCCGGCGGAGTCTGCGAATTCGATCTCCCCTCGTATCACTACTGGCAACACCAACACGAAGACCTGCGGCGCGCCGATTTGAATTTGTGGATACAACCCCTGCTGCCGTTAAGCGAGGCTATCGCCATCCTGCTCAACCTGCTGCGCGGAAGCTGCAAAGTCCATCACTTCGTCGCCCATCAGGGCATGTTCCAGCAAATGCAGGGCGGCCGTCTGGCACAGATGCTGCGCATCTCGCTCGACCCCGATCTGCCCTGCATCCCCGAGATCAGCGCCAATAAATACGCGCTCAACATCCGTTTCGTCGAAGCCAACTACACCGCCAAGACCACGCTCTACAACCGCGACGTGCCATTCGACCTGACCTTCTGTTCCATGCAATGAGTAAACCGCTGATCGTCACCTGCCCGCACTGCGGCAAAGAACATGTATGGGACACCAACAACCGCTTCCGCCCGTTCTGCTGCGAACGCTGCAAAATGATAGACCTCGGCAAATGGGCGAACGAGGAATATCGCGTCGAACAGCGCGAACAGGAATTGCCGGAAACCGATCACCACGCTTGACGCATCAACGCAATACCGTGCGCGCCGTGCTGCCACGCAGTCCGCAAATCCTTATGCACCAGACCGCCCAACGCATACACCGGAATAGACGCACCCGCCGCCATCGCGGCAAAATTCTCCCAGCCCAGATGATGTACACCCGGATGCGATAGAGTCGGCAATACTGGAGACAACAACGCGAAATCGCAACCTAACGCTTCCGCACGACGCAGTTCTCCCACGCTGTGACAAGAAGCCGCGCACCAATCTATTGCGGGACGCTCGTAAATATCCGCGAGTTGCGCCGAGGTCAAATGTACGCCATCCACCCCGACTTCCTGCGCGAGCTCCACATCACCATTGAGCAACACCTTCGCACCACACGCGTGAGCCATCGCCACCACGCGCAGCGCCAACTTGCGCAATGCTTCGCGGGATAGATTCTTTTCACGCAACTGCACCAGCCGAAGACCCGCACCCAGACTGGCTTGCAGCCTCATCAAGAACAGCTCTACGCCCAGCTCGGCGGCATTGCTGATGGCATACAAAGCGGGCAACTCCAGTGCGCGCAAGATGGGGGCGTTGGCGGGAAGAATAGGGGCAACTGTGATCGGCTCCCTCGCCCACTTGTGGGAGAGGGTTGGGGAGAGGGAATTCTGCCAAGCAAACTGCTGCCCCTCATGCGGATGCAACTCGCCGCTCCACTCAGTCACCCGAAAAAAATTCAGGCGCACGGTGGCGTGCGGATAAGTGAACACGCGGGTGAGCCACGGGTAGGCGGTTTGCACCGTGATGCCCAGTTCTTCTTTTAGCTCGCGTACCAGCGCATCGTGCGCGGTCTCGCCCGGCTCGATCTTGCCGCCGGGAAATTCCCAGTAGCCTGCCCAGATTTTATCGGGGGGGCGTTGGGCGAGGAGGAATGAACCGTCAGGGCGTTGCAGGACGGCGGCGGAGACTTCGACGATTTTGGTTTTTTCAGCGGGATGGCTCAATGGTATCTCTTAAATTTTCCTGCGTAGGTCGGGCTTTAGCCCGACATGTCGGGTTGAAACCCGACCTACCAATCAAAACCAAAACCGTCGGGGGTAGCCCGACAGCTAGTCACTTTCTTTTGCTTCGCCAAAAGAAAGTAACTTGCCGCCGGGCATCCCCGGCAATCCAGCGGGCTTCGCCCATCCTTCGGCAAACTCAGGACGAACGGTATGGTGGTAGTTTTGATTGTTGGGTTACGCGATAAACCCGCTAACCCAACCTACATGTTCTACCGCCTCGCTACATCCTTCCGCACCAATCCCTCGCAAATTGCCCCGCCACTCGCCCACTGCGCGACCCCCGCATCAACGACCACTGCAGCGCCGCCGTTCGCACTTCATCCGTGAGTCCCTGCTTCCACCCGTGATGCGCTAACCAATGCGCGGCCACCGCCAGATATTCATCCTGCGTAAACGGATAGAACGAAATCCACAATCCGAAGCGCTCGGACAGCGACACTTTTTCTTCCACACTTTCTGCCGGATGCACTTCGTCACCGACGTGTTTGGTGGCGAGGTTGTCTTGCATGTAGTCCGGCATTAGGTGGCGGCGGTTGGAGGTGGCGTAGATCAGCAGGTTGTCGGAGAAGGCCACCAGATCGCCGTCCAATGCGGCTTTCAGCGATTGGTAGCCAGGTTCGGCATCGTTGAAGGAGAGGTCGTCGCAATACAGGATGAAGCGCTCGGCGCGGCCTTGCACCAGACCGACGATGTGCGACAGATCGATCAAGCCTTGCTTGTCGATCTGGATCACACGCAGACCTTGGTCGGCGTATTCATTGAGCAGCGCTTTAACCAGCGACGACTTGCCCGTGCCGCGCGCGCCGGACAGCAGCACATTGTTCGCCGTGCCACCGCGCACGAATTGCGACGTGTTCTGCTGGATGCGTTGTTTCTGGTCGGCTATGCCGAGCAGATCACTGAGCGCGATGCGCTGAAAGTTGGGCACGGGATGCAGCGTGCGTTGCTGGTGATCCCAGCGGAAGGCAGCGGCAGCTTGCCAATCGGGTGCTTGCGGCTGCGCGCCGGGCAACACGTTTTCCAAGCGGGCGAGCAGGCCTTCGGCGCGGGTGAAAAATTGGTCGAGTTTGTCCATAGGTCAAAGGCATTCAGCCACAGAGTACACAGAGTACACAGAGATCACAGAGAATAACAAAACACTCGAACAGGGTTCTCTCTGTGTGCTCTGTGATCTCTGTGGCTAGATTGTTTTTGTGCAGATTGCATATTTCACTTACGACCACTTGCCCGCAAGCCAATGGATTCGGCCATCTCCATCAAGTGCATGGTGTAGATCGCCTATTGACGCGCTTCTCAGGGCAGTTGTGCCTGAAAAATCAGCTCCGATAGCTGGCGTTGATCTTCACGTAGTCGTAAGAAAAATCGCAGGTCCACAACGTGGCGTTCACCGCGCCACGATTGAGCACGACGCGAATGGTGATGTCGCTTTGCCCCATCACGCGCTGGCCGTCTTCTTCCTGATAACTCGCGGCGCGTCCGCCGTTTTCGGCCACCAGTACGTCGTCGAGATACAGCTTCAGTTTCTCGACATCGAGGTCGTTCACGCCCGCATAGCCGATGGCGGCGAGGATACGCCCGAGGTTGGGATCGGAGGCGAAGAACGCAGTTTTGACCAAGGGCGAATGCGCGATGGCGTAGCCGATCTGTTTGCACTCGGCTTCGTCTTTGCCGCCTTCGATTTTAATGGTGATGAACTTGGTCGCGCCTTCGCCGTCGCGCACGATGGCTTGCGCCAGCAGGGTCGCCACTTCGGTGACGACGGCTTGCATCGCTGCGCGGTTCGATTCGTTGATAGTCACGCCGCTCTTGCCCGTGGCAATCAACATCAGCGCGTCGTTGGTGGAAGTGTCGCCATCCACCGTGATGCAGTTAAACGAACGGTTGGCGGCTTCGCTCACTATTTGCTGCAACAGCGGCTGCGCGATGGTCGCATCGGTGGCGATATAACCCAGCATGGTGGCCATGTTGGGATGGATCATGCCCGAGCCTTTGGACATGCCGGTGACAGTGACGGTCGCACCATTGATCTGCACTTGCTTGCTCACGGCCTTGGCCACGATGTCGGTGGTCATGATGGCTTGTGACGCATCGAACCAGTTGTCAGCTTTCAGGTTGCTGATTGCTTGCGGCATTCCGGCGATTATCTTCTCCACCGGCAACGCTTCCATGATGACTCCAGTGGAATACGGCAGCACTTGTTCCGGCGCGCAGCCCAGCAACTTCGCCAGTTCGGCGCAAGTGGTGCGCGCGGCTTGCATCCCCTGCTCGCCGGTTCCGGCGTTGGCATTGCCGGTATTCACGATCAAGGCGCGGATGCCTCTATTCGCGGCCAGATGTTCTTTGGCCAACGTGACGGGTGCGGCGCAAAAACGGTTGGTGGTAAACACACCCGCAACGGTTGCACCATCATCCAGCTTGATGACCAGCAGGTCCTTGCGCTCGGCGCGCTTGATGCCCGCTTCGGCAGTGCCCAAAGAAACGCCCGCAACGGGCAACAGATTTGCCGCGACGGGCGCAGAGAGATTCACCGGCATTGAAAAGTATCCTTAAAAACGTCCTTGGGTCTTGTAAATATAGTTCGTCATTTCCACCGACTGGGCATTCATGCGGCGCACGATACCGTGGGTGTAACGCACGATGCCGCGCATCACGTAGTAAACGATGGCCGGATGGGTGTTCATCAGCGCTTCGAACCTGGAGCGCTCCAGCAGCAGCACCTTGCAATCGGTTTTTGCAACCACGGTGGCGCTGATTTGCGACACGTTGCCGCCAGAGAAAGTGATGATACCGGCCAGATCGCCGGGCAACAGAAGGTGCAGGGTGGCTTGTTCGCCGTTCAGTGTGGCGGTGGCTTCCACTTCGCCGCTGGCCAGCATGATCAGCGCATTTTTCAGCTTTTCTTCGCCCGGACGCAACAAGGCCTCGCCCTTCTTGAATTCCCTGACTTCAAAAATCTGGCCCAAAACATCTATCTCGGCATCGCGCAACTCTTCGGTCAGGGTCGAGTTGTGCAAAGTTTGCAAAATCAGATTATCAATCGGCATTACCTTCTCCCTTTTATAGTTGTTGGCTTCAATTCAATTTGCCATGGCACTGCTTGTATTTTTTTCCCGAGCCGCAGGGACAGGGGTCATTGCGTCCGACTTTCTCGTTCGTCCTAACGAAAGGTTTGTGCTCCTCTGCCGGCTTGTCGGTTGATGCCAGCGCCTCTTCGTAGTCGGCATGATGATACTGCACATTTTCCGGGGCGTGGGGCGCTTCCGCCGCCGCCACATCGGCCTCGCTGCGAATCTGCACATTCATCAGCGTCTGCGTCACATCGCGCTTGATCGCTTCCAGCATGGTCGAGAACAACTCGAACGCTTCGCGCTTGTATTCCTGCTTGGGATTTTTCTGCGCATAGCCGCGCAGATGAATGCCCTGGCGCAAATGATCCAGCGCCGCCAGATGCTCGCGCCAGTGCTGGTCCAGACTTTGCAGCATGACGATGCGCTCGTAGCCGTGCATCACTTCGCCGCCGACCATGTCCACTTTCGCCTGATACTGCTGCTGCGCCGCCTCCAGGATGCGGGTTAACAAACCGTCCTGATCCAGTTGTTTGTCCTGCTCCATCCACCACACCAGCTCCAGATGCAACTGGAACTCCGCCGCCAGCGCTTTTTCCAGACCCGGCACATCCCATTGTTCTTCCATGCTGCCGCGCGGCAAATATTCGGCAAACATGTCGCCCAACAGCCCTTCGCGCATGGCGGTAATGGTTTCGCTGATGTCGGTGCTTTCCAGTAACTCAGAGCGCTGCTGGTAAATCACCTTGCGCTGGTCGTTGGCCACATCGTCGTATTCGAGAATCTGTTTGCGCATGTCGAAGTTGCGCGCTTCCACTTTGCGCTGCGCGTTTTCGATAGCGCGCGTCACCCAGCTATGCTCGATGGCTTCGCCCTCAGGCAGCTTGAAGCGGTTCATGATCGCGGCCACGCGGTCGGAAGCGAAAATGCGCAACAGCGGGTCTTCCAGCGACAAATAGAAGCGGCTGGAACCAGGGTCGCCCTGACGGCCTGAACGTCCGCGCAACTGGTTATCCACGCGCCGCGATTCGTGGCGTTCGGTGCCGATGATGTGCAAGCCGCCGCTGGCAATCACTTGCTCGTGAATCGGCTGCCATGCGGCGCGCAATTCGGCGACGCGCGCCTCGCGCGTCGCCGCATCCAGACTCTCGTCCATACGCACCAACTCGATGGGCTTCTCCACGTTGCCACCCAGCACGATGTCCGTGCCGCGACCGGCCATGTTGGTGGCGATGGTAATCATCTTGGGACTACCGGCTTGCGCCACGATCTCGGCTTCGCGCGCATGCTGTTTGGCGTTCAGCACCTGATGCGGCAACTTGGCCTTGTCCAGCAAGCCGGACAGCAACTCGGAAGTTTCGATGGAAGTCGTGCCCACCAGCACGGGCTGGCCGCGCTCGTAACAATCGCGCACATCGGCGATCACCGCCGCATATTTTTCCTGCGCGCTGAGATAGACCTTGTCCATCATATCCTTGCGTATCGTCGGGCGATGCGGCGGGATGATGACTGTTTCCAGGTTGTAGATCGTCTGGAATTCGTAGGCCTCGGTATCCGCCGTGCCGGTCATGCCCGACAGCTTGTTGTACATGCGGAAATAATTCTGGAACGTGATCGAAGCCAGCGTCTGGTTTTCTTTCTGGATCGCCACACCTTCTTTGGCTTCCACCGCCTGGTGCAGACCGTCCGACCAGCGCCGTCCCGCCATCAGCCGTCCGGTGAACTCATCGACGATCACCACTTCGCCGTTCTGGATCACGTAGTGTTGATCCAGGAAAAACAGGTTGTGCGCGCGCAACGCGGCGTACAGATGGTGGATTAGCGTGATATTGGCCGGGTCGTACAAACTGCCGCCTATGGGCAGCATTCCCGCTTGCGCCAGCAGTTTTTCGGCATTCTCGTGCCCCGTTTCGGAAAGCAAAATCTGATGGTTTTTTTCATCGACATGGAAATCGCCGGGTGCATCTTCTGTCGCCTGACGCTTCAGACTCGGCACCAGTTTGTCCATGCGCAGATACACATCGAGATTGTCTTCCGCCTGGCCGGAAATAATCAGCGGCGTGCGCGCCTCGTCGATCAGGATGGAGTCCACTTCATCCACGATGGCAAAATTCAAGCCGCGCTGGAAACGTTCATCCGCCTGCGCCGCCATGTTGTCGCGCAGGTAATCGAAACCGAATTCGTTGTTGGTGCCGTAGGTGATGTCCGCGCCGTAGGCCGTTTGTTTGTCCGCATGCTCCATGCTGGTCAGGATGACCCCGACCGACAGCCCGAGGAATCGGTACAAACGCCCCATCCATTCCGCATCGCGCGCCGCCAGGTAGTCGTTCACCGTCACCACATGCACGCCTTTGCCCGACAAGGCGTTCAGGTAGGCCGGCAAAGTCGCCATCAGCGTTTTGCCCTCGCCCGTGCGCATTTCGGCGATCTTGCCGTAATGCAGCACCATGCCGCCTATCAACTGCACATCGAAGTGGCGCATTTGCAACACGCGTTTGCCGCCTTCGCGCACCACGGCGAACGCTTCCGGCAAAATCGCATCCAGCGATTCACCTTTTTGCACGCGCTGTTTGAATTCTGCCGTTTTGGCCTGCAATTGTTCGTCCGACAAGGCCGAGATTTCAGCCTCCAGCGCATTGATGCGCACTACGCTCTGGCGATATTGTTTAAGCAAGCGGTCATTACGACTGCCGAATACGGATTTCAACAATTTGGAGATCATGCTGTTATTTTCTTGGGCTGTTATTACGAACAAATAAAAAAGGGTGAGGCACACACCTCACCCTGATTACGAAGTCAATCGCATTAACTGGCTGCTTTTTGCAGAAAGCGTACCGGGTTTTGGGCGATGCCTTTGTATCTCACTTCAAAGTGCAAGTGTGGGCCGGTAGAGCGGCCCGTGCTGCCCGAGAGGGCGATCTCGTTTCCGCGCCGTACCACTTGCCCGACCTTGACCAGCAATTTTGAAGCATGGGCATAGCGCGTGACAACATCATTGCCGTGATCAATCTCGATCATATTACCATATTGGGGATGGGTATCCGCGAACACCACCACGCCGCTGGCCGAGGCATAGATGGGCGTACCCTGCGGCACCATATAATCCACCCCTTCGTGCATTGCACTCTTTCCGGTAAAAGGATCGAGACGCCAGCCGAAATTGGAGGAATACCAGGCGGCAGTGATCGGCGCAACAGACGGCAACATCTTCTTGTCAAGGCGATCCTGCTGCAGCAATGTTTCCAGCGCCACCAGCTTATCGCCGCGATCACTCAGCAATGCGCCCAGACCATCCAGCTGCTGCTGCATCGATTCCAATGAAATTTCTTTCTGGTTAGGGGCGGGAATAAACGGCCCCCCCTGCGAGGGCACTTGTCCGAAAGAAAAGTCTTCGGTTTTCATTCCAGTCAGCTTGGTCAAGCGTGCACCCAAACCATCCAGACGCTGGAGTTGCGCCTGCATCTGCCCAAGGCTGACCGCCATCGCATCCAGACTCTGCCGCAAATAGGTTTGTTGTTTCTCTTGCTCGGCCTCTTGCGCGCTCGCCAGCCAGACTTTCAGCTCATTGCTGATAGCGCCGGGCTGCAACCGCACAATGGCATACTGCGCACTCAATACAGCCGCAATAAACAGGACTAACGCCAGCATTCCCGCCACCAGAACATGCGTTCCCGTCAACGTGACACTGCGTGCTTTTGCAAATCGATTCGAAACTAGAATAACATTCACGAACTTGCCCCTTTTAGAAGTCCTCAACTTACCGTGACACTTCGCCTGACTGCATTTCTGGAAACCAATCAAGGCCTGCGGCAACTCTCGCAACGAGCCAAGGTTTTGGCCGCAATGCAAAATCACTATCAGCAAATCGCCCCCGCCACGCTTATTCAAGCCAGCCGCGTGATGCAGTTGCACGGACAAACGCTGATTATCTCGGCAGACAACGGCGCGGTGGCCGCGAAATTACGCCAAATCAGCCCGGAAATGATGTCCGCATTTGAAGCAAGGGGAATTCAGGTTACTGGAATTCAAATTCGCGTGCAAGTCCGCAGCCGTATTGCGCCCGTCATTCCGCCCCGCAGAACAGTAGGCAACAAGGGCAAAAAAGAGCTGGAAAATCTGGTTCTCAACTTGCAGGAAAGCCCGCTTAGAAACGCATTGCGCCGTCTGGCAAAACGTTGAAGAAATTTCGCTCGGCGATTCGTTTGCCTCCTCGCCCGCTTGCGGGAGAGGATTGAGGTGAGGGAAACGGGCATGCCCGTTAGACGAACACCCGCCAAGCCACCAAGCCGAACCTCTCCAGCAGATACAGCGCCGCAAACACCAACAACACATACAGAATGAATCTGCCGACCTGAATGGCCAGACGGAAATAGCGCGCGTCGCGGGTAAACAGGAAGGCCGCCAGCAATGCAGCGATGAGCAGCGCGGAAATCAACAGTGCAAATCGAATCAGCACCGGTTTGACTATCTAGGCGGGTTGTAATTGCAGGCGCAGGAAGTCGGGAGCCTCTTCCGGCTTGCTGAATGTCTTCATCTCCCACGCCGTCTCGTCATCCAGCAAGGCGCGGCACAAGGCGTTGTTCAGGGCATGCCCCGATTTGAAACCGGAGAATGCACCTATCAGTGGATGCCCGAGCAGATACAAATCGCCGATGGCATCCAGCACTTTGTGTTTGACGAACTCGTCCTCAAAACGCAACCCGTCTGGATTGATGACGCGGTACTCGTCCATCACGATGGCGTTATCCAGATTGCCGCCCAAGGCCAAGCCCTGCGCGCGCATGTTCTCCACATCCTGCATGAAACCGAAGGTGCGGGCGCGGCTCACTTCCTTGATGTAGGAATGCGTGCCCAGATCAACCGTGACATTCTGCTTGGTATTGGCAAACACCGGGTGGGCGAAATTGATGGTGAAGCTCAGCTTGTAACCGTTGAAAGGCTCGAAGCGTACCCACTTGTCGCCGTCTTTCACTTCCACGACTTTTTTGATACGGATGAATTTCTTGGCCGCCGCCTGTTCGACGATGCCCGCCGACTGTAGCAGAAAGATAAACGTGCCCGCGCTGCCGTCCATGATGGGCAGTTCAGGGCTGGTCAACTCGACGATGGCGTTATCGATTCCCAGCCCCGCCATGGCCGACATCAGATGCTCCACCGTCGCCACCCTGGCTCCGTGCGATTCCAGACACGTGGAAAGGCGCGTGTCGTTCACCGCATGTGCTTCGGCGCGGATGTCGGGTGAGTTCGCCAAATCGACGCGACGGAACACGATGCCGCTGTCGATTGCCGCCGGACGCAAAGTCAGATAAACCTTCTCGCCCGAATGCAGTCCGACCCCCGTCGCCTGCACCACCGTCTTTAATGTGCGCTGCTTGACCATTTACTATTACCTAACAATAACTGCATGGAGTTTAACATAGCAAGATTCGCCGCTTCTCTATGCCCGCCCCGTTCGCCTGATCCGCAACGCCCGTCAAATCGCGATCTACAACTTGATACAGATGGAGAATGGCGTATTTACTGGCTTCAAACAAAGTGCTCCAGTAGGAACAATCAAATTCCGCGTTCTCACCTAACCTTCCGAAACACAAAAACCAACAACTCTAGGCTCATCGCTTTATGTTGGTACTGTATTGGATTACATAAAACTCATTTTTCAACAAACGTGGTCAAATTTTCAGATAAGTATTATTTGCCGGGACGGTTCGATCACATCATCAGCCCGATAAGTTTTAGAGGGACGGCGTATGCTGCCATCCTTGGAAGCAACAACAATATCCTTTGACGAATGTAGTCGTCTGGTCGCGTCCATCAAGTGCGTTTCTGCTGCGGTAGATTGACCCACACAACCCTGAAATAATTCTCCGACCCGAATGGGTTTTTTCAATGCAAATATTTGCCTCCCAAAATGTTCTCTTACACCCTCGATACATGCTTCCTTTGATTGCGGCTCACCAAACTCGAAAGTATCTTGCCCTGTATATTCGCCATCCTTGTTGGCGTTATAACCAAATTCAAAAATGCCCGGCTCCAATTCATGTCCAAAGTCAGTAGCATGTTCCCAATGAAGAGATTTCATTACTTCGTGTGCGCGGTAGTGATTTGATAAATGGATCAACCAATAGCCCCACGAGTTCGTGCCATGAGGCTTTACAAAGAACAGCGTCATAAACTCAGCCCCAGATTCGCACTTTATGCCATGAGCTAAATAGCGTTGCAAAATCCTTCGCCATTCTCTTTTTTGAGTAGCTTTAAGTGTTTTAATTTGCTCCCAGGGAACATAGTTATCGAGACCAATAGTTTCCAGCGGCTTACGGTTGGCGGCGTAATCTGACAAGTACGTGGTAAGGTTATCGACATTGAAAGTCATAATGACTTCCGCACCTTTGAGAGTTTTCAAAATACCTGAAATCTCAGGGAAAGGAATGTCTTTGTAGCTGTACTGGTCAAGAACAAAAATGGCATGTTCGCCCTTTTTTCGCTTCTGAATTGTGTCAACAATTTTTGGAAGTTCCGCAAAAAAACTATTGGTGATTACTCTAGCTCTGTTGTAATCAAGAAGGTCAATTGCATTTTCTTGTTGCCGTGCAGCCAGCCAGTGACGCAAATGGTTGGTAGTGTCCTGCAAAATATCCACAAATAAAAAATCGACGTTAATATTGCGAGGAATTCGGCGATCTTGATTAAGCAACATTCTGGCTTCACGTACCGCTCGCATCATCAACAGCGGCGAACCATCTGCTATGTCACCTGCTTCTGTTTGGTAGCATCCTCCACCACAGAATCCATCAATTAATGTCAATCGAAGCTCTGGAATGTTGGCCTGCGCCATCAGCTTCAGAACATAGCGCCTGACGTAATCTTCTACAATATTATGTTTGGTTTGACTGTGTCGATCCAAAATTGGCGGCGGTGAGCCAATTTGCCAAAGATATTTATCGTCAGATGCCATTGACTATATGAACTGCTGTAAAGCTGGCATGTCGTCCCATGTGCGGCCATGCAACTGGCGACCATTTTGTTTCTTTGCGCGCTTCACGCCATCCGCTCCCCAGCCTCCCCATTGCTTGAAGAAAAATGCAGCGCCAGACTCTTCGCACTGCTGACGAATTGGATCAATCCACTCCGGCTTCATTGGTCGTGCCTTCGGCCCAGATTCGCCGCCAACTATTACCCAATGAATATCAGTCAGATTAACCTCGCCAATATCCTCAAGAAGTGGTTCTACCGACAGGAAGCGGATACTTGCATCAATCTCGCGCAGCTTGTCAATCCGAGGTACACCATCCTTACGATCCTCAACCGTCACGCCAAGCCACGCATTACGCGGCACTGCGCGATTGCGGAAATAAATGGCCATGCGTTCCGCTCGTTTGGTCAACACTTGAAATGTGTGCTGTGGACTGCGCGCGATCACATCAAAAACTTGCTCTATGTATTCATCCGGTATGCTCTTGTGGAAGAGGTCTGACATAGAGTTCACGAAGTAAACTGTCGGCTTCTTGCGACGCATAGGCTCAGTCAAGCGATCAGGCAGCACCGTCAACTTGAAGCCATGTTCATATCCAGATGTACCCATGGCATGTAAACGCACTGCCATTGCTTCTGCATAGCAATGCTTGCAGCCAGCAGAAATCTTGGTGCATCCCACCGTCGGATTCCATGTTGCTTCTGTCCATTCAATGCGACTGATTTGTGACATTTTAATGACCCTCTCTGTTTGCCCGGATCACGTTGCGGCCATGCCCAAAACCAACATAAGCGCACCGCGTGGGCAAACGATGACGCTGTTTACCCACCCTACGAACTTCAATCCGCCTGTTTGCGCAAGAACGACGGAATATCCAGCGTTTCGACCCCGGATTGTTTCATCGCTTCCACCGCTTCGCGGTGACGGCCAGTGCGGATTACGGCGGGCATATCCAGTTCGCTGTAATTCACTGCCGGAGCGGCATCGTAGGTTCCGGTGCGTTGCTGCTTCTCGTATGCCAGCACTGGCTTCGGCTGTTTGCGTGCGAGCGGTGCGCCGAGACCGGTAGCGACGATGGTCACGCGCAATTCTTCGCCCATGGATTCGTCGAACACCGAACCGACGATCACGGTCGCTTCGCTCGCTGCAAACTGGAAGCAGTTCATCACTTCGTGCAGTTCGTCCAGAGTCAGATTGCTGCTGGAGGTGATGTTGACCAGCACGCCGCGCGCGCCGGACAGATCCATATCTTCCAGCAGCGGGCTGGCGATAGCCTGCTCGGCGGCGCGCTGTGCGCGGCCTTCGCCGGAAGCGGAAGCCGCACCCATCATCGCCATACCGTTCTCGGACATCAGCGTGCACACGTCGGCGAAGTCCACATTCACCATGCCCGGCACATTGATGACTTCGGCGATACCGGCCACCGCGCCTTGCAGCACGCCGTTGGCCGCCTTGAACGCTTCCGGCAGCGTGGTCTTGCCGCCCAACACCTCCATCAGCTTGGCGTTCGGTACGATGATGAGCGAATCCACATGCACGGCCAATTCTTCGATGCCGGTCTGCGCCAGCGTCATGCGCTTGCCTTCAAACGCGAACGGCTTGGTGACGACCGCCACGGTGAGGATGCCCAACTCTTTCGCCACTTGCGCCACGATGGGAGCCGCGCCAGTGCCCGTGCCGCCGCCCATGCCGGCGGTGATGAACACCATGTGCGCGCCGCCGATGATCTCGGCGATGCGCTCGCGGTCTTCTTCCGCTGCGGCCTGGCCGATCTCTGGCTTGGCACCCGCGCCCAGACCCCGGGTCAGGTTTGCGCCGATCTGCAACTGCACGCGCGCCTTGCTGCGGCGCAGCGCCTGCGCGTCGGTATTGATCACGATGAACTCAACGCCCTGCACACCCTGCTCGATCATGTGATCCACGGCGTTGCCGCCGCAACCGCCCACACCAACCACTTTGATTACTGCGCCCTGCGGCTGTGCATCCATCAGTTCAAACATAGTATTTCTCCTTTAAAAATTGCAAAACAGAACCCGAACTGCCAATGTTAAAAATTGCGTTGAAACCACGTCTTCATATTTGCCAACACATCCTTGAACGATCCCGAATTGACCCGCGTCACTTCGTTGCGCTGGTACTGCTCCAGCCCGTACATCAACAAACCCACACCCGTGGCGTAACGCGGTGTCTTCACCACGTCGGACAAACCGCCGATATTGCGCGGCAAACCCAGCCGCACCGGCATGTGAAAAATCTCCTCGCCCAGCTCGATCATGCCCTGCATGGCGCTGCTGCCGCCGGTGAGCACGATGCCGGACGACAGCAAATCCTCGAACCCGCTGCGGCGCAATTCCTGCTGCACCAGCGAATACAGCTCTTCCACGCGCGGCTCTATCACTTCCGACAGCGTCTGCCGCGACAAGGTGCGCGCGCTGCGTTCGCCCACGCCGGGCACTTCGATGGGCGCATCGTTGGCCAGTTGCCGCAAGGCGCAGCCGTATTTGATCTTGATGTCCTCGGCATCCTTGGTCGGCGTGCGCAACGCCATCGCGATGTCGTTGGTGATCTGGTCGCCCGCGATGGGGATCACCGCCGTGTGGCGGATCGCACCGCCGGTAAACACCGCCACATCGGTAGTGCCGCCGCCGATGTCGATCAGGCATACACCCAGCTCCCTTTCGTCGTCGGCCAGCACCGCCTTGCTCGATGCCAGCGGCTGCAAAATCATCTCGTTCACTTCCAGCCCGCAACGGTGTATGCACTTCAAGATGTTTTGCACCGCCGACACCGCGCCGGTGACGATGTGTATTTCCACCTCCAGCCGCATGCCGCTCATACCCAGCGGCTTCTTGATGCCGCCCTGCCCGTCAATGCTGAATTCCTGTTCGATGATATGCAGCATCTGCTGGTCGCCCGGCAGGCTGATCGAACTGGCGGTCTCGATGGCGCGCACGATGTCGGTGTGCGCCACTTCCTTGTCCTTGATCTTGATCATGCCGTTGGCGTTGGAACTCCTGATGTGGCTGCCCGCGATGCCGGTGTAAACCTCCTTGATCTTGCAATCCGCCATCAACTCGGCTTCCTCCAGCGCGCGCTGGATTGCGCCCACCGTCGCGTCGATGTTCACCACCATGCCCTTCTTCATTCCGGACGACTGGTGCATGCCCGCACCGATCACTTCCAGCGTGCCTTCCGGCCTGATCTCGGCGACGATGCACGCAATCTTCGACGTGCCGATGTCCAGCCCAACGATCAAATGCTTGTTCTCTCGGTTCTTGCTCATCGCTATTCCTTTACCACTTCATCAAACATTGCCGCCCGGCAGATATGCCGCGAAGCCGTTGCGGTAGCGCAAATCCACGTGGTTGGCCGGACGCTCCATCGCCGCCAGACTGTAGGGATACACCGCGACAAAACGCGACAAACGCTGCTGCATCTGCTCGCGCCCCAGCTCCAGCACCATGCCGTTGTCCAGCTTCACCTGCCACGCAAATCTCGGCGACAAACTGATCTGCACAATTTGCTGCTGCATCGGTTGCAGCGCGGCATTCAATTCGCCATACACCTGCGCCACCTGCGCCGAAGTATCGGGCTGCCCGATAAAGGCGGGCAGCACCTGTTCCGTGCGCGCAACAAACACTTCGCCGTGCGTGTTCACCAACGCCATCGCGTTCCAGCGCGCCAGCGCCACCTGCTCTTCAATTTCAATTTCCAGACTCCACGGAAACTTGCGCCGCACGCTCACTTTGCGCACCCACGGCAATTGCTCGAACGCCTGCCGCGTGCGATCCAGATCGACCGTGAAAAAATTTCCGCTGATCTGCTCGCGCACAATTTTTTCAATCTGCTCCGTCGCCACGCGCTGCGGCGCGGCGACCAACTCCACCGCGCGCAACGGGAACACCGGCAAGCGCAACACGTAACGCACCGCGCCGTACAACACCAAGCCCAAGCTGATACCGAACAGCAGGTGGGTGATGTGTCGCAGCAGTGGCGTGTTATCCCACATGCGCACCTTCCAATATCTGCACCACCAGTTGCTCGAAACTGATGCCCGCCTGACGCGCCGCCATCGGCACCAGACTGTGGTCGGTCATGCCGGGCGCGGTATTTATCTCCAGCAGATACAGCTTGCCGTCTTCGCCGCGCAGGAAATCCACGCGCCCCCAACCTTGTCCGCCGATCAGCGAGAATGCCCGCAACGCCAGGCGCTGCATCTGCGCTTCGTCCTCCTCGCTCAAACCGCTCGGGCAACGGTAGGTCGTATCGTCACGCAAATATTTCGCTTCGTAATCGTAGAACTCATTCGCCGGTTCGATCTTGATGACCGGCAGCGCGCGCCCGTTCAGAATGCTCGCCGTGTATTCGCCGCCGCCGACAAAACTTTCGGCGATCACCACCTTGTCGTGCTTCGCCGCTTCGGCATAGGCGGCGGGCAAATCTTCCACGGTCTTGACCTTGGTCACGCCCACGCTGGAACCTTCGCTGCAAGGCTTGATGAACAAAGGCAGATCGAGGTGGTTCGCCACCGCGTCCCAGTCGGTGGGCGCGGTCAGCGCTTCGTAATCCGGGACAGGCAGCTCCGCCGCCTGCCAGATCAGCTTGGTGCGCCACTTGTCCATCGCGATGGCCGAAGCCATCACGCCGCTGCCGGTGTAGGGAATGCCCATCAACTCCAGCGCGCCCTGCACCGTGCCGTCCTCGCCGAAACGCCCGTGCAAAATGATGAACACGCGGTCGAATTTTTCGTCGCGCAACTCATGCAAATCGCGCTGCGCCGGATCGAAGGCATGCGCATCCACGCCGCTGCGCTGTAACGCGGCCAACACCGCCGCGCCGCTTTTCAACGACACTTCGCGCTCGGCGGAACGTCCGCCGAACAGCACAGCTACTTTTCCGAATTTTTTCATTTCATTCATTCAACACCTCAAACCTGCCACAGAGGACACAGAGATCACAGAGAATGTGTGCAGATGATTTCTCTGTGTACTCTGTGGTCTCTGTGGCTAAATTGTTTTCTCTCCCAAGATGCGCACCTCGGGGTGCAAATCCACCCCCGTCTGCTGCAACACCGTCGCCCGTACTTCTTCTATCAAATTTTCAATATCCGCCGCTGTTGCGTCATTCACATTCACGATGAAGTTGGCATGCTTCTCCGACACCTGCGCGCCGCCTATGCGCTTGCCTTTCAGTCCGCAACCTTCGATCAACTTCGCCGCAAAACCTCCCGGAGGATTGCGAAACACCGAACCGGCATTCGGCAAATCCAGCGGCTGGCTGGCGTTGCGTTTTTCCAGCAATGCTTTCATTTCCTGCCGTGCAGCTTCGGCATCGCCCTGTTCAAAATGCAGCCATGCACCGACGAAAAATTCTTGGTTAAGGGTTAAGGGAGAAGGGGGAAGGGTAAAACCTTCCTGCTGCGCAGCCTTCCCACCCTTCTCCCTTCCCTCTTCACCCTTCCCCAACAAAGCTACATGCCGATACCCCACCTCATACTCGGCAGGCATCCGTTCCAGCAATTCGCCCGTCCGCGTCAACACCTGCACGCGCACCACTTTCTGCCAGGTCTCGCTGCCGTAACACCCTGCGTTCATCGCCAACATGCCGCCCAGCGTGCCGGGGATGCCGCCAAAGAATTCCGCGCCGCACAAGTTATTCAAAGCGGCAAAACGCGCCAGCTTTGCACCCGCCACACCGGCTTGCACGTAGATGTTTTCGCCCTCCATGCGCAACTCGGTCAGCGCGCCCACCATCAACAACACCGTGCCGCGATAACCGCCGTCGCGCACCAGCAAATTGCTGCCTTGTCCCACGGCGAGCAGCGGTTCGTCGGCGGGCAGCTGGTGCAGAAAATTCCGCAAGTCCTCCAAGTCGGCAGCCTGGTACATACGCTGTGCGATACCGCCCGCCCGCCACGTGGTGTAGCGGCGCATCTCGACATCGAAGCTCATCTCGCCCCGAAGTTCTTCACTGAATTTCGCCGCTTCGCTCATTTTCATTTTTGCGCCAACTGCTTCACCAGATTCGGCACGCCGCCGATGGAACCCGCACCCATGGTCAGCACCACGTCGCCGTCGCGCGCCATTTGCAAAATGGTCTGCGGCATGTCGGCGATGTTCTCCACGAACACCGCGTTGCTCTGTCCCGCCACGCGCAAGGCGTGCATCAGCGCGCGTCCGTCCGCCGCCACCAGCGGCGCTTCGCCCGCCGCATACACTTCCGCCAGCGCCAGCGCATCCACGCCGCTCAACACTTTCACAAAATCCTCGAACAAGTCGCGCGTGCGCGTGAAACGGTGCGGCTGAAAGGCCAGCAGCAAACGCTTGCCGGGAAACGCGCCGCGCACCGCAGCCAGCGTGGCTTTCATTTCCACCGGGTGATGGCCGTAGTCGTCAATAAGAGTGAATCTGCCGCAGGCGGCGGCGTTCGTCCCCTCGCCCGCTGGCGGGAGAGGGTTAGGGTGAGGGTCCGCACTATGCAAAGCCGGAATCGCTATCTCTCCATACCGTTGCATGCGTCTTCCCACGCCCTCGAACTCGGCCAGCGCCGCGACAATGGCCGCTGGCGCAACGCCGACTTCCAGACCGACCGCGATGGCCGCCAGCGAATTGAGCACGTTGTGCATGCCCGCCAGATTCAGCGTGACTTCCAGATCAATCGGCACGCTGTTATGGCGGCACAAGGCGGTGAAACACATCTTGCCGCCCTCGTGGCGCACGTTCACAGCGCGGATTTGCGCGCCTTCGTTGAAGCCGTAAGTGGTAACCGGTTTGCTGATGCGCGGCAAAATCGAGCGCACGTTTTCATCATCCACGCACAGCATGGCGCGACCGTAGAACGGCAGGCGCTCGACGAAATCAACGAACGCCTGTTTCAATTTGTTGAAGTCGTGGTCGTAGGTTTCCATGTGGTCGGCATCAATGTTGGTGACCACGGCCAGAATCGGCGTGAGATACAAGAACGACGCATCCGACTCGTCCGCCTCGGCCACGATAAATTCGCCTGTGCCCAAACGCGCATTCGCGCCGCTGCTGTTCAGTCGTCCGCCGATGACGAAGGTCGGGTCGTATCCGCCTTTCGCCAACACACTGGTAACCAGCGAAGTGGTGGTCGTTTTGCCGTGCGTGCCCGCCACTGCGATGCCCTGCCTCAAGCGCATCAATTCGGCCAGCATCACCGCGCGCGGCACCACCGGAATACGCTGTTCGCGTGCCGCGATCACCTCCGGGTTGTCCGCCTTCACCGCCGTGGAAACCACCACCGCATCGGCGTGCTGCAAATGCTGCGCGGCATGTCCCTGGTAAATCGTCGCGCCCAAACTTTGCAGACGTTGCGTCACCGCGCTGTCCGACAAATCCGAACCGCTCACTTTGAAGCCAAGATTCAGCATCACTTCGGCGATGCCGTTCATACCCGAACCACCGATGCCGACGAAGTGAATATTTTTGATTTTGTGTTTCATATAAAACCTTTCACCACAGAGACACAGAGACACAGAGAAAGGCAAACCAAGTCCACTCTCAAAACATCAGCCGCATGGTCGCCATCAACAAAACAGAACTCGGTTTTGTTTTTTGGTTTCCTCTGTGTCTCTGTGTCTCTGTGGTGAAGGTTTTGATTCACTCTGCCAACTCCCTGCAAACTTTTGCCACTTGCCCAGTCGCATCCGGCTTCGCCAGAGCACGCGCGGCTTGCGCCATTGCCAGCAATTTTTCCCGGCTCATTTCGCGCAGCAGTTGCGCCAGTTTTTTCGCATTCAATTCGGTTTGCGGCAGCAGCACCGCCGCGCCGTGCTCGCTCAAAAATCGCGCATTAAACGTCTGGTGGTCGTCCACCGCGAACGGGAACGGCACGAGCACACTGGCCACGCCCGCCGCCGCCAGCTCGGCGATGGTCAGCGCGCCCGCGCGACAGATCACCACGTCGGCATTGGCGTATTGCTGCGCCATGTCGTCGAGGAAGGGGCGGATGTCGGCGCTCGCCCCGGCTTGTTTGTACAACTCCACCACGGAATCGAAATTCTTTTTGCCGGTTTGGTGCACAACATTGAACCCATGCTCTTCTGTAGGAGCGAGCTTGCTCGCGAATTTGTCAGTGGCTTTCGCGAGCAAGCTCGCTCCTACATGCAGCAACGCCAGCGCTTGCGGCAGCGCTTCGTTCAAAGCCTTTGCTCCCAGACTGCCGCCCACCACCAGCACATTCAACTTGCCGCTGCGCGCTGCGTAACGCAGTTGCGGTTCGGGCAATGCAGCGATGTCGGCGCGCACCGGGTTGCCGCACCAAATACGTTTTTCAGAAGCACTGCTCTTCGCCAAGCCAGTAGATTCGGGCTTCTCCGTCGCATCATTACGGAGATCGCCTATTGACGGGCGTTCGCGGGCAGGTGTCGTCAATTTTCCCGTTCCCAGCACACCGGGGAACCCGCTCAGCACGCGCGTCGCCAGTTTCGCCAACACTTTGTTGCTCATGCCCGCGATGGAATTCTGTTCGTGTATCACCAGCGAGCGGCGCAGCAACGCGGCCATCAATCCGCCCGGTATGGTGATGTAACCGCCCATGCCCAGCACCACGTCGGGACGGTGGCGCAAGATCGCATCCGCACTTTGCCCCAGCGCGCGCAACAAGGTGAACGGCAAGGTCAGCAAACGCAGCACGCCTTTGCCGCGCACGCCGGAGAAATTCACCCACGCCACCGGATAACCGTGCTTGGGCACCAGCTCCGCTTCCATACTGTTAGGCGCGCCCAGCCACACCACGTGCCAGCCCTGCGCGCGCAACGCATCGGCCACCGCCAGTCCCGGATAAATATGTCCGCCCGTGCCGCCTGCCATGATGAGGATGGTGCGGTTCATAATTCAAAACCTTTTTTAGCCACAGAGAACACAGAGTTCACAGAGAAAGTCTCTGCACTCGTTCTGTAATTTCTCCGAACATTGATACACAACCATTTTTCAGACTCATCGAATACAAACCCATTTTTCGCAAACGCATAGCCAGTCAAATCCACTGCACTTTCTCTGTGCCCTCTGTGTTCTCTGTGGCAAATTTGTTTTTTCATACCGGCAATCCCCGCGCCACTCTGCGGTTCTCGTAGTCGATGCGCAGCAACACCGCCACTGCGATCAAATTCACCACCACGCCGCTGCCGCCGAAGCTGAGGAAGGGCAGGGTCAAGCCTTTGGTGGGCAGGATGCCCATGTTCACGCCGATGTTGATGAAGGCTTGCACGCCCAGCCACACCGCGATGCCCTGCGCCACCAGCGCTGCGAACAGGCGCTCGGACATCGCCGCCTGACGGCCGATGGCGAAGGCGCGCACGATGAGCCAGGCGAACAGCAATACGACGGCGCACACGCCGACCAGCCCCAACTCTTCCGCGATCACCGCCATCAAAAAGTCGGTGTGCGCTTCCGGCAGGTAGAACAATTTTTCCACGCTGCCGCCCAGCCCCACGCCCAACCATTCGCCGCGCCCGAAGGCGATCAGCGCGTGGCTGAGCTGGTAGCCTTTGCCGTAAGGATCGGACCACGGGTCCATGAAGCCGATGACGCGCTGCATGCGATATTCGGAAGAGAAAATCAGTGCGGCGAACAGCAGCGGCAACAGCACCAGCAAGCCGCCGAAAATTTTCACGTTGAAGCCGCCCAGCCACAGTGTGCACATGGCGATGGCGAGGATCACGCCGAACGCGCCCATGTCCGGTTCCAGCAGCAGCAGCCCGCCGACCAGACCGATCACCGCGAACATCGGCAGGAACGGTTTGAGCAAATGGTCTTTCACCGCACCTTTACGCACGGCGTAATCGGCGGCGTACAGCACGGCGAACAGTTTCATCAGCTCCGACGGTTGCAGGTTGATGATGACCAGCGACAGCCAGCGGCGGCTGCCGTTCACCGCGCGCCCCACGCCGGGGATCAGCACCAGAATCAGCAAGGCCACGCCGACGGCGAACAGGATGGGCGCATATTTTTGCCAGGTCTGCGTCGGTATCTGGAACGCGATCACCGCGCACACCAGCCCCACCGCGATGAACATGCCGTGGCGCAGCAAGTAATAGCTGGCCTGATGGTTGGTATATTTGCCCGCTTCGGCGGTGGCGATCGAAGCGGAATAGACCATCACCAGCCCGATGGATAACAGCGCGGTGACGATCCAGGTCAGCACCACGTCGTATTCCACCGCATTGCGGCGCGGCGCGTTCAGTGCGGGGCTGAGCATGTCGCCTCCGTATCCAACTTCTTCACCGCCGCGATGAACACTTCCGCGCGGTGCAGATAATTTTTGTACATATCGAAGCTGGCGCAGGCGGGCGACATCAGCACCGCATCGCCGGGCTGCGCGATGCCGCTGGCGATATGCACCGCCTCGTCCATGTCGCGCGCATGCAGCACCGGCTTGCCGCATCCGGCAAGCGCTTTCTCGATCAGCGGCGCATCGCGCCCGATCAGCACCGCAGCGCGCGCATGCTGCGCCACCGCATTTTTCAGCGGCGAGAAATCCTGCTCCTTGCCTTCGCCGCCGAGGATGACCACGGCAGGCTTGCCCAGCCCGTTCAGCGCCGCTTCGGTCGCGCCGACGTTGGTGCCTTTGGAATCGTCGTAATACGTGATACCCGCGATCTCCGCGACTTTTTCCACGCGGTGCGGCAGACCTTTGAACGCGCGCAACGCGGCGACCAGCGGCGCAAGCGGCAAGTCGATGGCGCGGCACAAGGCCAAGGCCGCCAGCGCGTTCGCCACGTTGTGCAGGCCGCTGACTTGCAGCTCGTCGGCGCGCATGATTTTTTGCTCGCCCTGCATCAGCCAGATCACATCGCCTTCGCGGCTGATGCCCCAATCAACCCCAACCCACCCCAGCCCTCCCTTATCAGGGGAGGAGCCGTCCGCTCCTCCCCTGACTGCGGAAGGGTCGCTGCGAAGCAGCGGGGAACCCACCGGCGTACTCCTTGCGGGTGCAAGGGAAGGTTGGGAGGGGTTTGGTTTTCCGGGAGCATTCAAACCGAAACTGATGTGCCTGCGCCCCTCAACCAGCATCGCCGCACTCAGCGCATCGTCGCGGTTCACCAGTTGCACGCCGTCGCCGTGGAAGATGCGCGCCTTGGCTTGGGCGTAGCCGCTCATGCCCTCGTAGCGATCCAGATGGTCTTCGGTCACGTTGAGCACCACGGCTGCATCGGCGTTCAGGGTATTGGTCGTTTCGAGCTGGAAGCTGGACAGTTCCAGCACCCAGATTTCCGGTTGCCTGTTGCCGCGCTTGCTCAGCGCATCCAGCACCGCAGGCGAGATGTTGCCCGCCACTTGCGTATCCAATCCCGCCGCCTCGCACATCGCGCCGACCATGCTAGTGACGGTGGTCTTGCCGTTCGCGCCGGTGATAGCAAGAATCAATGGGCGCTTCTCGCGTTCGCCCCCTCTCCCCTCGCGGGAGAGGGTCGGGGAGAGGGGGTAATCGCCAGCGGCGCGCGCGGCATTAATCTGCTGCGCCAACAGCTCGATGTCGCCTTCGACCGCAATGCCGCGCGCGAGGGCGCGCTGCACCAGCGGCTCGGCCAGCGGCACGCCGGGGCTGATGGCGATGCGGTCTATGCCTTCGAGCAATTCATCGCCGAATGCGCCGCAGCGCAACTCGACTTGCGGCAATTCCCTGCGCAATTTTTCGCTGCCGGGCGGAACAGCGCGACTGTCGGCCACGCGCACCCGCGCGCCCTGCGCGCTCAACCAGCGCGCGAGCGACAACCCGGTCTCACCGAGACCGAGTACCAGCACAAATTGTTCGCTCAACAGTTTCAACGTTGCTCCTTGTTGTAGGTCGGGCTTTAGCCCGACTTGTCGGGTTGAAACCCGACCTACAAATTTTTATCTCAACTTCAAGGTTGCCAGCCCGATCAACACCAGCAACATGGTGATGATCCAGAACCTCACCACCACTTGCGTTTCTTTCCAGCCTTTTTGCTCGAAGTGATGGTGCAGCGGAGCCATCAGCAAAATGCGTTCGCCTTTGCCGTAGCGCCGTTTGGTGTATTTGAACCAGGACACTTGCAACATCACCGATACCGCCTCCACCACAAACACGCCGCCCATGATGAACAGCACCAGTTCCTGGCGGATGATGACCGCCACCGCGCCCAGCGCCGCGCCCAAGGCCAACGCGCCCACGTCGCCCATGAACACTTCCGCCGGATAGGCGTTGAACCAGAGGAAGGCCAGCCCCGCGCCGGAAATGGCGGCGCAGAAAATGGCCAGTTCGCCCGCGCCGGGGATGGACGGCTCGCCCAAATATTTGGAGAACTCGGCGTGACCAGCAACGTAAGCAAAGATCGCCAATGCGGCTGCCACCATCACCGTGGGCATGATGGCCAGACCGTCCAGACCGTCGGTGAGATTCACCGCATTGCTGCTGCCGACGATGACCAGATACACCAGCACGATGAAGCCGACCATGCCCAGCGGCAGCACCAGATGCTTGAAGAACGGCACGATGAGTTCGGTGTGCGCGGGCAGCGTGGCGTGCGTCCACAAGAAGAAGCCGACCGCCAACGCGATCAGCGATTGCCAGAACATTTTGGCTTTGGCGGAAAGTCCGTCCGGGTTGCGGTGCACCACTTTGCGGTAGTCGTCCACCCAGCCGATCGCGCCCACGCCCAGCGTGGTGAACAGCACCACCCAGATGTAGGCGTTGCTCAAATCGCCCCACAGCAAGGTGGTGATGGCGACCGAGGCCAGGATCAGCGCGCCGCCCATGGTCGGTGTGCCCGCTTTCACCAGATGCGTTTGCGGCCCGTCGGTGCGCACCGACTGGCCGATTTTCAGCGCGGTCAGTTTGCGTATCATCCACGGCCCGAGCATGAACGAAATGATGAGCGCGGTCATCGCCGCCATCACCGCGCGCAAGGTGATGTAGTTGAATACGGCGAACGTGCGCACGTCCTGCGCCAACCAGTGAGCTAATGCGAGCAGCATGATTCCTCCTTCTGCGCCGCGCACGCCTGCACGACGCGTTCCATCTTCATAAAGCGCGACCCCTTTATCAGTACCGTGGTCTGCGCATCCAGTTGTTGTTGTAATTCGGTTTGCAGTGCAGCAATGTCGGCGAAGTGCTGCGCGCCCGCGCCGAATTCGCTCACCGCTTCGGCACTCATGGTTCCCAGCGCGAACATTTGTTCGATGCCCAGTTCGCGCGCCGCGATGCCGATTTCCTTGTGGAACTGCACCGCGTCCGCGCCCAGTTCGCCCATGTCGCCCAGCACGAAAATGCGCTTGCCTGCGGCCTGCGCCAGCACTTGCAGCGCCGCGTTCATCGAGGCGGGATTGGCGTTGTAGGTGTCGTCGATCAGCGTCGCGCCGTTGATTGCCTGTTTGCGCTGCAAGCGTCCCGCCACGCCGCCGAATTTTTCCAGCCCGGATGCAATCACCGTGAGCGGTATTTGCACGGCCAGCGCGGCGGTTGTGGCCGCCAGCGCGTTGCGCGCGTTGTGTTCGCCCGGCACTTGCAGCCTCACCTGCAATTTGCCCTCTGGCGTATCCGCACGCAGCGTGCCGCCGTGCCCCTCGGCATGCCATTCGCCCAGCACATCGGCCGCGTGCGCAATGGCGAATTCGAAGATGCGGTGTGTGCCCGCCAGTTCGCGCCACAGCGCGGCATGCGCGTCGTCGCCATTGATGATCGCAGTGCCGCCCGACTTGAGCCCGGCAAAGATTTCCCCTTTGGCGCGCGCCACGTTTTCCACCGTGCCAAGACCTTGCAAATGCGCGCCGCTGGCGTTGTTGATGAGCGCCACATCGGGGCGCGCGATGCGCGTCAGGTAGTCGATTTCGCCGGGGTGGTTCATGCCCATTTCGATCACCGCGTAACGGTGAGTCGCGCGCAGCTTGAGCAAGGTGAGCGGCATGCCGATGTCGTTATTGAAGTTGCCCCGGGTGGCGAGCACCGCATCCTCATTGCCCGCCGCGATACGCAGAATTGCCGCCAGCATTTCCTTCACCGTGGTTTTGCCGTTGCTGCCGGTGATGGCCACCAGCGGAATGTCGAACTGCTTGCGCCAGTGCGCGGCGAGTTGACCCAGCGCGAGACGCGTGTCTTCCACCACTAGGATCGGGGATTGGGGATTGAGGATTGAGCGGATTCGCTCGTAACCTTCAGCGTTGACTACCACCGCCACTGCGCCCGCTTGCAATGCGTCCATGACGAACTTTGATCCGTCGAAATTTTCGCCTTTGAGCGCGATGAATAAATCGCCTGTCTGGATGCTGCGCGTATCGGTGGACACGGCGTTAAAACGCACATCTTCGCCATGCCTGTTTGCATGCAGTGCTTGTGCGGCTTGCGAGAGCAGCATCATTGCGCGCCCTCCTGCAATTTCCACTCGCCCAACGCGCGCTTGGCGATGGCGCTGTCCGAGAACGGATGGCGCACGCCGCCGATTTCCTGATATTCCTCGTGCCCCTTGCCCGCCAGCAACACGGTGTCGTTGGCGCGCGCCCGGGCGATGGCCTGCGTGATCGCGCAATCGCGATCCGCGATGACTTGATACTCGCCCTGCATGCCGGGGATGATGTCGTCAATGATCGCTTGCGGCTGTTCGCTGCGCGGGTTGTCGCTGGTGACAATGCGCACATCGGCGAGTTTGGACACCGCCGTGCCCATCATCGGGCGCTTGCCGCGATCACGGTCACCGCCGCAGCCGAACACGCAGATGAGTTTGCCGCCGGAAGCGGCGGTCGCTTCGTGCAAAGTTGCCAGCACTTTTTCCAGCGCATCCGGTGTGTGCGCATAGTCCACCACCACCGTCGGCCTGCCGTTGCCGCCCAGCGTCTGCATGCGTCCGGCCACGGCCTGTTGCATACCCAGTTCGCGCACGGCATCTGCCAGCGCCACTTCGCTGACCAGCAGCACCGCCAGCGCGCCCAGCAGGTTGGAGGCGTTGAAACGTCCGAGCATTGCGCTGCTCATCGTGCCCGCGCCCCAGCTGGTATGCAGTTGCAGCGTCAAACCTTGCGCGTTCATTTGCGTGAGATCGCCATACACCATGCGCACACCCAGATTTTCCGCGAGCTTCAGCGACTCATCGTTCAGGCCGTAACCTATGACTTCAACCTCCGCATCCTGCAACTGCGCGGCCAGCTCCGCACCGAACGCATCGTCGAGATTGAGCACCGCATATTTGAGCGCTGTCCAGTCGAACAGGCGGCGTTTGGCGGCAGCATAGCTTTGCATATCGCCGTGATAATCGAGGTGGTCGTGGGTCAGGTTGGTGAGCAGCGCCACGTCGTATTGCACGCCGTTGACGCGGCCTTGCGCCAGCGCATGCGAAGACACTTCCATCACGGCCACTGTTGCGCCTTGTTGCACAAAGTCCGCCAGCAAGCCCTGCACCAGCAGCGCATCCGGCGTGGTGTTCGCGGTCGCTTGCAGCGCGCCGGGAAAGCCGTTGCCCAGCGTGCCCAACAGCGCGCTTTTTCGTTGCAGTTTGCTGAAGCTATCGGCGAGCCAGTGACTGATGGAGGTCTTGCCGTTGGTGCCGGTGATGCCCACCATCCACAATTTGTGCGAGGGCCGGCCGTAAATGTGATCGGCAATTATTCCGGCCTGATGGCGCAAATCATGCACCGCCAGATGCGGCACATGCCACGCGCTGTCCCATGCAAAATCATGCGCGTCCCAGATCACCGCATTCGCGCCGCGCGCGATGGCTTGCGCGATGAAGCGCCGACCGTCCGCCTGCGCGCCGGGGTAGGCGACAAAGGTATCGCCGGGTTGCAGCGCGCGGCTGTCGGACACCAGCCGCGTGATGCTGACTCCGAGTTTTTTCAGGTCATCGGTGCGGAAGCTCATGCGTCCTCCCCGATGATTTCTTTCGGCGCTTGCAGCACGTTGTTCAGCGGCGCATCGTAGGGAACATCCAGCGTGCGCAAGGCTGCGCCCATCACGTTGCTGAATGCGGGCGCAGCTACCAGTCCGCCGTAGTATTCGCTGCCTGCCGGTTCATCCACCATCACCGCCACGATCAGGCGCGGGTTGGAGGCCGGTGCCATGCCGACAAACGAGGCGACATACCTGTCCACATATTTGCCGTTCTGCAATTTGTGCGACGTGCCGGTTTTGCCCGCCACGCGGTAGCCCGCCACCTGCGCCAGCGGCGCGGTGCCGCCGGGCTTGACCACCAGTTCCAGCATGTCGCGTACTTCGCGCGCCGTGGTTTCCGAATAGATCTTGATGCCCACTGCCGGGATTTCCTGTTTGAGCAAGGTGACCGGTTTCAGTTCGCCGCCGTTGGCAAACACGGTGTAGGCGCGCGCCAGTTGCAGCAGATTGACCGAGATGCCGTTGCCGTAAGACATGGTGGCTTGCTCGATGGGGCGCAGGGTTTTGTAATCGCGCAACTTGCCCGTGGCCTCGCCCGGAAATTCGCTGCCGGTCGCCGCGCCGAAACCGTTTTCGCTCAGGCTGCGGCAGAAAATTTGCGGTGTCAGCGACAGCGCCATCTTGGCCGCGCCGACGTTGCTCGATTGCTGGATCACCTGCGCCACGGTGAGCGAGCGTTTCTGGTGCGTGTCGTGAATCTTGCGCCCGCCCACCGTCCACACGCCGTTCTCGGTATTGATGACGGTGTCCGGTTTGAATTTGCCGCCCTCCAATGCCGCCGCCACGGTGAACGGCTTCATGGTGGAACCCGGCTCGAACAAGTCGGTCACCGCGCGGTTGCGCATCAGGTTCAATGCCGGTTTGTTGCGGTTGTTCGAGTTGTAGGTCGGCCAGTTGGCCAGCGCCAGCACTTCGCCGCTCTTCGCATCCAGCACCACGATAGAGCCCGCTTTGGCGTGATGCTGTTCGACCACTTGCTTGATTTCGCGGAAAGCGAGGAACTGGATTTTGCTGTCTATGCTCAAGGCCACATCGCTGCCTTCCTTGGGCGCGCGCAGGCTGGCCACGTCCTCGACGATATGCCCGCGCCTGTCCTTGATAACCTGCTGGCTGCCCGCTTTGCCGCCCAGTTTGGCCTGCAACGAAAACTCGATGCCCTCGCGCCCGTTGTCGTCCACATCGGTGAAGCCGAGCAAATGCGAGGTGACTTCGCCGCCGGGATAATAACGGCGGTATTCGCGTTGCAGCGATATGCCGGGAATGCCCAGCAGCGAAACCTGGCGTGCCTGTTCCGGGGGCAACTGGCGTTTCAGGAATACAAAATCGTGCGAGTCGTCGGACAGTTTTGCTTTCACTTCCGCGTCGCTCAAACCGACCAGTTGCGCCAATTGCTTCGCCTGTTTTGCCGTCATCTCGACATCCTGCGGGCTCGCCCACACCGACTCGACCGGCGTGCTGACCGCCAGCGGCTCGCCGTTTCGGTCGGTAATCATGCCGCGATGGGCGGGCACTTCGATCACCCGACCGTAGCGCGCATCGCCTTTCTGTTGCAGGAAGTCATTGTGGATGCCCTGCAAATATACGGCGCGCGCCAGCAGCCCCGCCATGCCCGTCAACAACAGCACGTACAGCACGCGCGAACGCCAGGCTGGCAAAGCCTGCTGCGAAGAAGTCTGCGGTACAGTGGCGTAATTCATTGCAACCCCGTCACCACACCGTTCGAGCGGATGTAGCGGATTTGATCGCTTTGCGGCATGTGCATCTGCAATTGCTGGCGAGCGAGACTTTCCACACGGCCGGGAGTCACCAGCGTGCTTTGCTCCAACTGCAATCGGCCCCACTCCACATCCATTTGCTGCGCCCGCTCTTTCTCGTTTTGCAGTTCCACAAATAACTTGCGCGCCTTGTGTTGCGAGGTCACAACACCTAACGCGCAAGCGATAGTCAAAAAAAGTAGCAGTGCATTCAACCTAGCCACCGCCGCCCCCCAGCTTCTCAGCCACGCGCAACACCGCGCTGCGCGCGCGAGGATTGACTTTCAATTCTTGCGCCGAGGCGTAGATCGGTTTGCCTATCAATTTCATTTTGCCTTGCGGCACATCGGCCGCGCGTATCGGCACGCTCTTCGGCAGTTTGTCGCCCTGCGCCATGTCGCGCATGAAGCGCTTCACGATGCGGTCTTCCAGCGAATGAAAGCTGATCACCGACATGCGTCCGCCCGGCTTCAGATAATCCACGCACTGCGGCAGCACGTTCTCAAGCTCTTCAAGCTCACGGTTGAGATAAATCCGTATAGCCTGAAAGGTGCGCGTTGCCGGATTTTTGCCGGGTTCGCGCGTGTGTACTGTCTGCCCGACGATGTCGCTGAGCTGCTTCGTGGTGAGGATTTCCCGCTCCTGGCGCGCAGCAACAATCGCCCTTGCAACCTGCCTAGCAAACCGTTCTTCGCCGTAATCACGTATCACCTCCGTCAGTTCACCTTCATCCGCGACTGCCAGCCACTCCGCCGCCGTCCGGCCGCTGCTGGTATCCATGCGCATATCCAGCGGCGCATCAAACCTGAAACTGAATCCGCGCTGCTCGTCGTCCAGTTGCGGCGACGACACGCCCAGATCCAGCAACACGCCATCCACCTTCTCCACACCGCATTGCCGCAACACCTCACCGAAATGCTCGAAGCCGCTATGCACCATCTGAAAACGCGCATCGCTTATCGCCTTGCCTGCCGCCACCGCCATCGGGTCTTTATCCAGCGCGATCAACCGGCCGCGCTCGCCCAGTTTTTCCAGAATCAAACGGCTGTGTCCGCCGCGCCCGAACGTGCCGTCCACATATACACCGTCAGCCTTTACCTGCAAGGCATCGACAGCTTCGTTCAACAGGACGGTTGCGTGAGCCAGAATCTGGCTCACAGCGTGAACCCCTCCAACTCGGGCGGTAAATTGTCCATGGAAATATCCGCAATCTTTTCGTTCTGCGACTTCCAGCGCGCCTCATCCCACAATTCGAATTTGTTGCCCTGACCGACCAGCATCACATGCTTGTCCAGCCCGGCGTAACTGCGCAGCGTGGCCGAAACCAGTACGCGCCCCGCCGCATCCATCACCACGTCTTCCGCATGGCCGACCAGAAAGCGCTGCAACGCACGGATAGTTGGGTTGAACGCGGAGAGTTGCATCAACTTGTCTCGAATGGGCAACCACTCAGGTTGGGGATAGAGCAACAGACAGCCGTCGGCATCCGCAGTCAGCACCAACTGGCCCGCGCAATGCGCCAGCAGCATGTCGCGATACCGCGTCGGTATCGTCAACCTGCCCTTGCCATCCAAATTGAATTGTGTCGCGCCTTGAAACATAGAATCCCCGTGCAACCCCCCATTTATTCCCACTTATCACCACTAGTTCCCACTATATTGAAAATATTTGGGGTGGTCAAGCAAGAAAATGGAAATTATCTTTATACGACAAGGAGTTAGCGCGGAATGTTAAAGCCAAACAAACATGCTTATAAAGCAACAGGTTGGGCAAACAAGCTAAAGTTGTTTGTGATGGAAGGTCTATATATTTTGAGAGTTGACGCGCAAGGCGGGGCTGGATAGGGTGCTGGCATTTCTCGCTCATTGTACCGTGCAACGTAAGGTAAAAAACCAACCATGAAAGAGCTCATCGACGTGCGTCAAATCCCCGGCGAACCGAAGCGGCGCTGGTTTTCTTCCGAGCAGTTCGATCTGATTGTCTGGGTTTCCGACGAGATGGAGATGATCGGTTTCGAGTTGTGCTACGACAAGCACCACAACGAGCATTCCATCGTGTGGAGCAAGCTTGGCGGGTTCAGGCACATGGCGGTGGATGACGGAGAACAGCGTCCGGGCAAATACAAAGCGTCGCCTATCCTGATTCCTGATGGCGCTTTCGACACCGCGCGCATCCAATCGGCGTTTCTTGAAGTCAGCCACACTTTGCCGCATGAGGTTGCCCGCTTTGTGTGTCGGGCTTTTGAACTACATTCCTGACTACCCGATCCTCAATTCAAGCCCGGCTCGTCACCGTGCGGGAACAGCACCCATAACCGTCCGCTCTGTTTCATGCGCCCCGCTTTGGCTGCGGCAAGTTCGCCGAAGCCCCAGAAGAAGTCGGCGCGCACAGCGCCCCGGATCGCGCCGCCCGTGTCTTGCGCGAACACCAGACGGTTGAGCGGTTCGCTGCTGTTGGGTTGGGTGGTGGAAAGAAACACCGGCACACCCAGCGGGATGCTGCGCGGATCGACGGCGATGCTGTATTCGTTGGTGAGCGGCACGCCCAGTGCGCCCAGCGGCGCGGAAAGGGTGTCCGGCAATTCGCGGAAGAACACGTAGCTGGGATTGTGTCCGAGTAACACGGGCAATTCTTCGGGATGGTTATCCGCCCATTTTTTGATGCCTTGCATGGAGGTTTCTTCCGCTTTGAGCTCGCCGATGTCGATCAGTTTTTTGCCGATGGAGGCGTAGGGATGACCGTTCTGTTCGGCGTAGCCGATCTTCACGCGCGTGCCGTCTTCCAACTCGATGCGCCCCGAACCTTGTATCTGCAAGAAGAATAATTCGACCGGATTTTCCACCCAGAATATTTCTCTCCCTTGCAGCGCGGGTGCTAGACCGTCATTGATTTCGGCGCGATTGAAATACGGCACGACGCGCTTGCCTTCCAACCTTCCGCGCACGATTTGCCCGCGAAATTGCGGGAACAGCGCACCCATATCCACTTCGAGCATGTCGTCCGGCGGCGCGTAGATAGGGTAAGCAAAGCGGGCGCTGCGCGTTCTGCTGCCTTTGAGCAGAGGCTCGTAATAGCCGGTGACCAATCCGGTATCGCTGCCGTCCGGGTTGAACACCTGATACGGCGTGAACCAGGTTTCGTAGAACGTGCGCTGCGCCAGCAAATCGTCGGCATCCACTTTTTTCGCCGCCGCGCAGATCGGCACCCATACCGGCCTGAATCGAAGCGCGTGGCAGCTTTGCAGCAACGCGGGCCACGAAGCGGAAAGGTCTTGCGTCAACCAGTCGGGCAACGCCTCCCACTTGGCGGGCAGGAAGTCGGGGAATGGCTTGCTGACAACTTTGGGCTGTGGTGGCGGCACTTCAACCGGAGGCTTGGGCAGCGGAGTCGGACAACCGGCCAGCAACAGGCTCGTTGCCAGCAAGAGCAGAACGGAATAATGCGGGAATTTAATTTTCATCAATCAACCTGAAAAAACATTTAGCCACAGAGTACACAGAGGCCACAGATGAAACAGCGGAATATTGAGAGTTATTCACCTTATGCACAAACCCGCGAAATACAAATGAGCTATTTCTTTCTCTGTGCGCTCTGTGATCTCTGTGGCTTAAGTTTTGATTTTCAATGCAAGGTGCGCGGCACGCTCAATACGAATTTCGGGATCGGTACGGAAAACTCGCCGCCGTCCACCACTTGCATGCGGTAGCTGCCGGACATGACTCCCACTTGCGTCGCCAGCACCGTGCCGCTGGAATATTCAAAGCTTTCCGCAGGCTTGATAATGGGCTGCTCGCCCACCACGCCTTTGCCTTTCACTTCCTGCACATGGTTGTTGGCATCGTTGATGATCCAGTGGCGGCTGAGCAATTGCACCGCATGCTCGCCTTCGTTGGTAAGCGTGATGGTGTAGGCGAACACGTGGCGGTTTTCGGCTTCGTTGGATTGGTCGGCAAGGTAACGCACTTGCACGGCAACCTGGATGCGGTATTGGGAGGTATCTTCCATCGTTGCATTTCACCGTATTTTGCGCGGCGTGACAAGCCGCTTGAGTGTTTCGGGTAAAATGCGCGCCTCGAATTCAAAAACTTTAAGGATTAACACCATGTATCAGATCGCTCCCAGCATCCTCTCCGCCAATTTCGCCAAGCTCGGCGAAGAAGTCGATAACGTGCTCGCCTCCGGCGCGGACATCGTGCACTTCGACGTGATGGACAACCATTACGTGCCCAACCTGACCATAGGTCCCTTGGTGTGCGAAGCGCTGCGCAAGCATGGCGTGACCGCGCCCATCGACGTGCATCTGATGGTGAAACCCGTGGATCGCATCATTCCCGATTTCGCCAAAGCGGGCGCGACTTACATCACCTTCCACCCGGAATCTTCCGAACACGTTGACCGCACCATCGGCCTGATCAAGGAAAGCGGCTGCAAGGCCGGCCTGGTGTTCAACCCGGCCACGCCGCTGGACATTCTCGAATACACCTTGCCGAAATTGGACATGGTGCTGCTGATGTCGGTCAACCCCGGTTTCGGCGGACAGAAATTCATCCCTTACGTGCTGGACAAGGCGCGCGCCGTGCGCAAGATGATTGACGCGGGCGGCTACAACTGCCGTCTGGAAATCGACGGCGGCGTGGGTCCGGCCAACATCAAGGAAGTGGCCGAAGCGGGCGTGGATACTTTCGTGGCTGGCTCTGCTGTGTTCGGCAAATTCAACGCCAGCGACAAGAACCACTACAACACCGTCATCAGCGAACTGCGTGCCGAATTGGCCAAGGTCAAAGCGTGAAGGGTAAAGGGAACGCGCCTGCGGCGCTCAAGGGAGAAGGGGGCGTTACCCCCCTTCCCTCTTCCCCCTTCCCCCTTCCCATAAAAGCCATCGTTCTCGACCTCGACGGCACGCTGCTGGACAGCGCGCCGGAGCTGGCCGGGGCGGCTAACCGCATGTTGCACGATATGGGACGGCCCGCCGCTTCGCAGCAACTGTTGATGAGCTACATCGGCAACGGCATTTCGTGGCTGGTGAAGCGCGCACTCACTGGCGACATGCATGCCGAGCCGGATGCGGCTTTGTTCGAACAGGCCATGCCCGTCTTTGAAAAGCATTACAGCGAACTGTTGCTGCAAAGCAAACCGTATCCGGGCGTAATGGATGGACTGGACGCGATGAAGCAAGCGGGTTTCCGTTTGGGCTGTATCACCAATAAAGCGACGCGCTTCACCACACCGCTGGTGCAAGGCAGCGGTCTGGCACCCTATTTCGAGATCGTGGTGTCCGGCGATACGCTGGCGGAAAAGAAACCGCATCCGCTGCCGTTGCTGCACAGCGCGCAGTTCTTCGGTGTGCCGGTGGAGAAAATGCTGATGATAGGCGATTCGAAGAACGACGCGCTTGCCGCGCGTGCTGCGGGCTGTCCGGTGTTCTGCGTGCCTTATGGTTATAATCACGGCAAACCGGTGGATGGTCTGGATCTGGATGCCGTGATCGCCGACCTGCCCGCCGCTTTAAAACTTATCGAACGCATATAAAAATGAAATTGAACAACCTCCTTTATTGGCGATGGTGATAGTCGTAGGTCGGGATTCATCCCGACATGAGCCGCTGTCGGGATGAATCCCGACCTACAAAAATCTCAGGAGGTTTTACATGCTGTCCCCCATCACCGAACAAGAATTCCTGTCTCTCGCCAAACAAGGCTACAACCGCATCCCGCTGGCCGTTGAGACTTTCGCCGACCTCGACACACCGCTGTCGCTGTATCTCAAACTTGCCAATAAACCGTTTTCTTATCTATTGGAATCGGTGCAAGGCGGCGAACGCTTCGGACGCTATTCTTTCATCGGCCTGCCCGCCGACACGCGCATTTCGGTGCGCGGCAAACTCGTCACGCTGACCACGCCCGCTGGCGAGACCACACAGGAAGTCGCCAATCCGCTGGACTACATCGAGGAATATCAGGCGCGCTTCAAAGTCGCGCCGCTATCCGGTTTGCCGCGTTTCACCGGCGGGCTGGCGGGCTATTTCGGTTACGACACGGTGCGTTATATCGAGCCGCGTCTTGGCAAGGCGGAAAAGAAAGATGTGATCGGCACGCCCGACATTCTGCTGATGCTCACCGAGCAACTGGCGGTGATAGACAACCTGTCCGGCAAGCTCACATTCATCGTGTATGCCGACCCGGCGCACGCGAATGCTTATCGCAACGCGACACAGCGTCTCGATACATTGCAACGCGCCTTGCGCCAGCCGGTGCAGATTCCCGACGCGCCGCAGATGCGCCGCTACGAGGCAAAATCGGAATTCGGCGAAGCCGCTTTCAAAGCCGCCGTGGTGAAAGCCAAGCAATACATCTTCGACGGCGACATCATGCAAGTGGTGTTGTCGCAGCGCATGTCACAAGCCTTCCCCGCGCATCCGCTATCGCTGTACCGCGCGCTGCGCAGCATCAACCCGTCGCCCTACATGTTCTATTACGACATGGGCGACCACCACGTGGTCGGCTCTTCGCCGGAAATTCTGGCGCGCCTCGAAGGCGACACCGTCACCGTGCGCCCCATCGCCGGCACGCGCCCGCGCGGCAAGACACCGCTGAAAGATGCCGAGCTGGCCGAAGAATTATTGGCCGACCCGAAAGAACTGGCCGAACACCTGATGCTGATCGACCTCGGCCGCAACGACATCGGGCGCGTGGCGCAGAACGGCACGGTCAAACTCACCGACAAGATGGTGATCGAGCGCTATTCGCATGTGATGCACATCGTCTCCAACGTCGAAGCGAAATTGAAGGAAGGCCTCTCCGCGATGGACGTACTCAAGGCCACCTTCCCCGCCGGGACGGTTTCCGGTGCGGCCAAGGTGCGCGCGATGGAGATCATAGCCGAACTGGAACCCAGCAAACGCGGCATCTACGCGGGCGCGGTCGGCTACCTCGGCTTCAACGGCGACATGGATGTCGCCATCGCATTGCGCACCGCCGTGGTGAAAGACAAAACGCTGTACGTGCAAGCGGGCGCGGGCATCGTCGCCGACTCGGTACCGGAAAGCGAATGGCTGGAAACGCAGAACAAAGCGCGCGCCGTGCTGCGCGCGGCGGAGATGGTGCTGGACGGGCTGGATGCGCAGACCCACCGTTAAGGAGACACAGACATGCTATTGATGATCGACAACTACGACTCCTTCACCTACAACCTGGTGCAATATTTCGCCGAGCTCGGCGCGGATGTGGTGGTTTACCGCAACGACGAGATTACGGTGGAGCAGATCGAAAAGCTGAACCCGCAGCACCTCGTGGTTTCGCCCGGTCCGTGTACGCCGAATGAAGCGGGCATTTCGGTGGCGGCGATCAAACATTTCGCGGGCAAGGTTCCGCTGCTGGGCGTGTGCCTCGGCCACCAGAGTATTGGTCAGGCGTTCGGCGGTCGCATCATTCATGCCAAGACGCTGATGCACGGCAAGACTTCGCAGATCCATCACCACGGCACCAGCGTGTTCACCGGCCTGCCCGATCCGTTCACCGCCACGCGCTACCATTCGCTGGTAATCGAGCGCGAGACGCTGCCGGATTGCCTGGAGATCACCGCGTGGACGGACGACGGCGAAATCATGGGCGTGCGCCACAAAACGCTGGCGGTGCACGGTGTGCAGTTCCACCCCGAATCCATCCTCACCGAACACGGGCACGACATGCTGAAGAATTTTCTGGAAGGAAAAAAGTAAACCCGGAAAAGCTCTTGCCCGCAGATTACGCAGATTAACGCAGATTATTTTTTGCGCATGAGGAATCAGGCAACATCTGACGGGTTTAGGTTCGGTTTAATCGGCGTTAATCTGTGTAATCTGCGGGAAAACGTTTTTATGTTTTAAGGAGAATTTATTCATGATTACACCGCAACAAGCTTTGGTTCGCCTGATCGACCAACGCGAGATTTTTTACGACGAGATGTTGTCGCTGATGCGCAAGATCATGAGCGGCGATGTTTCGCCCACCATGATCGCGGCGCTGCTGGTCGGCCTGCGCGTGAAGAAGGAAACTATAGGCGAAATTTCCGCCGCCGCCTTCGTGATGCGCGAATTTGCCACCAAGGTGCCGGTGGCTCAACGCGACCATCTGGTGGATACCTGCGGCACCGGCGGCGATGCGGCGCACACCTTCAACGTTTCGACGGCCAGCGCCTTCGTCGCGGCGGCGGCAGGTGCGCGCGTGGCCAAGCATGGCGGACGTTCCGTGTCTTCCACCTGCGGCTCGGCGGACGTGCTGGAAGCGCTGGGCGTGAACCTCAACCTGACTCCGCAACAAGTCGGCCACAGCATTGACCTGATCGGCATCGGCTTCATGTTCGCCCCGAATTTCCACGGCGCGATGAAATACGCCGCACCGGTGCGCAAGGAACTGGGCGTGCGCACCCTATTCAACGTGCTGGGGCCGCTGACCAATCCGGCGGGCGCGGAGAATCAAGTGATGGGCGTGTTCCATCCTGATCTGGTCGGCATCCAGGCGCGCGTGTTGCAACGACTCGGCAGCCGCCATGTGCTGGTGGTGAACGGCAGCGACGGGCTGGACGAGATCACCATCAGCGGCGCAACCAACGTCGCCGAATTGAAAGACGGGCAGGTGAACGAATTCACCGTCACACCGGAAGAGTTCGGTTTGAAATCCGCGCCGCTGGATGCGATCAAAGTCGGCAATGCGGCAGAAGCCAAAGCCATGTTGCTGGGCGTGCTGGACAATCAGCCGGGTGCAGCGCGCGACATCGTGCAACTCAACGCGGGTGCGGCGATCTACGTGGCAGGACTCGCCGACACGCTGGCACACGGCGTGCAAAAAGCGGGCGAAGTGATCGCCAGCGGCGCGGCGAAGAACAAGCTGGCGCAGTTGGTGCAGGTTAGTAACGCCTGATAAAAAACAAACCCTTTTCCCGCAGATTACACAGATTACGCAGATTGGTTTTTGCTTTTAATCTATTTAATCTGTGTAATCTGCGGGCAAGATTTTAAGGTTTTACCTACGCCACCCAATGGTCTCCATCCAACACCAATTCCCCCCGCTCGCCAGCAATGACAGCGCCGACATCCAGAACTGGCTGTCCGCATTGTCCGGTGTGTTTGCGCCCGCCGAGATCGAGGTGATCCGCAACGCGTGCGAGTTCGCCGCGCCGCTGTATCACGACAAGGTTGAGATCACCGGCACGCCGCTGTTGCAGCACGCGCTGGGTTCGGCATCCATCCTGATCGGCCTGCACATGGATCACGAGACCATCGCCGCCACGGCGCTGCATGCGGTGCCGAATTTCCTGGACGACTGGAACGAAGAACTGAGCAAGCGCTTCGGGCGCAATGTGACGGGCATGGTTGACGGCATTTCGCGCATGGAACACATCCGCCAGTTCAGCGAGATCCGCACGCCCAGCGCGAAAGACAAAAACGAAAGCGCGGAGCAGATCGAAAGCCTGCGCAAAATGTTGCTGGCGATGGTGGAGGACATCCGCGTGGTACTCATCAAACTGGCCGAACGCACGCAGACCTTGCGCACGCTTTCGGGTGCTGCGCCCGAGCAGCAGAAACAGATCGCGCATGAAACACAAAGCATCTTCGCGCCGCTGGCCAACCGCCTCGGCGTGTGGCAGATCAAGTGGGAGATGGAAGATTTGTCGGTGCGCTATCTGGAGCCGGTGCTGTACAAGCAGATCGCCAAGCTGCTGGACGAACGCCGCGTGGACAGGGAGCAATACATCAGCGATGTACTCGATCACCTGCGCAAGGCGTTAAAGAAAATCGGCATCGAGGGCGAAGTCACCGGTCGCCCGAAACACATCTACAGCATCATCAACAAGATGAAGCGCAAGCAGCTCGGCTTCGACCAACTGTACGACGTGCGCGCGGTGCGCGTACTGGTGGACGACCTGGAGCAATGCTACGCGGCGCTGTCGGTCGTGCACGAACTGTGGCACCCGATCCAGAAAGAGTTCGACGACTACATCGCGCGTCCCAAGCCCAACGGCTACCGTTCGCTGCACACCGCCGTGATCGGCCCGCGCGGCCTGTCGGTGGAAGTGCAGATCCGCACGCGGCAGATGCACCACGATTCCGAGCTGGGCGTGGCCGCGCACTGGCGCTACAAGGAAAACAAAAAATCCGAAAGCGGTGTGGATGACAAGATCGCCTGGCTGCGCCAGATTCTGGCGTGGAAAGACGAGATCGCCGACGGCGGCGAATTGCAGGCGCAATTCAAAAACCAGCTACTGCAAGACCGCGTGTACGTGCTGACCCCGCAAGGCAAAGTGATAGACCTGCCCAAAGGCGCGACCCCGGTGGACTTCGCCTACGTGGTGCACACCGACCTCGGCCACCGCACGCGCGGCGCGAAACTCGACGGCAGCATCGTGCCGCTCAACACCAAACTGCAAACCGGACAGCGCGTGGAAATTCTCACCACCAAACTGGGCGGCCCCAGCCGCGACTGGCTCAGCCCGAGGTTGGGATTTTTGCAGAGCGCGCGCGCCCGCGCCAAAGTGCGCCACTGGTTCTCCGAACAAAACCTCGACGACAGCGTGGCGCAAGGCCGCACCCTGCTCGACCGCGAACTGCATCGCGTCGGCGTGACCGACATCAATCAGGAGAAGCTCGCGCAGAAACTGCACTACAACAAACTGGACGACCTGCTCGCCGCACTCGGACGCGGCGACATCACCCCGCGCCGCGTCAGCCTCGCCATCGTGCAGGAAACCCCCGCCGCCGCCCCGCGCAGCAATTCGCAAACCGTGCAAACCCCGAACGGCAAAGTGCTGATCGAAGGTGTAGGCAACCTGATGATACACACCGCCAAATGCTGCACCCCGACCCGACCCGACCCCATCATCGGCTACGTCACCCGCGACCGTGGCATCACCCTCCACCGCCGCGACTGCCCGTTCATGCAGCGCGTGCCGGAGGAGCGGGAAGACAGGTTGCTGGAAGCGGCGTGGGCGGTGAAAGAGGATTGATTTTCAGAATATACACATGATGGAGATCGCCTATTGACAGGCATCTTCAGGGCATCACATCAAAGCCATGTAGCCCGGATGGAGCGAAGCGCAATCCGGGAATCGCACTGTTCAACAAGCCCCGGATTTCATCCGTGCTACGCTGGCTGCCGTCATTCCGGCGCAGGCCGGAATCCAGATGCAGTTATCAAATATGCAGTTTGGTCTTGTTCCGCTTCGCGGAGTTTATTTAATTGCTGGATTCCGGCCTGCGCCGGAATGACGGAATAATGATTCCCGAAATTTATTCCACACCGCGATGAACTAAGCGTGTGCGTGACTTTCCGGCTCTACCGACAGGCGCATCCCCACCGTCTTTAACACTGCCAACAAAGTCTTCAAAGTCGGATTGCCCTTCGGCGACAACGAACGGTAAAGCGCCTCGCGGCTGATTCCGGCCTGAGCTGCGACCGCGCCCAAACCGCCGTAAGCCTCGGCCACATCGCGCAAGGCAAGCAGCCCTGCCGCGCGATTGTCTGGATCATCCAATTCCTCCAGCGCCGCTTTCAAATACTCGACGGCAAACTGCCGATCCGCGCGCAATTCCTTGATGGTTTCCTCGGCGTGCGACACCGATGCTTTCAATTTTCTTGTCATGAATTCCTCCGTTTCCAATCCGCCCAATATGCCTTGGCACATGCGATGTCGGCCTGCTGCGAACCTTTGTCGCCACCGCACAACAGAATCACCAATGCCTCGCCGTGCTTTCCAAAATACACGCGGTAACCCGCGCCAACATCCACTCGCAATTCCGAAACACCTGTGCCCACCGGCTTACAGTCGCCGAAATTGCCCGCCGATACGCGCCGCAATCTGACCTCGATTTGTGCCCGCGCCCGCAAATCCCGCAACCCGAGCAGCCACTCAGTGACGGGAGCGCTTTCATCCTCCAGCTGGTATCGGCGCAATTCGATCATGTCTTATTGTAGTTTATAAGCCACAGCAATAGAAAGCTGTTTTTAAAATGGCGCGGCAAAGCCGCTGATCGAAAGTGTGAGCAATCTATCGTCGGCTACGTCACCCGAGACCGAGGCATCACCCTCCACCGCCGCGACTGCCCGTTCATGCAGCGCGTGCCGGAAGAGCGGGAAGACAGATTGCTGGAAGCAGCGTGGGCGGTGAAAGAGGATTGATTTTCAGAATATACACATGATGGAAATCGCCTATTGACGGGCATCTTCGAGGCATCGAAATTTTGTAGCCCGGATGGAGCGAAGCGCAATCCGGGAATCGCTCCGTTCAACAAGCCCCGGATTTTATCCGGGCTATACTGGATGAGCCTAAGTACGGACAACTCACTATGGCAGAGACCCACGCGAAAGTGTAATCGACCAGCATTTCCAAAGCCGCTAGAAATATTGGATCTGAGGGAGGAATCGGCGCCCCTAGATAAGACACGAGTCTAGGACAAATCTTCGCTGCCTTATCGTCTATCGCACCCTGATTGTGCAGTATGCAATTTCTTGTCTGGTTCAGTTCCTCAATTACGCTTGCTCGGTCAGCGGGATATTCCAACATAATGCCAAACACACTGAAGCTGGCTTTGTGAACTTCTACTACATAGCCCTTAGCCTTGTTCTTTGCGTTGGACTCCACTCTTTTATAAAGCTCTTTGGCCCATGCTTCTGTACCAACTGGGTGGCTGGAATCAATTTGGTTGCGACGGATCATTAACCATGATTTTCAGTATTAGGCCATCAAATGCTGCTTCAACAATTGCCCATGCACCAACAAGACCAGGATATACGAGGGCTTGCAACTGTGAAGATTGAATGCATCCGCGCCCATTTCCTGAGACTCATTAATCAGAACTGATAGCTCGCCAAGATAATCACCTGCTCCGTTGGCTCTTAATGATTCGCTGATTTTAGATAGATGGATTGGTAATTTAATTGTTAGTCCAAACATTTTGTATATTTTGAGCCAAGCATTTGCTTGAGCAGAAAGAGCCCGCCAAATCCCATCGAAGGGCATAATTAATCTTTCAGATGCATCTTGCATGAATTCCCTAATCTCATTTGTTGGTGCCTAGCGAGGCAAAATTTGGGGGGCGGGTTCGCAAGATTGTTCCACCCGCTTTTGCCTGCTCAATCTAACAGCAAACCCCGCAACTTTCCACGCGCAAGAATATATAGACCCGCCGCTTTGCCCGCAGCAATGCCCATATAGACACCGCCCCCCGAAATCAGCAAGAATGCCCCATGACAAATATCTCCCCCACCCAAATGCAAAACATCGGCAATTACGAAATCATCCGCGAGTTGGGCAGGGGTGGTACCAGCACGGTTTATCTGGCGCTGAACCCGTTCAACAACCGGCAGGTCGCGATCAAGCAATTCAATCTCGACACTTTGCGCGATCCCGCGCTCGCCAGGTCGCACCGCAAGCAGTTACAGACGGAAGCGTCTCTGGTGGGCAAGCTGTCGCACCCGCATATTGTGAAAGTTTTTGATGCCGTGTTGAACGGCGACGAGAACTACATTGTGATGGAGTATATGGAAGGCAATTCGCTGGAGCATTACACCGATGCCTCGCGGCTGTTGCCGTTCCACACCATTGCGGAAATCATCTACAAATGCTGCAAGGCGCTGGAATACGCCAAGCAGCAAGGGGTGATTCACCGCGACATCAAGCCCGCCAATATTCTGATGAGCGTCCAGCACGACATCAAGATTTCCGATTTCGGCGCGGCGATTGTTTTGAGCCAGCAGACTTCGCAGATCATCGGCATCGGCTCTCCCGCCTTCATGTCGCCGGAACAAATCAGCGACCAGCCGCTGACGCACCAGACCGATATTTATTCGTTGGGGGTGACGCTGTACCAGTTGCTCACCGGCAAGCTGCCGTTCGATGCCGGCAACCATTTCAGCATGATTTACCAGATCATGAACAGTCCACTGCAAGCCGCCAGCCGGTTGCGCCCGGAAGTGCCGCCGGAGCTGGATGCCATCGTGCTGCGCGCCATGCATAGAGACCGCGCGCTGCGTTATCCGACCTGGGATGCGTTTGCCAACGACCTGATGAGTTTCTTCAGCAACCACGTGGACGAGCAGACGGAAATTTTCGATGTGGAGAAATTCAATATTGCGCGCGGGCTGCAATTCTTCCAGAAGTTCAGCGATGTCGAATTGTGGGAAGTGTTGCGCATCAGCGAATGGCGCAAAGTGCGCAGCGGCGAATATATTTTGCGCGAAGGCGAACAGGGGCGCGCGTTTTACATTCTGGGTCAGGGCTCGGTCAAAGTGCTGAGACAGGGACTGTTGTTGAGCACGCTGAACCAGGGTGATTGCTTCGGCGAAATGGCGCACCTCTCGGAACGCGCTTTCACCCGCACCTCCGATGTGGTGGTGGATTCCAACGCGACGCTGATCGAAATCAATCCCGATGTGCTGGAACGGGCGACGGTGGGATGCCGCTTCCAGATCAACAATGCCTTCCTGCGCCTGCTGGTGAAACGGCTGGATGGTGCGAACACGCGCATCTCGCATCTGCTGAGTTCGTTGAGCTGATTGGTTGGTTGTCGTCCCCGAATATCACCTGCCCCGCAAGCCGCGTCAATAGGCGATCTACAGGCATCGCTTGTTGCTAATGCGCGTGTTTATTGTCTTTGCGTTTGACTCGCTCACTTGAAACCGCGCATATTGGCTCAATCTAAATGCACGTTCTCATTTCATAATTTCCCCGACTATGGATTTATTAAGTTTGCTTTTCCTGCTGCTGGCTGCCGCACTGGTTTGGTACTGGATCGACAGCCTGGGCGATCTGGAGCTGGCGCGAAAAGCGGGGAAGAAAACATGCCTTGAGGCGGAGGTGCAATTCCTCGACGACACGGTGGCGGGAATGTCGCTGCAACTGGTGCGCAACGAATATGGCAGAAGAGTTTTTCGTCGCACGTATCGTTTTGAATTCAGCGAAACCGGCAACTCGCGCATCGAAGGGCGCGTGGTTGTGCTGGGGCACAAGGTCGAGCAGGTGACGATGGATCCGTATTTGATGATGCAGCAGCACGAGCCGCTGGATCATCATTAAGGGGGATGTAGGTGCGAATTCATTCGCACGAATCGCGTGGAATGTGCGAATAAATTCGCACCTACAAACCTACGCAGCCTTGCTCGCTTCAATTTCCAGATGGCAAGGTATCAGCAGCAGATGCGCCAGATGCGCGGGATCGTTCGATTGCGCGTGGGCAGCGAAGGCCGTCAGCCGCGCGTCGTTAGCGGCGGTCAGCGTGTCGATCAACGCTCTGGCCGCTTCGCGCGGGTTGTGTGCACTGGGCTGATAGCCCGGCCAATCCTTGTAGTGCGATAACAGTTGTGCGCGGTGATCCTGATACAGCGCGGAGTTGCGGATGTATTCCATCTCGGCGCGTTTCGCTGCGATCTCTTTGTCGATCTCGGCATCGGAATGTTTGTAGCGCGCTTTTTCGGCATCGGTCCAGTGCGGTTTGTCGCCGTGCTTTTCGCGCAAGGTGACGAAGGTATTTTTCAACTCGATCTGCGAATGTGTGCCCGCGTCCTTGAACACGTGGACGATGTCTTTGCCGTGCCCCTCCTTGCCCACATAACGCATGCCCTCGGTGACGCGTCGCGGATTGAAACCGTATTGGCGGGAACAGGCGGCGCGCAGCGTGTCGAAAAGTTCTTCAGTCTTTGCATTGCTCACAGGTCAATCCTTTCGAGTTATAAAACAAATCTCGCGCAGCGATTCGTTTGCTCCCTCGCCCGCCTGCGGGAGAGGGTTGGGGAGAGGGCGGCGGGCGTGCCCGTCAGGTATTGCCGCTACGATGGCCAATTGGCAGCAGCATACTACTCGCCCGCCCTTCAGTCCGGCCGAACATTTTGTTTTGCGGTTAAGCAAGCCATAAGATGGGCTTTCTATACTGCACCCATCGCAATTCAATGACAGGAGCAAACAAATGAAAAATTTTTATGAATATGTGGCCGGGCTGATCCGTTGGACGGTGGCAGCTTTGTTCTCGCTGATCGTGGCTATGCCGACATTCGCATCCATCAGCGCGTCGGTTCCGGTGGCGTAAAACTTCAGCGCTGATGCTATTGGGTCGGCAACAATTTTTTCGCTTTGCTCCCTTCGCCCGTGGGCGGGAGAAGGGCTTTCGTCAGACTCAGCGCAGCACCGGCTGCCGGTAAAACAGCGTCAGTTGCTGGTGCACTTCGGGGCAACAGTTTTTCAAAACTTCCGGCGCGGTAAAAAAATATTCGCTGATGACCGCGAAAAATTCGGCGGGGCTGGTGGCGGCATATTGGTTGATGGAGGTTGCTTCTCCAGCGGTCACTCGTCGGCACAGCGCATCGTAAGCCGCGCTCATCGCATTGGACCAATTCTCGCGACGCATGCCGCGACGCATGGGCGGCAGGCCGTTCATTGCGCCGGTGAGTCCGTCCAGTTTGTGCGCGAATTCATGCAACACCACATTGCGTCCGAGCTGCGCGTGATAGCTGTCGCGCCGCACATCGTCCCACGACAAAACCACCGGACCGCGCAACCAGGCCTCGCCGGACAAATCGCTGGCATCGTTATGGATCAAGCCGATGTCATCGGTCTGTGCGTGTTGCACGCGAAACGCGCCGGGATAAAGAATGACTTCGACCCAGTTGTCGAAGTAATCAATATCCAGATTGAGAATCAGCAAACAAGCTTGCGCCGCCACCGCCACACGCATGGGCAGTGTGACGTTTAAACCCTGCGCGCCGTTGATCGCCTTGCTGTGCAAAAACCACGTCGCCAATTCGCGCAGGTGCGCCATTTGCACCGCATCCAGCCCGCGCAACACCGCAATGCGCCGCGACACGTTGTGCCATACCCGATGCGGGATCGGATCGCGGCGCATGTTCCAGCGCCGGATTGTTTTGCCGAATGAATTCAATTTGGAGGACGTGCGTAAATGAATGACTCCACCGCCGCTGCGTCGAACGGCCAACCGAGTTCCTCACCATTGTCATCGCGCCGCAACACCGGAATGCGCGTGCCGTATTTTTCCAGCAGCGCATCGTCTTCGGCGATGTCGATGTATTCGGCATTCACGTTTGCCGCATGCAAAATTTCTGCCGCCTGTTCGCACAGGTGGCAGAAATTTGTTCCGTATAGCAACAGCTCCTTCTCGCCCTTCATGGAATTTCGCATTCAATAATCGGTGTAACCCTTTTCGCCCGGCGTGTAGAACGTGCTGAAATCCGGCGGAACCAATGCCATTCCGTTTTGCAGTTTCTCCACCAGGTTGGGATTGGAAATGAACGGGCGACCGAAGGCCACCAGATCGCCCTGATGCAAGTCGAGGTCGATGTTGGCGCGCTCCGCGTCGTAGCCGCCGGAGAGGATGTATTTGCCTTTGAAGTTGGCGCGAATATTCGATTTCAATTCCGGGCTGACTTCCGGTGCGCCCATGGAGCTGTGATCGACGACGTGGATGTACACCAGACCGATGCCGTTCAATTCTTCGATCAGGCGCAGGTACAGCGCGTCCGTCTTGGCATCGGCCACCGTGCCGTTGAACGCGCCATACGGCGAGATGCGCATGCCGACGCGATCCGCGCCGATGGCGGCGGCTGATGCCTTGGCGATTTCCACCGCGAAGCGGATGCGATTTTCTATTCCGCCGCCCCAGCGGTCGGTGCGCTGGTTGGTGGCGGTGTTGAGGAACTGGTCGATCAGGTAGCCGTTGGCCGCGTGCAGCTCGACTCCGTCGAAGCCCGCTTCGATCGCGCGTTTGCTGGCATTCGCATATTCGGCGATGGTTGCGTCGATTTCGTCATCGCTCATTGCGGCGGGCACGGGATACGGTTGCATGCCTTTGCTGTCCGTCCAGATTTCGCCCGTCAGCGCGATGGCGGAAGGCGCGAAAATTTTCGCATCGGCGGCCATGTTCGCCGGATGGCTGCAACGGCCGGTGTGCATCAGCTGCACGAAAATTTTTCCGCCCGCCGCATGCACGCCGTCGGTCACGCGCTTCCAGCCTTGCACTTGCGCGTCCGAAAACACGCCGGGAATGCGCGCGTAGCCGAGACCGTTGGGCGACGGTGATACGCCTTCGCTGATGATGAGCCCGGCATCGGCGCGCTGCGCGTAATATTTTTCCATCAGCTCGTTCGGCACATTGCCGATGGCGCGCGAACGCGTCATCGGCGCCATGACGATACGGTTCTTCAGTTGAATTCTTCCGAGCATGGTCGGGGTGAACAGGTGTTGGGTCATGGTGCGCTCCTTAATATTGATGGCTCGTTTAGTTAAAGTGTTCCCTCTTCCCCAGCCCTTCTCCCGGAGGGAGAAGGGAGTTAAGTCCCTCTCCCTCCGGGAGAGGGGTTGGGGTGAGGGTTGGTGTTGACGTTTACTGCTTCATCGACTCCACCGGAATCGTCAACGTCACGTCATCGCCCACGTAAGGCGCGTATTTGCCCATGTTGAAATCGGAGCGCTTGACCACGGCGATGGCGTTCGCGCCGCAGGCATCTTTTTTCATCATCGGGTGCGGCATGCACAGCATGGAGGTCACCACCAGCACCACCGGTTTGGTCACGCCTTTGATGGTCAGGTCGCCGTTCACTTGCACCAGTTTATCGCCGTCGAATTTCATTTTCGTCGATTTGAAAGCGATGGTGGGATATTTCGCGGTGTTGAAAAAGTCTTCGCCCTGAATGTGCTCGTTGAACAGGGGCGATCCGGTGTTGACCGATGTCGCGTCTATCACCACATCGACCGCGCCGGTCTTGGCTGCGCGGTCAAGGGTGATCGTGCCGCTGGTCTTGTCGAAGCGGCTGAGTTGCGTGGAATAGCCAAAGTGGCTGTACTCGAAACGCGGCATGGTGTGGTTGCTGTCGATCACGTAAGTTTCCGGTGCCGCAAAAGCGGGGGTGGAAAAAGCGGCGGCGACGATCAGGGGAATAATTTTTTTCATGATGTGCTCCTCGGTGGGTGGTGGGTGAATTATTTCTTGCCGGAAGTGGCGTTTACGACAAGGTGAAACTTGATTTGAATTTCGTTGGCGACCGTGCCGACATCGCGCCATTCGCCTTCGCCGATGCCGTAGTCGAGGCGCTTGATGCTGAACGCGCCATCGAACTGTCCGCGCTTGCCCGCCGCCTGAAACGTGAGCGGCGTGCTCACGTCCAGCGTGCGGCCTTTGATGCTCAGCTTGCCGGTGGCTTCATAGCGGTTGCCGCCCAGCGCCTTGATGCCGCTGGAAACGAAACTGGCGGAGGGAAAAGTTTTGCTGTCAAACCAAAGCTTGCCAACCACTTCATCGTTGGCTTCGGTTGAGCCGGTGTCTATGCTGTTCACGTCGATGGCGATGCGCGCTTGCGCCTTGGCAAGTTGGCCCGGATCGAAAGAAATTTGCGCGGAAAATTTGTTGAACTTGCCGTCCATGGGCACGCCCATTTGCGTGTAGCCGAAGGACACAGTACTTTCGTTGGGTTGCACATTTTTGAATTCGAGCGCGTTGGCTTGGCTACTAAGTAGTAACAGGAGCGAAGTACGGAAAAAATGTTTAATCGAGTTATTCATTTGTTGCTCCAGTTCAAACCAAATTCAAAACCAAAAATCCAGCCACAGAGAACACAGAGTTCACAGAGAAAGTCGTGCTTATCCGTCGTTTCCCAGTTCCATCCACAAAGCGAATTACTCTAGCGTTATTGCCGTTTTCTCTGTGATCTCTGTGTACTCTGTGGCAAATTGTTTTTCTTCTTAGGCAAACCGCCCGCTCCTGAAATCATCCAGCGCCCGATGAATTTCTTCCTGCGTGTTCATCACGAACGGGCCGTATTGCACGATGGGTTCGTCCAGCGGTTTGCCCGCGATCAGGATCAGCCGCGCGTCTTCCGTTGCCGTCAGCGCGATGCCGTCCGCGCCTTGCGTGTTGCTCAAAATGCCCATGCGTTGCGCTTCCACCCGCGTGTCGCCGACCCGCACCGCGCCGCGATACACGTAGATGAACGCGTTGTGCGTTTGCGCTATTTCGGTCGAAAAAGTTGCGCCCGCAGGCAGGTGAATATCGAGGTACAACGGCTCGGTGATTTCGCGCGTCATCGCGCCCACCACGCCGTGGCTGCTGCCCGCGATCACGCGCACGGTGGCTCCGTTTTGCGTCACATATTCCGGTATCGCCTCGCTTGGAAAATCCCTATACCACGGCGCGGCCATTTTGGTCTGTGCGGGCAGGTTGAGCCAAAGCTGAAAACCTTCCATCACGCCTTCTTCCTGTTCCGGGATTTCGGAATGAATCGCGCCGCGCCCGGCGACCATCCATTGCATGCCGCCGTTTTGCAACAAGCCTTCGTGCCCCGCGCTGTCGCGGTGGCGCATGCGCCCGTGCAACATGTAGGTGATGGTCTCGAAACCGCGATGCGGATGGTCGGGAAAACCGGCGATGTAATCGTCCGGGTCGTCGCTGCCGAAAGCGTCCAGCATCAGGAAGGGATCGAGGCGGCGTTGCAGTTTGCCGGTGAGCACGCGCGTGAGACTCACGCCCGCGCCGTCCGAGGTGGCAACGCCTTGCACGATGCGTTCGATGCTGCGCGATTGGTGCAGGGTTGCTTGAGTGGCGGTATTCACGGCCTTCTCCTTTTTGTAGGTGCGAATTTATTCGCACGCATTTCGAATGGCGTGCGAATGAATTCGCACCTACAGCCCCATTCGTTTTCTAAGTTGACTAAAGTTGTTGCATATTAGTCATCCCGTATTGATAGGTAAAGCCGCTAATACGAGATAGACTATCCCGCAAATGGAACAAACCAATATCTCCGCCGACGACATGATTCTGTTCGCCACCATCGCTGAACAGGGCAGTCTAGTACGCGCCGCCGAGCTGCTGGGCATGCCCAAAGCCACGGTCTCGCGGCGCTTGAACAATCTGGAAGAGTTGCTGGAACAGCGCCTGTTGCTGCGCACCACGCGGCGGCTGACCATCACCGATTTCGGTCAGGAATTTCTCGACCACAGCCGGCGCGTGGCGGAAGAAGTCGCCGCAGTGCAGGATTTTGTGCGCAGCCGCGATGTGCAACCGCGCGGTCGCTTGCGCATCACCATGGCGGACGATTACGCCCGGCTACGCATGTCGCGCGCCATCGCCACCTTCATCGAAGCGTATCCCGAAATTCAAATCGACCTCGACCTGTCGTCGCGCCGCGTTGACCTGATCGGCGAGCGTTTCGATCTCGCCATCCGCATGGGCGAACTGGACAACGATGCCACGCTGGTGGCGCGCAAAATCGACGAGCAAACGTTCAGCCTGTACGCCAGCCCGATCTACCTCGCGCTGCATCCCGCGCCGCAACATCCCGACGATTTGATGCAGCATGTCGCCGTGCGCATGTTATCCACCGGCGGCACGGCGGTGCCGTGGAAACTCGCGCGCGGCAAAGAGGTTTGGGAGAACGTGCCACCCGGCAGACTCGCCATGAACTCGCCCAACGTCATCCAGCAATTGCTGCTGGACGGCGCGGGCATCGGCGCGTTGCCGGATCACTCCGCGCTTGAAGATGTGCGCCAGAAACGCTTGGTGCGCGTGCTGCCCGACTGGTCGTTCCCCGTCATCCCCGCGTGGGCGGTGACTCCGATGCGGCGTTTTTTGCCCGCCAAGACGCGCGCGTTTCTGGATCATGTGGAACGGTTTTTAAAACAGGCAACATGATGGGAACGCCCGTCAATAGGCGATCTACGCATTTTTAATCGTGCAGATCGCCTATTGACGGGCATCTTCACGAGGTGCTGAATTGATCGCGTAGGATGGATGGAGCGCAGATACCCATCAATTTATTATTGACGTGGAATGATGGGTATCGCTGCGCTCCACCCATCCTACCAAGCCACCCATCCTAAACCGCCTGCCAATTCAAAACCTCGCCCCGCTCCACCCGCACCACGCCGTCGATCAATCCCGACAATTCCTCGTGTCTATGCGTGACGATGAGCACGGTCATGCTGCCGTGCAGGGTGCGGATCGCGTCGAGCACGAGGCGTTGGTTGGCCGCGTCGAGCGCGCTGGTGGCTTCGTCGAGGATCAGCAGTTGCGGGTGACGCAGCAGCGCGCGCGCCAGCGCCAGACGCTGGCGTTCGCCGCCGGAGAGTTTGATGCCGCGTTCGCCGACTTCGGTTTCCAGTCCGTGCGGCAAGCGCTGCACCAGTTCGGTCAAGGCCGATTGCGCCAGCGCTTGCGCAATTTCGGCATCGTCAGGAACAGCATTGCCCCAGATCAAATTGTCTCGAACCGTGCCGTTCTGAATCAAGGTTTCCTGCGGGATGTAGGCGATGCTGCGCCGCCAACCGGAGAGTTGCGGCAACGCTGTGCCGTCGATCAAAATCGTGCCGCTGTCGGGTGAAAGCAGGCCGCTCAACAGATCGAGCAGCGTGGTTTTGCCCGAGCCCGAAACGCCGATGATGGCCGTGGTTTTTCGGGCGGGAATTACCAAGTGTTCGATGCGCAGTGAATGGTGCGATTGCGGGTGGCGGTAGCCGGCTTGCGCGAACGCGATGCCCTGTTTCAGCGAAATGGCGTTGCCGTCCGACGACACCGGATCGGGATGCGCTTCGCATGCCTCCACCATTTTGCGCCACGACGCAAACGCGGGCAGCATGTGCAGCAATTGCTGTTTGCCGCTTTGCAATTCGGACAGTTGCGGCAGCATGCGCGAGAAAATGGCGACCATCACCAGCAAGTGCGCCGCCGACAATTTGAACCAGACCAGCGCCGCATAGCTGACGATGGACAGCGCCGCCGCACCGCCCACGCGATACACCGCCTGCACCCGCGTGTTGACCTTGCGAAATTCGATTTGCCGCTGGCTGACTTGATCGACCTCGCGGTTGAAACGCAGCGCGTTGCCCGCTTCTTCGCCGTGAATTTTGATGAGCTTCATGGCGGAAAGAAATTCCTGTATCTGACCGAACATTTCCTTGTTCGATTTGCTCAACATCGCGCCGCTTTGCTTTGCCGTTTTATCCGCGCCGCGCAACAGCATCCACAGCGCAACGCCGGTCGCCAGCGCCAACAAGGTGAGCCACGTCGAAAGCCACAACGCCACGGCGAGATAGACGGACAGCATCACCACCACGGTAAACAAGCGCAGCAGGAAATACGTGCCCGCACTGATGCGCTGTACTTCGCCGGTCAACACGCTGGCCAGTTCGCCGCCGTGATGTCCGGTGAGAAAACTCCAGCGCGCGCGGGCGATGGCGGCATACAGCGTCTTGCGCAAATGGTCGCCGAAGCGCAGTTGCAATGTGTTCGACACGCGGTCTTTTAACAGCGACAACAGCGACTGCAAGGCGATCAGCGCGACAAAAACCAGCAGCGCGATTTCGATATTCCAGCTGATGCCGAACTGAGACAAAAGCTGATTGAGGCGAAGCAGCCAAGCCTGCTGCACGCCTTCCTGCCCCAGCACGCCCGCCAGCGACAGCAGCGGCAACAACATCAGCAGCCCAGCGCCTTCGGTGAGCGCTACGGCGAAATTCAGCGCAACCGCGCGGCGGATGGCAGAGGGATCGAAGCGCAGGAAGACGTGAAAATATTCTTTCATAGCGGGGTCATCCATAAAACCGCAGTTGAGGTGGTTGTAGGTGCGAATTCATTCGCACGCCCAACGAGTTATGTGCGAATAAATTCGCACCTACAAAGGCAGCGTAACGCAGTGAATTTTTAAAGTATTCCTCTTCGGCTGCGTTTTCTGAATTATACAGAGGGCGAGAATTATCCATGCCGATATAAGCCGTGAGAGAATGCCGTCCGGTTGTATTTTTCCTCAGTGTTTGCCCGGCAGTCCGCACTTTCTTTGGAGGAGTTACATCGTGATACCGTCCGCTCTCCGTCTCCCCTTGAATTTCGATGCCGCCCGCCTGCAAGCGGACTTGGCTCATCTGCAATCGCAGCAGTGGCTACCGCATTTCAACACGCGCATTTATGACGGCGACTGGAGCGGCTTGCCGTTGCGCGCCGTGCCCGGCAGCCCCATCCCGATGTACTCCGACCCTAACGCAACATCCTGGGAGGACACGCCGCTGCTGCAAAGCTGCGACTATTTCCCGGAAGTGCTGTCAGCTTTCCAATGCCCGTTGCTGGCGGTGCGCTTGCTGCGGCTGGGCGCGGGCTCGGTCATCAAGGAACATCGCGATCCCATGCTGAGCCCCGAAGACGGCGAGGTGCGCATCCATGTGGTGGTATCCACCAACCCCGATGTGGAATGCCGTATTGACGGTGTCAATCACCGCTGGGCGGCGGGCGAATGCTGGTACGGCAACTTCACCTTGCCGCACAGCTTTACCAACCGTGGCACAACCGAGCGCTTTCATATTGTGCTGGACTGCAAGGTGGATGATTGGCTGCGCGGCTTGCTGGAAGCCTGATTAAACAGGCTTCAAAATTCACCGCATTACATTGCTTATGTAGGTGCGAATTTATTCGCACTTTCACGCTTCATGTGCGAATGAATTCGCACCTACAAATACCTCAACCGCGATTTTTTAGTTAAATGACCGATACCAACGACGAAATTTTCAAAACCCTGCGCCAAGTTGTGCATGACGATCCCGCTTTGCAGGCGCGCCTGTTTGGCATGATCGATGCCAACGAATTCATCGTTGCCGTGCAACAACTGGCTCAATCCCAAGGTCTCGCGCCGCAAGCGGAGGAGGTGCGGCAAGCCCTGCGCGATGGTCGCAAGCTGTGGTCAGACAGGAAGCAGCCATGACTTTCGCCGGATGGATTCCGCTGTTTCTGTCTGCGCGCGGCGGCCAACCCCAAGTGGATTGGGGCTACATGGGACAAGAGCGGTTCACCGAACCGTTCTGCCATGAAACCTTGCACAAGCTCGTCGCCAGACCGTTCAACCAAATGTTCCGCCAGCAAAGCGATTTGGATTTGCTGCGGGAGCGCGCGCACAGCCGTCTCGGTTTGCCGCTGCAAGGCATGGTGTTCCATATAAGCCGTTGCGGCTCGACACTGGCGGCGCAATGGCTGGCGGCGTTGACGGACAGCGTGGTGTTATCCGAACCCGAACCGCTGGACACTTTGCTGCAATGGCCTGCACCCCATAGCGACGCAGAAACAATCCGCGCATTGCTCGCCGCGCTGGGACAGCCGCGCCGCGACAGCGACCGCAGCCTGTTCCTGAAAACCGATTGCTGGCATACGTCGCATATCGACCGCCTGCTGAGTGCATTCCCCGACACACCGTGGATATTCCTGTACCGCGATCCGCTGGAAGTGCTGGTATCGCAACAGCGCATGCCGGGCTGGCATCTGGTGCCGGGTTCGATGAGCGGGCACGGGCTACGTCCGCCCGAGGAATTGATGTGCAACCCGCTGGGGCACGGCGCGTGGATTATGTCCGCCATTCTCAAGCAGGCCAGACAAGCCATGCAGCGCCACGGCAACGGGCTGCTGATGAATTATTCCGAATTGCCGGGAGCGCTGGAATCAAAACTGGCCGCGCACTTTGGCATTGATCTGGCTGCGCAAGACATGGCATCCCTGCATGCCGTAACCGGACGCAGCGCCAAACAGCGCCACGTGGCTTTTCAGCCCGATGCCGCCGACAAACGCGCCGCCGCCGATGCGGTTGTTTTGGAACTGGCGGCACGCTGGTTGGATGAGCCATACCAAGCGTTGGAGCAAATGCGCAATGACAAGTCCCCTCTCCCGCAGGCGGGAGAGGGTTAGGGTGAGGGTCGTTGCGCAATAATGTTTTGTTGTGAATCGCACAGACCCTCATCCCCAGCCCTTCTCCCGCCTGCGGGAGAAGGGAGCAAAACAAATTGTTATAGGAAATAACTGACATGCTCATTGAAGAAGTATCAATCAATCCGACTTCACTCACTGCAAACTCATGCGACCCAGATGAACTGAAACGCCTCACCACGCAAATCCTTGATCCCAACAAAGAACTAAAAGACCTGATTCCCCAAGCGACAGCCTTGCGCGATTTGTTCGAGACGCGGACAAACTTTCGCACAGATACCGGGCAGGACATTGGTGCGGGACAGACCCGTCTGGAAAGCGGGCTGGCAATTTCGCCCGCGCTGGCCGCGATGTGCATACGCGAACTGTTCAGAACGCTCGCCTTCATTCGTGGTTTGCATGAGGCAATCAACGATGCCGCTACTTCCCAGCGCCCGGTGCGCGTGCTGTATGCCGGTTGCGGCCCTTACGCTTTGCTGGCCTTGCCACTAATGACTGTGCTGCCGCGCGAACGCGTCACGTTCACGCTGTTGGACATCCACGCAGAATGCCTGGACAAAGCCCGCGCGCTGATTGATTCGTTCGGCCTCAGCCATTTTGTGGACGAGTTCGTTTGCGCGGATGCGACGCGCCACCAAATTCCGAAAGATAAGCTCCCCGGTGTCATCGTCAGCGAAACCATGGCGGTCGCGCTGCACAACGAGCCGCAGGTCACGATTGCCCGGCGTTTGCTGGCGCAAGCACCCGCCGCACTGATGGTGCCGCAGTCGGTGAGCATCGAGGTATGCATGATTAACTGGTCGCGCGAACATGTGTTCATGCCCGCCGATTTTGTCGGCGAATTTCCCGAACCGGATCGGGACAGAATCTACCTCGGGAAAATCTTTGAACTGGATGCAGCCAACATCAAAGAATGGGAAGGCATCACGGGCGATACGCTCCCCGCAGGCACTGTAAAAATACCTTTGCCGCTGGAGCGCAAATACAAGCCGTACCTGCTGACCAATATCGCGGTTTACGGTAAGAACCATCTGAAGAATTACGATTGCAGCCTAACCGTTCCGCAACGTTTGCGCGGCAAGATCGAGGCGGGAGATGAGTTGCAGTTTTACTACCAGCTTGGAAACAATCCGCAACTGAACTACGAGATCGTAACCACCGTATCCGATCAGTACGCAGGCAAATAGCGTTTGCGCAATTTCTCCTCGTCAAAATCTTGAGGGTCATATCCGAGCCGTGTCGCGACCTCGACAATTTCAGGATATTTTTGAATGTCCTGCGGATGCCACCACGAATCACAGAGGTAACGAAATTCGTCTTTGGCATTTTCGAGTTCCATGGCCACACCTCCCTGCTCGGCAAGCCCGATGAAACCCATCAGCTCCTGCAATGCCACGCCCTTAAACAGATCCTCAAAGCGCATACGCATCCAGGGCACACCGCCGGTTTCTTCCAGCCTCAACCCGAGCGCATTCACTTCCCCCCAGAAGAAAAGCGATTTCTCAAAAGGATTCATGTCCTCCCAAATCGCGCGGTATTGCGGGAAAGCCGTTCCTTCATCAAAAGGTGAAGCCAGAATTTTTTCTTTGAAATACGGCATGCCGGGAATCAGTGGCGGACAAAAAGCCCTATGGCTAACCCACGAGCAGGCAACCGGAACCGGATGGCGGACGAGATGCACGATTTTGATCCTGCCCGCAAAACGACGCAGCAGATAAGGCACTACGCCCCACGCGGGCCAGCCGCATTCGACATAGGATTTTTGCTTGAGGATTTCTTCGATCTTTTTGCAGTGCGCGAGGATTTCCGCCGCATTGCCGGTCTGCTCTGGATCGTTGCTTGCCAGCATCAACCTCGGGTAGTACCGGTCATGCAGCGGCTCATGTTCAACAACGGCTGTTTCGCCACAAGCCGCCTGCAAATTCGCAGCCAGCCATTGCGTGCCGCACCTGCCGGTAGATAGAAAAAAGGTAGCCGTAGTCATGTCGGTTCCTGTCGGGATAAATTGAAGTCAAGGCAGCTTCTCCAGAAAGTTGCCGGTTGTAACTACTCCTCGGCGAGGCAGGAAAATATCAACTTTCCATATCCTCCTTGCGGGTCGCCCAATTGCTTGAGCGAAGGGTTGTGCTCGCGACAAAAATTTTCATAAACCTTTTGGAATTGAACTTTGGTAAACAAGCGAGCCAGCTCATCCCTGATTCCCGGTTCAACAATAAAAAAGCGCAAAAGATGTAAAGCAGCCAGCATTCTTCTTTTTTCTTCGAGTACGGCCGGGTCAAAGCACCGGCCCTCGAATTTTTCGCTTCCGGCCAAATTTGTTTGCATGATGCGCGCGATCCGCTGAAAGAAAGCTGAATACTTTTCTAGTAACTGACTCCGCTGCGAGAGCATGTTCTTTTCAGAGGCTCGGTAATACTCGATCAAACTATCGGATGCCTCCAGACCGTCTATTCCAAAATCCATGTAGAGATGAAAAATAGCGGAATGAATAACCTCGGCATTCTCCAAAATATAATCAACCGACAACAGCAGGTCGGCATCCGTCTCGGTCGGGAAGCCGATTATCCAATAGGTGTGATTCCAAAGCCCGCTTGCTGCGGCCGCCTGCAACACTCTCCTGTTTGTTTTCGGGGTGGTTCCTTTTTGCATTTGCTTCAAAACGGGCAGGGAGGCGCTTTCTATTCCCCAATAAAAAAAACGGCATCCTCCACGATAGAGCACCCTGAAATAATCCTCGTCCATCTTGTTATGGACGCGCGCATTGCCGCCCCATAGAACTCCGGTTTCAGCCTGATACAACTGAACTGCAAAATCCTTCAGCCAATTCAGGTCGTTATTTAATAGCGACTGGCTGAGCAGATAGCGTTTCGTCCCAAATTCCCTCTTCAATTGCGCCAGAATCGCAATGGCTTTTTCTACTTTCACTTGGCGGAATTTCACCCAGTATTTCCGTTCGTCGCAAAATGAACAGACAAAGGAGCAACCCCGATTAAATGCAACCGGAAGCGCAACCGGCAGCTTTTCCATATTTACAACGCCCGCGAAATCGGGCGCGGGCAACGTGTCTATATCAAGAGGGAAGAGATCGCCTGTGCCTGCGTGCTTCAAGTTGCACGGAATACTGACAAGCTTTCTTTCCTTGAGGCGACACAGCACTCGATACAAAGCCTGCTCTCCCTCGCCTTCAATAACAGAATCTACATATTCCGTTTTCAGAAACAAAGCGCTAGATACTTTATTGCACTCCGGGCCGCCAAAAATAACAGGAAAACCGGGGCGTTCCGCTTTCACCATTTGCGCCAACAACAAGGAAAGAATCACGTTATCGAAATGCAGTGACAAGCCCAGAGATTGCGGATCATCCCGGAGTAGATATTGAGTCCAAAGCAACAGCAATTTTTTGACTTGCTGATGCTTTGGCGATGGAGCTGCTGCAGTCTTCCCCTCATGCAGGAAAGTGCTCATTTCCTGATAGAACATCCATGAGGATTCTTTCAGCGTCGCAAAGCGTTTTCCATCGTACATATCGGGCAATGCCAAATTGGCTTGCCGGACAACCAACCCCCGTTTCTTCAGATATGCGGTAAGAGACGCAATTCCCAAATTGGGATAGACGGAAGAGATATTGATGTAAACCAGAATAATATCGGGAGGCTGCATATCAAGAGAGGTGAAGTTTTCCCGAAAAAAACGCAGGCAACAAAATGCGCTTATTTTTTAAACCAGCACACATGACAGTAGCGTACCTTGTTCGCCGCAGAAGGCGCATGAGGCCTTACTCTATGCACAGCCTGATTGGTGGTTTTGAACAGCACCAGACGATTAAACACGGGCGTTAACAAGAAATTGTTCTCACTTTTACATCGGATTTCAAGTTCGCCGCCATCCTCGCACGTCCAGTCAGGAGAAAGGTACAGAACCCCGCAAAAATCCTTGTTTCGTCCCGCGTCGGCATGCCAATCGAGCACATCATTGACTTCATGCCCGTGTATGCCAGCTGGCTTGGCATCAGAAAATTTCATCCCGGAAACTGCTTCCATTAAGGAGAAATAGGCCGGGGTTTTGAATATTTCGCTAAAGGCAAGAAAGGTCAACCAGTTCTGGCTCATCAGGCATGACGGTTTCACCCGCTTGAGGGTCAAAAATCGATAAAACTGCTCCGATTTCGGCAATACATTCCATTGCTGCTCATTGAGATATTCCTTGCTGCGATTCTGGAACACACGTTTATATTCCGCCTCCTGTTTCAGGAAGTTCGAAATCCTATCGGCAACACCGGGAAGCAAAAAATCGTCAAGAACCACCAGTGAAAGGGGATGGGATTCGAGACTTTGATGGCAGGCAAGAACAGCGCCAGTTTGCAGATGCTGAGGGTTGATCCATTTGGCAAGCGGCACAAGAGAGGGATCAATATCGAAATTGCCGGAAGAAAAATTTTGATTATCCATTCGGCTGATCTCCCCCGATATTCCACCCCATGTACAGATACACCCCCCTATCCTCAATAAGCTGAAAACCTAGGCGGGTATAGAGCCTGAGGGCGGGATTGAATCTTTCGACATGAATCATCAGGGCGCGCCCGGTCTCGGCAGCTTCGCGCATCAAATTGCCGAGAATTTCGCTGCCTATTCCCAGGCCACGAAAAGCGGGCAACAGCGTGATGTCAACAATCAGCAATTCTTTGGGGCTTCGTAGAAGATAGAGCCGGCCTGCCGGAATGCCGCTATGCAAAATGATTTCAAAGCTCGCATCGCTGTAATACTCCATATAGAAGCTATGCTGCGCGTTGAACTGCATCGCGACGAACATCTGCTTCTGTTCGTCGCTCCAATCGGTCTGTTGCAATTCAAGCTCGCGGGTGCTGGCATAGATTTGAAGCAAGAGGCCCATATCATCATTCGTGACCGGACGAAATTGAATATCTTTATGCATGGAACTCCCGCCTGAATTAAACTTTACACAGTTGCATGACACCGCAAAATTTCGCACGCAATCTCAAAGGTGCTAGCATTCTGCCATAGGATAACTTACTTAACATTCTTGAAAGTTCGGGACAGCCATGACACGGATTTACCTTGAGTCAACCGTTTGCCAATCTGAAAACCAGGTATCAACCGTACTCGATGACGAGGTGGTGCTGATGAGCATCGAGAACGGTGCTTACTTCGGCTTGAATCAAGTGCTAAGCCGCATCTGGAGAATATTGGAATCCCCCGTCACGGTAGCGCAGATATGCGCAACGTTACAGGAGGAATACGACGTGGCGCAGGATGTCTGCCATCGTGACGTAATGGAAATCCTTGAGAAACTGGCGGAGAAAAAACTGATTTCCGTATCCTGAATAGCGACCACTCGGCCTGTAGCAATATGCACTCCTATCGCATCTACGGACTCACGGTTTCATCAGAACTGGAATGCCCCCTATTATTGCCCTCCGACGATGCGGCCGATGTTTCAATCCGTTTTGAACACATACCAACTTCATGCTTCCCCGACGGTTTGCACAAAGGTGCCAACCTTCTCGGTTCGGGCAAAGTTCTGCTGAACATCGAAGAGGTCGCCAAATATCTCATCATCGACGGCAAGGAAGTTCTTATTGATCCTTACCCCGATGTCCGCGCGGAATATGTGCGGCTTTTTCTACTGGGCAGCGCGCTGGGTATCTTGCTCCTTCAGCGCGGCATGCTCCCGCTGCATGGCTGCGGGATCGTGCACAACGGCAAGGCGATCCTGTTTCTCGGCGACTCCGGCATCGGCAAATCGACGCTGGCAGAAGCTTTCCGCAGAAAAGGATACAAGCTGATAACGGATGACGTATCGGCGCTTTGCTTTGCGGACAAAAGCTCAGTCAATGTCTTTCCTGCTTATCCGAAGATCAACCTGATGGAAGAAACGGCAAAAAATTTCGATATAAAAACTGAAGGACTGTCCGAGGCGCATAACAAAAAAAAGAAATTCGCTGTACCCGTGGGAGAGAGCTTTTGCTCTGACCCCAATCCTCTGGCTCGCATTTACATACTGCACCGCACTCTTGGCAGCGCCATTCATCTTGAGCAGCCTGCAAAAATTGCCGCCATACCGTTCCTCGCCCGCAACACCTACCGCAGACAAATCATAAAAAAAATGGGACACCAGCAGAGGCACATCGAACAGTGCGCCAATCTGGCAAAAAACTATCCGGTAAGATTGCTCACACGCCCCGACGATCTTTCGCGCCTCGCGGAATTGGCGGACTATCTGGAAAGTGACTTCCGGTGAGCGGCAACATCGTCTGGATTGCGTCTTACCCTAAATCAGGAAATACCTGGTTCAGGACGTTCATTTCCTGTTTGCTGAATGAAACCGAAGCGGACATCAATAAAATTGATAGCGATGGAATCGCAAGTGCACGAAGACCTTTCGAGCTATGCACCGGGTTGGACTCTACCAATCTCACCGCTCAGGAAATTGCGTCGTTACGACCCGCTGTGTATGACATGCTATCCGCGACGCTGCGCAAGAATCTCTGGATCAAGGCGCATGATGCCTGCCAAATTCTTGCAGATGGAACACCGTTATTTCCGTCAACAGCCACAAAAGTCGCTTGTTATCTCATGCGCAACCCATTGGATGTGGCCGTCTCTTTTGCGAATCACAATGGCACCACGCTGGACAAGACGATAGGCAATATGAATGATCCCGACTTCAGTCTGTGCAAGCAAATCCTGAATGCCGATTACCAGCTGCCACAGTTTCATGGCCGCTGGGACGACCACGTAAACAGCTGGATGGAAGCCACGCATCTTCCTGTCTGTATGCTGCGCTATGAAGACATGCACTTGCAGCCGCTGGCAACTTTCAGCAAGGCAGTGGCTGCCATCGGCCTCGAGAAATCTGCGGAAGAGATCACCCGCGCGATTGAGGCCTCCTCTTTTGAAAAACTCCAAAAACAGGAACAGGAATCCGGCTTCCGGGAGCGCCCTCATGTTGCAAAAAGTTTTTTTCGTTCAGGAAAAATCGGCTCATGGCGCGAGAGCCTTTCCGAAAAACAAGCTGGCCTGATTATCGAACACCATGCAGAAACCATGCTCCGTTACGGCTATCTCGACAGCCGGGGCAACCCGATTTTTTAGGTGCCAACTTCCATGTGCCAGGATATTCCATTAGAAAAAAGACAGCGTCATTCCGGCGCAGGCCGGAATCCAGCCAAGAAAATTACCCTGCAAAGCAGACAAAACCCTGATGTCGTCCCGCATGCGCGGGAATTATTTAATCATCTGGATTCCCGCTTTCGCGGGAATGACGGCCTAATGGATAATTTGGGATGAACGCTCTGATCTACGGCCTCTCCTGGTCACTCCCTTTCGCCACACCCGAACTTCCGGTTGCGGAGAACACGAGCGAAGTGAATGTCGTTCCGGGAAAATTCGATGAGCGGAGCATCTCTTGGAGAACACATGGTGTCTGCTACAAAGCCGCGCCCGGTGCCTATTTCCTGGCTGTCCCAGGCGTTGCGAGTTTTCTGGTTACCAACGGCAATCAAATCGTCATTGACGCGCAAGCACACGTGCCGGAGCAAGAGATTCTGCATTTCCTGTTCAATCCCGTTGCGGGGGCGCTGTTGATGCAGCGTGGTATTCTCCCTTTGCAGGCCAGTGCCGTCGCCAAAGACGGCAAAGCCGCCATTCTGCTGGGCGTTTCCGCCGCCGGTAAATCATTGCTTGCGGCTGGTCTGATGCAACAGGGTTTCAAGGTGCTGACCGATGCTATTTGTGCGGTGCATCCGGGCGCAAAGCCTATTGTAAAAGCGGGCTATCCCCATTTGCTGCTTTGGAATAGGGCGCTTAAGGAACTCAAATTCGACTCCACCGCATTATGCAAACTCAGGCAGAACAATGAGAAATACCAGCTTCCCGTGCATAACGATGCCTACGCATTCGAAGCTATCGCCGAGAGGGTTTATCTTTTGTCCGATAACAATGAAAACCAGTACCGGGAAACCCTGACCGTCGGACAGCAAAAATTCGCTCTCCTTCTGGATCACATCTACCATAACCCGCTCATTGAAGCGCTCGGAATGCAGAAGGAAATGTACCGGATCATGATTTCGCTGGCGCAGTTATGCCCGCTAACAAAGGTTGACTCTCTTTCTCATCGCGGGAATGCGCGCGAGTTTATCGATATGTTTGCCAGCCGATATTAGCCATGTCCGCTACTGCAAAATTCCGCAAACTTCGTTCGTTGCTGATGGGAGGCTGTAACACTTATCTCTGCCTGAAACCCGAAGCAAGTCGCAGCCGAATCGAAAAGCTCCGCACTGCAAGCAACACCTACATTTTTTATCAGCGCGCAGCCATCGTTCGTGTGCCGCTCAAGATGTTGCTCTTTTTCAGTTGGCCCTTCATTGCCGTCATACTATCGGTTCGACGCGTTTCACTGCTTGGAAAAATCGTCGAACAGGAATTCGGCATAGGGAGATTTCAGCAGTTTGTCCAGTTGCTCAAGCTTGCATTGTTTGAATTTATTCACCCGCGCTATTACATTTATTTTCGCTTCTTCGACAAGGCGCGTATGGAAAAACGCGGCAGTTATCTCTGTTACCGCAGGAACCATACTCTGTTCACCGCGCTCAACGGTTTTGTATCGGGAGAGCCCATCAACAACAAGGCGAAATTTGCGGAATTCTGTCAGGCGAATACCCTTGCCACACCCGAAATATTTGCGCTCTTTGAAAATGGAAGCATAACGTTCAAGGTCTTGCCTGAGCTATGGCGGACAATAGACCTCGTCGTAAAACCGCTTTACGGCTATAAGGGAAGAGATATTCGGTTCGCGCATGCCCAAGGGAATGGCAGCTATTGCTACGCTGATGAAACGCTCACCCATACCGAACTCCTGCAGCAAATCGCATTGAACTCCAAGGTGGAGCCTTTCCTGATTGAAGAAAGGCTATACAACCACACGGTGCTGGCATCACTTTCCAATGAATACCTGGCCACCATACGAATGGTTAGCTACCTTGGGCAAGATAATACGCCAACATTTCTTGCGGCAATTCTGAGCGTTCCATATAACGAGATGTGCGTCAGCAATTTTGGAAGAGGCTTTCCCTTAAAGCTGGAAAGCGGTGAAATCCTGCCGTCGCCGCACGCACCCATGCTCGAAAAATGGCGCAAAGAATTTGAAGAAGCAAATGAGAAGGCGGTTGGAAAAATACTTCCCTATTGGCGAGAAACAAAGGAACTGATAGTTAAAGCCCACCGCTTGTTGCCGGAATATTTTTCACTTGGGTGGGATGTCGCCATCACCAAAAATGGGCCTGTCATTCTGGAGACCAATATCGGCTGGGATACCGACTCGGTACAATATTTCCTCGACCTTCCACTGGGCGATACGGAATTTGCCCGTTGCGCGGTGGAAAGACTGGGCAAGCTCAGATCAACCGCGAAAGGTTTTCTATAATTGGGCAATGCATTGCAAGCTGAAGGCGGGCTTAATCCCGGATAATTCATTAGAAAATTTAACGTCATTCCGGCGCAGACCGGAATCCAGTCAAAAAATACACTCTGCGCAGCAGACAAAACCTTGATGTCGTCCCACGTGCGCGGGAATTATTTAATCATCTGGATTCCGGCCTGCGCCGGAATGACGGCCTAACGAATTATTTGGGTTACTGGTTACTCCTATCGTTAAACGTCACTATGGGTGAACTTCAACTATGAGCGTAATTTACGGAATTATTCATACCCGTGAAGAATCGGTTGAGGAGCCGGAAATCCTGCGCAAAACGCTGGACGGCGTGTGTTTCGACCGCGAAGCGGTGTGGCAAGATACCCGCGCCTATTTCGGTGTCCTGCTGCGGCAGTTAATCCAGAACGATGCTGAACAAGCACCTTTACAGGACGGCGGCTTGATCATTTGCGCTGATGCGCGTCTCGATAACCGCGAAGAGTTGGCAGAGCAACTCGATGTTGCCCATGAGCAACTGCCCGGCGTATCCGACAGCAGTCTCATCCTGCAGGCTTACCGCATGTGGGGCGAAGATTCACCGAATCATCTTCTCGGTGACTTTGCCTACGCGATCTACGATCCAAACACCGGGCATCTCTTTTGCGCGCGCGATCACATCGGCATCAGGCCGTTGTATTATTTTTGGATCAACGGCACTTTCTGTTTCTGCACCCTGCGCGAACCCTTGATGGCCGCCTGCCCCGTCCCACCCACCCCCAACGACACGTTCATCATCGCCTCTTTCATCCGAGCCAATGCAGAAATCTCCCACACCGTAGCAAATGAGATCAAGCGGCTGCCAGCAGCACATTCCCTGACGATAGGCGCGACAGGTTTGACGACTCGACGCTATTGGCAACCCGATTCAAGCACCACGTTGCGTCTGTCCAGCCATGAAGAATATGCGCAAGCGATGCGGGAAGTTTTTTCGCAGGCAGTTGCATGCCGCACCAGAACGGATCGCCGCGTCGGCACCCATTTAAGCAGCGGCCTCGATTCCGGTTCCATCACTGTTCTGGCTGCACGGGAATTACGCAAGCAAGGGAAAAAACCGCTGGCTTTTTCCTGGTCTCCCGCGCCTGAAAGCACCGCACAAAAAATCGGCGACGAACGCGACCTCATTCTGGAGGTATGCCGACAAGAAGATATCGAATGTATTTTCTCCAACCTTGCGCATGACGAATCCCTCCAAATGATTCGAGATGCTGGTCATATTTGGGGAGACCCGTATTTTTTTGAAGAGAATAAACATCTTTCCTCTTACAAAAAATCTGATTGCCGCATCATATTAAGCGGGTGGGGCGGAGACGAATTAACCTCTTTTTCCGGGCATCGTTCTTACCTGGCAGATACGCTGCTGAATAGAGGCCTTATTCGGCTGCTGACGGAAATTTTTCAAATGAGAAAAAACCGCTGTTGCTCGCTTCGCAGTTCAGCTAGAGAAGTACTCCATCCCCTTATTCCGGATTTTCTTTACTTCCGCTTCTTCAATTTACCCGTTATCAATGACAGCGAATTGCTGATGAATCCTGCTCTTGCAGGGATAGTTCATGCAGAGAAAAATAAAAGCAGTCGCTGGTTTCAGCGGGATGTAAAAGCCGAACAGCGGCAATACCTGACCGAAGGTTTTCTATTGCAGCGTATTGAAAGCTGGGCCGAGAGGGGCGAGATGCACGGCGTCAACTATCTCTACCCCGTTTTCGACAAACGGGTCATTGAATTCGTCTTGTCACTCCCCACAGAACAACTGTTCAGAAACGGCTGGCGACGCGGACTATTTCGCAACGCGATGCAAGGCATACTGCCCGGCTCGGTGCAATGGAACAGATCCAAAGGTGAAAATGCATTGGGAGAGGTTGGAAGGGCTTTTCAAGCGTTCTTCAAAACAAAGGTTGCCGACTATATTCGGGAAGTTGAAAACACGCCCTCGTTTCAACGCTATTTCGAGTCCGGGGCAGTAAAGAAAATGATGTCTTCTCCTAAAGCATTTCACCTCATCAGAGTTTACAACTATGCAAAATTTCTTCACCGCACATTCCCTTAGTAAAAGCAGTAGAGTATGCTGGCGGCTGAAACTAGTGCTAGTTTCTTTGCCACCACCAGCTTTAGCTCAATTTATTTCAGGAAAGGAAAACTGCGATGACTAATACGGACGATACCAATTGCGTTGAAAATAGCCCGAAAAAAACTTGGGAAAAGCCGGAGATTTCAGAATTGAAAACCAGCTTGACTGAAGCCAAAGGCGGGGCGAAGACCAATACAGGGCCTGAAAATTTGTTTACAAGTCCAAGTTAATGCCAAGCCAAAACGCTGCTTGAATTAAACCTCAATTAATTCAAAAAAAAACGCCATTCCGGCCTAGACCGGAATGGCGTTTTTAATGGCTAACCACAAATAATTCAATGGTGGCAATTTGCACAACACACCTTGCCCGAAATGCAGTAAATACGGGCATCTCCATCAATCGAATGAGGCGGGTCGCCTATAGCTTGAAGTTCAAAGCAGAATACTGGATTAACGAACACAGACTGTATCGGAACCTTCGATCGGAGTGCCATTCTTCAGTTGGCCGCTCAGATCCAGCAAGGTGCTGCCCTCACTTATCCCGGATGCGTCTCCGTTGAACTTACATACCAAGTCGAAGAACCCATCATGGTTAGTGTCATTCACTTTGCAAGATTTGTTGCCTTCGTCCTTATCTCTGCCGCGTCCTTCTTCGCGCCGGTCTTTTTCTTGTTTACCTTCATCACCATGCATCTGAACGCTCATTCCCGCGAGGCTGAGACTGGCAATGTCGATCTGTTTCACATCCACATTAGCGTTGCCCAATATTGTCACGTGCAGCTGCTCGTGTTTATGGTTTTCAATGCATTTGCGTTTGTGTTCACCTTCGTTTTTGATCTCGATCGACACTTTGAGTGCACCCTGCGTGAGGACACGTATCCAGTCCCCAGCAGCACCAGCCCACATATACACGTCAATTGTATTGCCGGAAACCGTATAGCAATCATTAGAAAAAGGGCAATTAGTGTGCGCATACTGGGTTGATGTTTCCAAACCACGAGTTCTGAATGGAGCTGCGCCCGTACAACCGGGCGTGGAGGGAGAAGGGCTAACGAAGTAATTTGTCGCAGATGCCCCCAGCAATGCGGAGGATGCCGCCTCATATAACCCGCCCTGATCAGACATCACCGCAACAACCGGTTTTTTGAAGGTCCAGATGGCTTCTTGATCTGCTGTGCCAATAGATACTGGCACGTTGAGGAATATCATATGACTATCCACCACAGTGCCTGCCGATATGACCACGCCATCGTCGGCATAGAGCGGCGCGTTCAACAACACACCCTGCGCCTCATCAAATCCGATCTGTCCACCTGCGGTTGCGCAATCATTCAACACATCCGATGGCGGGGCAATGATTGCCGGAGCCGCAGCCGTCGAAGTTCCGACGACAGTCACATTCGTGATGGCTGCTTGCACCTGAGCGACGCATCCCAACAACATCGCGCTAACCATAATTATTCGATTCATTATTTTCATTGCTGCATTCTCCCTAAGTTTCTTGCTTCAATTCGTTTCGTATAGCGATTGCTCATTGCATTCGCCGGACGACCAGAGGTGACCGGAAAACCCGGCCACCTCCAAGCCATCAATTGCGCATGGGGAAAACGCCTTCAAGACAAATACAGTGATTCACGACTTGGTAGGATTGTACGTTGTTATGACTCTGCGCTCCTCCCGCTGCTGCAGCCAGCGCGCCAACTCCCATTGCCACCATTGTTGCCGGACTTGGAGCTAATTTGTAGTGCGGATTACTTTGATCCTTGGCCGGATAGACGGCTGACGACGGCGTACCTTGAGTGCCGGATTTATTATCACCACTGATGGTATGCGTGTGATTCGGCATCTGGCTCAGGGTAATGGAAGCTACCGCTGCACCGCCGGTGCTGGCAAATGCACGGGGAGTCAGTCCGCTCCCCGAACCGGCATGCATGGGCGTTAGCCCCTGCAAGTTGGGGAGGTTGAAATAGTTACGTTGGTCGCCGCCAAATATGAAGCCGATAACCGCATAAAGCGCCGCACTGGTTTGAATGCTCATCTGTTGACCATTGCACCAGGCCCAACCCATGGGGGGGAAGGTATAAGGCAACATCCTGATTTCACCTACGAATGCTTGTGACATAAGTCCTCCTTAGTTACGTGACGGGAAAATGCCCTGCAGGGCGATGATGTAATTGAGCGCCATAAACGGCGCGACATTGTTGTGAGGCAGGCTGCCCCCCTCTGCAGAAACGGCAGTTGACAAAAATGGCGTGATCGCTGACGTATCGTCCGTGAATGAAAAATCACCAGCTCCTCCCGCATCTGCGGCCAGCGTGTTGCCGCCGGGGGTGGATAAAGTCGCCGGCTGGCTGGTCGCCTGCAAAGGGTGGTTGTGCGGCGGAATCTGAGCCTCTGTCAACGTGACAGTTTCGTTGCCTCTTGACATACCGGCTACCCAGTTGATTGTTCCCCCGGTTGCCGTACCTATGCCGACCGGCACTCTGCCCCGCAGGTCGGGAAGCATAAAGGTGGTCACCCCGTTTCCTCCGTAGGTTGTGCCGATTAACGCAAAGAGCATTTGGTATTCCGATACCGACATGGCTTGCCCGTTGCAGAACGCCCAGTTAACGGGGGGATAGTTGCCGGCGAATATAGATATTTGTCCAATATAGGGTGCAGACATGATTCCTCCTTAGTTGCGTGCTGGATAAAGGCCGGTCAAGGCGATGCAGAAACCTACGCACAGCGACGGCTGAATGTTGTTGTGGGCTTGCCCACCACCGACGGGACTACAGGTGCCCGAGTTCAACGGCACCAACGTGCCGCTGTTGTTATAGCTTGGTTCGCCGGAGTTTGCGAATACCGATTGGGGTTGCAACACAACAAGCCCGGCTTCATTGTCACCGCTGAGAGTATGCGTATGCGGCGGCATTTGGGTGCTGGTCAGCGTTACGGATTCCGAACCGCCTTTCTGACCCTGCGATAATCCGCTAGCCTGATTAACATGAACCGGCATGCGCCCCTGAAAATCGGGCAAGCCAAAAGTCGTTGATCCATTGCCGCCAAACTGAACGTTCAGCAGGCTGAAAAGTGCCTGGTTTGTGTTAACAGGCAATAACTGCCCTTGGCACGCCGCCCAGCCTTTGGGAGCCCAGTTAAAACCGAACATTCGGATTTCTCCGATAAATTGATCGCTCATCATGCCTCCTTAAGTAAAAGTTCCCTGCATTAACGTTGCCGCGAATCGACAGCGCCACTAGCTTTCCTCTCTCCTCTTACTTCTCTGGCTTTACCGAATAACAGCTTTGGTATTGATAACCAGTAACAGCTTTTTGTTCGTTTTTGATTTCTCCGATGGGGACGATAAAAAAATCGTTATCGCCCAGTTTTTCGTGTCTTGCCAGGTAGTTGCCTTGCGCCAATAAAATGTCCGGCCCATGGAAAATAAGGTGGAAATTGATATAGGGCCCGCCAGTTTTTTCCTGGCTGACTTCCATCAGGGTGAGGTTTACGGCGAGCGCTTCCGGTTGCGCATCGAAACCGGGCGACATGATGTTGGGAACGATAAATGCGAAGTTGGAATTTACGTGGGGTGCAAATAGCGCTGCTCGAATAGCCTGACTCAAGATTCCTCCTTGCCATTATTCATAATGCATTTGCCGGGAAAACATCAATTACATTTGCATCTGGAGGGACATTGTACAGACCTGCTTCGGCAGTGCAAATTATCAAGGGCGTTGCAAACTATGGAGCTTTCCATATTTATTTCGCAAAAACATTTCGATTCACCGTGGAAGATCGGGGTTCAACATCGCGCGAATCATCACCCTGAATTGTTTCATGCAGGAATTCTTCACGTAGAATCGCAAGCAATTTGCCAAGTACAGAGAAGTATCCGCGAAGGCATGACGAGTAGGGTTTCGTCAGTCGGTCTTTGAAGCTGTGGGCAACAAAAACCCCTCCGAAGAGGGTTTTTCTCTGGCCAAAAAACCTACTTCAAGCCTTTTGCTAACGACATCGGAATGTTAGGACTGAGTGGATTTACAGTCACGCGCATGCGCGCAGGCTCCACTATCAAATCCATATCTTCCATCGGGATCGCGCCTAGCAGCACCTGATTTCCCATCACAAGCGCACCAGTAAAACATTCGCGGCCAAGCATTGAAATTCTGATCGGCCCCACATAGTCGATTAAGTGAGATTTCCCGTCCGCTGTTTGTACTTCACGCTGTTTCAGTGTGCTTAATTGCAACTGCATTGCCAGGTGTTCTGGGATGCACAAGTGCAAAGCTCCGGTGTCAACTAGTGCGGACGCGTTGATTTCTTCCAGGTCTGGTCGTGATTGATTGGCCAAACGCAAGTCTGCGTACGTAATTCCCATGGCAATCTCCTTTGAATGTTAATCAGTTTAGTCCATTTTCAGTGCCGTCTGCAAATCAGTCAAGAAATCATCTTTAGGGCATCTCTATAAATTCGTCACACCGGCGAAGGCCTGTGTCCAGTTAATAAAACAGACAGTGCAAAGCACTGACATAAAAGCATTTTAATTAAACCCGCTGGATCCCTGCCTTCGCCGGAATAACGGAATTTGAATTTATAGAGATGTCCTATATCTGTCGAACGGTAACGTTTCTACCCCCTCCCCCTACAACGGGGAGGGAGTCCAGATGAATAAAAAATTCCCGCGCACGTGGGGGGGACATCAAGATTTTGTCTGTTACGCAGGGTGCATTTTTTCTGGATTCCGGTCTTCGCCTGATAACCATCAACTTGGCTGGCGTTGTTTGCCAGCTTATTGATCCGGCACTCAAACAGTATCGCTTTCGTCATTCCCGCGAAGGCGGGAATCCAGCAAAGAAAACCACCCGCGAAGCGGACAAGTGCTTGGTTTTGTCCCGCTTCGCGGGGGAGTATTCATTCAACTGGATACCCGCCTTCGCGGGTATGACGTGCTACTTCATTCGTGCCGGATCAATAGTCGAATGGCTAGCAGTTCTATCGATGACGTTATATTTTCCAATGAACTATCTAGGATAAATCAGCACCCTGAATTGTTTCAGGCGGGAATTCTTCACGTAGAATTCTTACCAAATCCAGAACATCAATTCATACATGCCATGAGTATTACAACGTTGCTTCGCAAGTCGCGCAGTTTTGCGCGCCGCTCGTGGTTCGAGAAAGCGTGGTTTCTTCCTGCATGGCTGTTATTGGGCGCAAGCCGGTTCTTGATCCTGTTCGTGCCATTCCGGCACATGGCTTCCCGCATGGGAAAACACGCAGGCTTGAATTCCTGGATACCGCTCGTTGATGCCCGGCAAAATGTGAGAGCCATGTCTATTGCCCGAGTCATTGCGCTGGCCGCCCGCTATACGCCATGGAAGTCGAATTGTTTTCCGCAGGCGGTGACGGCGAAAGTGTTGCTCGGTTTGTACGGCATTCCGAACAGTCTGTTTCTGGGTGTGAGCCGCGACTCCGCTGCGGTGAAATTGAAGGCACACGCGTGGGTGGCGGCTGGGCGTGTGCGCGTCACTGGCAAATACAGCTTCGACCAGTTCACGGTGGTGGGATGTTTTGTTTCGCCGTAATCACAACCCGCAACGGTTTTATGTAGGTGCGAATTCATTCGCACGAAATTTTTGCTACGTGCGAATGAATTCGCACCTACGAACCCACATTTACGGTTTTTAAAATGAGCGAAGTTTCCCCAATCAAATCACTTTCTCCCGAGATGCAACTGCTGTGCGCCTGCTGCCGGGTAAAACCGCGCGCTGAAGATATGCGATTGCAGGCCGGGTTGGCTACGCAGATCAACGCCGACAAATTGCTCGCATTGGCCATCCGCCAGCGCGTGGAACCGCTGCTTTATCACAATCTGAAACAGCATGCGCGGGGCGTGTTTCCCGATCAAGTGATGGAGGCACTCGCCGCCCGTGCGCGGCGCAACGCGGTCAATTCGCTCAATGCGATTCGCATCAATTTGCAGCTTGTGCGGATGCTGCGCGAGCGTGGCATCCCGTTTTTGCCGATGAAAGGCATCACGTTGGCGCAGCGCTATTACGGCGAGATCGGGCTGCGCCATACCAAGGATATTGATTTCTGGATACCTGCAGAATTTGTGAAAACGGTGCGCGACCTGCTTATGAAGCATGGTTGTCAACCTCACTACGAACATGACATCAAATGGGCGTTAGAGAATGAAGAATTGCGGCGCATCTATCCGAATCACTTGGTATTGAGCGATCCAAGCGGCATGCATCTGGAAATGCATTGGAGGTTGACTCTAAATTCAGAGACTTTTAAGTTCGATGCGGCGGAGATGCTGGCTTGCGGTGAACCCGTTGAAGTGGCGGGCGAGCCCGTGACCATGATGGCTCCAGTACAGTTGCTGCTGTATCTGTGCATGCACGGTGCGCGCCATGGCTGGTGGCGTTTGAAATGGCTGATCGACTTGCCGCAGGTGCTGGAAAGCCGCGACTGGGATTGGCCGCTGGTGCTGGCGGAAGCCAGACGCGCCAACTGTTTGAACGCGTTGCTGCTTGGGCTGAAAATGGCTGAGCAATTGTTCGGTTGGGTTGTCCCGGAGCAAGTTGCTGCAAGCATGAAAAACCAGTATCTGCTTAACTGGCAAATGAAGATTGTTTTCCAATACCTAGACAAACCGGAAGAATCGCTGGTCAGACTGACGTTCGCACAAAAAATTTACCGCTTATCTCTTGCCGAGTCTGCCGGTTTTTTTTGGGAAGATTTACACCGCCGCTGGTTTTCGATGCATTACGACCGGCATTCCAGATCGCTGGCGCAGCAAGCGGAATAAACCTTCACGCCAGATTTTGCGCGGCCAATACACGCAAGCATTCGCCCACGGTCGCATAGCGCAACTTCACTTTCAATTCCCGCTTCATTCTTTCATTCGTCATACGCCGCGATTCCTCCATGAACGACCACATCGCGGGCGACACGGCGCGCTGCACTTCTTCTCGCGGCAAGCGCGGCGGGCGCGGCAAATTAAAAGCGGCGGCGACGACATCGAAGTAGTCGCCCATTTTCATTTCGCCGCCATCGGCGGCGTGATAGATGCGGTTGGGTTGGGCGTGGCGCAATGCGGCTACGACGATGCGCGCGAGGTCGTCGGCGTGGATGTGGTTGGTGTAGCTGTCTTGTTCGGCAACGATGGCGGGCGCGCCGGAGCGGATGCGTTGCAGCGGCAAACGGTCTGCGGCGTAGATGCCGGGGACGCGCAAGATGTGGGCGCTCACCTGAGTGCGTTTGGCCCAGTTGCGGATTTGGTTTTCGGCATCCGCGCGCAGTTGGGCGCGTGGTGTTTGCGGGTTCAGCTTGTGCGTTTCGCTGATGATGTCGCCCGCGCAATCGCCATAGACTCCGCTGGTGCTGATGTAGAGGAGTTGGGTGGGTGGCGTTGCTTGCAATAAGGCGGCGAGAAGGTGGCGGGTGCGGAGATCAACTGCAAATCCACCTTGCCCCATATTTTTCTTAGAACCAAACTCGCCCCTTCCCCCTTGCAGGGGGAGGGTTGGGATGGGGGTAGAGTCGCGCAACGGCAGCGTTTCTACCCCCTCCCTAACCCTCCCCCTGCAAGGGGGTGGGGATAGTGTGGAGGACTTTTGTGAGACTGCTGGAGGTGCGAAATGCAGCACCACGTCGGCGATACCGGCGATGCGTTGCAGGCTGCGCCTGTCATCCAGATCGCCCGTAATAGTCGTGACTCCGAGTGCGCGCAGTTTGTCTCGTTGCGCCGGATTGCGCAGCAGTGCGTACAGGCGGTAGCGGCCTCGCAGCATGGGGATGGTGCGCAGGGCGATGTCGCCGCAGCCGATGATGAGCAGTCGTTTCATGGCCGGATTATGCGTTAAAATCGCGCCCCACATTCAAGCGGAATCCTGTCATGAGTTTCAAAATCACCCTGCAACCTACCCAGCACACTTTTTCAGCCGATGCCGATGAAACCATTCTGGATGCGGCGCTGGAGCATGGGCTGGTGTTGCCCTACAGTTGCCGCAACGGCGCGTGCGGTGTGTGCAAGGGCAAGATTCTCGAAGGCACGGTGGATTATGGCAAGTCGCTGCTGTTCATGTTGACCGATGAGGAAAAGGCGGAAGGCAAGGCGTTGTTCTGTTGCTCAAAGCCGTTGAGCGATCTGGTGATCGAAAGCCATGAGGTGACCCGCTCGCAGGATATTCCGGTGAAGATGCTGCCGTGCCGCGTAGAAAAAATGAGCAAGGTGACGGACGATGTGATGGTGCTGTCGCTCAAACTGCCCGCCAACGAACGCCTGCAATTCCTCGCCGGACAATACATCGACATCCTGCAAAAAGACGACAAGCCGCGCAGTTTCTCGCTGGCCAACGCGCCGCACGACGACGCGTTTCTGGAGTTGCACATCCGCAATATTGCCGGAGGCAAGTTCACCAACCACGTGTTCAACGGCATGAAGGAGCGCGACATCCTGCGCATCAAAGGCCCGCTCGGTTCGTTTTACCTGCACGAGGATTCCGACAAACCCATCGTGTTCGTGGCCAGCGGCACGGGCATAGCGCCGGTCAAGGCGATCATCGAACACGCGATCCACATCGGCTTCAAACGCGAAATGCATTTCTACTGGGGCGTGCGCAAAGTGGCCGACCTGTACATGCTGGACAAGATCAAATCGTGGGAAGCGCACGGCATCAAATTCGTGCCCGTGGTTTCCGACGAAGCGTGGAGCGGGCGCACGGGCTTCGTGCATCAGGCGGTGCTGGAGGACTTCAAGGATTTATCCGGCTACGCGGTGTATGCCTGCGGCGCGCCGGTGGTAGTGGAAGCGGCACACCGCGATTTCACCGCACAACGCGGCTTGCCGAACGGCGCGTTCTACTCGGATGTGTTCGCGTTTGTGGCGAAGAGCTGATAGCAACTACGCGCCAAGCCAATAGATTCGGGCATCTCCACGCATTGCATGATGTAGATCGCCTATTGACGGGCGTTCCCATGAGGTTGCAACATTTGTAGGTGCGAATTTATTCGCACAAAAATTGTCGGGTGAGCGAAACGTGCGAATAAATTCGCGCCTACACACCCAGCCAATTTTTTCGGTTTAGACCAGCTTGTTCGCCAACTGAATTTGCTTGAGCGCTTCGTCCGGCTTGTGCAGTTTCTCGGCCAATTGCGCCAGCGCGATGTAAGCCTCGCGGCAGGGATGCAGGCTAATGCTGGCATCCAGATAATTTTTCGCTTTGCCCCACAATTCCTGATGCAGGCACAGCTTGCCCAGCGCCAGCAATAATCCGGCATCGTCGTGATGCACCTTCAGCCAGCGTTCGGCCTGGTCGATCTGCGCGATGACGCTGCCTTCCAAGCAGTCGCCGTACAACGCGACCAGCTCGCTATCCCATTCGGCGTTCAAACTTTCCGTGACCAGCTGGCGCGCCATGGCGCACTCACCCAATTGCTTAAATTGGCGCGCGGCTTCGGCGGCGATGCGGTTGCGGCGCTTGAATTCGGCGGGCATGGATTTCCACACACCGCGCAGCATTTCGAAGTCGTTCGCGCACTTGCGCAGCTTTTCCAGCCAGGCCTGCTGGCGCATCTGGCTTGCCATGGGCGCACTGATGGCGTTGCGCTTTTCCAGCTGGTTTACCAAGTCCAGCACCGCGTCCCAGTTGCGCGCCTGCTGTTGCGCTTTCAGTTCCAGGCTCAGCGCCCCGCTGTGTTTGTTCACGCCGTACACGCTCAATTGCTTGAGTGCGTTGAGTGCCGATTGCGGCTGCTTCTGCTCCAGATTGAATTCGGCTTTGGCCAGCAAACGCATGGTTTCTTCGCCCACCGTTTTGCCTTGGGCTTCGTCCAGATAGGCATCGCGCCGTTCGAATTCGCGCAACTCGTTGGCGGCGCGCGCGGCGATGATGGAATGCAGGCCGGATTTTTCGCCCAACTCCATCGCGCGCACGGCGGCTTTTTCCGCCGCCGCATAACGCCCTTCAAAATAGGCGGACAGCGCTTCCTGCATGGCCGTGCGGCCTTTGCCCTGCGCGCGTTCGGCGCGGAAAGCGCGCACGAATTGCGGCAAATACACCGCCGTGGAAACCAGCCGCACCAGCCAATAGCCCGCCGCAAAAACCGCGATCAGCCCCGCCACAAAAAAGTTGAACGACATGGTCACGCGGTGCGGCGCATACACCATCACCACATAGCCGTCATTGTGCGCGGCCAACGCCACCGCCACCGCAGCGGCGAACAACGCCAGCAACCAGACCAGGAATTTCATCGCGCGCCCCGCTCGTGGCTGATGCGATAGTTGCGCACTGCTTCCAGGCTGCCGCTGATGTCCGGCACTTCGACGGCGATGTTGGAAGCCGCCAATGTTTGCAGCACTTTCATCGTTTGCGCGGTGTCATCAGACTGCGCATTGAAATAGCGTTTGATCCACAGCTGCGCGGTTTTCAATTCGCGCTGGAAACTTGCCTGATCGTGCGACTGCAAGGCGAGCCGCGCGGTGAGCAAACGCAGTTTCAAATTCTCGCGCAGGAAAAATGTTTGCGTGGGCGACAGCAGCGGCATCTCTGCCTGCTGCGTATTTTCGATGCGCACCATGCCGCGCACTTCCTGCCATACCTCCTGCCAGAAACGCTTCCACCAACTGTCGCCGCTCGGCTTTTGCGCTACCGCCGCCGCTTCCGCTTGCGGACGCGCATCCTGCTCCAGCGGCAGCGTGTCGGCGGCGGCGATGAGCTTGTCCAGTTGCAGATTGATGGCGGGCACATCGACACCCGGCAAAGCGCGCAAACGCACGATGTCACGATTGATGCGCTGACTCAACTCGGTGAAGCCGGGACGGTTCAATTGCTGCAAACGATTCTCCGCGTGCTGCATGGCGATCAGTGCGGCTTTCACGTTGGCTGACAATTGCAGTTGCTGTCCGGCGATGAGCAGCATCTGCTCCACTTCCGCCAGCGCGGTCTGGTCACGGCTGCTGGACATATCCTGATACAAGGATTCCAGCGCGGCGCGTTGCGCCTGCGTCTCGGCAAACTTGCTTTCCAGCAGACTCAGCTTGCCGCCCAGCTCGCGCACCAGCTCCTGATTCTGCGCCACCAGCGTGAGGTTCGCCTTGTTGCCGCTCTCCACTTCCGTCATGCGTTGCGCCACTTCCAGCTGCACCTTGTTGATGCTGGAGTACGCATCGAACCATTGCCACAGGAACACAACTACCAGCACCACCAGCGTGAGCTGGGTCAGCGTCATGCGCGCAATCAGATTGCCCAGCCGGTTGGCGGGAGATGCAGAAGTTTCCGCTACGGCTTTAACCGGCTCGGATGGTGCGGATTGCGTTTGTGGTATTTGGTCGCTCATTAGTCTCTTACCAATCAAATGATGTCAAAAAATGACAATTTCTCACGCGGAGGCGCGGAGAAAAACATCGCGGGTGTTAAGTTGGTTTCTCCGCGACCGCCGCGTCTCCGCGTGCAAATCTTATTAATTCCGGCTAGCCCGGCTTGCGTTAGTCCCGTCTGGTTTGTGCCCATGCTATCAAAGCCGCCAGCATCCCGTCATCTCCCGCTGCGGAAACAATCACATTTTGCCAGCCTTGCTGCTGCGCCAATTCGGCGATGCGCGCGTGCGGCACGAATAGCGGCGTGCCCGCAAGCCCCGTCCTGCCTTGTTCTCCGAGCATCTGCCAGAGATGATCCAGCGCTTCGCTGCTGGTCACGGCGAGGGCATCGGCTCGTGCTGCCAGCAGCACGGCGACATCCACAGGCGCTTTGCCGCGCCGGTAGCAGGTGATGTATTCGACCCGCGCGCCGCGCGACTTGAGCGTATCGCCCAACAGTTCGCGCCCGCCGTCGCCGCGCAAGATCGCCACGCGCCAGCCGGATATGTTGTGCAACAAATCGAGCAAGGCTTCGCTGTCCGAACGATCGGTCGGCGCGATGATTTCCTGCACGCCAAAATCGCGCAGGGCTTGCGCGCTGCTTTGTCCGACGGCGGCCACGCGCACATTGTCCGGCAGTTTGCCGATCACACCCATGCCGTACTGCACCGCGTTCGGGCTGATAAAAATGGCGAGGTCGAATTGCGCGATGCGCGACAGTTGTTCGCGCAATGTTTTTTGGTCGGCGACAGGCGATATTTCCAACAAAGGAAACAGCAGCGGCGTGCCGCCTTGCTGTTCGATGCGCTGCACCAACCCAGCCGCCTGATCGCGCGGGCGGGTAATGACGATGTTGAGATTGGCGAGAGGCAAATTAACTTTCATAAAATCATTTGCCACAGAGACCACAGAGTACACAGAGATAGATTAATGCGACTTTCTCTGTGTACTCTGTGGTCTCTGTGGCTAAAAGTTTTTTCAGCTTACAAAGACAGCGCCGCCAGAATTTCCCCGGCGCCCTGTCCGAGCAAATCCTGCGCAACCACATCGCCCAGCGCTTCGGCTTGGGCGATTTCGCCGGTATGTTCGGCGCGCAGCAGGCGCGTGCCGTCCGGTGTGGCGACGAAGCCGCGCATGCGCAGTTTGCCGTTTTGCACTTCGGCGAAGCCGCCCAGCGGCACTTGGCAACTACCGGCCAATGCGCGGCTCATGGCGCGTTCCGCCAGCACGCAGGCGGCGGTGTCGGCGTGATGGATAGGTGCGAGCACGTCAACCAGATCGGTACGGTCGGCGCGGATTTCGATGCCCAGCGCGCCTTGGCCCACAGCGGGCAAACTGTCTTCGCTGGAGATCACATTGCGGATGCGCTCGCCCAAGCCCAGACGTTTCAATCCGGCGGCGGCGAGGATAATGGCGGCGTATTGGCCTTCGTCCAGTTTGCGCAAACGGGTTTGCACGTTGCCGCGCAACGGCTCGATCTTCAAATGCGGAAAGCGCGCGCGCAACTGGCTTTCGCGGCGCAGGCTGGACGTGCCGACCACGCTGCCCGCAGGCAACGCGGCGAGGTTGTCAAAATGGTTGGAAACGAAGGCATCGCGCGGATCTTCGCGTTCGCCGATGCACGCCAGCGCAAAACCGTCCGGCAGATTCATCGGCACGTCTTTCAGCGAATGCACGGCGATGTCGGCGCTGCCGTTTTCCAGCGCGGTTTCCAGTTCTTTCACGAACAGGCCTTTGCCGCCGATCTTGGACAGCGTCACATCCAGAATCTGGTCGCCCTGCGTGGTCATGCCCAAAATGCTGACAGAAGTTTGCGGGTATAATGCGCGCAGCCGGTCTCGTATGTGTTCTGCTTGCCACATGGCCAGCGCGCTCTCGCGCGATGCGATCACAATGCGTGCCGGGGGTGTAAAAGAAGCCTGACTCATAGTGTTTCCCAATCAAAAATTTTGCGGTAAATAAGCGGCGCATTCTAACAGGTGCGACGCGCTTTTGCGCCGACCACCACGACAGAACCCACATGAATCTGATCTCAGTTCCCGACGATATTTCCAGCAAGGATCAACCGCTGCGCGAGGATTTGCGCTTGCTGCGACGCGTTTTCGGCAGCACTTTGCGCGAGCAGGAAGGCGAGGCGTATTTCGAGTTGGTCGAGAGCGTGCGCAAAACCGCCGTGCGTTTCCGCAAAACGCAGGACGAGCGCGACGGCGAAATGCTGGAGCAGATGCTGGATGCGCTTTCGCACAGCGAGACGCTGGCCGTGGTGCGCGCCTTCAGTTACTTTTCGCAGCTTGCCAACATCGCCGAAGATTTGCACCACAACCGCAGTCATCGCGCGCAACTCAAGGCGGGCTTCCCCGCCACGGACGGCTCGCTGCAACTAGCTTTGGAAAGGCTGCAAGCAAAACAGCCAAGCAATGGCGAGTTGCAAGCGTTCCTGAACAGCGCCCTCATTTCTCCGGTGCTGACCGCACACCCCACCGAGGTGCAGCGCAAGAGCATTCTCGATTGCCAACTGTATATCGCCGGGTTTCTCGCCGAGCGCGACCGCGTGGACATGACACCGGACGAGCTGGAAGAAAACGAAGAGTCGCTGCGCCGCTCCGTGCTGATTTTGTGGCAAACGCGCATGTTGCGCACCACCAAGCTGACCGTGCGCGACGAGATCAACAACGGCCTGGAATATTACCGCTACACTTTTCTGGTCGAAATTCCGAAGATTTATGCCAATCTGGAAAAGCAATTCGAGGCGCGCTTCGACAAGGGCATCAGGATTCCGCCGCTGCTGCGCATCGGCAGTTGGATAGGCGGCGACCGCGACGGCAACCCGTTCGTCACCCACGACGTGATGCGCGATGCGTTGCAGCAGCAATCCGCACTGGCTTTCGAACATTATCTGGCCGCCACCTTTGTGTTGAGCCGCAGCCTGAGCCTGACTGACAGACTGGCCGACATCAGCGACGAATTGCGCCGGTTCGCCGACGCTTCGCCGGACAAAGACCCCGTGCGCGCGGACGAACCCTACCGCCGCGCGCTGAACCTGATCTATTCGCGCCTGTCGGCCACCTCGAAACTGTTCGGCCACAATATTGCACACCAGCCGCCGCTGGGCGCAAATGAGCGCCCATATACCACACCGCAGGAATTCATTGCCGATCTCGACATCCTGATCGACTCGATGTTCAAACATGGCGCGGTCTATCTGGCCAGAGGACGGCTGGCCAATCTGCGCCGCGCCGTCGAGGTGTTCGGTTTTCACCTTACGCCACTGGATATGCGCCAGCACAGCGGTGTCATCGAGCAAACTGTCAGCGAACTTTTTTCGCATAGCGGCTGCGACACGTTACTGCGTAGCAGCCGTTTGCGGGAGCAGCCGCTTGCCGCCCCTCCCGCACCGGAGGGTTTCACCCCACCGTGTCGGGGCGGCACGGGCAAGGCAAATTATTCCGATCTCGACGAAGCGGCAAAACGCACAGCATTGCTGGAAGCCTTGCAGCAAGCCGATTGCCTTCTGCAAGACATCAACCGCTATTCCGCCGTGCCGCAGGAAGAACTGCGCATCATGCAAACCGCTGCGGAAATCCATCAGCGCTACGGTCGCGCCGCGTTGCCCAACCACATCATTTCAAAAACCGATGCGGTGAGCGACATGCTGGAACTGGCGCTGGTGCTGCAACAGGTCGGACTGCTGCAAGGCCGCGACACGCTGCACGTCAACATCATCCCGTTGTTTGAAACCATCGAAGATTTGCGCGGCTGCGCCGTCATCATGGACGAATTGTTTTCGCTGCCCTGGTATCGCAAAGTGCTGGCAAGCCGTGGCGACACGCAGGAAGTCATGCTGGGCTATTCGGACAGCAACAAGGACGGCGGCTATCTCACCGCGAATTGGGAACTGTACAAAGCCGAACTGGAACTGGTGAAAGTGTTCGAGAAGCACGGCATCGAATTGCGCCTGTTCCACGGTCGCGGCGGCACGGTGGGGCGCGGCGGCGGCCCCAGCTACGACGCGATCCTGGCACAACCGCCGGGCAGTGTGAACGGGCAGATTCGCATCACCGAACAGGGCGAAGTCATCGCCAGCAAATATTCCAACCCGGAGATCGGTCGCCGCAATCTGGAAACGCTGCTCGCCGCCACCCTGGAAGCCACGCTGCTGCACCACCACGGCGCCGACAGCGCCATGCCGGAGTTCCACCGCGTCATGGAACAATTGAGCGTGGATGCGTTCGCCGCGTATCGCAAGCTGGTGTACGAAACGCCCGGCTTCACCGATTATTTTTTCACCGCCACGCCGATACGCGAAATTGCCGAACTCAACATCGGCAGCCGCCCCTCCTCGCGCAAACCGTCGGACCGCATCGAGGATTTGCGCGCCATTCCCTGGGTGTTCAGTTGGGGTTTGAACCGGGTGATGTTGCCGGGCTGGTTCGGCTACGGCAGTGCCGTGAAGCAGTTTATCGCGCGCGAAGGCGATGCCGGGCTGGCGCAGTTGCAGGCGATGTACCAGAGTTGGGCGTTCTTCCGTGGCCTGATGTCGAACATGGACATGGTGCTTTCCAAAACCGACATGGGCATCGCCTCGCGTTATGCCGAACTGGTTGAGGACGTTGAGCTGCGCGAGCGCATTTTCAACGCAATCAACAGTGAATGGGAAACCACCATCGAAATGCTGTTCGCCGTCACCGGCAACACGTCCCTGCTACAGGACAACCCGTCCTTCGCACACAGCATATTGGCCAGAACACCGTACATAGACCCGCTCAACCACCTGCAAGTCGCCCTGTTGCACCGGCATCGCGCGGGCGACAACGACGAAAAAGTAAAACGCGCAATTCACCTCTCCATCAACGGCATCGCCACCGGTTTGCGCAATAGCGGTTGATTGAGGATTGCTCAACCAACCCAAGATGCCCGTCAATACTGTCTCTCCGCGTAGTGCATGATGCAGATCGGCTATTGACGGGCATCTCCGGGCAGTCGCATATTTGAAACTGAGCGCAGTTAAGGATTTTGTAGGTGCGAATTCTTTCGCACATAGATCGTGGTTTGTGCGAATGAATTCGCACCTACAACCCCCGAAAAAAAAGGGAGCCGAAGCTCCCTTAAAATCGCACTGTTGGCTGCTACTTCTGTATTACTTGCTTGCCGCAACCGTCCGGTAATCCGGCAGACGCGACAGATAGTCGGCCACCGCTTCCAGTTCTTCCTGCTTCAATTTGGAAATGGCTTTGACCATGTCGGGGTTGGAGTTGCCGCGCACGCCCTTCATGATGAGCTTCATTTCGCGCAGCAGGTAGCCGTAGTGCTGAGCGGCCACTGCCGGGTAGGACTTGGCCGCATTGCCTTCGCCGTTGACTCCGTGGCAGGTATAGCACTTGTTGTCGGTAAACAGTTTTTTGCCCTTTTCCGACATGTCCACGTCGCCCTTGCCGTTCTCGCGCACCGAAGTCAGGGAATTCAGGTAGGCCGCAATGTCACCGATTTCTTCCACGGAAATGGCCGGGTCTTCAACGAAGGGCAGCATCTTCGGGTTCAGGCGGATACCGGCGCGGATTTCGGTGATCTGTTTAATCAGCACGCTGGCATGTTGTCCGGTCAGGCGCGGATAAACGCCTTCGCGCACGCCGGCCGCATCGGCCTTGTGGCAGCCTCGGCAGCCGCGAAAGGATTCTTTGCCCTTGACCGGGTCGCCGCCCATTTTCAGGACCTGGATGCGCTCGGGGGTCATTTCGTCCCAGACATAACCTTTTTTGCCGTAAACCTTGGGGACGTAGGCATCGGCGGCTTGCGCCATGCCTGCCTGCAAGGAGAACAGCGATACAAAAATGATTGAGAGAATGTTTTTCATTATTCGGCTTCCTTCAATGTGGTGATGTATTCTGCCACGGCGGCGATTTCTTTTTCGTTCAGGCGTTTGGCGACGGATTGCATGACGGCTTTGGGGTCGTTGTTGCGCACGGCGTTCTTGAAGTTCAGCAACTGGTTGACAACGTAGGTCGAGTTCTGGCCGTTCAGGCGCGGAAATGCGCTGCTGCCGCTGCCGTCTTCGTTGTGGCAACCGGCGCAGGCCGGTGCTGCCGTGCCGATGACACCTTCGTCGAATATCTGTTTGCCTTCCGCGACCAACTCGGCTTTGTCGGTAGCTCCGACCGAGCGTATCTGGCCGCTGAAGTAGGTGGCCAGCGCCTTGAATTCTTTTTCATCGACCATGGTGATGATGCCGCTCATGATTTCGTTGCTGCGTTTGCCGCTCTTGAAGTCTTCCATCTGGCGTTGCAGGTATTTCTTGTCCAGCCCGGCCAGCTTGGGGTTTTCGGGAATGACGCTGTTGCCGTCGGGGTTGTGGCAGCCGCTGCACAGTTGCAGGCGTTCTTCCAGCGGCGGGATGTCGTCCGCATAGGATGTTGGTGTCAGCAGCAGCATGCCCAGCAGCGCGCCGAATGCGCGCAGCTTGCCTGCAATGCCCGAGTTGATTGTTATCATAAATTCCTCCTCAAAATTTAAGGGTGCTCTCAAAAACCGTTGGCTGCATTGTAAAAATACTGCCCGGATTCAAATTGGTAGCGCTGATAGTTTACGCCATCCATCCTGGTTTATTCGGGTCGGGTTTAACCCGACATGCAAACCTGATGCGAAAAGGGGGAGACCGAAGCCTCCCCTAAACCTACAACTTGCGCAATGGGTATAGGCCGGACATCAGCCTATCCCAAGCATACTTACTTTTTTACCAAGAAGCTTCCAGCATGCCGGTGAACAGCGAATTGCCTGTGGCGCTGGTGTATCCAGGGCCGGAGTACTTGCTGTAGTTGGCGTGCAAGGCAACGTTCTGGAACAGGTCGTACACGGCGGTCAAGGTGATTGCATCATCCTTGGAGCCTGTTCCGTCTGTACCTTTGCGGTAGGCAGCACCCAGATGCAGGGTGTGCGGAATCACGCTGACTTCGCCACCGAAGGTGGTGGCCTTCACGTCATTGGTGGTCGAGGCATTGAAGTGGTTAGCAGTTGTTCCGCTCTTCGGTGCATTGGATGTTTGGAAGTACAAACTGGTTTCCATACCGGCCAACTCGCCCTGTGCTTGTACGTCAAATGCATTGCCCTTGGTGTCGCATTTGTCAGCAGCCGTAGGAGCAACCGCCGCACCACCTACGGGAGCGTTGCAGTAGTTGGAACCGCTGGCCACGCCGTAAGCAATGTGCATTGCCCATTCAGCAATGGTCGGGGTTGCCGCCACGCGCAACCAAGTGGAACTCATTTGCACCGCACCCTTACCACCAGCATAAGCAAAGTTAGGCGACCAACGGCTCAAGTTGATGTAACCCATTTCGGTTTGCGCAACCATCGCGATACCGGAAGCGGCTGTTGCGCCCAAGGTGGTGTATTGCGCGGCAGAGATGTCCGCACGGTGTTCAGCCCAACGAATTCCGCGAGTCATACCGGTGCTGGACAACTCATAACCATAAGCTTGACCCAGAGTATCGGTCGCGTAAGGAATCGCCATAATAGTGGCCGGACCGGCGCTGAATACCATTGGCACTCTCAAGCCAGCCACAATACCGCCAATTGGGCCGCCAACCAGATTGTTTTCCATCATGAAGCCGACCTTGACCATCTCGTTTTCGCCGATACGGCCGCCGAAGAACAGGCTGAGCTCGTCGGGGATTTGCCATTGTCCGCCACCTGTGGTCGTGCCAGAGATTGCGGCAGCGGGACTTTCGTTGGTCTTTTGATAACGCGCCTTCATCAAGATGGCGGCGTTCAGGTTGTCGGGGATAGACAGGTCTTCAGTTTTGAACTTGCCCTTGGTGCCGATCTGAGTAAAACCGGAAGCCTTGAATTCTTGTCCGGTGGGATTCAGAACCGGGAAGTGTTGCATGTGGCATGCGCTGCAAGCGCGACCGGTTTGACGCGCAAACGCCGGGATGGCGGATGCTTCGGGGGCAAATGCGGTTGCTATCAACACGCCTGCCAGTGACAGTACGATCTTTTTCATTGTATTTCTCCTCTGAATTCTTCGAAATGAATTTTGCTGCAAACCCCGACCAACGATCTCTCTTGAGCAATGGGGTGTGACACCTACTTGCACAAGCTGGGCAAATTCTATTTCACGACCTTCGGAGTTGTGCTGACTTACACCGACGAATTCTGACAAATGCTGACGTTTTCGAAAGGGAAATCAGTTGCGGGGTTTGTAGGTGCGAATTTATTCGCACGTAACTCGCCAGGCGTGCGAATGAATTCGCACCTACAAATGCATCGCAAGCATGACATAACTCGGATAAAAATCAGCTCACCACCAGCGGGCGAATGAACTGGTAACCCATGCCGCGCATGGCCTGCAAGGGATTGCGGCCATCTTCCAGAAGGGGGATTTTGCGGCGAAGGCGACTGATATTGGCTTCGAGGGCGCGCGGGTCGTAAGCGACCGGATTTCTTCCCAGCGCGCGAATTAAAGAATCTCTATCCGCCTGCCGGTTTGGCGCATTCGCCAGCGCCTGAAGCAGCAACAGCTCGGTGCCGGTCAGCGGCACTGCCGGCGCGCCGGGCGGCACCAGTTCGGAGCGCACCAGCATGAGCTTCCACACCCCCTCGCTCGGCGCAGAAGGAGCAAGACGCAAACAGAGGTTATCAATGAGCGCCAGCAATTCGGCGAACACAATCGGTTTGACCAGATAACCGTCCGCTCCGGCGCGGCGGCATTCCACCCTGTCCACCCCCAAACTGCGCGCAGTCACCATGACGATGCCAATGCTGGTGCCGAACCGTTTGCGCAAGCGCAAGGCGATTTCCACGCCGGATTCTCCCGGCAGGTTGTAGTCCAGCAATGCGATTTCGGGAATGAATTGCAGGCGTTGATCCAGTTCGGCTCCGCTCGTGACTGCGAGCACTTCATGACCGGCGTACATCAGATAGGACTGCAACTCTTCCTGCTGTCCAAGATCGTCTTCAACTATGATAATGCGCGCCATGTTCTCAATGTAACCGGAAACCGGAATCCAATGTCCAATTTAAGCAATCGCAGCGCCGTCATGCAAGCGTTTTCTCGCGCACAACAGATGCTGGCCGGGCTGAGCCTGCAAACCCGTTTCCTGCTGATTATGGGCATTTCGTCGCTGTTTATTTCGCTGCTGTTCTGGGTGATGTTCAATAATTTCACCGAGAATTTGCTGATGCGCACCGGCTCGCGTTTCGCCAGAGAACAGATGCTGTTCGATAAAGCACGCACCCTGCAGCCGATGATGCGCGAAATGGCGCGCGCCAGACAGTCCGCCGAGGATCCGCTAATCCAGCAATGGGCGGCCAACGAGCGCGATGCGAAACTCTACCGGCGCAGCATGAATGAGCTGCGCAACCGCTTTCCCAATTCCAATTTCTACGTGGCAATCGCCAGGTCCGGCAATTTTTACTATTGCGAAAATACGAAAAATTGCTCGGGGAAGTTGCCGCGTCTCACGCTTGACCCCGATTCGCCCGAAGATGCATGGATATACGATTTTTTCAAAAGCGGCGAAGAGCGCAGCATCAAAGTTTTGTCCAACAAAAAGCTTGGAGTAAACAAGATATGGGTCATGGTGCCGATCCGGGACGGCAATCAGGTGATCGGGGTGGTCGGCACGGGAATCAGCCTGTACGACTTCACCCTCAATGCCTCCAGCATTCATTTGCCCGGCGTGACCAACATGTTCATCGACCGCAATGCCCACATTCAGATCTACAACGATGTGACGCATTTCGACTTTCCCGGCGTAGTGAATTTTTCCGAGGCCAAGCATCTGCATGTGCGAATTCTGGGGGAAACTGCGGGCGACCAGTGGTTGCATCAGACTATCCGAAGCCTCGGCAACAATAACCAGCGCGTCGAAACCGCTTTCGTGCATATCGACGGCGTGCGTTATCTGGCAGGCTTGAACACACTGCCCGAAGTGGGCTGGTACGACCTGACGCTGATCGACTTGTCCGTCCTGTTGCCGAAAGCGGATTTCATGTGGATGGTGTTGGCAGTGGTTACCGGCACACTGGGGCTTCTGTCCATTCTGGCGCTGTCCCTGCACACCATGGTGCTCAAGCCCGTGGCGACACTAACCGATGCGGTATCGCGCATGCGCCAGGGCGATTACAGTTCGAGGAAGCTCAAAAAAAGCAGCGGCGAAGTGCAGGAACTGATAACGCAATTTCACGACATGTCGGAAGCCATTTTCAACACCCAGCAATGGCTGGAAGAAGAAATCGAAAAACGCACGCGCCAAATCAAGGATGCAAAAAAGATTCTGGAAATTTCGCTCAAGCGCGAAAGAGACGGGCGCGAAACCCAAGCCAACCTGATGGCCTTGATGGCGCACGAAATGCGCAGCCCGATTGCGGTCATCAGCAATACCGCGCAGATGATGGATATGCTGGCGCAAACCGATTGCCCGACCCTGCAACCCCGCATCGGAAAGATCATGCGCTCGGTCAGGGAACTGGCGACATTGATGGACACGTTCCTCTCAGAAAAGTGGCTGGATATGGACAAGCAGGGGTTGAACCGGATGATGGGCGACCTCAATCAGTTGTGCATGGAAGTGGTGGCAAATCTGGTTGACAGCCATCATCGAACCATTCGTTTTGTACCTCTCGACGGCGAAGCAAAATTCTGTGCGGACTGGCCGCTGGTTCGGATCGCCGTCATCAACCTGCTGGATAACGCAAGCAAATATTCTTCGTCTGAAAACGAAATCTGTCTCAAAATTTTGTCGGGCGAAACCGGCATGCTATGCGTTGAGGTAAGTGATCGTGGAGTCGGTATTCCCCCCGAACTGCAACCGCGCATTTTCGAGAAGTTTGCGCGCGGGCAACATGAAGCAGATATTCAGGGAACCGGCCTCGGCCTCTATCTGGTGAACTGGATTGCCCGATTCCACGGCGGGCACACCGAAGTCTCTTCAACCGAAGGACAAGGCAGCACTTTCCGGCTGTGCCTGCCGTTGTGTTAAACCCGGATAGTTCATTAGGCCGAGAGCGCTTGTAGGAGCGAGCTTGCTCGCGAAGTGCTTTCGCGAGCAAGCTCGCTCCTACAGTGAAAATACGGCTAATAGATATTCCGGGTTAAACAAATTTATTCCATTAGCCGAAGCATTTCCCTGCAAGAGGGTGTAGGTGCGAATTCATTCGCACATAGCTCGTAGTTCGTGCGAATGAATTCGCACCTACAACCCCCGAAAAAAAAGGGAGCCTAAGCTCCCTTTCAAATTTCTACTGTTTTGTTGTTTTACTTGCTTGCCGCAACCGTCCGGTAATCCGGCAGACGCGACAGGTAGTCGGCCACCGCTTCCAGTTCTTCCTGCTTCAATTTGGAAATGGCTTTGACCATGTCGGGGTTGGAGTTGCCGCGCACGCCGGTCATGATGAGTTTCATTTCGCGCAACAGGTAGCCGTAGTGTTGCGCGGCCACCACCGGGTAGGCCTTGGCCGCATTGCCTTCGCCGTTGACTCCGTGGCATTTGAAGCAATTGTTATCCGTGAATAACTTCTTGCCTTGCACCGACATATCCACGTCACCCTTGCCGTTCTCGCGCACGGAGGTCAGGGAATTCAGGTAGGCCGCGATGTCGCCGATCTCTTCCACGGAGATGGCCGGGTCTTCGACGAAGGGCAGCATCTTGGGGTTTTTGCGGATGCCGGCGCGGATTTCGGTGATCTGTTTAATCAGCACGCTGGCATGTTGTCCGGTCAGGCGCGGATAAACGCCTTCGCGCACGCCAGCCGCATCGGCTTTGTGGCAGCCACGGCAGCCGCGAAAGGATTCTTTGCCCTTGACCGGGTCGCCGCCCATTTTCAGGACCTGTATGCGCTCGGGGGTCATTTCGTCCCAGACGTAGCCCTTCTTGCCATAGACTTTGGGAACGTAGGCATCGGCGGCTTGCGCCATGCCTGCCTGCAAGGAGAACAGCGATACAAAAATGATTGAGAGAATGTTATTCATTATTCGGCTTCCTTCAAGGTAGTCACATACTCTGCCACGGCAGCAATTTCTTTTTCGTTCAGGCGTTTGGCGACGGCTTGCATGACGGCTTTGGGATCGTTGTTGCGCACCTTGTTTTTGAAGTTCATCAACTGGTTGACGACATAGGCCGGATTCTGGCCGTTCAGGCGCGGGAATTTGTCGCTGCCGCTGCCGTCTTCGTTGTGGCAACCGGCACAGGCCGGGACGGCAGTGCCTATGACACCTTCGTCGAATATTTGTTTTCCTTGAGCCACCAGATCGGGCTTATCGCTGGTTCCGTCCGAGCGTTTTTGTCCGCTAAAGTAGGTGGCCAGCGCTTTGAATTCCTTTTCATCAACCATGGTGATAATGCCGCTCATGATTTCGTTGCTGCGCTTGCCAGCCTTGAAGTCCCCCAGTTGGCGGGCGATGTATTTCGCGTCCAGCCCGGCCAGCTTGGGGTTCTCGGGGATGACGCTGTTGCCGTCGGGATTGTGGCAGCCGCCGCACAGTTGCAGGCGTTCTTCCAGCGGCGGAATGTCGTCCGCATAGACCGTCGTCGTCAGCAGCAGCATGCCCAGCAGCGCGCCGAATGCGCGCAGCTTGCCGCCGCGATGGGTGTTAATTCTCATGTGTGTTCCTCCTCAAAATTCCGTAAAACGCAATTCGTGATGCCGGAAAAATGGGGAGGCCTAAGCCTCCCCCCATTAGTGCTGCCACTACTTGCTGTCGGTACGGCTCATCTCGATCATGACGAAACGCTGCTGATTCCGCGCCATCTACACGACCTCGCCCCCGTCCCGAACCTGTCCGGCAGTTTGGTAGCTGTTGTTATTAGAACAAGGTTTCCAGCAGCAGGGTGTTGGCTGTCTTGCCTGCTGGTTCGGTTCCGCCAACCACATCCCAGGCGCTGCCGAATTGCTGTGTATGGTGGAAGCTCAGACCGACGTTTTGTGCCAGCTCGTAGGTCACGCCCAGCATCAAAGCATTGTCTGCGTTGTTGGTCGCATTGCCGTTTTTCGCCATACGCAACGCCACTTGAACCGTGGATACATGCGGAACAATACCGAATTCGGCGGCGAGGTTGAGCGAGGTTTTGGCATTGGTGGTGCTCCCGTTAAACGGATTGGTTCCGTCCGTTCCCGTCGAGCTTGCCGCAGCCGTGCCATAAGAAGCATAGAGACCAAGCGGCATATCATTCAAGGCACCTTGCATCTGCCCGTCAATCATGGTCGCTTTAGGCGACACATGGGTTACGGAGCTGGTGCCTCCAAAGTTCTGGATACCAAAACCGACTTCCCAATCTCCAAAGTTCGTCGTTGAGGCCAGACGCATGTAGGTCAAATCCAGATTGTTTGCGCCGCCCACTGCATCGTTACCCGCCATTTCCCAAGCGCCCACGTTAACAAAACCCATTGCGTTGTTAGCAACCACAGAAATGCCAGTTGCGGCAGTGTTTGTCCCCAAATATTGGGCAGCGTAGGCAGCCTGAACGTGCTGGTCGGACGGCCCGCCATTTCCCATCATCTTGTGGGTAGCCGCAGCGCCAGTGTTGAGCAACTCAAAGCTATAGGCCGCACCTTGACCTGTGCTGGAATAAATCACTGGGCCGATACGCGCATCACCCACCGGGAACAGCATGACCAATTTTGCCGCACCGACTACGCCGCCGGTATTGGCTGTTCCGCCTCCGCCCAAGCCTGCCTCAGACAAGAAACCGGCGAACTCGGAAATACGACCACCGATGAACAAAGACAATTCGCCACCGGTTCCGGGCACGCCCCACTTGGGAACTGCAACCGGATTGGTTACGCCAGCAGTTTGTCCGGCAGACTGTGTTTGAAAATATGTTGTAGTAAACACGCCCATGTTGACCGTGTCGGCGATGGACAAGTCTTCGCTTTTAAACTTGCCTTTAGCGCCCATCTTGGTGAAGCCGTTGGCCTTGAAATCCTGACCGACGGCATTTAGCAACGGAAAGTGTTGGAAGTGGCAGCTGGAGCATGCCATGCCGGTTTGGCGGGCAAATACCGGAACGGCGGATGCTTCGGGTGCGAATGCGGTTGCGGCCAACAAGCCCGCAAGTGACAGTACGATTTTCTTCATTACGTTTCTCCTCCAAAAATTGAGTGTAGGCTTCCTATTCAAATCCCCCGTGCGATGGGATATTGCAATACCCCCTCCGCAAGTTGGGGGCAATACTAGCGATAGCTATGTGAAGCGAACGTCAACAAAAGGTGAAGGAAAGGTAGTTTTGTGTTTTTTTCAACAAAAAATTATCCGATTATGCGGAGAATACGATTTTTGCCGTGGTGCCTTGTCCTTCCCGGCTATCGAGAAATATGCGCCAGCCGTAGCGTTCGCATATCCGTTTTACCAACGACAAACCGACTCCCGATCCGACACTCGATGCGCCTTTGTAATAGCGGTCAAGCGCGCGCGCCAATTCATCCGGGCGCATGCCGACCCCGGTATCGCGGACGATCAGGCTGTTTTGTTCCAGACGCAGCAATACATAGCCGGTTTTGGTGTTGAACAAGGCATTGCGAATCAGGTTGCCGATCACGATCTCCAGCAAGGGGCGTTCAACAAATATCTCCGGCTCGGCGACCAACTCCATCTCCATGCGTAGCGGGCGGTCCGCAAGCAGATGCAGATGCTTCTCGACACTTGAGCGAACCACTTCGGCAACGTTGCAAGGCAAATCATCCACTGCCTGCTGTTGTTCTCGCGCCAGCAACAGCAAGGCGGAGGTCAGTTCGGTCATGTCCTGCGCGGCGCGGCGAATGCGGGCGATCCGTTCCTTTTGCTTGGGCGACAGCGATTCGTCCTGTTCCAGCACTTCGACCGAACCCAGCATGATGGCGAGCGGAGTGCGCAACTCGTGACTCACGTCTGCGGTAAAGTAGTTTTCCCGCTCGATGAAATCGTGCAAGCGCCGCAAATAGCGGTCAAAGGCGCGCGCCAATTCGCCCACTTCATCATTGCTTTTCAACTCGGGCAAAAAAAGATTTGCATCTCCTGCTTTTGCCTGCCCGACCTGTTCGGCCAGACGGGTAACGGGGGTCGTGACACGGATTGCCAGCCATAAGCCGCCCAGTGTAGAACTGACGATCATGAACAAGGCAAAAATCACCAAATAGCGAACAAACAAAGCATCGTGAAGGTGCTGGTGCTTGGTATCAAATGTCAAAAAATATCGTTTGTCCAGCATGTCCGCGACCAGCACCCGGAAGTCTTTCTTGCCGATACTGATGTCATAGCTGCCGGGGGGCAGGCTTCTGATTTCATCGGGAATGTTTTCGGTGGTTTCCGTCGCCGAAAGGATATAACCCTTGATAGTCGCGGTTTTCGGCGGATCAAATATTGGGTAGGCGGCATGTTCGTTCAGTTCGGCACGCAGGGTATCGTCCATGAGTTGATGACCGATCTGCAACTGGCTCAAGAAAACACCGCCCGAAAACAGGATGCTGAGCCCTACACCAAACAGCGCAAATAGAAACGCAACGCGAAAACGCAGACTATTGACCTGAAGCATCGGGGCTGACTAGCTGGTAACCGAAACCGCGCAAGGTGCGCAGTAACTTGCGCTGGAACGGCTTGTCGATAATGTCTCTGAGCAAATGCACGTGTGCGCGCAGCGAGTCGCTGTCCGGCCTTCCTTCGCCCCACACGGCATTTTCGATGTCGTCGCGATTCACCACCTGCGGCGAACGCGCCATCAGCAACTCAAGGATTTTGTACGGGATGGGCGGCAATTCGATCAGTTTGTCGCCGCGCCGCACCGAGCAGGTGAACGGATCGAGACTGAGGTCTTCCACTGCCATTTTTTTCTGTTTTTGCGGACTCTCGCCACTGCGCCGGTACAGCACGCGCAAACGCAACTCCACTTCGCGCAATTCGGCGGGTTTGACAAGGTAATCATCCGCTCCCGCTTCCAGTCCGGCGATCTTGTCATCCAGCGAGTCGCGCGCGGTAATCATCAAGATCGGTGTGTTCTTGCCCCCCTCTTCGCGCAGCTTGCGGCACAAGGTGATGCCATCCATGCCCGGCAGCATCAGGTCGAGCACGATGGCATCGTAGCGGTTGACCAGCGCCAAGTGCATGCCGGTGATGCCGTCTCCCGCCGCGTCCACCACATGCCCTTTTGCTTCCAGAAAATCGAACATGTTGGTCGCCAGATCGCGGTTATCTTCGATGATGAGTATGCGCATAATTTATTTTCCGTACTCCTTAACAATAGCCATTTGCCTGCGACTGATAGCCAATTTTTCATCCAGTCCCGCCAACTTCAACAACCAGCCGCTTTCTCCTTCTTCGCCGCCTTTTTCAAACCCTGCAATTGCGTCTCTGGCCACGAGGCAGTTGCGATGGATGCGCACGAAGCGCGCGGCGAATTCCTTTTCAAGGGCGGTGAGCGATTCCTCGATCAGGTATTCGCGTTCAACCGTGCGCACGGTGACATATTTCAGTTCGGCGCGCAGGTACAGCACTTTCTCAATCGGTATCAGCAACACTTTACCGCGTTCGTGGATGGAAAGGTTGCTGCGCGGTTCGGGCGTGAGTTCCTGCAACACTTCGGTACGCAGCGGCACGCTGTCGCGCGCGCGGGAAAGCGCTTCGAACAAACGCCCGAGGCGAATGGGTTTGAGCAGGTAGTCGATGGCGCGCTGCTCGAATGCCTGAATGGCGTAAGCATCATAGGCGGTAGTGAAAATGATAACGGGCGGATGCTCGAATTTATTCAGGTGACGCGCCAGTTCGATACCATCCATTTGCGGCATGCGAATGTCCAGCAGCACGACTTCCGCCGGTGTCTCGGCGAGTTTATCCAGCGCCTCCTTGCCGTTGCCCGCTTCGCCCACCAGTTGCAACGGAAACTGGGCGGAACAATCGGCAAGCAACTCCTTGAGGCGGTTGCGCGCAGGCGCTTCGTCATCGACGATGAACACGGTGAGCGGCAAAGTAATGGTGTCATTCATGTTCCTGCCCTTTCACGTAGGGGATATGAATGTGGACATGATAATGGTCGGCATCTCTATCGACCTGATATTGCGCTTCGACATCGAACAGCAGCGACAGGCGTTCGCGGATATTGGACAGCGCCATTTTATTGCCTGAGGTACGCTGCGCAGAATGGACTTGCACGGGGTTGACCACGTCCAGATGCAAATCGTCGTCGTGGCGATACAATTTGACTTCAATCGCCCCGCCCTCCGCCAGCGGCTCGATGCCGTGATAGACGGCATTCTCCAGCAGCGGCTGCAAAATCAGTGGCGGAATGAGCGCGTCTGGCGGCATGCTTGTCGTATCCCAATTCACCTTGAGGCGCTCGCCCAAACGCAGTGCTTCAATATTCAGATATTGCCGCGCAAGTTCCACTTCTTTGCTTAATGAAACCAGCTCTTGCGGCTCTATCATCGCCATGCGAAACAGGTCGGACATATCTTCCAGCGCGGCCTCGGCGCGCTTGGGATCGGCGCGCACGATGCTCAACACGGCATTGATGGTGTTGAATAAAAAATGCGGGCGGATACGCGCTTGCAGCGCTTGCAGCCGTGCGGCATCTTTCGCCGGAGAAAGCACCAGAACGCGCAGGCGGAAATACGCCAGTATCGAGAACGAGAGAACACAACTCACCAGCGCATGGCGGACGTAACGGAAGCTGCCGAAGTCGTTCGGCGCAGCAAATAAATCTCCGCCCAATGCATCGATCATCACAGTGATTGCAGTCGCCACAATCGCCACCGCCAGCGCCCCTTGCCAATACTTCACGCGAACCAGCACGGGATTGAGCGCGTACAGCGCCAGCAAACCGCACAGCAGCACCGGCTGCATCAGCGCCGAAGCTTGTATGAAGCTGCTCTGCATATCGGCTAACGATGCGGCTTGCGACAGCGCCACCAGCAACGCGATACCGTTCACCAGCAGCACGATACGCAGCACCGTGCCCATGTTGCGGAAGTCCGGCAACAGCTTGGCTGGAATGTTTTGATTTATACTGCGCGCCTTCGGCATAGCTCCCTCTCAACTGCCGCACATTCTGGACAAGACATGGCAACGATGCAAGACAATCAAACCTGGTCGGGACGTTTCAACGAGCCCGTGGCCGAATTGGTCAAACGTTATACCGCTTCGGTGGATTTCGACAAGCGCCTGGCTCTGTTCGACATTCAGGGTTCGCTGGCGCACGCGCAAATGCTGGCGCATTGCAGCATCATCAGCACGCAGGATTTGCAAGACATCCAGCGCGGCCTGGCGCAAATCGAAAACGAAATCATCAACGGCGATTTCGTGTGGTCGCTCGATCTGGAAGACGTTCATCTGAACATCGAGAAGCGCCTCACTACCATGGTCGGCGATGCGGGTAAACGCCTGCATACCGGGCGTTCGCGCAACGACCAGGTAGCGACCGACATCCGCCTGTATCTGCGCAGCTCCATCGACGACATCGTTCTGCTGTTGAAGGCGATGCAAACTTCGCTGCTCAATCTGGCGCAACACCACACGCATACCATCATGCCCGGCTTCACCCATTTGCAAGTGGCGCAGCCGGTAAGCTTTGCCCACCACCTGATGGCTTACTTCGAGATGTGCCAGCGCGATGTGGAACGCTTCACGGATGCGCGCAAGCGCGTCAACCGCCTGCCGCTGGGCGCGGCTGCGTTGGCCGGAACCAGCTATCCGATCAAACGCGAATTGGTGGCGGAATTATTGGGCTTCGAGGCCGTGTGCCAGAACTCGCTGGATGCCGTGTCCGACCGCGACTTCGCCATCGAATTTACCGCGTGTTCCGCGCTGGTGATGACACACTTGTCGCGCCTGTCGGAAGAACTGATCCTGTGGATGAGTCCGCGCTTCGGCTTCATCGACATCGCCGACCGCTTCTGCACCGGCTCATCCATCATGCCGCAAAAGAAAAATCCCGATGTGCCCGAACTGGTGCGCGGCAAGACCGGACGCGTGAACGGCCATCTGGTGGCGCTGCTCACGTTGATGAAAGGCCAGCCGCTGGCCTACAACAAGGACAATCAGGAAGACAAGGAACCGCTGTTCGACACCGTGGACACGCTCACGCAAACGTTGCGCATCTACGCCGACATGATGACCGGCATCACCGTCAAACCGGAAGCCATGCGCCGCGCCGCGTTGCAGGGCTATGCCACGGCAACCGACTTGGCCGACTATCTGGTGAAGAAGGGCTTGCCGTTCCGCGATGCGCACGAAGCGGTGGCGCTGGCGGTACGTTACGCCGAGCAGAAAAATTGCGACTTGGCCGAACTCAAACTGGATGAACTGCAACAATTTTCCAGCCTCATCAGCGACGACATCTACGCCGTGCTCACGCTGGAAGGCTCGCTCGCCGCACGCAACCACACCGGCGGCACAGCCCCGCAACAAGTGGAAGCCGCCATCGCACGGGCGCGCAAACTGCTCGCTGGCTGACTTGCACCTACCCCGCAACGCCCGCCAATAGGCGATCTACGCCAAGCATCGCGTGTAGATGTCCGTGTTTATTGGCTTGCGGGCAAGATAGCATCTGAACATTTATCGCAATCGGATTGTTTGTAGGTGCGAATTTATTCGCACATCACACGGTATTCGTGCGAATGAATTCGCACCTACACAAGCAGCTCCCGCTTTCCTGCCATGCGCTTCCCTCAAAGAATCCGGGCAAAAAAAGTGGGCCACCTTGCGATGGCCCAGAATAGGAGGAGAGTATGAAAGATCGAGTTGGCTACAACTCAAAGCTCACAACTCGGAGCGAATTGTACGAGTCCGATTTCGCCTTGCCTATATGCCGTTTGGCCTATATATCGGCCTATATACGCGGCGAAATTTTCTATATCAAAATCGCGCTAGATGCCCGTATTTATTGGCTTTGGCGCATGTTTTCCGCCGCTCACCCGCTCTATACCCGCCAAATCTTTTTCTGAAAATATTTCACAAAACCCGTTTTCCAATAATAAAACCCGCACCGATTCCGCCTGATCGTAACCATGCTCCAACAATAGCCAGCCATTTTCATTCAGATGCGCAGGCGCGGAATGAATGATGCGACGAATATCGTCCAGCCCGTCCGCACCGGAAGCCAAAGCTGACAACGGCTCAAAGCGCACATCGCCCTGCGCGAGATGCACATCGTCTGCCGCGATATACGGCGGGTTGGAAACGATAAGATCGAAACGCTGCGCGTCGAGCGCCGAAAACCAGTCGCTGTGCACAAAGTTCACGTTGCGCACCCCCAAACGTTGCGCATTCTCGCGCGCCACAAGCAATGCCGCTTCCGATGCATCCACCGCCACCACCTCTACATCCGGCCTCGCATGCGCGATGGATATAGCGATTGCGCCAGTGCCCGTACCCAAATCGAGAACACGTTGCCTACTCCCCTCTCCCGCTAGCGGGAGAGGGGCTGGGGGAGAGGATATTCGTTGCGACCCCAACTCCACCATCAACTCCGTCTCCGGTCGCGGGATCAACGTGTCCGGCGTAACCTTAAAACTCAACCCGAAAAACTCCCGCTCTCCCAGCAAATGCGCGACCGGTTCGCCGCGCAAGCGGCGTTGCAGCAAAGCGTCGTAAGTCCCTTTCTGGATTTCGCTCAACATTTGCTCTGGATGCGCCGACAGATAAGCGCGCTGCACGTGCAGGACATGCTGCAACAGACACTGCACCTCGATGCGCGCCTCATCCGCAGACAAAGTCAGGACAGTTTTCAATTCCGCACCATCCTGCTTCAGCACATCACGGATGCTGCGCATTGAATTCATCTTTCTTCCGCCAGCGCCGCCAGTTGTTCGGCCTGATGCTCGGCCATCAGCGCGTTGGTGAGTTCGCTGATGTCGCCATCCATGATCTGATCCATCTTGTACAGCGTGAGGTTGATGCGATGGTCGGTGACGCGGCCTTGGGGGAAGTTGTAGGTGCGGATACGTTCTGAACGGTCGCCGCTGCCGACCAGCGATTTGCGTTCGGCAGCAATTTTGCTGTGCGCGGCCTGCTCCTGTTTGTCCTTGATGCGCGCCGCCAGTACGCGCATGGCTTGCGCCTTGTTTTGATGCTGCGAGCGACCGTCCTGGCATTCGACCACAGTGCCAGTGGGCAGGTGAGTGATGCGCACGGCGGAGTCGGTTTTGTTGATGTGCTGCCCGCCCGCGCCGCTGGCGCGGAAGGTGTCGATGCGCAAGTCGGCGGAATTCAACTCGACTTCGCCCACTTCGTCGGCTTCGGGCAGGATGGCGACGGTGCAGGCTGAAGTGTGGATGCGGCCCTGCGTTTCGGTGGCGGGGACGCGCTGCACGCGGTGCGCGCCGGACTCGAACTTCAGTACCGAGTAAGCGCCCTGACCGATGATGCGCGCGATGACCTCTTTGTAGCCGCCCATTTCACCCAGACTTTCCGAGATGATCTCGACTTGCCAGCGGCGGCGTTCGGCGAAGCGCAGATACATGCGGAAGATGTCGCCCGCGAAGATGGCGGCTTCGTCGCCGCCTGTTCCGGCGCGCACTTCGAGGAACACGTTGCGTTCGTCGTTGGGGTCTTTGGGCAGCAATTGTTTTTGCAGTTCGACTTCGAGCTGTTCCAACTTTTCGCGCCCTGCTTTGATCTCGGCATCGGCGAATTCGCGCATGTCGGGATCGCCCGCCATTTCCTGCGCGGTGGCGATGTCGGCTTCGCAGGATTGGTAGGCGTGGAATAAGCCGACCACCGGCTCGATGTCGGCGCGCTCGCGGTTGAGTTTGCGAAAACTCTCCATGTCGCGCGTGGCTTGTTCGCTGCTCAATAAGCTAGTGACCTCGTCCAACCGTTCACTGAGTTGGGCAAGTTTGGACGAGATGCTGGGTTTCATTCGGTATCGTGCAGGTGGTAGATGCGATGCACGGTGTCCAACATGGCTTCACGTTCGATTGAGGTGGCCTGGTTGAGCGCTTGTGTGGGAGCATGGAGAAATTTATTGGTCAATGCGCTACTGAGACTCTCCAGCACTTTTTCCGGATTGTCGCCTTTCGCCAAGGCGCGCAAGGCTTTTTCCATTTCTGCACGACGCTGGCGTTCTGCATGATCGCGCAGGGCGCGGATGGTGGGAACCACGCCGCGCGATTGCATCCAGTGCACAAATTCGTTCACACCGGATTCGATGATGACTTCTGCTTCTTTCACTGCGCCTTGCCGCGCGTCCAGTCCGTCGCGCACCACTTCGGCCAGATCATCCACAGTGTACAGAAATACATCATCGAGATCGGCGACTTCGGTTTCCACGTCGCGCGGCACGGCCAGGTCAACGATGAACAGCGGGCGGTGTTTGCGCTGTTTGAGGGCGCGCTCGACCATGCCTTTGCCGAGAATGGGCAAAGGACTGGCGGTACAGGTAACGATGATGTCGTGTTGCGCGACTTGTTCTGGAAGTTCGTTCAGTGTAATGGCGTGCCCGTCAATGCGCCGCGCCAAGGCCTGCGCGCGTTCCAGCGTGCGGTTGGCGACCGTGATGTGAAGCGGTTTGCGCGCGGCGAAGTGCACCGCATTCAGTTCAATCATTTCGCCCGCGCCGATGAACAGGATGCGCTGTTCGCTGATGCTGGGATAGATGCGCTCCGCCAGTTTAACGGCGGCGGCGGCCATGGAAACCAGATTTGCGCCGATCTCGGTTTGGGTGCGCACGTCTTTGGCAACGGAGAAAGTGCGCTGAAATAATTTGTGCAGCAGAAAACCCAGCGTGCCGGCTTGTTCGGCCTGACGCACGGCTTGTTTCATCTGGCCGAGAATCTGCGGCTCGCCCAACACCATGGAATCCAGGCCGCTGGCCACGCGGAAGGCGTGTTTTACGGCTTGCTCTTGCGGCAGACAGTAGATGTACGGCTCGATATCGTTGGCGGGCAGGTGATGGTATGCGGACAACCAGCCGACCGCTTGGGCGGGCGCATTGGTGCTGCAATAGATTTCAGTGCGGTTGCAGGTGGAAAGAATGGTCGCTTCTTTGGCTGCACCATTTCCGACCAAGTCGCGCAGCGCGATATCCATTGTCTCTGGACTGAACGCGATCTGCTCGCGCACGGCAAGCGGCGCGGTCTGATGGTTAATGCCAAAGGATAATAACTGCATGGGAAAATCCGCTGTCCGCTTGATTCGGGGGCGGAATTATAGAGGCTGGAGCGGCTTTCTACCAGCCGCCCCAAACCGGGTTGGCGCTATTTGCCGGCTTTTAGCTGAGCCAGTGCTGCCTCGGCATCACCGCGCAACGGGCTCTCGGGATTCTGCTTGATAAAGTCGGTGAAAGCAGCTTGTGCACCGGCACTATTGCCAGCATCAACCAAAGCCATCGCTTTCTTGAAGGCGGCCAATTCATCCTCATCAATTGCCTTTGACTCGCCCTTCCAATAGACATCATCTGCATCTGCCAAGGTTCCGCGCACCCCCCCCGCTGCGGTAGTTGTGCTCAATTTCTTTTTCGGAGTCATTGCTTCAATCTTTTTGCGCAGACTTTCCCACAGAGAAGGTGTAGCAGCGGTTCCTGCTGCGTAGCTTGGCATTGCCAGCACTACGCCAAGCAATACGAACAATGCGATCAATTTTTTCATGGCTTATCTCCTAAAGTTAGTGATACTTGTCCAGCTGCTTAAAGTGCATTCAAAAGTTCCAAGCCCAGCGCCCGATACTGCTCTTTGATTTTAGCATCCAGCTTCTGCGCTTTGATAAATGCGGCCTTGGCAGCTTTGGTATTGCCTGTCCGCTTGTAAGCGCGAGCCAGATTTACCAATACTTGCGCATCTTTGGGGCTGGCTTGTGCTGCCGCCAAATACGCTTTTTGTGCCTCATTATACTTATCTTCGATCATCAACAGGTTGCCGCGATTATTATGTGCTGCGGCGTTCTTGGAATCCATTCCGAGCACCTTGTCGAAATACTTCATTGCCTCGGCGCGATCCCCAATTTTCGCCAGAATAATCCCCATTTGCAGATTGGCATCAACATCTGTCGGCATTACCTTGAGTATCTCAAGATACCGGCGCGTCTTGGTTTGCGAACTGATCTTCAACACCGACATGTGATCGTCAGGGAATTTCTTCTCGATTGCCGCGCGGGTCAAACCACTCGGCTTCCAATCCGAATCCGGCAAACTGGCTGGCTTGTAAGTTTCCCATGCGGCGTGCACATCCATTACTGACAGGTCTTTATCCTTGAACTTATAGTAGGTGGAACTACCGTTTTCCCAAGCTTTGATAAAGGAATTGCCAATCAATGTCGTTTCAACCGGAACCCACAATGTGCCTTCATAAATCACATACAGGTTATTCATGGTGTAGCCATCAGGATCCGCCGGGATGCCGGTGGAGAACATCATGAACATGTGCCCCGGCACTAACAGTATGCGCGTATTGATGCCCATGCTTTCCAAACCGGAAGAATAGAAAGCGACCAGATCATCGCAATCGCCCGATTTGCGTTCCAACGTTTCTCGCGGGTACTGGATATAGTCAACAGAATCCACCTTGCCGGAACTGACCTGATAAGGATTACTTGGGTCTGGAATGTAGGTCAATCCGTATACTCCCAACGCATCATAAAACGCAGCTGCAAGCTGAATCTCATCCTTGGTCTCTTTATATTCACCCGCCACCGCGCGCACGATGTTCATGACGGGAGCGTCTTTGGGCGTGACAAACGCCGCATAACGATCACCCTCACTCCAAGTCATGCGATGTTTGTCGTAAACATTGACAGTTTCGTTTCTGCTGTAAGCCATCCGTTTACCGTTATCGAAATAACTGGCTTCTATCAGCGCCTGTACCGAACTGTCTTCAGTCACGGTCAGGATACTGTTGTTGAAGACCGCTTTCAGCGTCAGTTCTTTGCTTTCCCCTGGCATCAATTTATCAATCTTGGTCTCTGTTGAATAATCCATGAAGTTCTTCAACACAAAGCTAACCTTGATCTTGTCCATCGGCTTGTCAGTGTTGTTGGTCAATTTAACGACACCGACACCATCACGCTCATATATCTTGTAGGAATTGGAGAAAAGGTTGCTCAATTTGACGATTTCAATATCAAGAGGAGGACGATTGAAAACGAGCGTTGTCGCTTCAGCAGCCAATTCTTCCGACTCGGTTCCATCGGTACTAAGCACACTCACGTAATAGGTATATTTCGTTTCGGGTGTAAGCGCATCTTTGATAAATTCCGGCTGCTTCACCTCGCCAATTTTCACAAGCTCATCGCCCTCTTTTTTATAGATGATGTATGCGGAAAAATACTGGGCAGGCGCAGGCTCCCAACTCAACTTGACTTGCCAAGGGGTGGTTTCCACTTTAATTGCAGTTAGCGGCTGCGGGTCATACTTCTCGGAGATAGCGTTTGCCGCAGCACTGGTTGTGCCTTCGTATCCAAAGTCGGACACAGCCGCAACGCGGTAGTAATAGTGCATATCCGCATCCAGCCCGGAGTCGGTAAATGTGTTGGTTGCGGTTGTGGCAACTTGCACAAAGCCGCCGGCTTCCGTTTTGGAGCGGTAGATGCGGAAGTTCTTTGCATACGTTACGGACGGCTGCGACCAATGCAATTCAATCGCATGCACCAATCCTTTGGCAGTGAACTGTTCCAGCTGGTGCGGTTTATACAGAACTGCAAGCGATTGGATACGCTTTCCCGCCCGATCAGCCACGAACAGCGAGCTTCCTCCTGCGGTTGCCAGCGCTATTGGATCCAGCAGACCTCCTGCCCCGGTCTCTTTGGTGCCGAATACGCGGAGCAACTCGCCTTTTTGTGTAAATGTCTTGACTTGATTGCCATCCAGTATCATCACCTCGTCGGCGGTAACAAGCATATCGAGCGGCTTGTTAAAGAGGCTACCTTCTTTCAGCTTGCCGAACTCCCGCAAAAAATCCCCATTAGGGGAATAAACGCTGACATTGCCGTTTCCGCCATCCAGAATGTACAAATTACCCTGCGGGTCGAATTCCATGGCAAGCGGATTGGAGATATTTGCGGCATTACCACCCAAATTATTCAAATAGACTCCGTCTCCGCGAAACACCTGCACCGAACGGTTTCCGGCATCTGCAACAAAAACCAGACCAGACGATGCAACTGCAATGGCGGTTGGATTACCGAACTGTCCGGCACCGCTTCCCGCGCTGCCAAAACTGCTCACGGTTTTGCCGGCATCGTCCAGTTTCACTCCGCGTTTTTTCTTGTTATCCGTGACCCAGATTGCCCCGGACGCATCTACCGTAATCGCCGACATTTCCATATCTTCAGGCTTAATTTCGCCTGCGGCAACTCCATCACGGAATTTCGTCAGGCTCTTGCCGTCTTTGCTCACCGCATAAACAATGCCGTTGCCATTTCCGGCCATGCGCGAAGCTTCGAATGGAATGCTGGCGAGCCATTTCATTGACGCTCTTCCTGCAATCTTCGGCACAGCCTCCTGCTTCGTTCCTGCAACGGTAAGAAATAAATCCACCAGCGACTTGTCTTCATCGCCGATATAGACCTGCTGCCCTTTCTCCACCGCAAGACCTGCCAATTTTTTGAACTGGGACTTGCCTTCACCTTTAGAGCCAAAGGTGTAAGCTAATTTGCCTTCCAAATCGAACTTGGAAATCGCAAACGATGCCCCGTCGGCAACGTAAACCCCGTCTTCCGCAACGCTCAAGGCAACTGGGTTTCCAACATCAGGCAGCGACTTTATATATTGCCCCTCAGGGGTATATATCTTGACCTGGTTATTGCCAGCGTCCAGCACATATATCCTGCCGCTACTGTCCAGAGCGATTTCAGTTGCTCCTTTCAGTTGATAGGGAGTTTCTTTGCCGGCCGATGGTGACGCACTCAAAGAGAGCGTATTCAAAAATACACCGTTAACACCGAACAGTTGAATGCGATCATTTCCCGAATCGGCGACATACACCACACCATCGTGCACCGCGATACCGCGAGGTGATTTCAACGCATTGCCATCACCGCCAAAAAACCCTCCCGTTTTGGCACCGAACTGCCCCTGAAATTTTCCGGCCGGCAAAGAGTACATCACCACTTGGTCAGTTTCGCTGTCCACAACGTAAAGCGTTTCGCCCTCGACAGCCACGGATTCGGGCCGCTTAAGCAAAACGTGATCCCCGTCCTTGGCAGCCAAAGTCAATACAGTTTTTCCATTTGCGTCCACCGCCTCCAATGCCCCGTCTTGCTTGGCTAGAAAAAGAAAGCCCGCTCCCGCCCCCAGTAGCTTGTGCAGCTTTGGCGTACTAATTTCGTATTTGAAGTCCGCCTTGACGAAACCGCTGGACATTCCGCCCGCCGTTTCTGCCGAAGCCACTTCAACCAATAGAAATGCCGCCAGAAATACCATCAGAGTTTTACGCATATACCACCTGTTTATCTCTTCAATAAGTTAGCGCGGACGAGGCCGCCTGATGTGGAAAATTATTTTTCTGCGCGATTGAACACGCCATCCCAAGCTTCTGGGGGGGGATTTTCTGCAAAAAAGATGCAGCGATCAATATATATCTGGCACGGTTTATCGTTTGGCAACTGATTGCGCAATCCCGAAAAACCAGCCTGCGCTTCAGCCCATTTTCGCTCACGGTACAAAGCCAGCGCGGATTCAAAACTCGCTATTTGCGCGTCGGACAATGCGTTCGGCCCGACTTGCGGCTCGTAGATAGTTACGGGCAAATGTTTGCCAACCACCCTGATCTTGTCCAACTCCCGGAAACGGAAGTTCGCGGCAGTAAGTTTATAGGCATTTTCCCCTACGAGGTAGGTTATACCATAATACTTTGCCGTTCCTTCGAGGCGCGCCGCCTGATTCACGGTATCTCCGATGACGGTATATTCCATTTTCTTTCCGGCAAAACCCACATTTCCGGCCACCACCTCGCCCGATTGGATACCACCCCGAATAGAGAACGGCTCCACCCCTTCGCTTTCCCACTTGCCCCGCAATTCATGCATACGTTCGGCCATGGACGTAATGCACCGCATAGCCAATATCGCATGATCCGGTTGCGGTAGAGGAGCACCCCAATAGGCCATGATCCCGTCGCCGATAAATTTATCTATCGTGCCGTCATGCTTCTCGATCACCTGCACCATCGCCCCCAGATATTCGTTCAAGCGGGACACCACCTCCTGCGGAGGATGCGATTCGCTAAACGTGGTGAATGACTTGATGTCGGTGAACAGCACGGTCACCTCTTTATTGTCGCCACCTATCTTTGCCGCCTCTGGATCCTTCTCAAGTCGCGCTACCAGCTTGGGCGAAAGATAACTGGAGAACATCGAACGCATTTCGCGCGCACTGCGTTCCAGCACCAAATATCGAAAGCTGCCACCCACCAGCAAAGCCATAATGGCTGACAGGGTCGGATAAATGATATTGATCCAGTGCCCGCTATTAAACATGTAGTAAGCAAACCAAATATAGGCGGCCAGCAACAAAACCGTCGCCGGGATCGCACCGTAAAGTCGCAAACGAGTGGTCATCATATAGGCCAAAACGCCCATCAGGACAATGAAAACCATGTCCAGCAATGCTTCCAATCCGCCTTGACGAATGAAGCGACCGCTAATGATATTGTCTGCAACGGTAGCATGAACTTCCACCCCGGGAGTATTGCCATCAAATGGCGTAACGCGCATATCGTAGATTCCCGGAGCTGTCGCACCGACAAACAATATTTTGTCCTTTAGTTGCTCTGCGGGAATGCGCCCATTCAGTATGTCAATAAAAGAGTAGCGCGGATAACCTGCTGGCGGTCCGGTGAAGTTCACCCACATGGCATAGTTTTCATCCACAGGAATATGACGGCCTCCCAAAACGACCTCGTAGGATCCGGTGGAATACTCTTTTTCGCCCAATGCCAGCATCGCCGCCATCATGCCCAACGATGGAGTCAACTTGCCATCCAATTCAATCAATAGCGGGCTGCGTCGATTGACCCCGTCCCCATCCGGCAGGAAGTTGATATTCCCCACGCCAGCCGCAGCGCCCTCGATCTCCGGCAGAGAGCGAGTCACGCCCGTCACCTTTCCGTCTTTGCCATATTCAAAAAGTGCGGCCAATACCACATTACCCGATCTCTTCGTGGCGGACGCAAATGCCTGGTCATTTGCTTTATCTTCGCGTTCTGGAAAAAACGCATCAAACAAAACCGCTTTAACTTGAGCTGCTTTTAACTTGTCCAGCAGACGGGCATATTGAACGCGATTCCAAGGATAGCGCCCCAATTCCGCGATGCTCTTATCGTCAATAGCGATAATGCCAATACTGGGCTCAAGCGGAATAGCGCCCCGCATGTCGCGAAAGCGCAAGTCGTAAGTTTTGGATTCAAAAGCTTCAAGAAACGCGTTCTGCGAATAATAGAAGAACAGCACGACCAAAATGGACGTGGTCGCCAAAAGAATAGAAAGGAACGTGCTGTTAACGCGGGCAAGCCATTTTGACAGGAACGACGAAGAGACCATGATCGATACACTCCTCAACTTTTAGAATCCACAAGAAGGAACATCGCTCCCACACGTAGAATAATGCCACAGCAGGAGAATGTATGCAGCGCAGAAAAGTCAAAGGCCAGCTTTGGAAGCTGGCCTTTGTTTTTATTTGGTGGCGGAA
>JAQTTU010000007.1 GCA_028710605.1 Sideroxydans sp.
ATCCCGGTTCTGTGCCGCGCGTGGCAAGCGTGTACTGGCCGGTTGTGGTGTCCAGAAACAAGGTGGCAGAGAATCCCGTGCCGTCGGTCAAGCCGAGCATGCCGCTGGGGGCGGTGTATTGGCTGATTACTTGGTAGCGGGCGGCGAAGGTGGCGGCTTGGGTTTGGCTCATGCCTTCAGCTTCGAGAGCCTTGGCAGTAGTAGGGTAATTTTGAAAATTAGCATAAGCGGCTTCGGCCAGTTGGGCTTGCTGAAACAAATTCTGAATCGTGCTCATTTTCTCGCTCCTCTGAATTGTTGAAGAAATCCATTAAAATTAGCCGAATGCTCTATGCCGTTGATACAACTTTCACTTGCCAACCAGAATCTCATTGAATGCATCCCAGCGGTATAACCGCCATTGCCAGTCGAAAAATCAATTCTCCGCGCTAACACTTCACCCGTTTTTTTATCTACCAACTCTGTTTTCCATCGCCAACCATTCAAAAATAGCTCACTTTCTTCTGCACTACTCAAATGATCTTTATACAAGATGCCGAGCCGCTGATTGATACTAGTGATTTTCTTTCCTGCCCAATCTTCAGTCGGCCAGTTTGGATATTTTTCATTCGGCGAGTTATCCACCAACCCCTCCATCACCCCCGGATTCTCAGCCTTCCACTGATCCAGCGTCTTATAGACCCAGAACCCGGCCTCCTTCTCGCAGTAATACTGGTGCACCGCCACCGTCGGTATCCAATCCCAGAACACGATGTTGTACATCACGAACGCCACGCCCAATCCCCAACCCATCGCGCTCTTGCCGTTCTTCCGCGCATAACCGACCGCCCACATCACCGCGCCAACCGAAGCCAGCAGGTAAACCCCGAACACAGCCAAATAAGCCAGACCGAACATTTACGCCACCCGCCTTTCGGTTTCATAGCGCGCATCGTTTGCCGTGCCAGCGATGAGTTCGTGGTAATCAACAGCATTTGATCCGCACACCCGCAAGGGGTAGGCCGTGGTTGTAAAGCCGACAAGTCGGCAACAACCACGCACACGCCCGTCCACAGGCGATCTGCCTAGCAATATCTCGTAGATGCCCGTATCTACTGCCTTCCCATCAAGTACCTTTTGAATTTTTCGTTTTAACGTTTGCATGTTCATGCCGCCACCCTCCCGCCCGTTTTCTGTGCTGCATCTTTGTCTCGATTGGTTGTTCGGTATTTCTGTTGCTTTCAAGTTGAATCAGTCTTGCGTGTTTAGATGCGTCGTGTTGCCTGTGCGAGCACTACAAGTTCCGCATCCCTCATCCCCAGCCCTTCTCCCGCCTGCGGGAGAAGGGAGTTGCTCACCTTTCCCGCCCCGCCTCCTGAAACGCCCCCGTCACCGGCGACAGCAAATATTCAAGAATGGTTCTCGTGCCAAGATGTATCTCCGCCGTCACCTGCATCCCCGGACTCAAGGCGTGGCGCACGCCGTTGACGACCAGCTCCTGCGCTTTGAGGTCGATCAGGGCGCGGTAGGTTGAGGGTTGTCCGTTGGGGGATTTGTTGTTGGGCGGCGACGATTGCCCCGCGCCCTGTTGGCTGTTGTCGGTGGCATCGGCGGACAGGTTGGCGACTTGTCCAGCGACCATGCCGTATTTCTGGAACTGGTAGGAGGCGAGTTTGACTTTGGTGTCTTGGCCGTTGTGGATGAAGCCGACATCTTCGTTGGATACCCACACTTCGGCTTTGAGGATTTCGTCTTTGGGGACGAGGGTCATGAGGATGGTGCCGGGGCTGATGACGGTGCCAACGGTGTGGGTGGCGAGGTCTTTGATGATGCCGTCTTGCTGGGCTTTGAGTTCGAGCAGGCCGTTGCGGTAGTGTTGTTTGGTGACTTCGGCTAAGGATTTGTCGAGCTTGTCGCTGTTGTCGGCGCGTTCGGTTTGCAGTTTCTGGCGGTAGTCGGCGCTGATTTGTTCGAGCTTGCGACCCGATGCGGCGAGGGTGGCTTGTGCGCTGGCGATGATGTAGTTCTGGGTTTTGAGGTCTTGTTCTTTTTCGGTTTGTTCGCGCTGTTTGTCGGTGGCGGCGAGTTTGCTGACGTAGCCGTCTTTAGCGAGTTCGGCGTAGGCTTTGGCTTGGTTTTGGTAGTGCGGCAGGACTTCGATGAGTTTGGTACGGGCTTGTTTTGCTGCGGCAAGGTCGCTTTTGGCTTTGTCCTGGGTGCTGTGTTCTTCGGCGAGTGCGGTTTGGTAGGCTTGCCGGTTGGCGCGGTATTGGGCGAGGGCTTCGTTGTAGAGGGATGCCGGGTCGTTGGGGTGGCGGGTGAATTCCTGATCGGCAAGTTCTGCGTCTATGCGTCGCAATGTGATTTGTTTGCCGAGGTAGTCGGCGTTGATGGCTTTGCCGTCGGCATCGGACAGGGTGGTGTCCAGGCGCATGAGGGTTTGTCCGGCTTTGACGTGTTCGCCTTCGGCTACGAGTATTTCGCGCACCATGCCTTGTTCGAATGGCTGGACGATTTTGAGGTAGGTCTGCGGGATGAGTTTGCCTTGGGCGGTGGCGACGATGTCGAGTTTGCCGAAGGCGGCCCAGAGGATGAGGGAGAACAGGAGAATCAGCAGCAGGCGCAGCATGACGCGAGCGAAGGGAGCTGGCGGGCGGTTCTGGATGCGGAGTAGTGCGGGGCTAAAGTCTTGGGGATCGACGCTGACGATGCGGGGTTTGTGCGCTGCTTTGGCTGCCGACATCTGAATTCCCCCTGACGATTTGTTGGTCGCAGACGCACTCTCAGATGCGTTGCCGTGAGAAACAACGCAGCTCGCCATCTATTGAAATCCGATGTCAAATTTGCGTTAAGTTCGCGTGGAGAGTAGCCGATACGGCAGTGGGGAACAACTTAAAATAATATCTATTTCCGGCCTATATATTATTTATGCCAATTGCATAGGAGTCGCTGGAAGGCTTATGGAATAAGGTTTTTATCAGGTATATATATTTTTTTATTTCCGAGCTGGATGGTGCGCTACTTGGACTTGAATTGATAATCTGTAATCGCTCGACTTCAGTCCTCCCATATTTTCGATCAAGCGCACCGAAGAATTCAATGACTGGCTCAACGGTATTCGTGATGGCATGACGCAACGCCGTTTGGTGGCGCGTTTGCGCAAAGCGGCGTTGGGCAATCTGGGGGATGTCAAACCCGCTCCATCCCCCTTGCAGGGGGAAGGTTGGGATAGGGGTAGAGTTGTGAGGTAATGCAGACTCTACCCCCAACCTAGCCCTCCCCCTGCAAGGGGGAGGGAAAGTTTCAGCTATTGGATTAGTTGGAATTATTAGAGATGCATAAGGAGTAAACCATGACTAAAAAATCCGCGTTGCCGATTTGCCCGATTTTGATGCTGCCGAGTATCTCGACAGCGAACATGCGATTGCCGAATATCTGACAGCTGTTTTGGAAGACAACGAGCTTCCTTGCTGTCCGCCGCTTTAGGCGACATTGCCCGCGCACGAGGTATGAGCGAGATCGCCCAAGCGTCCGGTCTGATCCGCGAGGCGCTATATAAGGCGCTCAGGCCGAATGCGCATCCGCGCTTCGACACGATCAATCGCGTTTGCACGGCGCTGGGCGTGCGGCTGGTGGCACAGGCGGTTCATGTGTGACGTTCCGCCCAACCAGTCGATCAAAAACGTTTGCCAATCAAACAACTTGCGGAGCAAGGACAAAAGCTAAACCCGGATAATCCATTAGGCCGTCATTCCGGCGAAGGCCGGATTCCAGCGATAAAAAATATTCTGCGAAGCAGACAAAACCCAAGTGTTGTCCCACTTACGTGGGAAATTATTGAATTATCTGGATTCCGGCCTGCGCCGGAATGACGGATTATTTAAGTTTCGCTATTAAGCCTTCCCGCCATTCCCCAGCGCCACCGATGCAGTCGTCTGCGACACGCCCGCTTCTTCACTGCCAAACTTGAGCACTTCATCCACCAGCAATGCCTTGGGTAATTGGTGGGTAATGAACAACATGGTGACTTTGCCTTTGAGTTTGTTGATGGTCAGTGCGAAGTGTTCGGCGGTCTGCATGTCGAGGTTGCTTACCGCTTCGTCGAAGATAAGCACGCGCGGATGTTTGAGCAGGGCGCGGGCTATGGCGATGCGCTGTTTTTGTCCGCCGGAAAGCCCCACGCCGTTTTCGCCCACCTTGGTCTGGTAACCCTGCGGCAGTTGTTCGATGACGTGGTGGATTTCCGCCATTTTGCAGGCATGCACGATCTCCTCGAACCCGGCATGCGGGTTGGCGAGTTGCAGGTTGTCGTAGATGGAGCCCGAGAACAGGCGGGTTTCTTGCGGCACGACACCGAAGTTGGCGCGCAGTTCGTTAGCGGCCAGATGGCGCAGGTCGTAACCGTCAAGCAGGATAGCGCCGTCGGTCGGCCAGTAAAAACCTTGCAGCATTTTGGCCAGCGTGCTTTTGCCGCAACCGGACGGTCCCATCAGCACGCTGAGTTTGCCCGGTTTCAAAATGAGGTTGAGGTTGCGATAGAGGTAGGGATGTTTGTCGCTGTAGCGGAAGCTGACATCTTTGAGTTCGACACAGCCGCCCGCCCCGCCCTGCAAACGCGCCGGGGTGAGGCTGTAGGGTTCGTTCGGCACATCCATCAGATCGCCCAGCCGTTTGACGGCGATGCTGGCTTGCTGGAATTCCTGCCACAACCCAGCCAGTCGCAGCATGGGTTGCGTCATGCGCGAAGCGAACATCTGGAAGGCGACCAGCATGCCGATGGTGAAGCCGTCGTTCCTCATCACCAGCAGCGCGCCCACCACGAGAATAGACAGCGTCATGATTTGTTCCAACGCGTTGACGATGACGTTGAAGGTATTGGAAAGCTGCTTGGTAGAAAAACTAGCGGCGAGATATTGCGCGAGGAACTCGCCGTATTTCTGTACCAGCACGGGTTCCATTTGCAGCGATTTGACGGTCTCCATGCCCGCCACGTATTCGGTGACGAAGGATTGGTTTTTTGCGCCGAGCAGGAACTGTTCGTCGAGCCGCGCGCGGAAGGCGGGCGTAACGAAGAAACTGATGATGGTAATGATGGACATCAGCAGCAGCGCAATGAGGCTGAGTTGCCAGCTATACCAGAACATCACGGCAAGGAAGATGAACAGGAACGGCAGGTCGAGCAACAAGGTGATGGCGGCACCGGAGATGAATTCGCGCACGGTCTCGACACCATGCAGACGCGCCACCAGCGTACCGGTGGGGCGTTGTTCGAAATACGGGATGGGCAGATGCAGCAGATGGCGGAACACGTGACTACCGAGCACTGCATCAATGCGATTGCCGGTGTGCAACACGAAATATTGCCGCAGCCAGGTCATGGCGCTGTTGAACAGCATGAACATGACCAGACCGACGGCGATGGCGATGAGCGTGCTTTGGGTTTGGTGTACCACGACCTTGTCAATGATGACTTGAGTGAACAGCGGTGTGACCAGACCGATGAGTTGAATGGCGAGCGAAGCGATAAGTACATCGCGCCAGATGCGTTTGTGTTTCAGCAACTCCGGGATGAACCAGCGGAAGCCGAACGGGGCGGGTTCTTTCTGTCCGTTGGAAGCGGCGGACGGATCATCATTATCGGTCGGGCTTTTTTGTTGGCGGGCGATCAACAGGATGTCTGTGCGGAAAATTCCCGTGAAGTCGGTCAGCGCGATGGTCTCCGGCGCTTCCGATCCAGCGCGAAAATACAGCACCTGTCCGCCACCGGCTTTGATAAGCAGCACAGGATTTACTGGTGCGGGCAGGGTTTCATCTGCTTGCGCTTGTTCGCCCTGCGCAGGTTCGGGCTTGGCGATTTGTTCTGGTTCAGTCGGGCTGCTGCTTTCGCGCAGGAAGGCGACTGCCGGAAACGGGAGTTGTTCCAAGGACGCGAGCGTCTTGGCATCCAGATGCAACTCGCCGACTTTGAAGTCCAGCGCTTGCAGCGCATTGAGCAGCGCGGTGCGGGAATAAGGCGGCGGAAATTGCTGGCGTATGAGTTGCGGGTCGAACGGGATGCGGAATATGCGCGACAGGCTGCCGATCAGCCATAACATGTCTTGCCCCGTGTATTGCATCGCGCGCCCTTGGTGTGGTGAATGTAAAGTTGGCGCGGATTGTTGTTGATAATGGCGGGGATTTCAAGGAGAAAGAATATCTATGCCTGATGGAGCCGCTTCGTGTCATCAAGAAATAGAGTTGTTTGCAGGATGCTGCTCGGAGGTGAAGATGGCTACTGTACAGGGTAGTGCGCTACCAGTTGTTGATCCTGGGTGAATTGAATTTTTTGAACGGGAGTTTCATTTACGAAGGTCACTGGCACGGAGATGTATTTTGCAGTTCCGTCTGCGGTGCGGGTGTTGGTCAGTACCGCAAAATGCAAATGCGGACCGGTTGAGTATCCTGTGTTGCCAGAATAGCCGAGCAGCGTTCCCTCCTCTACCCATTGACCGATGGATACGTTGATACGGTTGGCGGAGAAGTGGGAATACATGCCCAGCGTGCCGTCCTCGTGCAGGATCAATACGTGGTTGGCCTTGAGCGCAGGGTCGTTGCCGCCTCTTGTAAAATTCTGATCGACATCGACGATGCGGCCTTTTCTGGAAGCAAGAATGGGCGTGCCAACAGGTATGGAAAAGTCAACGGCATAGCGTGAATCAGGGGCACGGTGCGTGGTGATTCTGCCGCCGATGACTTGTCCGATCATGATTGTCTGCCCATCCTGAAACGGCAGCCGATAAGTGGCGGCAGGATCATGAACTGCATCGGGATCGCCAATCGAATACTTGAACGAAGTCGAAACGCGATAGCCCTTCCCCGCTACCGCGCCATGAACAGATGCGATAGGGATGCTGGCTTGAGGTGGGACGACTGTCACGATAGGCGATGGTGTATCGACGATGGCGTTTTGTGGATTGAGCAGATGCACCGTGGCGAGTATCGGTGCAGGACCATTGTTCTGCGCCATCACAATTTGTTTACCCGGTTCGGCGCGGAAGCTCAGTTTAAATGGATATAACTGCGGGTCGGCGCATGTGGAGTTTGTGAAAAGCAGAATCAGTAGAACGAACAGGAAGCGGCTCATATCCGATGATGTTTCTGTGTGGAATATTGAACGAAAGTTATTACCCTGCTCACGCTGTGATTCCAATCCCATTTCAAAATTTGAATTTACTCCCAATCTCCCACCTGCGGGAGAGGAGTTGATAGCAGCAGGAATTTCATTTCGCACTTGATCTGAAAATGGAATGACAACGCATCTTCACCTACCAGAGTATCCGAAGCCGTTCCACAGCACACTTGAAGACACGAACTGGAGATTACAAAAAATTCCACAACAACTACAGCACATCAGCGGAACACTTGCATCAAAAAGCATTGGTCGTATTGAATGATGTGGCTCGTTCCGTAATCGTGTTTGCCGATCCAAGCCCGGAAAAAGTCACGCAATGACTTTTTTATAAAGAAAAATCGCCTAGCGGATTGCGCCAAGCGATTGATCTTGCAGGAAATTGGTGCGCCGGAAGAGATTCGAACTCCTGACCCCTTGGTTCGTAGCCAAGTACTCTATCCAGCTGAGCTACCGGCGCAATTTGTTGCTTACTTCAAAACTAGACTTCTTTGTGGCGGAGAAGGAGGGATTCGAACCCTCGATACAAGTTTAAGCTCGTATGCGCCCTTAGCAGGGGCGTGCCTTCGACCACTCGGCCACCTCTCCGAAGGCCGCGAATAATACTGATTCGAGGCACTTCGGTCAAACGATTTATTAGCTTTCTTGATCCAGATCGAACGCTTTGTGCAGAATGCGCACGGCCAGTTCCAGATATTTCTCGTCGATGACCACGGAGATTTTAATTTCGGAGGTGGAGATCATCTGGATGTTGATACCTTCTTCCGCCAAGGTGCGGAACATCTTGCTGGCGATGCCCACATGCGAACGCATGCCGACACCGACTACGGAAACTTTGGCGGTCTTGTTGTCGCCGATGACTTCGCGCGCGCCGATGTGCGGCTGCACCTGATTTTTCAGGATGTCCATCGCCTTGTTGAACTCGTTGCGGTTCACGGTGAACGAGAAGTCGGTCGTGCCGTCCACGCCGACGTTCTGGATAATCATGTCCACGTCAACGTTGGCTTCGCTCACCGGCCCCAGGATTTGATACGCGATACCGGGCCTATCCGGCACGCCGCGCACGGTGATTTTCGCTTCGTCGCGGTTGAACGCGATGCCTGAAATGATTGCCTGTTCCATTTTATTGCCTTCCTCGAATGTGATCAGCGTGCCCTCGCCCTCATCGGTGAAACTGGAGAGCACACGCAATTTGACTTTGTATTTTCCGGCGAATTCGACCGAGCGGATTTGCAGCACCTTGGAACCGAGGCTGGCCATTTCCAGCATTTCCTCGAAGGTGATGCTCTTCAGGCGGCGCGCTTCGGGTACCACGCGCGGGTCGGTGGTATAGACACCATCGACATCGGTGTAAATCTGGCATTCGTCGGCGCGCAGCGCGGCGGCAATCGCCACGCCCGTAGTGTCCGAACCGCCGCGCCCCAGCGTGGTGATGTTGCCCGCTTCGTCCATGCCCTGGAAGCCGGCCACCACCACCACGTTGCCGTTAGCCAGATCGGCGCGAATATTTTGTTCGTCGATGCTGAGGATGCGCGCCTTGGTGAAGGCGCTGTCGGTAAGAATTTTGACTTGCGCGCCGGTATAACTCTTGGCTTGCAGACCGGCATCCTTGAGTGCCATGGACAACAGGCCGATGGTGACCTGTTCGCCGGTGGAGATCACCACATCCAGCTCGCGCGGATCGGGGTGTTTCTGGATTTCCTTGGCCAGTGCGATCAGCCGGTTGGTCTCGCCGCTCATGGCGGAAACCACCACCACGACTTGATGCCCTTGCGCCTTGTATTTTGCTACGCGCTGCGCAACATTCTTGATGCGCTCCGGGCTGCCCATTGATGTGCCGCCGTATTTCTGAACTATCAGTGCCACGATGTGCCTGTGCCGTTATTTGAAGAGGGCGGCATTCTAACCGAAGTGAAAAAAAAAGACGATGCGCCCTCTGCTACACTTGGGAGCGAAATCAACGAAAACCACCATGAGCAAAATCACCCAACGCCCCTACCCCGCCGACACCGCCGCCCAGCTTGCCGCATCCGGCATCCGGCCTTTGCTGGCGCGCATCTTCGCGGCACGCGGCATCGCGGACGCGACGCAACTGGACACCGACATCAAGCGCCTGCTGCCTTTCTCTCTATTGAAGAATGCAGGACAGATGGCCAGTTTGCTGGCCGATGCCATCGCGGACAACAAGAAAATTCTGATCGTGGCCGACTACGATGCCGATGGCGCGACGGCGTGTGCCGTGGCGGTGCGCGGCTTGAGAGCGTTGGGCGCACGAGTGGATTTCATTGTGCCCAACCGCTTTGAGTATGGTTACGGGCTGACACCCGAGATCGTGCGCCTCGCCAAACAATCTGAACCGGACATCATTCTCACCGTGGATAACGGCATCGCCAGTGTGGAAGGCGTGGAAGAAGCCCGACGACTGGGCATGCAAGTGTTGGTGACCGACCATCACCTGCCCGGCGATACGCTGCCGGATGCGCTGTGCATCGTGAACCCCAACCAGCCGGGCTGCACTTTCCCCAGCAAAAATCTGGCGGGCGTGGGCGTGATGTTTTATGTGTTGATGGCGCTGCGCGCGGAGATGCGGACGCGCGGCGCTTTCGCTTTGATCGCCGAGCCGAATCTTGGCAACCTGCTCGACTTGGTCGCCTTGGGCACGGTGGCCGACGTGGTAAAACTAGACGACAACAACCGCATTCTGGTGCAACAAGGTTTGCAGCGCATCCGCGCCGGACGCTGTTGTGTCGGCATTCAGGCGTTGTTGCGCGTGGCGCGCAAACAAGTCGCGCAGGCATCCGCTTACGAAATGGGCTTCATCGTCGGTCCGCGTTTGAACGCCGCCGGACGCTTGGATGATATGGGCTTTGGCATCCAATGTTTATTGACCGACGATGCGACAGAGGCCGACGAAATCGCCGCCAAACTGGATGCGCTAAATCACGAGCGGCGCAGCATCGAAGCCGACATGCAGGATAGCGCACTGGCGGCGCTCAATGTGTTCGATCCGGCGGACAGTTTTTCGCTGGCGCTGTTCAACGAAGATTGGCACCAAGGGGTGATCGGCATTCTCGCCTCGCGCTTGAAAGATAAATTCCACCGCCCGGTGATTGCCTTTGCGCGCTCGCAAACCGGCGAACTCAAAGGCTCGGGGCGCAGCATTCCCGGCTTGCATCTGCGCGATGCGCTCGATCTGGTGTCCAAACGCCAGCCGCATCTGATTCAGAAATTCGGCGGGCACGCGATGGCGGCTGGCTTGAGTATCAGCGAGGAACACCTCAGCGATTTTCGTCTCGCGTTCGAGGCCGTTGCGCAGGAACTGCTGGCCGCCGAAGCGCTGGTGAAAACCATCGTCACCGACGGCGCACTCGACACCGATGAATTCACCTTGGACATCGCGCACAATCTGCAACAGCAAGTATGGGGACAAGGCTTTCCCGAACCGTTGTTTGAAGGCGAATTCGTCGTTGCGTCACAGCGCGTGTTGAAGGAAAAACATCTCAAGTTGAAACTGTCATCGCCCGCCGGAAATTTCGAAGCCATCCGCTTCTTTCACACCGACCCCGCGCCCGCCAATATCCGCGCGGTGTACAGCCTGAGCGTCAATGAATACAATGGCAGCGAGAGTGTGCAACTCATCGTGCGGCACTGGGCGTGAGGTAAAACAATGGACATTGGTTTCCTGCAAGGCAGCAGCCTCGAAACGCTGCCGCAATTTCTCACCAGCCTCGCCATCGGCCTGCTGATCGGACTGGAGCGCGAGCGCAATCCTTCCGCCAAAGCCGGGCTGCGCACGTTCGCGCTGGTGGCCGTGTTCGGCACACTCATCACGCTGCTCGCCGACAAGAGCGCGACCCCCTGGCTGTTGATCGCCGGATTGCTGGCCGTCGCCGCCATGATCGTGGCGGCCTACCTCAACAACCGCACCGAAAACAACGACCCCGGCACCACCACGGTCGCCGCGTTGCTGATCTGTTACGCGCTGGGCGCTCTGGTATGGTACGGCTCTTCCAAGCTCGCGGTGATACTGGCGATCACCACCACCACCCTGCTCTATTTCAAACCGGAACTGCAAGGCATGACGCAGCGCCTCACGCGCCGCGACCTGGTTTCCATCCTGCAATTTTCGGTACTCAGCTTCGTCATCCTGCCCATCCTGCCCAACCATAATTACGGTCCTTACGATGCATTCAATCCATATCATGCGTGGATGATGGTGGTGCTGATTTCCGGCCTGAGCCTGACGGGTTACGTTGCCTTGCGCTGGACAGGGCAGCGTTACGGCGCACCGCTGCTGGGCTTTCTGGGCGGACTGGTTTCCAGCACGGCGACAACCATGGTCTATGCCAAACACAGCAAACTCAACGAAGGCATGTTGCGCCTATCGGCAGTGGTCATCCTGATTGCCAGCCAGGTCGTGCTGATCCGGCTCATGGTGGTCAGCGGTGTCGTGTCCGCCAGCATCCTCAAACAACTCGCCCCGGTAATGGGGCTGGGGCTGTTGTTCGGCATGAGCGCCACCTTGTTCAACTGGAAACGCCTGAAAAACGAGGGCGAATTGCCCATGCCTGAAACCTCCAATCCGACCGAGATTCACTCCGCGCTGACCTTCGGCCTGCTGTTCGTGGTGGTACTGTTCTGCGCGGCGTGGCTCTCCGATGTGGCCGGTAGCGGCGGCCTGTACATCGTCGCCATCATTTCCGGCCTCACCGATGTGGATGCCATCACCCTCTCCAGCCTGCGCCTGTTCAACATGGACAAATTGAGCAGCACCCAAGCCGTCACCTCCATCTCCCTCGCCTTCCTCTCCAACATGCTATTCAAATTCGGCATGGCGGCTTCCATCGGCGGACTGGCGCTGGCCAAACACCTTGCCGTCGGCTTCATCGCCATCGCGGCGGGTGTGGTGCTCGGCTTGCTGCTTTTGTAGGAGCGAGCTTGCTCGCGAAAAGCCTTCGCGAGCACCCGCAAGGGGTACGCCGGTGGGTACCCCGCTGCTGCGCAGCGACCCTTCCGCAGCAAGCTCGCTCCTACAGATGAAATATTCAGGAGATGCCGATGAACAACTCAACTTCAAACCATCACACCCGCGATTTGCGCAAAGGCCGCTTTTCCGAAACCAACCGCAGCTACCTCATCACCACAGTCGTGCATGAGCGCCACCCACTCTTCTCCGAATGGCAAATCGCCCGCCCACTGATAACCGAGCTGCGCGCAGCAGAAGAGAGCGACTTGGTTGAATCGCTGGCTTGGGTGGTGATGCCGGATCATTTGCACTGGCTGGTCACCCTGAAATCCGGCGACTTGCCCACGCTCATGCAAGGCATCAAAGGTCGCAGCGCCATTACCATCAACCGCGCGCTGGGCAGCCATGGCCCGCTCTGGCAGAAAAGCTTTCACGACCACGCCTTGCGCAAAGACGAAGATTTGCAAGCCATCGCCAGATACATCGTCGCCAACCCGCTCCGCGCGGGCTTGGTGAAAAAGATCGGTGACTATCCGCTGTGGGATGCAATTTGGCTGAGGTAGATTTGGTTTTCTGTAGGAGCGAGCTTGCTCGCGAAAACGCTTTCGCGAGCAAGCTCGCTCCCACAACAGCATTTTCCCGCTTCGTAGGCATGTTGTAGATCGCCTATTGACGGGCATCTTCACGAGGTTATTTATCCCGGCTCGCTAATTTAGCAGCCCCCCTGTAGGAGCGGCTTTAGCCGCGAATGGCATTCGCCAGCAAGCTGGCTCCCACATCGGATGTATAATCGCGCCCTTCTGAAATCGCACTGAACGACACCATCATGGAAGCCGAACAACTCAACGCCCTCAGCAACAAAATCCAGGATTTACGCGCGCGCAACCTCGAACTTCGGAGGTATCTTTGACTACGATGGCAAACAGGAACGTTTAGCCGAAGTCGCCGTCCTCGCCGAGGACCCCGCCATCTGGAACGATGCCAAGCGCGCCCAGGACTTGGGGCGCGAACGCAAATCGCTGGAAGATGTGGTGCTCGGCCTCAGCCAGATCAGCCAGAATCTCGACGATGCCAGCGAACTGTTCGAGATGGCGCAAGCCGAGAACGACGACGACAGTTTGAACAGCATCGCCGCCGACGTTGAAGACATCCAGAAGCGCGTCGAAACGTTCGAGTTCCGCCGCATGTTCTCCAACCCGGCCGACCCCAACAACTGCTTCATCGACATCCAGGCCGGAGCCGGTGGCACCGAGGCTTGCGACTGGGCTTCCATGCTGCTGCGCCAGTACCTCCGTTACTGCGAACGCAAAGGCTTCAAGGCCGAAGTGCTGGAACAGACCGACGGCGACGTGGCGGGCATCCGCAGCGCCTCGCTCAAGGTCGAAGGCGAATACGCCTACGGCCACCTGCGCACCGAGACCGGCGTGCACCGCCTGGTGCGCAAGTCGCCGTTCGATTCTTCGGGCGGCCGCCACACCTCGTTCGCCAGCCTGTTCGTTTCGCCCGAAGTGGACGACTCCATCGAAGTGGACATCAACCCCGCCGACTTGCGCATCGATACCTTCCGAGCCTCCGGCGCGGGCGGCCAGCACATCAACAAGACCGACTCCGCCATCCGCATCACCCACGCCCCCACCGGCATCGTGGTGCAATGCCAAAACGACCGCTCGCAACACCGCAACAAGGCCGAGGCCATGTCCATGCTGAAATCGCGCCTGTACGAACTGGAACTGCGCAAACGCCAGTCCGACGCCGACAAACTGGAAGCCACCAAAACCGACGTGGGCTGGGGCCACCAGATCCGTTCCTACGTGCTCGACCAGTCGCGCATCAAAGACCTGCGCACCAACGTCGAAATCTCCAACACGCAAAAAGTGCTCGACGGCGACCTCGATCCTTTCATCGAGGCGAGTTTGAAGCAAGGGGTTTGAATGGTGCTATTTCTTTAGTTGACGCGCCAGATTGTTTTACCTAAAGTAGTGCCGAACACTACTTCGAGAATATCATCATGGAAACCATCACCGCAGCCGATGCCAACCGCCAGTTTTCCAGCCTGCTGCGCAAAGTCGAGCATGGCCAAACGGTTACCGTTACCTCTAGGGGCAAACCCGTGGCGACCATCAGTCCCGTGCAGGCAAACAATGCGCAACGTGGCATCGCAAAAACAAATTTATTGGCAAGACTGAACGCACAAAAAACTTCCGGTTCGAGGAATTGGAATCGCGACGAACTTTACGAAGATTGAGCATGAGAATCGCGCTGGACACCAATATCCTCGCCTACGCGGAAGGGCTGGGGGATAAAGCCAGATGCACCAAGGCGCGCGCATTGATCGAGCGGCTTCCGGTGGAATCGGTCGTGCTTCCGGCGCAAACGCTGGGCGAGTTATTCCGCGTGCTCACCGCAAAGGCCAAACGCAAACCCGCCCTGGCGCGCGCCGCCATTCTGGGCTGGGCAGACAGCTTCGAGGTGGCGGATTCAAGCTGGACGGCCTTCCAGTCCGCGCTCGACCTGTCCGCCGACCATCAGTTGCAAATCTGGGATGCGCTCATCCTCGCCGTCGCCGCCGGAAACCGCTGCCGCATGTTGCTCAGCGAAGATTTTCAGGATGGCTTCACCTGGAGCGGCGTGACGGTGGTGAATCCTTTTGCGTCGCCGGAACATCCCCTGCTCGCAAGTCTTGGGGGCGTGTAACCCATGTCCGAACACAACTCCAACTCGCTGGCCGAATTTTTTGCGCCCGGCATCGACCCGCAAGACGTTGAGCAATTCTTCCCGCTACACAAGGCCAAGCCGCTGATCGGCGCGATGATCGCGCTGTTTCGCGGCGGCGACGAGGAGGTGCTGGTGCGCCTCGTGGTGTTGCGCGAGATCGGTTTGCGCGCAGATGCGCCGGACTGGTCGCCGCGCGAACTGGAAACGCACTTCGCTTATTTCGCTTCTTCCAAACTCAACACCGTGCTCGGGCGGCTGCGCGAGCACGAGCTGTTGTTGTGGGATGCCGAGCGCCGCGTGTATCGCTTGTCCACCGCCGGGCGCATGGTGCTGGCGGCGCTGTCCAACCTGCTGTCGTTCAGCGCCGAGGCGGATAGCGAGCTGGGCTTTTATGCGGCGCAGGTGGCCGCCGGGTCGGCGGTGGGCATGCTGTCGCCGGAAGCGCTGGCGCATTTGCTGGCGCGCCTGACCGAACTGGAAGATTCGTTCGCGCAGGCCGTCGCCTCCGGCTCCGAGTTCCGTCTGCGCGCCGCGCAGAGCCAATTGCAATCGGTGTGGAAGTGGATGGAGAAAGGCAACGAGGTGCTGAAGAATCTCGGGGCATCCGGGCTGGCCGACGATGCGAGCTGGCGGCTGGCGCAGGAGATTGGTTCGCGCCAGTCGCGCATCATGCGCATGTCGTCGGTATTCCAGCGCGAGCTGGCCGCCATCGCGCGCCAGCAAGTGCATTTGTCGCAAGGCGGACTCACTTCATCGGAGCTGGCGATCTGGCTCAAGGAGCGCACGGTTGACGAACTGGTCGCACTATCCGATCAACAACTCGCCGTCGTGCCCGAAACGACTTTCGTGCTGCCCGACGTGATGCTGGACAACACCGAAGAATTCATCGAACGCGAACAGCCCACGCGCCGCGTTTCCACGCTGCCGCCGCCCGCCGCCGTCGAGCACACGCAAGACATGCCGCACGAGCCGCCGCCGCAACTGGCCGCGCTGGTGCGCCTGCTCGACGGCCTGCCGCAGGCAATGGCGGTGACCGACGCGGTGGTCGGCGACAATTTCAGCGCGGCCTCGTACCGCATGTCGCTGCTGGCCTTCGTCGGCGAACAGAACGTCGATCCCGAACTCGCCCCGCTGGCCGCGCTGCCGCTGACGGTGCGCTGGGATCACGGCAGCAACGCATTGACACCGGTTAACCGACACGAAGTCGCCGCCATGAGCGCGGGCGAACTCGTACCGTTACAGGAGAAGACGTATGAAGCCGGATAAATTATGCGCCTGTTGTAGGAGCGAGCTTGCTCGCGAAAGCTATTCGCGAGCAAGCTCGCTCCTACAAATGCTTCAAACGAATTGTATGCAATGAGAGGTTTTATATGAACCACGACCCCGCCGCCCGCCTGATCGCGCGCCTGCTGGCGATGCGCCACTTGCCGCGCGAAGATGCCGAAGTCCGACGCTTGCTGGTGGACAGCAGTTTCCGCGACGAGGTGGAACAGCGCCTCGCTACCTGCGGCATGCGCCTGCTGGCGCAGCCGTTCGCCGCGCATGTCGGCATCGCGCTCACGCGCGATTGCGAGAGCGCGGTATTCGAGCAGGACGACACCTGGCAAGCCAGCAACGTCGGCCTACCCAAGGATGCGGTGGCGTTGCTGGTGATCCTGTGGGCGCTCATCATCCTGCCCAAGCGCGAGCGCCAGTTGGCGGGCGAAGCCGCACAGCAGGATGCGCAGGAAGAAATGTTCGAGACGGTGAAACTCACGCCGCAAGCGCACGAGGCTTCGCGCGGAATCGCCGAAAACATCCTGCTGGAAGACTACGGCAAGCTGCTGGGCGGCAAGGCGCGCATCCAGTTCTCGCTGCCGCAGTTGTCGCGCCTGGGCTTCATCGAGCGCAAGAACAAAGTCATCCACGAAGGCCCGCTGCTCGACCTGGCCTTCGACTACGCCGAAATGGCACCACGCATTTTGCAGGGCGCGCTGTCCGACTTGCTGAAAAAGCGCGGCGTGCTGCGCGATGTCACGCTGGAGGAGTTGCACAATGTTTAGGTTGATGGAGTTGGAGACCGTGCACTGGGATTACTGGCAGCGTTTCAAGCTGCCGCTGGATGCTTCCATCATCACCATCGTCGGCCCCAACGGTTCGGGCAAGACCACGCTGCTCGACGCGCTACGCACGCTGCTGGCGCTGGAATGTTCGAAGAAGCGCGACTACAAACGTTACGTGCGGCGCAACGGCGAAGATTTTTGCTGGCTACGCGGCGTAGTGGATAACCAGCGCCCGCCCGGCTCCAGCCGCCGCCCGTTCGGCCTGCCCTACCAGCAGGACAAGATCACGCTGGCTTGCCGCATCGACAAAAAAGGCGGCGACTGGATGCGCAAATACTGGGTGGCAGAAGGCGAAGTCGCCTTGGAAGACATCGAGCAACAGGGGCAGGAATTCGGTGTTCGCGATTACCAGCGCTTGCTGAATAGCGCCGGGCTGTCGCCCGCCATCTCGCGCGTGTTGTCGCTGGAACAAGGGCAGACCGACAAGCTGTGCGAGCTGTCGCCCAAGGAATTATTGGAGCTGGTGTTTCAGGTGTTCGGCGACAAGGAAGTGCTGGAACGCTATCAGGAAGCGCGCCACCACCAGGAGCACACTTCGCGCGAACTGGATGCAGTGCAGAACCAGTTGGAAGCCTTGGGCAACAGCCTGGAAAAGCACGAACTCAAAGTGAACCGCTACCGCGAATGGCAGCGCCTGAACGAAGAGCGCACCGCGCTGGTGTCGGAAATCAAGCCGCGCCTGGAGCACCACTTGCTGCAAAAGGAAGCCGAGAATGCCGGACGCACGCTGCACACGCTGCGCCGCGACTGGCTGGGCAAGCGCGCCGAAAAACAGGCACTGACGCTGGAACTGCAAGTGCAGCAGCAAGCCCTGCAAGCGGCGCAGTTGCGCAAGCAAGCCGCGCATGAGAACGAACAGGTGCAGCAGCGCGCGCTGAACGAACTCAACCGCGAACTGGGCAACTGGGAAGCCATCGTCAAACAGCACGAGCGCCTGTTGCAGCAAGCCGAAAACGCGGGCGGCAAAACCGCCGATGCGCGCGAACTGGAGCAACTGGAAAACGAGCGCGACCGTTTGCGCCTGCGCATCGCCGAACTGGAACAGCAACAGCGCCAGCTCGACGAAATGCTGGAGAACCTCGCCGCTGGAAGACGCATCGACCCCGACGATGTTAAGACATTCCGCCAAGCGTTGAGCGGCGCAGGCATCGCGCACGACTTGCTTACCGACTTGGTGGAAATCGCCGATCCGTCATGGCAAGCCGCCGTGGAGGCCGTGCTCGCGCCGTTTGCACACATCGTGTTGCTGGGCAAGGAAAGGGATGCGGAAGCGGCGATGGCACTGGGCGAAAAATTGCGCTACCGCCATTTCATCGTGCCCGAGCGCAGCACGCCCGGCCTCGCGCCGCAAGGCTCGCTGCTGGAAGTGGTGCGTTTCGCGCAGCCCGTGCCGGAATGGCTGCTGCGTTTGCTGGAGCGCATCCGCCGCGTGGAAGACGCGAGCGCCGGAGCGAAACTGCCGCGCGGCGAAGACTGGATCACGCGCCAGGGCTATTTGCGCGAACGGCGCGGCGGACGTTTTGCCGCGCCGGAACAGGCGCGCTTCGGCCGCGCGCGGCTGGAATCGCTGCGCCAGCAACGCGCCGAGTTGGAGAGCACGCTCAATCCGCTGTACCAGCAGCGCAACGACTTGACCGAGCGCATGCGCAGCCTGCAAGCGCAGCTCGCCGGGGAAAGCGCCAGCGCGCAATTGGCCGCGCGTTCCGCCGAATTCGCCGAGGCGCGCCAGCACTACGACGCACTGGTGATCCGTCGCCGCGACAACGGCGTTTACCAGGCGCAGCAAGACCGCGAGCAGGCGGACGAGGCGGCGGTTACCGCCGACAAAGCACTTGAAAAAATCCGCCTGCAAACGCAGCGGCTGGACAAGGAAATCGCCGACAAGGAAAACCGTCCCGCGCGCGAAGATCAAGCGAAACGCTTGCTACGTTTGCGCCACGACCGTTCGCAGATGCCCGCCACTTGGCGCGATGCGGCGGCCAACCAGCAGATCGCCGAAGAGTGGCGCGACAGCACCAACATCGAACGGCGCATCCACGAGATCGAAGCGCGCTTCGCCGACGAATCGTGGGAAACCGATGCCAGCGTGATCGTGCTGCGCGACAAGATCCGCGACGACTACGCGCGCCAGGAAGCTGATTTGGCCACGCGCCGCCGCGACAACGAAATGGCGCGCAGCCAGACCGATGCGGCGCGCGAGCAATACATCGCCGTGCTGCGCTACACCATCAGCCGCTACGTGAAAAACCTCAAGGCGCTGGGCGAAATGGCCGGGATCAAGGTCGAACACGAGCCGGTGTCGCTGGCCAGCGGCGACGACATCACGCTGTCGCAGGCGGGCCTGGCGGTGCGTTTCGACTTCGACGAAAAAGGTTTCATGGGCATGAACGACGGCGATGCTTCCGGCGGCCAGCAAGTGATGAAATCGCTGATCCTGCTGGTCGGCCTGATGATGGAAGAATCGCGCCCCGGCGGCTTCGTGTTCATCGACGAACCGTTCGCCCACCTCGACATCGTCAACATCGAGCGCGTCGCCTCTTTCCTCAAAGCCACCCGCGCGCAATACCTGCTCACCACGCCGGTCACCCACAACGTGAGCGTATATGACCCGTCCATGCTGACGCTGGTGACATTCAAGAAACGGGCGGGCGATGCGTGGGCTCCGCGCATCGGGGTGCTGGTGCGCGAAGCGAATGAGCGCGCCTGATTCGATCCAAATCGAAGCGCTGGACGAGCGCGCATTGAGCCGCCGCCGCAGGCGCTTCCGCGCCGAGGCCGCCAGCGAACTCGAACTGATTCCAAATGAATGGCGCGAACTGCTGGCGCGCTGGGTCAAGCGCGGCGGCAACAGCCGTTGGGACACGCTGCTGAAAGATGCGGGCACGACCAACCTGGCGCTGGCCGACACCTTGCGCGAATGGCTGTTGCGCCAAGGCTGGGCGATCGTCATCGAAGAACGCGAACACGGCGAGTGGTGGCCGCGTTCGGTGGAGTTGCGCAACCTGCCGCAACTGCGCGCAGCACTGGGCATCAGCGACAAAGAGCAGGACGCGCTTCGCTGGCAAGCTATACGCGAAGCGTTGGCGCGCAACTGCGACGACAACCTGATTCCCGCTTTGCTCGCGCTGGATGAACTCCCCGTGCATCGCGCTTTGGCGCGCCACGACCTGATCGCCGCGTTGCAACGCTGGCAGGAGGCGCAACGCTGCGGCACGCGCCGCGATTTTGCGCTGCTGGCACGCGGCGACACCAAAGGCTTGAGCGAATCCGAATGGAACTGGCTGGAGCAAACGCTGGACCTGGCCGAGTTTCGCATCGAGCGCCATACGCCATTGCTGCTGATTTCCGCGCCGCTGACCTTGAGGTTGCCGCACGGGCAACTCGATCTGGCAAGCTGCGCCGACTTTGCCGCACTCACGCCCGCCACGGTGCAAGACGTGACGGCGGTTGCGGGCACGCTCAGCCGCTGGATTCTGGTGGAGAACCGCACCAGCTTCGAGCGTGTCGCGCGCCAGCGCGAAGCGGATGTCGGCGTGCTCTGGTTGCCCGGATTCCCGCCGGGCTGGTGGCACAGCGCGGTCGGCCAATTGCTGGCGCTTGCCCCCGCTCCCGCACTTATCGCCTGCGATCCCGACCCGGCGGGTATCGCCATCGCGCTCCAAGCCGCCGAAGTGTGGCGCGAACGCAATCTCGCATGGCAGCCTTGGAAGATGGCGACATCCGACCTCGCTGCTTTGCGGGTACGCAAGCCATTAAGCGATGTGGATAGGCATCAGCTTACCGTCATGCGACAAGAAAACACCCTTTCCGCCCCGCTGCTTGAACTGCTGGAATGGATGCTCGCGCATAACGAAAAGGGCGAGCAGGAGGGATTCTTGTAAAGCCGGTTCAAGATTTTTGGCATTAAAACGCGTCATTTACTTCCGCAATTCAACTCGAAGCAAGCGATCTGACAGTCTGATTGTCGCCTGCGATTACCCAACCTATTTCAGGTGTAATACCGATGGCACAAAGAGCGAACTACTGGTCATGCAGCCAATTTGCCAAGCGGGTTTCCGCCGCATTCGGCGCGCGCCCGAAGATGGACAGCGGCACTGCTGAAGAGTGGGCTGAATGGCGCAAAGATTCGCGCAAAAATCATCCCGCCGTTTTCTGGTTCACCGAAACATTTCTCAATGCCGCGCAAAACTTTATCTGGTGGCCTTACGATAAAGTTTGCGATGCGCATTTCTATTTGTTCAACCGATTTATCAGCAAAACTCATTTCATCAAAACGGGGTTAAAGCCGGGTGAATATCATGAGGTCGATATTCGCTTGTTGCACGGCATGTTCACCGAGCTGGTGGATTTTATCGAGGTGGAAAAGGCGTATCACCATTGCGTGTGCGACGAAGAAAAACGCGCGTTATACAAACTGCCTTGGTGGCACGGTGGCTGGCACTGGATGCGCTGGGGAATATGGCGCTGCCCACAAGCGGGATTGGATTATCTCGAATGGGAATGCGGCCGGAAATTCGATGATGAATGGTTGGATAAAACCGATCCGAGATACGGCACGGCAACACCGCAAGCACTCGCCGCAAAGGAACAGAAACGCTTGTATGACTGGTGGAAAAACGTGCGGCCGAATCGCCCGGACCCTCACGATGAATCCGGTTGGATCGGCTTCTGCGAGCGCAGGCGTGCCGCTCATACGGACGAAGATGATGACACGTTGTCTATGCTTTTCGACGATAAAACCGATGAAGAACGCGCCGAAAGCAAGCGTTTGCTGGATGCGGTAGCTGCCATCGAAAAAAACTACGATGACGAAGATGAGGCGATGATGGTTGCTCTGATAAAAGTGCGACAACACTTGTGGACATAACTGGTTCGGAATCGCCATTTGCTGCCGGTGATCGAACATGCAAATGCGTACTCCCTGTAGATGCCCGCCAATAGGCGTTCTATATAATGTGTTTGATGTAGATGCCCGTATTTACTGGCTTGCGGACAAGGTGTGTAAAAAATCCGAAAAACCCAACCTACGTCCGCCCCGGTTTCTTCGCTACCGGTTTCTTCGCTACCGGTTTCTTCGCTACCGGTTTCTTCGCTACCGGTTTCTTCGCTACCGGTTTCTTCGCTACCGGTTTCTTCGCTACCGGTTTCTTCGCTACCGGCTTCTTCGCTACTGGTTTCTTCGCTACTGGTTTCTTCACTGCCGGTTTCTTCGCTGCCGGTTTTTTCACTGCCGGTTTTTTCACTGCAACTTTCTTCACCACGGGCACTGCCACTTCAACCATTTCCAAGCCGAACACATCACCCAGCAGGGAAGCATCAAGCACCTTGGCCGATGCGGGCGCTTTTTTGCTTTTCGACAATCCTGCCCCGGCTTGGGCGACGAGGTCTTTGGCATCGACGCGGCGCAGGCTGAACAGCAGGTCTGGCTGGTTATCCAGACGCGCGCCAATGCCGTACAACACCGCCGCGACGTGTTTGCACATGGATGCCCAGTCGGGGCAACTGCATTTAAAACTGATTTCTTTCGGCGCGGGGAACAGCCCCGTTTTCGGCGTGCAGATGCGCTCCATCACGGGCTTGGACAGTTTTCCCTGCAACAGCTCAACCAGCGTCTCGATCGAACCCGCACAGTCGGCGCTGATGGCCTGCCATTGCGGAGCGGGCACGGCGGAGACTTTGACTTCCACTTGGTACAAACTCGATCCCATGACCTGCGCCAGTATCGCGCCTTCGGCAATTTTCAGGTCGATGACTGAACCGTTGCGCACGTAAGTTCTCCCGCGCGGCAGGCGGTTGGCGTAGTCGCTATAGCTCTCCAGATTTTCGCACCATGCCTTGCCCCAAAATGTCTTGGCAATACTGCCGCGCCCGCCGACCACGGGGCTCAGTTCCGCGCCCTTCTTCTTCATTTTGGCCGCCAGTTTCTCGGCCTTCTTGCGGCGCTCGGCCACCGGAACGTAGGGTGGAAATCCGAAATAACCCATTGCAAAATCTCCTTCCAATTTATCCAAACCACCCCAGTTCAGCCCGCAGATTACACAGATTAACGCAGATTAAACAACAGGTAGCCACAGCGTATTGCCACCTCCTTTGAGTGAAGCGCAACTCGACAGTAATCCCCCGATAATCTGCGTGAATCTGTGTAATCTGCGGGCAAATAAGGTTCGGGTTCAATTCTCCCTTGCCGCATGAATATCCAGCGTCACCAGCTCCAGCAATTCCTTGTCGCTCATTTCGGTCAGCAACAATTCCGCGCTGCCTTCCAGCACGTCTTTAACCAGCCGCTGTTTCGATTCGATCAATTGGTCGATTCTGTCTTCGACCGTGCCCCGGCACACGAATTTGTGTACCAGCACGTTGCGCGTTTGGCCGATGCGGAAGGCGCGGTCGGTGGCTTGGTTTTCCACGGCCGGATTCCACCAACGGTCGAAGTGGATGACGTGCGAGGCGGCGGTGAGATTCAGCCCGGAACCGCCAGCTTTGAGCGAAAGCACGAAGAAGGGAATCAGCTCGTCTTGCTGGAAACGTTGCACCATTTCGCGCCGCTTTGCCACCGGCGTGCCGCCGTGCAACACCAGCCCCTCGCGCCCGAACACGCCGCCGAGAAAAGCGGCCAACGGTTCAGCCGTTTCGCGGAATTGGGTGAACACCAGCACCTTTTCCTGTTTGGCCGCGATCACTTCGGCCAGTTCGCGCAGACGGGTGAATTTGCCGCTATCTGTTGCATCCCACGCCGCGTCGCCCAACCATTGCGAAGGATGGTTGCAGATTTGTTTGAAGCGCATGAGATAAGACAGCACCACACCTTTGCGCCCGATTCCTGCGGCATCTTCGAGTGCGGTTGCGAGGTCTTTCACCGCGCGCTGGTACAGCGCCGCCTGGTGCGGGCTGAGATGGCAGAAGGCTTTCAGTTCGGTTTTGTCCGGCAGGTCATTGATGACGCGTTTGTCGGTTTTCAGACGACGCAAAATGTAGGGCCGCACCAGTTCGCGCAACGGACCGAAATGTTCGGCGGCGGCCAGCCGCTTGCTGAATTTGGCGAAGACTTTATCCGTGCCCAACAAGCCGGGATGGGTAAAATCGAAAATCGACCACAAGTCGGAGAGTCGGTTTTCTACCGGCGTTCCGGTGAGGGCGATACGCGATCCGGCGATCAGCTTTTTCACTTGCCGCGTCTGTTTCGTGCCCGGATTTTTGATCGCCTGCGCCTCGTCCAGCACCGCAATTTGCCAATGCATGGTTTCCAGCAGAGGCATACGCATGAGCGAACCGTAGCTGGTAATCACCAGATCAAATTGACCGAGCTGCCGCGCTTCCAGCGCCAACATTTCAGCCGCAGACAATGCCGACGGATGCGCGACCAGCACGCTCAAACTTGGCGCAAAGCGCGCGATCTCCGCTTCCCAGTTCGACAGCAAAGAAGCCGGTGCGACCAGCAAGCTCGGATGCCAATCCGCGCCCCGCTCGCGCTTGAGCACCAGCAGCAGCGACAGCACCTGAATGGTCTTGCCCAGCCCCATGTCGTCTGCCAGGCACGCGCCTAAGCCCAGCCGGGTCAGCAGATACAACCAGCGCACCCCGGCCTGCTGGTAAGGGCGCAAGCGGGCTTTAAGCGCGTCTCCGGGCGATACCTGCGCCAAGCCTTCTGGCTGGCGCAAACCCTGCAACGTATCCGCCAGCCATGTGCCCGCCACCACTTGCGACCAATCCGCATCGGCGACCCCGGCATCGCCCTCCAGGGCAGCGCCAGCCACCAGCCGCATCGCCTCGAAGAAGCCCAGCCCGCCTGCTTGTGCGGCCTGTTCGATGGCCTGAAATTGTTGCAGCAGACGGCTCAATTTTTTGCGATCCACCTCCACCCAGCGCCCGCGCATGAGTTGCAAACCATCGCCTCCGGCCAACAATTTTTTGATGTCTGCCGCACTCAACTGTTCGCCGTCCAGCGTGACTTCCAGACTGAAATCGAGCAGCGCATCTTTACCCAACATTGAGGGCGGTTTGTCGCCCACGCTGGCTTTGACCTGCGGCTTGGCCGGTCGCCCCGCCCGCCACGTGCCCGGTGCGCGCACCACAATTCCGGCGGCCTCAAATTGCGGCACGGCCAGCAGAAATTGGTAAGCATCCGCTGGGGTCCAGCGCAGGGGATGGTATATCTCGCCGGATTCCACCATGGCCTGCAACCAGTCGCAGCCTTGCGCCGCCCGCTGCACCGGCATCAGCAAAGATAGCAAACCCGCCCGGCTCTTGCCGTCTGAAAATTCGCTCAAGGCTTGCGACAAGGGTTGGTGTTGTGCGCGTCCATGCGCCGAAAGCCGCGAGGTGTAGGTGGCGATAAACGCGAACGGCGCATCGGCATCGCGTCGATTTTCGGCCAGATTAAAAAACACGCGCCCCACCAAATTCCACGCGGGATGAAGCGCCTTGAGAAATTCTTGCAGGGATTTTTTCGACTCGGCCAATTCCGCCCGCAACGCCGCATCCAGCTCGCCCCACAGCGCGAGCAGCACCTCCGCCGTCAGATACTCCGCACCGGTCATCGGCGGCGCGTTGAATATCAGTTCGTTGAGATCAAGTGCGGCAGGCGGCGCGATGTTGATGTCGTCCGTACCGGATTCCGTCGTAGCGCACAACGCCGTGACATAATGCGCGCCAAAATCGCGCCACCAGCCGAAACTCGGCGGCAATGCGCTGCCTACCTGCGTTGCCCCCAGATACAGCAGGCCATGTCCCGTACCGCGTGAGAAGGCTTTCACCAAGCTGATCGGCAAAGCCTCGGCGAGCGGCGGTGCATCGGATTCCGATGCCAGCAACAAGCGGCCATGCGGGGTGAGAATAGGCGCGAGTGCGCCGGGGGTTTCCGGGATCATGCCAACTTGTCTGAGTCTGAATGTGTTTCTGGATCGCTTATTCGATCAAACTAAAAAAACGAAGCGTTACGCCAATAGCGTAGGTGCGAATTTATTCGCACATGACTCGTTGAGCGTGCGAACACCCACAGGGTGCAAGAACCTCTGCGAAGTGAATTCGCACCTACATAACCCTCAACTGCGTATTTTGGATCACAGATGTCGTTCTGCATAATGTTTCCAGAAGTGATAACGCTGCGCGTAAGGGTCGTCGATATGGGCCTGGCACACTCGCAACACCTTCGCCAGCAGTGCGGTATCACCCAACACCGCTTGGCGCAATTCAGACCAATCCTGCCGTTTACCACGACTGATCACGTCGTCAATTGCGGCAAGGGTGAGCTCTTGGTGGTTGAGGTGGCGGTGCAACATGATGTCTTCTATCTGCGTCGAAGTATTGGAACGGAAGGACGGATATTAGCACCGTAGCCGAAATTTGAGGGTGATGGAATCCCGCACCAGCAACAAAACGCTCCACCCCGCGAACGATCAAATCTTACCTGGTAAGCCGTTATGCTATAGTTCGCCCATGGATACTTTTACAATGAGTTCACCATGGCAACCATGACCGTTTCTTCCAAAGGCCAAATCGTATTGCCCGCCGACATCCGGCGGCGGCTCGGCTTGATGGCGGGCACGCAGATGGAGATCATCGAAGAGGCGGATGGTGTGCGGTTGGTGGTTTCTCGCCCGATCAAGGCAGCCAGCATCGCGGCTTGCGCGGGCATGGTGACCGCGCCCTCGAAAGGCCGCGCGCGCAACCTCGCCGATTTCGATCCCGCTTCGCTGGCCGCGAAACCGCGCAAATGAAAGCAGTTGATACCAATGTGCTGGCGCGTTTCTTCATCAACGATGAAGACGACAAGGAAGCGGCAAAACAGCGCCCCGCCGCCATTTCCGCCATGTCTGGCTCAGTGTTCGTGTCGCTGACGGTGGTGCTCGAATTCGAGTGGGTGATGCGCGGTTTTTACGAGCTCTCGAGCAAGGACATACAGCGCATATTCGAGTCGTTATGCGGCTTGGAAAATGTGCAGATCGAAGATCGCGGCATCGTGCTTGCCGCCCTGAACGCTTACCAGCTTGGGCTGGATTTTGCCGATGCGTTGCATCTGGCGCGCGCCGATTTTTGTAGCGCATTTTTGAGCTTCGACCAGCGCCTGAAAAAGCGCGCGATGTCGGCAAATTTGTCGCCCGCAGTGGAAACACCTACCGCCTGATTTTTAACTTATTCAACCAACTTCATAGAGCATCAAACCATGACTACTGAACAAACCACACCCGCAATTGACGAGAACCAGATCATCGCCGAGCGCCGCACCAAGCTGCGCGCGATCCGCGACAAAGGTGTCGCCTTCCCCAACGATTTCAAACGCGAAAATCTGGCGGGGGATTTGCATGCCGCTTACGGCGAGAAGACGCACGACGAACTGGAGGCGCTGCAAATCCATGTTGCCGTAGCCGGACGCATGATGCTGAAACGGGTAATGGGCAAGGCCAGTTTCGCCACGGTGCAAGACATGAGCGGGCGCGTGCAGTTGTTCATCAGCAACGACATCACCGGCGAGGCGGCGCACGCCGAGTTCAAGCATTACGACTTGGGCGACATTCTCGGCGCGGTGGGTGTGCTGTTCAAAACTAAAACCGGCGAGCTGTCGGTACGTGTGACGCAGGTGCGTTTGCTGACCAAGGCGCTGCGTCCGCTGCCGGAAAAATTCCACGGGCTGACCGATCAGGAACAGAAATATCGCCAGCGTTATCTCGACCTCATCACCAACGAAGATTCGCGCAAAGTGTTTATCGCGCGTACCAAAATCGTGCAGGCGATACGCGATTTCTTTGTGCGCCACGGTTATCTGGAAGTGGAAACGCCGATGATGCATCCCATCCCCGGCGGCGCGTCGGCCAAGCCGTTCGAGACGCACCACAATGCGCTCGATATGAAAATGTATCTGCGCATCGCGCCGGAGCTGTATCTGAAGCGCCTGGTCGTAGGCGGTTTCGAGAAGGTGTTCGAGATCAACCGCAACTTCCGCAACGAGGGGGTTTCCACGCGCCACAACCCCGAGTTCACCATGATCGAATTTTACGAAGCCTACCGCGATTACAAATATCTGATGGGCTTCACCGAGAAATTATTCGCCGAAGTGGCGATGAAAGTATTGGGCACGACCGTGATTTCGTACCAGGGCAAAGAACTGGATTTGGGCAAACCCTTCCATCGCCTGACCATGGTGCAGGCAGTGCAAAAATTCCACCCGCAATTCACCGATGCGCAGATGAATGACCGCGACTTTCTGATTAACGAACTGCAAGACCTGAAGGCCAAGTACAAGCCGGAAGACGGCATCGGCGGCCTGCAACTGTCGCTGTTTGAAGAACTGGCCGAAGCGCATTTGTTCGAGCCGACTTTCATCATCGACTACCCGATCGAAGTCTCGCCGCTGGCGCGCAGCAGCGATGCGCATCCCGAGATCACCGAGCGTTTCGAACTGTTCATCGTCGGGCGCGAGATCGCCAACGGCTTCTCCGAATTGAACGACGCGGAAGATCAGGAAGCGCGCTTCGATGCGCAAGTCGCCGCGAAAGATGCGGGCGACGAAGAGGCGATGTTCAAGGACAGCGATTTCGTGCGCGCACTGGAATACGGCCTGCCTCCCACCGCCGGACAAGGCATCGGCATCGACCGTCTGGTGATGCTGCTCACCGACAGCGCAAACATCCGCGACGTGATTCTGTTCCCGCACATGCGGCCCGAGTAATTATTTAGCCACGGATGAACACGGATGAAACACGGATTTCACATACGCAACATCCTTGAGGTCCAACGCCATCAGCTTGTGGTGCAGGGTTTTATCCGTGAACATCCGTGCTCATCTGTGGCTAGTTGTTTTTAGAGATTATGCTTAACGCCGACCTGCGCGCCCGCCTGCTCAAGTTCTACCCCACGCTGGCCGAGTTGCCGGCGACGGAGCTGGATGCGTTGCTGGCGAATGCGCTGGTGATGCCGCTGGCGGCGGGAACGGTGGTGTTCGACGAAAACCAGCCCTGCCAAGGATTTCCCATGCTGCTCTCCGGCAGCATCCGCGTCATCAAGGCTTCGCCGAACGGACGCGAGTTGCAGCTTTATCGCGTGCTGCCGGGCGAGAGCTGCATCCTCACCAGCAGTTGCCTGCTGGGGCATACCCGTTACCATGCGCGCGGCATCGTCGAGCAGGGGCTGGAGATGGTGTTGCTGCCCGCGCCCGCCTTCCACGCGCTGCTCGCCAAGCAGGAATCCTTCCGCAATTATGTGTTCCATCTGTTCTCGGATCGGCTCACCGATCTGATGCAACTGGTCAGCGCGGTCGCTTTCCAGAAACTCGACCAGCGCCTCGCCGCATTGCTTATTTCCAAACCCACGCCGCTGCACACCACCCACCAGGCCATCGCCGACGAACTCGGCAGCGCGCGCGAAATGGTCAGCCGTTTGCTCAAGGGTTTTGCCGATCAGGGATGGTTGAAATTGGGGCGCGAGAACATTGAAGTGACCGACCGTAAAGCGCTGAACAGGCTGGCGGCGGACTAAACCAACAAGGGGTTTGTAGGTGCGAATTTATTCGCACAAGTTTTGTGTTACGTGCGGATGAATTCGCACCTACAAAACCAACTGCCCCGCAAGCCGCCCCGAAAGGCAATCCGCGATGCAAGACGCCTGAAGATGGCCGAATCTATTGGCTTGCGATCAACCAGCCATACGCAATTTATTACCCGGGACGGTGCTGTTCCCTTAACACGTAGGAAATCATCGAGCGCAGTTTTGCCGGACGTACCGGCTTGTGCAGCAAGTGGTAACCGCGCTCGTTGACCGCCTGCAACACTTCGGATCCCGTATCGCCACTGATCAGAATGAACGGGGGCAGCGTATCGCAAAGATCGCTCAGTCGGTCGGCAAGTTCGATGCCGTTGCCGTCAGGCAGGCGGTAATCACAAATCACCAGATCGAAATTGGATTGAGCGTATTTTTCTTTGACTTCATGCAGGCTCTCGGCGAGCGAAATGCAACATCCCCATGAGGACAGAATCCCGTCCATGCTGGCGCGCACCAGAGGGTCGTCCTCCACCACCAGCACGCGCAGATCTTTCAGTTCGTCACTCACCGGCGTTTGTGCGCCGGACGCAATCGGTTCTGCCAGAAGCTCTTCGACATCGAATACGCGCGGTACGGTAACCGCAAAGGTAGAGCCGCGATTCGTCCCGGAACGCAGAGTCAGCGTGTGATGCAGCAGTTTGCACAAGCGATCCACGATGGCCAACCCCAGCCCCAACCCTTTGCTGCGGTCGCGCGCGCTGTTCGCCATCTGCACAAATTCGCGGAACACGTTTTGCTGCTCTTCCGGCGGAATGCCGATGCCGTTGTCGCGCACTTCGATGCGCAGGTCGTCGCCGCGCCGACGACAGGCAAACAACACGCTGCCGTTTTGCGGCGTGTAGCGGATGGCATTGGATAACAGATTGAGCAGAATGCGCTCCAGCAACACCGGATCGCTGATGACCTCGGCCGGCAGACTGTGGATACTCAGCGTGATGTTTTTGCGTTGCGCATCGGCGGCAAAGTCTTGTGCCAGCCGTCTCATCATGGCATCGATTTTGACCGGCATAATCTGCGGAACCACCACCCCGGCATCCAGCTTGGAGATGTCCAGCAGCGAATCCAGCAAGCCCGACATGGCTTCCACCGACTCTTCGATTTTTTCCACCAGTTTGCGCTGCTCGGGCGTGTTGATGCGGTTGTGCAACTCGCCCATGAACAGTCCCAGCGCATGCATGGGTTGGCGCAAATCGTGACTGGCGGCGGCCAGAAAGCGCGTCTTGTCGAAGTTGGCTTTCTCGGCTTCTTCTTTTTTGCCGCGCAGTTCCAGCGTCGCCTCATCAATACGTTGTTGCAAGGTATCGCGTTGCTGTTGCAACTGGGCGGCCATCTCGTTGATACCCTCGGCCAGTTCATTCAGCTCATGCACCTGCGTATCGCCATCAATACGCGTATCCAGCCGTCCGTCTCCGATGTTGCGCACCGCCGTGCGGATACCCAGAATGGGCACGGTAATACGTCTGGAAACGCGCATGGATACCACAATGGCAAAACCCAGAATCAGCAAAGTCAGCAACAGATTGAGAACCAGCATCTGGATTTTTTCTGCATTCAGCCGTTTTTTACTGACGACCAGAATCGCACCGCCCAAGGGCTTGCTCATGCTTTTTGGCGAGGTCAGATTGGGATCGTCCAGTTCGATCTGGGTCGCCACAATGGATTGATACACGGTCAGTACATTGCCGTCTTCCTGAATCGGAATCTCATTCCAATCGCTAGCGGCGGCTTGCCCGATGGCCTCGGAATTGCGGGAGTTGCCCGCGCCTGCCAGAAATTTTCCCGCCGCATCCAGCACCGCCACCGAGTTCACATCCTGTTGCGCGAAGGCCAGATCCACCTGCTGCTGCAACAAGCTGCGGTTGCCGGAGAACACGGCATATTCGCTCGACGTAGCCAACTGATGCACGATCAATTTGGCGCGATCAAACAGCGCGCGATCCAGATCGACGATGCGGGTATAGATGTAATAGCCTTCCAGCAGCACACTCAAAATCAAAATCGGTATCAGGGCGGCTGCCAGCGTCTGTCGCTCAATCCCGTGTTTCCTCATTGCTTCCTCCTGATTTCTGCGCGCAGTTGTTCTGCGTCTTTGATTGTCAAGCCGAGCGAACGCGCGACTTGAGTGTTGATTGATACTTCGAATTCCCTGGGATATTGGCTGGCTGGCAATTTGCCGGAAAGCGCGAACTGTTCAACCACTTCGACCGATTGCTGCGCGACCTGTTGCGGCGAACTATAAACCGCACACAGCGCTCCGGCGCGGACAAAAGCGGGCGAGATGCCGACCATGGGAACCTGCTTGCGGTAGGTTTCCAGCAGAATGTTGCGTATGGTGTCCGAGTTATAGACGGCCGCATCGGGCAGCACGAACAGCACTTCGCTCTCTTGCAACAATTCGTTCAGAGCGCTGGCAAGCGGATGTTGCTGATTGACAACGCGCTCGTGCAGCTCGAAGCGTTTTTCCGCCGAAAGTATTTTTAAATTTTCCAGTTCCAGCGGGGGAGTGGCATACAGCACGCCGATGTCTTTGGCGTTAGGCAGCACCGAAGTCAGCAGCGCCAGCCGCCGCTCCATCGGCTGATCCATATAGATCGCCATGGAGGCGTGAGTGGACGCGCGCGGCAAGCGGTCATATCCGGCACGCGGCACCAGCACATTCAACACAGGTTGCGAGGTCGCGGCGAGTGCGGTCGCGGCTTTCATGCCGACCGCGATCACCAGATCGGCATCGCCGATTGCCTCACCTGCATTCACGACTTGCGCGGGGTAATGCCTGGAAAGGTTGCTTTGCAGGGCGGAAGCATATTCCTGATATGCGCCCCCGGCTTCGCTCAACACCACCGTCACGCGCAGCGACTGGGCCTCCGCTTGCAGCGCGAAAGCAAACAGAGCGCACACCATGCCGCGAAGCAACGGGTGTGCGAAAAATATTTTCGGGCGAAATAGTAATACCCGTTCAATGAGGAAAGCTGGCCGCAATTTCAAACTGCCCTTTCAACCAAGTATTGCCGCTACTGTATGCCAGCGCGTTACCGATTCGTATCCCGGAACGCTTAGCCGTGCACACGCACTACTCTCCTCACTAATACGCCATGCTCACCGTCATGTAGGCACGGCGGGTAAATTGATTATCCTGAGTATAATCAAGATATGCGCCGTTTTGCGGCGCTTGAACAACGAAGGCGACTTCTCCCTCTTTGGCATTGAATGCCTTGAACGTCCTGGCCAAACGCAAGTCCAGCCTTCTGCTCAACAGTTGCCGGTCGCGCGGCGGCCTGTCGATCGCGAGTTGCGTGCCGTTCTGATAATAGCCGACGCTGAAAATCCAGCCAGCAATTTCCGGCATCGAGTACAGTCCGCTCACACTGTTTCTCGGCATCGTTTCCTGATAGCTCAGCGTTTTACTGGTAATGGTTTGATGGGAATAATTCAGCAGCAACTGGCCTTTGTCCCCGCGCAATTTCAACGTGGTTTCCAGACCGCTGTGGGTCGCATCAATCAGGTTGGCGACCACAAATCCGGTAGTGGCATAAATGATGTTGCCGACCTGGTCGTGAAAAGCGCGAACATCCAGCGTCGCGCCCCACCTAGGCATAATACCCACATAACCCAATTCGCGCGACAACACGGTTTCCGGCTTTATCCCTCCAAAGGAATGCAAGCCGACAAGATTCACACCTCCAATTACAAAATGGTAATTGCCATTCTCCTCAAGCATCGACGGATCGCGGTAGGCGCGCGAAACACCAGCGCGCAAAGTATGATGTTCGTTCAAATGGTAATTGAACGCCACGCGCGGCGAAGTGTAAGACTCGTTTGATCCGTGACCTTCCAGCATTGCCCCGATGTTCAGCACGCATTGCGCGCACACGCGCCATTCATCGTGCGCAAACAGCGTGTTTTGCGCCAAGCGCTGATCCGCCACCACAAACTTGTTCGGCGCATACGCTCTATCCACGCGCGCCGACGCGCCCCATACCACGCGGTTATTCGCCGACGTGTTCAGGATATGCTGGAATTCCAGTTGATCGCGCCACGAAGTCACGTTGTCGGTGACCAGATAGCCCGCGTAGGGCGCTGCCGACACGGTGGTGTTCAGCGAATCGTAATAGATGTGATAGTAGCGCACACTGAGCTCGTCGCCCTCGCCCAGCGCGCGCTTCCAGTCGATCTGCTGGAAAGAGGAAGTGACGAATTTATCGTGCGGCGTATTCATCCAGGTCGTCGAATAGCCGCTGCCGCGCACGCCGTTGCTGTAACCGAGTTGCACGTCGATACTGTCCATTGCATTCGGGTGGTAATTGGCGCGCAGATTGAACAGGCGCGTGGTGTAGCTGTCGTTCTGAATATCGAACTGATTGGCATCGTAACCGTTGTCCTGACGGCCACCCGCACTCAGGCGGTAGTCAATCGACTCGTTCAGAGCACTCGAAAAATGAGCCGATGCCTCGTGCGCGCCCTTGTTTCCAGACAGTGCCCGCACTTTCATTTTTTGCGGACCAGAAGCGTCGCTCGTGGTGATGCTGATTACCCCTTGCGTGGAGTTGCCGCCGTAAGATGCCGCCGCCGGACCGCGTATCACTTCGATGCGCTCAATGTCTTCCAACTGCAACGGAATGTCTTCCCAATCCACACCGCCTTCGGGCGATAGATACACGCTGCGTCCATCCACCAGCACCTGCATGCGGCGTGCGCGCTGATCGGTGGTGCCGTGATAGGAAACGATGGCCTGATTGCCGTTGTAGTAACTGACGTACATACCCGGAACCAGCTTGAACAAATCGGGAATGCTGCGCAAGCCCGATGCCTTGATCGTTTCGCGATCTATGACCGTCATCGCGTTGGGCGCTTCGGAAACCGGTTGCAACAAACGCGAAGCACTGAGCACCACGGGAAGGTCTTGCAAGAAGGCTTGTTCGGTGAGCAGATCGTCTGTCGCCCAAGCACAGGTACTCATGCTGACCAGCAGCGCAAACACCATACCTTTATTGGCGAACAACCCGTTACGCATATAACTCGCACAAACCTATAACAATTTTGGCTTCAAATGCTATCACAATGCGTGGGGTGTAGGTCGGGCTTCAGCCCGACAACTCAGACAAATTCAGCAAGCATGTCGGGTTGAAACCCGACCTACAAAATTTCTATCACAGCACGCGAATATCCCCGTATTTATTGGCTTGGCGCGATGCGATTTTTTACAGTTGACGGATTGGTCGCTGCGTTTTTCCCAACCCGCACAACCGCTACCGCTCTTTTCTGGATTCCTTGTCCTTGGATTTCTTGCCGTCATTCTCTTCGCCTTCATGTCTCATGCGCTTGAGGACATACTTCAAATCGAAATCCAGCACCCGTGCGGCAAGGCGGTCTATGGTTAAGTGTTGCGTGTTGGTTTTTTGACTATCATTTTTGCCGTCGTTGTCTTCGTCATCCTCGCGGTCTATGTCCTTGTGATCGCGCCGGATCATGTCTAGCAATATCTCGATGTACCCCTTCGCCGCTTCCGGCTGGTTGGTGCGGTAGGCGTTGGCGGCAGCTTGCAAGTTCAGATCGAGCTGTGCAGCGAAAGCGGCCTCCGCCAATTGTTTGCCCGGCCAGGTGGCGACATGGGTGCGGATGTTTTCCATTACGATGGCGGGGTCGAAGGGCGCAGAAACGGAGATCATCGGGGCGGCGACGTTGCGGGGGACGAAGTCGTTATATTCAATCTCTGACATAAGCTCATCAACATCCGAATCATTTTCATACAAAGGCTGAAAATGATGGTAGCCAACATTTCCAACTATTTGTGCAATCCATACTCCAGGTAAATCAATGCTGTTAAAACCGAAGCCTTTCAGCGACGCACCGGGTTGTAGCCCCAGTTGTGGATCAAAACTATCCGCACTGTAATGCCAGCCAATGATTAGCTCCTCTTGATGCCGTGCTCCTGACCCATACCATTGATTATTAGGCACAGCTAACGAGGACTCAAAAAATTCAATCAGATTGCTGTTGTCACTTCCAGTAATTACAAGGCTATTTAAAATATTAGCTTTAGGCGGCAATCCCCGAAACATCACATCCTCAATCGGTTGTTTAGCCTTGCTGCCGTTGCTCAGTGTGTATGTATAACGAATAATCCAATTTTCAATCAGCTTGTTTTTTGAAAGTATAGTCGGCTCAGTTTTGGTAGCCGTTTTCAATTGCGCTGTGATCATTTGTCCATCCTCACCGTCTTTAAGCCAAAATTGGGCTGTGTAGTTTCCTGTAACTGGGTCACGCACGACCCCTTCGCCCGGTCTCAAAGCAGCGAGACTTTGCGCAGAACTAAGGGCAAGTACACTTGCAACAATTATTTTTGATATGGTGCGCATTATTTGGCTCCTATTAGTCGAATGTGATAGTGGCGGTTGGTATCAGGCGAAAGAGTTAAGCGGCTGATACAAAGATTTTCTGCTTTTCGTTCATGTTTGAGGAGGCTTCCTGGCTTGTCCGCAGTACACTCAAGCAAATATTTTGCTCTTCCTGTTTTTCCGCCAACCACATCATCAAGCATCTTCTCAAATGCTTTAAAGTTCCTTGCATCTATCGCCCCTACCTCGTCATTTGCCCGAATATCAACCTCAATGCCACGCATGTGTGTGATATGTGGATTTGTCCAATTCGCTTTTATATCGAATCTTCCTCCCCACATTAGGCTGGCATCATTTACATGAAGAACGGACGGGGTCACCCTAATATTCGTATTCCAGTCCAGCACTTTGAAGCGTTGTTGCGATCTGTAGTTTATTGCCATGACCAACAAGCGCTCTGCCGCCGCTGGTGTCAAGTAATGGTTGTCGTGATGCGGTTTGTCTTCTTCTCCACCAATGAACGCGTAGAACGCAGAGCTCGGAATTGTCTCCAGACTCGCCACCATCACATTCACTTTCGCCACCGCAGTCTTGTTCACGCACTGATCGCATGTCGCCGTAATGGTGTGGATACCCGAGACTTGTGTGGAGGTAAAGTTGATCTGGAATGAGTTACTCCCATTGGCGGGTGAGACTTTGCCTTTATCGCGCTTGGCTACTTTTTCGCCGTGGTCATGCCCGCCGCTGTTCGCCTCGACTTCCGCCTTGACCGAAACCGGAACCGATATGCCCGGCTGTTTGTCGTCTAGCGTCGTTACCGTTGCAGTGAATTCGTATGATTGGCCGGGCTCTATGGTGGCGCTGTCGGGAGTAAGAGTGAGTTTGTATTTAAGTTCGCGTTCACACGTATTGGTGGCGGGGCGATATGTATAGGGCACATCAGGATTGACATTGGGATCAGGGCAATCATATTTAGACCAATAGATGCCTTGTTGCGCAGCGATACCTAGGTGGTCAAAGAAGTTGGTCCATCTGCAATAAGTACCGTTATCTCCAATGTAAGTATGGGGCGGGTAGCCCGCGTTGACTACCCAAGTATTGTAAAAGAACAGACAGGCTTCCGATTTGGAAAGCTGGTAAAAATTAAAATTCCAAAGGGAATTTACGCCATTCGCTACAGCCCACTTTTGAACGGGTGGAACAGTCTCCACCTCTGCCAGCGCCTCACCAGATACCACTAGAGAAAGCGCGACAAACAGCTTTGCCAGCCACCGTGTCAGTCGATGTTTCTGCAGCCAAGCCTGTTGCCTGTTGCCTGTCGCCTGTTGCCTGTTGCCTGTTGCCTGTTGCCTGTTGCCTGTTGCCTGTTGCCTGTTGCCTGTTGCCTGTTGCCTGTTGCCTGTTGCCCAAAACAATAACGTACTCATCGCTTCCCCTTTGGAATATTGAATGCCGATTATTTTTTTAGTTTCCTCCGTCAAGCGGACGCACTGTCCCATGCAGGCTTGCGTACTGTCAATGACCTTGAAATTGTTGTGGCATTTCGGCTATTCAAAATGAATAGCTGTCCGGGAACGCCCGTCGATAGGCGAGCTGCACTATGCGGTGCTTGGAGAATGGCGTGTTTGTTGGCTTGCGGGCGGGTTGGTAAACGGGGGAGTTTTAAGGTTTCGCGGGCTTCAGCCAGACAACTCAGACAAATTCTGCAGGCATGTCGGGCTGAAGCCCGACCTACAAACCCACCTTGCCGCTCACTCTGATTTGCACACCCAATGCCCGGATGCGCGCGGCAAAACTTTGCATTTGCTCGTTCGACAACGCCGACAAACGCGGCGCTTCTGCCTGCAACGAAGGGCGCGCCAAACCGTACAGCAACACGCCCTGCGGCTGGATGTGGTCGCGCAACAGCGCAGCGAGAAAATCCAGATAATCGTCTTCGTCCCGCCTGCTCGGCGCGACACCGTCCAGCGCAAACCAGCAAGTTTGCAGCCAGGTGTTGGGACAACAAACAATGGCCGTGGCGAGGTTATGCCGCACTTTATCCATCGTCATTTTGGTGTCGTTGACGCGTTGCATTCCCGCTTCGCTGGCTCTATCCAGCTTGAACCAGACTTCGCCGTTGAGCTGCGCCATGCGGCGCAACCCTTGTTGCACGTTGTCGCGCTGCATCAGGCTGCCGTTAGTGATGAGCACCAGTTTTAATGCGGCGGGTTTGAGTTTGGCGATAAGTGCGATGACATCAAGAAATTCCTGCGCGCTGGTCGGCTCGCCGTTGCCGGAGAGCGCAATGTCGTTGATGCGCCGCGCCTCGGGCGGCACGCGCTGCATGAAATCGCCCAGCAGCAATTCGTGCAGGAAACCGCTCAGTTCTTTTTCCAGCAGAACCATATCCACCGGCGGCGCAGTGCCGCGCGTGAGGTCGGGCACTTGGCAATAAATGCAGCGCCAGTTGCAGGCGTTGTTGGTGTTGAGATTGATGCCGACGGAAACCCCGCCAGCGCGGCGCGACACGACCGGATACACATAACGCAACCCGGCGCTGTCGCGGCTGTGGTCGGTAACGTTTAGGGAACCCTCAATCAAGATTTGACCAGCGGCAAATACTTCGCCGGATCAACCGGCTTGCCGAGTTTGCGGATTTCGAAATGCAGTTTGACCTGATCGGCATCGCTGTTGCCCATCTCGGCGATCTTCTGGCCTTTGCTTACGGTCTGGCCTTCTTTCACCAGTATCTGGTCGTTGTGGGCGTAGGCGCTGAGGTAGGTTTTATTGTGTTTGATGATGATGAGTTTGCCGTAGCCGCGCAGGCCGCTGCCGCTGTACACTACTTTGCCGGATGCGCTCGCCACCACCACTTGGCCGCGCTTGCCGACAATGTCCACGCCTTTGCGGTTGTCGCTCTCGGAAAATCCGGCGATCAGTTTGCCGCTGGTCGGCATGCCCCACTCGATAGCTTCTTCATCGCCTGTTTCTTTGGCGGCACCCCCCGCACTTGGATGTGCGGGCGGCGCAACGTCGTCTTGAATATGTTCGGCCCGTGCCAGCGCATTTTCTGAATAAGGCAGTCTGCCCACCTTGGGTTGATTTTTGATGCCGCCCGGCTGCGCTGGCGGTTGCACCAGCACCGGTTTGGTTTCCGCCACGGCGGCGGTTTCCGCAACCGGCACATTCAAGTGCAGCAGTTGGCCGATCTTGATCGCGGCGGGGTCTTGCAAATTATTCTGCTCGGCCACTTCGCGGTAATCAACGCCGTTCAGGAACGCGATGCTATACAGCGTGTCGCCCTTCTGCACCACGTAAACCCTGCTCGTGGTCTCGGCGATCTTTGCGGGAACGGATGTGCTGGCCGGCGCTACCGCAGCAGGTGGCGTTACAGCTTTTGGCGCAACGGCGGATGGCTTTTTGTCGGAAATATCGTATTCGACGATGGGTGCGCGTCTGCCGCCGGGAGCGGGCACGGGAACGGCGCAAGCAGTGAGCAAAGCGGCGGCGAATGAGACCAGCCAAAGTGCATAGCGTGTTTTCAATGCCTGCGAAAATTGAGCGTCCATCATGTTTTCCCCATCATCAACGGTACGAATCTCACGGCTTCCAGACGGCTTTCGCGAAAGCCGTTCTCGTCGCGCTCGATCAGGTACAGGTATTGCTCCTGCGTCCCCATCGGCAGCACCATTCTACCACCCACGGCGAGCTGTTCGCGCAGCACGGCGGACAGCGCGGGCGCGGCACAAGTCATGATGATGCCGTCATAAGGCGCGGCATCGGGCAGTCCCGCCGTACCGTCAGCGTAGCGCAGATTGACGTTGAAGATTTTCAGTTCGCGCAGGGTTTTTCTGGCGCGTTCGTACAGCGGCTGGATGCGCTCGACGGAATACACTTCCTTCGCCACCTTGGACAACACCGCCGCCTGATAACCGCAGCCGGTGCCTATCTCCAGCACGCGGTTGAGCTGCTTGCCGTTGCGCAATACTTCAGTCATGCGCGCCACGATGTAAGGCTGCGAGATGGTTTGCCCGTGACCAATGGGCAGCGACACGTCGTCATAAGCGCGCGTCGCCAAGGCTTCGTCGATGAAGATGTGGCGCGGCACTTCGTTCATCGCCGCCAGCACGGTCTCGTCCGCAATACCTTCGGCGCGCAAACGCTCGATCAAGCGCGCGCGCGTGCGCGGCGAAGTCATGCCGATGCCAGCGTGACGCAAATTCACTTTTGCGCCCCACCCGCAAGGGGTACGCCGGTGGGTGCCCCGCTGCTGCGCAACGACCCTTCCGCAGCCATCCATGCACGCACCGCATCCAGTTGCGAATATTGCGTGAGGTCGATTTGCAGCGGTGTGATGGACACGCGGCGTTGTGAAGTGGCGAAGAAATCCGTGCCCTCGCCCGCGTCCTGCGCCTTGCCCGCCGCGCCCACCCAATAAACCGGTTGCCCGTGCGGATTGCTGCTTTTGATGACCGGTTCGGCCTTGTGGCGCTTGCCCAGACGCGTGACTTCCATGCCTTGCAATTCGGCATAAGGGACATCCGGCACGTTCACGTTCAACAACCACGGATGAGAATTCGTTTGCGTCATGAAACGTTGCACCAGTTCCACCGCTACTTTGCCTGCCGTGTCGTAATGCACCGGTTCATGCTTGGCCATCGAGATGGCAATGGCCGGAATGCCCAGCAGAAAGCCTTCGGTCGCGGCCGCCACCGTGCCGGAATAGATGGTGTCGTCGCCCATGTTCGCGCCGGAGTTGATGCCCGACACCACGATGTCCGGCTGCGTATCCAGCATGCCGGTCACCGCCAGATGCACGCAGTCGGTCGGCGTGCCATCGACAAAATAAAAACCACTGGGCGCTTGGCGCAGATTGAGCGGGCGGTTCAAGGTGAGCGAGTTGCTCGCGCCGCTACGGTCGCGCTCGGGTGCGACCACCGTCACCTCGGCAATGGCGGAAAGATGCTTGGCCAGACAGGCCAGACCCGGCGCGAAATAGCCGTCGTCGTTACTGATGAGAATGCGCATGGAATAAGGCAGAGTAGAAGAAATGGAACACAGTCGGCATCTTGGTTGTTGGCGATCTGGGGCGCGCAATCAGCGCGCATCGCGGTAGCGAATGGTAGCCGCCTTTTCCGTTTGCCACCAGCACCCCGTAATCCATAACTTTATTGATAACACCATGCAGTTCTGGGTTAATATTTGTCGTCGCTTGTGCCCCTAACCTTTAATTGACGTTGGCTATGAAATATTTTCGAGCATTGTCATTGTTATGCGCCGCAGGACTGCTTCTGAATTTGCTAACAGAAGTAGCGCAGGCAGCCGATGAAGATGTATTTCTGGAGCAAATTCGCGCCCCTTCCGAACAAGCCATGGGCTATGGCCGAAGCGCCATTTGGACTTTGCCTCTTATAGCGACTCAATATCAACCCGCGCAACCCATTCCCGTGATGCAAGCGGCTTTGCAGGCGCAACTGGATGCGCGCTTTCTCGATGCGCAGATACTGCTCGACGATGCGCTCAAGAACAACAAGTACAGCGCGGATGAAATGGCAGAAATAAATTTGTTGCGCGCCAGCTTTTTACTGCAAGGCAACCAATCCAAACAGGCGATAGAAGGCCTGGCTCCACTGCTCACTAATACCCAATATGCTGCGGATGCATATGCGCTTACCGCCATGGCATACCTGCAACTGGAAAAAATGCCGGAAGCGCTGGACGCAGCGCAACATGCGCAAAGTTCGGGCGGCGGTCTTTTGTCAAATCTGGTGCAATCCTATGCCTTGCAAGGCATGGGACACCTGGCAGAAGCGCACAACGTGATGCATAGCTATAACACTCGCACACCGCAATCAGCGATCGCCTTGGCGCGCGAAGCCGAGCTGGCTTTGACGATAGGCCGGATTCCGTCGGCCAAGGCGCTGGCGGATCAGGCTCAAGCTTCAGATGCCACCCACCCTTATGTGATTGCCGTGAGCGGCCTGGTCTATCTGATTGACGGACACGCACAGCGAGCCAAGACCGCGTTTGAAACCGCCTTGCGGCGCGACCCCAAAGATGCAAAGGCTTTATTGGGTCTGGGTTTGGCTGAAACCAAGCTGGGGAACTTCCAGGCTGGGCAAGCAAAATTGCGGGCGGCAAATGAATCCGCACCCGGCAACGCCCTGATCCTCACTTATCTGGGACGTTCGCAACAGCAACTCGGTCAAACCGGAGCAGCCATGGCAAGCTGGCGCAGCGCCCAGCAAGCCGACCCCAAAGACCCCGTTCCCTGGTTGTATCAGGCGCAAGCGGAATTGCAGACCAACCAACCGCTGCAAGCGCGCGAAAGTTTGCGTCAGGCACAAGCACGGCTGACCTATCGCTCGGTCTATCGCGGCGAACGCTTGCTCATGGAAGACCGGCAATTGTTGCAAGCCAATCTCGCCGAGGTGCAGCGCCAACTGGGAATGGAAAGACTCGCTTTCCATACCTTGTCCGACCCGGTCGGCGAAAAGAATTCAGCCAACTTGAGAAACCAGGCCGATGTTTTGCAGGGACAGCGCTTCGCCGAATCGGCACGGCGCAGCCTGCTGCTGCAAAGCATGTTCGACGAAAAACCGGGTAACCTGCCATCCGAACTGGACATCTATGGTGACGGCGCGGGACAAACCGGCGCATCCGTCCCGCAACACGGTGTAGTCAGCGGACTCAACGCGCAGCAAGCCAGTTATAACAATTACGACGAGTTGTTCAGCCGCCCTACAGCGCTGGCAGCCGAAGCCACTGCGGGCAACCAGAATAGTTCGGGAGAACAGATTCGTGCGGGCGTGGGCAACGACAAGCTGGGAATAAGCGTCGCGCAGCGCCATTACAAGACCGACGGTTCGGGCGCGTTTAATAATCTCGACAACCGCATCTGGCAGGCCAGCATGCAATGGCGACCGGTAGCCGCCATGCAAGTATTCGTGTCGCATCAGGACTTCAATTCGCAGCGCGGTGAAACGCTATATCCCGCCGACCCGACGAATTGGGGAGAATATAACCAGATCGAAGATAACAGCAGCATTTCGCGCTTGGGTTTGCGTTACAGCATAGACGACAGCAACGAGCTACGCGGTTTGATTAGCCGCCAACAGACCGACCAAACCAAAAATTGGGAGTACATGTGGAACATGCTGCCTTACAGCGCCATGCCGTGTTGCGGTCCGACGCTCCCCTTCCCGCAGGGGACAAAATTCGCCAGCAGCGAAGCTCATAGCGCAGAGTTGCAATATCGCCGTAACGGCGCAGGTTATGTCACGCAATGGGGCATAAGCTCAGTTCGCTCGCCGGTTTATGTGTCGTCGTTTGGCACTTCTGCCGTTACCAATATCGCGCAGCAAGTCTATGTAGACTGGCAGCAAGCACTGAATCCGTATTGGCAACTGGAGGCGGGGTTGGCTTGGGGCAAGAACGATAAGGACTGGGGCGCAAATAGCACTTATCTACGGCGCTGGCTGCCCAAGTTGGGCATGGCTTACACGCCGGATAGCGCGACGCATATCCGCTTGGCTGCCTGGAAAAATCTGGACGATGCGGCAGTGGGCAACGCCTCGCTGGCTCCAACTAGCCTGGCAGGTATCGTACTGAACCGCCCCGGCGACACCTACAAGCTGGTGCAAAGCATCGCGCTGGGTGCGGACAAACAACTGGATGCCACTTGGTTATTGGAAGGGCAGACACAGCGGCGTTGGACTGATGATCCGGCCTTTGACTCCTTTCTGGGCGTACAGTGGTTGAACCGAATACAAGTTGACGAATCCCGTTTGGCGTTGCACTGGCAACCCGATAACCAGCCCTTGAATATGACATTGGCTTATGACGATGAACAATTCATCCAGCCTAACAGTGCTTATCTCTCGCCAAACTCAGTGCAGAGGCAGCATTTGCGCTCGCAGCAACTTGCCATACGCTGGCTGGCCAGCGCGCAATGGACGGCAAACCTGGCCTTGAGTCATAACCTGCTCGCCGCCACGCAACAATCGTCGGATACCAGTTTCAATCCCGTCCTGCTCGATGTTCAGGAGCGCTTCAATCAAACGGATGCCAGCCTGAACTGGCAATTCAGCAGCAAGAACTCATTGGATGTGGGGGTACGCAATGCCGCCGACAGGAATTCCCAATACACGGAGATAGACCCGCTTGTCCCACGCTTCAGTAAGGGGCGACTGTGGTATGCCAGACTAAAGCTGGCTTGGTAAGGATTACCTTGTTTGACAAAGGTGCAGTAGGAGTTGTTGTTTCGGGTGGCTTGCGCATTGCCAAACCACAATTTTTATATCTTTAACGGGAGTGAAAACCATGAAAAAAATGTTTCTATTATTGTTAGCCTTGATTGTTGTTCCGGCGTGGGCAGCAGAAGCTACGCCTGCACCCGCTCCGGCATCCAGCGCGACATCCACGCCGGCAGCACAACCTGCCCCGAAACAAAAGGTTAAAAGGCTCAAGAAAAAGAAGGCTGCCGCAAGCGCTCCCGCTGCCCAGCTCAAATCTACCGCTATCTCTTGCCCTCCCGGGTGTACACCGACGAGTTGCAACGGTATCTCTGGATGCTTCAAGAGAGGATGCATAGCTTGCTAGTGAACTATCGGACGCATTCCACTGCGCGGATAGGCATCATGTAAAACTTTCCGTTCTTGCCTGACAGTACCTGAAATAAAAAGCCAGAGAATCGCTTCTCTGGCTTTTTTATTTCTCTGCACCACGCTCAAAGTCGAACTCAACGTTACGCGCGGATTTCGCTGCCTCGCGGGAACGCCCGTCAATAGGCGATCCGCGCCACGAGCACAATGAAGATGCCCGTATTTATTAGCTTCCGAACAAACTGACAATCAAAATCCAGGATAATTTCTGCTTCATCCACGAGGCTTAGTCATCCCCCAGTTGCGGGGCGGGTTCGCGTATCTGATTGAGCAAATCCTCTGCGTGCAACTCCGATTCGGCGTGGATCATTTTAAGCATCGCGGGCGAACCTTCGTCCAGCTCTGCCCGCAATTGTTTGACTCGCGCCGAGGCATCCCGGTATGCGTCGTGCTGTTCCAGCTTTTTCAGCTGGCGGACGGGAAAATCGGTCACGTGGTAGATATAGTAGGGCATGGTTACCTGCTCAAGACACGGGCTGAATTACGTGATTGGACGTTTCATAAAAGTGATGACGTTGGAGCCGGGAACGTTCTTGCTGGCGCAACTCCCCTCGCCGATTCCGGCCATCTGCTCGGCCTCGTGCAGCAGGTTGATGACATCCACATAATGCTTTTGCTTCACCATCATCAGCGCGGTGTATCCGCCTTCGTTGCGGGCCAGAACATCCGCGCCCGCATTCAACAGAACAGCGACCACATCGGTTTCGCCGTAACCCGCCGCCAGCATCAACGGGCGCACGCCGTAACCGATGGCTTGCTCGATGTTCGCGCCCGCGTCGATGAGCGCTTCCACCACATCGGCAAACCCGCGTTTCAATTCGTGGTTGTAAACCGCCTTGATGAGCGGCGACCAGCCTCGCTCGTCGCACGCGTTGATGTCTGCACCATGTTCAATCAGCAACTGCACCATGGGCAAATCGCCCGCATGCGCGGCGAGCATCAGCAGGGTGGAATTTTCTTCATCGCGGGAATTGGCATCCGCTCCGGCAATCAGCATCTGCCGTACCGAAGCGGTATCACTTGCCTTGACTGCCTTGCTTAGCTCGCTATGCATTCTTATTATTTCTGCACGGTTTTCTGCAACGCGCCCTTGATCGCTTCCGGTGCTTTCATGATGTTCATGAAACTGTTCTTGCCCATCATACTCAGATCGGGGAAATTGATGGCGATGCGGAAACGCGCGTACAGCGCATACACCTTGTTGCCTGAGACCAGCACCTCGTAAGGCAGATGCGCGGTGGATTTCAGGTCGCGGAAGTCGATCTCGTTCATGATGTATTGGTCGTCCATGAATTTGCTGTCGCCGCTGCCTTTCAGCGCCACGCCGAACACGCTTTCCTGCTTGCCCGGAACATCGACGCGATAGACTTTGGACACGCCGTTTTTGTTGCCCGACAACTTCGCATCCACCGCTGCGACCGCTTCTTCATAGCTGCCGTACTCCGCCAACTCGCTGGGGTCGGTGAAATATTCCATGCCGAAGGTGTAGTGGTATTTGCGCGCCTGCTTGGCGGTCATGCCCTGCGCACCGAATTCTTCCACCTTGCCCAATGCGCCCGCCAACGCTGTCGCCACGCCGGAAAGATCGCCCTGCATGCGATACACGTGCGACATATACACCGGGTTGGTGTAGCTCACCTGCACTTCTTTTCCGGCCTCGGTAACCGACACGCGCTGCACCGCGCCGTAGCCGCCAAAATCGGATGCTGCCGCATTTTTTTTCAGCTCATCGCTGGTGACGATGATGATGTCGGCTCCGCTGTAGGGCGCATATTCACCGACCACAGTAAAACCGGCAGCGGTCAGTGCGGTGCGCACTTGAGCGGATTTTTCGGTCACCGTCCCGGCGCTTTTGGAAGCCAGCACGAAGGGTTTGAGGATCACATCGGCAGCCAGCGCACTGGCGCTACCGAACAGAAACAATGCTGAAAGCAACATACTTTTTATTGTCATTCGTACCATCTCATCTCTCCCTGATTATTATTGGACTACGGAATAACTACTCGATGCCTCCTTACGATTGCTGCGGGTGAAACCAAGCCAATTTTTCTCTGAGGGTGACCACGCCGCCGACGATGATGAGCGTGGGCGCTTGCGGTTTTTCGCGCTCGGCGATGCCGGGCAACGTCGCCAGCGTACCGGTGATGACGCGCTGGTTGGGCGTAGTGCCCTGCTGCACGATGGCGATGGGCGTGTCTTGCGGCATGCCGTGCTCGATCAACTTCGCGCACAGCGTGTTCAATCCGTGCAAGCCCATATACACCACCACGGTCTGCTTCGGTCGCGCCAGCGCGCCCCAATCCAGATTCATCGTGCCGTCTTTCAGGTTGCCGGTGACGAACATGCACGACTGCGCGTAGTCGCGGTGCGTCAGCGGGATGCCCGCGTAGGAAGCCACACCGGAAGCGGCGGTGATGCCGGGCACAACCTGGAACGGAATATTTTCCGCCGCCAGCGTTTCGATCTCCTCGCCGCCGCGCCCGAAAATGAACGGGTCGCCGCCCTTGAGGCGCAACACGCGTTTGCCTTCTTTTGCCAGACGCACCAGCAGTTCGTTGATCTCTTCCTGACGCAGCGTGTGGTCGTCGCGTTTTTTTCCGACGAAAATGCGCTGTGCATCGCGTCGCGTCATTTCGACGATGGGCTTGGACACCAGATTGTCATACACCACTACATCGGCTTTTTGCATCAGGCGCAAGGCGCGGAAGGTCAGCAGATCGGGATCGCCGGGACCGGCTCCGACCAAATAGACTTCGCCGCGCTGGATATTGTCTTCGCTCGCCAGCATCTGTTGCAGCATGGCTTCGGCACTGCTCTCGTCGCCGGTCAATACTTTCTCGGCGACCACGCCTTCCAGCGCGTTCTCCCAGAAGATGCGGCGCTTGGCCGGATTGGTCACGCGCGTCTTGACCAGCTCGCGGAAGCGTTCGGCGAACGCGGCGAGGCGGCTGTAATTCTGCGGAATCATGGTTTCCAGTTTGCCGCGCAACAAACGCGTGAGCACCGGCGATGCGCCGCCGCTGGAGAACGCCACCATCAGCGGCGAACGGTCGAGGATGGCGGGCATGATGAAACTGCACAACTCGGGATCGTCCACCACATTCACCGGAATGTTGCGCGCTTGCGCCAGTTGCGAAACCTGCTTGTTCACTTCGCGGTCGTTGGTGGCGGCGATGACCAGTATCGCGCCTTCGAGATGCGCTGCCCCAAAACGCGCAACGATGTTTTCAACGCCTTTTTGCGCGGCCAACTCGTCATCAATGGCGGGCGCGACCACGCGCACTTTCGCCCCAGCGTCCAGCAGCACGCCTGCCTTGCGCTTGGCGACTTCGCCGCCGCCCACGACCAGGCACAGCTTGTTTCTGACATCGGCAAATATTGGTAAGTAGTTCATAAATGCTGAAAAACCCTTGCCCGCAGATTACACAGATTTACGCAGATTAGAGCGTGGATGTTTGAAGGTTTTAATCTTGTGTAATCTGCGTAATCTGCGGGAAAAGTTTTTTTATCCTTTCACTGCTTTGAGTATCAACGGAACCAGCGCTTCGGGCAGCGCGATCTTGCCGGCCAGCGCAAAGTCATGCGCGCGCGTGGACATTTTGTTCCAGGTTTTTTTGATGATCTCGATCCACTTCGCTTCGTCGTATTCGGGATGGCTGGTGGCGAAGCCGATCATGTAATACTCGATGAACACCAGATCGACCACGTCTTCCATCAATTGCGTTTCCGGGTTCACCTTCAACGCTTTCTTGCTGATGATGGTGCGCACGCGCTCTATCATTTCGTCGTCGTAGCCCACTTGCTTCATCAAGTTGCCGGCCGTCTCAGCGTGGAATTTGTACAAGCCGGTGCGCCATTGCAGATAGCCGTTACGATCCATGGGGAAGTTGCTGCGCGGGCTTTTCCAGCGCTGGATATGCTGGGCGCGGCAAGCCAGCTTCACGGCTTCCGACGCTTCCGGCACATAGCGTTCCTGCATTTCGGTCATGCGCTGCGCGTACAGCAGTTCTTTCGGATATTCCTTGCCGTTGGCAATTTCCTTGTTCGGGTCTTCGGCGTTGGCCTTGTCGAATGCCGCGATGGCGGCCTGATAATGTTGCTGTGTCATTGTGATTTTCCAATCGTTAAAGTTGATGTGTTTTGTTGTTCCTTGCAGCGGCGAATGAACGCGACGAAGCGGGTGGCCCAGTAGCAACTGCCTATGGTGCGCAGATGGGTGTAGGAAGCCAACAGGTTGTGCAGGATAAGTCCGTCGCGCTCGCCGTCGATGCCGTAACCGCGCTCGACATGGTAAGCGAAGCGCGAGTCGGACGGAAGATTTTCCAGGCTCGAATAGTGGAACTCATGAGCCTTGATCTGCTTGGCGGGAACATCGGGACGCGGCCACGGATGCGCTTCGTCTTCCTTGAGATGCACGTAGCCACGACCGATGGGTTTTGCGTGCATCTTCACATCGCCGGGAATCGCGCCGACCATTTCATAGGTGCGCCCCTGATATTCGATGTTGCGCGACAAATACATCAGGCCGCCGCATTCGGCATAAGCGGGCATGCCGTTCTCGATGGCCTGTTTGATCTGGGCGCGCAGCGTGACATTGGCTTCCAGTTCGGTGGCGCAGGTTTCGGGAAAACCGCCGCCGATATACAGCGCATCCACATCGGGCAAATTCGCATCGCGCAAGGCATCGAACGGCACCAGTTCCGCGCCCGCCGCTTCCAGCGCATCCAGATCATCGGCGTAATAAAAACCGAAAGAGCGGTCGCGCGCGATGGCGATGCGCACTTTTTCGCCGCAAGGCAGCGGACTTACTTGTGCTTTATGGGGAATGACCAGCGGGGCTTTTTGCGTGAGCGCGAGCAGTTTGTCCAGATCGACTTGTTCGGCGATGGCTTCGCCGATCTGCTTGATCTTGGAGGTGGCGACATGCGATTCGTTGCTGGGCATCAGGCCGAGATGGCGCTCGACGATGCTCAGCCGCTCGTCGTGCTGGATCGCGCCGACCACGGGCACATCGGTGTAGTGCTCGATGACCGCGCGCAGCTTTGATTCGTGGCGCTTGCCGCCGAGATTGTTGAGGATTACCCCGGCAATGCGGATGTCCTTGTCGAATGCCTGGTAACCGAGGATCAGCGGCGCGATGCCGCGTGTCATACCGCGCGCGTCGATTACCAGTATCACCGGCAGATCGAGCAGCTTGGCCAGCGCGGCGTTGCTGTTGCTGCCGTCCAACGCAAGGCCGTCATACAAGCCTTTGTTGCCCTCGACCAGATTCACTTCCGCGCTGTGTCGTGCAAAAGTGGCGACGATGTCGTCGTTTTCCATCAGGTACAGATCGAGGTTGCGGCAGGGATGCCCGGCGGCTTGTCCAAGCCACATCGGGTCTATGTAGTCCGGGCCTTTTTTGAACGGCTGCACCACGTGACCGCGCGCGGCAAGCGCCGCGCACAGGCCGATACTGACCATGGTTTTACCGGAGGATTTGTGTGCTGCCGAAATCAGCATACGGTTCATGGCAGCACCCCGACAGAGTTAATCTGCGATGTATGGCTTGTCCTGCGGCATGAAGTTCAACACACGCACGCTGACGGTGGTGATGATGAAAGCGATAGCCAATCCGCCGAAGCCCAGCAGAAACTCGTACAGCGAAGGTTGGTAGCTTGCGATCTGCCCGTCGCCGAAACTGCTGCTGACTTCATAGCCGGGGAAGATATTGAGCGGGTAAGCTTGTCCGCCGATGATGAACACATACAGCAAGGCAAAAGCCCCCAGAATCACCAGCGACGAGGCCGCGACCACGCACTTGGTCTTGCCCAGACCGGGCGTGTAGATCAACAGCAAAGGCAGCAGATTGCCCAGCACGATGTAGCCCCACCAGAACAGATTCGGGTAGATACCGCCGCTGACCAGAATGAAGTTTTCAAAACCGGACTTGTGCGCAAAGTACAGGTTGGTCATGTGGTAGGTGGCGACCATGTACAGCGAACCGATGACGAATACGCCCAGCAGATTCCGCGTGCGTTGCTGGATTGCCGGGTCTAACGATTTCTCATTCCACGCATAGATCACGCGCTGCACCACATGGAACACCGCCAATCCCCATGCGAACGACAACACGATGAACATCGGTGGCAACAAAGCCGAACCATAAGCCTGACGCGCGGTGAGGAAGGCGAAGATCAAACCGGTACCGGTGGTGAGCACAAAACGCCAGACGAACACCGCCAATCCGGCGGCTTTGTTGAACGGATTCATGCGCCGTTCCATCATGGTCCACAGGTAGATCACGACCAGCGAGAACATGCCGGAATACAGCACGATGTTCCACGCAAACACCGAAGTGATGTTGTAGTTGGTAGCGGCCACCATGATGCGATCCGGCCTGCCAAGATCGAGCATCAGCACGGCCAGACCGCCCGACAGCATGGCGACGGACAACAAGCTGGCCAGCGGCGCGCGCGCCTTGTACACGGCCTTGCCGAACACCGAGCCGATGGAGGCCACGTTCAATACGCCGGAAGCAGCGACGATCAGAAAGATGGCGAACACGTGCGGGATGCCCCACACGATCTGATTGTTCATGCCGGAGATGATGTGACCGTGAGACTCCATCATGTGAACGGCATACATGCCGCCCAAGGCAACTAAGCCACCCGCTGCAAGCAGCACATAGTACAGACGGTTCTTGGAGCGCAATGCGGAAAGATCAACCATGTTTTAAAGTCCTTGGTAGCGGATGCCGGTGTTCAGTTGCAAATCTGCACGTACCTGAGCGGAAGCGACGCTGCGTATCTTGATGGCGATTTCGCTATTCATGTCGTTCAAATCGCCGAACAGGATGGCTTTGTTCGGGCATGCCTCGGCACAAGCGGTGGTTTGACCGTTGTCGATACGTCCCACGCACAGGTTGCAGGCTTCCACCGTGCCCTTGCCGCGCGGCACGTCGGGATTCTGGTTTTCGAGAGGCTCGTGCACGAAAGAGCGCGCCTTGTACGGGCATGCCATCATGCAATAACGGCAGCCGATGCAGCGGTGTCTATCGACCAGCACGATGCCGTCGGCGCGTTTGAACGAGGCCTGGGTCGGGCACACATCCACGCACGGCGGCTGTTCGCAATGCTGGCACATCATCGGCAGCGACTGCACGCGTCCGGTGCTCACATCCTTGATGGCGATCTTGCGTATCCATTGCGGATCGGTAGCTTTGGTACCGCCGGACAAACCGTTCTCTTTGTTGCACGCGTTCACGCAATCGGTACAACCTTCTTTGCACTGCGCGGTATCAATCAGCATGCCCCAGCGCACTTTGCCGCTGGCGGCTTCGGCTTTGCCGTGCGCCATATCGATCAGCAGCATGCCCGGCGCGATGGCGACCGCAGCCGCCCCCAGTGTAGTCTTCAAAAAACTTCTGCGTTGTGGATTGAGGTCGCTCATGGTGCTTCCTTCTTGACGAGCGCCGCCTTGCGTTTGCTGGCGTGGCATTCAAAGCAATCGATGTGTACTGCGGCATAGCGGTGGCAACCGACACAGAAACTGTCGTCGCGCGCGATCACGCTGCCATCCTTGGTGCTGGCGTGGCACTCGACGCAGTTTTTCAGGCTGTCCTGATCCGAACGTATGCCTTTGCGCACCGTTTCGTCGCGCTGATGCTTGAGCAAGTGCATGTGGTTTTTGCGCATCCACTGCGCATCCTTCACGCACTTCCCGCCCATGCCGATGTCCAGCTTGGGCGCGCTCGTTTCAGCAGCCCAAGCTGCCGGGATACACAGACAAAGCAACAGAGAGACGAGCAGCTTCATTATTCGCCCAGACCCATTTGAATGTAACCCGTCGGGCACACATCGGCGCAGATGTGGCAGCCGATGCACTTGTCGTAGTTCGTTGTGACATAACGACCCAGCGTTGCCTCGGTCTTCTTCACGCGCGACACGGCGGTTTGCGGGCAATACACCACGCAGTTGTCGCACTCGAAGCACATGCCGCAACTCATGCAACGCTTGGCTTCGGCGACTGCCTCTTCCTGGCTCAGAACCCCCAGACGTTCGTCGAAATTGCCCAGCGCCGTTTCCTTGTTCAGCGTAACGATCCCGCGATGATTGCGCGGCACATACGAAAAATGCCCTTTGAACAGCTTGTCGTGCGGAATGATGTAGCGGTCGGAACGGTTGTCGAAGTTGTGCACCGCGACATTGGAATTGCATGTGCCGCGCATGGGCTCAAGCGCTTCCTTGACGACAATGCCCTTCTCCGCCATCTTGCGCATGATGTCGAACTGGTGCACGTCGATCTTCGGACGTTTTTCCAGATCGCGCCCCAACATAAAGTTGTGGATACCGTCGGCAGCAATAGAACCGTGTCCGACAGCAGTGGTCAGCAGGTGCGGACGAATCACGTCGCCGCCTGCAAATACGCCTTGCTGTCCGTTTATCACATAGTTGCGGTCGGTCGAGATCGCGCCCTTGCCGTTATTGAACTGTTCCAGCCCGGTGAAATCCACCGCCTGGCCGATCGCCGAAACGATCAGGTCGGCTTCGATGTCGTGCTCGCTGCCTTCGATGTTCTTGATGTCCAGCTTGCCGCCAGCGATTTTGGCTTCGCACTTCGCCACGCGCAGCGCGGTGGCGCGACCGTTCGCATCGCGCACGATGCCGACCGGCACCAAACCACCGAGAATGTGGATGCCTTCGGCCAGCGCCTGTTCGATTTCGTGTTTATTGGCCTGCATCTTGTCGATGTTGAACAGCGAAGTCAGCGTGACTTCCGCGCCTTCCTTGGAAGAAATCTGCGCCACGTCGTGCGCCATGCGTCCGGCGATGACGTGTTCGGCATCGGTCGGGTTGGCATGTTTGATGTGTCCCAAACGACGCGCGATGGTGGCCACGTCGATGGAAGTATCGCCGCCGCCCACCACTACCACGCGCTTGCCGACATGCTGCAAACGTCCGTCGTTAAAGGCTTTCAGGAAAGCGGTCGCAGTAACCACATTGGGCGCTTCGCTGTCGGCGATAGGCAATGCGCGACCCGCTTGCGCACCCAAGCCCATGAACACCGCGTCGAAATCCTTGCGAATCTGCTCAATGCTGATGTCGGTTCCGACGCGTGTTTTCAGTTTGACCGTCACGCCCAGATCAATGATGCGTTGAATTTCGGCATCCAGCACGTCGCGCGGAGTACGGAAACCGGGAATACCGTAACGCATCATGCCGCCGAGGAACTCGTGCTCGTCGAACACGGTGACAGCGTGCCCCTTCATCACCAGTTGATAGGCGCAGGACAATCCGGCCGGACCGCCGCCGAGAATGGCGACCTTCTTGCCGGAAGCGGCAACTGTCGGCTTGTTGAATGCGAGCTTGTTTGCAATTGCGTATTCGCCGAGGAAATGTTCCACCGAATTAATGCCGACGTGGTCTTCCACCTCGTTGCGGTTGCAACCGCTTTCGCACGGAGCCGGGCAAACGCGCCCCATCACAGCCGGGAACGGGTTGGCTTCGGTCAAACGCCGCCACGCATATTCCTGCCACGGCATGATCGGCTTCCCATCCGCACCGTTCGGCACTTTTTCTGTGCCGCGCACGATTCCAAGATAACCGCGAATATCTTCGCCGGCGGGGCAACTGCCTTGGCAAGGCGGCGTGGATTGGATATAGGTCGGGCACTTGTAAGAGTATCCGGCCTGGAAAATCTTTTCGTTCAAGCGGCTTTTCGTGTTGCCATCTTTGAAACGACGGAATGTTAACTTTTGCGGGGTTTCGCTCACTACTGACATTGCTTATCTCCTCGTTATTTCGGACCCAACTGGATCGCATTGCTAACCAATTGATGTACGCCGCCCACCAGTTTTCTATCGAATCCGTAGATGGGCAATACTTTTGTAAACTGTGCTTTGCAGATGGCGCAGATGGTCGCCATGAAATTGACACCGTGCTCGTCCACCGCCTGCTGCAATACCTCCATGCGCGGCAGCGCACCCTTGACGCGCAACTCCAGCAGATCGTCGGTCAGCACACCGCCGCCCCCGCCGCAACAGAAGGTCTGTTCGCGCGTGGTGTTGGGTGCCATCTCGACAAAGTTGTTGGCCACCGCCTTGATGATATTGCGCGGAATCTCGAACTGTCCGCCGGGCAGGTCGCCCATGCGCGAGCCGCGCGCCACATTGCATGAATCGTGGAAGGTGATGATGTGCTTGTCGTTCTTCGACTTGTCGAACGTCAGCGCATTGCGCTCGATCAAGTCCCAAGTAAACTCGCAGATATGCGTAGGCTGCTTGTAGCGGTGGTCGAGCTGTTTTTGCAGCATCTGCGCAAACTTGTCCACTTCACCCGCGCCGCCGCCGACACCGCTCAGGGTATTCCAGAAGCTGTAAGCCACGCGCCAGGCATGGCCGCACTCGCCCACCACGATGCGCTTAACGCCCAATTCCAGCGCGGCTTCGCGGATGCGCAACGCGATCTTGCGCAGTTGCTCGTAGTTGCCGATGAACATACCGAAGTTGCCCGCTTCGGAAGCCAGAGAGGACAGCGTCCAGCTGGTTCCCGAGGCATGGAATACCTTGGCATAGCCGATCAAGCTGTCGATATGCGGTTCGGCGAAAAAGTCGGCGGACGGCGTGATGAGCAGCACTTCCGCGCCTTTCACGTCGATGGGGAAGCGCACGTCGATGCCGGTCGCGTCTTTAACGTCTTCTTCCAGACCTTCCAGCGTGTCGATCAGCGCCGGGCCGGGCAGGCCGAGGTTGTTGCCGATCTTGTGCACCTTGCCGATGATCTCGTTGGAATATTTCTGGCCGTAACCGATTGAGTCGAGAATCTCGCGCGCCGCCATGGTCACTTCTGCGGTATCGATACCGTAGGGGCAGAACACCGAACAGCGGCGACATTCGGAACATTGGTGGTAATAGTTGAACCACTCGTCCAGCACTTCGCGCGTCAAATCGCGCGCACCGACCAGCTTGGGGAACAGCTTGCCGGGAAGTGTGAAGTAGCGGCGATATACGCTGCGCATCAAGTCCTGACGCGCAACCGGCATATTTTTCGGATCTTGCGTACCGATGAAATAATGGCATTTGTCGGAACATGCGCCGCAATGCACGCAGGCATCCATGAATACTTTGAGCGAACGATATTTGGACAGCAGTTCACCCATCTTGGCGATTGCTTTGTCATGCCAGTCTTCCACCAGTTGGCCGGGGAAGCCGATGGCTTCATTGATCTTCTCGCTAGCGACGAACGGCCCCTTCCCTTCCATCGCGCCCGGAATCAGCGCGGGGATAATGGGGATGGTGCGGTAAGCTGGTGCAGTGATGTCTGCCATTTCAGTTCTTCTCCGATTCGAGTTTGGCAGCCCAAGCGCTCAGATGGCGCTTTTCACGCGGATTGTCCGCCTGATTGCGTGTCGGCGAAAAAAACACTCCTGGTGCGTGCAGCAATTTGCTGAAGGGGAATGCGACCAGGAGTGACACAACCAGCAACAGATGCACAGTCAACAACAGATCGGCAGGAATCACCTGAACATCCAGATGCATCAAACCGAGGAAAAAACCCTTAACTGCGATCACATCGGTATGCTCGACGAATTTCATCAGCAAGCCGGATACGGCGATGCCGATAAGCAACAGCAACCAGAGATGATCCGAGGGTGTAGAGATGTAGCGGATGCGCTCGACAAACAAACGCCGCCCCCACAGCCCGCACAAACCGAGCAGCATGGTAATGCCCGCATACATGCCGAACGGCTGGATGAACGCGACCCAAGCCCACACCGGATCGGTGAAGTAGCGCAGATGGCGCATGACCACCAGCACCAGACTGCCGTGAAACATGACGCTCAAACCCCAAGTCCACAAGTTGGCCTTGAACAGGCTCTCGAAGAACACCACCTCGCGCGTCATGCGCAACACCACGCCGCCGGTAGTGGTCGGCGCGGGTGTGGTCGGTATCTTCAGCGGAGATGGAGTGCGGGCGTAGGTGTTGATGCGATAGAGCAACCCTACGACTAGCAACAGCGTAGCAACATAAAACAGAATTGCAAAAACAATGCTCGCCATGAGAAGCCCCTATCGCCTTGCCTGAATTAAATGCAACCGGTTGGCTTTGGCAGACCGGCGATCTTGCACGCCTGCTTGCCCGGGCCGTAGGGGAACAAACCGTACAGATACTCGCTGGTTCCCTTTTCCGCGCCCAGCTTCTTGCCGATGGCTTTGGTCAGCACGCGCACAGCCGGAGCGATCTGATATTCATCGAAATACTCGCGCAGGAAATTGACAACTTCCCAGTGCTGGTCGGTCATGGTGATGTTCTCGGTTTGAGCCATGAAGTTTGCAACATCCGTATTCCAATCGCTCAGATTGACCAGATAGCCCTCTTCGTCTGTTTCGTAACTTTTACCGCCGACTTCAATGTTTGCCATGCTAATACTCCTTCTAAGTGTTACTGATTTAAAGCCAAGATTGGCAGGATTTGTTGTTGACTGTCAGATCGACGAAACCGCCGTAATCCACCGGCGATACGCCTTCGATCAGACGGTCGCCCAGACCGCGCGCTTCCAGATCCGGCATCAGGACATGAAACTTGAAACGCCCCATCGCCGCTTGCAACACAGCCGCAGACGCGTTGCCTTTGGTCGCCGCATAGACCGCATCCTCGATGAGCAGTATGTCGCCGCCGGTTGCCGTATTCAAGCAAGTATCCAGCGTGCTGCTGCCCAAGGTTGATTTGTTGATGATATGTAACATTCGTGTCCCCTTAGAAACTCAAGACTACGTCTTGCTCGTCCATCAGCGCGCCCATCTCGGCGCGGCTGAGCACCGTGACATCCACCAGAAAATCTTCTTCGGTGAGGCCGCGTGCTTCCATGGCTTCTTTTTCAACATACAGCTTTTCGACATCGTAATCTTCCAGCGCGCGATAAGCGGGAGAGAAGTTCTTGGTCTCGATGCCTTTGGTCTGCTGGCCTTTTTTCAGCTGGTAAACGCCGTCATCCAGAAAAACCAGCGACACATCCTGATCGAAAGCGGCACTGATCAACACCACTTCCAGCGACTCCAGCGCATAGATCGTTCCGTAAGGTGCTTTGCGGTTAACGAACATGAATTTTTTTGCATCACTCATCTCGTCTCTCCTTAATCGCCGAAGGTGACCAGTCGGTCACACTTGATACCGGCTTCCACCAACTGACCCAGACCGGAAATACGGAAACCCTGAGCCAGATTTTCTTCCTTGATACCGCGACGCAAAGCGGCGGCGACACACACCACCAGATCCACCTTGTGCTCCTCGGCCAGCTTGGTCCAACGGTTCACGATATGCCTATCATCCTGCGGCGGTTCGACCAGCTTGGACGCGTTGTTCACGCCGTCATGATAGAAGAACACGCGCCATACTTCGTGTCCCTTGGCAATTGCGGCCTTGGCAAACAAGTAAGCCGAATCGCTGGCTTGATGCTGGTAAGGCCCCTCGTTAACGACTATTCCAAATTTCATGTAGAAGTCCTCGCTTAGAAACGGATATGCGTCGAAGCATTCAGATTGGAACGCGAACCGCGCCAGTCGTCGATCAGATACTTGGTGAACGGCAGTCCGGTCTTCTCGAAGAAACGCGGCCAGCCGATACGGTCGATCCAGTCAGCCATACGCTCCCAGGGACGTGCGTCCGCTTTGTAAACGGCGAGAATATTCTTGACCGCAGCGGCAACTTCAGGCCAGCGCGGCGCATTGTTGGGCAGGCCGGAGGCAACCATCTTCATGAAAGTTGGCTTGCCGCGCGCGTTGGAGTTCTTGCCGCCAACCCAGATCGCCAGCTTGGAATTTTCCGGGTCGTTGATTTGCATCGGCGGGCACGGTGGGTAGCACGCGCCGCAGCACATACATTTGGACTCGTCGATTTCCAGCGAAGGTTTCCCGTTCACCATCGCGGGACGGATCGCAGCAACCGGGCAGCGCGCCACGACGGTCGGGCGTTCGCACACATTCGCAACCTGGTCATGGTTGATGACAGGCGGCTTGGTATGTTGCACGATAATGGCGATGTCCGCCTGTCCGCCGCAGTTGATTTCGCAGCAGGAAGTCGAAAGGTGCACGCGGTTCGGCATCTCTTCGCGCTTGAATTCGACGACCAGCTCGTCCATCAAAGCCTTGACCACGCCGGAGGCATCCGTTCCGGGAATATCGCAGTGCAACCAGCCCTGAGTGTGCGCGATCATGGTGATCGAGTTTCCTGTTCCACCCACCGGGAAGCCATGCTTTTCCAGTTCGGCGATCAGCGGCGCAACTTTCTTTTCTTCGGACACCATGAATTCGATGTTGGAACGAATGGTAAAACGCACGCGCCCTTCGGCAAAATTGTCGGCGATGTCGCACAGCGTGCGGATGGTATGAATATCCATCTGACGCTGAGTACCGGCACGCACCGTCCACACCTCGTCGCCGCTACGGGCGACGTGGTGCAGCACGCCGGGACGTGGACGGTCGTGGTATTTCCAGTTGCCGTAATTCTTGGCCAGCAACGGGTGCAGGTATTTCTTATTCTCCGGTACGCCAGTCTCTTTCGGCTTGCGCATCTGTACAGGTGCATTCATCTTCTATCTCCTCAGGCAGCTTGTTTCTTGGCGTTGATCTTGGCGACTTCGGCATCCCAGCCGTCGGTGCGAACGTAGGGGTTCATGCGCGGCGAACTGATCATCGCCGGATCCACATCGATCTCCATCGCATCGAGGTAATTGGCCATACCGATACGCTCGATCATCTCGCCCGAACGCTCGTGTTCCAGCGCGTTTTCGGCGAAAAAGTCGATGTGGCGCTGACCGAAATCAACCAGCTTCTCGACATCTTCCTCGGTATCCAGCTTCATGAACGGGATCACCACTGTGCCCATCAGGCCGCCGATCTTCAGATGGCTCTTGCCGCCAACCAGCACGCTCGCGCCCCTGTCCTTGCCGGGAGCCAGCGCACCGGTCATCACATTGACGCAGTGCATGCAACGCACGCAGTCCTGATTGTTGATTTCAACAGCGTGAGTATCGCTCACGGCAACACTGGAAATATGTTCGCCAGCCTTGACCTTCTTGATTTCCTTGACCTGGAAAGTCTTGGTCGGGCAACGAGAAACAACATCATTCACCAGCTCATCCATACCGTGCTTGGCGAACCACTTCTTGGCCAAAGCCTCATCGGTCTGGATGTTGTCGCGCCAGGTTCCGATAATCGCGATGTCGGAGCGCTGGATCGCGTTCATGCAATCGTTCGGACAGCCGGAGAATTTGAACTTAACCTTGTAAGGCAGCGATGGACGATGCAGATCGTCGAGGAAAGAGTTGATTACCGAACGCATTGCCTGGGCTTCGTCGTAGCAGGATTGCTCGCAACGCGCCGCACCAACGCAAGACATGGAAGTGCGCAACGCAGGACCCGCACCGCCGAGGTCGAAACCCATCTCGTTGAATTCGTCAAAGGCTTTTTGCACATTCTCGGTGGTACATCCCTGGAACATGATGTCGCCGGATTGACCGTGCATCGCAACCAGACCGGAACCGTATTTATCCCAGATGTCGCAGAACTGGCGCAGCGTGGCGGTATCGTAGTGCATGCCGGGAGGAGGCATGATGCGCAGTGTATGGAACTCGGCAGCATCCTTGAATTTTGGCGTGCCATCTTCGTTCTTCAGTTCGGTGAAACGGGGGATCACACCGCCGCCGTAACCGAACACGCCGACTGTACCGCCCTTCCAGTAACCCTTGCGGGTCTTGTACGAGGCTTCGAGCTGACCCAACAGGTCAACCGCAATATCCTTATCCTTGGCCAGACGTTTCAGGCCAGTAACAAAACTTGGCCACTCGCCCTTTTCAAGCTCGTCCAGATTCGGAGTGTCATGCAATTTCTTCGCCATAATGTTTCCTTTCAGTCGCGTTGCGCTAATCGCCCTACAAGGGCTGGAATTCGGTTATCGTTAGGTCACCGGCAAATGCTGCCAGCCCGGTTTCTTGATGGTTTTGCATGTTACGGGGCTACCTCCAGCCAAACTATCACCCGTAGCAACTATCCAAAGTAACCCTAAAGGGGGGTGCTTTTTTCATCGCCAGTAGTATTCAAACAGGGCGATATTGGCGATAGACTTAAAACAATGATATATGTCTCGCCCGTTTGCTATCCGCTTCATCATACGTCGAAAACATAAATATGGCGAAAATTACAGAATTGAGCAAGATCAAAGTCCCTCTGGGCGGGCAACAGATCGAGCTGCAACAAATTGACCACGCCGAAGGCGGCATGAGTTTGTTGCGCATCCGCATCCGTGAGAGCAAGCGTTTTACAATTTTTGATATTGATCCGGCTACCGCCATTCAATGGGCTAACGACATGAAGCAGTGGGCCGAGACGCAAGGCGGCAAGTGACCTCCCCCGCCGAAATGATCGACGTTGTGTTCGAGATTGGCGGAGGAACATTGCCCTTCTCTTACCCGTTCCAGTTGTGGGAAGAATTGACGCGACTAATGCCATTGCTGTGCGAGCATGAACAGGTGGGGGTCATCCCTTTGCGCATGGCGCACAGCAACGAAGGGATGCTGCTACCGAAACGCGCCAAGCTGGTGTTACGGCTGCCAAAGGAACTCGCTGCCGCATCCGCCGTTTTGGAACAACAGCAATTGAGCGTGGCCGGATGCGAACTGTTTCTCGGGTCGAGCAAAACAAGGACGATTCAGCATTACCCCACTTTGCACGCGCAACTGGTGACCGGGACCGAGAATGAAATTGCCTTCATGGCAGAAGTCGAATCGGCACTCTCCGCGATGGGAGTCAGGGCGAATTTGATTTGCGGAAGATTTCACACGCTGGCTGGCAATAACCGCTCGGTCAGCGGATACAGTTTGGTATTGCACGATCTCGCACCGGAAGGCTCGTTGCGCGTGCAATACGCAGGGTTGGGTAAGGAACGGCAGTTTGGTTGCGGCATTTTTGAGCCGCACAAGGTCATCTCCAGTCTGGAATGACATTTATATTTAGAAAGGAAGAAAAGATGGGATACACCGTAGCAGGAAACGAACTGGAAACCAACGATGATGGCTTCTTGCTGGAGCCGGATTTCAGCGAAGAAGTGGTCGGCGTGATTGCCGCCGCTGAAAATATCGAACTGACTCCAAAGCATTGGGAAATCATCAATTACATGCGCGATCAATTCCGCGAAGAAGGACACACCCCCAACTTCCGCAACATGCTGAAAGGTGTCAACGAGTTCTGGCCGGAAGCGGACAGCAAAGCGCTGTACGACTTGTTCCCGATGGGGCCGGCAAAACAGGCCGCCAAAATCGCCGGCCTGCCGCAGCCGATAGGTAAAGGCGGCTATTAATCCCTTCCGCAGATCGCACAAGCCAACGCTGTCCGCTGGCCATGTGCGACCTGCCGACAACTGCTTTGCCCGAGATTTTAAGGAGATCAAATATGGACATGGTTAATGTAGTGCTGGATATGAAAGGGCTTTCCTGCCCCAGACCGCTCATCGGCGCAAAGCGCATGGTTGATGAACTTTCCGCAGGTCAAGTACTGCTATTGGTCTCGGACTGTCCGGGCACGCAAGACGATCTGTTCGCTTGGGCCAAGCAGACCGGCAACCAGATTCTTAAATCCGAGAAGATGCCCGACGGCGGAACCGGCTACCACATCAAGAAAGGCGCAGGCAACGCGCTTGCCACCAACGTCACACTGGATATTCGCGGCGCGGTCTGCCCCGGCCCGATTGTCGAAGCGAAGAAACTGCTGAACGGCATGCAAAACGGCGAAGTTCTGAAGTTGATCAGCGACTGCCCCGGCGTGCAATCCGACATCGGCGGCTGGGCTTCCGCCACCGGCATGACCTTGCTGGACTCCGTCGAGGCGGCATCCGGCGTGCACGAGTTTTACATCCGCAAAGGCTAACCATTGCGCATCAAGAGCCACTGGTTCAAAGAAGGCCGCGAACGCACGCCGCAGGAGATTTCCGATGCGTTGTCGTTCGTGGTTTCGCGCATCGCCGACAATGCGCTGAAGAATACGCGCAAGTTGAAATTCGAGATTGAAGTCGGCCAGCAATATCTCGACTTCCTCGCCGAATTTTCGCTGTTCCTGATTCTGGTCGCCGACCGCATCGCCTACCGCAAACTCTCCGCAGAAGATCGCCTCACCTTCACCGGCAACCTGGCGAACCGCGTGGGCGAAACCTACGCCGAGAACCGCAGCCGTTTGCTGGGCGAAGATATGAAAGAATGCAAACAGCGTTTCATTGACCTGCTCAACCACCGCGCCGGGGAATACGCCGATTTCGCCTATGAAGAAAACGGCCCGGATTACGGCTTCTACCGCTACCTCGCCTACTGCATCGGCCAAATTATGAACGAAGCCGACAGCGGCTGGATCATTGACCAGATGATTAGTAACGAAGCGCCGGAAGCGGTCAAAATGGTGGAAAAAACCCTGCGCGGTTTGTATGAAACAGAACCGAAACCGGCGCGCCGCCGCGCGGCCTCAAGCGGTGATTGAATGAACAATCCGTTCGATCTCGGCGACACTGAAAGCTACCTGCGCTGGCGCAAACAAAAACTGGCCAGCGCCCCGACCTCGATCAACGGACTCATCGTCGAAGTGCGCGACCCGCGCGCCCTGACACCCGCCGAACACGCAGCCCTCGCCGAGCGCGTGCGCCGCTGCAACATGGCGATCTACGCCAGCCCGAGGCACGAAGCCGACACCGACATCCCTCGCCTGCTGGGCGCACAGTTCGGGCTGACGCGGCTAGATGCCAACTGGCTGGCTGGCGAAGACGGCGTGTCGGAAATCCGCGTGTTCGACAACGGCACGCGCCAGCATTACATTCCCTACACCGACCGGCCCATCAAGTGGCACACCGACGGCTATTACAACCCGCCGCAGCGCGAGATACGCGCCATGGTGCTGCACTGTGTGCGCAACGCGGCGAGCGGCGGTGAGAATCAACTGATGGATCACGAGATGGCCTACCTGCTGCTGCGCGATGAAAACCCGCAGCACATCGCAGCGCTGATGCAAGCCGATGTCATGACCATCCCCGAACGCGTGGATGAAAACGACGGCGTGCGCGCCGCACAGAGCGGCCCGGTGTTCTCGCTGGATGCCAACGGCAACCTGCACATGCGCTACACCGCCCGCACCCGCAGCATAGTCTGGAAGCAGGATGCAGCAACACAGACTGCCGTGGCCGCGCTGGAGCATCTGCTGGCCTCAGACACACCGCACATCTTTCGCGGCCGCCTCGAACCCGGCATGGGCTTGCTGTGCAACAACGTGCTGCACGACCGCTCCGCCTTCAGCGACAACCCCGCCCATCCGCCGCGCTTGCTGTACCGCGCGCGCTATCTGGATCGCATTCGCAGTTGAGGGGTTGGTAGGTGCGAATTCATTCGCACGCTCTACGAGTTTTGTGCGAATAAATTCGCACCTACAAATGCATCATGTAGATCCGTTTTTTTGCCCCACCTGCCCCGCAAGCCGCGCCAATAAGCAATCTACCGCATCCGTATCATGCAGATCGCCTATTGACGGGCTTCTTCACGATGTTGTGTTTGAAAATCCCATATAAAAAGCCCGCGAAACTCGCGGGCTTTTTTTGCGACTGCAAATCAGAACATGCGATCAAATTAGAACTTGTAACGCAGCGATACTTGGTAGGCCTTTTGCGAGTGAGTTGTGGTATTTGTTGGCATAGCTCCCAGATTGCTTATTGCAACAGCTTTTGTAACTTCGGGAGTAATCACAACCGCACCTTCAACCGCAAGTGACTTTGAAATATCATAGCCGCCACCGAAGGTGACAGAATTTGTCACGATAGCCGGGAAGAACATATTGTTAAACACGTTGATCGCAGCATTGCGGTACGTGTTGTCCGTGAGTTCGCCGATTGGATCGTTGGCATGGTTATAACCCATGCCAAGCCAATAACCGCTAGCTGAATACTTAGCGCCTATCGCCAGAATATTCTGGTCCTTCCAATTGAAATCCTTGTAACCGGCCGCGCTACCCCACTGAATCAACTTGTAATCGGCAGTCAATGCAACGTTCTCATTCACGGCAAGAGCAACACCCAATTTCATTTGGGCAGGCTGATCCAGATCATCACCAAAAGGAGCGCCAGGTCCACCAGCCATGAGACCGAAACCAGCGCCAGCACCGGAAATTTGTGTGCCATATTTTGCCGCAAATTTGGACTGATACGCGGCAGCTACTGTCACTGCTGATGTCGCGTTGTAATAGCCACCCACAGCAAAACCGAAGCTCGTGCTGGAATCTTTATTCTCTGCGGCATTGTAAGGGGCACCCGTAGAACCGTTGTAATTGTTATAACTCAGCATCAATGAACCATATTGGAATATGGGTGAAAAACCCACACCATATTGATTCGTGTTATAGGCGATAGTCGGAACCACGCGCAAAATGCTTAGAGCTGATTTGGCTTTAACCAAACCCAGCGAAGCGCTGGCACCGGTATAGTCAACGCCCATACCCGCGATTCCGCCCATCGCAACACCATAAGTCAAGTTATCGCTGAGTCTGTTTGAAAAAGACACATCAGGAATATAGCTCGTATCCGCCGCGCTGCTTCCGTAACCAGCGTTCATCATGCCGGTGTTGGCTACTGTCGGCTTAAACAAATTAATACCACCCGTAACTTCCTTGCCTTTCGACTTGCCCAGCATGGCCGGATTTGCGAATGCGCTTTCAGCACCCACAAAATTAGCAACACCTGAACCACCCAGCGCTGTGCTTTGCGCACCCACGGCCATCATTTCGTCGCCGTTGGTTGCATGAGCCAATGGCGCTCCCGCCAAGCCCAGCGAAATTATTGAAGCTGCTATCTTTGTAATTTTCATGCTTCTCTCTCCCTGAAATGTTAAAGGCACCGATTGGTGCCTCTTTTGTTACTCCAGCTTTAAACGAACAAACAAATATCGGTTTCTCCCGCGAAATTCATGAAGGTTGCCGCGCCACCGTATTCGACGTTGTCGATGAACTCGCTCTTGTCGAACTCGAACAGGTCAACGGTCATCTGGCAGGCAACGAATTTCACGTCGGCTTCCAGGCACAAGTCGCGCAACTCTTCCAGCGTCGCAACGCCGTGCTTCTTCAGTTTTTGCTTCATCATCATGGTGGCCATGGATTCCATGCCGGGCAGCATCTGCACCATCACCGGCATCGGGACAGGCATGGGCATCGCCGGGTTGGCGAGCGGGCTGATCATCACGTTGGACAAGTCCTTGCGCAGCAATTGCAGGCCGTAGAAGGTAAAAAACACCTGCACGTCGTAACCCAGTGCGGCGGCGGTCGAAGCCAGAATGAATGGCGGATATGCCATGTCCAGCGTGCCTTTGGTGGCGATGATTGCCATTTTCTTGGTTGTCATGCTCTCTCCTTTGATGGTTGGATGCAGCGGGTTGGATTACTTCTTCTGCATGTAGAAGGTGTACTCGCCGTTTGCTTCTTCCTGGGCGAGCAGCTGATTGCCGGTCTGTTCGGCGAATGCGGCCATGTCCTTGACGGAACCGCAATCGGTCGAGACGACCTTGAGCACTTGGCCGGAAGTCATGTCAACCAGCGCCTTCTTGGTCTTCACGATAGGCAAAGGACAAGACATACCGCGCGCGTTAAATTCTTTATCGAAATTCATTTTCTACCTCCAACAAGTTATTTGAACTACTACAAAATTGTGCATCAAAAATTGCGTCGCCGCACAAAGCCTGAGCGACATTATAGGAATATGCGAGCATGCAGCGTCCATAGCCACCAAGGGTGGGAGCGTGATAGCCCATTGGAGTTATGCAACTGCACTACCCGCTGCGGCCAGCGGCTTGAGCGCCGGATTGAACGGATCGGTTTTTCCGGCCTCGCCCAGCCACTCGCAGATGGCGGCGAGCGCCATATCCTCATGGGCGAAGATGCGTTCCTGCCCGATCTCGTCGAACAGCCCGGTATGGTGCATCACATCCAGCACTTGTTTTTTGAGGCCGGAGAATACCAGCGTAACGCCGTTGGCGCGCAGCCGTTCATACAGCGCCTTGATGACCTCCTCGCCGGAGGCATCGAGATTATTGATGCCGTTGCCCACCACCAGCACATATTTCGCATTCGGCTTTTCCGCCACCGCTTCCAGCACGGCATCTTCGAAATAGGCCACGTTGGCAAAATACAACTGGCCGTCGAAGCGCACCGGCACCACCAGTTCGCTGGTCGGCAAATCGGGATTGACCTTCACATCGCGCAACGTGCCATCGGAATAGCGCGCCAACCGGGCAACGCGCGGCTTCATGGTGCGGTACAGGAACAGCACGATGGCGACCGCCGCGCCGAGCAGGATGCCGCTGTCCAGATGCGGGGCGAAGGCCATGGTGGCAATGAAGGTCACCACGGCGGCGAGGCCGTCGTGTTTGTGCACCTGCCACGCGTGTTTGATGGCGGAAAAATTGATAAGGCCGATCACCGCCATGATGATGACCGCCGCCAGCACCGCCTGCGGCAGGTGATACAACAACGGGGTCAGGAACAGCAGCGTCAGCAGCACAATAACGCTGGCGAACACCGACGACAGGCCGGTTCGCGCACCCGCGTTGAGACTGACGGCGGAACGCGAGAACGAGCCGCTGACCGGGAAGGCATGACTGAAGCTGCCCACGACATTGGCAAAACCCTGCCCCAGCAACTCCTGGTTCGGATTGATGCGTTGCTTGGTCTTGGCGGCCATGGCCTTGGCGATGGAAATGGCTTCCATGAAACCGACCAGCGAAATGACCAGCGCGCTGGAAAACAGTATGCCGAAATCACTCCAGCGGAATTTTGGCAACGCCAGTTCCGGCAAACCGGACGGGATGCTGCCCACCACTTCGCCGCCGCCGACCATGCTCAGTTCGCCCTTGTTCACTTTCTTGATGCGCCAGCGATAGCCGTCAGATTTTTCGCCCTGCGGCACTTGTCCGGTCAGATACAGTCGGGCAGGTTGAGTTTCGGTGGCGGGAATCTGCTCGAAAATGAATTTGCGCAGGGAGCGTGCGACCTTGCGGTTCTCGCTTTCCAAATCCTGTAGTTCCAGTTTGATCAGTTCGATTTCATATTTGAGCGCAGCCGAATGCTGGCTGCCCCCCTCGTGCTCTTTTTGCAGTTGCTTTAATTCGGCTGATTTGCTGCCGAGCTTGCCGTTCAGTTCGTCTATCTTGCTTTCCGCCAGAGCAAAATCATTGGCCAGGGTTTTTACCTCGCCATCCATGATTTGATCGACCTTGCCCTTGCTGTTGTGCTCGAAGCCTATGCCCCAGCTCACCAGCGTGGTCAGCGTCACCGCGACCAACACATTGGGCAGTTTGGGCGTGTAGCGTTTCATCAGGAACATGATGGCGAATGCGGCCACCCCCATCGCCAGTGTCGGCAGGTGCGTTTCGCCTATCAGTTGCAATGCGCCCCACACGTCATTCAAAAAATGATCGCTGCGCCCCATCGAAATACCGAACAGCTTGTTGATCTGCGACAGGCCGATGATGATGGCGGCGGCATTGGTGAAACCGACGATAACCGGATGCGACAGGAAGCTGACCACCACGCCCAGCTTGAATGCGCCCAGCGTCAGCTGGATCAGTCCGACCATCAGCGCGAGCAGCACGGCGAGTGCGATGAATTGCTCCGAAGCGGTGGCCGCCAGCGGGGCGAGCGCCGAAGCGGTCAGCAGCGAGACCACCGCCACCGGGCCGGTGGCCAATTGCGAAGACGAGCCCCACAGCGCCGCGATCATGCCCGGCAGGAATGCGGCATACAGCCCGTAATAAGCCGGCAATCCGGCCAGTTGCGCGTAGGCCATGGATTGCGGGATAAGCACCAGCGCGACGGTGATGCCCGCGATCAGGTCGGCTTTGAGCGTCTCGCCGCGCAACGGCCACCAGGAAAGAAATGGAAGGAAACGCGTGAGACGGTTATTCATGCAGACCTCGGTTCGCCTGAATTAAAGATTGCTTTTCACGTTCGCCTCCTCGCCCGCTTGCGGGAGAGGATTGAGGTGAGGGGAACGGGCTTGCCCGTTAGGTAAATGGGTTTGGCACTCGGAAAAAATTCGTGTCGGACAGTTGCGGCATATTTCCGAATCGAGCGTGGCGTACACCGGCTTGATCCAGTTCGACATGGTCGGGAAGAAACCGCCCGCGCCGATGTCGTCCAGCTTATCGGATTTGCGCAGGAATTTGTACACATCGTCCTTGCACCGATAAAAATACAAACCGCCGCCCAGCTTGCGCCTGCGGCGCGCTTCCTGCGCCAACATCTCCGCACCGGCCACATCAACAAAATTGATGCCGCCGGCAACAATCAGCACCGACTTTTGCAGCGGATTGATTTCGTCGATTTTCAGCAAGCTGTTTTGCACATGATCCACGGCACCGAAAAAGATTGAGCCGTTGACACGCACCATGCTCAGCTGCGGGCATTGGGGATGGTCTGCGGCTCCCACAAAGTGGTAAGCCCCCTCCTCTTTCGCCGGAACGACTTGCAGAATTCCGGGGCGCGATACGCGGTACAGATACATGGTCAGCGACAGCAAAATTCCGAAGAAGATGCCCTTCTCCAGATCGACCAGCGTGCCGATCAGCGTGACAAACAAAATGACCGTCTCCGCGAGGTTGGTGCGAATAATGGCGGAAATATGATGAAAATCGATCAACCCCCAAGCCACCAAAAATAAAATTCCCGCCATTGCCGCCGTCGGCAGATAGGAGGCGAGCGGCGCGACCAGCATCAGGATGAGCATCAGGAAGATCGAGGCATACACTGTTGCCAAGGGCGTGCGCGCACCAGCGGCATAGTTCACGCCGCTACGGTTAAACGAGCCGCAAGAGGCGTAGCTGGAGAAAAAGCTGCCGACTATATTGGAAAAGCCTTGCCCGATAAATTCCTGGTTGCCGTCAATGCGCTGTTCGGATTTCACCGCGATAGCGCGCGAAATGGAAACCGCCTCGGTCAAGGCCAGCATGGTCACGACCAGCGCGGGGAAGAGTACCTTGTGAATTGTCGTATATGAAAAATCGGGAAACACGAAAGGCGGCAGGTGCGAAGGCAAAGCGCCCACCGTCTTGATATGCGTGACATCAACGCCAAATTCCCGATTGACCAGAAATGCGACCACGCTGCCCACTACCATGGCCACGATCATATAAGGCAGCTTGGGGAGCATGCGCTTGGAGAGAATTCCGGTGGCAAGCGTAATTGAACCGACAAACAGCACGTAGAAATTGATGCTGCCAATCTGCGCGACGGTCTGTTCGATCACCACATGAAACGGCGCGCCGCGCACGATGTTGATTCCCAGAAAATTCTTGATTTGACTGGCCGCGATGAGCACTGCCGCGCCCGCCGTGAAGCCGATGACCACGGTGTGCGAAATGAAATTGACCAGCACCCCCATGCGCGCCAAACCCAGAATCAGTTGGAACACGCCCGTCAAAAAGGTAAGCGTGAGCACCATGCTGATAAATTGCTGTGAACCGGGCTCGGCGAAAGGGCTGATGGCCGCGAACACCGCAATGGAGATGGCGGTGGTAGGTCCCGAAACCAGATGCCAGCTCGATCCGAACAGTGCGGCGATGATCGCCGGAATCATCGCGGCATACAGGCCGTATTCCGGCGGCATCCCGGCGATGGTGGCGAAAGCCACCCCTTGCGGCAACACGATCAATGCGCCGGTGATTCCGGCGATCAGATCGGCACGCGTCGATGTACGGTCCACCAGATGCTTCCAAAGCATGAATGGCAATAAACGATGCAACCAGTAATTGCGTGCGTGCAGGTGGGTGGACATATTGAGATCAGCCTATGGTCTGGTAATAAAGATTCTGCGGATGGTTGGCTTGCGCGAAGAAGAACCAGCGCTCGGCCAGCAAACCGAAGTATTGAACAATAAACGCCACGCCCAGCAGTGCCGGAGCGGAAAGTCCCAGCGCCAGCAACACCAGCGGAATCACGAAAGCCAGCAACAAAAATGCCGGTTTGATCGCGCGCAAAAACGCCGCGCTCTTGCCGTGGAAATATTCGCGCGTGTTGAACGAGCCGCCCATGGAGCCCATGGAGCGCTGCGTGATGTAGGGATGCTTGATGCCGATGGCGGTCTGCATCGACGATTTCGGTTTGATGCGCGCGTTGCGCCACAGCGATGCACCGCGTCCGATAAATGCCAGCACGGTGATGATGATCGCCCATCCGGCGAAGAAGTCGGCCTGATCGGGTGCTGCCTGAGCCGCATAGAACGCCGCCAGAATGAAGCCGGAAGAACCGCCCAGCAGAATGTAGTTGATGACCGTCAGCGGCGAATTCCATTCGCGCAGGAAACGCAGACAGGCGTAAATCATCGCAGTACAGACAAACAGCGCAAAGGCCAGCAGTGTGCCCAGCGTGCCCAGCACGGCGGACAGATCAATGATGAGGCCGCCGGGCAAAGTCACCACTTCGGGACGGAAAGCCAGCAGATGCGACGCGCCGTACAGGAACACCACGCCCATGAACGCGGGCAACACGATGACTTCGCGCGACAGCCACGACGTGCGCCATTTGGTGGCCGAACGCCACGCGCGTTCCGGTCGTCCGAGATGGAAAAACGAAGCGATCAAGCCGCCGCTCAGGAACAGCAGCGCCAGCACGCTGCCGTAACCGTAGAACGCGTCGGACTGCATGGGCAGCAAACCGAACAGGGCATAAGACTGATGGGTGAACAGCGCGAGGAACAGCCCTTGCCCGGCACCGATCAACGTGGTCAAAAATAATACAGAGAATGCAGGTTTCATATTCGTTATTACCAGGCAGAAGCATCTTCCATCGACGACTCTCCTTTGCCCGGCTTGGGCAATTGTCCATCGACTTTGAGCGGATTGTCCGCGCGCTCCAACTCATCCAGATGGATTTTGAGTTTGGTCTTGCGGCGCGGCAGATAATGGTTGGAGGGATGCGTGCCCCACTCCGGCATCAGCGCGTAACCGCCGTCTTCGCGTATCGCCTGCGACACATCCGATTCGGGATCGTGGATGTCGCCGAACATGCGCGCACTGGTCGGGCAGGCTTTCACGCAAGACGGTTTGCGGTCGCGCTCCGGCAGCGACATGTCGTAGATGCGGTCCACGCACAAAGTGCATTTCTTCATCACTTTGGCTTTCTCGTCGAACTCGCGCGCGCCGTAAGGACACGCCCAAGTGCAATACTTGCAGCCAATGCACTTGTCGTAATCCACCAGCACGATGCCGTCTTCCTCGCGTTTGTACGATGCGCCCGTCGGGCACACCGGCACGCAAGGCGGGTCTTCGCAATGCAAACAGGATTTGGGGAAATGCAGCGTTTCGCTGTGCGGATATTTGCCGATCTCGAAGGTCTGCACGCGGTTGAAGAACGTACCGGTCGGGTTCAGGTCGTAGGGATTTTCATCGCACAGCGGACCGGCAGAACCGGAGGTGTTCCATTCCTTGCAACTGGTCACGCAGGCGTGACAGCCGACGCAAACGTTGAGGTCGATGACGAGGGCGAGCTGGGTCATTTACTTATCCTCGCGCAGTTGATCTGCTCCTTCCCCTTGGCAGGGGGAAGGTTGGGATGGGGGTTGAATTCCCGATAGATAATTCCAAATGGCAAACTTAACTCCTTCAATATTTTTCAGCACTTCGTTGTTCCAGAATCGCATTACTCGAAATCCTTTTGCTTCAAGCCAATGTGTCCTGATAGCGTCACTCTCAACATGATCTGCGTGTTGTCCGCCATCAGCCTCCAATATCAGCTTCGCTTCCAGACACACAAAATCAACAATGTAATCGCCGATGGGGTGCTGCCGACGAAACTTATATCCCGCAAACTGTTTCAGCCGCAGATTTCGCCAAAGCAACTTCTCCGCATCGGTCATTTCCCGGCGCAAGCTGCGGGCATTTAGTTTCGTTGATGCCCTTATCCGCGCCGATTCACTCATCATTTCTACCCCGCCGCATTTATTCCCTCCCCCTTGCAGGGGGAGGGTTAGGGTGGGGGTAGAAGTTCTGCAACACCACAAGTTCTACCCCCATCCTAGCCTTCCCCCTGCAAGGGGGAAGGGACTGGTATGGCGAAAACTCATCACTTCTTCTTGCCGCCGCCGAAATAGGCCTGCCAGCTCGGGTGTTCTTTCATACCGGGATATTTCTTCATGGGTTCAAATTGCGGCGAGGTGTGTTGCGGCTCGCCCGCTTCCGCTTTGTAGATGCGCACGCGCACGTCGTACCACGCCGCTTGTCCGGTGACCGGGTCGGAGTTGGAGAAACGCTTGCCGTCCGTTCCCGGCGGCAGCTCTTCCGAGATCACGTGATTGAGCAGGAAGCCTTGCTGCGATTCGTTCGACTCGGGTGTCAGATTCCATGCGCCGGCCGCTTTGCCGATGGCGTTCCATGTCCACACTGTACCCGGTTCCACCGCTTCGCTGTAGCGCGCCATGCAGCGCACTTTGCCCCATTGCGATTCGCACCAGATCCAGTCGCCGTCGGCGATGGCTTCATTTTTTGCGGTCGTCGCATTGACGTAGAGATAGTTGTGCGCGTGGATCTGGCGCAGCCAGGCGTTCTGCGAATCCCACGAGTGGTACATCGCCATCGGGCGCTGGGTCAGCGCGGACAACGGATACTTGGCTTTGTCGCAGGTCTGCACTTCCAGCGGCTCGTAATAGAACGGCAGCGGATCGAAGAAAGTCTCGACGCGCTTCGCCAGATGCGCGGGCGGCTTGCGCGTGATGCTCTTGCCCTGCGCGGCCATGCGGAATTTCTGCAACACCTCGGAATACAGGTGGATCAGGATAGGTTCGGCGTAGCGCGTGATGCCGCTGCGCTGCGACCATTCCAGATAGCCCTTGTTCCAGTTGCGCATGAACTGGTAAGAGCGCGGCAACACGTGGTGATGCACGCAATCGTTCTTGGCATACATTTCCCACTGGTTCGGGTTCGGTTCGCCTTTGATGGATTTCTCGCCGCCTTTACCGCGCCAGCCGGAAAGGAAGCCGATGCCGGAGCCCGGTGCGGTCTCCCAGTTGACGATGAAGTCGGGATAATTTTTATACTTGCGCTCGCCTTCCTTGGTCACAAACGCGGGCAATTTCAGGCGCGTGCCGAGTTCGATCAGCACTTCCTGGAACGGCTTGCATTCGCCCGTGGGCGGCAGCACCGGAATGCGCACCGAATCGACCGGGCCGTCGAACTCGGAGATCGGCCTGTCGAGCATGGACATCACGTCATGCCGTTCGAGGTAAGTCGTGTCCGGCAAAATCAGATCGGCGAACGCGGTGGTCTCGGAATGGAACGCATCGCACACCACGATGAACGGAATCTTGTAGCTGCCGTCTTCCTCCTTGTCCACCAGCATCTTGCGCACTTCGGCGGTGTTCATGCTGGAGTTCCACGCCATGTTGGCCATGAACAGCAGCAGCGTGTCGATCTTGTACGGATCGCCGCGCCACGCGTTGGTGATGGCGTTGTGCATCATGCCGTGCACCGACAGCGGGTATTCCCACGAGAACGCTTTGTCGAGACGCACCGGGCTGCCGTCGGCATTGACGAACAAGTCGTCCGGGTCGGCTGGCCAGCCCAGCGCCATGCCGTCCAGCGGCGTGTTCGGTTGCACCGCACGCGGGTCGTTCGGCGTGCGCGCGCAAGGTGGAATCGGGCGCGGGAACGGGGTCTTGTGGCGGAAGCCGCCGGGTCTATCAATCGTGCCCAGCAAGGTCATCAATATCGACAACGCGCGAATCGTGTGGAAGCCGTTGGAGTGCGCAGCCAAGCCGCGCATGGCGTGGAACGACACCGGATTGCCGGTGACGGTGTCGTGTTCCTTGCCCCAGGAATCCGTCCACGCGATGGGCAATTCGATCTTCTGGTCGCGCGCGGTGATGCCCATTTCGTGCGCCAAGCGTTTGATGGTGTCGGCGGGAATGCCGGTGATCTGTTCCGCCCATTCCGGCGTGTAATCCTTGACGCGGTCTTGCAGCAACTGGAACGCGGGTTTGACTTGCGTGCCGTCGGACAATTTGAAATCGCCCAGCAGGAATGGATCCGCGCCTTCGGTATGCGTGATTACCGGCTTATTGGTATTGCGATCCCACCACAACTTGTTTTGCGGGTCGTAGCAACCTTCTTCCTTGGCCACTTCGGTACGCACAAACATGCCGAACTCGTCGTGCTCGGCATCGAGGTTCACCAGTTGCCCGGAGTTGGTGTAGCGCACCAGAAATTCGCGGTCGTACAGCCCGAGCGCGATGATCTCGTGGATCAGCGCCAGCATCAGCGCGCCGTCGGTTCCGGGGCGAATCGGCACCCACTCGTCGGCGATGGCCGAGTAGCCGGTGCGCACCGGGTTGATGGAAATGAAACGTCCGCCCTCGCGTTTGAATTTGGAGATGGCGATCTTCATCGGATTGGAGTGATGGTCTTCCGCCGTGCCGATCATGATGAACAGCTTGGAGCGTTCCAGATCGGGCCCGCCGAATTCCCAGAACGAACCGCCAATGGTGTAGATCATGCCCGCCGCCATGTTCACCGAACAGAAGCCGCCGTGCGCCGCGTAGTTGGGCGTGCCGAACTGGCGCGCGAACAAACCGGTCAGCGCTTGCATTTGATCGCGTCCGGTGAACAGCGCGAATTTCTTCGGATCGGTCGCGCGAATCTTGCCCAGACGTTCGCCGAGGATAGAGAAAGTCTCTTCCCAGCTGATCTCCTCGAACTCGCCCGCCCCGCGCTCCGTTCCGGCCTTGCGACGCAACGGCTTGGTCAGCCGCGCGGGAGAATACTGCTTCATGATGCCGGAGGAACCCTTGGCGCAAATCACGCCGTTGTTCAGCGGATGGTCGGGATTGCCATCGATGTAACGCACTTCGCCGTTGCGCAAATGCACGCGGATACCGCAACGGCAGGCGCACATATAACAAGTGGTGTTTTTTATTTCAGTCTTCGCCTCCGCAACCGGCGGAGCAAATGGATCGTGCAATGGTGTTGATGACATTGTTCTTGATGTATTTTTTATGATGATCGAGGTGCGACAGCCCTACGAAATTACTCGGACTTTCAGGTTCGCAAGTATGAGTATCGCACGCCAGCCCTGCCATAACCGTGATGAGTGATGAAGTCATAACCCGTAAGGGGGGGATGACTTCCGGGGCGCGATGCGGAACGAAACGGCAGAGCCGAGAGCTTATTTCAACACACAACCTCGTGTAGATGCCCGTCAATAGGCGATCTACGTGATGCGGTTGAGGTAGATCGCCTATTGACGGGCATCTTCGGGCGATAGCGCATTGAAACTGTCAAACAAACGCCCCGGTTAAGCGGGAAACAGGGGCTTGCCATTTGCCATACACCCCATATCCCCGCTTTGTTGTCCCGCCACAGTTGCTGGTGCAACTAGCAAATGGCAAGACCTGGCTCCAGCCCCCTGTTTATGGCACCGGTACAATGAGTACTCGCAGACTACCTGCGAGAAACAATGTTCCCCCATCAGGACTGATCGTCATCGCAATACCCGTACCTGGGGAATCGGCGAGAACGGTTCCGCTACCGATTTCCGTGAACCCACCGCTGCCGTTCGGGATGTTCAAATCGTATTTGTGAATTGCATTATTCGAGCTGACATAGGTGTAGGCAGTATTTCCCGAGGCAGAAATGACGGCAGCGTCGAGGGTAGGTAGTGCCCCAATGTTATTGAAGGCACTGTCATATACTGCATACTGACCTGAAGCAACAAGAACGATGGACCTCGATCCGGTGCGATTAACGCTCACCATGTTGGAATACGTTGTCATCACAGACGTACTCGTTATATTTTGGTTACCAGAATCGTAGTAATACAAGGCATTCGAAGAGCTAACGGTATTCGGAAGAATAAGCCTTGAACCATCACCCGACGCGCTCACAAACCGATTCAATGCAGTCCATGAAGAAGACGGGGTTGCCAATATGATGAAATTCCGATCAAGTATGTCGTACCAATAAAACACATTAGGTGTGTATGTGGGCCCGACCACACCACCATCGTTTGTAACTGCTATGCGTCCGCCCAACTGTGCCCCGATCGATAGAGATGATGCCGAACCCATGCCGGTCGTCGTCCAGCTTGCGAGGTCAACATGATTTATTCCACCCCACTCGCTCTTCAGTAGCTCTGTGCCATCCGGGGACAACGCGATGGTCGTTGTGTAAATATGCGGATAACCGAAGTCAATGACCGAGTCCATCACCCAACTTGATCCGTTAAAGCGATAACGCTCAAGCCGATCCGTTGAAGCACCATTGATATCACAGAGAATGATAGCGCGCCGTTCGGCATCGTAAATGAGATTTGAACTAAGCAACCCGCTTGTTGCGCCGGAGGGGCGCGTAATTGCCGCATAGGATAACGAGGGCGCATCGACTACTGTGAGTTGCGCTCGTGTTGGAAGCGTTTGAGTCGCATTCTTCACAATCACTGAATAGTTGCCTGCAGCAAGTGCAGGATACGAAGCACGGATTTCAGTATCACTGATGACGCTGACACTAGTGGCAGCAGCAGCACCGAAAAGCACGTTCAGATTGCTGAGGGTGGAAAACCCGAATCCGCGAATGATGACATCTCCCGCTACGCTAGTTGTACCCACATACGGTGATACGAACGTAACACCTTCAGCCTTTACGACATACGATACTGGAACCGAGATGCTCGATCCGCCAGAAGTGAAGGTAATGTTAGCCTTGTATGTCCCGGCCAACATCCCGGTGACATTCACGCTAACGTTAGAAGGCATTGCGCTAACCGACGCAGGGTTGATACTAAGCCAACCTGCGGGACCACTGCCGTAATCAATTGCACTTGTCCAGCTTGCAGATGCACCGTTCGAACTCAGCGATACAGTTTTCGCTGCCGGGACAATATTGGGGCCGGCAAAATATGTAACGGCAGTGGGCGATACCGACAAATCGACACCGACCGTGTAAGTGACGTTGATGGTTTGCGGGATACCAATAACGCCTGAGGTGCAAGTGGGATCCGATGTGCAAGCAGTAACCGTGATCGTGCTTGAGTGAACGCCAGGCCCCAAAGTGCTCGCTGACGCGGGGTAAACGGTCGCTTCACCGGTTGTTGGCCCCGTAATCGTTATGTTGGAAATTGAACTTACCGCCGGGCCGGTTGATACGATCAAAATATATATCGTTCCACTAACGCTGCCATTGATAGTAGCAGTGACAGTTTGTGGAGGAGGAGTCGAACTAATGTTCGCGGCATTGAAAGTCAGGATGCTAGTTGAGAGACCAAGAGAAGGACCGCTACTTCCGCCACCAGCTCCACCGCCGCATGCAGAAAGGATGAATAAAAAGATGAATACAGACAGGCGCAACATTTTGGTGAAGGAATACATTATGTGTGCTCTCTCTAGGATTATTTTTTGGTTTGCAGGAATGTACCTGCCGATCATTTCAATGAATAAATTGAAGAATAGGACATTCAACCACACAAATCAAAAAATTTCGGTATTCGACCCCCGTCAATCCGATCCTCCCCCTCTCTCCCGGTGGGAGAAGGACATTACCCCCTTGAAGATGCCCGTCAATAGGCGATCTACGTGATGCGGTTGAGGTAGATCGCCTATTGACGGGCATCTTCGGGCGATAGCGCATTGAAACTGTCAAACAAACGCCCCGGTTAAGCGGGAAACAGGGGCTAGCCATTTGCCATACACCCCATATCCCTGCTTTGTTGTCCCGCCACAGTTGCTGGTGCAACTAGCAAATGGCAAGACCTGATAAACATCTAGCCTGAGAGGTCTCCCCGAAGAGGTTGTATCGTTTGGATTGCGATTCAAACCACAACCCACAACAAGGAGACCGAAATGGAACTATACGCGGGGATAGACTTGCATTCCAACAACAACGTGCTCGTGGTGCTAAGGCACGAAGGCACGGGGTCACGAAGGCACGGGGTCACCCATTAGCCTCCCCTGTCAATAGGGACGAACAAATCACTGCGGTCGCCCCCGCCTTTTCTTTTCCTGCAATCCCTCGCCCGCAACCTCTGGCGTACTTGGTTCTCGAAATCTGGCTGCGCCACAGCGCACCAGTCACCCATCAGGATCAAGGCCTGCGCGGTATTCTGCGCCTGCCCCTGGCGGCATTCACCGCCCCAGAAAACCCTCTGTTCCCCATCGCGTCCAATTCACACGACCGCACGGCGGTCGCACAGATCTATGGCTTCGCTTTGCGATCCAACCCCGGCTGGCTCGCGATGCGGACGCTGTGTTGCCTTGCTCGGGCGGGGCGGTGGCGGCGTGCAATCAGGTCTTTTGGTTGTGCCAACCCCGTGGCGGCACTGCCTCACCGCCCCATTGATCGTTAACTGAATGCACGCTTCACATCGAACGCCTCGCCTTTCTTCATCACGTGGTAGCTGGCGCGCGCCAGTTTGTGCGCCACCGCTTTGATCGCCACGACTGACAAACTCTTCGCGCATTTCCTTTGGTAGAAACGGGCGATGAGCGGGTCGTAGCGCACGGCGAAGTGCGCGGCTTCCACAAAAGCCCATGCCAGAAATTTGTTGCCGCATTTGGTGTTGCCTTCGCCTTTCTTCTTGCCGTTCGATTCGCGCCGGCTGTTCACCGTGCGCGCGTAAGACGCAAAGTTGCCCGGCCCCTCGAAGCGGGCGAGTTCGCCGGTCTCCAATGAGATGGTCAGCGCCAGCACTTCGCCCACGCCGCTGACGGTGCGCAAGGATTTGTACTCCGGCTTGAGTTTGCCTTTGGCGAGGATGGCTTTCTCCAGCAGCTCGATTTGTTTGTCCGCGCAGTCCATCAGCGCGAGGTTGCTTTTGAGTGCCAGTTTCTGTTCGTCCAGCAGTTCCAGCGCGTCGATGTCGGTGTCCTGCCAGCGTTTGATCAGGTTGCCGCCAGCCTGTAGCGCCAGGTTGCGTGCCAGCAGGTTTTGGATGCTCAGTATCTGTGTGGTGCGGGTGCGCACCAGTTGGCTGCGTTTGCGCAGCAGGTCGCGCACGGCGCGCTGTTCGCGCGGGTAGATGTAGCCTTCCGGCAAAATCCCCAGCCGCAACAGGTGCGCCAGGTGGCGCGCATCGCTGAAGTCTCCGCCGTACTTGAGTCCGTCGTATTGTTTGACTGCCGCCGTGTTGACCAGATGCGCCGTGTATCCCGCATCCTGCAAGCCGTCCACCAGCCAATACCAGTTGTAAGTCGATTCCACCGCCACGCCTTTGATTGGGCCGCCGCACGACGCAAGCGCATCCAAGATGTCTGCCAATTTGTTGGGCAGGCGTTTCTGGTAGATCACCCGGTCGCTCTCGTCGAGCACCACGAGCACGTTGTTGTTGGAATGCAAGTCTATCCCCGCGTATAGTTCCATTTCGGTCTCCTCGTTGTGGGTTGTGGTTTGAATCGCAATCCAAACGATACAACTCTTTCGGGGAGACCTCTCAGGCTAGATGTTTATCAGGTCTTGCCTTTTGCCTCTCAACTCCGTTCCCTTTCGCCACGCTTTGCTGCCCCGCCATTGCCGCAGGCGAAACAATCCCCGAAATCGCAAACGCTAAAAATGATGGCAACAATTTCAAATCAATCCTTTCGCAAGCGGGGTTCGCGTTGGTATGGCCGTCAACTTTCTTTTGCCTTGCGCTGGTTGGCGATTATTCGGCTTACTCTGGAATAGTGCAATCCGAAGTGATCGCCAATTTCTTTCATGCCATAGCCTCCGCTGTTGTACGCGTTGACGATGGCTTCGTCTCTCGTCTTGCTGTGTGCCGCGTAGTGCTCCAATGGTTTTGCCATGGCGCGTCTTTGCCCTAGCGGGATTTCGCTCAGGTCTTCCTTGTCCGGTTTTTTTGCTTGCATTTTTGCAATGAAAGCGTCGGTGCCGAGGTAGATTTGATTCTTGAGTTGCTCCCAGATGGCGGGCTGGTTTTTCCCTTCGGCGACGAATGCTTTGTAGCGTTCGATGGCTTCGCTGCATTGGTCGGAGAAGGAAGAGAGTATCCAGTCGGTTGCCAGCCATGGAGGGGAATCCGCTATTCCGGCGCTGGCGCGGTAGCTGCTCCACGGCCAGTCTTTGGCGCTGCGCACCATGCGTGCCCTGACGGGGTTGAGGACGATGTAGCGGGCAAGTTCGAGCAGGTAGGTTTGCTTTTGTACGATGATGGCTTTGTAGCGTCCCTGAAAGACATGCCCTACCCGTTTGTGTTTGCGGTTGAAGCGCTGCGTATAGACACCATTGAGTTGGCGCATTCCCTTGGCGAGGTTGCCATCGGGCGTTTCCAGCAGTAGGTGGTAGTGGTTGCCCATCAGGCAGTAGGCATGGGGTGTCCAATTGAACCGTTCGCTGACTTCGCCGAGTACTTCGAGGAAAAGTTCGCGGTCGCTATCATCCAGAAAAATATCTTCCCGCCCGTCGCCACGCGAGGTGACGTGGTAGAGCGCTCCGGCAAATTCAATTCGCAGTGGCCTAGACATGGATGAACGGTATCACGTTATGAAATTGGCGAGAAAGTGTTGTCGGGCTGAAGCCCGGCCTACGTTCAACCTATAAACCGAAGTTGCACTCTGCCAATTTCACGCAGAGGCAAGCAGGAAAGGGAGCTCCCTCACCCCAATCCATCTCCCGGCGGGAGAGGGACTTTACCCCCTTGAAGATGCCCGTCAATAGGCAATCTGCGCGATGCGAATTATGGAGATGGCCGTGGATACTGGCTTGCGGGCAAGATGCTTATTTCACTTGAGCAGCGGCAACACATATTCGTCGAATATCTCGCGGTTCATCAATCCGGGATGGGCGAAGATCACGCGCCCGTCGCGGTCTATCACCACGTTATATGGGACTACGCCCGTTTTGTTTCCCCATAGCGGCAGCAGGCCGCTGTAGTTTGCCGGGTCGGCCACCAGGACGGGGTAGTCGATTTCCAGCGTGCGCTGCACATTGCGCAGTTTGTTTTCCGCGTCCAGTCCCACCCCGATGATTTGCAGGCCGCGCGTCCGGTACTGTTCCTGAAAGGCCACCAGATCGCGGATTTCGTACAGGCAGGGCGAGCACCAGGTCGCCCAGAAGTTGAGCACGACGACTTTGCCTTTCCAGTCGGCGAGGCTGTGTTTCTCTCCGTCCAGCCCGGCCAAAGCGAGCGCTTTCATGTCGCGCTCTTTTTCCGCTTTCGACGGCTGCGCTTTTGAAATTGTCGCGGGCGCAACCGCGCTTTCAGCAGGCGCGTTTGCCGCCATTGCCATACCCGAGGCAACGGCGGCCAGCATGAACAAAATGCTTACGGCAATTTTCATTACGTTTATTTCAGTTATGAACATCTCAAAAAATATAAATTCGTCATTCCGGCGTAGGCCGGAATCCAGTCGAAATATAAATCCCTTGCGCAGCAAGGACAAACGCTAAAGGCATGTTGAATAAAACCGCTGGATTCCGGCCTGCGCCGGAATGACGGAAATTTATTTCGGTGCGCTTTCATCGCGCGTCTGGATGACATGCCATTTCACTTTATAGCGACGTTCCAGTTCGCCCAGATATGGCGGCATTTTTTCGTTGATGATTAGCTGGCGCACGCGATCACGAACTTCCGCAAAGGTTTTTTCGCCTTTGGGTTTGCGCTCCAGAACCGTCAGCAGATGAAACCCTGCCTTGGTTTCTATCACCTCGCTGAGCTTGCCGTCTTCCAGTTCGGCTAGCGCGCTTTCGAGTTCGGGCATGCCGCGTCCTTCCGCTATCCAGCCCATGTCGCCATTCTGATTGCGGCTGATCGGGTCGATACTGAATTGTCCGGCCAGCGTGAACAGGCTTTCGCCTTTAACGATACGGGCACGCAGCGCTTCGGCTTCCTGACGCGTAGCCACCACCAGCTGCCCGACATGGCGGCGCTCTGGAATTTTGGCGACTTCGGGATGTTTTGCGAACCACTGCCGCAACGTCTTTTCATCGGGAACCCATTTGCGGGTTTGAATTTCCATCATCACCGCAGGCAAACGTTCGTTCTGGTATTGCTTGAGCTTGGCGGTGACATCCACGCCTTCCTTGTCGGCGGCTTTGGCGGCCAGCAACAATTCGCCGCGCTTATAAAGTTGCTCCTTTACCCATTCTGGGTTCGGCAGCGACGGGTATTCTTTCGCATCGACTATGTCGCCGTATTTGATCTGAAAGCTTTTCCCCTGCATGAGCACGGTATCAGCTTTAACGCCCGCCTTGATCCGCTCCTCATACAATTTGATGCCATCGTTTTGCAGCATGTTTTGCATGGTGGTCAGTTTCAACACTTTGAACTGTTCGGCAACGTAAGCCGCCTTGGCCGCCGTCATGCCTTCCATGTCGCCCTTGAACTGCTGTTTCATCGCGGCCAGCGTGTCCGCCGGAATAACGATGCGCTCGCGCAGCTTGTCCATGTAGAAACGGTAAAGCAGTCCCAGACGGAAATTTTCGAGGTCTTGCTTGAATGCCCTGGTTTTGTCCAGCCCCAGTCTTTGCGCTTCCAGCGCCAATAAACGCGCGGCCACCAAACGACGCAGCATGTCTCCGCGCAGTCCGGCCTGATCGTCCTCGTTCATTGAGGTCATTTGTGTTGAAAAAGGCGAGCTGGCCATGGCTTCGTTCAGGTCGTCGGCACTGACTTGCATATTGCCAACGGTGACCAGAACCTGCGGTTCGGCATCGGCCATGAACGGTACGGCCAAAGCGGCCAGCAGCAAAATCCTGAACAGATGAGTTTCAATCTTCATTGCGTGTTTTCCTTTTTCATTCATTCTGGCAACGCGGTTGGTGATGAGTGTTTCGATCATTCATAGTATTGCGTTACTAATGTAGGTGCGAATTTATTCGCACGCTGTTCGTGCGAATAAATTCGCACCTACAATTTTCTCTTCCTCAACTGAATGCCGCAAACAAATCGGGGGCAGATGCCCCCGACTTATTCAACGCATTACTAACTTACCTGCCTAAACAGATTATTTCTTTTTGCTGTCTTCTCTTGGTATGGCTCCACCAAGGTCGGGCGCACTTCCGTGCATCCAGCTTACAGCCGCATCGTAGTTGTGCAGGATGGGCTTGCCTTCCCACACATGTTCTTTCTTGTCGGCAATAAACGGCACGCCTTCCTTGTTGGTTTCGTGACAAGCGGCACACTTGAACGGACCATGCGATCCATCCGGGTTGTACTGTGCTGCCTGTTTGTAGGACGTTTCATCCGTTTTCGGCGTTACCGGATACAGACCGTGGATAGACTGGTGGCAAGACTGGCATGCCAAACCGGAGTGACCCTTGGAGTAACGCATACCGCTGTATTTGCCCGGCTGGTTGATCGGGTAAGCAACGCCGCCCTGACCTTCGACATACGGTGCAGCGTGGCAATCCGCGCAGTGCGGAACACCCGGAGCCAACCAGTAGTCACGACCATGGGTCGCGGCATCGTAAGGCACTGCCGTAGCACCGGTAGCACCCGCTGGCAGCTTCAGTGTCTTCACATCAACCGCAGGATTGGCCGACAGGATGCTGACGCTTACATCACCATCTTCGTCCTTGCTGACCATTGGGCCGTTACCTTGCAACGCGATCACCGCGATGTCGGGAACCATGCGATCTTGCGCCCAAGTCTTCAGGATGCCGGATTGTCCCGGGGTATCCTCGCCTTTGGCGTTGAGCACAACCTTGGGATCAAGGTACTTGGTCTTCAACTCGTCGGTAGTGATGCCGATAGCGGCAGCAATTTCATCCAGCGATTTGTTGCGGATGGTCGTGCCTTCCTGCATGAACGCATTGCTCAGGTTGTCGCGTTGATACAGTTCGCGCGACAGTTGGCTGTGGCAGTTGGTGCACCACAGACCTTTGCCGCCCTTATCGTTGCCGATATTGGATACGTTAGCCTGCATCCATTTGCCGATGGCATTCAGGTGCTCTGGAGTCTCTGCACCATCTTTATCCTTGTTCGGGTTGGCATGCACATCGCGTCCCACATAACAGCCGCCTGCCGCATCGCGGTTGTCAGCTTTCGCATAAGTGTTCTGACCATCCAGCGTGATCGGATAATTTTCCATCTTGCCGTCCTGGCGGTGAGCCGGGTGGCATCCTTGGCAAGCGGCGGTACGGCCTTGCGAGTCAGGCATGGGCACCATGGTCTGGTGCACGGTATGCATGGCTTGTGTCAGCGCTTGAATCACGACATCTTTGCCTGTCTTCGGATCCTTGAAGCTCTTGGACTGCAACACGCCGATCACGTTGTCGGCATGGCACTTCTGGCACAGCACCGGGTCACGACCCAGGCGGTTATCCAGCGAACGGCTTTTCGGGTTGTAGTTCTTCATGAAGTCGGTGCCGGTACGATCATCATGCATTTCCAGAATGGAAACCGAAGTTGCCTTCAGGTTGGCAATCCAGTCACTCGCGCCCAGACCTTTCCAGAATTCGCGCTCTTGTTTGTAGAGCGTGAATTTGTCGCCGTTGGCTGTTTTGTTGCTGTGGCAATTGGCGCAGTTTGGAATGTCGATTGGGTTGGTCCCGACAAATTGAACCGGTTTGCCCGAATGCGAATCGATGACCGGCTTGCCGCTTTCCGCATCAACCATGCTTACCCAGGCTTCCTGGAACGGCTGAATATCGGCTTCGGTCAGTGTCAACAGATCCTGCGCCGCCGCACGGTCACCAAACGGAGTCAGCGGCAATCCCAACGCATCCCAGATGCCGGGGTTGGTCAGCACGATTGGCACATTGTCCAGCACGGGCGATTTGGTATAAACAATCGTTCCCTTGTCGCCGGTGTAGTGGAGATTGCCACCTTTCATCGGGCTGGGAACTGCTGCACCAGCCGGACCGTTGTCGCGCGGGACAGGAATCTGCACGCCGACAAACGCCTTTTCCTTGTCTGCGCTGGTTCCCTTGGGATTAGTGCCCTTCAGGTCTTTATACACATACAAGTGGGAGAAATAGGCATTGGCAACGTTTTCGCCTTTGTCATATTTTCCGTCGCCGTTGATGTCATACGGCACATCCCAGTAGCGCAATTTATTGCCTTCGGAATAGGTATTCCCCAGATGACCGTAGTTCAATTTAAAGCGCTTCTTGCCATCCACCAGCACCGCCGCATCTGCGGCATCGGCTTCTAACAACTCGGGAAACTTGCGAGCGCCGGTAGCGCTTTTGATAACCTGACTCTGCACCGAGTTGTAAGGTGGAAGCACGCAACAGTACGTAAAATCGAATCCGGTACAGTGCATGCCCAGTTCATAATTGATCGTGATGTTGTAATCATTGATCGGTTTTGACACATCGGCTTTGGCACTTTTGCCAGCCTTTGGCTTGTGAGTCTGTGCCGCCTCTGCATTGGCAAAGCCAAGCGCCAACATACAACTCAATACTCCCGCCGTTAACGTTCTGATATTCACTGAACACCCCCTTTTTTAGTTATTTCAAAGAAACTTCAATACCAGAACCGGACAGCGCAGCCAAAATCACCGGTTATGGCAACAACGACACTGCAATATCACCCTCTAAATACCGCCAACTTCTTACGGCCACCTCCAAAAATCCAAACTTCGTCGCAATACTGCGTTGCTCAAAAAAATTGCTCCTCACATATGCGCCATCGACACGTTACTGCTAAGCAGCCGTTTGCGGGAGGTGGCGCAAGCGGTCATTCCCGCACCAGACGGCTCCGCCGCACCGTGTCATGACCGCATATGCTGCGTCGCAATTTTTGTTCGCGCCTTGTCTTGCTTAGAACTTTGAATTTTTAGAGGCGGCCTTACCGCTAAAAAATCAACTTCTGTTCAATTGCACCTCAAAAACGTTGCGCCGAAAAAATTCGGCTTATCGGATAATCAATTTATTGGACTCGGGGCAACTTGTGCGCTATCCCTTTATGACAATCAATGCATGTCTTGCCCGAAGAAGCCATTGCCGCGTCGGCATGCTGGTTCTTCGCGCTCTTGCCCTGAGATTCGATATCCATCCCTTCAAAGCTGTGGCAATTACGGCATCCTATCGAATCGGATTCCTTCATGCGCGCCCACTCGCGCTTTGCCATTTCCATTCTTTTCGCTTCAAATTTTTCCTTGGTATTGATAGTGCCGATCACTTCCGCACAGACATCACTGCCGGCCACGAGCTTGCGTTTCATTTCGCTGAACCAGTTTTTCTTGGGCACATGACAGTCGGAACAGACGGCGCGCACACCGGACGGGTTGGAGTAGTGGACGGTTCTTTTGTACTCCTCCAGGTTGTAGCTCATGTCATGGCAGGAGGTGCAGAACTCCATTGTATTGGTGGCTTCCACTGCGGTCGTAAAACCGCCAATAATTAAAGCCTGCGCGACCACCACGGCCAGCGCCAACAATGAATATCGGATGATGGGACTGCGCAATGCACGCCGCATCAACCCCGCTTCCGGGGCGTTGATTGGTTCTGACATTTCCCTGATACTCCCTGATTATATTTATTGCCGGATTCAGTCGCCCCAAAGAGCCCGCCCGGTCTGTTTTATTTACTGCTTTATACACAACAAAAGCGGCTTCAAATTGAAGCCGCCGTAATACTGTTACTTGATACTGCCGTAATAATTGACCAGCGCTTCAAAGTCTTCCTTGTTGAGATCGTCCAGTTTCAGTTTCATTTTTTTGGCAATCGGACGTTTGCCGGTACTGAATTCATCGAGCGCCTGGCGCAGATAGGGCATCCACTGCCCCGCCATCATCCCCGCATCGTCTTTGGCGACCGAGCCGCCTTCGGAGTGACATTTTTCGCAGGACATGTCATGTATCTCCTTGCCCTTGCGCGCCAGCTCGGGATCGAATTTCTGCTTGGCCTTGACAAATTTTTGCTTGGAAAAATACTGGGCGACCAGTTTCATTTCGCTGTCGCCCATATCCTTGACCATGTTGCACATATTGGTCTTTTGACCTTTCTTGCTTCCCGAGCGGAATTCCGTCTCCGGGCAAGCCCTATCCTGATTCTTGTACGCCTTTAAATTATTGACCAGGAAGTCCACCGAATATCCGCCTATGATAGGCACTTCGGATTCGGTGCTAGCCCCCGCTTTGCCGTGACAATTTGCGCAGACCGCAACCAGCTTGTTCACATCCGCCGCACTGGCAACACCGGCCAAAGAAATACCCAATAGCGACGCACAAACCAGCAAGATATGTTTGAAATGTTTTGTCTTCATGAAGTCGTATTCTCAAGTTGTTTTTTTAGATAGCCCCACCCGAATGACGGGCTTTACAGGTGCGTCAGTATGAGTATCGCGTTGTGTCGCTTCCATAGCCGTGATGGGGGGGGAGATGCGTAACCCGTTAGAGGGGTACACCCCTCAACCCATGAGGGGTATCGCAGAGACATTGATGTTGCTCTAGTGTGCGAACCTGCATTTTCGTAAGTAGCTGACTGAATTACTTGATTATTTTAAGGAGTAAGTTATGGCATTGGTAAACCCGCATGGCGGTGGTGATCTCAACCCGTTGTTACTTGAAGGTGCAGCACTCAAGTCGGAACTCGAAAAAGCAAAAACCCTTACCCAAGTCAAGGTGAGTTCGCGCGAAAAGGGCGACATCATCATGTTTGGTATCGGCGGATTTACCCCGCTGGACGGCTTTATGACCCATTCCGATTGGCAAGGCGTTTGCGACGGAATGAAAATGGCCAACGGCCTGTTCTGGCCTATCCCCATCACCATGTCGGTTGCTCAGGCAGTTGCCGATACACTCAAGACCGGACAAGACATCGCGCTGGTTGACTCCGAAAATGGCGAAATACTGGCCACCATGTCAATCACCGAAAAATACACCATAGACAAAGCGCACGAATGCGCCATGGTATTCAAAACCACCGATCCAAAACACCCCGGTGTCAAGATGGTGATGGAACAAGGTGAAGTCAATCTGGCCGGTTCCATCAAGGTGCTGTCGCAAGGCGGCTTCCCGGAAAAATACCCCGAGCTGTTCAAGACCCCCGCGCAAACCCGCGAGATTTTCACCAAGATGGGCTGGTCCAAGATCGCCTGTTTCCAGACGCGCAACCCGATGCACCGCTCGCACGAATATCTGGCCAAGATCGCCATCGAAGTGTGCGACGGCGTGCTGATCCACTCTTTGCTGGGCAACCTCAAGCCCGGCGACATTCCCGCCGAAGTGCGCGCCAAAGCGATCGGCACACTGACTGAAAAATATTTCGTGAAGAAGACCGTGGTGCAAGCCGGTTATCCACTGGACATGCGTTATGCCGGTCCGCGCGAAGCCTTGCTGCATGCCGTGTTCCGCCAAAACTACGGCTGTTCGCATCAGATCGTCGGTCGCGACCACGCCGGTGTCGGCAGCTATTACGGCCCGTTCGACGCGCATCACATTTTCGACCAGGTACCCAAAGGTGCGCTGGAAACCGAAGCGCTCAAGATAGACATCTCGTTCTGGTGCTACAAGTGCGGCGGCATGGCTTCCGCCAAGACTTGCCCGCACGATGATGCGGATCGTTTGCAAGTATCCGGCACGCAATTGCGCAATGCGCTTTCCAAAGGCGAAAGCGTACCGGCAGAATTCAGCCGTCCCGAAGTGCTGGCAATTTTGCAGGAGTATTATTCCGGCTTGGAAGCGAAATAGCCCGATCAGTTAAGGCGGATGGTATTAACATTCCGCTGGTGCAAGTTTGTTGTTGTAGTCCGTTCATTTTTTTATGTTCTACATAGAGAATTGAGTTTGTGTTTTTTTAATGTGTTTTTTAATGGAGGTTACAGATGCCAACTTTTGTACGTACCGAAAAGTGCGATGGCTGCAAAGGTCAAGACAAGACCGCTTGCATGTACATTTGCCCGCATGATCTGATGAAGCTGGACAAGGACGGTTCCGAAACCGGCCACGCCATGAGGGCGTTCAACCAGGAGCCGGAGCAGTGCTGGGAATGCTATTCTTGCGTAAAGATTTGCCCGCAAAGCGCCATCGAAGTGCGCCACTATGCCGACATCGTGCCTCTGGGCGGTTCGGTACAACCGTTGCGCGGTTCCGACTCCATTATGTGGACCATCAAGTTCCGTAACGGCAACATGAAGCGTTTCAAATTCCCTATCCGCACCACTTCCGAAGGTTCTATCGACCCTTATGGCAATAAGCCCATGCCCAAGGTGGCCGAGCTCACTGTTGACGGTGTTTACACCAAGGCTGTGATGGGTGGATTCCGTGCCGGCAACCCGGCGGAACTGATCCGCAAGTAAGCGACCATTAATTGAAACAGGAGCTAAAAAATGTCTGAAGGAACTTTTGGTAATCCACGAATCGTCGAAGAAGAACTCGACATCCTGCTGATCGGCGGCGGCATGGCCTGCTGCGGCGCAGCTTACGAAATGATGCGCTGGGCTGAAGCTGTCAAGGCTGAGCAAGGCATCGACCTCAAAATCAAGCTGGTTGATAAAGCCGCGATGGATCGTTCCGGCGCTGTGGCGCAAGGTCTGTCCGCGATCAACACTTACATCGGTTCGGAGCAAGATCCGGCTGACTACGCGCGCATGGTCTCCAACGACCTGATGGGTATCACACGCGATGACTTGGCTTACGACTTGGGTCGTAACGTTGATGATTCGGTGCACTTGTTTGAAGAATGGGGTCTGCCCATCTGGAAGACCGATGCTTCCGGCGTGCGCCACGACGGTGCCGATTCCATCAAGGAAGGTCTGCCATTGTTGAAAGACGGCGGCAAACCAGTGCGTTCCGGCAAATGGCAAATCATGATCAACGGCGAATCCTACAAGTGGATCGTCGCTGAAGCCGCCAAGAAGGCCTTGGGTCTGAGCCGTATCGAAGAGCGCATCTTCATCGTCAAGCTGGTCAACGACAAGAACGACGCTGGCCGTATCGCCGGTGCGGTCGGCTTCTCCGTGCGCGACAACACCCTGCATATCTACAAAGCCAAGGCGATCATGCTGGCTGCCGGTGGTTGCGTGAACTTGTTCCGTCCGCGTTCCGTGGGCGAAGGTCAAGGCCGTGCCTGGTATCCAGTGTGGAACGCAGGTTCGACCTACGCCATGGCTGCCGAAGCCGGCGCGGAAATGACCATGATGGAAAACCGTTTCGTGCCCGCCCGTTTCAAAGACGGTTACGGCCCGGTCGGCGCATGGTTCCTGTTGTTCAAAGCCAAGGCAACCAATGCCTACGGCGAAGACTACATGACAAAGAACAAGGAAATGTTGAACGACTACCCACCGTATGGTCAGGCTGCCGTTCCCGCTTCCTGCCTGCGTAACCACCTGATGCTCAAAGAGATGAAGGAAGGTCGCGGCCCGATCTACATGGACACCGTAACCGCGTTGGCAAAACTGCGCGAAACTCTGTCTCCGAAAGAAGTGAAGCACCTGGAAGCCGAAGCATGGGAAGACTTCCTCGACATGTGTATCGGTCAATGCGGTATCTGGGTTGGTGAAAACATCGAGCCGGAAAAGAAGATGTCCGAACTGATGCCAACCGAGCCGTACCTGTTGGGTTCGCACTCCGGCTGCTGCGGTATCTGGGTATCCGGTCCGACCGACGTGGGCGCACCGACTGCTGCCGATCCAGAAGAAGACGGCGTACCGGCACACCTGCCGCGCGGCTGGAACTGGGGCTACCGCTCCATGACAACCGTGAAGGGTCTGTTCACCGCCGGTGACGGCGTGGGCGCATCCGGCCACAAGTTCTCCTCCGGTTCGCACACCGAAGGTCGTCTGGCTTCCAAGGCAATGGTCAAGTACGCACTCGACAACAAGGACTGGAAGGTCGAACTCGACACACCAGCCGCACAACTGGCAGAAGAAATTTACCAGCCAGTGCGCAATTTCCTTGAGCACAAGAACTACACCACCGCTATCGACGTGAACCCGAATTACATCACGCCGAAGATGTTGCAGTTCCGCCTGCAAAAGATCATGGACGAGTACGTTGCAGGCGTTGGTACTTACTACAACACCAACGACAAGATGTTGGCCGTGGCCGAAGAGAAGTTGGAGATGCTGAAGGAAGATGCCAAGAAGATGCGTGCGAAGGATCTGCACGAATTGCTGCGCGCTTGGGAAAACTACCATCGCATTATCACAGCCGAAGCCCACATGAAGCACATCCAGTTCCGCGAGGAAAGCCGTTATCCGGGCTTCTACTACCGCACCGACAAGAACTTCGTCGATGAAAAGAACTGGCACTGCTTCGTGAACTCGATCTACGACAAGAACAGCAAGAAGTGGACATGCTTCAAGCGCAAACACGTGGATCTGGTTGACAAGTCCAAGCTGTTTAAAGCGGCAGCGCCTCACTAAGCTGACGTAAAGCAGTTTTGCATGGCAAAATCGGGCATCGCAAGATGCCCGATTTTTTCTACAAGGCAATTTGTCCACGAAAGGCACGAAATCAATTCCTTCGTTTCGGTTGTTTATTTCGTGAGCTTCGTGTTTTTCGTGGACAGTTTGTTTTTACCAAATGTGAAGAGAACCAGATGACAGATACCTACAATGCAGCAGACCTCCCCTTCTCCGGCAGCCCGGTCGTACCTGAGATGAGCGACGGCAGCAAGCAGATACAGTTCGAGTGCCGCAAAGGTATTTCCTGTTGGAACGCCTGTTGCAGCAACATCGACATCTCGCTCACCCCCTACGACATCGTGCGCCTGAAACAGCGTCTGGACATTTCGTCCGGCGAGCTGTTGCAGAAATACACCGTCCCTTACGAACTGGAACCGGGCGGCATCGCCGGTGTGAAGCTGCGCCCGGTCGAGAACGGCACGGCATGCCAGTTCATGCAGCCCGAAGGCTGCGGCGTGTACGAAGACCGCCCCACCGCCTGCCGCTACTATCCGGTCGCCCTGCTTTCCATGCGCAAGCAGGATGAGTACACCGACACCAGTTCGTATGCGCTGGTCAAGGAAGAGCATTGCAAAGGCCACTTTGAACCGCGCAATCTGACCATAGACGAATACCGCAAGGAACAAGGTGTTGAGGAATACGACGAGCTCGCGCGCGGCTGGCGACAACTCATCCTCAAGAAAAAATCTTCCGGCCCCAGCGTCGGCAAACCGACCAAGCGCAGCCTGCAACTGTTCTTCATGGTGTGCTACGACACCGACCGCTTCCGCGAATTTATTGTCAGCCAGGGCTTCACCGAGCTATACGACATCCCGGCAGAAGAGATGACCAAGCTGCTGACCAATGACACCGAACTCATGCTGTTCGGTTTCCGTTTCCTCAAGCAAGTGCTGTTCGGCGAAAACTCCATCGCCATGCATCAGGAAACAGCGGCCAAACGTCTGGAACGCGCGCAGGAAAAACTCAAGCAACTCGAAGAAGAAGCGCGGAACAAGCGTGCGGCACAAGCCGATGAGATGTACGAGGAAGATGATGAGCAGTGAGTAGGATACCGATCTGCATCATACACTTGATGCAGATCGCCTATTGACGGGCGTTTCCACGCGGGTGATAGTTTGAAAAGGATTCTGCCGGATTAATGGCTGTTCGAAAAATCCGGCGAATTAGCAAGCAATCAAACTGTTTGTTCTAGCGTAAGCGTCTTTTCCACCACACCGTGACGCTTGAGCAGGATACTCAACTCTTGCTCGCCATGGGCAACCACCTTGGTCAGATAGGCCATGTTTTTTTCGATGGACTCCAAGTAGTAGTTGTTATTGACCCCCATCGTATCCTGAAAATGAAACTCCAGTTTCTTGTAGATACCGCCTAAAGAGTCGTCCAGTTTTTCGCGGGTCATTTCGTAAAAACGGGTAGTTTTACACAGCAGGTCGAACATGCTCTGATAAGTTCCAAAGTGGGCTTCCCTGAACTCCAGATACAGGAACAACAGCTTTTCCAGATAGATACGATCCGCCATCTGTCCGGCAATGTCGGCGGTGGCGACGATGCGGCCCAGCATGTGCATGCGATCATCGCTGAAGTTGGTTCGCGCAAATGGCCGGGTGTGTTCGGTCCCCATAATCATGTCGCCCACGATGGCCGCCGTATCCGCGCGCAACTTGCGCTCGTTGAAATATTGCTGCATGAACTCGACACCGCGCCGGACATGGGTCTGGGTGAACTGCGCGCCGGTTCCGCTATCTTCGCCTACATGCTGCGCGTAGCCGACATCGTGCATCAGGATGGAAAGCACGATCAGGGTGATCTCGTTGTCATTGATGCGGTCGCCCGAGACGTGCACGCCGTGCATCAGGCGCACACCGCACATCAGCACCTCCAGCGTATGAGCCAGATCGTGATAGGGCGTTCTGATGGTAACGTAATCGGGATAGTCGCCGCTGAACAAGCGCATGACATCATCGAACACGGAATACACGAGGGAGAAGTCGTAGTCGGGACTGATGCGACGGATAATCTCTGTCACCTTGCCCCACACAATTTTTGGATTGTCGTTCTTGAACAGATCGTTTATTACTGCACGTGACGGGCTATATTTCATGTTCCAGGAATCCTCGCAACTCGTAATCAATCGAAAGCCACAGTTTCAGAACCTCTCGCAGTCTAACCCAGTGTATTGTCCGAACACAATTTTCCTGACTGAAAACTAGCAGAAATGATAAGTACTGCCCCTATCCAATCGCGTACCTCCATCGCCTCTCCGGCAAGAAAATAGGAAGAAACGGCAGCCACGACCAGCTCGAACAAAAACAGCACCGCAGCGCGATTGGCCGTGAGGTGGGCGACACCGAACTGCACCGCAAAACTGGTAGCGCACAGCACCAGCCCCATCAGCGCAAGCAACATCCACGATTGAGCGGAAATCGTCTGCACTTGTTCAGCCACGCCGCCCTGCCACAACAAGAACGGCAGCGTCAGCGAGGCCGTCCCCAACCACAGACTGAACGATTTGACTTCCACGGAAAGAAACGCGGCGCGGCGCGAGGTGACATTGGAAAGCGCGAACCCCATACCGGCGGAAAGCCCCAACCATTCGGAAAGATTCTGCGGCAGCGGCATGCCCAGACTCGGTTCCCACAACATGACCAGCGCACCGCTCAATGACAGGGAAATGACGAAAAAGCCGTAGCGATTGAGCCGTTCGCCCAGCAGCCAATATGAAAACAGGATGGTCCACACCGGCGCAAGGTAGAACAGCAACAGCACGCGCATCACTTCGCCGTGCAACATCCCCAGCACATAGCCGAGGTTCGCCCAGCCCGCGCTCAACACCAGCAGCAGTGCCCACCAACCGAAGGTGGAGCGTTCGCGCCACACGCGCGGCAGCATGAACGCTCCGCACACAATTGCCAGCAAGTAAGTGATCAGCGTCGCCATTGCACCGGACACGCCCGTATCCTGCAACACGCGATAGGGATACCAGATCATCCCCCACACCAGCGCTCCGCTCAACACACCGGCAACCGGCATGACATTTTGTTTTGATGGCACTCGTTACGCCTTTATAATCCCGCCTGCTCGAAAACCCTTCAGCCACGGATGAATACGGATACTCTCAGATTAAGCAGATAGATGGAAGCGGCCACCCCGTTTCCCTCGCGTGTATCCGCAGCCCATATTTAAAATGAACCCCGACTTAAACCGACTCCAGCCCTACCCTTTCCAGAAACTCGCCAAACTGTTCGGTGAAGTAACTCCCAATGCCGCGTTGAAGCCCATCAGCCTGCACATCGGCGAACCCAAACATGCGACCCCGCAATTCATCAAGAATGCGCTGGTTGCGGGTCTGGACGGGCTGGCGAATTATCCCACGACCACCGGCAGCGACGCGTTGCGCGCCTCCATTGCCAACTGGCTGGCTGGCCGCTACGGCATCCCGGCACCGCATGCCAAAACGCAAATCCTGCCGGTGAACGGCAGCCGCGAGGCACTGTTCTCGTTTGCGCAAGCGGTGATAGACCGCAGCAAACCCGATCCGGCAGTGGTCTGCCCCAACCCGTTCTACCAGATTTACGAAGGCGCAGCGCTGTTGGCCGGAGCCACGCCGCACTTCCTCAACACCTTGCCCGAGAACAACTTTGCACTAGATTTTGCACAATTGCCGGAAGCCGTCTGGCAACGCACCCAGCTCGTTTACGTCTGCTCGCCGGGAAATCCGAACGGGCGCGTGATACCGCTGGCGGAATGGAAAACCTTGTTCGAGATGAGCGACCGTTATGGTTTTGTAATCGCTGCCGACGAGTGTTATTCCGAAATCTATTTCGGCGACGACAAGCCGCTGGGCGCGCTGCAAGCCGCACAGCAACTGGGACGCGGCGACTATAAAAACCTGGTCGTATTCTCCAGCCTGTCCAAACGCTCCAACGTGCCGGGCTTGCGCTCCGGCTTCGTCGCGGGCGATGCCGACATTCTGGGCAAATTCGCGCTGTACCGCACTTACCACGGTTGCGCGATGAACCCCGCCATCCAGGCTGCGACCATCGCGGCGTGGAACGATGAAGCGCATGTCGCCGAGAACCGCCGCCTGTACGCGGAAAAATTCGCCAAAGTCATCAGCCTGCTCGCCCCGGTGTTGCCCGTGTCCAAACCGGATGCCGGTTTTTATCTGTGGCTGAGAACCCCCGTCGCCGACACGACCTTCGCGCAACAACTGCACCGCGACTATAATGTGTCCGTGTTGCCCGGCAGCTTCCTCGCGCGCGAAGCGCAAGGCATCAACCCCGGCGAAAACTTTATCCGCATGGCGCTGGTGGCCAATCTGGAGGAAACGCTGGAAGCAGCACACCGTATCGCAGAATTTACCCGAAACCTAAATTAGGAACAGCCATGCCGCACTTACAAGCCATCATCGAAGAAGCCTTTGAACGACGCGCCGACATCACGCCGCGCAACGTGGATGCACAATTGAAAGAGACCATCAACACCGTCATCGAATATCTCGATCAGGGCAAGCTGCGCGTGGCGGAAAAAATCGACGGCCAGTGGTTTACCCACCAGTGGATCAAAAAGGCCGTGCTGCTGTCGTTCCGCATCGAAGACAACACCTTCATCAAGGGCGGCTTCACCAATTATTTTGACAAAGTGCCGTCCAAATTTGCCGACTACAACTCCAAGGAATTCCGCGAAGGCGGCTTCCGCGTGGTGCCGCCTGCCGCCGCACGCCGTGGCGCTTACATCGCCAAGAATGTAGTGCTGATGCCTTCTTACGTGAACATCGGCGGCTATGTGGATGAAGGCACCATGGTCGATACCTGGGCCACCGTCGGCTCCTGCGCCCAGATCGGCAAGAACGTGCACTTGAGTGGCGGTGTCGGCATCGGCGGCGTGCTGGAACCGGTACAAGCCAACCCCACCATCATCGAAGACAACTGCTTCATCGGCGCGCGCTCCGAAATCGTCGAAGGCGTGATCGTGGAAGAAGGCTCGGTCATCTCGATGGGCGTGTTCATCAGCCAAAGCACCAAAATCTACGACCGCGAAACCGGCGAAGTATTTTACGGTCGCGTACCTGCCGGCTCTGTCGTGGTCAGCGGCAACATGCCTTCCAAGGACGGCAAATACAGCCTGTACTGTGCGGTGATCGTGAAGAAGGTTGATGCCAAAACATTGGGCAAGACCGGCATCAACGAATTGTTGCGAGGCATTTAAGTAGGTCGGACTTCAGTCCGACATGTCGGGTTAAAACCCGACCTACCAGGGAGATACCATGATCATCACGCCACTGCTGCAACTCTGCGCTGAGAAACAGGCTTCGGACTTGTTCTTCTCGGTCGGTGCTCCGATCAACATCAAGATCGACGGCGTGGTGATGCCGGTGAACGCGCAGAAACTCGAAGCCGAAAACATTAAGCGCATCGCCTACGAGATGATGTCCGAGATGCAGATCACCGACTTCGAGTTGCACATGGAAATGAACTTCTCTTTCCGCGTGCCCACCATCGGCAACTTCCGCGTCAACGTTTTCCGTCAGCGCAACGATGTCGCCATGGTGATCCGCTACATTCGCGGCAAAATCGTGAATGTGGAAGAGCTGAATCTGCCACTGACGCTCAAAGACCTCATCATGGAAAAGCGCGGGCTGGTGCTGGTGGTCGGCGCAACCGGATCGGGCAAATCGTCCACCATGGCCGCCATGCTGGAACACCGCAATGCGACACAAACCGGGCACATCCTGACCATCGAAGACCCGATCGAATACATCTTCAATCACAATAAATGCCTAGTGAACCAGCGCGAGATCGGCACCGACACGGCGGACTACGGCGCGGCGCTGGTGAGTGCCATGCGTGAAGCACCGGACGTGCTGATGATTGGCGAAATCCGCGACCGCGAAACGCTGAAACACGCGCTGATCTTCGCGCAGACCGGCCATTTGTGCCTCTCCACGCTGCACGCCAACAACAGCTATCACGCGCTGAACCGCATCGTGAATTTCTTCCCTTACGACGCGCGCCAATCCATTTTGTCCGACTTGGCAATGTGCATGCGCGCCGTCATTTCGCAGCGTCTGATTCGCAACGCGCAGGGCAAACTGGTACCGGCAGTTGAAGTTCTACTCAATTCCGCGCTGATCGCCGACTTGATCAAAAATGACCAGATCGACAAGATTCGCGATGCCATCGAACAGAGCGTTTCGCAAGGTTCGCAGACTTTCGAACAGGCGTTGTACAAGCTATTCAAAGCGGGACATATCTCCAAAGAAGAAGCGCTGCGCAACGCCGACTCCGCGAGCAACCTGTCATCGCTGATCGACTATTCGCAAACCAGCAAGGTCAAAGCGTTTGACCCCAACGACAAAAAGCCCGTGGCTCCGGCTAATGCAGGTGCCAATTTCGACGGCATCAAACTCAACATCGAAACGCCGGATTCGCATTAAACCTAAAAACAGTTGAGCCACGGATGGACACAGATGAAACACGGATAAACATCATCTTATTCTGGAAGCTCGCGCACACCGTTAAGGTTAGTTGCAACCCTGATGTAGCGCGCGGTTTAATCTGTGGAAATCCGTGTTCATCCGTGGCTAACTGAAATTTTTAGATTAACGAAACTTTTTCCCAACACCGAAACCATGAGCAACACACTCTCCCTCGCCCAACAACTCATCGCCCGCCGTTCGCTCACGCCGCTGGACGACGGCTGCATCGACATCATTGGCGCGCGTCTCGCGCCGCTGGCTTTCAGTCTGGAAAACATGCGCCACGGCGAAGTGGACAATCTGTGGGCACGGCGCGGCAACTCATCGCCGCTGATCTGTTTTGCCGGACACACCGATGTCGTGCCAACCGGGCCAACCAACCAATGGGACAGCGACCCGTTCACGCCGACGGTGCGCGATGGCATGCTGTACGGTCGCGGCGCGGCGGATATGAAAGGCTCGCTCGCGGCTTTCGTCACCGCCATCGAAAAGTTTGTCGCTCAACATCCGCAACATCGCGGCAGCATCGCCATGCTGCTCACCTCGGATGAAGAAGGCGTGGCGGTGGACGGCACGGTACGCGTGGTAGAAACCTTGCAGCAACGCGGCGAACTGCTGGATTACTGCATCGTCGGCGAACCGACCTGCGTCAGCAAAACAGGCGACACCATCAAGAACGGACGACGCGGCTCGCTGTCCGGCACGCTCACCGTCAAAGGCGTGCAAGGCCATATCGCCTACCCGCATCTGGTGAAGAATCCCATCCACCTCGCCGCGCCCGCCATCGCCGAACTCACCGCCACCACATGGGACAACGGCAACGAGTATTTCCCGCCGACATCCTGGCAAATCTCCAACATCCACGGCGGTACGGGCGCAACCAACGTCGTGCCCGGCACGGTGGAAATCCAGTTCAACTTCCGCCATTCCACGGCCAGCACGGTGGACAGCCTGAAACAGCGCGTCCACGCCATCCTCGACCGACACGAACTGGAATACGAACTGGAATGGGAGCAATCTTCCGGCAACCCATACCTCACGCCGCGCGGCAATCTGGTGGATGCGGTCAGCGCCGCCATCAAACAAGTGCAAGGCATCACACCCGAACTCTCCACCAGCGGCGGCACTTCGGACGGACGCTTCATCGCCGCCATCTGCCCGCAAGTGATCGAGATCGGGCCGTTGAATGCGACCATCCACAAGATCAACGAATGCGTGGCGGTGGAAGATCTGGATGCGCTGTCGGAGATTTATTATCTGACTTTAATTAAATTGCTGGTCGAGTAATGCAATGATTTTTTGCCGCAGATAATGACTGTGGCGGCAGCACAAGCGCCCCGGAGTTCCGGGTGATGACGAAGAAAACAGCGGAGGCACAGCTCAAATGAATATCAATTATTTTTCAGAAGCAAGCGCATCACTCAAAACACTGCGCGACTGTTTGCGCTTCGCGGTCAGCCGATTTTACGAAGCCGAGTTATCTTTCGGTCACGGCAGCGAGAGCGCCTTCGACGAAGCGACCTATCTCATCCTGCACACGCTGCATCTGCCGCTGGATCAACTGGAACCCTTCCTCGATGCCCGCCTGACGCAATCCGAAATCTACGACGTGCTGGACATCATCGAACGTCGCACCGAGCAGCGCATTCCCGCCGCCTACCTGACCAATCAGGCATGGCTGGGCGACCTGTCGTTCTACGTGGACGAGCGCGTCATCGTGCCGCGTTCGTTCATCGCCGAACTGTTGCGCGAACAGCTTTTCCCGTGGATAGAACATCCTGAAAAAGTAGCTTCCGTGCTGGATTTATGTACCGGTAGCGGCTGCCTCGCCATTCTGGCCGCCCACGCGTTCCCCTTCGCGGCGATTGACGCAACCGACATCTCAGCCGATGCGTTGGATGTCGCGCAATACAACATCACCGATTACGGTCTGGATGATCGCATCGACCTGATCGAATCCGACTTGTTCGCCGGCATCAAAGGCAAGCGCTACGACCTCATCATCAGCAACCCGCCCTACGTCGATGCAGAAACGGTCGAAGCCTTTCCGCAAGAATACAAACACGAGCCCGAACTCGCTCTCGGCAGCGGCCAGGACGGACTGGATGCCACGCGCATCATCCTCGACAACGCCGCGCAACACCTCACCGAGACCGGCATCCTCATCGTCGAGATCGGCCACAACCGCGATGCCTTAGAAGCCGCCTACCCCACCCTGCCTTTCACCTGGCTGGATGTGAGCGCGGGGGATGAGTTCGTGTTTATGCTGCATCGGAATGATCTGGTTTAATGCCCGTCGATCACTACGAAAATTTCCCCGTTGCTTCCATCCTCATGCCGCGCAGGCTGCGCAAGCCGGTGGCGGCGATTTATCATTTTGCGCGGGCGGCGGATGATATTGCGGACGAGGGCGACTTGCCCGATGCCGAACGGCTGCGCCAGCTCGATATTTTTCGCGATGAATTAAAACGTATGGCGGCAGACGAAACGCCGCTGCCGCCGCTGTTCCGGCATCTCGCCGCCGAAGTCAAAGCGCACGCGTTGCCCATGCAGCCGCTGCACGATCTGCTCGATGCCTTTTCGCAGGACGTGGTGAAAAAGCGTTACACCAATTACGACGAGTTGCTCGACTACTGCCGCCGTTCTGCCAACCCGGTGGGCAATTTGTTGCTGCATCTGTACGAGGAAGCCACGCCGGTCAACCTCGCCTACTCGGATGCGATTTGCACCGCGTTGCAGCTCATCAACTTCTGGCAGGACGTGGCGAAAGACTGGCAAATCGGGCGCGTCTATTTGCCGCAGGACGACCTCGCCCGCTTCGGTGTGAGCGAAGCGCAGATCGCGGAAGGGCGTGCCGATGCGGCTTGGCGGGCATTGATGAAATTCGAGGTGGACAGAGCGCGCGCGCTGATGTTGTCCGGCAAATCGCTGGGCACGATTCTGCGCGGACGCATCGGTCTGGAGATGCGCATGATTATCGCGGGCGGCCTGCGCATCCTCGATAAACTGCAAGCCGCCGACTACGACATGTTCCGTCGCCGCCCGGTGTTGAAGCCGTTCGACTGGGTTATCATGCTGGCGAAAAGCGCACCGTTCTGAATATGACACCCGACCAATACTGCGAAGACAAAGCCGCCGCCAGCGGCTCCAGTTTTTACTACAGCTTCCGCTTCCTATCCCGGGACAAGCGCCGCGCGATCACGGCGCTGTATGCCTTCTGCCGCGAGGTGGACGATGTGGTGGATGAAACCTCCGATGCTGCCATAGCGCGCACCACGCTCGCTTGGTGGCGCAACGAAGTGGCGGCCATCTACTCTGGCCGACCGCAACATCCGGTGGCGCAGGCATTAGTCCCCATCGTCAAGCAATTCAACATGGCGCAGGAGCTGTTGCTGGAGATCATCGACGGCATGGAGATGGATCTCGACCAGCCGCGCTACGCCGATTTCAAATCGCTGCAACTGTATTGCTACCGTGTGGCCTCGGTGGTCGGCCTGTTGTCGGCGGAAATTTTCGGCTACACCGACCGCGACACGCTGAAATACGCGCACGATCTGGGCATCGCCTTCCAGCTCACCAACATCATCCGAGACGTGGGCGAAGACGCGCGGCGCAACCGCATCTATTTGCCGCTGGATGAATTGCAGCAATTCGGCGTAACGGCGGACGACATTTTCAATTCGCGCGAAACTGAAAATTTCCGCAAGTTGATGGCGTTCCAGATTGAGCGTGCGCAACGTTATTACCAGCAAGCCCTCGCCCACCTGCCTGCAGTTGACCGCAAGGCGCAAGTCACCGGACTCATCATGGCCGCGATTTATCGGGCGGTGCTGGATGAAATCATTGCCAGCGGTTGCCATGTGTTAAAGGAACACGTGTCGCTGACGACGCGGTACAAATTGTGGCTGGCGGTTAAAACTTGGTTCAAGAACTAAACCCCTCCCGGCCTCCCCTTATCAGGGGAGGTGACGCGACTCCTCCCCTGACAAGGGGAGGCCGAGAGGGGTTGGTTGTGGGTGTAATCGGCGGCGGCTATGCCGGTATGTCCGCTGCCGCCGAACTCGCCTCGCGCGGCATCTCCATCACCGTGTTTGAAAGCGCCAAACAACTGGGCGGACGCGCGCGCGGTGTGATGTTCAACGACACGCAACTGGACAACGGCCAGCACCTGCTGCTCGGCTGCTACCGCGAAACCTTGCGCCTGATCGAACTGGTCGGCGGCGACATCGAACAGGATTTTCTGCGACTGCCTTTGCAGCTCGATCTGCACGGACAATTCTCGCTCAAAGCGCCACGCCTGCCCGCCCCGCTGCATTTGCTGGTCGCGCTGCTCACCGCACAAGGACTGACCTGGAGCGAACGTATGAAAGCCGCGCGCTTCATGCTCACCCTGCAACGCCTCAACTTCACACTCCCTCGCCCGCTGGCGGGAGAGGCTTGGCCTGTCCTGAGCTTGTCGAAGGGGGGTGAGGGTTCATCCGACATCACCGTCTCTTCGTTACTCGCCCGATACGGACAAGATGCCACCCTGACTTCAAAACTCTGGGAACCGCTGTGCATCGCCGCGCTGAACACCCCCATCCACAAAGCTTCCGCCCAAGTGCTGCTCAACGTTCTGCGCGACGCGCTCAACCGCACCCGCGCCGATAGCGACATGCTGCTGCCGCACATCGACTTCACAGCGCTGTTCCCGCAACGCGCGGCGGCGTACATCGAACGAAACGGCGGCAAAGTGTTCACCTCCTGCGGCGTGGAAGCTATCGTCCCCAACGACAACGACATAACACTCGCCGCCGCCGACGGCACGCACACCTTCAGCCACATCATCTGCGCCACCTCGCCCAGCGTTGCCGCCAAATTGCTGCGCCCCATCGCCGCGCTTGCCCACAGCGTCGCCCAGATCGACGGCCTGCAACACCAACCGATCTACACCGTGTATCTGCAATACCCGCCGCAAGTGCGCTTGCCGCACCCCATGCTCGGCTTGCATCAACGCTTCAGCCAATGGTTGTTCGACAAAGGGCAGATCGCCGGGCAACTGGGCCTGCTCGCCGCCGTCATCAGCGCGGAAGGCATCCATCAGGAATTGAGTCAGGACGAGTTGGCGCAAAAAGTCATAGACGAATTGCGCGAAGAATTCGGCATCACCGCCACGCCGCACTGGTTCAAAGTCATCGCCGAAAAACGCGCCACCTTCTGCTGCGCGCCCAACCTGCAACGCCCCTCGCAACACACCGCGCTTTCCAATTTGCTGCTAGCTGGCGACTACACGGCTGGCGACTATCCGGCGACGCTGGAGGGAGCGGTGATGAGCGGAGTGAAATGCGCCCGAAGCATTTCCGCTTAGGGAAAATTTAATGTTTTTGAAAACACACCCTCTCGGGAACGCCCGTCAATAGGCGATCTACACCATGCGCTCGATGCAGATCGCCTATTGGCGCGGCTTGGCAGGCAGGTATGCTTTCAAATTCATATTGTGCCTATAGAGCGCAACCCCTCATCCCCAGCCCTTCTCCCGGCGGGAGAAGGGGGCAAAGTCCCTCTCCCACTGGGAGAGGGGTTGGGGTGAGGGAACTCCGCATCCTGCTTGCCTCGACATGAAATTATCAGAGCGCAAAGTCTGTCATGTGCCGCCCAGCTGCACCAGATGCCGCTTGCGCTGCTGCGTGAACGCCCACCACGGCAACGCCTCGCCACCATCCATGAAAAACACGATGGACAAAAACGTGTCGATCACGCACGGATCCTGGCGCACGCCCGTCTTGCGGCACAGCGCTTCGTATAATTGATAGGCATCCCGTCCGGCAAGCTGCGCGGGCGCGACTATGCCGATACCGCGCAAATCCGCCGCCATCGCCTTGCCGATGTTGGGCAAATCTTCCAGCTTGGCGACGTGTTCGCGGTGGACTTTTTGCGGGTTCATAAGATGACTTGCAACCCCGCGAGTGGATTGCGTGATTGCGCGGGTTCAAACATGCGCAACTTTGGCTTGCAGCGAAATGCCCAATGCACGCATCACTTTTAACAGCGTGTCGTATCGGGGCTTTGCGCCGGGGGCAAGGGCTTTGTACAGGCTCTCGCGCCCCAACCCGGTATCCTTGGCAAGCTGTGTCATGCCACGCGCGCGCGCCACTGTTTTCAGCGCGGCAAGAAATGCGTCGGGATCATCTTCTTCCAACGCGGCAGAAATATAAGCGGCTACTGTCTCGTCGTCATCCAGATAGTCGGCAGCATCAAAGGGGGTAAATTTAGTCATGGTCACTCCTTGGGCAAAGCGCGCGCCATTTCGATAGCGCGCTTGATGTCACGTTTCTGGGTAGATTTATCACCGCCCAGCAACAGAAAATAGATCACCTCACCACGGCGAATGAAATATGCGCGATAGCCGGGGCCGACATGAATCCGCATTTCAGAAACACCCTCACCCACGGGTTCGCAGTCCCCAAAATGCCCGGCTTCGGCACGCTCAATGCGCCGCGCAATTACGGCCTTGCCGATTTTGTCTTTAAGACCGGCCAGCCAATCATCAAACTCTTCCGATTTAAGAAAAGTGTTCATGTACAGCATGGTATCCGAATGGATACGATTGTCAAGACAATCATCACGGGGTTGCGTAGTGAAACAGCAATGCAAAACGCCCCGTGTAAGGGGCGTTTTGATGGGTGGTGGGTGGATCAATCAAGTATGACACTATCGATTTGTACGACCCTATTAATCTCAATTAGTCAAACAATCAGCGCTTGGCATTCGCTTCTTCAATTGCCTTCATAATCGCAGTATGTTCCCATTTCACGGACTTGCATCCGTTCTGCTGGAATGCAGGGGGAATCTTTGCAGGTTGTGTGTCGCCTTTATAGACACCAATCACTCCTTTGCCGCGCTTGAAGCTTTCCTCAATTTCCCAATTAACCCATTTGCTCGTTGCCGATTTTTCAGATAGGTACACCAGAGTTACGGAGCAGCGATCAATTTTTTCACGGATGTTTCGTTTGATGTAGTCCGCGTTATTGCTGTCATAAGGCTCCTTGACTGAATGGTCATCGAACTGGAGGTCAACTTTGTCGTTCTTCGCCTGGCCTCTAAGCAGGTTTACTTCATTCATATCTTCGTGATCAAAACTGATGAAAACGTGCCGACTCACATCTACCTTGGCTTCATCGAGACGCTGCCGCACCTTTTCCTCAAGGCTCTTGATGTCTGAACCGTACAAACCGCCGCCGGAGCCACCGCCCATGTCATTCCCCTTTGTTGAATTGAAATTCCATACACGAGATGCATTGCCCACAAGGTTGAGCCTCGCCAGTGTGGCACGAGTACGTTCCGCCCACTCCTTTTTCCTGCGCGAGACTGACAACATCTGCTTTGCCAAAATCGAAAAGTGGAGTCAGTATTTTTATCCTTCGCCCCATTGCAGTCTCAATAGTAGATTCGGCCTGGGCGATAAAATGAGAGCATTGATCCGGGAACAAGCTGAACTGCTCGGACAAAAGGCCAATTGCGACAGAAGAAGCGCCAAGCTGGTAAGCGTAGGCGCTGCCCATCAACAGAAACATCAGATTGCGCCCTGGAGTAAATGCATCGTTCTTCACGTCGAGATCAGAATTCGTCAGGCCGGAAATAATCACACGTCCGAAGCCGGACAAATCCATTCTCGTCGGCTCGGGAAGATCAAGCTGCTTATGGACGGCCACGCAGGTTTCCCACTCCTTGCTGGCAGCCCGTTGTCCATAGTCAATAAAAAGTGGGAAGTGCTCGATGGTGTCATTTTTCGCCATCACGCCAATCAGGGTTGAGTCGAGTCCGCCGGAAACAAGGTTGACGAAACTCACAAGTAAGCCTCCCGTTTTGCCACTCGCATCGTCAACCAAGTGGCCAGATCAACACAGCCGAGGGAGTGACCAAATTCGGCTGCAACCTCACGAAACGTATCTTCAATTTTTTCGTAGAACGACAGGCATCCAAGCCTGCTTGGCGCGAGCGTAACCCCGCGAGTCAGGCGGAGGTAATCCAATACGTGAACGTCCAGAACAGCGAGGTCTGAGCAGTAGCCAACACGGCGCAAAAAAAGGCTGGCCTGTTTGGGGCCAAATCCCCATACATTCTGAATTAGAGCTTCGCGCGCCTCCTTGGCCGTTTTCGCAGAGCACAGTAACTCACGAATGGATCGTGCATTCCCATACACCTCTGCGACTGTTGTCGTCAGTAACGAGGCCAATCGATTCTTGAATCGCGGACGCACCCAGCGGGTAGTGTCATCTTTGTTGCTGATAGGTAAGGGTTCGGAAAGCACGGCGACAATGTTGGATTCATAGGCAGCTCGGTTGAACCCATGCTTCTGCGGTCGCAAAAAACCCTCGACACGCAATCGGTCGGCGATTGCCACAGCCAGCTCAAACACCATCTGGCTGCCAAACATGCACACTGACGCTTCATAGAGCAATTCTTCTTCTGTGAGCTGTTGCCAATCCTGCACTGTGCCACTTTGTGAATTCACCTCGATGCACATGGCGCGAATTGTCCGGTTGATGATGTATACGTTCATGGTCATTACCATCCGAAATCTAACGCGCATTGCCGGAATACACGATCTGGAAAGTTGTGGCGGCAAAAATCAACCACCGCCCCGTTTGATACGGCCTTACGCAAGCGCTGCATCCACCCCGAGTAAAATTCAAGATTGTGTGCCAGCGTTCTGGCTTGAAAGGATAGGCCAGCGTCGGCCCACTGAGTTTGCCCAGCAAAGAATTCCGCCTGCGATAGGTGGAAGAGCAATGCCGTGTCATGATCAACAACAGTCTGACACCACTCCAAACCGTCGAAGCTGTCTGCGCCCATCGCAGTGTAGAGCGCAATTGAAATCGGGTTGCCCGTTCCAAGCAGATGAAGCGCAACGTAGCGCCCCTGTTTGTTAAGCTCTCGGCGGATTGCCTCAACCGCGCGGGCGCGCGATGTCACGCCGTCGCCCAATCTGCGCTCCGGCACGGCGATCATCGGAACGCAGGTCTCAGCAACGACTGCCGCACAAAGAGTCGGCAACTCGTCGGCAGTGCCATGAACGATTGGCACAATCAAGCAATCGGCTACCGCTGCCTGATCTGCGCGCCATCGCGCGACAACCAGCGCAACGTGTTCCGAAAATTCATTCGGTGGATTCTGTTCGTCAAAACCAAACGCGAGGTCGAAAGCAAATGTTCCCAAGACCTTGTGAAAAGCTGCTTGCGTCCAGTCATCCTGAGCATCTTTCCAAAAACTCTCATAGTTCCCAGAGTCCATCAGCGTTACCGCACCAGCCTTATTGGACGTTCGCAACATCTGCACGACTTGCTCTGAATTGTCTATGGAGGCCAAGTCAAAAGCCGAAACAAGGAACTGGCTATTTATACCCACCAGCGACGACAAAAGCTGTAGGTAATCATTAGGGCGCAACGCCGTCTTAACCGAAGAAATAGATGGAAAGTAAACTGGCAACGGCAACTCGCGTTGGCCGACACGGAGCGTAACTGGTCGCGCCACTTCCATCATTTCCCCTCCGGTTTTACGGTCGACGCTACGCGCCGCGTTTCATTGAACCAGTTGGCGTGCTCCGTGGAGACATGCTCCTCCACGCGTTCTGCAAGCAGGATCAACCGCTCAGACTCAGGCAGCGCGCGGTAGGGCCCCGCCGCCGACAGGAACAAAAATTTCTCGTGTTTCAATCGCTCAGCCGTAGACCGGTAAGTAACCCAAAGCGTCGAATACTGATTCATCTGTTGAACCGCTTCGAGCAAAGCGATCATAGTGCCCGAAATTGCCGTGGCCCACTTGGCGCAATCTGCGGGCAAAAGACTCATTACCGGAATCAAGATGGCAAGCGCAACCTGCACCAGTTTAATACGCTTATACCAACGCTGGGCATGCACGCTTTTTGTGTCATACCATCGAAGTTGACTGTCCAGTCTCAACCATGCTGGATGCTGTGCGGCAAATTTAGGCACCGGAAAGTTTGGCTCCATTGACTTGTCATTCATAATTTATAGAGTCCGATCAGCCAATAATTGAAGCCACGATATATTCATCTGGTTTGTGCGAAGAGCGCTCGGTACGAGATAAGACAAGTGTTTTCCCCTTTATTGAACAAGATGAACTGTTGGCAATGTTTCCCGTCGCTACGAGCACTTATCCTGCGCCAGCCTCACTGTTCTGGGGATTCTGCTGTGAGCCTCGCGCCGTGCGTGCGGCACGATGTGCGTTTGGCATATCTGCAAGTGGAGCGAACTGTATGGAGTTGGCGGGTTAGTGTCAATGCAGATGGTAAGGGCGGGTACGCTAAGTAAATCCGTTCGCTCTGAGATGGGCTAAGGACTGATGGAGTGTCTGCTCGGCTGATTTATTCCTCCGTTCATGGTTCGACAAGCTCACCACGAACGGAAGAATAAATCAGCTCCTACTCATAAAATAATTATCAAGCCACCTGCCCCGCAACGCCCGTCAATTGCCAATCTACACCAAACACTCGTTGCAGATGCCCGCCAATAGGCGTTCTACAAGCATCGCCCCATTCCATTTTCCTCACAACAACGGTTTGATCGGCAGCATTTGCCAGAACCTAACTTTACTGCGTTTGAAAAACGAGACCTGTTGGTCGGCTTCGTCCGTCGCGGCGTTCCAGCTATTTTCGGGTTGCATGTCGGTGGCGATTGCTGCCTCCACTGCGCGAGCCACATTTTCGTTATGGATGATTACGCCGACTTCGGTGTTGAGGTTTTCGGAGCGGGGGTCGAGGTTGTAGGTGCCGATGTAAACTTTGGCGGTATCGACGACCAGGGTTTTGGCGTGCAGGGCGAAGATGGGCGGTTTGATTTTTCCGGTGAGGGCGCTGTGCAGCAGTTGCTTGCGGATGGCGGGGTCGGGTTTGTATTCGTAAATTTCCAGTCCCATTTTTAGCAATTTTTCGCGCTGGTTGCGGTAGCCGCTGGAGGCTTGCAGGTTGTCGCTGGAGGCGAGGGAGTTGGTGTTGATGCGGATTTTTACGCCGCGCGCGATAGCGTTCTGGAATAGCTCGGTGGCATCATCGGACAGCACCAGATACGGCGATTGGATGACGATGTTTGTTCGCGCGGATTCGACCAGTTGCGCCAGCGCCGAGGTGGTTCTGCCCTTGCCGCCCAGGCTGAAACGGTTGCTGTTCTTGCCCGGAATGTCGCTGATGAATTCCACTTTGCCCCACGCGATTTGTTCGGCCAGTCGCGGGAAGGCGGTGGGCACGCTGTTGATGGCTTCGCGGATTTGCGGCTCGAAATTCTCAGGTGCATTGGCGTACTCGTGCAGCTCGCGATAAACCTTGGCGATCTGCTGATCGTCGATGCGCACGTTCTTTTGCATCAGGCCGAGGCCGTCGTATAACTCTTCGACTGGCTCGCACAGCGGGCTGCGCCAGAAGTTTTCAAAACTCTGCTGCATGGCTGTCACGGCATCGCCCAGCACCAGCGCGTCGCGGTCACGGAAGTTGTATTCGTGGTGGTAATCGAAATATTCGGCGGCCATGTTGCGCCCGCCGGTGATCGCCACCTTGCCATCGACGATGAAGGTCTTGTCGTGCATGCGCTGGTTTACGCCGCGAAAATCGCCGACCACATTCAGCGCGCGTTTTTGCAGCGGCACGCCGACCGAACTTTTCGGGTTGTAGATGCGGATGTCGATATTGGGATGACGCGCCAGCGCCAGCAACGATTCGTCCGGCGCGTCTATCATCAAGTCATCCACAATGATGCGCACTTTCACGCCGCGCTCCGCCGCGCGCAACAAAGCCTCGGCGGCCAAAATGCCGATGTTGTCGGCGCTCCAGATGAAGTATTGCACCTCGATGGAATGTTGCGCGTGGTCGGCCAGCCACGCCCGGGCGAACAACGCTTCTTCGCCGCTGTTCAGCACATAGATGCCGCTTTGTCCGGGGTGGGCGGAGAGTTGCTGGTCGATGATGGACATCGCGGCTTCGGGTTCGGCGCGCGCGGTGGTGGGCAGCAATGCAATCAGAATGCAGGCTACCAGGGCGAATGAATTTTTCACGTAAACGCGTTCTCCGATTACTTGAAGCGATAACTCAGCGCGAGGTAGCCGGTATCCAGATAGCGCCGGGTAACGATGGGGCTTTGCTGGATGGCATCGCCCAGCCGCTTGTGGCGCAGGTAGGCGTTCAGATGATATTCAGGGGTCAGTTCGACATCGATAATCAGTGCGATGAAGCCGTTGTATGCGCCACCGGGTTGATAGGCGGCATACAGGCTGGCGGCGGCTTCCTGCGGCGAGATGCCGTAGTAATAGCGCACGTACTCTTGAGAAAAATATTCTGCCCCCAACAGCGGATATAGCGTCACGCGCGGCAGTTCAACTTTCCCGCCCCACAGCATCTCGACGCGGTTACCTTTGGACTGCCTCACATCGTGGAAAGCGTTGATATAGAAGCCGCCCACCGGCGTGATCTGAAGCGTGCCCAAGCCCAAGGGAACGGGCATTACCCGGTCGTGCAGACCTTGCAGCACGGGCGTATCTGCGCTGAATCCGTCCATGCTGACGCGCCCCGCGACTTCCAGATAACCGTAACCCATCTTCACGGTTTTGATGCCCAGCGTGTCAACCCGGGCAAACGCTCTGCCGTATTTGAAATCGCCGTAGGGCAGCACGCTGACTGCGCCGCTTTTGCTGACAATGGTGCTGCCCGTGTAGTAAGCGCCCGCGCCGACATCGCCTTCCAGCTTCTGCGGAAATTCTTCGGCTTGCGCGGAGGTGATACAGAGCAAGCAGAGACACAATTTCCAAAAGCTGATTTTGTTACTTTGCCGAGTGTCCATGTCTGCCCGATCTGAAGTAGTGGGTGTTGTCGTAATACGCCGCGTGTTCATTTTCCGCTGCCCAGCCCGGAATACCCAGCAGAGGCACGGGTGTCAGTTCGCGCGTGCTGCGGCAATGTTCGGGCGCATTCAAATATTGCGCCAGCATGCTATCCAGATGCGCCATGCGTTGCGGCATGGACCAGCTAAAAAATTCCTGCGCCACCGGCAGCAGCAAACCTTGTCCGGTCATGCCGACGTAAGGGGTCAGCGCTTTTTCGTACAGACCGTGGCCGAACAGGTAGAAGCCCATGCTTGATTGCACTTGCGCGCGCCGCTGCCAGAATAATTCTTTCCATTGAAAATTGCGCAGCAGTGCGGCCAGCTCATCGTCGGCATATACCACGACGACACCGGATTCGTCGAACAAGGTATTGGTGTCGCGCACCGTGCCGCGCTGGCTGTGCAGCGTTGCTTTGTCCTCGGTAGTCAGCGCCAGATAATGGCGCTGGTTGATGGCGGCTTTGGCTTTGGGAAAGACAAACCAGATCAGCGCGTTGAGTAAATCGTGCCAGTTGTTTTCGCGCGTCGGCACTTCGCCTTTCAGATAGCAGCGCGGCTCGTATTGCGCCTCGAACGGCAGCTTGCCGTATTCCTGCGGTACGAAGCGCAGCACATGCCCGCTCAACGTAGTGATGGTTGGCTGTTGTGCCGCGAGCAGCGCGTTCTGATCCTGCAATGTCGGAAAACATTCCTCCTTGAAGCAATCGACAAACGGATGCAGCGGCGCATACGCCGCTTCGCTCAACAATCGCTGTTTGTCCCATTCCGGTGTCAGTTTCATAGACGGGAGTGTAGCGGAATTTCACTACACAACACATCCGTCACGGCTTGTGGTAAGTTTGGAAAACATTGCGTATGCGGAGGGAATATGAACGAGTTTGATGCCATTCAAGCCAGCCTTGCCAGCTTCACCAAAAGCCTCGATGAAGCCGTTTCAAACCAGTTTGTCGAGATGCGCAAATGCTCGTTCTTCGACCCCATCCCCAGCGAATGGCTCACCCCCATCGCCGAACAAGCCGAGATCAAAACCTTCGCGCGCGGTGCGACGCTGACGACCGAAGGAGATAGCATGTCGTCATTCTTTGTCATTCTGTTCGGCAGTGCCACCGCTTACTACAAAGGCAAACCCGTCGGGGTTATCCGCAGCGGCGAGTGTCTGGGCGAAGGCGTATTTTTCACCCATGAAACGTTGCAGCGCTCGGCCACCGTGATCGCGGACGGCCAGCTCGTGGTGGCAGAAATCAGAAAAGTTTCTCTCGACAATATTCAGGGCGAGGCGAGGGCACACATGAACAAGGCGCTGCTGTTGGCATTATTCAAAAAATTGCAGGCTGCAAACCGCAAGATCGAGGAATTGTTGCGCTGATCTTATGAGTATTATCGCGGTCTTCAATCAAAAAGGCGGTGTCGGCAAAACCACCACTGCACTCAATCTCGCTGCGGCATTGCAACGCAGCGGTCGTCTTACTTACGCCATCGACCTCGACCCGCAGGCGCAACTCAGCGCCATCTCCAGTGTGACGGCCAAGTCCGGCGATGAAACCGTGATGGGCATTTTTCAGCACAGCCGCCTGTTGCGCGATCTGTTGCAACCCTCGCCCAATGCAGTACAAATGGTTCCGGCGCACATTGAATTGGCCAAAGTGGATGTGCTGTTCGGCAAGGGATTCAACGTGGTGAACAAGCTGAACGCCACCTTGCAAGCCGAACATTTCGACAAGAGCGAGTCGCATGTCGTCATGGATTGCAGCCCGCTGATCGGCGTGCTGTCGCTGAACGCGATATTCGCCTGCCACGGCTTGATCGTTCCGGTTTCCGCCGACCATCTTTCCGCCCAGGGGGCGTTTCAAATCGAAAAAACCTTGAATGCGCTGGAGCCGGTACTCAAACGCCGCGTCAAACGGCGCTATCTGCTCACCCGTTTCGACGGGAGGCGGCGCATGGCATGGGATATTCTGAAAATACTGGAAGAGCGTTTCGGTGCGGATGTGTGCCGCACGCGTATTGCGGAAAACGTCAGCCTGGCAGAGAGTCCGGCGGAAAATAAAACCGTGTTCGAACACGCCCCGACCAGTCGCGGCGCGACCGATTATCAGGAACTGCTGGACGAATTGATGTCCGACGGATTTATCGGGTAAGGCTTATTTCGAAATCAGCGAAATGAGATCCTCGACAGACACCGCTTGCTGTATCTTGTGATCAGTCACCTGTTTCGAATTGCAACTCACCACTTCGCAGTTGCGATACATCTGGCGCAGTTTTCTTTCCGCCTCCGCCTGATCGCGTCCCGCAATGACCACGCTGACAATACGCTGCCCGTCGCGCGTCAGTATCGAAAAATCGAACTTCTGCATCATCCTCTCCCCTGCAATTTTATATTTTTATTTTACTGCCCTCTGCCTTCTTGCTTCGTAAAGGCACACACCGGTGCTCACTGACACATTCAAACTTTCCACACTGCCCTGCATCGGGATGCGCACCAACTGATCGCAAGTTTCTCTGGTCAAGCGGCGCAAACCCTCGCCTTCCGCACCGAGCACCCAGGCTACTGCGCCCGTGTGCCGCACATCATACAAGTTCGTTTCCGCTTCGCCATCCATACCGATCACCCAGATGTCGCGCTCTTTCAGTTCGCGCAGGGTGCGCGCCAGATTGGTGACAGTGATGTAAGGCACGGTCTGCGCCGCTCCACAGGCCACCTTCTCCACCGTAGCGTTGATGCCCACCGCGCGGTCTTTGGGCGCGATCACCGCATGCACTCCAAAGGCATCGGCACTGCGCAGACACGCGCCCAGATTGTGCGGATCCTGCACGCCATCCAGCACCAGCAACAATGCCGGTTCGGTCAGCGTGTCCAGCACATCGTCCAGATGCTGCACTTTCATGGATGCATCCACCCGCGCGGCAACGCCCTGATGGCGCGGTGTTCCGGCCATGCCGTCGAGACGTTTGCCATCCACTTGAATGATGCGCACGCCGCTGCTCTCGGCCAGTTTCAGCAGGTCGCGCGCGCGCGGGTCGCGGCGTCCGGTATCGACAAACACTTCCAGCACGCTGTCGGCGTTCTGGCGGATGCGTGCGGTGACGGCATGGAAGCCGTGAATGATGCGTGACTCAGCCATGACGTTTCCCTGCTTTACTCTTCTCTGTTTTCTTCGCCTTCTTGGGCGGTGTCGCGCCCCATGCGCCGACATCAATATCGTCGTTACCGGATGCGGCGATTTCGCCTTCCAGCACGAAGTCGATCTTGGTGCTTTCCATATCCACCCGTACCACTTTCACTTTGACGCGATCACCCAAGCGATAACGTTTGCCGGTGCGCTCGCCCAGCATCTGGTGCTTGGTGGCATCGAAGTGGTAATAGTCCGCGCCCAGTTCGGACACGTGCACCAGACCTTCGACATACAAATCGTCCAGCGACACGAACAGGCCGAAGCCGGTGACCGAGGAAATCGTGCCGTCGAACACGCTGCCCAGATGGTCGCGCATATAGAAACACTTGAGCCACGCTTCCACGTCTCGCGTGGCATCGTCGGCACGGCGTTCGGTCATCGAACAATGCACGCCGAGGTCGGCCCATTTGAGTTGCGGCTTGTATTGTTTGCCTTGCAGCACGGCTTTGATGGCGCGGTGCACCAGCAAATCGGGATAGCGGCGTATCGGCGAAGTGAAGTGCGCGTAAGCCTCGTATCCGAGGCCGAAGTGCCCGAGATTTTCCGGCGCATACACGGCTTGACGCAGGGAGCGCAGCATCACGGTTTGCAGCAATCCGGCATCGGGACGGCCTTTGATCTGCTTGAGCAGCTTGGAATAATCCGCCGCTTGCGGATCGTCGCCGCCGCCCAGTTGCAGACCGAACTCCTTGAAGAACTCGCGCACCGCTTCCAGCTTTTCCGGTGTCGGGCCTTCATGCACGCGGTACAACACCGGATGCCCATGTTCTTTCAGGAAAGCCGCCGCGCACACGTTGGCCGCCAGCATGCATTCCTCGATCAGCTTGTGCGCATCGTTGCGCACCACCGGTACGATCTTCTCGATCTTGCCCTGGTCATTGAAAATCATCTGCGTTTCGACCGTTTCAAAGTCGATCGCGCCGCGTTTCTCGCGCGCTTGCAGCAAGGTGTGGAACAGTTTGTACAGGTTGTTGATGTGCGGCAGCACGGCAGCGTACTGTTGCGCGTTTTCGCCCTGAGGATTGGCCAGCATGTCGGCCACTTGCGTGTAAGTCAGACGCGCATGCGAGAACATCACCGACGGATAGAAACGATGTTTTTCAATATCACCCGCAGCGCTGATCTGCATGTCGCACACCATGCACAGGCGCTCGACATTGGGGTTGAGCGAGCACAGGCCGTTGGACAATTCTTCCGGCAACATCGGGATCACGCGGCGCGGAAAATACACCGAGTTGCCGCGATTGATTGCCTCTTTATCCAGCGCGTCGCCGGATTTCACATAGGCGCTCACGTCGGCAATCGCCACCACCAGACGGAAGCCGCTGCCGTTCGGCTCGCAATACACCGCATCGTCAAAGTCGCGCGCCGTCTCGCCGTCAATCGTCACCAGCGGCAACTTCGCCACGCTTTCGCGTCCGGCGTAATCGGCGGGTTTTACTTCGGGAGAAAATGCCTCGGCCTGTTGCTTGGCTTCATGCGGAAATTCGTTCGGCAAATCGTGCTTGCGCAAAGCGATCTCGATCTCCATGCCGGGGTCGGCATAGTTGCCCAGCACCTCGACGATGCGACCGATAGGCTGCGCGTGCTTTGAGGGCTGCTGCATAATCTCCAGCATCACTACCTGCCCCGCTTTCGCGTTGCCACTTTGCCCCGCTGCAACCAGAATGTCCTGGCTGATACGGCGGTTTTCGGCGACCACGAACTGAATGCCGTGCTCTTCGTACAAACGACCGACCACGCGCGTGTTGGCGTATTCCAGCACTTCAACAATACTGGCCTCGCGCCGACCGCGTTTATCCTCGCCGCCGACACGTGCCATCACGGTATCGCCGTGCAGCGCTTTGTGCATTTCCTTGGCGCTTAGCACCAAGTCGGCACTGCCATCGTCCGGGATCAGAAAGCCGAAGCCGTCGGGATGCCCCTGCACCTTACCCTTGACCAGATCGAGCTTATCGACCACGCAGATCGCGCGCTTGCGGTTGCGCATAATCTGGCCGTCGCGCTCCATCGCGCGCAGGCGGCGGGTGAACAATTCTTCCTCGTCCAATTCGATCTGCAACAGGCTGCACAACTCGTCCTGCTCTACCGGAACCCCCTTCTCCGCCAGCATTTGCAAAATGAATTCGCGGCTGGGAAGCGGGTGTTCATACTGTTCGCGCTCGCGTTCTATGAACGGATCGAGTTCGCGGATACTTTTTTTCTTTTTCGTCATTGACACAAATTCCTTAAGCAATTAAAGTGCGCACCCTTACGAAGCAATGCCCAGATGGCGGAATTGGTAGACGCGCACGGTTCAGGTCCGTGTGCCGCAAGGTGTGGAGGTTCGAGTCCTCTTCTGGGCACCAAGTTTATGATGGCTCGCGCAAGCGAGCCATTTTTATTTCCGCATTTTTCTATCAAACAAAAACACGCACCGCCCCGGCGATGCGTGATCGATTTTTCCGACAATATCACCTGACTCAGACTTTGAACGGGTGACGCACTACGATAGTTTCGTCGCGATCCGGCCCGGTGGAAATCATGTCGATCGGCACTTCGCAGATGGCCGCAATGCGCTCCAGATAGTTGCGTGCCGCTTGCGGCAGTTCCTCGTAGCGCTTTACGCCCACAGTGCTGCCGCTCCAGCCCGGCATGTCTTCATAAACCGGCACGCAATCCGTTAGCGATTCCGCGCCCACCGGCAGGATGTCGCTGAACTGCCCGTTGATGTTGTAACCCACGCCGATGCGCACGGTTTCCATGCCGTCCATCACGTCCAGCTTGGTCACGCACAAGCCTGACACACCGTTGATCTGGATGGAGCGTTTGAGCGCGGCCGCATCGAACCAGCCGCAGCGGCGCGCGCGTCCGGTGGTGGCACCGAATTCGCAGCCTTTTTCAGCCAGCATCTTGCCGATAGGATCTTGCTTCTGTTCGGCATCGTACAGTTCGGTCGGGAACGGGCCGGAGCCGACGCGCGTGGTGTAAGCCTTGGTGATGCCCAGCACGTAATGCAGGCTCTGCGGGCCAACACCCGCGCCCGCACAAGCCGCGCCGGAGATGCAGTTGCTGGAAGTCACGAACGGGTAAGTGCCGTGGTCGATGTCCAGCAGCGTGCCCTGCGCGCCTTCAAACAACAGGTTTTGTCCGGCCTTGTTGGCTTCGTACAGGGCGCGCGGCACATCCAGCACCAGCGGTTGCAGACGCTCGGCCAAGGCCAGCGTTTCGTCCAGTGTCTTCTGGAAATCCACCACTTCCGCTTTCAAATAATTCTTCAACACGAAGTTGTGGTAATCGAGCACTTCGCCCAGCTTGGCGGCAAAACGTTTGCGGTGGAACAGGTCTTGCAGACGGATGGCGCGGCGCGCCACTTTGTCTTCGTAGCAGGGGCCGATGCCGCGTCCGGTCGTGCCGATCTTGCCCGCGCCCTTGGCGATTTCGCGCGCCTTGTCCAAAGCCTCGTGGTAAGGCAGGATCAACGGGCAGGCCTCGGAGATGCGCAAGCGGTCATACACCTGAATACCCGCCTCAGTCAGTTTGTCCATTTCCTTGAGCAGGGCGGAGGGAGAAACCACCACGCCGTTGCCGATGTAGCACATCACTTTTTCGCGCAGGATGCCGGACGGGATCAGGTGCAACACGGTCTTCTCGCCGTTGATGACCAGCGTGTGCCCGGCATTGTGTCCGCCCTGAAAACGCACCACGCCTTGCGCGTGGTCGGTCAGCCAATCGACCACCTTGCCCTTGCCCTCATCGCCCCATTGCGTACCGATCACAACCACGTTCTTTGACATTTTTCCGTTCCTATCTCAAGGTTCAAATTTTCATTTCGACAACAACCCACTTGCCGTCGCGCAATACCAGCTCGCGGTCGCAATTCAATTCGTGGTGGTACTCGGCTTTGCCCAGCAAATCGACCACAACAATTTCACCCTGTGCGCGCAATGCGGCAATAGCCGCATCCAGCGCCGCATCCTGACGATAGGGCGCGTGAACCGCCTTCTGCTGTGCCTGCTTGTTCAACAGGCCGTGCAATTGACGCAAATCCATACTGAAGCCGGTGGCCGGACGCGCGCGACCGAACGCCTTGCCCACGTCGTCATAGCGCCCGCCCAGTGCAATGGCATCGTGGCTGCCTGCATGATAGACCGCGAACACCATGCCGCTGTGATAGTGGTAACCGCGCAGTTCGGCCAGATCGATGCCGATGTCGCGCGCCAAGGTTTTCAGATGCGTTGCGGCTTGTTCCAGTTCGTTGAGTGCTGCCGTCACTTCCGGGTAAGCAGGCAAGATCGCACGCGCACGCGCAATGACTTCGACACCGCCGTAGAGTTGCGGCAACGCCAGCAATGCGGATTGCACATCCTGCGGCAATTCTGCGACCAGCGTGCGCAAAGTCGGCACATCTTTGCGTTGCAGGGCGTTGAATAGTTCCGCTTCGAGATCCGCCGAAATAGCAGCGCGTTTGACCAGACTGCGGAAAACGCCGACGTGTCCAAGATCGAGATGCACGCCCTGTATGCCCATCAGCGCCAGCGCTTGCAGCATCAGCCGCTGCACTTCGAGATCACTTTCGATGCCGCCGTGGCCGTACAACTCCGCGCCTATCTGTAGCGGCTCGCGCGTGCGCATCAGCCCGGCGGGCTGAGTATGCAACACACTGCCCGCGTAACACAGGCGTGTTACCCCCTGACGGTTGAGCAGATGCGCGTCGATGCGTGCCACCTGCGGCGTGATGTCGGCGCGCAAAGCCAGCGTGCGTCCACTCAATTGATCAACCAGCTTGAAGCTGCGCAAATCCATATCTTCGCTGTCGTTGATGAGCAGCGATTCGGCGTATTCCAGCAAGGGAGGAGAAACCAGTTGATAGCCGGACAGACGCAGCATTTCCAGCACATCACGGCGCAAACCTTCGATGCGCCATGCTTCGTCCGGCAGCATGTCCTGGATATTTTCCGGCAAAAGCCAATTCATTTTCATTTAACCCAGTAAATCAACAACAGCCCGCTCAACATCAACGTCAGTCCGATGAAGCGCACTTGTCCGTCTTGAAATTGTGCAACCTTGCGCAATGTTTCTTTCCATGCGGCGGGGAACAGAAACGGCATGACTCCCTCCAGCACCAACATCAATCCCAACGCCGCCAGCCAGAAGTCGCCCATGAATCTTATTTGCCGTCCTTGCCGGAGCCCTTCAAATACTTGAAGAACGGTGACCCGGCATCCAGCACCATGATGTCGCTCTTGCTTTTGAAGCCTTGCTTATAGACATCCAGGCTGCGGTAGAAAGCATAGAACTCGGCATTGCGGCCGAACGCGCCCGCGTAAAGAGCTGAGGCTTTGGCATCGCCTTCACCTTTGATTTTCTGCGCATCGCGGTAGGCCTGAGCCAGAATCACCTCGCGCTGCCTGTCGGCATCGGCACGGATTTTTTCGCTCTCGGCGTTGCCCGTCGCACGCAATTCGTTGGCCACGCGCTTGCGCTCCGCATCCATGCGGCGATACACGGAATCGCTGATCTCCAGCGGAAAGTCCACGCGTTTCAGACGCACATCCAGCACTTCCACGCCGATCTTGCGCGCATCAACGTCAGTCTTTTCCTGCACCACTTTCATCAATTCGTCGCGCTGACCGGATACCACTTCGTGAATAGTGCGCTTGCCGAACTCTTCGCGCAGCGTCGAATTCACCGTCTGCATCAACCGTGTTTGCGCGCGCACTTCATCGCCGCCCACACTGATGTAATACTGCTTCACATCAAATATGCGCCATTTGATAAACGAATCCACCAGCACATTTTTCTTTTCGGCGGTAATGAAGCGCTCGGGATCGGCGGCATCCAGCGTCAATATGCGCGAATCGAAAAACCGCACATTCTGCACCAGCGGCATTTTCCATTTGATCCCGGGCGTGGTTTCCACACGCATCACTTCACCCAGCTGGAACACGATAGCGGTCTGGCGTTGATCGACAATAAAAACACTCATGCTTGCCAGAATCAGCGCAATAACGGCAACCACCAGAAAATTGGTTGTATTCAGTTTCATTAGCGAGCCTCTCTTTCGCGACCGAGCACTCGCACTGCGGGCGCATCCCCGGACGCTGGCGATGTCAGTTGTTCAGTGGGCTTTGACGACGGCAATTCAGCTCCCTGACTGGTGCTCTGGATCAGTTTGTCCAGAGGCAGATACAGCAAGTTGCCGCCGCCGCTTTTCTGATCCACGATCACCTTGCTGGTGCTGGTGAGAATCTGCTGTTTCATGTCCTGATACATGCGCTCGCGCGTCACCTGTGGCGCTTTTTCGTATTCGACCAGAATCTGCTTGAAGCGGCTGGCATCACCCTCGGCGTTGGCGATCACGCTTTGCTTGTAGCCATCCGCCTCCTGCATCAAACGCGCTGCCGCCCCCTTGGCTCGCGGCACGACATCGTTGGCATAAGCCTGGCCTTCGTTCTTCTGCCGCTCCCTGTCCTGCCCGGCTTTCACCGCATCGTCGAACGCGGCTTGCACCTGCTCGGGCGGCTGCGCGTTCTGCATGGTAACTTTGCTGATAATGATGCCGGCTTTATAACGATCCAGAATATCCTGAATGAGCTTGGTGGTTGAAGCCGCCACTTGTTCGCGCCCTTCGTACAGCACAAAGTCCATCTTGCTCTTGCCCACCACTTCGCGGATAGCTGTCTCCGCAGCCTGCCGCACGATCTCCCTTTCATCGCCCGCGCGATTGTCGCTCATGCGATTATTGAACAGATATTCGGCGGGATCTTTGAGGAAATACTGCACGGCAAACTGAATATCGATGATGTTTTCGTCATCGGTCAGCATCAGCGATTCTCTCAACTGTTTATTTTTTACATTATCGCGATAACCAACCTCGACCGTGCGTACCTGGCTCAGGTTAACCACTTCCACAGCCTCAACGGGATAGGGGAAGTGCCAGCGCGGACCAGCCTCGGTGATTTCCACCTGCTTGCCGAAGCGCAATACCACGCCGCGCTGGCTGGCATCGACGATATAGAAGCCGCTGGCGAGCCAGATCAGCACCACAATCAGCACGATCAACCCCGCCCCGCCTGCAAAGCCGCCGGAAGAATTGCCGCTTCCGCCCTTGGGCGCACCGCCGCCGGATCCGCCAAATAGCGATGCTATTTTCTTATTCAGATTGCGCACCACCTCCTCCAGATCGGGAGGGCCGCCGTTGTTTTTGTTGCCCCATTGCGGGTCGTTCAATCCCATAGCCTGCTTACCTTTTAGTTCAACTCAGTTGTCATTCAGGGGATGCCATTCTTCCACTTGCGCATCGGATACCGGCGTATCGCGCACCTCGGCCAGCGCCGCCCGCAACTCATCCAGACCTGCGCCCGTTCTTGCACTCAAATGAATGCTGGCAATTTTACCATACTCGTCACGCTTCACTCCCGCTTCCAAGCCCTGCAAGTCGATCTTGTTAAAGACCACGATTTGCGGGATATGCTGTGCGCCGATCTCGGTCAGCACTTTGTTGACCTCGGCCACTTGATCGTGCCGCTCCGGGCTGTTCACATCCACCACATGCAGCAACAGATCGGCCTGCGCCGTTTCTTCCAGCGTACTACGAAACGCCGCCACCAAACCGTGCGGCAAATGGCGGATGAAGCCCACGGTATCAGACAAAATCACTTGTCGCGGACTGTCGCCTTCCAGAAAAATCTTGCGTGCCGTGGTATCCAGCGTGGCGAAAAGCTGGTTGGCGACATACACGCTGGCGTTGGTCAGCCGGTTGAACAGCGTGGATTTCCCCGCGTTGGTGTAACCGACGATGGACACCGACATCACGTCGGAGCGGTTGCGCGCCTTGCGTTGCAACTCGCGGTGGCGCTTGAGCTGTTTCAGCCGCTCGTTGAGCAGATGCACGCGCCTGTCCAGCTTGCGTCTGTCCAATTCCAATTGCGTTTCGCCGGGGCCGCGCGCGCCCACGGCAAACTTCTGCTGCCCCATATCCATGTTCATGCCGACAAGACGCGTCGAAAGATATTTGAGCTGCGCCAGCTCCACTTGCACTTTACCTTCGTGGCTCTGCGCACGCAGCGCGAAAATATCCAGAATCAGCATGGTGCGGTCTATCACCCGCGTCTGTATTTTGGCGGTGAGGTTGCGCATTTGCGCGGGAGACAGGTCGTGATTGAAAATGACCAGCGGCGCTTCCAGTTGCTCGACCAGCGCCGCGATCTCATCCACTTTGCCACTACCGGCGAAAGTGGATGCATCGGGACGTTGCCGCTTGCCTTCCACCAGCGCAAGCGTCTGCACACCGGCACTTTCCGCCAGCAACCTTAACTCTTCCAAACTTTCTGCGTAATCCGGTGCGCCGAAATCGAGACTGACCAAAACCGCCGTATTGGCGGCAGCCGTTAATTCATGCATTACTCGGTTTCGAACGGAATGGTGACAGCGCGTGCGGGAACGATGGTGGAGATGGCGTGTTTGTAAACCATCTGGGTGACGGTGTTCTTCAACAGCACCACGTATTGATCGAACGATTCGACCTGGCCTTGCAGTTTGATGCCGTTAACCAGATAAATGGCGACTTGCACATGTTCCTTGCGCAATGCGTTCAGGAACGGGTCTTGTAGTTGTTGCCCTTTAGTACTCATGATGTCTGCTTTTGTTGTTATTGGGGGAGTGCACTGTACTGGAAAATCGGGGGTTACGGAAGAGCGCAACGGACTGAAATGCGTTTAAAAATTTCGCGAAAAACAGTGCGCGAGCCCCAACTCCTGCGGCAAAGAATTGGAACGCCCCATCAGAAAACGACCGATCCCATCGAATATGGCGGGCTGCAACAGTTCGGGCTTCAATCTGGTTTTCACCTCGCCAAAACCGTCAAGGTTGTTGCATTCGAGATTGACGCTGCCGTCCGCGTAATTTCCATGAAAAAGCATGCGCACCATAATCACCGGTTCCAGATTGACCTGGAAGTTGGCTCTCTGCGAACGATTGCGCCACAGATCGTGCATATCTGCCATAGGCTTGAGCCCGAAAGCTTCAATGTCTTTCCTGGCATCTTCATACTGTTCCCAACGACGGGTCAACATAACCGGCTCGGGCGCATCCAGCCGCACTTGAAAGAACACATGATCCAGCAGCGCGTTGTCCGCCAGACTCTGCTTGCGAAAATCAGCAACCCCCTTCTTCCACTTCAAACGCGAGAACTGGGTCTTTCCGTCAAACGCATAAATTCGTGGAACTTCGGGTTCAAGCGCGTTCAAATGCTTGGCAAACAGATTGAAAAACTGAAAGGCGCGATCCAGAGCAGCGTTCACGCTTTGGTTCTTCGCCTGCTGATCCATCTGTTGCGCACGCTGCGCTTCCAGCTTCTGCGTCGCCTCTCCCGCCAGTTCCGTCAGAAAACTGCTCATTTCGGTATTGGATTGATTCATGCTCGACTATCCTGTCAATGTCCCATCGGCAAAATGATGCCACAAGTAATAATCAACCGTACAGCCTGCGCCCCCGAATACGGGCGCGATGTGCGGCGCGTTGCTCGCTCTCGGTGAGCACGTGTTTCTTCTCGGCAAACGGGTTCTTGCCCGACTTGAATTCGATGCGCAGCGGTGTACCTTGCAATTTGAAGGCATCGCAGAAGGTTGATTCCAAAAAGCGGCGATAGCTGTCCGGCACTTTGTCCAGCGCACTGCCGTGAATAATGATGAGCGGCGGATTGCTGCCGCCCTGATGGGCATAGCGCATCTTGGGACGGAAGGAGCCGACGCGCGGCGGCTGCTGTTTCTGCACCGCCTCTTCCAGCACGCGCGTGAGCTGCGGCGTGGGCATCTTGGTCATCGCCGCCGTGTAAGCCTGATTCACCGATTTCAGCAACGCATCCACGCCGGTACCGTTCAACGCGGAAATGAAGTGGTGCTTGGCAAAACTCAGAAAATGCAGCTTGCGCTCGATGTCGCGCTTGGCGGTATCGCGTTTGTATTCGTCAAGACCGTCCCACTTGTTCACCGCCAGCACCAGCGCCCGTCCGGCTTGCAGCACGAAATCGGCGAGGTGCGCATCCTGCTCGGTAATCTGGTCGCGCGCGTCCACCACCAGCACCACCACATTGGCATCCTCGATGGCTTGCAGGGTCTTCACCACCGAGAATTTCTCGATAGCCTCATCCACCTTGCCGCGACGGCGCACGCCTGCGGTGTCGATGATGGTGTACTGCTTGCCGTCGCGCTCGAAGTCGATGTAAATGGAATCGCGCGTGGTGCCCGGCTGGTCAAACGCGATGACGCGCTCTTCGCCGAGAATCGCATTCACCAGTGTGGATTTGCCCACGTTGGGACGACCCACGATGGCCAATTTCGGTTGATCGGATTTCACTTCGACTTCGGGCTCGGCGGCAGGCAATTCATCCAGCGCGACCTCGATCATTTCGGCCACGTTGTCGCCATGCGCCGACGAAATCGGAATGGGTGCCCCCAACCCCAACTCGTGAAACTCGGCAGTGACGCGCGCGCTCTGCATGCCTTCCGCCTTGTTCACCAGCAGCATCACCGGTCGTCCGGTCTTGCGCAATTGGGTGGCGATAATGCGGTCGTGCGGCGTGAGTCCGTCGCGGCCATCGACGATGAACAGCACCAGATCGGCCTCGTCCACCGCCTGCCGCGTCTGCTTGGCCATCTCGTGCAGAATGCCTTCCTTGGCCACCGGCTCCAAACCGCCGGTATCCACTACCAGATAAGGACGTTCGCCGACGCGCCCGCGCCCGTAGTGGCGGTCGCGCGTCAGCCCCGGCAAGTCGGCGACCAGTGCATCGCGGCTGCGCGTGAGACGGTTGAACAGCGTGGATTTACCCACATTGGGACGGCCAACAAGTACGAGTGTAGGTAGCATTATGTTTTAGTGAATAGCGATGGAATACAGCCCGCCGTCGCTGGTCTGTACCAGCGCACCATCTCCCAGCGTCACCGGAGAAATGTTGATGGCACCGCCATCGGTTTTATAACGCGCGACGAAACTGCCGTCGTCGCTCTTGAGCACATGCAGATAACCTTCGAAATCGCCCAACAACAAATGGCCATCCAGCGGATAGGCCGCCGTTGCCCGGCGCATCAAGAGTTGGCCGTTCTTCCACAGCGAAGCGCCGCTGCTCTTGTCCAATGCCAGCACATTGCTGTCGCTATCGGTGAGGTACAGCGTCTTGCCGGACAAGGCCAAGCCCTTGTCGCTGGCGACATCGCGCGTCCACAGCGCCCCGCCCTGGATGGCATCGAAGCAGGCCAAGCGGCCCTGAAAGGCCACCGCGCACACTTGCGTATCGTCCACCACCGGCAAACTGGTGATGTCGCTGATGCGTTCCAGTTCGGTATTGCCGCGCGGTTGCGACACCGACGATTCCCACACCACGATGCCGTTATTCAAACCGATAGCCGCCAGCTTGCCGGCAGCAAAACCCGCATACACCAAGCCATTGCGAATCACCATGCCCGCATGGCTGCGCACAATGAGCGTGGGAGTGGAACGTTCATACAACCACAAGCGGCTGCCATCCTTGGCGCTGAGGCCGCTGATGCGCTGATTGCCGGTACGCACCACCACGATGCCATCGGCGATACCCGGCGGACTCAGCACATCGCTGGAAACCTTGACTTGCCATTTCTGCTTGCCGCTGTCCTCATCATACGCGGCCAGTTCGCCTTTCTCGCCGCCGACCAGCACCAATCCCTCGCCCGCGCCAACACCGCCGGTGATGGTAAAGCCGGTCTCAATGCTCCATACCTGTTTGCCGGTGTTGCGTTCAAGGCGGAACAGCTTGCCCTTGGCGTTGGCGGCGAACACCGCTTCGCGCGTTACCGCAGGAAACAGCACACTCTGCCCGGCATCGCCGACATCCACATTCCAGCGCACCTCAACTTTGGCAGCCGGTTTGAAGTCGACCAGCTTGGCCGGTTCGATCTTGACCTTATCGCTGCTGCACGCAGCCAGCGCCAAAGGCAGCAACGCAAAGAGCAGGCGGATATTCAGCTTCATTTTCCGCCCAATCCGTCCATCTTCAACTGGATCAAATTGCGGTAGGTGCTCTTGGCATCAGTCTTGTCGAAAGCCATCTGGTAGGCGGCACGCGCCTCGGCCAGCTTCCCTTGCGCGCTCAACACATCGCCTTTGAGATCGGCATACAGCCCGGTGAATGATTCGGGATGCGCGGCATCCAGTTGCTTGAGCGCCTCATCGTATTTCTTCTCGTCCAGCAACACGCTCGCCAGTTTCAGGCGCGCCGCGTCCTGCAAACCGGTTTCGCTCGCGTGTTCGATCACCCATTGCAATTGCACCTTGGCATGAGCAACATCCTTAGCTTGCAAACTGGCTTGAGCAGCAAACAGTTGCGCGCGCGGCGCGTAAGCACTGCTGCCGTAACGGCTGACCAATGCATCCGCCGCATCGCCGATGCGCTTGGCATCATTGGACTGAGCCTGCTTCAACACTTCCGCATACAGCTTGGACGCTTCGGCCGCCTGGCTGGCCTGGTGCCCCTTCCAGAATTGCATCCCCGCAAAGCCGAGCAAACCGACTATCAGCACACCGAACACCCAAGTGTTGTTTTCATTCCACCACGCTTTCAGCGCATCGACCTGTTCCTGTTCGTGCAAATCCAACTCAGCCATTTTCATTTCCTCACTTGATCAATTCACAAATTTTCCGCTGCAACTCTTCCAGCCCGACGCGCTGCTGCTCCCCGCCGCGCAACGGTTTGAGCATGACAACATTCGCCGCCACCTCATCATCGCCGATGATAACCGCACAGACCGCCGAACTGCCGTCCGCCTTTTTCATCTGCGATTTGAAACTGCCGCCGCCGCAATGCAGCAACACACGCAGCCCGCCATCGCGCAAATTTTCCGCCACGCGCCACGCCATTTCCTGCGCCTGCTCGCCCTGATGCACCACATACACATCCAGCGGCGCTGGCGGATTTTGCATGCCATCTTCCTGCAACAAAGCCAGCAAACGTTCCACACCCATGGCGAAACCGCAGGCCGGAGCAGGCTTGCCGCCGATCTGTTCTATCAGCCCGTCGAAACGCCCGCCGGCGCATATCGTACCCTGCGCGCCGAGGCGCGTGGTAACCCATTCGAACACCGTGCGATTGTAGTAGTCCAATCCGCGCACCAGGCGCGGGTTGATCTCGAACGCGATGTCGTGTTGCGTCAAAATCGCCTGCACCGCCTCGAAGTGTACGATGGCCTCAGCTTCCAGCTCATCCATCAGCTTGGGCGCGGCGCTCACCAACGCCTGCATCGCCGGATTCTTGGTATCGAGAATGCGTAGCGGATTGCTGTACAAACGGCGTTGCGCATCGGCATCCAACACCTCTTTGTGCTGCTCGAAATACGCGATCAATTTTTCCCGGTGGCGCTGGCGTGAAGCCGCATCGCCCAGCGTGTTGATCTGCAACGCCACATCGCGTATGCCCAGCTTCTTCCACAGCCGCACGCACATCACGATCTGCTCGGCATCGATGTCCGGCCCGGCAAAGCCCAAGGCTTCGACACCCACCTGGTGAAACTGGCGGTAGCGCCCCTTCTGCGGACGCTCGTGGCGAAACATCTGACCCGCATACCACAAACGCTGCGGCGCGTTATACAGCAAATTGTGCTGCAACACCGCACGCACGCAGGAAGCCGTCCCCTCCGGGCGCAGCGTGAGCTGGTCGCCGTTGAGGCTGTCCTCGAAGCTGTACATCTCTTTTTCCACGATGTCGGTCACTTCGCCGATGGCGCGTTTGAACAGCGCAGTCGGCTCCACCAGCGGCATGCGGATATTGCGGTAACCGTAACCCTCCAGCCACTCGCGCACCGTATCCTCGAACCACAACCACAGTTGCGCCTCGTCCGGCAGAATATCGTTCATGCCTTTTACGGCTTGTAGTGTTTTATTGTCACTCATAAATTCAAAATCAAAATCTCACCACAGAGGCACAGAGAAAAACGAACAAGCAACTCACTCCTGCAATACTCCTGCTTTTCCTCTGTGTCTCTGCGCCTCTGTGGTAAAAGGTTTTTCACTTAGTCGTTCCGCTTTGCGTATTTCCGCGCCACGTATTCATCCACGATCTGCTGGAATTCGACCGAGATATTGTCGCCGCGCAAGGTCACCGTCTTTTCGCCGTCCACATACACCGGCGCTGCCGGACTCTCGCCGGTTCCCGGCAAGCTGATGCCAATGTTGGCCAGTTTGCTTTCGCCGGGGCCGTTGACGATGCAGCCCATCACCGCGACTTTCATATCTTCCACGCCACTATATTGCTTGCGCCACAGCGGCATTTGCGCGCGCAAATAATTCTGGATGCTTTGCGCCAATTCCTGAAACACCGTGCTGGTGGTGCGACCGCAGCCGGGGCAGGCGGTGACCATGGGCGCGAACGCGCGCAGCCCCATGGTTTGCAAAATTTCCTGCGCCACCACCACTTCTTCGGTGCGCGCGCCGCCGGGTGCGGGGGTCAACGACACGCGGATGGTGTCGCCAATTCCTTGCTGCAACAACACCGCCAGCGCGGCAGTGGAAGCGACGATGCCTTTTGAGCCCATGCCCGCTTCGGTCAAGCCGAGGTGCAGAGGGTAATCGCATCGTTGCGCCATGTTCTGATACACGGCGATCAAATCCTGCACATCGCTCACCTTGCACGACAGCACGATGCGGTCGTGCGCTAGTCCCAATTCTTCGGCGCGTTTGGCGGAATCCAGCGCGGAGACGATCAGCGCTTCGCGCGTCACGTCGGCCACGTCTTTCGGCTGCGCGAGTTTGGCGTTTTCGTCCATCAGGCGCACCACCAAGTCCTGATCCAGGCTGCCCCAGTTCACGCCGATGCGCACCGGCTTGTCGTATTGTTTGGCGGCGGCGATCATGATGGCGAACTGATCTTCGCCTTTGCGGTTCTTGCCCACGTTGCCGGGGTTGATGCGGTATTTCGCCAAGGCTTGCGCGCACTCGGGAAACTCGGTGAGCAGGCGATGACCGTTGTAGTGAAAGTCGCCGATCAGCGGCACGTTGCAGCCCATGTCGTCCAACATCCCGCGAATACGCGGCACTTGCGCGGCAGCCTCGGACGTATTGACGGTGATGCGCACCAGTTCGGAACCGGCCTGCGCCAGTTCGAACACTTGGCGCGTCGTACCTTCGGCATCGGCGGTGTCGGTGTTGGTCATGGATTGCACCACGATGGGCGAACCGCCGCCGAGGGCGATATGGCCGACACGCACGAGCTGCGTCCGATGACGAAGTGTAGAAAGTTGACTCATGCCTTATTCCAGAACCAGCTTGACCAGCCCCGTTTGATTGTATTGCGAGAGATCAACTTCGCGCCCGTGATCGTAGATGCGCACTGCACCGGCTTTGCCTATGGTCACCTGATATGGTGCGCGATTCCTGCCGCCTATCCATTTTTCGCTACCCGCCGACGCGGTAAGCGACAGCAATAACTCGCCGTTCACATCTACAACCTCCATCCAGGTCTCTTCAACGAACACGATGTGAATGGGACGTTTCTTCAATTGCTCCAGCGCAAGTGCCGATTGGGCGGTAGCTGTTGACGCGGCAACCGGTGCGGCAGCTTTTGCAGGTTCAACCGCCTTGGTCGGCGCAGGCGGCGTTATTTTTTTTGGTTCGGCCGCAACTACTGGCGCAACCGGAATAGCCGGAGCGACGGCTGGCTGCACAGCGGAAGCTGCTTCGGACATTGCCAATACAGGAGCGGAAGCCACCGTCAATTCGGGCAATTTGACATCTTCAATCACGGTACTTTCGGGCTTGGGAGTCCCGTTATGACTCCAGACAAAAGCAACCAGCACCAGCGCCACAGCCAGCGCACCGGCCAGCAGATAAATACTTTTCTGGCGCGAGGATTCAATGGACGGAAAAGCATCGCCACCGGATTGAGAGTCGCCGACATTCAGCGGCGCTTCCGATTTAACTGGCATTACTGTCAACAGTGCGGACTCATCCAGATGCAAAGCCCTCGCATAACTGCGGATAAAACCGCGCAGAAACGCACCCTGCGGCAAGTGCGACAAATCGTCCGCCTCCAGCGCTTCGATCTGGCGCACGCTGAACTTGATGCGATCCGCCACATCCACAATTTTCATCCCCTGCTCTTCGCGCGCGGCGCGCAAGGTCGCGCCCACGCTCGGGCCGGTTGCCGGGGTGAGCGACAACGCGTCAATGCCGGGTGTATCAGGTTTCGTATCCATCATTCACCCCTCTGCAAAAGCTGCGCCTCGCGCGAATCGGGGAAACGCTTCATCAGCTGCAACGCATAACTGTCCGCCGAATTTCTATCCTGCATCTTGCGCTCGATACGCACGCCCAGCAGCAATTGCTCGGCATTCATATCCTGCGTAGTTTGCTGAAATCTTTGAAAATACCGCTTGGCATTTGCGTAATCGGCGTTGGCGAATTTCAAATCAGCAAAACCGAACAAAGCTTCCGGCATTTCCGGCCGCAACATCAGCGCGCGCTGGAGATAATTCTCGGCCGTATTCAAATCACCCGCTTTGCGCGAACAAATTCCCGCATTGGCGTTGGCCACTTCAGGCGTGGCATACAAGGGATTATTCAAGGCACTCTGGAATTGCAGCATGGATTCCTGAGCGCGTCCGTGCTGGCACAAAAACCAGCCGAAATTGTTATGAATCTCGGAACTGCCGGGATCCAATTTCAGGCCGCGCGTAAAATCCGCCTCAGCTTTATCGTCTTCACCCAGCGTCATACGGATCATCCCGCTCACGTTGTAAGCTTGGGCATAGGTATCATCCGCCTTCATCGCCACGCCAATTTCCTGCAAAGCAACCGCATATTGCTGGCGTTCGAAATATGCGCCCGCCAATTCGGTGTGCACCTTGGCAATGTTGCGCGAGCGCTCGTCCGGCTCGCGCGAAGTAGCGCATCCGGCCAGCAGCGCCGCCAATAGCATCAAACTCATCACGCGTTTCATCTACTCGCCTCCACCAGTCGTTGTGTTCTTTTTGTCTTGTCCAGCACCTGCCCCGCCAACTGCCCGCACGCCGCCGCGATGTCGTCGCCGCGCACTTTGCGGATGGTGGTCACGATGTCGGCCTGCATCAACACGTCGCGGAAGCGTTTCACCGTTTCCATGTCGGAGCGCTGGTAGGGTGCCTGTGGGAACGGATTGAACGGGATCAGATTGAACTTGCACGGCACATCGCGCACCAGCGCGATCAACTCGCGCGCCTGTTGCACGCCGTCGTTCACACCGGCCAGCATCACATATTCGAACGTCACAAAATCGCGCGGCGCTTTGACCAGATAGCGGCGGCACGCCGCCATCAACTCGCGCAGCGGATATTTCTGGTTGATCGGCACCAGCACATTGCGCAGCGCGTCATTCGGCGCATGCAGCGAAATCGCCAGCGCCACCGGGCACTCTACGCGCAGCCTGTCCATCGCGGGCACGACACCGGAAGTGGAAACCGTCACGCGGCGGCGCGACAAGCCGTAAGCGTTGTCGTCCAGCATCAGGCGCAATGCGCTGACCGAGGCATCGAAATTCAGCAACGGCTCGCCCATGCCCATCAACACCACATTGGTGACCGGCCAGTTGCCATCAGCATTTTTGCCTAACTCATGATTCGCCCACCACACCTGGCCGATGATCTCGGCGGTCGAGAGATTGCGGTTGAACCCCTGTTTGCCGGTGGAACAGAACGCGCAATCCAGCGCGCATCCTGCCTGCGTAGAAACACACAGCGTGCCCCGGTCTTCTTCCGGGATATACACGGTTTCCACCGCATTGCCCGTGCCCACGTCCAACAGCCACTTGCGCGTGCCGTCGGAGGCGGTCTCTTCGCGCATCACCGTGGGCGCTTGCACGCAGGCGATCTGTTTCAGTTTTTCGCGCAGCGATTTGGCCAAATCGCTCATCGCATCGAAATCGGACTCCCCGCTTTTGTAAATCCAGCGCAACACCTGCTTGGCGCGGAACGGCTTTTCGCCGTGTTCCGCAAACCACGCAGTCATTGCATCCGGTTCAAAATCGAGGAGGTTTTGCTTCATCTTGAAAAACCAAAAATCAAGCCACAGAGACCACAGAGCACACAGAGAACGCTCAATCCGGTTTGCTTTTCAGCACTCCAAACATGAAATAAGCGATCCGCTCTGTCCATCAATTGCTTCCTCTGTGCTCTCTGTGTTCTCTGTGGCAAAAAAGTTTTTTGGTTTTTTGTTGCTTTGCTTAGCGCGAGTAAACGTTCAGCGCCGGGAAGAAATACGCGATCTCAACTGCTGCGGTTTCAGCCGCATCGGAACCGTGTACTGCATTGGCATCAATGCTGTCGGCGAAATCGGCGCGGATGGTGCCCTTGTCGGCCTTCTTCGGATCGGTTGCGCCCATCAGTTCGCGGTTCTTCAGAATAGCGCTCTCGCCTTCCAGCACCTGGATCATCACCGGGCCGGAGATCATAAAGCTCACCAGATCGTTGAAGAAAGGACGTGCTTTGTGCACCGCGTAGAAACCTTCCGCTTCGGCGCGCGACAACTGCGTCATGCGCGATGCCACGATCTTCAGACCGGCGTTTTCGAAACGGGAATAGATTTGACCGATGACATTCTTTGCCACGGCATCGGGTTTGATGATTGAAAGTGTACGTTCAACAGCCATGCTTCTCTCCAAAATGAATATGAATCAGAAAATTCTGAGGGCGCGATTCTAGCAGCCTTTGCCTGCCCTGTCGCAGCCACAAGCCATGCGAGACAGGGCTTGGGCAGCGAACGGCAGCGGCACGGATTCAACAGGCGGAAGACTTATAACACCTCGTAGAACGCCTATTGACGGGGCTTGCGATGAAGGTGACTCACACCGCCAGCAGTTCGATGCGCCGTAGCGTGCGGCGGTAAACCGCGATGCCGGTAAATACCGCATAACCCAGCAAAATGCCTTGCAATAGCAGGCCGAGCGCGGCGAGCCACGCCGCCGGGTTCCACCACGGAGCGAGCAGCGCGACCAGCAACGTGCCGCCATGCAGCCGCAAATGCCACCACATCAGGCGTTCCGGGATAACTTCCTTCATATTCGGAATCCCAACCTTGACCGCATTGACCCCGCCGCGAAACAGGTGAAACCACACCAGGAACGGGACGATCTTGTACAACATGCCTTGTATCAACGACATGGCGAACCCTGCAATAAACGCGATGGCAGACAGCAGCCGCAGCGGCATGTCGAAAGCGGGCAGCAGCAGCGCGACCAGCCATAACAAGGCAGCCAGCAGCAACGACACCATACCCAGACGAAAGAAATTCAGCGTGGCATCCGCCACCTTGCGCCGACGCTGGCTTTGCAGCTTGAGCGTCACCAGCGCGAAACAAACTGCCAGCAACCAAAATGAAATCCCCGCCGCTGCAATCCATGTTTGTTCCGCGCCAGTCAACAATAGCGCAAGGTTCAGCAACAGAATGGCGAACAAAGCGGGAGCCAGCACGGCGCTCAGCCATTTCGGATAGGCCGGGGTGATCTGAAACATCGGCACTACCTGATACGACACGCCGACGATCAACAGCATCACCCAGCCGCCCAATGCCATCGTGATGTGCGCGACGGATAACGCGGCGTAGTCCAGCGCCGTGCCTGTGGCAAATCCTCTGGCCAGCAAAATGCCCAACGTGACGGCGGCGGCCAACGCGCAGATCGACAGCAGGATCGCGGTCTTTGTCACATTCTTCGCCGTGGCGCGCCACAGACTGAGCATGGCAGCGATGATGAACACCAGAAAAGCCACCCCCAACAGCGGCCACGCCAGATTGAACAAACGCGCGTTACCCGACATAAAACCGCCGCACAACGACAGCGCCCCCGCCCCCAACGGCACACTGGTCAACCACGCCACCCAGCGCGATGCCGGAAGCGGGCTGCCGATCACCACCGGCAAAATTTGCTGGGTCGCCCCCATCATCACCATCGCCATGAATCCCAGCGTGATGCAGTGCGTCGCGGCCAGCAGCGCGGGTGTTTGCGCGGCGGCGAAGGGATTGCCGTCGCTCATCGCCAGCATCAAAGCGGCCAGCACAAGGAACAGCGGCGCGACCGCAAAAAAACGCAGCGGCACGGAAATAGGCGGCGCTTGATCGGTGCTGAGCGAAGCGATATTCATGTGGCGCGCGAAATCAGGATTTCAAAATTGCCGTTCTCAAACGCAGTGACTTGCCAGACAAAGCCGCCATCGCGCAACACATCGTAGAGCGGAAACGGTTCGCGGTGGATAAGCACCTGCAGCGCGTCGGTATCAGGTAATGAATTCAATGCATCCATGATGTGCTCGAACGGCTCCGGCGGCGGCAGCCAGCGCACGTCGAGATATTGGATTGCCTGTGCTGGCATTGCTCAAGCAGCTTGCATGCGTTGCAGCATGGCCGCGCTATCTTTGACCAGCAAACGATCCGCGATGGGATACAGGATTTGCTCTTCCTTCAAATTGTGCTGCTGCATCACGATCAGCAGCGTTTCCGAAATTCCGGCGTAGCGCAACGAATTGCGGCTGGACAGCGCCGCCTCCAGTTGCCGCAACAGGTCGTTGATCTGCTCGTGTTCCATCAGCATCACCTGCACCGGCCCGCCGGGACCACCCGCCGCCGTCAAAGCGGGGAACAACTGCTCTTTTTCCATGCGGAAATGCCGCGCCATCTCGTCGCGAAAAATGATGAACGCATTTTGGGCTTGCTCCCATTCGCCGGACAGCGCCGCTTCTTCGGCCAAGGCAAAATCGTTGTCGCAGGTTTTGTGGTTGTCCTGCATGAATTCGGCAATGGATGGCATATCGGCTCCCTTGAAATATGTCGGTTGGTGAAATGAAAATTGATTGCGTTGTGCATTGTATAGTCAAACATGTATCATCGGCACATGTTAATTATTTCCAATCAGGGAATGCGCAATGGATAGCCAATTATGAAACTGACCCAATACTCCGACCTCGGCCTGCGGCTGCTGATGTATCTGGCGCTGCGGCGGGACGAACTGGTCACCATTCAGGAAGTCAGCGAGCGCTTTGCCATTTCCAAAAACCATCTGGTCAAAATCTCGCATCAATTGACCAAGTCCGGTTTGATCGAAAGCATACAGGGGCGCAACGGCGGCATCCGTCTGGCGCTTCCGCCGCAGGACATCAGCGTCGAACAGATATTGCGCACGACCGAAGACAATTTCGATCTGGTCGAATGTTTTGCACCCACGCAGAACCAGTGCGTCATTTCCGGCGCATGTATTTTGACCGGCGTGCTGGATGAAGCGCGCGCCGCATTCTTCGATGTGCTGCGCAAAGTCTCGCTGGCCGATCTGGTGAAGAATGGAAAGATGCTGGAAAAAACTTTGCTGCCATTCCCCAAGCTGGGTTGAAGCCTATCCGAAAGCAAATCATGAATGTTTCTCAACGCTGGTCCGTATTCACCGCCGCGCCGCACCGCGTCATGCTCTTTCTCGGCGCGCTGCAAGCCGTCGCCGCCATGGTGTGGTGGCTGCTTGAACTGACGACACGCTACGGCTTCGTCGGCCAGCCGCTGGACTTGCCGCTGCCGCCCTTCGCCATCCACGCCTACCTGATGCTGTTCGGCATGTTCCCGCCGCTGATGTTCGGCTTCCTGATGACCACCTTCCCGCGCTGGATGAACGGCAGCGAAATTCCCGCGCGCCGCTATGTGCCCGCCTTCATTTTGCTGCTGCTGGGACTCGTCGGTTTTTATGGCGGGCTATTGAGCGGGCGCGGCATGTTGCTTGCCGCCGCAATCAGCACGCTGGCAGGCTGGGGCGTGGCGTTATATGCGCTGTTGCGCGTACTGCATGCCACAAAGAATCCCGACAAACGCCATCCGCGAATCCTGTTCATCGCGTTGTGCCTAGGCTGGTGCAGCCTGGCCGCATACAGCGTCTGGCTGTCGAACGACAACGACGCATGGCTGCGCTTCGCCATTCAAGGAGGAATCTGGCTGTTCCTGCTGCCGGTATTCGCCAGCGTCGCGCACCGCATGTTGCCGTTCTTCACCGGTAGCGCATTGCAGCAAGCGTCCGTGCCGCAACCGTACTGGGCGTGGTATGTGATGCTGGCAGGCAGCGTCGCGCATTTCCTGCTGCAACTAGTCGGCGCGCAAGCGTGGTTGTGGCTGTGCGATGCGCCGCTGGCGTTTGCCGCACTGTATCTGAGCTCTGTCTGGGGCTTGCGCCGCAGCCTGCACATCCCGCTGCTCGCCGTGTTGCACATCGGCTTCGCTTGGCTGGGCATCGCCATGCTGCTGTTCACCGCGCAAAGCCTAGCGCAATTCGCCAACCACGACGCACTGCCGCTGTGGGGACTGGCACCGCTGCACGCGCTGACCATCGGCTGCTTCGCCACCCTACTGATCGGCATGGCAACGCGCGTCACACTGGGACATTCCGGCCTGCCGATGCGCGTGAACAATGCCGTCAAGTTGATGTTCATCGGCATCCAGTTGGCCGCCCTGCTGCGCGTGCTGGCGGATGTGCTGGCGCTTCAGGCAAGCGTGCAATGGTATCTGGCGGCCGCACTGATCTGGGTGGTTTGCTTTGCGGCATGGGGGGCGCGGTATTTGCCTGCGTACTGGAAGCCGAGGGCGGATGGGCAGGCGGGGTGATAGGTATCATCAACCATCTTTTCAAAAATACACCTTGACCGCAAGCCAATAAATACGACCATCTGCACCAAGCGCATGATGCAGATCGCCTATTGACGGGCATCTTCAGAGGGGTGGAGAAATAATCCGGGTTCGATTCAGCAGACAACGATTCCAGCTTCGGATGCTATTGCCTGAAACTCAGCCGCAATCGCCACGCCCACCACACTCACCAATTCATCGCCGCAATACAGCAACGGCAGACGTTCGCGTTGCCACGGTGGGATGTCGTGTTGTTGCAGTAGGTTCTTCAAACTGCGCTTGGCGGCTTTGGGGTGCGGGCGCAGGGTTTCGCCGCCGTTGCGCAGGCGCAGCGTGACCGGGGCTTGTTGCAATTTTTTCAGGCTGATGCCTTGGCCTTGTGTCTGCGTAAAAACCAAACGCGTGTTCAGCGCGGGCCATGCCAGTTCTGCTTCGCCGCTCCATGCCAGTACCAAGTGCGGATCGAATTCGCCCGGTGCGGGGAAGGTATAGACTTTGTCCTGATAACGCCGCACCTGCCAGCCACCGAAGGTCACACACAACGTCGCATCTTCCCGCGCATCCAACAATTGGTGCAGCATCTGGTCGAGTTGCACGGTTTGCGGCATGGGCGCGCTTTGGCTATGCAGGAAATAGCGCAGCAGGTTCTTGGCGCGGGGAAGGGAAAGGGCGCGCAGACAAGACAGTTCGAGGTAACTCGCCAAACCCTCTCCCCTAGCCCCTCCCCCGCCAGCGGGGGAGGGGAATAATTGCGCATCCTGCTGCGCCAATTCGTCCAGCAACTCGCTGGCTTCAGCGAAATTCTGCGCGGCGCGCGTCAGGGTTTCGCGGTAGGAGGGGAATTTTTTTTCGAGCAGCGGCAGCAGGTTCTGGCGCAGGAAGTTGCGCGGGTAGTGGTCGTCGGTGTTGCTTTCGTCTTCTACCCATTGCAGGGCGTGTTGCTGCGCGTATTCAAAAAGTTTAGCGCGACGGATGTCTAGCAGCGGGCGCACGGTGGCGTGGGATTGTACTGAGGCCAATACCCTGTAGGAGCCAGCTTGCTGGCGAATGCCATTCGCGGCTAAAGCCGCTCCTACATTGGATGAAGCTGCCAATGATTTATTCGGGGTAAATTCTGGCATCGCCGCCGCGCCTTTGATGCCCGCGCCGCGCAGCAGTTGCAGCAGCACGGTTTCGGCTTGGTCGTCGGCATGGTGCGCCAGCGCCACGAAGTCGCAGGCTTGTTGCTCGAAGGCGGCGTGACGCAATTTGCGCGCGGCGGCTTCGATGCCGTGCTCGTCGCGCAGAGGGGCGATGTTGACGTGTTCGATGTGCAAGGGAATATTGAGGCGGGCGCACAATCCGGCACAGAACTCCGCCCACGCATCGGCGTTGGGGCTGATGCCGTGATGGACGTGCAAGGCGGAAAGTTGCCACTGGTAGCGCGGCGCAAGTTGGTGCAACAGATGCAGCAGCACCACCGAATCCATGCCGCCGGAAAGTCCGATCAGGATGCTGCTGTGCGCGGGAAGCAGCGGCGCGAGCCGCGCCGCAACGGACTCAGCTAAGTTCGATTTCCTTGAACTTGCCATAACTCATCAAGCGGCTGAAGCGTTCCTGCAACAGGTCGGCGGTGGGTTTGTTCTGCACCTGTTTCAGCGTGTCGCTCAAGGCTTTTTTGACGTTCTGCATCGCCAGCGTGTAGTCGCGGTGCGCGCCGCCCAAGGGTTCGGTCACGATCTTGTCCACCAAGCCCAAGGCTTTCAAACGCGTGGCGGTGATCGCCAGCGTTTCGGCGGCTTCCGGCGCTTTGGCGGCGCTCTTCCACAGGATGGAAGCGCAACCTTCCGGCGAGATCACCGAGTAGGTGGCGTATTGCAGCATGAGCAAGGCATCGCCCACGGCCACGGCCAACGCGCCGCCGGAACCGCCTTCGCCGATGATGGTGCAAATAATCGGCACGCGCAGTTCGGCCATCACATACAGATTGCGGCCTATGGCTTCGGACTGTCCGCGCTCTTCCGCGCCCACGCCGGGATACGCGCCGGGGGTGTCGATGAAAGTCATGATGGGGATGCCAAATTTTTCGGCCAGACGCATCAGGCGCATGGCCTTGCGGTAGCCTTCGGGGCGCGGCATGCCGAAGTTGCGGTATTGGCGTTCCTTGGTATCGCGGCCCTTCTGGTGGCCGATCACCATCACGCTCTGGCCGTTGAAACGCGCCAAACCGCCGACGATAGCCGCATCGTCCGCATACACGCGGTCGCCGTGCAGCTCTTCAAAATCGGTGAACAGATGCTGGATGTAGTCCAGCGTATAGGGACGTTGCGGGTGGCGCGATACCTGCGAGATCTGCCACGGTGTCAGTTTGGTGTAGATGTCCTTGGTCAGGGACTGGCTCTTCTTTTGCAGGCGGTCGATCTCGTCGGAAATATCCAGCGCGGAATCGTCCTGCACATAGCGCAGTTGCTCGATCTTGTTCTCCAGCTCGGCAACCTGTTGCTCGAAATCCAGGAAGGTCAGTTTCATATTCGATGTCTCTAAGATTCAAAAACGGTGCGCATGATACAACAGCTATATGCCCAGCGAGAAAAAACGCTTGATGGTCGCCAGAATTTCGCTGTGTTGCTTGGCTATATCGTGATGGGCGGCGGCGGCATCAATATCGTGCAGCGCCACATCCAGTTGCGCGGTGCGTTCGGCGAGGATGTGCGCGACTTCGTCGGCGATAGAGGGACGTGCGTGCAATATCTCCTCGAACGCTTCCTTGTCCAGCCGGTAGCATTCGACATCGGTCTTGGCGATCACCGAAGCGCGGCGCGGCGCGCCGGTGAGCAGCGCCATCTCGCCGAAGAAGTTGCCCTTGTTCAAGGTATTGATAAGGCGCTTGCCGCCTTCCGGCGTATCCAGAAACACATCCGCTTCGCCGCTGACGATGATGAACAACCAGTGCGACCGTTCGTCGCCTTGGCGTGCCATTACGTTGCCGCGCGCAAACGGAAAATATCGCAAATGTCCGGCCAGCGTCTTCAATTCGTCCTCGGTCATGGAAGAGAAAAGCTCGACGCGGTGCAAGGTCTTGATGCGCGACAACACTTCGCGCTGATGCAGCACCTCTTCGTGTTTTTCGTTTTCCTTGGTGAGCAGGATGCTGCTTTCTTCCATCGCCAGCTTCAGTCCGGCGCGCTGCAACGCGGTGATGATGTGCCAGCGCACCGCGCCGTCGGTGGGATCGTCGGGAGTCAGATCGGTCAGCCAGTAGCGCATGGCGTAGCGCCCGTAGCCTTTGGCATCCATATCCATCAACACGCAATTGGGCAACGGCTGTTTGGCCACATTGGCGATCTCGGTATGCTGGATGGCATCTTCCACCACGGAAATCACTTTGGATGGCGCGACCTCCAGCGACACATTGAACCAGACCCAGCGCCGCCATTGCACCGGCTGGTCGGTGCGCCGACCCAGCACCAGAAATTTGTTTTTCATCAACTGGCTGTTGGGGAAAACCACTGTCTCCCAGTTGCGCGTTTCGACCAGCGTGGAGCGCCAGCGAATGTCCACCACCTTGCCGGCAATGTCGTCCACCTTGATCCAGTCGCCGACCTCGATGGAGTTATCCAGTTGCAAGGCGAGACCGCCGAGAATATTGCCCAAGGTGTCCTGCATGGAGAAAGCGATCACCGCCGTAATCACCGCCGAAGTCGCCAGAATGCTGGACAGATCGAGACCGGCATAGCGCAGCCGCAGCATGAACCACGCGACGTAAGCGATGATGACGAAGATGTCTTCGGTAATGCGCGGCGGATGGAGTTTGACGGAAGGCAATATCAGCCGGAACACCAGCAACCCGCCCAGACGGATCGCCGCGATCCCGGCACCGATGACAAACACCTCGTGCGTGATGTCTGCGAAACGCATGAATCCCAGCGCATGCATAAACCCGCCGAGCATTTGCCCGAACAGGCACACGAAATAGAAGCCGACGGTGTTGTACAAACTGCGCCGTTCTTCGCTGTGAAAATGGAACAGCAGCGCCGAAATCCCCAGCACCAGCGCCAGCAGCGTGAAAGATTCCGCGTCCCAGAAATAAACCAGCGCGTCGCTCAAAAAGTTCATGCCCGTGACTCCGTGTCGGATGGCCGATTCTACACCGCGAAATGCGCCAACGGACGACGGCTGCGCCACACCTGCCACACCCCGCCACGGCCCAATTCAAAACGTTGCGTTGACGATTCCATTAATACATCCAGAGTCAGCGACTTCAAGCGCCCGCTGCGCAAAGCATGCAATAGCGGCTGCGCCACCTCGCGCTCCAGCGCCTGCACCGCTTCGCGCCAGACATACAGATCGCCGCGCTGCCATGCCGCAGCGGGCGCGGCGCAAACCCACAACGCATTTTTGTTTTTTGTAGGAGCGAGCTTGCTCGCGAAATTCGCGAGCAAGCTCGCTCCTACAAAAACCGAAGCCCCTGCCGCCCGCCCGAAGGCCAAACTCAACTCATCATCCCCGCCCACCGCATCGAAACCAGAGCGCAACACGCCCGCACTGCCGTTACCCCACAACCACACGCTATTGATGATCGGCAAACCCTGCGCCTCGCGCGCCAGATTGACCGCATGCCCGTGCAACAACATCTGAATCTCATTGCCCACGCAGCGCCAGCGTGTTGCCTCCGCGCCCTGCGCCTGCATGAGCCTCACATCGCGCCATGCGGCGGCACGCAACGGGGTCAGCGCAACGTCGGAAGAGTCGGCACAACGCACATACCAGCGCTGCGGCTGCGGCGCAAAAAAACTCAGCCCATCCCCCGCGAAATACTTGTTCAACGTGTCGCACAACGCCGCCGCTTCCTCGGCAGTGCATCCCACCTCCGGCAGCAACACCACCTGCGACGGCTGCACCTGCAAATGCACTGGATCGGCGCACAACCAGAACCCCGACGCGACATCCAGCCCGTCGGCGGCAGCACGCACCGGCGCAACAGCATCAACCCCGAAGCGCTCGCAAAAAAAATCTTCCAGCGTCGTCGCGGGCAATGCAGTTTGCTCACCGCGCGCCAACAGCTTCTCCAAAGCAGGCAGACGCAACCCGGCGCAAGCGTGAGCCGCCGCATCCTGCGGCAGGAATAAATCGGGGATGAGCAGGTGCAAATGATTCATATTCGATTTGTGGGGACGTGATGGATAAACAAGCGATTTGGCTGGTATCGCGTTAACCGTTCTAAAGGCGTAACTGCTTCCGGGGACTGGTGGTTTTATTCAGCGACTGGTTGGGAAGGTGAAACAACAATTCATCATCAAACAATGTCTGCTGAGATTGAAGAGAGACCGCCCCGGCAGAAATATATTCACGAATTGCCTTGGCTAAAAATGTGGCCAGATTGACCGGCACGGCATTGCCGATCATTTGTTCCAGGTCGGTTTTCGTCCCGGAAAGTTTGAAATCTTTCGGGAAGGTTTGTATCCAGCTTCTCTCGACGGTGGTGAGCGGCCTGATTTGTTGCAAGTCGATATTATCCGGGTCGCAGGAATTTAATTTGTAGCCTTTGGGAACAGGTCGATTAACGCCCCGAACCGTAGGGCTGGGTTCATCGAGAGAATACACGCCGCGCCTGCTGTAATTTCGCGGATGCCTGTAGTAATGGTCGATACCGAGTTGCTCGCCCAAGTAATCCCGGACGGTCATCGGCGTGGGCGCGAGCGATTTTTTGATAATGCCCGTCAACTGGTTGTGCTTGTCGTGCAAATGCCCGATCAGGAAAAAACGGGTTCGCGCCTGAGGCACACCGCAATAGGAGGCATCGAGAATGATCGACGTTAGCCCGTACCCGGCTTCGGAAAACTGCTCGATCACATCGGTCAGAATATGGCTCTTTTTGATCTGCTCCACATTCTCCATGACAAACCATTCGGGTTTGATGCCGCATACGATGTTGGCAAAGTGATAGGTCAAGTCTGCGCGCCCCAGCGTAATGTCGCGTTTCCCGGCACTGGAAAAATCCTGGCACGGCGGCCCACCGATAATCATGTCCGGCGAGAACGGCCTGATTCTTTCTACGGCGGCCTCCTCGTCGGTCAGGTCTTGCTCGAAAATCGGATGCGCGAAATTTTCCCGATAAACCGCGTTGGATCTTTCCCATTTATCGAATGCGGCCACCACCTCGAACCCGGCTTTTTCAAAGCCGAGCGACATTCCGCCACATCCAGAAAATATATCAACGCATTTCATTCGAGTAGCCCGGCTTGGTATCTTGCATATAACACCAAATTTTCTTCAACATCAGATTGCCAGTTTTTTACGAAATCAAACCTATCCTGATTGGTCACGAAGTTCAGCATTCCCTCTCCCGCAGGCGGGAGAGGGTTAGGGTGAGGGGCGTTCAGGCAAAACAAAATTGGCATCAACACACAAACCCTCATCCCCAACCCTTCTCCCGCCTGCGGGAGAAGGGAGTAAAACGGCGCAACGCGCAATCCGATGAACTTCGCGGCTGATCTGAAAGCCTATTGAGTTTTCTCAATAACCACCTTGCCCGCAAGCCCCTAAACACGGCCATCTCCATCAAGTGCATCGCGTAGATCGCCAATTGACGGGCGTTGCGGGGCAGGTGGCAAAAAAATCACTGCGTCACCAACCCCAGCGCATACACGCCCGGTATGGTTTCCGGGCCGATGTGGTGTAGCAGTTCGGATAGCGACTCTTGCTGTTCGCCTTGCGCGGCTTGGGCTGTGCCGTTGAAGCTCAGGCCTTTGCCGGGTTCCATTTTTCCCTGGCCGGACAATTTCAATTTGCCGCTGAGGGTGGAAAGTTGCACGGTGAGTTGCTGTCCCGCGCCTTCCAGCAGCATGCGGTAATCGCCCAGCGGATAGACATCGGTCAAGCCGGAACCGGCCTGCATCCAATCCACGGTGGCTTTGCCTTGCGTGCCTTTCGGCGAGAATGCCAGCGAGTCGGTGCTCAATTTAATTTCGCCGTTGAGCTGGTAGGGACGCAGTTGCGGGGCGAGCATGCCCAGCACTTGCGCGGGCAAGGTGGTGTTCCATTGCGCCAGTTCGACTTGCTGCTTGAACGGGGCGAGGCGCACACGCATCGGTGCAGCGGCTTCGCCCTGGCGCACTTCAAATTCCAGTGCGCCGCCCAGCACGGCGGCGGGGCTAACCTTCCACGCGTAGTTGCCCATGGACACATACTGCGCGTCGTTTTGCAGCAGCAAAATTCCCGAGCCGTTCCAGATCGTGCCGCGCGAGTTGGCCAGCGATAATTTGCCGCCGGAGAAACCTTGCAGTTGCGCGCTCAACATGGAAGCCGGCGCGGTGACCAGCAGGCTGATGCAGAACACCGCGACGAAGGCGAGACCGGTAATCCAGAAACGTAAACTCACTGTTCCGCACCGCTGGTCAAGGTGCCGCTGATTTTCACCACGCCTTGTGCGGACGACGGCGAGACGGAAATCGTGCCGACGCGGATGTGGTGCGTCGCGTCCAGTTCGCGCAGGAAATTCAGCAAGCGCGGAAACGGAATGCTTTCGGCGATGATGCGCACGTCGTTCTGCTCGGTGAGTTCGAGCATGAATGCGGGAGCGGCCCAGCCTTCCTGCGTGGCGGCGTTTTGCACGATCTTTTTCAGCGAAGCGCCGTCCAGCACGGCGGGTTGCGCATGCTGGCGCAGCGCTTGCACTTCGTCCGATTGAATCTTCATTTGCGCCAACTGCGCGCGCAACGGCGGCAGGCTTTTGTGCAGCTTGCCCAGCGCGGTATTCGCCGGTTGCCACAGCAGCGCGTAGATCAGCGCGGGCAGCAGAATCGCCGCGCCCCAAGTCAGCGTTCTTTGCTCGGAAGCGGAAAGCGCGCGCCAGCGTGCGGCCAGCTTGAGCACGTGCGGATTTTCAGAAAATATTTTCATCCCAAATAGTCCGTTAGAAAAATAACGTCATTCCGGCGAAGGCCGGAATCCAGCTAATTAAAAAATGCCCACGCAGTGGGACAAAATCTTGGTTTTGTCTGCTTCGCAGAGTGATTTCTTTGGCTGGATTCCGGCCTTCGCCGGAATGACGGCCTAATGGATTTTCTGGTTTCATATCGCCCCCAGCCTCAGCCGCGCATCCACCGCGTTACCGGAATCGCGCACGTCGATCACTTGCGCGCGCATGCCCTGCTCGCTCAAGCGCCGTTGCAAGGAATCCCACGCGCTGCGCGAAGCCAGATGCGCTTCCACATCCAACTGGCCGTCGGCGTAACGCACGCCGTTCACTTTGCTGCCCGGCAGCGCATTCATTTCCGTGGCGAAACGATCCAGCAAGGGCAGGAAATCGCCGTCGTCGTTGACTCCCGCCGCATGCCGCGCGCGCGCCAGACTGCGGCGCATTTGCAGCGGCGCATCCACCACCGTGGCGGAAGCGCCGAAGGTTTCCTGATACACACTATCCATGCTGCGCTGGAGCTGCCCCTTCTCGCGCGCCAGCGACCACCATTCCAGATTGCTACCCAGCGCCTCGATCATCACCAATATCAGCACCAGCACCAGCGCCGGACGCAGCTTCGGCCACCATTCCTGCAAACGCGCCGGTGCGGCGAATTTGCCCCACAACAGATTGGGCGCATCCGCCGCGATGCTCGCGTTGCGCCAATCCCAATCGCGCTCTTCGCGTTTGATTTCCACGCCGCTCCACTGCGGCCAAACGCGCAGATCGGCGGGGATGTTCGCCTTGAAATAAATGCGCAACGCGGTCGGCGTGGCGCTGTTCAAGCGCAGCATCAGCGCGGCGGGCGGCTGTTGCTCGCTGCCGCGCCCCAGCACGCCGCCCGCTTGCTGTCCGGTCGCCAGCATGCCGTTCTGCCCATCCCACGCCACGCTCCATTCGCCTTCGCGCACCGGCAACAGCGCGTATTCGGGAATAGCGCGGCGCAGACGGATAGACACGCTTTCGCACGCCTGAATGAAGCGGCGCAATTTTTCGCGGTTGACCGAATACAGCAGCGTCTCGCCGTTGCCCAATTTGCTGCCGGGAACCACGTGGCTGTCGGCTGCTTCGCCCAGCAAAAATTCTTCCAGCGCGAACGGCAGCGCGGTTTCCAGTTGTCTGGCTTTGATTTTGGGCAACGCGACCGGCACGCACAACACCTGCTCCGCCGCCACGATGGCGATACATTCGTCGGCACGCGGCATACTCGCCAGATTGCCCATACCGGATTCGCGCACCGCACCGCGCTCGTCCAGCAATGCCCAGGCGCACTGCGAGGCCGCATCCTGCCACTCGGCTGTCCAGTAGATTCGTAATTGGCTCATTGCACGCTCTGCCTTTCTACGGTCGCCCAGATGTTTTGCCTGAGCAACAACGCCTGCGCGAAAAATTCACCTTGTCCTTGCACCGCATGTCCTTCCACCAAAAAGTATTTGCTGCTCACTGTCAATTCCGCCGCCGCGTTCTGCCCCACGTTTGGCGGCAGTTTCTGCTGAAATTCCGCCACCGTTTTGAACGGATGATCCTTGCGCTCGGACACGATCTGCCGCGCCTCCTGCAACGGCAAGCCGTCTATCACCGCCGCCAACACCTCCGCCGTGGCGAAGTTCACATTGATCGGCGTGTGCTCCGGCAACACCGCGACAAACCCGCTCAGGCGCTTGATGATCTGCGCGTCGAACCCCTGCACCCACAACAACTCCGACAACTCCGACAGCGGACGATTCGCCGCGCGGTAAGGCTTGGGCAGTTGCAGATAATAACCGTCTTCCGCCCCGCCGTTTTCCATCGTCACATTATCCGCGTCCATCCAGTCCGCCAGCGCCAATGCCAATTCCGGCGGCAGACTCAGGCTGGAAAGCAGCTTTTGCAAACGCGCCAGATCCGCCGCGCTCACCGCGCCGTTGCGCACCAGATTATTCAAATTGAACAAGCCCTGCTGGTCAACGATCGAGCCCAACACCTCGCCATCCTCCACCGGAATCGCGGGCAACTTCATCGCCCACATCTCGCGCGCGTGGTCGTAATCGTTGCTCACCTTGTCGTCGGCCAACACCGCGCGCGCCCAGTCCACCCCTGCTTCCGCGATGTACCGCGACTGCGCCCGGTCGCGCCCGTTCTCGTATTCCAGTTGCCAGAAACCCTGCTGCTGCGCCATGAACGCCGCGATCACCGTCGCCATCGCCACGATCAGCAGCACGGTGATGAGCGCCGCGCCGCGCTGCTGTTTGATTTGTAAAGCCCCTCTCCCGCAAGCGGGAGAGGGGTTGGGGTGAGGGACGGCAATGCAACTTAATACTATCGGGTATGCACAAACCCTCATCCCCAACCCTTCTACCCGCAAGGAGTACGCCGGTGGGTACCCCGCTGCTGCGCAGCGACCCTTCCGCAGTCCCGCCTGCGGGAGAAGGGAGCAAAATGAATAATTCAATCTCATTGCAACGAGAAGACCCGCAAAATCTTCTCCCCCGTCGTCAGCACCACTTCCACTTCCACCGCTTTCGGCGGCGGCACGGTGGGCGACACCAGCGCCCATTGCTTCTCCCACACCATAGACAACGAAAGATAACGCAAATTGAATTCGCGCACGCCTTCCAGCACCGTATTTTCAGCAGGCTTGCTGTTGGGCGCTTGGTCCAGCACATCCCAGCGCAGCATCTGCACCGCATTGTTGCGCAAACGGTAACCTATGCGCTGCGGCGGCAACACACCGCCCGCCATGTCCAGCCCGCCCGCGCGCGTGAACACTATTTGCGCCTCTTCCAGTTCGCCGCCGGACACGGGGAACCCCACCAAGGCCGCCTGCGACGTGCCGTCCGCCACTCTGACCGGACGATTGATGACTTGCGCCAACTGCTCATCCATGCGCGAAAAAAATCGGGTCAGCGTTTGGTATTTGCGCGTCTCCACATCGAGCTGCGCGCGCGTCTGCAACAACGCGGTCAAGCCGCGATAACCCGCAATCGCCAACAAGCTAAAAATAAACAGAGCGACCAGCAACTCGATCAGCGTGAAACCTCTGCGGGTGCGGTATCCGATCATCGCGCGTACTGCACCAGATATCCGGTCATCTGGCGCAACGACTGCTCCGGCGCGTCAGCCGCATACACGCTCACCACCAGACGGCGCATGGTCGGATTCGGCGTGCCGCTGACTTCTTCGCGCCAGGTAAATTTCTGCCCGGCTTGCGTCTCCTCGCCGGTCTGCGTCGCCACCGGCAACCAGTCGCCGCGCGCCACATGCAACGCCATACGGTTCTGCGCCACCCAATCCGCCAGCGTGCGCTCGCGCATCGCCTCCACATGGCTGACACCCGAACCCGCAGCCCGCGCCACCGCCGCCATGCACACCGCGAGAATGCCCAACGCGACCAGCACCTCCAGCAAAGTAAAACCGCGCGCGCGAAAACTTAGAGCAACGTAATTTCTCCCTTCTCCCGCAGGCGGGAGAAGGGCTGGGGATGAGGGTCTGTGGGTATAAACCAAGTTAGCTTCAGCGTTACATCCCTCACCCCAACCCCTCTCCCGCCTGCGGGAGAGGGACTTTACAGAATGAAATTCCAAATCGCGCAAATTCAATTGCTTTGATGGCTTATTCATTGCTTCACCACCTTCACTGCCCCCATGCCATCCCCCGCCACACCCAGCGTGCGCTCGCCGCTCACCAGACGCACGCGAAACACCGGCGCGGCGGATTCCGGGCTTAACAACAGCATATCGCCCGGTTGCGCGGCGCGACCGCCTATCTCCAGCGCCGCGATACGCACCCCGTCCGGCAACGAGCGCGGACGCAACAATACATCCTGCTCCAGCCGCCGCCATTCGCCCTGCTTGTTCCGCCGCCAGAAACGATATTCCTTGCCGCTGCCCGACCACGCCAGCGCCTGCCCGCCCGCCCGCGCACTCGCCCCCGCCTGCTCCATCAGAAACGCCAAGCGCTCCGATTCCTCTTTCAACTGCGCCTGCTCGTCCGGCAACAACTGCACCGCCGCAAAGCTCAACATGATGCTGGCCAACACCAGCACCACCAGCATTTCCAGCAGAGTGAAGCCGCGCTGCTGTTCGTCAGCCCGGCGCAGGCCAAGAAGCGCTAGCCTGTCCAGTTCCTCCCCCTTCAAGGGGGAGGCCAGGTGGGGGATGGGGTGGGAACCACCAATTATTTCCCCCCATCCCCACCCCAACCCTCCCCTTGAAGGGGAGGGAGAAATTCTCCGACTCAATAAAGTTAGCGCATGTGGCCTGCGCCGGATAACCAGCGACTTGGCTGGCGTTGTTTGCCAGCTTAGTCGAATGGCTAGTAGTTCCATCAATGACGGGCGACTTACTGATCCCACGACCCAATATCCGCGTCACTACCCTCGCCGCCTTTTTCCCCGTCCGCGCCGTAACTCATCACATCCACATCACCGTGCAAGCCCGGCTGCAAATATTGATACGGATGACCCCACGCATCTTTCGGCACGCGCTCCAGATAACCGTTGCCTTTCCAGTTTTCCGGCACGGGCGCAATCGTCGGCTTGGTCACCAGCGCCTGCAAGCCCTGCTCGGTGGTGGGATAACGGTGGTTGTCCAGCTTGTACAGATTCAGCGCCTGCACAATGGACGCAATGTCCGTGCGCGCCGCCGTCGCCCGCGCCTCGTCGGGACGGCTCATTACCTTGGGCACGATCAGCGCCGCCAGCACCCCGATGATGACGATCACCACCATGATTTCGATCAACGTAAAACCGCGTTGCACAACAGAAAATTTAGAAGCAGATGTCATTTGTTTTACCTTCCAGAAAAATCCAGCGCGCAGTCTATCAAATCGCGGCGTGTTTATTCGCCTGACCAAGCTTTCACAATAACGGATCATGCGAATTTTTTCATTCAACTTGCCTGCAAGCCAACAAATACGCCATCCTCCATCAACCGAATGATGCAGATCGCCTATTGACGGGCATCTCCGTGACATTCGCGCTTGCACCAGAACACGCCCCCCCGGCGCGGCAAGCCGAATAATTGCTTACACGCCCAACCCAAAAATACCCAGCCCGCATAGCGCATTGACAACCCAACCTTCGCATGGGAAAGTCCGCCCGCTTGGGGGAGGAATACAAAAAAAACCGAATCACGCTAAAAGTTGCAAAGGGGAAGCGATGAACACGTTATCATTGCAACAGGCATGGATGAAGAAACATCGAATGACACAGTGGCTGGCGAAGCTGCTTGTCGTGCTTTCTATAGCGGTATCTGGTGAAGCGCTGGCAGAGGTTGAATCTGTTCCGCGCGTTCAAATGTGGGCTGTAGCGATTGGCGCAAATACTGGCTGGAATTTTGATTTTTACCAGCTTTCCAAACCTGAAGCCTGTCTGTTTTTTTTACAATAACTGGGTTATCAACGCGGGCTATCCACCTCATACTTTCATTGGTGATGACGGTACTTATTGCAGGTGGACCAATTTCTTCGACCACTTCCCGGGTAATGTCGCTCCGCAACAAGGCATCTATTGGTCTAAATATGATTGCCCTATCCCCAAGGTCAATCCTGATGTGCGGTACACATATAACACCAACACCGATAGGTGCGAGCGCGAAGCCTTAATTATCGCCCTCTCCGGCCTCGGCGGCGAAGTGATGGCCAGCGGCACGCGCGCGGCTTATGCAGAAGTGAAGACGGACACAGGCGCAGCCAAGGCGGGGGCACAAGTCAGCCTGACGCATACTGTCGTCCCCGACGATGACGGGCAGGTCGCCACCGCGCACGAAGGGACGCTGCTGCCTGTCGCCGGAAACACCGGGGCGGATGGCAGGTTCAACTTCAGCTTCGTCGCGCCCTTGGCGGGCGGTATGCACACCATCAAGGCGACTTGCACCAACTGCACGAATGAGGCGACGGGGACGATCAAGGTGCCGGGGTGTCCGGTTCCGCGTTTGACATCACCGCCATTTAGCGAAACATGTGCGGAGGTGTTGGAAAATCTCAGTTCAACCCAAGCACAAAAAGAAGCGGCATGCGGTGCGCTGACACCAGAACTCATCGCAGGTAAAGCATGTTTTGAAGCAAAACTTGCAGCATTGACCCCGGCTATTCCTGTGGTCACAACATCAAATATCCGCAGCCTTGCTTATCAGGCTCATCTCAGGCAGATTTGGGACAGGATGGAACGTGTCGTAGATTGGATGGCTAAACATCCAACCATACAAACTGCTTGCGCCGCCCGCCGCGCCGAAATCGCCGCCGAGAAGGGTTGCGATAATGCTGGTAGATGCACGAGTTGTTTTGTCCCCACCGCCAACAGGCGCAGCCATTGCCTGAAAGGTCGCCCTGCGAATCCAACCCCCAACTTCGCGCAACACGCCCAAGGCAAGGCATTCGATGTCAGCGAGGACGGGACAATCAATCCGTTACTGACGCAGTTGGCTGGGCGCACACCGCCAGTAACAGTGCAGCAGTTTCTGAACGCCCCCACCAACTGCAACCTGAGCTGGGGCGGGACGTTTATTGACAATATAGACCTCGTGCATTTTTATGTACCCTGATATGGAGACCGATACCATGACACATCAATTCAAGCACCCGAAACACTATCTCTTTCCCTTGGTCGTTTGGTTGTTTGCGGGTTTTAACCATGCCGCACTAGCCGATCTGCCCCCCGTGGTAGTTAAAACCTGGGGTGAGCATGTCGGCGGCAACATCGTCTATCACCATCAGGTGACCAATAACAGCAGTCGTGATGTATGGAGAGTCGCTATCGGGTTGGACACCGACAACCCGGGTAATGAGCAACCCTTCACTCGGGAACAAGGAGAGCTCAATTTTGTTATGCCGATAGGCATGGAGCCATTTCAACGAAAAATCAACCCTCCCCTGATTTCAGGACCGACGGGGTGGGCCGGGGAGATGATTCAAATCGAACATGCAGGGAAATTTTTGCAATGGTATTCCCCTCCTTCTCCGCAAACTCCTCTCTTGCCGGGGCAGACTTTACGCTTTAGTGTCACGGTTCCAGCAAAAATCGATGATGCCTATCTCATCAAACACTTTTCCGTCAGGTTAAGTGAACTTTCCAGCATCCCCTCTGGTGCTGCTTATCTAACCGGACACTTCTCGGTCGATTTCCCCATTGATGGCGGGCCAGAACTTTACAACGGCACAATGGAAAAGATTGATAACACCCCGCCCACCCTCTTGGTAACGCTGAGTCCCAACACCCTTTTTCCGCCCAACGAGAAACTCATCCCCATCACCGCCACGATCACGGTAAAAGACGACTACGACCCCGAGCCCGAGATCAAACTGGAATCCATCACCGCCAATGAAAAACTGGAAGCGGAAGACATTCAGGATGCGACAATAGGCACGGATGACCGCCAGTTCCAACTGCGCGCCGAGCGCCGTGGCGAACGGGATAACCGAGACGGGCGCGAGCGCGACGACCGCCGCAACGACAAAGACACTGCGGCTGTCCCAACGGGGCGGATATACACCGTCACCTACTCCGCCACCGATGCCTCGGGCAACAAAAGCACAGCGACGGCCACGGTGACAGTACCGCACGATCAACGTGAAAATGATCGTGGCGATAAAGATAAGGGGGATGGCAAAGACAAGCGAGAACGGTAAACAGGTTGCTGGAGTTGTCGGGTAGTTCAGCGCAACCTCCCCTGCCGTTTCCAGTGGCAGGGGAGGATTCAACAGATTACGTTGCTCCGCCCCGACATACCCCGACACCTCCTCACTCGCAACCCAATAAACACGCCAATCTCCACACTTCGCACAACGCAGATCGCCTATTGACGGGCATCTTCAGGCAGTATGTTTTTGAGATTTTCCCTGTCGCATGAAATCCTTCGTCGCTGAAAAAAGCCCCATCCGCGCTGGCTGCGTGCCTTTCGCTGCCCTCTGCTATACTCCCCGCCGATTTTTGCAAACGGTTATTTCCATTACTGATGCGCTTACCTTTTACCCATCTGCTGCGCTTGTCACCTTCCGCCGGGAGTCGTCCTGCGCGCGCGGTGGCTTCGATTTTTTCGTGGCAGAGTTTGGGTGTGGTGTTGGTGGCGGTGATGTTGGCGCGCTGGGTTTGGGTGTTTGCCGCGCCGGTGGAGGTGGCGATGCCGGCCACGACTTCGTGGAAGAAAAGCGATGCGGCGGCGGAGTTGTTCGGGCATGCGGTGGAGGTGGAGGCGAATGCGGTGGCCGCTGCCAGCAACTACAAATTGATCGGGGTGTTCGCGCATCCGACGGCGGGTTTTGCGGTGTTGCAGGTGGACGGCAAACAAGTCGGCGCGGGCTTGGGCGGCGAGGTGAGTCCGGGCATGCGTTTGGTGGAAACCGCTGCGGGATATGTTTTGCTGGAACGCGGCGGAGTCAGGCAGCGGGTGGACTTGGCGGTATCCGCCGCATCGACCGGCATTACGTCTGCACCGGCCAATGGCGCAGCCAATACGCCCATGCTGGTCATGCCGCAAGGTGCTGCGCAGAGTACGCCGCAGACCGCTCCGGCAGAACCGAATATTGAAGCAATCCCTCCCGAGCAGCGTGCGCTCATGCAGCAAGAATTGGACAATTTCAGGAGAAGGCATTGAATATTTTCATGATCGCGCAGCGATTCGTTTGCCTCCTCTCCCTCCGGGAGAGGATTGTGGTGAGGGATAGCTTGATTTGGAAAAAACATATCTGGCTGGCCGCTTTGTTGCTGGCCTGCTCTCTCCCCGCCACGGCGGCGCAAAGCGACAAGGTTTCGCTGAATTTCGTCAACGCGGATATTCAGGAAGTCATCAAGGCGATTTCGCAAATCTCGAAAAAGAATTTTCTGGTTGATCCGCGCGTGAAGGGTTCGATCAACATCGTGTCGGCCACGCCGGTGAGCACCGATCTGGCTTACGACATTCTGCTGTCGGCCTTGCGCTTGCAGGGTTACGCGGCGGTGGATGCGGACGGGGTGACCAAGATCATTCCCGAGTCGGATGCGAAGTTGTATGTGGATGCGGTGGGCAGGTCGGGCGGCAAGGGCGACAAGATCATCACCAAGGTGTTCGTGCTGAAGAACGAGTCCGCCACGCAGATGGTGAACGTGGTGCGCCCGATGATCGCGCCCAACAATCTGGTGGTGGCGCACGCGTCGAGCAACGCGCTGGTCATCACCGACTACGTGAGCAATCTGAAACGCATCGAGCAAGTCATCCGCGCCATTGATCTGCCCAGCGCGGATGCGCCCATCATCATTCCGGTGAAATACATGTCGGCGCTGGACCTCGCCAACACCATCAACAAAATGATGCCGGAAGCGGCGCAGACGGCGGCCAGCGGCGACGGCAACCAGCGCTTTGTGTTGATAGGCGACACGCGCAGCAACAGCCTGCTGTTGCGCGCCGACAATCCCGGACGCATCGCGCGCGTACGCGAACTGGTGGCGAAGCTGGACAACGATACCGGCACGCCGGGCAACTATCATGTGGTGGTGCTGAAGAATGCCGATGCCGCCAAGCTCGCGCAAACCTTGCGCGCGGTGATGAGCGGCGACACTTCCGCCGCGCCCGCCGCACCGGGCGGCACGCCCACCGGCGGCGGTATGGTGCAGGCCGATGTCGCCTCCAACTCGCTCATCATCACCGCCGCCGAACCGATCTACAACAATCTGCGCGCGGTGGTCGAACGGCTAGATGTGCGCCAGCCGCAAGTGTTTGTCGAGGCGCTGATCGTGGAAGTCACGGCGGACAAAGCCGCCGAGCTGGGCGTGCAATGGCAGGCGCTGTCGCAAGGCAGCAATACCGTGTTCGCCGGAACCAACTTCGGCACCACCAATAACCTCATCACTTCCGCCACCAGCAGAACCATAGGACAAGGCTTCAACCTCGGCATCCTGAAAAATAATTCGCTGGGAGCCTTGGCGCATGCGCTGGAATCGGACACCAACGCCAACATTCTTTCTTCGCCCAATCTGATGACGCTGGATAACGAGGAAGCCAAGATCGTGGTCGGCCAGAACGTGCCGTTCATCACCGGCTCGTATTCCAACACCGGATCGAATGCCACCACGGCCACGCCGTTCCAGACCATTGAACGCAAGGATGTCGGCCTGACCCTGAAAATCAAACCGCAGATTCTCGACGGCGGCTCGGTGCGTTTGCAGATTTATCAGGAGGTTTCCAGCGTACTCGCGTCTTCGACTTCTTCCACCTCGGGGGTCACCACCAACAAACGCTCGATTGATACCAGCGTGCTGGTGGACAAAAACCAGATCGTGGTGCTGGGCGGGCTGATCCAGGATTCGGTGAGCGATGTGCAAAGCAAAACGCCGCTGCTGGGCGATATTCCGTTCCTCGGCGGGCTGTTCCGCTACGACACGCGCCAGCGCACCAAGACCAACCTGATGGTGTTCATCCGCCCGCACATCATGCTGGACAAAGATTCCTATTCCACGGTGACCAGCGAACGCTACGAGCAGATGAGCAAAAAACAGGACGATGCCAAGCTGACTTCCCAATTCATGATGAACGTCGAGGGCGGCCCGCAGTTGCCGGAGATGAGACCCTCGCTCAAGATCGACGGCGGCATGCCCGCGCAACAATCCGCCCAGCCCGAGACCGCCAAGTGATTCCCGCCATCAACCGCCGCGTCGCGCGCAAGCTGCCTTACACGTTTGCCAAGGCGCGCGGCGTGGTGCTGACCGACTGCACCATTGACACCGCGCATTTGATCGCGCGACTGGACGCGCGCCCCGAAGCGCTGTCCGAAGTCACCCGCCTGCTCGGCTTGCCGACCGAAACGCAACTCGTCGCTACGGACGAATTCGAGCGCGTGCTGGCCGATGCCTACGCGCAATCGGACGAGTCCGCCGCCATGCTGGTGGACGATGCGGAACAGGATATGGACCTTTCCGCGCTGATCCACGATCTGCCCAAAACCGCCGACTTGCTGGAATCGGAAAACGACGCGCCGGTAATCCGCATGATTAACGCGCTGCTGTCGCAAGCCGTGCGCACCAACGCTTCCGACATCCACATCGAACCGTTCGAGACCCGCACCGTGGTGCGCTTCCGCGTCGATGGCACGCTGAAAGATGTGGTCGAACCGCATCGCGCCTTGCACGCCGCGCTGATCTCGCGCATCAAGGTGATGGCCGAGTTAGACATCGCGGAAAAACGTTTGCCGCAAGACGGACGCATCGCGTTGCGTCTGGGCGGTCGCCCGGTGGATGTGCGCGTTTCCACCTTGCCCACCGCACACGGCGAACGCGTGGTGATGCGCTTGCTGGACAAGGAAGCCGGACGCTTGAATCTGGCCAAGCTCGGCATGAGCGAAGCCACGCTGGCGCAGATACAAACCCTGATCGCGCAGCCGCACGGCATCGTGCTGGTGACCGGCCCCACCGGCTCGGGCAAAACCACCACGCTGTACGCCGCGCTGTCCTGCGTCGATGCCACGGTCACCAACGTGATGACGGTAGAAGACCCGGTGGAATACGACCTCGACGGCATCAGCCAAACGCAAGTCAACCCGCGCATTGAAATGGATTTTGCCAGAGCGCTGCGCGCCATCCTGCGCCAGGACCCGGACGTGATTATGATCGGCGAAATTCGCGATCTGGAAACCGCGCAGATCGCCGTGCAGTCCAGCCTTACCGGTCACTTGGTATTGGCGACGCTGCACACCAACGACTCGGTGAGCGCGGTGACGCGCTTGGGCGACATGGGTGTCGAACCGTTCCTGCTGTCGTCCAGCCTGATCGGCGTGCTGGCACAACGTCTGGTGCGCCGCCTGTGCCCGGCGTGCAAGGAAGCTTACACGCCGGATGCCACCGAGTTAAACGTACTGGCGAAAGCGGGCAAACCCGCTGTGCTGTACCGCCCGACAGGTTGCCCCGCCTGCACCCAGACTGGCTATCGCGGGCGCACCGGCATCTACGAATTGCTCATGGTTGACGACAAATTCCGCAGCAAAATCCACGCACACAAAAGCGAACAAGAACTGCGCGAATACGCGCAGCAGCACGGCATGTTGAGCCTGCGCGACGATGCGCTGCGCTGGGTGGTCAGCGGCGAAACTTCGCTGGAAGAAGTGATTCGTGTTACGCGGGATTAACGCGAAATTCGGCTGATATTTTCTGTGATTATTTCTAATCCTCAAGCGTCCCCCACCCCAACCCCTCCCCCGGTGGGAGAGGGACTAAGCCCGGCGCACCTCCACACTAACTCCCTCTCCCACCGGGGGAGGGCTGGGGTGGGGGAACACTCCCAAAACAATCGATTCAGTCCAAGGGAACAAGCCTAATGGCCGCCTTCCACTACCAAGCCGTTGACTCCGACGGCAAACCGAAACAAGGTCTGATCGAAGCCGACTCGGCGCGCGCGGCGCGCAATCAGTTGCGCGACTCCAGCCTGTTCGTGGTCGAGCTGGAAACCGTCAACGAAAGCCGCAGCAAACCGCAATTCAGCTTCGCGCGCCGCCGCTTGTCGCTGTCCGATGTGAGTTTGTTGTTGCGCCAGCTCGCCACGTTGCTCGAAGCGGGCTTGCCGCTGGAGCAATCCATGTCGGTGTTGATCGAGCAGAGCAATCATCCCTACCAGCGCAGCCTGTTGGCCTCCATGCGCGCCGACGTGCTGGCGGGCAACACGCTGGCACATGCGATGGCGCAACACCCCCGCGACTTTCCCGAAATCCATCGCTCGCTGGTCAAGGCGGGTGAAGCCTCGGGCGAACTGGCCAACGTGATGGACAAACTCGCCACTTACAGCGAGAACCAGCAGGCGCTGCAACAAAAAGTCGGCCTCGCCTTCGTCTATCCCGCCATCATCACCGTAGTCGCCACGATCATCGTCGGCGGCCTGCTGTTCTACGTCGTGCCGCAAGTCATCTCGGTGTTCCAGCAATCGCACCAAGCCCTGCCCTGGCTCACGCGCAGCCTGATATTGGTGACCGATGTGCTCGCCGCCACCTGGATCTATCTGCTGGCGATCATCCTCGCCGCCGCCTACACCGCGCGCCAGATGCTGAAACAGGAAACCGTGCGTGCCGCCTTCCACCGCAAACTTTTGCGCCTGCCGGTGGTAGGCAGATTGATACAGGGCGTGAACACCGCGCGCATGGCCAGCACCCTGTCCATCCTGTTCGGTAGCGGCGTGCCGCTGCTCACCGCGATGAGCGCGGCCTCCGGCGTGGTAGGCAACCTGCCCATGCGCTACGCGCTGGAAGATGCCGCACAAAAAGTGCGCGAAGGTGTGAGCCTCAGCCGCGCCCTCGCCTCCTCCGGCCTGTTCCCGCCGGTGCTGATCCACCTCATCGCCAGCGGCGAAAAAAGCGGCAAACTCGACACCATGCTAGACCGCGTCGCCAAACAACAGGACCTGGAAGTCAGCGGCTTCGTCAGCGTGCTCACCTCCCTGCTCGAACCCCTGCTCATCCTCGCCATGGGCGCCGTCGTGCTCATCATCGTGCTCGCCATCCTGATGCCGATCATTCAGATGAACCAGTTGGTGAAGTAATCTTGCCAACCCACCTCCGCTCAAAATAATTACTTTTTAGTTAGGGAAAATTCTCCGGTAATCGAAGTAAATGTTGATTTTTCGAATGCTTAATATGCGCCTTAACATCCAAATAATGCTTTACTTGTCGTCGAAGCACTGCGACAATTTGCCGCCAAGTAAATTTAACTATTGCAATATTTTCAAGATTGTTGTAGCTAAAATGTTTTTTGAAAGCCCGACAATGAAACTCATGCGAAAAAATAATATGCGTCATCGCGAAGCTTATGTGGATAAGCGCATCGCGTGAATTTACGCGTTTTAAATAATTTTCGTTAAGGAGAATAATAATGAATAACAATCAAACTAATGGTAAAGACAATACAGTCGCCGCTTTGCCTGACTTATCTTTAAGCGATGCGACTATAAGTTTTTTGTCTAAAATCTTGATTGATGGAGGTGCTGACGCGCCCGCCTTTGAGAATGGTAACAGCAAAAATATTAGCGCGAAACTTCGGTCTGGGAAAGACGGATTCTTAGATAGAAATATATACCCAGACACGGTGAATGCTTAATGGCGGCAGCGACGGCTTCACCTGATGATTTACAAAGCCTAAGAGAGGATGCGGAAAAAATTGTAGAACAATTTTTCTTCGGCATCCCTCACGCTTTAAAAAAACATAGGGAATTTTCTTCCCCAGCACCAAAGAAATACTTGTCAGATGTAATCGGCTACGACGAAGAGTCTTTAGCTTGCATCGCACGAATAAGATCATCAATAGAAAAATATCGAGACGAACTAATTTGCCAAGCATCTGTCGATATTCTTTCGTATCTAACCCGATTAAAAGTTCGATCAAAATCGTGCGACCCATTAAAGCTATCTTATTGGTTCGGACAAGCGTTAGCCTCAAAAGTCGGAGAGCAAAATGAACTTGACCGCAAAGTCGTTCTAACATTAACGGTAATTTTTTTAGATATGATGTGCGAATGGCATTGTGGGAAAAAGCTACCTGACGAAATGCAATCAAAGTTGATTATGTCTATTTCTCAAGGAAAGCACCAAGAGGACTTTGGTCAATTTGGAATATATTTTTCCATAAAGGCAATTTCAAAGTTAGGTGTTGCCTAACTTATTCATATTTCAGAATATATTTATCGTTATCAGTTGATTCTTTTTCATCCAGCCAAACGCCCCATTTTCGGGGCGTTTTTGTTTCCGCTTTCAATACACCACCCCGCGTAGATGTCCGTCAATAGGCGTTCTCATTAACTCTTGCTGCCCGCATCCCAATCGCGTAAAGTAAGGCATCCTTACTTTCCAGCGAGAACAAAATGCTTGCCAAAATGACATCCAAGAATCAACTCACCTTGCCCAAGGCGCTCACCGCGCAAGTCGGGGCGACTGAATATTTTGATGTTGAAGCGCGCAACGGGCAGCTCGTGCTTACACCGGTACGCATTCAGCGCGGCGATGCGGTTCGCGCCAAATTGGCAGAGTTGGATTTGAACGAATCCGACATTGCCGATGCCATCACTTGGGCGCGCCGCAGCAAATGAGCCGCAGCAAACGCCCGCCGCGCGTGGTGATCGACACCAATCTGGTGTTGTCTGCCTTGGTGTTTAGCGGCGGTCAATTGGGTTCGTTGCGCCATGCGTGGCAATCCGAAAAATGTGTGCCGCTGATAAGTAAATACACGGCGAGCGAATTGATCCGGGTGCTGGCTTACCCGAAATTCAAACTCACGGCTGCCGAGCAACACGAGTTGCTCAACGATTATTTGCCGTATTGCACGACCGTCGCTTTGCCCGCCAAACCTCCGAAAGCCATTCAATGCCGTGACATCAATGACATTCCATTTCTGCATTTGGCGCTGGTTGGAAAAGCCGATTTTCTGGTCAGCGGCGATGATGATTTATTGAGTCTGGAAGGCGACTTCGCGTGCCCTATCGTGACGGCGAAAGATTTCAGCCTGCGCTTTCTGGTGTAACTTGCAGCTTGCTGCTCTAATTACTCAACCATGTTTTAACTTGACCTGCCTCTGGGTTAAACTGCCCGTATTAGCAATTCGCACGAGGTGTGCCATGAATGTAGCTCTGCACGAAATACCGGTAGAAGAACGCATCAGAATGGTTGAGGACATTTTGGACAGTATCGCTGCCGAGAAAAATTTTCTGGCGCTTACTCCAGAGCAAAAGACCGAGTTGGATCAGCGTTTGGATGCCTACGAAATTGAAGGAAACAGCGGTCGTTTGGCTTCCGCTGTCATCGCCGATATTCGTCGCAAACTATGACGCTTGAGCTGCGACTTCGAATCCTTCCAACGTTGACTAACCCAACTTCAATTTAGACTTTTACCTTGCAACCCTACGAACTTTTCATCGGCCTGCGTTACACCCGCGCCAAGCGCCGCAATCATTTCATCTCGTTCATCTCGCTGATTTCCATGCTGGGCATCGGCCTCGGCGTGATGGCGCTGATCGTGGTGCTGTCGGTGATGAACGGGTTTCAAAAAGAAATCCGCGCGCGTATTCTCGGGGTCACGCCGCATTTGCAGATCATGAGCGAGGGCGGGCAACTGGGCGATTGGCAGCGCGTAGTGGACATCGTCGCCGCGCAGCCCGAAGTGCGCGCCGCAGCGCCTTACGTCAACGGGCAAGGCATGGTGTCGCTGGGCGAGAACGTGCAGGGCGTGATGGTGCGCGGCATTCTGCCGGAGGCGGAACAAAAACTTACCGCGCTGGGCGACAAGATGAAACGCGGTGCGCTGGGCGATTTGCGCGCGGGCGAATTCAACGTGGTGCTGGGTGTCGATCTGGCGCGTTCGCTGGGCGCGCATCTCGGCGACAGCGTGTTGCTCATCACGCCGCAAGGGCAGATCACCCCCGCCGGGATGTTGCCGCGCCTGAAGCAATTTCACGTGGTCGGCATCTTCGAAATCGGCATGGCACCGTATGACAATTCGCTGGCGCTGATCCATCTGCAAGACGCGCAAAAACTTTATCGCATGGGCGACAGCGTGAGCGGCATCAGCGGCAGCCTTCACAACCTCGACCTCGCGCCGCAAGTGGCTTACGAACTGGACGGCAAGCTGCCGCGCGACACGTATGCCACCGACTGGACGCGGCAGAACGCCAACTATTTCAGCGTGGTGGCGATGGAAAAGAAAATGATGTTCATCATCCTGTCGCTGATCGTGCTGGTCGCCGCGTTCAACATTGTTTCGACCCTGGTGATGGCCGTCACCGACAAGCAAGCCGACATCGCCATCCTGCGCACGCTGGGCGCATCGCCGAAAAGCATCATGCAAATCTTCATGGTGCAAGGCATGCTGATCGGCCTCATCGGCATGGGGCTGGGCGTGCTGGGCGGCATCGTGCTCGCGCTCAACATCGGCACAATTGTGCCGTTCATCGAACACCTGTTCGGCGTGCAGTTCCTGTCCAAAGAGTTTTACTACATCAGCGAGTTGCCATCCGATTTGCAGAAGGCAGACGTGCTGGTGGTCGCGGGCATGTCGTTCTTCATCAGCCTGATCGCCACGCTGTATCCGAGCTGGCGCGCATCGAAAGTACAACCGGCGGAGGCGCTGCGTTATGAATAGCAGGATTGAGGATTCGGGATTGAGGATTGAGAACGTCATCTCTTGCCGCGACTTGCGCAAGACTTATTCGCAGGGCGATTTGAGCGTCACCGTATTGAACGGCGTGAACCTCGACGTGGCGCGCGGCGAGCGCATCGCCATCGTCGGCGCGTCCGGCTCGGGCAAATCCACGTTGCTGCATCTGCTGGGCGGGCTGGACAGCATCAGCGCGGGCAGCGTCAGCATTCTCGGACAAAACGTGGCGAAGATGAACGAAACGCAACGCGGCGCACTGCGCAACCAATCGCTGGGTTTCGTCTATCAGTTCCACCATCTGTTGCCGGAATTCACCGCGCTGGAAAACGTCGCCATGCCGCTGCTGATTCGCGGCATGAAACCCGCCGACGCGCACCCGCAAGCCGCCGCCATGCTGGAACAAGTCGGCCTCGCCCAACGCGTGCGCCACCTGCCCGCCGAACTCTCCGGCGGCGAACGCCAGCGCGTCGCCGTCGCGCGCGCACTGGTCACCCAACCCGCCTGCGTACTGGCCGACGAACCCACCGGCAACCTCGACCGCGCCAGCGCCCTCGCCCTGTTCGACCTCATGCAAACCCTCAACGCCAAACTCAACACCAGCTTCATCATCGTCACCCACGACCTCGAACTCGCGGGCAAGATGCAACGGCAGATGCGCTTGGTGGATGGGATGTTGCAGGCGGCTTGAAATAAATATTAAACCCCTCCCAGCCTCCCCTTATCAGGGGAGGAGCTAGAGTGCCATCCGATCCAAACACTTTGCTCTCCCCCTGACAAGGGGGAGTTGGAGGGGGTTTGTTTTTTTCATTTTTAAACTCTATATGCCCCGCAGGCCGCATCAATAGGCGTTCTACACCTTTCATTCGTTGCAGATGCCCGTCTTTCCTGCCTTGCCATCAAGGTGCCCTTCCTTGGAAACGCAGTTGAAATTCACTACGTTTCACTTGCTTATGTAGGTGCGAATTCATTCGCACAAGCATTAAATTTTGTGCGAATGAATTCGCACCTACAAATCCATTCAACTTTTCGTTGACACTCTGTTTTGCAGAGTCTTATACTCTGCCGAACAGAGTTACATGCAATTCATCGAAAGGCCATGACCATGAAACTGCTCCCCGCCCTGCTCGCCGCCGCCCTGCTTTCCGCTTGCGCTTCCGCACCGCCGCGTCCGGCCAGCATCGCGCGCGGCGATTACGCGGCGACCAAGGAATATGCCAGCAAGCTCATCCAGTACGCGATGAAGAAGAATTCCATTGAAGGGTTGAGCATCGCGCTGGTGGATGACCAGCGCGTGGTGTGGGCGGAGGGTTTTGGGTTTGCCGATGAGGAAAAAAACATTCCGGCGACGGCTGATACGCTGTACCGGGTTGGTTCGATCTCGAAGCTGTTCACCGATACGGCGGCGATGCAATTGGCGGAACAGGGCAAACTGGACATCGACCAGCCGTTGCAAAAATACATTCCGAATTTTGCAATCAAGTCGCGTTTCGCCGACACGCCCGCCATCACGCCGCGCCAGCTGATGACGCACCATTCCGGCTTGCCGCGCGACCGACTCAAAGGCTTTATGACGGCCAACCCCGCGCCGTTCGCCACGCTGGTGGATGACATCCGCGATGACTACACCGCGTATCCGCCGGGGCTGATCGCTTCCTATTCCAACCTCGGCATCAGCCTGCTCGGGGTCGTCATCCAAAACCAAAGCGGCATGCCGTTTGCCGATTACATGCAGCAGTCGCTGCTCGTTCCCATGGGCATGACGAACTCTTCGTTCGACACGGGGCTTTCTTCCTCGCCGTTGATGGCGCAAGGCTACCAAGGCCGCAAAGCGGCAGTTGAACCGAGACTGCGCGATGTGCCCGCAGGCGGGCTGAATTCCAGCGTCAATGACATGAGCCGCTTCATGTCCATGGTGTTTGCGGGCGGCACAGCGGGCGGTCACCAGATCATTCAGGAAAAAACGTTGCATGAAATGTTGCGCCCGCAAAACAGCGCCGTGGCGTTGGATTTTGATACGCGCGTCGGCCTGGGCTGGTGGCTGGATGCCAAGGGCAAACCGCAGTTGAGAAATGGCGGAACAGTCGCAGCGCACAACGGCGCAACGTTTTCATTTCACAGCCAGTTGTATATTTTGCCGGAACACAAATTGGGCGTAGTGGTGCTGTCCAATTCCAGCACGGCGGGCGGTGCTGTCGAACACATCGCCATCGAAACGCTGGCCTCGGCGCTGGAAGCCAAGAGCGGCATCCGCCAATCCGAACCGGTCAAAATTCAAACCGACAAGAAACCGCCAACGCCGGAAGAGGTGCGTGAGTTTATCGGCGACTACACGACGATGATAGGCATGGCGCAGATCAGCGCCTGCGGCGACGGTTTGTGCGCGCATGCGGCGGATACCAAATTCGATTTGGTGCACGGCAACGATGGCATGTTCAGGCTCAATTATTCGCTGCTGGGGCTGATTCCCATCGACCTCGGCATCCTCGGCCAAGTCGGCCTTTCGCGCCGCACCGTTGACGGGCGCGAGCTGTTGGTCGCCCGCGTCGGCGAGCAGGAAGCGCTGGTCGGCCAGCGCATCGCGCCGCCCGCCAACCTCGAACTGTGGCGGCGCTATCTGGGCGAATACGAGTTCACCAATCTGGGCGCTGACCACAAATTTATTGATCGCGTGAAATTGGTCGAAGAGCGCGGTTACCTTTTCGTCGAAGTCGCCGCCACCGATGCGCCCACAGCCAAAGCGCCGCTCAAACCTGTGTCCGCAAGCGAAGGCATCCTGCTCGGCTCGTTGAGCGACGGCGGAGAGACGGTGCGCGTGGTGCAACAGGATGGCGAAGAGCGGATGGTGTTCGGCGGTTATCAATTCAAGAAAATTGCGCGGTGATATTTCCATGAGTACAGAAAATCTACTACGCCGTCATTCCGGCGCAGGCCGGAATCCAGCGATTCAATACTTTCCGCGTAGCGGACAAAACCGGAATGATGTCCCGCTTTGCGGGGAATTATTTAATTATCTGGATTCCGGCCTGCGCCGGAATGACGGGTTATTTTTCAAGTTGAGGCGCTTTCTCGCGCTGCCCCTTTCACTGTGCATCCTCCTGCTCACCGGCTGCGCCACCCCCGCCACCCACCCCGCATTGCAAGCCAACAACCATCTGCCCGAGCTAATCCCGGTGCGCGAATTTGTGGCGAACCGGGGCAGCAACTGGGGTTACCAGATTTCGCCGGATGGCAAGAAGCTGGCGTGGCTGGCGATCAAAGGGGTGTCGATAAGCATCTTCATCAAAGACCTGGAGCACAACAGCACGCGCACTTTTCAGGCGGGCAATTTCTACGGTTTCGATTGGGCGCAAGACAGCCGCCACCTGTTTTTTATGCGCTCGCAAGGCGACGAGAACGCGGCTTACGCGAGCTTTGATACCGAGCAGTTGGGCGACAGTATGCAAGCGGTTTCTCTCTCGCCGGGAGGTGGCGTGAAAGCGGTGCTGCTCAGGCAGATCGCGGACGATCCGGCGCATGTGTGGATCGTGCACAACCAGCGCGACAGCTCGCTGTTCGATTTGTACAAGGTCAACCTAGCCACGCAGGAATCGGTGCTGGCGGTGCAAAATCCCGGCAATGCCACCAATGTGTTGATCGACGCGAAAGGCGTATTCAGGGGGCGCGTTACCAAACAAGACGACATCTCTTCCATCGAGTTGCTGCAAGCGGACGCGCTGACGTACAAGACTGTCTATCAATGGTCTTCGAGCGATCTGGTGGATATCGTGAGCATCGCCGACGGCGGCGCGACGTTGTATCTGCTGTCGAACAAAGGGCGCGACCGCAGGGTGTTGCTCGCGCTAACGACCGCGAGCGGCGAAGAGAAGCTGGTGTATGAAGACCCCGTGGTCGATGTCTCGTCCGTTTACACGCATCCGCTCACGGGCAAGCCGCTGATCGCGTTCACCGACCCCGACTATCCCAAGGCCGAACTGCTCGATCCCGCGCTGCGCGATGCGTTCAAATTCCTGAGCCAACCGACACCCGCCCGCATCAATATTCTCAGCAGCGACCGCGCGTTTCAACACCTGACATTTTGCTTAAACACGGACAAGGGCACGGAGTGTTTTCTGTACGACATGGCGCGCAAGCATCTTGAAAAAATCGGATCATCGCCCAGCCTCGAACACAAAGATGAATTATCGGACATGAAGCCGATTGAGCTCCGCAGCCGCGACGGCATCGCGTTGCGCGGTTATCTGACCTTGCCGAAAAATATTCCGGCGCAACATCTGCCCATGGTGCTGTGGGTGCATGGCGGCCCGTGGGGGCGCGATGTCTGGGGCTACAACACGGAGGCACAGCTCTTCGCCAATCGCGGCTACGCGGTGATGCAGATCAACTATCGCGGCTCGCTGGGTTACGGTCGCCGCTTCGAGGAATTGGCCGTCGGCGAATTCGCGGGCAAGATGCAGGACGATCTGCTGGACGGCGTGAACTGGGCGATTGAACAAGGCATCGCCGACCCGAACAAGATCGCCATCGCGGGCGGCAGCTATGGCGGCTATGCCACGCTGGTGGGGATGAGTTTCACGCCGGAAAAATTCGCCTGCGGCATCGACCTTTTTGGCCCCAGCGACCTGACAAAACTGGTCGCAGATTTTCCGCCGTACTGGAAGTTCGAGATGGATCGCTGGCATCGCTTCGTGGGCGATCCGGGCAAAGCGGCAGACCGGGAAATCATGCACAACAAATCGCCGCTGTTCAAGGCGGACAACATCCACAAACCGCTGCTGGTGATCCAGGGCGGCATGGATGTCAGAGTGCGCGCGGATCAAAGCGAGGCGCTGGTCGAAGAGTTAAGGCGCGCCCACAAACCCGTCGAATACTGGTTCATCCCCGATGCCGGACACGGCTTTAACCGCTGGCCGCAACGCTTGAAGTACTTCAGAAAGTCGGAAGATTTTCTGGCGGAGTGTTTGGGCGGAAGAAGCAGCAATTTCGATTTTTATCAGCTTGGGGCGTGGATGTTTTAGCGGTGTAAATACCGCATTTGTAGGTGCGAATTTATTCGCACTAATATCGTAAACGTGCGAATGAATTCGCACCTACAACACCGTCATTGATTGAAGGAGCACCCATGCCACAACTCGCCACCCAACAACTCGATTCCATCCACGCCATGCTCTCCGCCGGACACCGCAATCTGCGCGTGGAGCGGCACAGCCTGGTGATGTGGGGAGTCGGGTGCGGCGGGCTGATTATGGCCAGCAACCACATTCTCAGACCCGAACAAATTCCCGATTTGAAGTTGCGCGCGTTCGCCTGGCTGATCCTGCTGGCGCTCGCCGTGTCGGGTATCGCCCTGCTCGACTGGCATCTCACGCGCCGCGTCAAACAGGCGCGCGACGAGACCTGGTCGTTCGTGCACAAGCAAGTGCTCAAGGTGTTGTGGCTGTTGATGACGGTGGGCGTGCTGCTGACCTTCGCCATGTTTTTCTACGGCGGCGGCTACATGACTTTTGCGGCATGGGTGGTGCTGGTGGGGCTCGGCTTGTATGTGCATGGTTTGTTCTCAGAAGAGTTGCTGGAATGGACAGGCGCGCTGATTATCCTCATCGGCATCGGCATGCTGGCGCTGCGCTTGAGCTACACCGATCTGCAATGGGTCTCCGCCTCCACGCTGGGGCTGGGCTTGCCGTTGCTGGCGCTGATGCTGGACAGGGGGCGCGAGCGCGCGACGAAAGTGCGCGTCGCGCAATCGCTGGGCTGGCTGGTGTGCGTGCTGATTCCGCCGCTGCTGGCGCACCAGTTCGACGCGGTTGCTGCGCCGCCGGATGCGCCCGTGGTTTCGTTCGAACAGTTCCTGCAACAACCCCGCGCGCGTCAGGCCGTCGCGCTGCCCGCCGGAACGAGCATTCCGGTCAGGCTGGATATTTCCGGCAACGTGTTCCGCGCGTCCGAAACCGCCACGTTCCCGCTGGTGTTGAACGAGCCGATGGTGGTGGTGATGGACGAGGGCAAACCCACCGGCGACATACGCGCCTCCGGTGACCGCTGGCTGCGCTGGCAGGACACGCTCTCCATTCAAATTCCGCGCATCACGGCGGAATACGATCCCAAACTCGGCGCGGGAATACGCAGCAAACTGATCGTCGAAAGCAAGAGCGGCGATGACAAATAACCGGATGAGACATTCCATGAAACGGCGCACTTCCATCATCGCCTTGATCTCTGCCGGTTTGATTTCGGGCTGCGCTTCTTTGCCGCAAACAGCCGGCGAACGCCATGTCGAATACGCGCTGGTCAATCGCGGCACGATTCCCGTCGTATTTGAAAACGGCCTGGGCGCACGCATGGAAAACTGGAAAAAAGTGTTGCCGGAAATTTCAAAAGACAACACGACTTTCACTTACAACCGCCCCGGTTATGGCGACAGCGATGGCACGACCACGCCGCGCGACGGCGAGCATGTGGTGGATGAGTTGCGCACATTGCTGCGCAGCAAAGGCTTGAACCCGCCGTACATTCTGGTCGGCCATTCGTTGGGCGGTTTGTACATGCAGCATTTCGCGCGGCGTTATCCCGACGAAGTCGCGGCGCTGGTGCTGGTGGACTCGACCCACCCCGAACAGATGAAAGGCAAAGGCTCGCCGGAGAATTGGCCGACCTGGATTCGCTTTGGATTTTGGGTTTGGGGTTCGTCCACCGTGAAGAGCGAATTTGCGGGCGTGAACACCACGGGCGAAACCGTGTTGAGCCTGCCCACGTTCAGCGGCAAGCCGGTCATCCTGCTGACCGCCACGCAGCCGAAAGATGCCAAGTCCGAACTGGATATTAATGTCCAGGAAAAACGCGCCGACCTGCTGCGCCTGTATCCGGGCGCGAAGCAAATCATGGTGGACAGCGGCCACAACATTCAAGTCGAAAAACCGCAGGCGGTGATTGACGCGATACGCGAAGTGTTGCCGCTGATACCACGCAAAGATGATGCAAATTTGAAATAACAAAAACCTTTTTTCCCGCAGATTACACAGATTGACGCAGATTAAAGCAAACCCACAATTTCGCCTCAACGCTTAAAGCATTGACATAAAGAATCTGCGAAATCTGCGTAATCTGCGGGAAAAGTTTTTGAACTTTATAAAAGGAATATTCATGGAAGCACTAGACCCGATTTTGCACCAACCCATGCGCACTCAGCTCGCCGCTTTTCTGGCGGGCGCGGGTGAGGCGACCTTTGCCGAGCTCAAGCGGCAGCTCGATGTCTCCGACGGTAATCTCGATTCGCATCTGAAAAAAATGATCGCCGCCGATTACGTGGCGCTGCGCAAGGACGACAGCGCCGGACGGGTACAGACCTGTTACGCGCTGACCAAGACCGGGCGCGCGGCGTTGCAAAGCTACATCGCCGCGCTGCAAAAATTACTCCCTTTGGCTAGCCCCGCGCCGTCGGCTGCAAAACGGCGCGGGACGAAGTTGCAGGCGGTGTAATTTGATATGTTTTTTGTAGGAGCGAGCTTGCTCGCGAAGTTTGTTTGAAACATTCGCGAGCAAGCTCGCTCCTACATAAATGGCGTTGCTCTCACACTGGAGAAAATCTGATGCGTGTCGTTTTATGTTTACTGCTTGCCTGCTGTGCGAATGCTTATGCCGAAGAACCCGTCACGTTGCCCGAGGTGAGTGTGGTCAGCGAACGCAGCCCGGACCGGGTGAGCAAGAGCGTCATCACCGGCAAGCAGTTGAGCAAGATCGCCGGTTCCAGCGGCGATCCGCTGGCGGGGCTGCAAGCCTTGCCCGGCGTGGTTTCCACCAACAACGGCAGCGAACCGGCGGTGCGCGGTTCGGGGCCGGGCGACAACGCGTATTACGTGGACAATTTGCCGGTCGGCAAGATTTTTCACGTGGCGGGCATCAGCGTGTTCAATGCCGATCTGATCGGCGATTTCAATCTGTACAGCGCGGCCTTCGCGCCGCATTACGCCGACGTGACCGGGGCGGTGCTGGATGTCGCCTTGCGCGCGCCGCGCACTGATCGCCTCGGCGGCAAACTGAACATCAATCTGCTGGGCGCGGACGCGCTGATCGAAGGGCCGGTCAACGCGAACCAGTCGTTCTACTTCGCCGCGCGCCGCAGCTACGCCGATCTGCTCATCAAGCAAATTGAAAACAACGGCATCACGATTCAGGTTCCCAATTATTCCGACTATCAGGGCAAATATATTTTCAAACTTGACGGTGCGGACAAGCTGACTTTGCATCTGCAAGGTTCCAGCGACACGCTGAAATTGCAGGTCGGCAGCACCTCCAACCTGGCGCAGAAACAGCCCGCGCTGGCGGGCACGATCGCCACGTCCAATTCCTACGCGATGCAGGCCGCAGCGTGGGATGCCGCGCTGTCGGATAGCGCGTTCAACAATCTGGCGCTGGAGCATATCCTGTCCGATGTCACCAACTCGGTGGCCAGCGCGGGCAATCTCAAGCTCACCACCGAAGACTGGATGCTGCGCGAACGCGTGATCCTGCCTTTCAGCGATGACCATGAACTCGCGCTCGGAACCAACCTGACCCACACCAAAGTCAGCATCGACGCGGACATCAAAAAAACCACCTGCACCCAATTCAATCCCGCGTGCGATTTGAGCAGCGCCAGCCAGCAGCAACTGAAAGAAAATTTCAGCGCGAACGCCATCGACGTGTCGGCGCAAGACCGCAAGCGCGTCGCCCGCAACGTGACGCTGGTGGGCGGCGTGCGCCAGAGTTACGAGGACTATTTGCGCAAAGGCTATACCGAGCCGCGCCTCGGCATCGAATGGGAATACACGCCGCAAACGCTGCTCACCGCAGGATGGGGACGACACAACGAAATGCCCACCGGCGAACAGATCGTGCGCGGCTTCGGCAACCCGAATCTGGAACATCTGCGCGCCGATCACAGCGTGCTCGGCATCACGCAAAAGCTGGATGCGCTGTGGTCGTGGAAAGCGGAAACCTATTACAAAAAATTCAGCAACCTGATCGTGGATGATCCCGCGCTCAACTACGTCAACGGCGCGAGCGGCAGCGCTTACGGTCTGGAGATGTTGCTGAAGAAAGACAGCGGCGAAAAATTATCCGGCTGGTTCGCTTTGTCGCTGTCGCACTCCTACCGCCACAACGACATCAACGGCCAATCGTTCCGCTTCGCGCTGGACCAACCGGTGAACGCGACGCTGGTGGCCAACTATAAATTGAACGACGTGTGGACGCTGGGCGCGAAATGGAACGGCCATTCCGGCACGCCTTACACGCCGATTCTGGGCACCAGCGGCAACTATCCCGACGGCAGGCCGATCCCGGTTTACGCCGCCATCAACTCCGGCAGCTACCCGACTTATCACCGTCTCGACCTGCGCGCGGAACGCCAGTTGCTGCGAGCGAGTTACAAAATGAATATGTATTTCGAGCTGAACAATGTGTATCAGCGCAAGAACGTGGTGGGCTACAGCTACGACCCGACCTACACCAGCAAAGACCCGGTGTACCCGTTCGTGCTGCCGTTCTCGTTCGGGGTGCAGGCGGAGTTTTGAGCGCTTAAGCGCAAACGGCGATTGCCCGCAAGGCAGCAAATACGGGCATCTCCACGATGCGCATGATGCGGATCGCCTATTGACGGGCGTTCACACGAAGTTGAGTTATGAAAATCGAAATAAATGCTCAGCGCCGCTGCCGTCTGCGCCATTTCCACACCACCACCGCGCGCCAGGCGAGGCGCACGACAACATAGCCGATCAGCGCCAGCCCGAGCGCGAGCAGAGGCAAACCGACCAGCAGCGGTTCGCCCAATTGCAGCAGCCAATTCAACATCGGCGCGTAGCCGTCGCTCCATTGCCAATCGGGGAACGCGGGCGCGATATGCGCCGTGCCGTTGCCTATCACCAGCGCGCCGATTTCGTAAGCGAGCACATAGAGCGGGACGATGGTGAAGGGGTTGGTGTAGAGCGTAGTGAACATGGCGACCGGCAGGTTGACGCGAAACAGCACGGCCAGCAGCGCGGCGGAAATCATTTGCAGCGGGCCGGGAATCAGCCCGCAAAACAGCCCGACCGCCACACCGCCCGCCACCGAACGGCGATGCAGATGCCACAGGTTGGGATGCACCAGCCAGTGGTGCACCGGTTGCAGCCAGCGGATTTGGCGGATGCTTTCGCGGTTCGGAAGACGGTGTTTGAAGAATTTGCGCATGGCGCGATTGTAATGCTCGGTTATGCTGTAAACCTAAAACCTTTCAGCAACGGATTGACACGGATGAAACACAGATTAAATCGGAAAATCCATTAGAGCCGAACCCGCTCCTTCCCCTTTGCAGGGGGAAGGTTGGGATGGGGGTAGAGTAGTGAAACAGTAACGTTTCTACCCCCACCCTAGCCCTCCCCCTGCAAGGGGGAGGGGACATGATGGCTAATGGATTATTTTGGACAACACCAAAACTTGGCCGCTCTTCTATCCGTGTTTCATCCGTGTGCATCCGTGGCTCAATTTCGTTTTTTGGGTGAACATGGTTTCCTTTTCCGTCTTCTTCGCGCTGGGCGTGTGGTGGTTGCAGCAGCAGGCCGCGTTGCCGGATTTGCCCGTCTTGTGGCCGCTGGCGGCGTGCGCGTTGCTGATCCCGGATAGTGCGCGCTTGGCGCTGAATATTGCACGACGCGCGCTGATTCTGCTGTGCGCATTTCTGTTGGGATTTTCATATTCGGCGTGGGTGGCGCAGGCGCGGTTGGCCGACAGTTTGCCGGACGAGTGGCAGGGTCAGAACATCGCGCTGACCGGCGTGGTGGCCGAGATGCCGCGCTTGCATGAACGCGGTTTGCGTTTCGTGTTTGATGTGGAGAGCGTGCAGACTGAAGGCGCGCATGTGCCGCGCCGCATCCAGCTTGCCACCTATGACGGCGACACCAAAAATCCGCTGCAATTGCATGCGGGCGAGCGCTGGCAATTCACGGTGCGCTTGAAGCAGCCGCACGGCACGTCCAATCCGAACGGTTTCGATTTTGAAGGCTGGGCGCTGGAGCGCAAGCTGCGCGCCACCGGCTATGTGTATGGCAAGGCCGACAACCATAAGCTGGGCGACGTATCGCTCAACCCGCTATTTTTCATCGAGCGTTTGCGCGAACAAGTGCGCACACATTTCCATCGGACGCTGAGTGACGCGCCCTACACCGGCGTGCTGGTGGCGCTGGCCATCGGCGATCAATCCGCCATCCCGCAGGCGCAATGGCAGGTGTTCACGCGCACCGGAGTGAACCATCTGATGAGCATCTCCGGCTTGCATATCACCATGCTGGCCAGTCTGGCCTTCGCCATCACTTACTGGTTGTGGCGGCGCAGTGTGAAGCTGACGCTGCACTTTCCCGCGCGCAAAGCGGCGGCGATCATCGGCCTGATGGTCGCGCTGTTCTACACCTTGCTTTCCGGTTTCGAGATTCCGGCGCAACGCACGCTGTACATGCTCGCCACCTTCGCCGCGATGCTGCTGCTGTCGCGCACGATTGCGCTGAGCCAGATGCTGGCCATCGCGTTGCTGATCGTGTTGTTGGTCGATCCGTGGGCGGTGCAAGCGCCCGGTTTCTGGCTGTCGTTCGGCGCGGTGGCGCTGATCTTTTACGTCACCGCAAACCGCACGGGCAAGAAACATTGGCTGGCGGAATACGGCAAAGTGCAATGGGCGATGACGGTCGGCCTCATCCCGCCGCTGTTGGCACTTTTCCAGCAACTGTCGCTGGTGTCGCCCTTAGCCAATGCGTTCGCCATTCCGCTGATCAGCTTCGTTGTCGTGCCACTCACTTTGCTCGGCACGCTGCCGTGGATGGACTGGTCGCTGCATCTCGCGCATCAGGCGATGAGCTTGTGTATATGGCTGCTGCAAACGCTGGATGGGCTGCCGCTCGCGGTGTGGACGCAGCACGCGCCGCCGCTGTGGACGATTTTCATCGGCACGCTGGGAGCCGCATGGATACTGGCTCCGCGCGAGTATCCGTTGCGCAGCTTCGGCCTCATTTTGCTGCTGCCGATGTTCGTGATCGAACCGCCGACTCCCGAAATAAATACGGCGCGCATCATCGTGTTCGATGTCGGCCAAGGTTTATCGGTCGCGGTGCAAACGCGGCAACACACCCTGCTCTACGACACCGGCCCCGACTTCGCGGGAGATGCCGACAGCGGCAACCGCATCCTCGTGCCGACCTTGCGCGCACTCGGCATCCGTCACTTGGACATGCTGATGCTGAGCCACGATGACACCGACCATGTGGGCGGCACGGCTTCGGTGGTGCAGGCGCTGCCGGTTGATTTGCTGTCGGCATCTCTGCCCGAAGACAATCCATTGCGAAATGCAGTCACTCACTTCCAGACTTGCAGCGACGGACAAAATTGGAATTGGGACGGTATCAAGTTCGAGGTGCTGCACCCATCAATCGAAAGCGCCTCCATCAGCAAGCCGCACGACAACGACAAAAGCTGCGTGCTACGCATCAGCGTTGGCGCACAACACATGCTGTTGGTCGGCGATATAGAGAAACTTTCCGAAGCGCGTTTGCTGCAACAGCACGCGGACGAACTCCCCGCCACGTTATTGGTCGCACCGCACCACGGCAGCAAAAGTTCATCGAGCGAAGATTTCGTCGCCGCCGTCGCGCCGCAATACGTCGTGTTCACCTCCGGCTATCGCAGCCGCTTCCACCACCCCGCCCCGGAAGTGCAACAACGCTACACCGATCACGGCGCGGAAATCTTGCGCTCGGATGAAGACGGCGCGATTTTGATTGCGATGGATGCGCGGGGATTGCAGGTGGAACGCTACCGCAAAACGCATCGCAGATATTGGACGCATGAAGCTGCCATCACCCAATAAACTCCCCATTGACGGGGCGTTTTGTTTGGCATCCGAAACACGCCTTGCCTGAAGATGCCCGCCAATAGGCGTTCTTCACGCATTGAAAGATACAGATCGCCTATTGACGGGCATTTTCACAAGGTGCGACTTTGACAATTGATACTCAAGTTTGAGAATCGCTCATGCTCATGTACTATCAAAACTGCTGCGCAATTTCCGGCTTCGCTGTTCGCCCCTTAGTTTCACGTTGGGTGTCTTTAACCCCGAAGGAATACGATCTGATATGAATAAATTTCTGGCTACTCTGTGTTCGATAGTTCTGCTGGCGTTTTCAAACGTCGCAGCGGCAGATTGGCTTCTTTCATCGGAAACCAAGGCGCTAATTGTAAAAGCTGAAGCTGGCGATATCGATGCCCAGCTTCGTGTCGGTGCTGCATACGACTATGGTCAAGGCGCACCGCGCGACGGAAGTGAAGCAATGAAGTGGTATCGCATGGCTGCTGATCGCGGCAATGCTGAGGCTCAAAATAGCGTTGGAAGCGTACTTCAAGCAGAGAAGCGCTATGAAGAAGCTCTGCCTTGGTTTGAAAAGGCATCCGCGCAAGGGCATGCTCTTGCGACCAACAACCTCGCCTATCTTCACGACCTCGGTTTGGGAGTAAAACAAGATCGTCGCAAAGGCTTCGAACTTTACTCCCGTGCGGCTGATCTTGGCTGGGCCGAAGCTATGTGGAACATTGCCAATATGTACGGAGCTGGTCAGCTCGGAGAAAAGGACTTGGTGGCTGCTTGCGTCTGGGCAATGAGGGCTCGCAAGTTTGCCGCGCCAGACGAGCATCATCTACTCAACCACCTTAGCAGGGTCATCCCTTACATGGAGCATTCGCTGTCGGCGGAGCAACTGGCATCATGCAATCAGCAGTCGGAGAGTTGGGTACCGATCGTGCTTCGTAGCAAAGATACCCAACTAGAACGTTAGGCCACGCGCTTTTTCTGGTGTTGGTGGAGGTTTAGGTGGCGCAGCGAAAATTTGCAAACAAACAACGTCTGGATGTCAATGATAGGAGAACAGGATGAGTCATCAAGCAGATAAAAAAAGTCTATACAAATTGCTATTTATTTTATTTTGCATGATGGTTTTTTTAGGACTTAAGGAGCTTCTACCCAACTATCCAGAATATCGTTCTCTAATTATTGGAGTTGCAATATCTCTGTGGGTTGTGATTTCTATCAGCATAGTGATATTTGGATCCCAGTCTGCACGTCGCGCGTTGAGTTTTTTCTTTGTAAAAAAGGAAGAAGGAAAGCCAACTGAATCGTAGAGACCTCAGAAGACCTCAAGGGCAGACTCGATTTATTCGCTCTTTTCCCGATGCAGACATGATTAAACTTTTTCTACAGCTTCGTTAGGAGTTGTCTCATGAACGTACCCGCTTGTACTACGCCAACACTATTTGCAATCCTCATGTTGGTTCTTGCTTCCGGTGTTGCCAATGCCTGGCAAAGCCAGCCTGTCGAACAACCCAATGATAAAAATGGAAACAAGGTTTGCCAGATTGGAAGCATGGGTACTTACATTCGTGGAAATGATGAATGTATTGACACTCAAGCCAAGTGTGAAGCCAAAGGCGGACGCTGGGGCGGAACCACTATCGGGAGAGGGCGCAGCCCCGGATGCAATTTGCCGACCAAGGATGCCGGGAAGAAGTGCTCTGATAGCTCGCAATGCGAGTCCGCCTGCATAGCGCATGACGCATCAAATCACAATTGCAGTTGTTATCAGTGGGCCAGCCTCGGCAAAGGCCCGCAACCTGACCAGTGTTCTTTCAAAGGTATTATCTATGGGCCCATCATCGACTAGACCGGCTTGCAGGAGACCACAGGGTAGATATTTCCTTTCAAATTGGAAATGAAAGCGAGCCGAGGATTACTTGATTGACCACAACCAATCTGGTCTATAAACTGGTCTGCATGAATATTCATGAGCGAGGTGTGCGATGAAAACTGCCGTTGGTTCTTATCAGGCAAAAACCAGGTTGCCCGAGTTGTTGCGCGAGGTGCAATTGGGCAAGAGTTTTACGATTACCAATCGCGGCGAGGCCGTTGCCGATCTTGTCCCCAGTGCCAGTCTGGCGCGCGACAAGGTTGCCAGCATCGAGAAGTTGCAGGCGTTTATGCGGGCTGAACCTGTGCGCGGTGTTGATCTCAAGGAATTGATCGCCGCAGGCCGAAAATGAATTTTGTGATCGATAACTCCGTGGTCATGCGCTGGTTCTTCGGCGACGGCAAGCCGCAGGATTTGAGCTATGCCCGCGCTGTGCTGGATGCGATGAAGTCGGCCGATGCGACCGTGCCCGCGATTTGGGGGTTCGAGGTGGCGAATGTGGTCAGTCGCGCCGAAGCGCAAGGCATTGTCACCGAGGCGCGCAGCGAGGCGTTTCTTGAGATGCTGGCGGGTATTGCGATTGAGGTCGATGGGACAAGTGCCGCACATGCGTTGTCTGCGACATTGAACTTGGCGCGTCGTTACAAGCTGTCTGCATATGATGCGTCTTATCTTGAACTGGCATTGCGGCGCGGCATTGCGCTCGCCACGCTGGATACCGATCTGCGCAAGGCAGCGAAAAAGGCCGGGGTGGAAATTCTGCTGGTTTAACTGGTTTAATAGGTTTCAATAGCTCCTGTCACCGCCAAACAAAACGCCCCGGTTACGGGGCGTTTTGTTTGGTGGCATCAATGCCTGAAGATGGCCGTCAATAGGCGTTCTTCACGCACTGCATGATGGAGAACGCCTATTGGCGGGCGTTCCCATGAAGGTGGTTATTCATGTCTCTATGCTTAATCGTGAAACCTCGGGTTGTGCGTTTGCAGGTAGAGCGCGGCGTTGCCGTAGGCTGTGGGGAAGTGCGACCACTGTTGGCTGAGTTGCTGGAGTTCCGCCGATAGGGGAAGTTGCTCGTTCAGATTTTTGTTCGGGTTGTCGGACAAAATATCGAATAGCGCAGGTGGTTTGCGGTTGACGAACAGGTGGTTGCCGACCAGTACGCCCGCTTCGTTGATGCCGGTGAACTGGAATTCAAAGGCGACGCGCGAGTTGTCGAATTGCGGGTCGAGCAGGTCGCGCCCCAGTGTGGTGTTGCGGTAGCCGATTCCGGCCAGCGAGGCGATGGTGGGCATCACATCGACTTGTTGCGCCCAGGTGTCGATCCGGCGCGGGGCGATGTGTTTGGGCGAGTAGATCAGGAACGGGGTGTGGCCTTGGGTGATCTCCAGCGTCTCCCACGACTTGGGCAAATGCGGGCCGGTGTGACCGATGATGCCGTGGTCGCCGACGAAGGCGAAGATGGTGTTGTCGAAATATTTTTCGCGTTTGGCTTGTTCCATGAACTGGCCTATGCACCAGTCGAGATAGGCGAAACCACGATATTCCTCGATCGAGATGAAGCCCTGCTCTTTCAGTTCCTGGTCGGTCGGGGTAGGCGTGACGAACGCTTTCTTGTCTTCGTCTGGAATGGTGTAAGGCCGGTGGTTGCTGCTGGTCTGGATGAAGGCGAAGAAGGGTTGCTTCTGCTCGCGCAGCATCGCGTTCGCTTCCTTGAACAGATTCTTGTCCGAGATACCCCAAACATCTTCCACCGGCGATTTGAGCCGGTCTTGTTCGTAAATGTCGATGCCGTCAATGCTCGATGTCAGCACGCCGCGCACGTTGGCCCACGAAGTGCTGCCACCGATGAAGTAATATTTTTTGTAATTCTTGTATTCGTTGATGATGGAATGCTGGTTGACCGCCGCCGGGTTGCGCGAAGCGGTGGAATACAGCGAGACATCGGGGATGCCGGTCACGGTGGCATATACGCCGCGCGCGGTGTGGGCATGCGCGCTCATCATGCGGGTGAACAGCACGCCGTCTTTGGCCAGTTTATCGAACGAAGGCGTGGCTCCCATGGGGCTACCGAGCGCGCCGACCTTGTGTCCGGCGAATGATTCGAGCAGCACGAACACCACATTCAGCGGCGGCTTGCCGACCATTTCCGGCTTGGGCGGAACGGTGCGCAGGAAGGAAATCGGTTCGTTGGGCTTGAGCGGCGGCAGGCCGACGAACGCCCGAATTTGATTGGCATCGGGACGCATTTGCGCGTCGTCCAGCGCCTGTTCGCGGAAGGTCCAGGTATCGTAAATGTTGTGCAGCGGGTTGAGCGATGATTGTTGCGCGAAGGCATTTTGCAAAATGACCGTGTCGCTCCAGCGCAGCGGGTATTGCGAAATTTTGCCGTGAACCAGCAGCAGGCAGCAAAACACCACCAGTGTTTCCGCCCCTATGGTCGGCCATTTGCGCCCGGCTTTGGCTTGGTTTGCCCAAAGCCACAGGCGCGAAAATATGTAGTGGCAAACGATGAGCCACAGCAACAGCGCCAACGCAATCCACACTACGTGATACGACTGCCACACCATGTTGGTGGCTTCGCCGGTATCGCGCGCCAACGAGAACACCGTGGAGGAAAGACGTTTGGTCAGGTAGCTGTAGTAGCCCGCATCGCTGATGACACCGAACGCGATAACCAGACAGGCCAGCATCCAGTAGCCCCACCAGGCTTTGCGCAACATGGGCGGGCGCACAAATTTCCCCAGCCACGGCAGGCTGGCCACCACCCACGCCAAGGCCACGCTAACCAGCGCCACGCGGATGTCGAATCTGGCTCCCATCCACAGCGCACCCAGCCAGTCGAACCAGGTCATGCCGGAATTTTCAGGCAAGAACCAAACCATGAAAGACAGGCGCGCCAGCATCCCGGCGATGAACAGCGCCAAAGACATGCCCAGCACGAGGCGCAGATGTGAACGGATAGGAAGGCGGATCATGATCTCGATAAATGTGTTGGCTAATAAATTCGGTACGCTGCCGATTCGCGGAATGAAGCAGGCAAAATCCTGACGGGCGGCATTTTAATGCTATTCCGCGATGCTCCCCATTCCAATTTCAGCCAGCTAAGGCATGCGGCAATGCGTTTTAGTTCCCTGCCCCGGCACGAGCAACCGCCCCGTGCAATTTAACGCAATGTCTCCGTTAAGCTCGATTCATTCTTTCACGGGTGCGGGTATAATTTGCGAATTCTTTAACCCCCAAGGAAAAATCGTGTCTCTCTCCACTCGCGTTCAAGCCATCAAACCCTCGCCAACCCTTGCTGTCACCGCCCGCGCTGCCAAACTGAAAGCCGAAGGCAAAGACATCATCGGGCTGGGCGCAGGCGAACCGGATTTCGATACGCCGCAACACATCAAAGACGCTGCCATCGGCGCGATCAACAAAGGCTTTACCAAATACACGCCGGTCGGCGGCACGGCCACGCTCAAGCAGGCCATCATCGCCAAGTTCAAGCGCGACAACGGGCTGGACTACACGGCAAAACAAATTCTGGTTTCATGTGGTGGCAAACAGAGTTTTTTCAACCTCGCGCTGGCCTATATCAATCCCGGCGATGAAGTGATTATTCCCGCGCCGTACTGGGTGTCGTACCCGGACATCATCCTCATCGCGGAAGGCAAGCCGGTGATCGTGCAGGCGGGCATCGAGCAGGGTTTCAAGATGACTCCGGCGCAACTGGAAGCGGCGATCACGGCCAAGACCAAGATGGTAGTCATCAACAGCCCGAGCAACCCGTCCGGCGCGGTCTATACGCTGGAAGATTTGCGGGCGCTGGGCGCGGTGCTGCGCAAGCATCCCGACATTCTGATCGCCACCGACGACATGTACGAGCACATTGCGCTGACCGATGAAAAGTTCTGCAACATCCTGAACGCCTGCCCCGACCTGTATCCGCGCACCATGGTGCTGAACGGCGTGTCCAAGGCTTACGCCATGACCGGCTGGCGCATCGGCTATGCGGCGGGACCGGAGAGTCTCATCACTGCCATGGAAAACGTGCAGTCGCAATCCACTTCCAACCCGACTTCGATTTCGCAAGTAGCCGCCGAAGCCGCGCTGAACGGCGATCAGGGCTGCATCACCCCGATGGTCAAAGCCTTCCGCGAACGCCACGAATTTGTGGTGAACAAGCTGAACCAGATTCCGGGATTGAGCTGCATCAAGGCGGGCGGCGCGTTCTATGCGTTCCCCGATGCGCGCGGCGCGATTGCCGCACTGCACAAGAAAGGCGCGATCAAGGAAGCCAACGATCTGGCCTTTTCCGAATACCTGCTGGTAGAAGCCGGTGTGGCGGTCGTGCCCGGCTCGGCTTTCGGCAGCGAAGGTTACATGCGTTTGTCGTTCGCCACTTCGATGAACAATCTGGAAAAAGCGCTGGAGCGCATCGCCAAGGCATTGGCGTAAGGTTTCAAGCACATCAGAAAAAAGGCGCTGACTGGTTAACAGTCAGCGCCTTTTTCATTTCGCCCGCAACTTCGGCTCAAGCAACGTACCCGACAGCACCAGCGGATTGTTGCCGGCTTCCTCTTTTATAACAGCGTTGAAATTGCCGTTGAGTTGGCTGGTGGCAGAAATATCCAGTGTGCCGTTGGCGCTCAATTTGTCGGAGGTAATCCTGATCTGGGTGAAGCGCAGAGCGTGATTATCCAGCAGCACATTCCCCGTCAATTCGTTAAAAGGCGTGCGCCCGCCGGGAAGATGCTCGCGGCTCAACAAGCGCGCCGTTTCCGCCATATCCATGGCGTGAATGACACCGTCTTTTGCTCCGAACGTTCCTTCCAGATGCGGCGCTTGGCCCAACTGCGACAACTTGTCAGCCTGCATCGAGAATGTGCCCTCGATCAGCACTTCGCTCGACGTACCGACTTTCTCGAACAATTTTTCCAGGTCCATTTCCTTGGCCTGAATATGACCTTGCGCCTGCCAGCCTTTACTCCATGACAACTTGCCGTTGCCGGACAATACCCCCGCGTAAGCATGCGCAGCGATCTCGCTGAAATCCACCTCGCCCTCGCCGATGTCGCCTTTGGCACTGAAGTCGCTGAACATCACGCCGGGCAACACGGGCAGCGCAGATTCCCTGATGCCGAAACTGACTTGCCAGCGATTTTGCACCGGCAGTAACTCGACACTCATTTTCTCGTCATCGCTATGCAGCACCACCCGGGTGAATGCGCCCTGCTCCAACTCCGCATCGCCTTTCAATGACGGCAACGAAATGCCCTCGGCATTCAGCTGCAGACTCTGGATCGTCAGGTGACGCAATGTGTATTGCGCATTGCCGCCCATGCCTTTCAGCCAACCGGCAACTTGCTCCAGATTCCTGCCTTCCAGAACGACTGCTTGCAATTCTGCATCTTTAACTGTTTTGCTTTTCGAGAATACTGTCGCTGGATCAAAGTCCAGTACCGCTGTGCCGACCTTCAATTCATTCTCTATGCCCACCGTGATATTCTGCAATTTCAATCTTGGCGGAAAGGTTGCGGCACTCATCGCGCCGATATGAACCGGCTGCTTCAATTGAGCGGAGAGCATTTGTTCCATTGCCGCGACGTATTTCTGCAACGGCCAGACGTAGGGCAGCGCGACCGCCACTACCAACGAAAGCGCAATCAGTCCCAAAAATATCTTGCCCAGCGGCAACGGTTTGCGCCGCTCTCTGACCACTTGTTTCTGAACCGCCTTGGCTTGCGCTATGGCTGCATGCTGTGCCGCCTGTTCGGCATCCAGCTTAGCCTGCAAGTTGGCGCGCTGCTCCGCCTCCGCCCAGATAGCCGCCTGCTCCTCAGCCAAAGCCTGCGCTTCTTCACCGGCACGCGCCTCTTGTTCAGCACGCTGACGCGCCGCTTCCTGCTCGGCTTTCATGCGCGCCATTTCTTCGGCCGCATTTTGTTTGGCTGGTTGCTCTTCTGCCGCCTGCTGCACGGCTTGCGCAGGCGCTGCAATATTTTCATATTGCTCAACGGCAACCTGCGCTACAGGTTCGGCTTGCGGGCTTGTAGCGGGAGCGGGAGTCGGAGTCGGAGCCGTACTCAGGTTCAATGAATCCAGATCGATCTTGAATGCGGGTAAATCCGCTGCGGATGGTGCCGCAGTAGTCGTGTGCAATATTGCCTGATTGAAAATTTGTGCATCGTGCTTCGATTGTTCTTCGGCCTGCAATTTGGCGGCAAGCGCTTGTCTTATCGCCTCTTCCTGTTCCGCCTTCAATCGTGCCGCTTCAGCCGCTTGTCTCGCCTGCAATTCCAGCGCGGCTTGTGCGCGAGCCGCTTCTTCCTGTTGCTCTCTTAGGCGAATAGCCTCTTGTTCTGCTTTCAATCGTGCAGCTTCGGCTTCCGCTCTGGCTCGCTCGGCTGCCAATGCTTTGGCTTCTTCCTCGGCGCGAATTTTGGCCGCTTCCTCTTCCGCCTTCACTCGTGCCGCTTCCTGCTCTGCCTTCACCCGCACTGCTTCCTGCTCCGCCCTGACACGCTCGGCTTCCTGCTCGGCCTTGATACGCGCAGCCTCTTGCTCTGCCTGAACACGCGCCGCTTCCTGTTCAGCCCTGACACGTTCCGCTTCCTGAGCTGCTTTGATTCGTGCCGCTTCTTGTTCCGCTCTGGCACGTTCCGCCTCTTGTGCCGCCTTGATGCGCGCGGCTTCCTGTTCCGCCCTGATGCGCTCCGCTTCCTGTTCGGCTTTTATGCGGGCATGCTCCGCCGCCTGTCTGGCGCGCTCCTCTTCTTCCGCCTTGAGAAGCGCAGCATCATGTTCCGCTTTCAAACGGGCAACCTCCGCTTCCTGTCTCGCGCGCTCTTCCGCCAACGCTTTCGCTTTGGCCGCTTCCTGCGCGGCAAAAGCTCGCGCGGCTTCCAGTTCGGCTTTTGCGCGCGCCGCTTCCTGTTCCGCACGCACCCTCGCTTCCATTTCATGCCTGACCTTGGCTTCCGCCAGTTGCTTTTCCTCCGCTTCCAGCCTGGCTCTTGCTTCGGCTTCCGCCTCGGCCTTGGCGCGCGCGATACTCTCCGCCTCCAGTTTGGCTTTGGCCATCGCCTTGGCTTCCGCTTCGGCACTCGCTTTCAATTTGGCGGCGGCCACTGCCGCTTCCAGTTCGTCGAAAGCGCGTGCCGCTTGCGCCTGCTCGGCCGCCTTTCGCGCGGCTTCATCCGCAGGTGCAACGGGCGCAGCCATGCTGGTGAAGTCCAATTCATCGCCCATAGCGGCGGCTTTGGGCATCGCCATTTTGGGTGATGCCATTTTTGGGGGTACAGTTTTGACGTTCGCTACCGGCTTCGCTTTGTCGCGAATCAGTTCTGCATCGAGAAATTGCTGCATGATCTCCGACAATTCGCCGCGCAAGCTCGGCGGAGCGCGCCTTGTCACTTCTTCCAGGGTGGATTTGTCATCAATGAGCAACATGACCCGCTTCATGTCTCCCGACATGCCGGACATTTCGCTCTCGCCCTTGGGTGTTTTGATGAAAACAGTTTTTTTATCCATGTCCAAATATTAGAATTTAATTGATTTCTACTTCCAATCGCCCGCAAAACAGCGCTTCTCACACAACAGCGGTTGACCAAAACGCCTTCTGTCGGTAGTATAGCGCCCTCATCAATTCCCTGATAGCTCAGTCGGTAGAGCGACGGACTGTTAATCCGCAGGTCCCTGGTTCGAGTCCAGGTCGGGGAGCCAGAATGACGAAGGGTTGGCAGTTTCTGCCAACCCTTTTTTCTTTGCGACGAGGAAAAATTATGTGCGGTATCTGCGGCGAA
>JAQTTU010000008.1 GCA_028710605.1 Sideroxydans sp.
GGCGATGACCTCATCGAAGGTGGAGCGGGGCGCGACATTATCTGGGGCTATGGCGGCAACGACCGGATTTATGCGGATACCCAAATAGACACGGCCACCGCCATCGCCAACGGCAACAAAGACGCGGACAGCGGGCAGATGGGCGAATGGCTCTCCGGCAACGAAGGGGACGACATTCTGGTGGCCGGTGCCGACAACGACGTGCTGGCTGGCGGGGCGGGCAGCGACCTCATCGTCGCGGGCAGCGGCGACGACATCGTGTTTGGTGATGCCAACTACAGCAAGCAAATGTTTCCAGTGGATCCCGTCGTGGTGCAATACAGTCTGGTCGATCCCAAGTCCCGCCTCGGGCAGATCGGGCTCTCCTGGAATGTGATCAGCCCCGATTCATTCAACTGGCAATACGTCGATACGGGCGACCAAATACTGTTTCCGGCTGCCGTGTATGGCGCTGCCGCCCCGGCCGACAGCGGGGCGGATGTCATCTATGCGGGCAAGGGCGCTGACCGGGTATGGGCGGGCGCGGGCGACGACGTGATTTTTGGGGAAGACGGGAATGACCGGCTGTACGGCGAGGAGGGCAACGACATCCTTATCGGGGGAGCCGGGGATGACATCCTGAGCGGCGGGGAAGGCCGGGACATCTACGTCTATAACAAAGGCGACGGTTCAGACACCATTCTCGAAACCACGTCGGACAACATCGTCCGCTTCGGCGATGGCATCGGCGCAAACAATATTATCTTGAGGCTCGGATCGCTGATGTTGGACTTCGGCAACGGGGACGCAATCCACATCGAAGGTTTTGACCGGAATGATGCGTTCAACAGCTCCAGCATCAGCAGCTTCGAGTTTGCGGATGGTTCGAAACTCTCCATCACCGAACTGCTGGCGCGGGGGTTTGACCTGAACGGCACCGGCGGTGATGACATCATCATGGGCACCACCGCCACCGACCGTATTGATGGGATGGCGGGAGACGATTATCTCAGAGGCAACGGCGGCGATGACGTGCTACTGGGCGGGGTCGGCAATGACACCTTGCTGGGTGAAGACGGTAACGACAGCCTAGATGGCGGGGAAGGCGCAGATGTGATGAGCGGCGGTGCTGGAAACGACACATTGGCGGGCGGTGCTGGGGATGACCAGCTGGATGGTGGCGCGGGTGCGGATACGCTAACCGGTGGTGCGGGCAACGACACCTACATAGTTGACGACGTGGCCGATACGGTAGTCGAGGCGGCTGGTGAAGGTCAGGATACCGTGCACAGCACGGTGAGCTATTTGCTCGGGGAAAATGTGGAGAATCTGGAGCTTGATGGGTCTGCGAATATCAATGCGACCGGGAATGGGCAGGATAACGGGATATGGGGCAATGCCGGAAACAACATCCTTGCTGGCGGTGCGGGCAACGACTTTCTGTCCGGCGATGCGGGTGACGACGTGTACATCTTCAACCGTGGCGACGGCCAAGACACCATCGACAATACCGACCTGTTGAGTGCGACAGACACATTGCGATTCGGTGCGGGCATCGACGACACCGATGTGGAAATCATTCAATCCGGCACGCACATCCAATTCAGGATAAAGGATGCCACTTCGACAGGACAGGCTCCCGACCAGATTACTTTCCTCAATTATTTCGGGGCGGATACGGTTAACGGCAGCGAAGTATCGGATCACAAAATCGACCGCGTGGAATTCGCCAACGGAGTGGTGTGGGATCAGGCGACGATACAGAGCGCACTGGATCGCGCCGCCAATAATCAGGCTCCCGTCTTGCATACAGCGCTGCCCGTGTTGGAATCGCGTGCGGGTATTTTGTTTACTTACACCATCCCTGTTGACACCATCATTGATCCCGATGCGTTGGATCAGGTGACTTATAGCGTGGCGATGGCCGATGGTTCGCCGCTGCCGTCGTGGCTGACCTTCGACGCGGCCACCCGCACCTTGACCGGCACGCCGGACGCAGCCAACGTTGGTGGTTTGAAATTTGTGCTGTGGGGCACGGATATTTACGGTGCAGCGAGCGGTTGTGAGGTTTCATTAGTCGTTATGCCAGACGCGTTGGATACCACCAACCACGCGCCCGTGTTGGCTGCGCCATTGGGGGATGTGACCGTGTATGGCGGGGTAGTTAACTTTAGCTTGCCCGAAACGGCATTCGCCGATCTTGATGCGAACGATGTGCTGAGCTACAGCGCGACGCTGGCGGATGGAGGCGCGTTGCCGGACTGGTTGAGCTTTGATGCTGCAACCCGGATTTTTAGCGGGACACCTGTGGGGACAGAAACCCTCAGCGTGCGCGTGACTGCAACAGATATGGGCGGGTTAAGCGTGTCGGATGTGTTCGAAATCTTGTTGGGTACACCGCCACTGGAAATTATCGGAACAGCCGACAACGATATGCTATTGGGAACTGAGGCGGACGAGACACTTATCGGCGGATTGGGGAATGACCGTTTAGTTGGCGGTTACGGTAGCGATACCTACGTCTATAACCTGGGCGATGGGGCTGACACGATTATTGATAGTTCGCCATGGTTCAACCGCTTGGGGGGAGATGAGAACGTTTTAAGCTTTGGCGCGGGAATCACGCCGGACATGCTCAAGGTGCTGCATGTCGGCGACAGTTGTTTGCTCGATTTGGGTAATGGAGACTCAGTAGTTATCGGGAGCAACTCTTTCAACAATTTGGTTATACGCGGCATCAATTCGCCTGATCCTTTTGATTATTTTTCTGTACAAACATTGCAATTTGAAGACGGCACGAAATTGAACGTCAAAGATTTTGTGATGCGGCAAGGGTTGTATAAAAAGGGGACTGCCGGGGACGACATTTTGGGCGGGGAGAATTTGTACTACTACGGGAAGAATTCGCAGACTGAAACCGTCCCCATCGCGGATCGCCTGGAAGGCGGAACGGGTAACGATATTTTGTACGGCGGTACTGGCGGCGATACTTATGTGTTCAATCGTGGCGATGGTGCAGACAAGATTGTCGATAGTGCGTTCGGCGCGGTTTGGGATCCGATGTGGTCCGCAGTGGTAATGAATGGCGATAACACATTAAGTTTTGGGGCGGGTATCACAGCCAATGATGTTACGGCGTATTACCGGCATAGGACTGACTGGTACACGCCCGAAACCATCGTACTGGATTTGGGCTCTGGCGACAGCATCGAGATCGGTAACGATATTAATAACCTCGCCATTCAGTACCTGCAATTTGCCAACGGCACATCAATCGGTATGTCAGATTTTCTGATGGGGCATGGCCTTGTTCATACCAGTGCGTTGACTGGATGGGGAGAGTCATGGAGCGGGGCATACTACTACCCCAACATCATGCGAGGTCTGGGCGGCAATGACGGGCTACATGGCGGGGAATCGAACGACTTCATTGAAGGCGGGGTGGGAAACGACTTTCTCGAAGGTAGAGGCGGTGCCGACACCTACATTTATAACCGGGGTGATGGGGCAGATTTCATCAAAGACGATTTTTTGGGTGCGAACGTGTTGAGCTTGGGCGTTGGCATCAGCGCTGCCGACATCAATCCGGTATGGGATGCAGCGACCAGAAATCTGACGCTCGATTTTGGCGGCAACGACAAGATTTCGGTTGGGGCGTTGGATGATTTGGCAATCAAGGACGTGCGTTTTTTCGATGGCTCTACGCTGGCATTGAAAGATTTCCTGATTCAACGCGGTGTGGTGCAAGCCGCAGGGGCGGCAGGCAACGACATGATGGCAACCTTTGCCGACGGTATGCCGTTGCAGGGTTTGGGAGGGGACGACCAACTCTATGGCAGCGTTCTGGCCGATACGCTGGAAGGCGGTGCAGGCAATGATCTGTTGGTGGGTAATGCGGGCGATGATATTTTGGCGGGTGGCGAAGGCAGCGATTTGCTGGAGGGCGGCGCAGGCAATGACGTTTACGTTTATAACTTGGGCGATGGCGCTGATACGATTATTGATACCGGAAATGGTTTGGGGGGGGACGAAGTCAATAGCTTGAGTTTCGGGGTGGGTATTGTCGCCGGCATGATTACCCCGGTGTTCGACAGCGCGACCCGTTTGTTGACGCTGGACTTGGGCAATGGCGACAGAATCTGTATCGGAAACGTCGATGCTCCCGCTGTACAAAACCTTCAATTTGCAGATGGCACCACACTCTCACTGAACGATTTCATGGCGTTGTCCGGGGTAATTATTCAGGCTGGCGATGCGGGTAACAATTACATCAGCGGAACCCAGTTTGCCGACCGCCTGATCGGGGCGGATGGCAATGACGATTTATATGGCTATCAGGGTAATGACGTATTGATCGGCGATACCGGAATCGATTTCTTGTCCGGGGGGCTTGGCAACGACACCTATATTTTCAATCGCGGCGACGGGGAAGACACGATCAACGACAGCAGCTATGGGTCGGACCAGTATGAGGGGCCGGTGTTGAACGAGATCAATACGCTGGTTTTTGGTGCGGGCATAACCGCAAGCATGGTGATGCATCGACTTGATAACAGCGGGCAGGTTGTGCTGGATGTGGGCGGCGGCGATAGCGTCACCATCGGCTACGAAACCGACTTGGCAATTCAGAGAATTATGTTTTCGGACGGAACTGCTTATCCGGTAGAGTCCTTCTTGTTTAACTTGCCGCCGACTGCCGCACCGATTGCCGGGCAAACAACGCAGCAAGACTCGCTGTTTGGTTTTACTGTGCCCGCCGACACCTTTACAGATTCCAATGTGGGCGATGTGCTGCACTATAGCGCAACTTTGGCGGATGGCAGCGCTTTGCCGGCCTGGCTTAGCTTTGATGAATCAACTCAAACTTTCAGCGGCATACCGTCCAATTGGGATGTTGGCGCGCTTGCCGTGTCGGTAACCGCGACTGATATGGGGGGGCTGAGTGTATCCTCTGATTTCGTGATAGACGTGCTAAATGTGAACGACGCGCCGACGCTCGAAATACCGCTCGTCGATAGCGTTGTTCAAGCAAACATTCCGTTCAGCTTCAGCGTTCCTTCTCTCGAAATACCGTTCGGCGATAGCGTTGTTCAAGCAAATATGTCGTTCAGTTTCGGCGTTCCTTCCAACACTTTCAATGACGTTGATTCTATCCATGGCGATATATTGAGCTACAGCGCAACCTTGGCTGGTGGCATAGCGCTACCCGCTTGGCTCACTTTTGAACCCCTCACGCAAACCTTTAGCGGTACGCCTACCATCGGCGATGCTGGTAATCTGGAAGTCATCGTGACGGCGACCGATAGCGGTGGATTGAGTGCAAACAGTAGTTTCATATTAGACATAACCGTGCCTAACATGACACCGATCACCAACCCGATTGGAGATCAGACAACGCAACAAGATGCTCATTTCAGCTTTACCGTTCCTGCGAATGCTTTCGTTGACCCCAATGCGGGTGACACGCTGAGCTACAGCGCCACACTGGAAGACGGTTCCGAATTGCCGTCATGGCTTACCTTCGATGCTGCCACGCAAACCTTCAGCGGCACGCCATCCAACTGGGAGGTGGGCAGTTTGAATTTGACCGTCACGGCAACCGACCCGCTGGGGCTATCGGCAAGCGACACGTTTGTGTTGAATGTCCTGAACGTGAACGACGCACCGACGGTGGTGAATCCGCTGACTGATCAACAGGTCATAGCGGGTCAGGTATTCAGCTTCAAGTTAAGCGGAAGCATTCCAGCAAGCGACAGCATCCTGAACGATGCAACCGATACCGGCACAGCGGATCAAGTATGGCCGAATATCGACAACTACCTGAATGGCAGCGGCAGCAACGACACTTACAGCTTCGCGCGCGGTGACGGCAACGTATATATTTCCGATTGGGACAACTCCACCGCAGACGTTGTGCAACTGGCCGACGTTTTGCCGGGTGATGTCACCTTCTCGCAGAATCAATGGGGTGATGTGACGCTAACCGTCAACGGCACAGCGGACTGCCTGACATTTGGAGGCTGGCAATACTCCGATTCCGCCAAGATCGAACAACTGGTCTTTGCGGATGGCACGGTGTGGGGAGTCGGCGACATCCAATCCAGACTCTCGATCACGCCGACAAACGGTAACGACTTCATCACCGGCACAAATAACGGCGACACCATCATTGCGCAAGCCGGTGATGATGCGGTGATGGGCGGCACGGGGAACGACACCATTGTGGCTGGAGCGGGCAACGACTGGCTGGTCGGCGGGGGCGGCAGCGACATACTCTCTGGCGGCAGCGGGGCAGATGAACTTGATGCCGACAACACCTATAGCGATATTGCCAACGACCTGCTGGATGGCGGTGCGGGAGACGATTATCTGGGCGCATCTGTCGCGAACGACCTGCTCATCGGCGGGCAGGGTAATGACACCGTTTCCGGCGACAGCGGAAATAACGTTGTCCTGTTCAATCGGGGTGATGGCAATGACTGGATTTATTTAGATTATAGTTTGGACAAACCGAAAGCAGAAACATTGTCTCTCGGTGGCGGCATCAGTTATGCCGACCTCTCATTCAGCCGCGATTACGACAATTTGATCGTCGGCTTGGGCGACGGCGAATCGGTCACCATCGGAAGCTGGTTTGCCGCATGGCAAGACAACAAAGCGATCAATACCCTGCAAATCGTCGCCGAGTCCATGGCAGGCTACGACCCCAACTCCACCGACCCGCTGCTGAACCAACGCATCCAGCAATTCGATTTCCTCGCGCTGGCGAACCAGTTCGAAGCCGCATTGGCCGCCGACCCAAGCATCACCTCATGGCAGCTTGCGCCGCACTTGGCGGACTGTTGCATTGGCGGTTCAGACACAGCAGCCATCGGCGGCGACATGGCGTATTTGTACGGCAAGAACGGCAACCTGAATGGCTTGAACGAAGCGGAACTGCGCTCGCAGTTGAACGATGCCAACTTCGGCACAAGCAATCAGCCTCTCACAAAAATCCCAAGCGCAATCTTCACCGACATCGACTTCATCCACGGCGACAGCCTCACCTACACTGCCACACTGGCTGACGGCTCGGCGCTGCCAACCTGGCTCACCTTCGATGCCGCCACGCAAACCTTCAGCGGCACACCCGCCAACGGTGATGCGGGCGTACTGAGTGTCGCGGTCATTGCCACCGACACGGGCGGACTGTCTGCGTCCTCGGTATTCAACCTGGACGTGATCAGCCTGAACGAAGCACCCATCGCCGTAGCCGACCTGGTTGCCGTAAGCGCAGACGCATCCGTTTCCACCATCGCCGTGGCCGACCTGCTAGTCAACGACAGCGACCCCGACGCGGGCGACAGCATCAGCATGGTTGGATTCGATGCCGTCACCGCCAACGGCAATGCTGTCGTGCAAGATGGTTCTGGAAACCTCATCCTCGATATTGGCAACAACTACCAATCGCTGGGAGCAGGCCAAACCGCCACAGATTCCTTCACCTACACCATCGCCGATGCCGCAGGCGCAACCTCCTCCGCCACCGTCGAAGTCACCATCAACGGCGTGAACGATGCTCCCGTCACCGCAACAGCCATCACCAACCAGCAAACGAATCAGGACGCAGCATTCAGCTTCACAATACCAACCGACACCTTCACCGATGTCGATCAGGGTGATGCGCTGAGCTACAGCGTCACACTGGGCGATGGATCTGCCTTGCCCGGCTGGCTCACCTTCGATGCCGTCACCCAAACCTTAAGCGGCACACCGCTCAACGCAGACGTGGGCAAGCTGAACGTCATCGTGACCGCCACCGACAGTGGCGGCCTCAGCGCCTCCAGCGCCTTCGCGCTCAACGTCACAAACGTTAACGACACCCCGACCGCCAACGGCGACACGGGCAATGCCGCAGAAGATGGCGGCGCAGTGCAGCTCGATACCGCCACCTTGCTGGCCAACGACACCGACCCCGACTTCATCTACGGCGACGTGTTGAACATAGTTGCTGTCTCGCAAGCCGCCTCCGGTGCTGCCGTGTCGCTCTTGAACGGTGCGGTGCAATACGATATTGGAACTCTCTACCAATCTCTGGCTCAAGGCCAAACCGCCACCGACACCTTCGCCTACACCGTGAGCGACAGCCTAGGTGCAACCAGCACCGCCACCGTCACCATGACCATCACTGGCGTGAACGATGGTCCGGTAACCGCAGACGATGCGGCCAACGTGCAGGAAGACAACACCATCGCTGCTAACGGCAACGTCCTCGCCAACGACAGCGACATCGACCAGGGCACCGTCCTCACCGTCACCAACGCAGGCACACTGCAAGGTACCTACGGCAGCTTGGTTCTCAATGCCGACGGCAACTACAGCTACCAACTGGACAACACCAGCGCCGCCGTACAAGGACTCATGGCAAACCAAACTGTCACCGACACCTTCGCCTACCAAGCCAGCGACGGCATCGCCACCACCCCGGCCACGCTCACCGTCACCATCAGCGGCAGCAACGACGGCCCTGTGGCGAACAGCGACAGCGCCTCGGTCAACGAAGACAGCCTGCTCACCGTGAATGCCGACGCACTGCTGGCGAACGACACCGATGCCGACATCGGCGACAGCAAAACACTGGTCGGCGTGGATGCAATCTCAACACTGGGCGCAGCGGTTTCACTCCAGAACGGCCAAGTCGTGTATGACCAAGGCGGACGCTTCGACAGCCTCATGGCAGGACAAACCCTCACCGACAGCTTCAGCTATCAAATGGCCGACAGCTTTGGTGCAATTTCCACCGCCAATGTCAACGTCACCATCACCGGCTTGAACGACGGCCCCACCGCCCACCTCGACAACGCCACCACCAACGAAGACACGGCGCAAACCCTCCTGAGCGCAGCCAGGCTGCTGTCCAACGACACCGACCCCGATACCGGCGACATACTCACCGTCACCGGCTTCGATGCCGTCAGCACCTTGGGCAACACCATCAGCCGCGATGATTCAGGCAACCTCGTGTTCGATATCGGCAACCGCTACCAATACCTCGCTCAAGGCCGAACCGTCACCGACAACTTCAGCTACACCATCACCGACACCGCAGGTGCGACCAGCACCGCACAGGTCAGCATGACTATCGTCGGCAGCAACGACGCGCCAATCGTTTCGAACGATGCAGCGAGCGTGCGGGAAGACAGTGCCATCACGGCAACGGGCAACGTCCTCGCCAACGACAGCGACATAGACAAAGGCACGGTACTCACCGTTGCTAATGCCGGAACGCTGAAAGGAATATATGGCAGCCTGACCCTCGCCGCCGATGGCAGCTACAGCTACGCCCTCAACAACGCCTCGCACGCAGTCCAGTCGCTCGGACGCAATGCACAGGTTACTGAGCATTTTGGTTATACCGCCACAGACGGCATCGCCACCAGCTCAGCCGGACTGGACATCCTCATCAAAGGCAGCAACGATGCCCCGGTGCTGGCCGCTCCCTTGGCCGACCGCAACATCACATCCAACAAAACCTTCTCATGGCAAATGCCGCAAGGCAGCTTCACCGACATCGACACGGGCGACACGCTGAGCTATAGCGCGAGCCGGTTGGACGGAGCGGCGCTGCCATCCTGGCTCCTCTTCGATGCCGCCACCCGGACCTTCACCGGCCAGGCACCGAAGCAGACCGGCTTTGTGGATGTCGTGCTGACCGCCACCGATGTGGCCGCCGATGGCAGCACCCAAGGCAGCCTCGCCGCATCGGATGTCTTTCGCATCACCATCGGACACGGCAACGAAGGTGTCGGCAACGGCAACGACGCACCGCCTCCCGGCCACGACTGTAACCACAACGACGGACAAGGCACCTCGCCTGGGCATCCGGGTTCGCAGGAACATGGACAGAATTCCTGCAACGAGCAAGGGCGCGGCCATGACAGCAAGGATGCAACATGTGCGGGCGGCAAAAAAGGCGATTGCATCGACGACCTGATCCGCGACTGGTTCGAGAAGGGCAACAAAGCTGGCCAGCATGACCGCTTCGACGAACTGGGTCGTAGCGACTGCCGGGTTGACGAGCAGGTGAACCGCATCGTCGCGCGCGGCATAACAAGCGACATCAAGGGGCAGTGGGAACAGATGAACTCAAAACTGAAACAGCATCTGGATAAAGGCAGCAACGACGACCATTTCGACTCAGGCGCAGGCCACGGCGCGACTATCCTGTTCGGTACGGGCGGTGCCCAAGGCATGCCGCAACTGGGCAAGTCCGAGGGCGTGGAGATGAAAGCCTTTGCCGGACTCAGGGAAGGGCTGGAGCGGATCAGGTGTTGAAGACAAGTTCATCCTCTTTGAAAATAAGCATCCTTGCAGCATTGCTAATCGGAACATCCAGCCTCTCCGCCCACGGCGAAGATTTGCTGGATGTCTATCGTCTGGCATTGCGCAACGACCCCACTTTCGAAGTTGCCCGTTACACCTTGAAAGCCGCAAGCGAGAAATATCCTCAAGCGTTGGCCGGATTGTTGCCGACGGTGAGCGTGAACGGAGCAAACAACGTGACCCGCGCGCAGAACGAGTTCAGCAACACCGTTGCATCGGAACGCCAGGTGCATGCGTGGAACTGGACGCTGCAACTGATCCAGCCGCTGTTTCGAGTGCAAAATCTGTACGCCTACGACGAAGCGCAATTGTCGGTAGTACAGGCGCAGGCGCAATACAACCTGGCCGAGCAGGAAATGATTCTGCGAGTCACGCAAGCCTACTTCGGAGTATTGACCAGCCGCGAGAGCATCAAGGTCGCCGAAGCGGAACTGGCGGCGACCGAAGAGCAGTTGGAACTGGCCAAGCGCGGCTTCGAGAAGGGCATCGCTGCCATCACCGATGTGCGTGACGGTCAATCACGCGCCGATCTGGCGCGCTCGCATCTCGTGACCGCACGCAATGATCTCGATGGCATGAACGCGGAACTCGCCAAGATTGTGGATGAAGTTCCCGACCGGCTCGCCGCACTCGATCCCGCCGTATCCATTCCCTCACCGCAGCCCAATGACCAGAAAATTTGGATCAGCCAGGCGCGCGATAATAATCCGGCAGTGCGTGCAGCCCAGTCGGGATTGCTGGCCGCCGAAGCCGCAGTCGGCAAAACCAGAGCAGAGCATGCACCCACGCTTGATCTGGTCGCATCCTATGGGGAAAACTACTCATCCGGCAGCACTACCTTGTCCACCGATTACGCATGGCGAGGGCAAAGTAAACAAATCGGCATTCAATTCAATGTCCCGCTATTTGCGGGAGGCGGAACCAACTCGCGCGTGACCGAGGCGATTGCCAACAAATACCGCGCAGGCGCAGAACTGGAAGTCGCGCATCGTCAGTCTGCAACCGATGCGCGTCAAGCTTTTGCCGGTGTAGTAAACGGCTTGTCGCAAATCGCGGCACTGAAGTCCTCGGTTGAATCCAGCCAAAGCGCAGTTGACGGAAGCCACGACGGATACAAGCTGGGCGTGTACAGCAACATTGATGTGTTGAATGCCGAGCAGCAGCTCCACACCGCAAAACGCGACTTGGTGAAAGCGCGCTACGAGACCTTGTTTCAGGCATTGAAACTGAAAGCGGCGGCGGGAATATTAAGCGCGGACGATCTGATTGCGGCCAATGCACTGCTGGTGCATGAACAAACCAAAACAGCCCCATGAAAATCATCCCGGTTACACAAACCCCTCGCAAATTATTTCATCGAGCAAGGTTGCATGCGCTTGCCGCATACTGTTTTGGATTGCTCGCAGTCGATTCGTTTGCCGACGATTTTTCGATCAAGTCTTTTCAGGTGAAGGAAGAAGAGACTCAGCTGGCCAAACGCTTCGCACTGCGCGAAGCGGCAGAATCTCCTTTTGAATATTCCCTGAGCGCGGGCTACCGCAAAGACAATTTGAACTGGAGCATCGCCGACGGCAGCGTCAATGTCGCCTCCGAAGTGAACTGGAAAAACACCGTCATCGCGCAAATGCGCGCGACTGCGAAAATTAAACTGTGGCACGACTTGCAGTTGCGCGGCATTTACACCACGGGCGCGGTGAAGTCCGGGAGCAATCAGGATTCGGATTACGCCGGAAGCAATCGCACGCAAGAGTTTTCCAGATCGGACAATAAGACGGGCGGCGCGGTGCGCGACATCAGTATCGGTCTCGGCTATAAATTCCGTTTGTTCGATCTGCCATCTAAAGGTTCGCTGTCTGTTGTACCGCTGGCGGGACTGTCTATCCATCAACAGAGTTTGACCATGTACGACGGCGTTCAAACGCTTCCCGCGAATGGCGCGCTCACCGGATTAAACAATAGCTACAACACGCAGTGGAAAGGCGCATGGCTGGGTATGGATGCTTTGCTCAATTTGGGCGAACACATTTCACTCAACTCCACGGCGGAATATCACAGCGTGGATTATTCGGCAGATGCCAATTGGAATTTGCGTAGCGACTTCAAACACCCGGTCAGTTTCAGCCATGTCGCCAAAGGGAATGGAACGCTGGTGTCTGTTGGAATCGCGTATCGCTTCAACCGGAACTTCCAAATAAACACATCGTATGAGCGGCAAAAATGGAACACCTACCAAGGCTATGACCAGACGAATTTCTCATATGGGGCGACGAACTATTACACACTGAACCCGGTGAGTTGGGATTCGACGGCATGGTCGCTCGGGGCGGTCTATCAGTTTTAAAAATTATTATTGAATGGTTTCTATTCTGGCGAGTGACACCGATATTTATCGAAGGAGCTTCAACGTGAAAATGCAGAACATATTTCCATCACTCTCTCAGGCAGGATGGTTGTCTCAAATGGTGTTGGTTGCCAGTGTGCTGGCGGGGTGCGGCGGATCGATTCCTACGCCCGCATCAACAACCACAACGACCAGCGTAACCCTGCAAGGTCAACTGACCGATGCCGTTACCGGCGACCCCATCGCAGGCGCGAAGATCGCCATCGGCGTGAGAAATGCCACCACGGATAGCAACGGGCATTATGAGTTGGGTAACTTTCCTGCCAACAGCAGCGGAGGTGTAGCGCGCGATTACCAAGCCACCATCACGTTGACTGCTGTCACCGCTCCCGTGAATATGACTAACGTAGCCACAACGCCGCGTTACCCGGACATGGTATTCAAAATGCCCGTGGCAGCAGCGACAACGACAGCATCAACCACTCACGATTTTACCGTCGGCAAACTGTCTGCTTCAATTCAGGGAATCGTCGCAGACAGCGGGCTGTTAACGCTGGGTGGTGCAACTATCGAGCTTCAGGACAATACGGTCGGTATGGCTGGTAACGTCATTCGCACCACCACCTCGGATGCAGTCACGGGCGCATATTCATTTGTCAATGTCGAGGCGGGCTTGAACTACAAACTGGTCGGACGAACCAGCGATGGCGCGATGCAGGGCAATGTGACTACGGCTACGTTGACGGATAACCAGACATTGTCGCTGGGGTTGGGCGGACAATCCGCTTTGCTGCTCAGCGGCACGGATACTTATTCTCCGCGCATCATCAAAGTCTCCCCCGAGAACAATGCAGATGTCGCGCCGGGGACAGTGGATGTTGTATTTACTTTCAATGAACCGATCAGGCAGAACGCTTACAGCGTACCGAATCCATCCGTTCTGGATAATATCTATCACGACATCAACGTCTCTTTTGGCGGCAAGAAAGCCGCCGGAAACTTTGTTCACACGCTGTCGTGGAATGCGACCTTCGATCAACTGACCGTTACACTTCCAGACACGGGCGTGTCATCGAAATTCACGGTTGACCTGACACTGTTATCGCCAACCAGTGCCACCGTGCTTGGCAAACTAAAAGATAACGCAGGAAATGCTCTTGAAAATAGTCCCGTATTAACTTTGGGTCATTTACTGTCCTTTACTACAAACGGCGGGATTGCTGCGGTGGCTCCAGTTATTCTGAGCCCGAATGCGCCGGGCTTGGACAGGAATGCGGCGAGCGTCACGCTGGATTGGCAACCCGCAACAGGCGCAACCAAGGGATACAACATTTACCGGTCTGCCAGAAATAGCCTCGTCACAGGATATATCGAACCGTTTGTTTTGCTCGCAGGACCAGTGATAACTTCGACTTACACCGATACCTTCGCACTATCGGGCTTCAATTTATTACCTTCCCCCGAAGTCGCGCAAAGCTATATGTATCGCGTTACCTCGATTAACTCCGATCTGCTCGAATCAGCGCCCAGCAACGAGATTCTCATCAAAGACGCTGTCCAGCCCACGGCGGTGGGAACGGCAGGGATATGCGTCGCACCGGGCGGCAACAGCCTCACCGCTATCACTACCCCAGTGACAGTTACAACCAACGGGCAGGTGCAATTCACCTTCAGCGAGCCGCTGGATGTGATTGCTGCTGAAACTGTCGGTAACTATACGGGGACGAACATCAGCGCAGCCAAGCTGACTTCGCCTACGACAGTGGTGCTGGATTTCTCGGTGGCCATTACTTGCGTCAATACGAATACAGTGACTGTCGAGGTTGGGATAACGGATGTGGCGGGGAATGCGTTGGCGGGGACGGTGGCGCAACGGACGTTGACTTATTTACCGTAGGGGAATGCGGGTTTTTGATCGAGCCAGTGGTTGGGTGGACGGTGTGATCCGTACTTCTGGTGCTGTGATAGGGTGGCTGGGCGGCTTCGCCTCTCACTTGATCTAGTTTTGCTCTTTCATTTTTTCCCTAGAAAAAGTAGTATCTTTTTCTAGGGAAATGGATGGATCTATAAATATGCAATCCTTTAATAAGAAAACGATTTCAAGGATATATGGACGCGGCAGGGGTTGGGCATTTTCGTCGAATGATTTTGTCGAGGATTTTAGCCGTAGCCAGATCGATTATGCCCTGTCTGAGCTATGTCGTGAGGGCAAGATACGCCGCGTATGCCGTGGCATTTACGACTACCCGAAATTCAGCGAATTGTTGCAGCAGGAGCTAAGCCCGGACTTCGACCAAGTGGCGCAGGCGTTTGCGCGCAAGTTCAATTGGCGCATCCAGCCGTCGGGCGATGCGGCGCTGAATCTGTTGGGGCTTTCGACACAAGTGCCCGGTCGGCTGGTGTATCTCTCAGACGGGCCGAACCGCCAGTACGACATCGGCAATTCCACGCTTGAATTCAAGAAGTCGGCGTTGAAGGATGTCGGCCTCAAATACCGCGAGAGCGGGCTGGTCGTGCAAGCGTTGAAGGCGCTTGGGCAGGAGAGGGTGGATGAGGCTGTGATCGCCACGCTGCGCAAGCAACTGGATGAAACGGCATGCAAGCGGGTGCTGAAAGATACGGTGACGGCGACCGGTTGGGTATATGAGGTGATCAAGCGGGTTTGCGGGGAGCGCGGCTGATGGAGTCGGTCGCCCGCCTGTCATCCGCAGAACGCCGCGAACTGTTTGCCGAAACAGCCGCACGCAAGGGCATGACACCCGCCATCGTGGAGAAAGATTTCTGGGTGTGCTGGACGCTGGGCAGGTTGTTCGCGCATCCTGATCTGTCGCGCTTGCTGATGTTCAAGGGTGGCACGAGTTTGTCCAAGGTGTTCAATCTGATCGAGCGCTTCTCCGAAGACATTGATCTGATCCTGGATTGGCGCGTGGTGATTGGCGAAGATAATCCGCTGGCAGATCGTTCCGCCACCAAGCAGGAGGTACTGAATAAAACCATTGATGCCAAGGCGGTGGATTACATCGGGGGCGAATTGCAGGCGATGATTGCACAGGCGGTTGATCCGATATGTCGCTGTGTCGTGGATGCCGATGATCTGCATGCGTTGAATGTCCAATATCCGGCTGCTTTCTCTGATGTGTACCTGCGACCGGAAGTGCGCCTTGAAATCGGGCCGCTCGCCGCTTGGGTGCCGTTTGATCGTTATTCAATCATGCCTTATGCCGCCGAGGCGTTTCCGCAGCTTTTCAAGCAAGCGGATTGCGCAGTACAGGCCATACGCGCCGAGCGCACGTTTTGGGAGAAAGCGACGATTTTGCACCACGAAGCCAATCGCCCGGAAAGCAGTCCGCAGCCGTTGCGTTATTCGCGCCACTACTACGACCTGGCAATGATGGCGGCTGCACCGGTGAAAGAGGCAGCACTGGCAGACCTCGCATTGCTGGAAGATGTGGTTGCGTTCAAGCAGCGATTCTATCGGCGGCCATGGGCGCATTACGAAGAGGCAAAGCCGGGAACGTTCAGGCTGATGCCTGCGGGGTATGTCTTGGCGACGGTCGAAAAAGATTATGTGCAGATGCGCAACATGATCTTCGGCCACTATCCAGACTTCGGCGAGATCATGGATACGTTGCGGGCGTTGGAGGCAGAGATTAATGCGCTTCCTAAGCAGGGCGTAGCAAATTGGACAGCAAAATAAAAAGCCATCTTCAGTTGGGTTTTGTTTTGCGTGACTTTTGCGTGACTGTTACCGCACTCATCGGCATTTATAAGCAGATTGAGCGGATTAGCTTAATGGTAAGTATTTGATATTAAATGGTGTGTAAATCAATGTTGCAGGCTACGAACCAAGGGGTCAGGAGTTCGAATCTCTTCCGGCGCACCAACAACAAAAGGCTTCCAGCGATGGAAGCCTTTTTCAATTTGTCGTTTCAATTCCTAAAATCGGATTATTCCTGCCTGAACTGCCGCAAACCATCCTTGCAGTTTTTGGAAAATTTGCTTATCTCCATTTCAATTAAAAAGCTGGTAGCATCAAGCCTGAATGTCAGTTTGCGAAAAATACTGAGAGAAGCTGGTTCTTTATGTTGCGCACTGCCTTTTTATCGTTGGCGCGATGCGCCGCAAAATCAGGGGGCAGAGGTATGGACGCTGTTGTAGAAAAACTGGAAGCGGTATTCAACGACATTGCGCAGACGCGCATGGCGGGTCTGCCGATATGCAATCCGGCGTTGCGCGTGCAGGTGGTGGGCTTGCGCGAATGGCAGGGGCGCAAGGTGGGGGTGCTGGTTACGCCGTGGACTATCGGTATGGTGTTGCTGGAGGGCGAAAATGCGCTGCTCAAGGCGATGCAGCCGGAAGAAAAAATGGTCTGGGAATTTCCTTCCGGCAAATATGAATTCATGGGGCTGAATGAGGCGGCATTGGGCACATGCCAGATATGTTCGCTGATTTCGCCAGTCACCAATATCGCATCGCAAGAAGATGCGGTGAATGTTGCCAAGCAGGTCATGGCGGCATTGTTCGTGCTTAAGCCGACGGAGCCGAAACAAAATATCGAACACGAAGCCATGTTGAAAAACGCGCAACCCATGCTCCAATCCGCTGTAAAAAAACCGCTGTCGCGGCGCGACTTTTTGCGCGGCGCTTTTCTGGAGAAATAGCTTGGCGGATGTCGGCAAGTTAACCCTGATTGTGATGTGGGATGGCGCTGCGGTCAGCGGAACGGAGATTCGTTCGACGCGTCCGATGGCGGCACAAGTGTTGCGTGGCAAAACACCGGAGCAGGTGTTGCGCATCGTGCCTATGCTGTTCAGCGTGTGCGGGCGGGCGCAAAGCGCGGCGGCCAAAGCGGCACTGCATGCCGCACAACATTCTGCTTATGAGATTGCCTCGACCGAACGCTTGATCGCGGGCGAGGCGATGCAGGAACATCTGTGGCGCTTGCTGCTCGACTGGCCGAAGTTGCTGGGGCTGGCGCAGCAGGAGAAATTATTCGCCGGATGGTTTGCGCTGTTGCGCAAGATTGCTGCGGGCGAGATCGGCATGGATGTTTTTCTGCACGAGTTTGAGCGCGATGGTTTGGGCATGTCGCTGGCGGGGTGGAGCGGCATCAATAGTTCGAGTGCATTGCAGAGCTGGTGGCGCGAGTCGGAAAGTTCTGTGGCGCAAGTGCTGGCCAAGCTGGACGAATTGAAATGCGACGGTCAATGTGATGTCGGATTGCTGCCCGCATGGTCGGTGGCGGAAGCGCTACAGGCCTGCGCCGGAAAATGGGATGCAAACTTTGCGGCGCGCCCTGATTGGCGGGGCGTTGCGGCGGAAACCGGGGCGCGGACTTATTACGCCGATAGCCCGTTGTTGCGCGATGTGCCGTCGAAAGTCTTGGCGCGCGTGCTGGCCAGAATCATGGATGTGGTCGAGATGGCCAGCGGCAATGCCGCACCGCGACTGGATGTGACAAGTCCGGCAGCGGGAGAGGGCATCGCCGTGGTGCGCACCGCACGCGGTTTGCTGATGCATCATGTGCGCCTCGTGGCGGACAAGGTGGCGGACTATACGATAGTCGCGCCGACGGAATGGAACTTCCATCCTGATGGCGCATTCGCGCAGGATTTGCGCGGCTTGCAAGTGCAGGACGCGAAGCGTTTGTTGCAGTTGGCGCAGATCGAAGCCTTGTCGCTCGATCCCTGCGTGGAATATGAAATTGAGGTGCGTCATGCATGAAATGTCGTTGGCGGAAGGAGTTCTTCAGATCATCGAGGATTCGGCGCGGACCCAGAATTTCAGCCGGGTAAAAACAGTGTGGCTGGAGATCGGCCAACTGGCCGGTGTGGAAAAAGAAGCGATGCGTTTTTGTTTCGAGGCGGTGGTGCGCGACAGCATTGCGCAGGATGCCAAGCTGGAGATCATCGAAACGCCGGGGCAGGCGTGGTGCATGCAGTGTTCCGACACCGTGCAGGTGCAAGCGCTGTATGATGAGTGCCCTAAATGCGGCGGTCACCAGTTGCAAGTGACAGGCGGTAACGAGATGCGAGTCAAAGAACTCGACGTGGAATAGGAGGCAGGTGATGTGTACGACATGCGGGTGCGGTTCAGGTCAAACGCTTATCGGAGGGCACGCGCTCAAGCCGTCGCGCAAACCCGGCGAGCAGATGCAATATCGGGTGCACGAAAATATTCCGGCTCATACGCATGAGCACGACCATGCACACAGCCACGACTCCATCGACTTCGGCACCGGCCCCGCAGGCGCACATGCACCCGGCATGAGCCAGGCGCGCATGGTGAAGATCGAGCGCGACATCCTTTCCAAGAACGACAGCTATGCCAACGACAATCGCGGTTACCTCGCGGCGCATGGCATCTTTGCGCTGAACCTCGTCTCCAGCCCCGGCTCGGGCAAAACCACGCTGCTGATCAAGACCATCGAGGCGCTGAACAACGCATTGAAACTGGCCGTGATCGAAGGCGACCAGCAGACCGACAACGATGCCGCACGAATCCGCGCCACCGGCGCACCCGCGATACAAATCAACACCGGCAAGGGCTGCCACCTCGATGCCTTCATGGTGGGCAAAGCCATGCAGCAACTTGGCTTGCACGACAACAGTCTGCTGCTGATAGAGAACGTCGGCAATCTGGTGTGTCCCGCCAGCTTCGATCTGGGCGAAGCGCACAAAGTCGCCATCCTGTCGGTGACCGAAGGCGAAGACAAACCGCTCAAATATCCCGACATGTTCGCAGCTTCCGATCTCATGCTGCTCAACAAATGCGACCTGCTGCCGTACCTGACTTTTGATGCGGACCTGGCCGTAGCCAATGCCCGCCGCGTCAATCCGAATATCCAGGTGATACGCACCTCGGCTACCAGCGGCGAGGGTATGGATGAATGGTTGGCGTGGATCAAGGCGGGTTGCCAGAAAGCGGTGGCTGGACGAAACTCGATTTAAGAATTTATTCCCTCTCCCGCAGGCGGGAGAGGGCTAGGGTGAGGGGCGTTGAGTATTCGCCAAGTTTAGTTGCATCGCGCAGACCCTCATCCCCAACCCTTCTCCCGCCTGCGGGAGAAGGGAGTCAACGAAAGAAGCTGAACTGACTTTCATAAATGACCGTCCCAATCCACGCTCAGATTCGAGTCACCGGCCAAGTCCAGGGCGTGGGCTTCCGTCCCTTTGTCTATCGCCTCGCGCATGAACTCGGTCTGGCAGGCTGGGTGCGCAACGACAGCGAAGGCGTGGAGATTTCGGTCGAGGGCGAGCGTCCGCAGGTGATGAGTTTGATCGCCCGCCTGCAAAGCGAACCTCCCGCTTTGGCGCGCGTGGAAAATATTACGCACGAGTTTTCGGAGGTCGAAAATAATCTGCACGGCTTCACCATCAGCGCCAGCAAATCGGGCAGGGTGCACACCGGCATCACGCCGGACTCAGCGATCTGCGCCGATTGCCTGCATGAATTATTCGATCCCGCCGACCGCCGTTATCGCCATCCCTTCATCAACTGCATCCACTGCGGCCCGCGCTATACGCTGACTGCGCGTATGCCTTACGATCGCGCCAACACCAGCATGGCGAAGTTCGTGCAATGCCCGCAATGCCAGGCCGAGTACGATTCGCCCACCACGCGCCGTTTCCACGCGCAGCCCAATGCCTGCCCGCAATGCGGCCCTAGTTTGCAGATGTTCGATGCACAGTGGCAACGCGTAGCGACTGACGATCCCGCCGCCGCCAGCGCCGAACGCATCCGCGCCGGACAAGTCGTCGCCATCAAAGGCATAGGCGGTTTTCATCTGGTATGCGACGCGCGCAATGCAGCAGCCGTGGCACGCTTGCGCGGCGGCAAACAGCGCGAAGAAAAACCGTTTGCGGTGATGGTGTTGAATACGAATTCGGCAAGGCACTATGCGGAATTTATCTCGAATAGCCGTCATTCCGGCGCAGGCCGGAATCCAGCAGAAACAAAGACTCCGCGAAGCGGACAAGACGATGTTGACCTGCTTGCGCAGGGGATTTCTTTTCAACTGGATTCCGGCCTGCGCCGGAATGACGGCCTAAATTCTTGTGGCATGGAGCCCGAAGCCACCCTGCTCGAATCCCCCGAACGTCCCATCGTTCTGCTGCGCCAATCTTCAACTTGCGCTACCGAACTGCAAGGCATCGCCCCCGGTCTCTCCAGCATCGGCCTGATGCTGCCTTACACCCCGCTGCAATATCTGCTGTTTCACGAACTGCTGGGTAAACCGCAGGGCAGCGACTGGCTGCAACAAGAAACCAAGCTGGCCTTGGTGATGACTAGCGCCAATCCCGGCGGCGAACCGCTGGTGAAAAATGATGCCGAAGCGCGCGAGTCGCTTTCCACTTTGGCCGATGCCTTCCTCACCCACAACCGCGACATCCTGCACCGCTGCGACGACAGCGTGATGAAGTGGCAAGCGAATGCGCCCGCGTTCATCCGCCGCGCGCGCGGCTTCACCCCGCGCCGCATCACGTTGCCTTGCACAGGCCCGTCGATACTGGCTTGCGGGGCATGGCTGAAAAATACCGTGTGCCTCACGCGCGGCAACGAAGCCTTCGTCTCGCAACACATCGGCGACCTCGACCATGCCGGCGCGCGGCAAATGCTGGACGACACCGTTGCGCACTTGTGCGACATCCTCGACGTGCAACCGCAAGCCGTCGCGCACGACCTGCACCCGGATTTTTACAGCACCCAGTTCGCGCAAAATTTTGCCGCGCAACACAACCTCCCGCTCATCGGCGTGCAGCACCACCACGCCCACATCGCCGCACTTTGCGCCGAACACCGCCTCACTGAACCCGTGCTCGGTCTTGCGCTGGACGGCGTGGGCTTGGGCAGCGATGGCAGCGCGTGGGGCGGCGAATTGTTGCGCGTTGAAGGCGCAGATTTCCAGCGGTTGGGACACCTCGCGCCGCTCACCATGCCCGGCGGCGACCGCGCCGCGCGCGAACCGTGGCGCATGGCGGCAGCGGTGCTGTTCGACATGGGGCGAGGCGACGAGATCGTGCGCCGCTTCCCTCATCAAGCGGGCGCGGCAACGATAGTCAGCATGCTGCAACGCCAAACCTCTAATGTAGGAGCGAGCTTGCTCGCGAAAAATATTCGCGAGCAAGCTCGCTCCTACAACGGGCAAGCACCTGTGCAATCCAGATTAAATTGCCCGCCCACCACCAGCGCAGGCCGCCTGTTCGATGCCGCCGCCGGATTGTTGGGCATCAGCGAAATCCAAGCCTACGAAGGCCAAGCCGCCATGCTGCTGCAAGGCATGGCCGAGCGCCACGGCAGAGTCGCACCGTTGGCCGACGGCTACACCCTCAGCGACGACGGTGTGCTGGATTTTTACCCGCTGCTCGCCGCTCTCGCCGACAGCAACGATGCCGCCCACGGCGCCGCACTATTTCACGCCACCCTCGCCGCTGGACTAGCCGCATGGGCGCAACGCGCCACAGTACAATGCGGCTTCAACCATGTCGCACTGGGCGGCGGCTGTTTTTTGAATGCTGTTTTGACGGAAGCACTGCACGAGAACCTGACGGCGCACAGCTTGCACGTACTGACCGCGCAACGATTGCCGCCGAATGATGGCGCGATTGCGCTGGGGCAGGCGTGGGTGGCGATGCAACGGATCAATCAAGGAGATTGAAGCGTGTATTTTGTTTTTATGATGTATATATTGATGGGAAGCCAATAAATACGGGCATCTCCATCGCATGCATGATGCAGATCGCCTATTGACGGGCGTTGCGGAGCAGATGGATGTTTTGAAAAGCTCTGAAGACAGTGAACTTGAATTTTCAGTAAAGGAAATATATGTGTCTCGCCATTCCCGCCCGCATTGAAGAGCTGACGACTCCGGGCAACGCTATCGTCAATCTGGGCGGTGTGCGCAAGGAGATTTCGCTGGCGCTGGTGGATGATGCCGCCGTGGGCGATTATGTCATCGTGCATGTCGGGTACGCGCTGCAAAAGTTGGATCAGGAAGAGGCGGAGCGCACGCTGGAGATGTTCGCCGAGATGGGGCAGATGGAGGAGTTGCGGGAAGAGTTGGGAGGGGCGCAGGCATGAAACCTACCGTCATTCCGGCGCAGGCCGGAATCCAGTTGATTGAAAGATTCCCGCGAAGCGGGTCAACAGGTTTTGTCTGCTACGCAGCTTATTGTTCTTGCTGGATTCCGGCCTGCGCCGGAATGACGGTGTCCTTATGAAATACATCGACGAATTCCGCGATGGCGAGCTTGCCAAGAACATCTCCGCCAACATCGCGCGTGAGGCCGACCCTAAACGCACCTACCGCCTGATGGAATTCTGCGGCGGACACACGCATGCCATTTCGCGTTACGGTCTGGTTGATCTGTTGCCCGCGAATGTGCGCATGATCCACGGCCCGGGTTGTCCGGTGTGCGTGTTGCCTATCGGGCGCGTGGATCAGGCGATCCGGCTGGCGCGCGAGCAGGGCGTGATTTTGTGCACCTATGCCGACACGGTGCGCGTGCCGGCTTCCGACAATCTTTCGCTGATGCGCGCAAAGGCCAACGGCGCGGATGTGCGCATGATCTATTCGACGCAGGATGCGCTGAAGGTCGCGCGCGACAATCCGCAGCGCGAGGTGGCGTTCCTCGCCATCGGTTTCGAGACCACCACGCCGCCGACGGCGGTGGCGGTCAAACAGGCGGAAGCTTCCGGGCTGAAAAATTTCAGCATCCTGTGCGACCACGTGCTGACCCCCGCCGCGATGCACGCGATTCTGGCGGTGGAGGGCGGCGTTTCCATTGATGGTTTCGTCGGCCCCGCGCATGTCTCCACCGTCATCGGCAGCAAGCCATATGAGCCGTTCGCCGACGATTACGGCAAGCCGGTGGTCATCGCCGGGTTTGAGCCGCTGGACGTGATGCAGGCCATCCTGATGCTGGTGCGCCAGATCAACGAAGGGCGCGCTGAGGTCGAAAACGAATTCACTCGCGCCGTGACGCGCGAGGGAAATCTGAAAGCGCAGGAACTGGTGGCGGAAGTGTTCGAGCTACGCGACAGGTTCGAATGGCGCGGTCTGGGCAGTGTGCCCAACAGCGCGTTGAAGCTGCGCAACAGGTTCGCCGCATTCGATGCCGAGCTGAAATTCAACGTGTCCTACGTGGCTGTGCCGGACAACAAAGCCTGCGAATGCGCCGCCATTTTGCGCGGACAAAAACGCCCGCAGGAATGCAAAATATTCGGCACGGTGTGCACGCCGGAAAATCCGGTGGGGTCGTGCATGGTGTCGTCGGAAGGGGCGTGCGCGGCGCATTATAGTTATGGCAGGTTCAGGGAGAAGGCGTGATGCAAAATTCTGTTGTTTCGTCATTCCCGCGAAGGCGGGAATCCAGTCAAAACAGAATCCCTTGCGCAGCAAGGACGAACTTCAAATGCATGTTGAATTAAACCGCTGGATTCCCGCCTTCGCGGGAATGACGTGGAGAAGGAAGTTAGAAAAATGAGCACAATAAAATCCAACTACACCCGCGCGCTCGACATCAAACATGGTCGCGTGGATATGTCGCACGGTTCCGGCGGGCGCGCGATGGCGCAGTTAATTACCGAGTTGTTTGCTTCGGCGTTCGATAACGAATTTCTGGCGCAGGGCAACGACGGCGCGACCTTGCCTCAGGCTAATGGTCGGCTGGTGATGGCGACGGACAGCCACGTGGTGTCGCCGTTGTTTTTTGCGGGCGGCGACATCGGTTGTTTGTCGGTGCACGGCACGCTTAACGATGTGGCGGTGATGGGTGCTGCGCCTTTGTATCTGTCAGCCTCGTTCATCCTCGAAGAAGGTTTCCCGCTGGCGGATTTGCAGCGCATCGTGCAGTCGATGGCGCAGGCATCGCGCGAGGCGGGCGTGCCCATTGTCACCGGCGACACCAAGGTGGTGGAGCAGGGCAAGGGCGACGGTGTGTTCATCACCACCACGGGCGTGGGCGTGGTGCGTGAGGGCATCAACCTGTCCGGCGATCTGGCGCGAGCGGGCGACAAGATTTTGCTGTCCGGCACCATCGGCGATCACGGCATGGCGATTATGTCGCAGCGCGAGGGACTGACATTTTCTGCCCCCATCGTGTCGGACACGGCGGCGTTGCACGGCCTCATCGCAACCATGCTGGATAGCGGTGTGCAATTGCGTGTGCTGCGCGACCCGACGCGCGGCGGGCTGGCGACCACGCTGAACGAGATCGCCAAGCAATCCGGCGTGGGTATGATGTTGCACGAGGCTGCCATCGCGGTGAATCAGCCGGTGGAAGCGGCCTGCGAATTCCTCGGCCTCGATCCCTTGTATGTGGCGAATGAAGGAAAATTGATTGCGATCTGCGTGGCGGAAGATGCGGAACGTTTGCTGCAAGTGATGCGCGCGCATCCGTTGGCTGCTAACGCTTCCATCATCGGCGAAGTGGTGCAGGACGCGCACGGCTTTGTGCAGATGACCACCAAAATGGGCGGTCGCCGCGTGGTCGATTGGCTGGCGGGCGAACAATTACCGAGGATATGCTGATGGCAACACTACCCAATGTCTTGGTCATCGACGATGAAGTGCGTTCGCAGGAGGCTTTGCGTCGCACGCTGGATGAAGAGTTCACCGTGTTCACTGCGTCGGGTGCAGAGGACGGGCGCGCCATCATGGAGCGCGAGCGGATTCAGGTGGTGTTGTGCGACCACCGTATGCCGGGCGTGACCGGGGTGGAATTTCTGAAGGAAGTGCGCGAGCGTTGGCCGGATGCGGTGCGCATGATTATTTCCGGTTACACCGATGTCGAGGACATCATCGCCGGGGTGAACGACGCGGGCATTTATCAATACATTCTCAAGCCCTGGCATCCCGAATCGCTGCTGCTCAACGTGCGTGCGGCGGCGCAGTTGTACGACTTGCAGCAACAGAGCAACCAGATGAATGTGGAGTTGCGTACCGCGCAGCCGGTGTTGCAAAAGCGCGTGGCGGCCAAGCAAACCAAGCTGCGCGACCACTACGAGTTTTCGCGCATCGTGCGCGCGGCGGACAGCCCGCTGAACGATGTGATCGAGCTGGCGGCGCGCGTGGCGAACTGCGACATCGCGGTGCATATCTCGGGCGAGTCCGGCAGCGGCAAGGAATTACTGGGGCGCGCCATCCATTATTCCAGCCCGCGCGCGGCGCGCGCTTTCGTGATCGAGAACTGCGGCGCGATGTCCGACCAGTTGCTGGAATCGGAATTGTTCGGCCACAAGCGCGGCAGTTTTACCGGCGCGTTCGAGGATCGCATCGGCCTGTTCGAGCAAGCCGACGGCGGCACGATTTTTCTGGATGAGATCGGCGAAACCTCGCCCATGTTTCAGGTCAAATTGCTGCGCGTGTTGCAGGAAGGCGAGATACGCGCCGTGGGCAGTTCGCGTTCGCGCAAGATCGACGTGCGCGTGTTGTCGGCCACCAACCGCGACCTGGAAGAAGAAGTGCGCAAAGGCCGCTTCCGCGAAGACTTGTATTACCGCCTGACGCAGTTCGTGTTGCCCATGCCCGCGCTGCGCGAACGCAAAATGGACAACCAGATGATCGCGCTTTCCCTGCTGCGCCAGGCCGCGCCCGCCATGGGCAAAGACATTCAGGGCTTCACGCCGGAGGCGCTGGAATGCCTCTCCAATTACCAGTGGCCGGGCAATGTGCGCGAAATGCAGAACGAAATTTTGCGCGCCATATTGTTGTGCGACGGCGAATTCATCGGCGCGCATTTGTTCTCGCCCAAAGTGCTGCGCGCAGCCCCCGAAGAACAGTCGCAGGACATGAGCATCCTCGCCGGATTGAACGGCAGCCTGAAGGACAGAATGGAAGCGCTGGAAGCGCGCGTGCTGAACGAATGCTTGATCCGCCACCGCTGGAACAAAACGCGCGCCGCGAGCGAATTGGGCTTGTCGCGGGTGGGGTTGCGCAGCAAGTTGGCAAGGTATGGGATGGAGAAGAAAGGTGAGTGAAGTGATTTTCAATACATAGATGCTCGGAGAAGCGCATGGATAGGGCATCTACGTCATCAACATCGCGTAGATGCCCTATCCATGCGCTTCTCCATGATGTTGGTTTTTCAAAATGCCTCAAAACCCAGAAAATCCATCACCGCACCGCAGTGGGCAAAGCGGCAGGACTATATTCTTGCGCGTGGAATGATGCGGGGTTTGCTGTTAGATTACGGGAACGGGAAAACGGCGAGTCCCTTTAATTCTTTATGGGCGATGTGACGAAATGAACGAAGCGGGAATTGATGTCACTTGGGATGCAAACAAAGCACAATCCAATATCGCCAAGCATGGCGTGACATTTGCCCAAGCTGCAACAGTGTTGCTCGACCCGTTGGCAATGACGGTTTTTGATGAAGCGCACAGCCAGACAGAGGAGCGCTGGTTCACACTGGGTATGTCGAGTGAAGGAAAATTGTTAGCGGTCTCGCACACATATCAAATTGCCGAATCTGGAAACACGAGAGTTCGCATCATCTCTGCGCGGGAAGCAACGCGAAGCGAGCGAGTACAATATCAAAGCTGACCAGAGCGATAGGTGACAATATGAAAAAAGCACAAATTCAAACTGACGAAATGCCAACTGAAATTGATTTTAGCAAAGGGACTCGCGGAAAATTTTACCGCCCCGGCGCAAAGCTAAACTTGCCAGTCTATCTGGACGATCAAGTGCAGACGCGCCTCACCGCACTGGCCAACGCCAAAGGCATCGAATTCTCAGTGCTGGTCAACGACCTGCTGAGGAAAGACATCGAGCTTATCGAAATGGCGCGGTAATGAGGGCTGCTTTAAGCCGATAGCTATTACTGGAAAAGTATTGCGAACCCGCCCCCAATAATATGGAGCAAGATTATGGATGGAATTGATTTCGAATCACTTAAAGAGGGTGATACTGATCCGACTTCTGGAAAAGAAATAAAATTTATTGTTCTCGTGAAAAAGGGCATTCTCGTCTATATCGATACGAATCTAGAAATTCAATGGACTCACTCAGATGATGTAAAAACAGACGATGATTTTGGTTTGGTTCTTAATCGGGTTTCGTACTTGGAAAGTAGGGCTAGATTTATCACTGACAAAGAATGTTTGTTATCAATAAAACGCCAGATTGCCGAAGGGATCGCCCGCTATCTTGATTTTCTTTCATATAAGTTGTCTAAAGAAATCCATGACATTGTTGAGATAGAAATTGAAGCGCTGAATAAAAAAATTTCCTGGAGCTGGTACTTTGACGCTGCTTACGGACTTGCTCTAATCTGCCTAGTTCTTTGGGGTATGTTGTGGTTGCTGCGTGATTATATTTCTCCGAATATTGGGCGTGTCGGATTTGAAGTGTTGCTTGGTGGGCTCATTGGTGCAATCGGAGCTATTATTTCAATTGTGTCTCGTGGTGATGCAATAAATCTTGATGCCAATGCTGGTAAAACTATTCATTTAACTGAGGGTACCGCAAGAATTATCGTGGGTATTGCAGGAGCCTCGTTTGTAACGCTCGCTTTCAAAGGCGGCGTACTTCTCAGCGGCATGAAGTTTTCAGGGAGCCAATTAGCTGTGTTATTAGTGTTAGCTATAGTTGCGGGTGCAAGCGAACGTTTAGTCCCCAGCCTAATTGGCAAAGTTGAAAAAATCTCACTGTCAAAATGAAGGTTTTGAAAGAGAATTAATGCGGAAGATAATATTATTTTTAAAGGAGAAACCAATGATTGAACGTCGAGCCCTTATCGTTGAATGTTCAGCAATAGCCGGTCAGGATAAAATTGTCGGTGCGCAAAAAGACGCATATGCGTGGCAAGAGTTTCTCCTCTCTCATCGTGGTGGGGCTTGGCGTAATAACGAAATAACTATACTCAACAATCCAACTCCGCAAACGGTGCGCTCAAAAATTGCACTTATGTCTACCGGATATAGTTTTGTTACATTTTCTGGTCATGGATACGTAAATGCTTATACAAAGAAAACGATGGTCTGTCTTCAAGGCGGGGATATATCAGAGTCTGAACTAACGCCATCATCTGATCGTGCAACCATCATTTTAGATTCGTGCAGAGGGCAGACGTTTGCTTTAGCCGAATTCGCGGAAGCGCGAGCAATGCTTAAGGCCGCTGCAGATAGTAGCCAATACCGCAATCTTTTTGACGCTGCGCTTGAACGTTCCGAATATGGGGTTTGTCAGCTATATGGATGCGCATTTAAACAAGCTGCGCATGAAGACCCTGAGATAGGTGGAGATTTCACTCAAGCGCTAATTCAAGCAGGAAACAATTGGGCGGGACCGGGAGTGTTTTCTCTGCGCAATGCATCCGATGCTGCCGAAAAGGTGGTGCGTCAAAAACGTCCGCAACAAACCCCAGAATGCAATCTGGGACGTCGAATCAATCATTTTCCGTTTGCTGTACAGCCTTATTGAACCAGTCAGATTTATCCGTGAATCATTCAATGAGACCTCGAATAATTGGTTCTTTGGAAACAATAAGGGTCAGCATCTCAATTGTTTCCCCAATTATTGGGGGCAGGTTTGGTTTTGTTTTTATTTCACAACTGCTAAAACTATTGCGATGTTGACTCGATAATTCCTTCCCGCCAAAACGCCCAAACGAAGGGCGTTTTGTTTTGTTCCGACATGCAATCGTCCGAACGGACAAATAGACCACGGTTTCATGCCTGCATGACGGGAAGGCAGTAAATACGGGCATCTACAGAATTGAGATGGCGGCGAATGATGAAGTGTTTTTGGCGAAGAGGGCGGGATGAAAACGGAAGTGAAAATGGGAAATGAAATTGGAGCGGAGAAGTGCGTAAAACCTTGGTCTGGTTTTGCTGCTGGTTTTGTGCGGTATGGGATGGAGAAGAAGGGTGAGTGAAGTGAGCCGGAACGCCCCTCACCCTAACCCTCTCCCGCCTGCGGGAGAGGGGACGAATGCGGAGGGTCTCAACCTGCTTTGGCTGCAATCCGGCGGTTGCGGCGGTTGCACGCTGTCGCTGCTGAACGCGGATTGCCGCAATTTGTTCGACACGTTCAAAGGTCTCGGCATCAATGTGTTGTGGCATCCCACTTTGTCCGAGCAGAGCGCGGACGAGGCGCGCGCCATCATTGATTCCTGCGCCAGCGGTGCGACGCGTTTGGATATTTTGTGTCTTGAGGGCGCGGTGCTGAAAGGGCCGTTCGGTAGCGGCGGTTTTCACAAGACGACGGGGAATGACTCGATGATGAGTTTGATCGAAAGTCTGTGCAAAGTGGCGCGACATACGGTGGCGGTGGGCAGTTGCGCGGCGTTCGGCGGGGTGACGGCGGGCGGCAGCAATCCGACCGATGCTTGCGGGTTGCAATACGACGACGATTCGCAGGGCGGTTTGCTGGGCGAGGACTATAGAGCGGCGGGCGGTTTGCCGGTGTTGAATATCGCCGGATGCCCTATCCATCCGCACTGGGTGGTCGAAACGCTGGCTTCGTTGGCGGCGGGTGAACTGCGCGAAGAACATCTGGATGTGTTCCGCCGCCCGCGAATTTATGCCGACCATCTGGTGCATCACGGCTGCACGCGCAACGAGTTTTACGAATTCAAAGCCAGCGCGCACAAGCCTTCCGATCTGGGTTGCCTCATGGAAAACATGGGCTGCAAGGGCACGCAAGTGCATGCCGATTGCAACATCCGTTTATGGAACGGCGAAGGTTCGTGTTTGCGCGGCGGTTACGCCTGCATCGCCTGCACCGAACCGGGTTTTGAAGAGCCGGGGCATGCCTTCGGCGTAACCCCGAAGATCGCCGGTATTCCCATCGGCCTGCCGACGGATATGCCCAAGGCATGGTTCGTGGCGCTGGCGGCCTTGTCCAAATCGGCCACGCCGAAACGCGTTAAAGAAAACGCGGTGGCAGATCATCAGGTGATTACGCCTGTGAGCAAAAGGACGCGCTTGAAATGACATACTTCAAAACCTTTTCACCACAGAGACACAGAGACACAGAGAAAGGCAAAACCGATCTCCGTTTTTCCTCTGTGTCTCTGTGTCTCTGTGGTGAATGTTTTTCGATTGAAAGGTTTTCAAAATGACCCGCCGCATCATCGGCCCGTTCAATCGCGTGGAAGGCGATCTGGAAGTCACGCTGGACATCGAGTCCGGGCGCGTGGCTGCGGCCTACGTGAACTCGCCCATGTATCGCGGCTTCGAGCAAATTTTGCAGGGCAAACATCCGCTGGATGCGCTGGTGTATGTGCCGCGTATATGCGGCATTTGTTCGGTGGCGCAATCGGCGGCATCCGCGCAGGCGTTGGCGCAAGCCATGGGCTTGCAAGCGCCGCAGAATGGTCGTCTGGCGGCCAACCTCACGTTGGCGGCGGAAAATCTGGCGGATCATCTGAGCCATTTTTATTTGTTCTTCATGCCGGATTTTGCGCGCGACGGTTACGCTGATCGTCTCTGGTTTGCCGCTGCGCAAGCGCGCTTCAAAGCGGTGACGGGAACGGCTGCGGCGGAGGTGTTGCCGGTGCGTGCAAAATTCATGAACGTGATGGGCTACCTCGCGGGCAAATGGCCGCACACGCTGTCCTTGCAGCCCGGCGGTTCGGCGCGCGCGCTGGAAGAAGCGGAGAAGTTGCGCCTGAAAATTCTGCTCACGGAATTTCGCGTATTTCTCGAACGCATATTGTTCGGCGACAGCCTGCAAGCGGTGGCGGCATTGGATTCGGAAGCGGCGCTGTGGGCATGGATGGAATCGCGCAGTCATCGCGCCGACTTCGCGCATTTCCTCAGCATCGCGCGCGATCTGGAATTGCAGCAGATGGGGCGCGCGACCGACCGCTTTATGAGTTACGGCGCATATAGCGATGGCGAGACGGCGCTGTTCCAATCCGGGTTGTGGGCGGACGGCAAGTTGCAGGTATTGGATGTCAGCGCCATCCGCGAAGACGTGACTAGCAGCTGGATGGCGGGCGATAACGCACTCGCGCCGGATGAAGGGGAAACCTTGCCGCAGCCGGATAAACAGGGCGCGTACTCGTGGTGCAAAGCGCCGAGATTGTCGGGACAAGTGGTGGAGACGGGCGCGCTGGCGCGGCAGATGGTGGCGGGTCATCCGTTAGTGCGCGACATGGTGGCGCACCACGGCGGCAGCGTGCTGGCGCGTGTCGTAGCGCGCATGCTGGAACTGGCGCTGGTGATTCCCGCCATGGAAAACTGGCTGAAGCAGATACAACCGGGCGCACCGTTTTGTGTGCAGGCGCACGAACTGGAAGAGGGGCGCGGAGTGGGCTTGATCGAAGCCGCGCGCGGCGGCTTGGGGCATTGGCTGGATGTGCGTGGCGGCAATATCCACAACTACCAGATCATCGCACCGACGACGTGGAATTTTTCACCGCGCGATGCGGCGGGCGAACCCGGCGCGCTGGAGCAGGCGCTGGTCGGACTGGTGGCAGACGAAGGCAGAAACACCGCGCCGCTGGCGGTACAGCACGTGGTCAGGTCGTTTGATCCGTGTATGGTTTGTACGGTGCATTGAAAAACTTTTTTTTCCTGCAGATTACACAGATTCACGCAGATTATTGCTTGGTTGTTGGAGAGTAGAGTCTCATCCAAAAGGAGTGGCGACATTCCGTGGTTGTCTGTTTTTAATCGGCGTTAATCTGTGTAATCTGCGGGCAAACGGTTTTTGATTTTAAGGAAAACTCATGGAACGTTTCACCATCTCACTCGATGAAAAACTCGCCAGCGAATTCGACCGCTTGATCCGCGAGCGCGGCTACCTGAACCGTTCCGAGGCGGTGCGCGATATGTTGCGCGGCAAGCTGGATGCCTTGCGTTTGCAGGAAGAGCAGGCGCCGTTTTGTGTGGCGAGCCTGTCTTATGTGTACAACCACCACGAGCGCGATCTGGCGGAGCGGTTGACCGAGTTGCAGCACGACCACCACGATCTGGTGGTGGCGGCGACGCATGTGCATCTGGATCACGACAACTGTCTGGAGACGGTGCTGTTGCGCGGTGCGACCGAAGTGGTGCGGCGTTTTGCCGACACGCTGATCGCCGAACGCGGCGTGCGTCATGGGCAGGTCAATCTGGTGCCGGTGGATGTGGATGCCGGGCACGGGCATGTGCACAGCCATCCGAAAACGTAATATATGTTTAATCACAAATATTCCAAAAAGCCGTCATTCCGGCGCAGGCCGGAATCCAGCGAGAAAAATATTCCGCGAAGCGGACAAAAGCGTGATGTTGTCCCACTTGCGTGGGGATTTTTTAATCAACTGGATTCCGGCCTACGCCGGAATGACGGGGAATTTGGCTTGATATGAACCCCCACCGCCCCCCATCCCCCGTCCGCCTGCCTTCACCGGAAGAGGTGGAACTGTTCTCCGAATCCGCGTGGATAGATGTCGTGCGTTCCATGGACGAGGTCTATAACGAGTTGTTGCAATACGAGGTGGTGCTGGAGCAAAAGAACACTGAGCTGGAAGAATCGCAGCAATTTATTTTCAGCATACTGACTTCGATGTCCGATTTACTGGTGGTGTGCGACCGCAACGCGGTGATCGAGGAAGTGAACCATTCGTTGCTGGCATTCACCGGAAAAAATGAGCAGGAGTTGAAAGGCGCGAAGCTTGGTTCGCTGTTCACCGACGACAGCGGTTGCACTACGGCGAAGCGGGTGATCGCCAGTCTGACTACAGTGCCAGCCAATGATGTGGAGTTGCAATTCAAGACGCGCGACGGCGGTGCTACTCCTGTCGCGCTCAATTTCACGCCGCGCTTATCCGGCACGGGGAAATTGCTGGGCGTGGTGCTCACCGGGCGGCCTTTGGGCGAACTGCGCCGCGCCTATCACAAGCTGCGCGAGGCGCACGAAGAACTCAAACGCACGCAGCAGCAATTGCTGCAATCCGAAAAAATGGCTTCGCTGGGCAAGCTGGTGGCGGGTGTGGCGCACGAGTTGAACAACCCGATCAGCTTTGTGTTGGGCAATGTGCATGCGATGCAAAAATACACGCCGCGCCTGAAGCGCTATCTGGATGCGGTGCATAGCGGCGCGTCGCATGAAACGCTGGACAAGCTGCGTGGCGAGTTGCGCATAGATCACCTGCTGGACGATCTCGCGCCGCTGCTGGCGGGCGCGGTGGAAGGGGCGGAGCGCACGCGCGATATAGTGGATGGACTCAAACGTTTTTCCGCGCCCGACCGCAACGGCGACACCGAATTCAATCTCGCCGAAACTATAGAACGCTCGGTACATTGGGTGACGCGCGCCACGCCGGTGAATTTTCGCGTGATGATGGAGTTGCCGAAAGAGTTGCCGGTGTTCGGCTCGCAAGGGCAGATACAGCAAGTGATTATCAATCTGGTGCAGAACGCGTCGGATGCCACCGAGGGGCGATCCGATCCGTTGCTGACCATCAGCGCGCAACTGCTGGCCTCCGAAATCTGCGTCCTGTTCCGCGACAACGGCGCGGGGATTTTCGAACAGGCCATGAGCAAAATTTTCGATCCGTTCTACACCACCAAACCGGTCGGCAAAGGCACGGGCTTGGGCTTGTCGATCAGCTACGGCATCGTCGAGCGCCACGGCGGAAAACTTGCGGTGAGCAATGCGGCAGAGGGCGGGGCGGTGTTCAAGCTGTGTCTGCCGCGACCGGATTGCGGCCAAAGTGGAATGTAGGTTTTCACTTTAAATTGGCTGTAGTCTAAAAAAATTTTATAGTTGAGTAATTTTAAAAGTTAATCCCATCGCAATGAATCAATGAGTTGAGGTGATTTTTCGGCGCGATGGCGAATGGCTTATCGCTTTCTTGTTCTTGGCATGATTCCTGTTAAGATAAAAATACGATTCTTCTTAATGCAATGGAGTTGATATGCCATTTGTCCCTTTGATTTTGATATTGCTGCTTCCGGTTTCGGTATATGCACACGATCTTTGGTTTGAAAAAGAAGCCAACGTTTACAGCCTGTATCAAGGCCACCGCCACTCTGCCCATAGTGGCGCGGAAATTATCCAGTATGAACCGGGCGCGGTGAAAAGCGCGCTCTGTAGCGATGGCGCAGGCAAGACAAGAACGCTGATGCCGGGCAAAGCCTATCCGGCAAAATTTGAAGGCGCATGCGCGGTGTTGCTCGGCTCTTTTTCTTCGGGCTACTGGACTAAGACGGCGTGGGAAACGAAGAATGTCCCCAAGACCGGCATCTCCGGCGTAATCAAGAGCTGGTATTCGGAGGAATCGGTGAAGGTCATCGAGCGCTGGACCGGGGCTACTCCGCTCGGTTCCGGGCTGGAGATCACGCCAACGACCAATCCGCTGACCTTGTCCGTAGGGGATAAGCTGACCGTGCTGGTCACCGACAACGGCAAACCGGTAACGGGAGTGCCGGTCGCCTATTTCGGGGACACGCGCGGCGCGACCGGGCAGGATGGCAAAGTGTCTATCCGTCTGCGCCAGCCCGGCATGCAACTCATCGAGGCCAGCACGGAAACGCCGCTGAGCGACGGCAAAGCGGACACGGCGATACGCACCGCTTCTCTGCAATTCGAGGTCGCCAAATGAGGGCGGCTATCCTGTTGCTGGCGATATTCAGCGCGCAGGTTTCAGCGCACGAGATCAAGGTCGAAATTTCAAAACAGGATGCCGCTGTCGTGCGGTTGAGTTATGCCGACGGCAATCCTTTCACCTTTGAAGCTTATGAAATTTATCAGCCCGGCAAGGACATTCCAGAACAAGTCGGCAGAACCAACGCGCAAGGACAGATCGTATTCCTGCCCGGCGCGCAGACGGAGTGGCGCATCAAGGCTTATTCGGCAGACGGCCACGGCATAGATCAGCCGCTGCATGTAGCGCCCGGCGGCAGTGCAGTTTCCGCCGGTCGCAGCGAAATGCCGCGCCCGCTGTTGCTGTTCGCCGGGCTGGGTATCGTGTTCGGTATCTTTGGGTTGATTCAGCTTTTTTTCAGGAGGAAACCGTCTTGAGATTCGCATCTGCATTTGCGTTATTTTTATTTTCCGCACCCGCGCTGGCGCATCACGGCGTGGCCGGCGTGGGCGCTGCCGGTTTGAACGGGCCGGGCGCACCGGTCGAATCGGGCGCTTCGACGGTGTTGCCGGAAGGCAAGATGCTGGCCTATTTCAAGGTCGATCACGCGCAGTTCAAAACCTACGACTGGGCAGCGCCGAACGCAAAGTACGCGCGCTTCACCATGCTAGGTCTGGGCTACGGGGTGAACTCGTGGTTCTCGGCTTACGCCTTTGTTCCGCATCACGCGAAGATCGAAGAGGCGGGTGGGCTGGATTCGCGCGGCGTGGCCGATGTTTCGGTCATGGGACAGATCGGCTTCAAATACGACCGGGGATTCCACCTCGTTCCGCAGAACGAAAGTCTGGACGATCTGGAGGATTGGCATTTTTCCCTGTTGCTCGGTTCCACCCTGCCGACCGGCAACGCCGACTTTCGTCTGGCCGACGGCAGCATCGATCCGGGCAAATCGCACGGCTTCGGCAAACCCGCTTACACGCTGGGGCTGACTGCCACCAAGCCCCTTACCGACAAGCTGACCGTGAGCTTCGACTCGTCGATGCTGCGCTTCCAGCAATACACTTACGCCGACGGACAGCAGATGCGCTTCGGCGCGGAGAACCGCTTCAACACGGCCTTTTCCTACCGCGCGTTTACCGACGCGGAAGCGATGTTCCGTTTCGATCCCGTGGTGGAACTGCAATACCTGAATCTGGGGCGCGACACGGAGAACGGTGTCGGCGCGACGGGCACGGGCGGTTCGGTGATCTATACCTTGCTCGGGGGGCGGGCGTACTGGCGCAGCATGAGTTTTGCGCTGGGCTACAAAGTGCCGGTGTGGACGAAATTGAACGAAGCAGACCAGCAGCAGGGCGCGGAGGGCAAGGAAAAATACCGCCTGATTTTCTCCGCTTCCCAACTGTTCTGAGCGGCGCGCCATGCATATCCCGGACGGATTTCTTTCACCGCAAACTTATCTGCCAGCTTATGCCGTGGCGGCGGGCGCATGGACGTGGGCAGCCAAAGGATTGCGCGACCATCTCGATGAAACCACCGTTCCCCGGCTGGCGGTGTTGACCGCCTTGGCATACGCGCTCGGCCTCATCATGGTGCCGATCCCGGGCGGCACATCCGGGCACGCGCTGGGCATCGCCATCCTCGCGCTGGTGTTCGGCATCCGCCAGGCTTTTCTTGCCTACAGTCTGGTGCTGCTGTTGCAGTCGCTGCTGTTCGGTGCGGGCGGCATCACGGCGTTGGCGGTCAACGCGCTGGCCATGGGCTTGCTGGGTTCGGCGGCCGCCGTTGCCGCGCGTCGCCTGTTCAGGCCTTTGGGCGAGACCGTTTCGGTTGCGGCGGCGGCCTGGTTGTCGGTGCTCGTATCGGGACTGGCCGTTGCGCTGGTACTCGGCATCCAGCCGCTGGTGGCGCATTCCGCCGACGGCACGCCGCAGTTTTTCCCTTTTGGTCTTTCAATCACGCTTCCCGCCATTCTCGTGCCGCACGCCATTATCGGCATCGGCGAGGCGGTGTTGACGGTGCTGGTGTGGCGTTACGCCAAGGCGCGCCATTGGGTGGTTGAATGAACCTGAAAATTGCAAATGAGCCACGGATTAACACGGATGAAACACGGATAAATAACCGCTTATCCAGCAATTTTGTGCACACCATTCAGGTGAGTCATATTTGTCGTGTATCGCATGGTTTTATCCGTGCAAATCCGTGTTCATCCGTGGCTAACAAAGGTGTTTAGGATGAATTCGCGCGCATGGCTGATGCTCTACCTGACTGCGGTGATCGCGATCACCTTCGTGCATCACGTGCCGACGCTTGCGCTCGTGCTGTTCGCGGCGCTCGCGCTCGCGGGCAAGCGGCGCTGGCAAATCGCGCGCCGCACGCTGCTTGCCATGCTGGCTTTCAATCTCACCGTCAGTCTGGGCTATGCGGCCATTGCGTTGTGGCAGGGAAATTTCCATTCCGGCTATCTGCTGCTGGTGAACGTGCGCGTGTTCCTGTTGTTGTATCTCGGGTTCTGGTTTGTCGCCGCTGTCGATCTGCTGTCCGCCTTGTCCGGCATGCCGTTGCTGCGGCTGGTCGCAACCTTGTCCATCGGGCAGATCAAAACCTTCGAACGCATCCTGAACGATTTCGGCTTGGCGTTCCGCAGCCGCAATCTGGCGCGGCCGCGTCTGCTCGACAAGGCACACCACGCCGCTTCGCAGGCGCAGAACCTGCTCGACAAATCCGTTGCTTCGGCCAACGAAACGGCGCTGGCGATGCGCTCGCGCGGAGCATTCGATGATTGAGTTGCGCGACATTTCCTTCGGCTGGCCGGACGAGGTTATGTTGCTGAACCGTTTTTCGCTGACGGTGCGGCCGGGCGAGAAAGTGGTGCTGCTCGGTGCCAACGGCTGCGGCAAATCGACCTTGCTCAAGCTGATGAACGGCCTGCTCGAACCCGGTGCGGGAGAGATTTTTTGGCGCGGAGAAAAACTCACCCGCGCCGCGTTGCGCCAACCCGGCAAGGCCGCCGCTTTTCGCCGCGCCTGCGTGCTGCTGTTCCAGCATCCCGAAGCCATGCTGTTCAATCCGAGCGTGCGCGAAGAACTGAGCTACGGTTTGCGCCAACTGGGCGGCGAAAATATTGAAGGCGCTGTCGGGAAATGGGCGCGCCTGTTGTCGATAGAGGCGCTGCTCGACAAAGCGCCGTTCCTGCTTTCCGGCGGGCAGAAACAGAAGGTCGCATTGGCGTGTCTGCTCATCCTCGATCCGGAACTGCTGCTGCTGGACGAACCTTCCTCCAGTCTCGATCCCGCCACCATCGGCAGACTGGTTGATCTGCTGTTGCACAGCAACAAGACGCTGGTGGTCGCCACCCACAATCTGTCGCTGGCGGCGGAACTGGGGCAGCGCGCGGTCGTGCTGGGAAAGGAAGGACGCATCCTGTTCGACGGCCCCGTCGCGCAGGCGCTGGGCGATATGGTTTTGCTGGAACAGGCCGGGCTGGCGCACCGGCACGGACACCAACATGGCGGAGTGGGGCATGTGCATGTCCACACGCATGACTGGAAATAGCCGCTTGCCCGCGAGGCAGAAAATACGGGCATCTACAGAGGGTGTATGAGGTAGGTCGCCTATTGACGGGCGTTCCCGTGATGCTCAGCATTCTGAACAAACCCAAACCGGACAAACTAGAACGCAAATATTGCGTAGGGTGGATAAGCGCAGCGCATCCACCGCAACAGTCTGAATAACGTTTTTGTGGAAAAGAATAAAGTGACTCACCCGAATCTCAGCCCGCATCCAGTCGAGCAACTTGAGCGAATCTTGAGAAATGGTTTTAGCTTTCATCCGCAAAATTGTAGGTTGCTCCAAAATGAGAGTTCGGCCGGAAAATGATGTAACTTCAAGAATATAAAAACTACATTCAATGTGTTGACAACATGAACTGGCATAGGCGACATTGCGGGCTTGTGAAAATGTTTTCAATTTAACGTTAGCCCTTTGCTGTTTCACTTTTACATGTATCTAAACTATCGGAGGAATTATGGTCGCACGGCACAAGAAAAATCTGATTGACCTCGGCACAAAAGAACTTACGGTTTATGCCTCTCCTAGAATTTCTAGCGCAATGGAAATTGTTACTGAAGACATGACTCTTATGAAGGGAGCGAAGTTATCCCTAATATTCGATGCCATTTACGAGCAAGGTAAAAAAGATGGTGCCCGTTCAGCCATTGAAACCCTTCAGGGTAAAGTGAAAGAAATAGAAAAAGAAATTCCCCATCGAAACCCCGGAAAGCCTAAGAAAAAGTGAGCTATCAGGCTAACCTGTCAGTCGAGAGGGTCTGCGCAAAAGCGCGCAGCCCCTCACTTTTACGTTAGGCATTCAGGATCAACGATGCGCGAGACAATACCGAAGAAGACAAAAGAAGCTCTACTCGATGAGTACGACCATCGCTGTGCTGTCTGCGGAGGCGATCGGCCACACGTACATCACATTGACGAAGACGCTTCGCACAACGATCTGTCGAATTTACTGCCGTTGTGTCCAAACTGTCATCTTCGAGATCAGCACAACCCCACACGAAAGGTCGAGATTCAGAAATTGCAATTGTTTAGGCAATTCAAAGATCCGGCAATCTTAAAGCCCCAGTTTCAACCGATATTTACGCGGCAGCTTTTCCTTGAAAACATCGCTCTAAACAACGAGGCCGTCGATTCAATTGAAACACAAGCGAACGAACTCATCGAGTTTGTCCGATCATTTGAAATGGGCGAGTTCTATGGCAAAAAGCTTAATGAATTCATTGGCCCTTTACGTCGTGCGTTCATCATGTCGCTCGGTCCGGGATCTGACCTGCGGTACGAAGAACAACGACGCAATGCCAATCGAGACTATAGGCAGCACTTGCTCACGAACCGAGAATCAGCGCGCGCACTTCTCGTTGAATTACTTCGTTATCAAGGCTGGGCAAATGCCTAACCCATCATTCAACCCGGACTGCGCAAAAGCGAGCAGCCCCTTACTTTTACGTTAAGCATAAGAACATGAACCAGTCTCTAGCAAACATGGCAGCACGGCTAAACTCCGCGCATATCACAATTGATGATCTCCTCTTCGTAACGGAGGAAGTTCACAAACTTCCTCCCGAAGATCGTGATTGGGAAGGTCGGCTGCATTTGACGGTTCGGCTTTTCAAAGGAGAGCCAGACAAAGCTTTGGCTATCGAGAAGCGGCTTGTTGCTATGAGCGCATTGATAGATTCTGGTTCTTTGCCGCATTGGGCGCTACCCGAAGCGCCAGATGGCTCTGTGAAAATAGCTGAGCCTGTCTGGATTGCCGCTGCAACAGAGCCGTTGCTACTCACAGAGCGAGATACTTATTTCGAGCCAACGAGTTTTCTTGAGCGTGTTTTGTCGCTCGCGGAACCAGACGGCAATGCCTAACGATTAAACCCTACGTTCAAGCGGGACTGCGCAAAAGCGCGCAGCCTCTTAATCCAACAACTCGCCTCAATTCCCGCCCAAAACCCGTTTTTGAAATTGCATATTGCCCGCAAGGCAGTAAATTCGGGCATCTCCATCAATTGCATGAGCTAGATCGCCTATTGGCGGGCGTTCCCGTGATGTTTGGTTTTCAGAATAAACGAGCCGGAATCAAAAAGGCGTAGGGTGGATAAGCGTAGCGCATCCACCGCAACAGTCTGAAGGTGGATGCGCTGCGCTTGTCCACCCTACAACTTAGGCGCTGGTTTGATTTGAGCCCCTCGCCCGCAGGCGGGATAACCAGCGACTTGGCGGCGGTTTCTTGCCGCCTAGTCGAATGGCTAGTAGTTTCATCAGAGGGGTTGTACCCGCAAGGGGTAGGTCGTGGTTGTAAGGGGCAAAAGCCCCAACAACACACGCTCGGGTGAGGGGCGTTGAAGCGAAGTAAAACTTTTATGAACAGCAAAGTCAAAATCAAAACCTTTTTGCCACAGAGAACACAGAGGACACAGAGAAAGGCGAGACTTGTCCACCTTTCACAGCCACATCCCAAAAGTAAATCGCTCATGCGTTTTTTGGTTTGGTTTTCTCTGTGATCTCTGTGTTCTCTGTGGCAAATGTTTTTGATTTTGAGTTTTGTATTTAAGAGATTTACTTCGCTCTAATACCCCTCATCCCCAGCCCTTCTGATGAAACTACTAGCCATTCGACTAGGCGGCAAGAAACCGCCGCCAAGTCGCTGGTTATCCCGCCTGCGGGAGAAGGGAGCTTCAAGCCACTGTCACCTTGCCATCCAGATACACATCCTGAATCGCATTCAATAGTTGCACGCCTTCCGCCATCGGTTTCTGGAATGCCTTGCGCCCGGAGATCAGTCCCATGCCGCCCGCGCGTTTGTTGATGACGGCGGTGCGCACGGCTTGTTGCAGGTCGTTCTTGCCGGATTCGCCGCCGGAGTTAATCAGCCCGGCGCGCCCCATGTAGCAGTTCGCCACCTGGTAGCGCACGAGGTCGATGGGGTGGTCGGTGGTGAGTTCGCTATACACTTTGGAGCTGGTCTTGCCGAATTTGATGGCGTTGTAGCCGCCGTTGTTCTCGGCCATTTTCTGTTTGACGATGTCGGCGTTGATGGTGACGGCGAGGTGGTTAGCTTGTCCGGTGAGGTCGGCGGATACGTGGAAATCTTTTTCTGCGGTCTTGAACGCGGGGTTGCGCAGGTAAGCCCACAAGATGGTGGCCATGCCCAGGCTGTGCGCGTGTTCGAAGGCTTCGGACACTTCCTGAATCTGGCGGCGCGAATGCTCCGAGCCGTAGAAAATCGTCGCGCCCACCGCCACCGCGCCCATGTCGAACGCCTGATCCACGCTGGCGAAAATCGTCTGGTCGTAGATGTTGGGGTAGGTCAGCATTTCGTTGTGGTTGATCTTCACGATGAACGGGATTTTGTGCGCGTACTTGCGCGCCACCGAACCCAGCACGCCCAGCGTGGAAGCCACGCCGTTGCAGCCGCCTTCGATGGCGAGCTGGACGATATTTTCGGGATCGAAATACATCGGGTTGGGCGCGAACGATGCGCCGCCGGAATGCTCCACGCCTTGATCCACCGGCAGCAAAGAGAGATAGCCGCTGTTCGCCAGCCGGCCTTGTCCGTACAAGGCTTGCATGCTGCGCAGCACACCGGCTTTGCGGTCTTTCATCGCCACCACTCTATCCACGTAATCCGGCCCCGGCACATGCAGGGTTTCTCTCGGGATGCCAACACAGCGGTGGTTCAACAAATTGTCTGCTTCTTCGCCCAGCAATTGCACGATGTCAGTCATGGTTTTCTCCATAGAAAGTTGCACGGAATGGCGGAGCAATGTTACTCCCCTGTGTATAATTTTGCGCTTCGTAAATGTAATGAGCAAAGCAATGCAACAATCGGTCGGAAATTTAGTCGTCAGCCCCAAAGACTGGTATCGGGAAACATGCAAAAAATCCGGCTTTGTTTGCGATGCGGGGCAGCTTGCCGCGCTGGACGAACTGGAAGCGCCGTGGCAGCAAATGCTGGAGTTTAAATCCAAGCGCGATCAATTTCTCGGGCGCAGTTTGCTCAGTCCCGAAGCGCCGAAAGGCTTGTACATCTGGGGCGGTGTGGGCAGCGGCAAGACTTTTCTGATGGACGGTTTTTACCAGTGCCTGCCGTACCGCCGCAAACGCCGCATCCATTTCCACAGCTTCATGGTCGAAGTGCATCACGAGATGAAGCGGCTCGCTGGCGAAAACGATCCGCTGATGGCCTTGGCCGACAGCATCGCGCGCTCCACGCGCCTGTTGTGTCTGGACGAATTCCATGTGGACGACATCGCCGATGCCATGATTCTCGGGCGTTTGCTGGATGCGCTGTTTACGCGCGGCGTGGTGTTGTTCACCACCTCCAACTACCCGCCGGACGAACTGTATCGCAACGGCTTGCAGCGCCAGAACTTCCTGCCCGCCATCGCCTTGCTCAAGAGCGAATTGAAAGTGTTGCACCTGGACAGCAACACCGACTACCGCATGCTGCAAATGGCGCGCGATCCGATTTTTATGCAGAGCAGCGATGCGGCGAGCGCAGGGCAGATGCAATCGCTATTCCAGCGCCTCACCGCCAGCGCGCAGGACGGCGCGGATTTCATTCAAGTGCGGCAAATCAGAATCCCGGTCAAGCGCGTGGCGCGCGAAGTGGTGTGGTTCGATTTCAAAGTGCTGTGCGGCGGCAACCACGACCAGTCGGATTATCTGGAAATCGCCCATCATTACCCGACGGTATTTTTGTCGAACGTGCCGCGCATGACCGCCGACAACAGCGCCGAGGCAAGACGCTTCACCTGGCTGATCGACGTGCTGTACGACAACCACGTCAAACTCGTCGCCTCGTTTGAAGTTCCCGTGGCGGCGCTCTATGCGGAAGGGCGACACGACAGCGAATCGCAACGCATCGCCAGCCGCCTGGTCGAAATGCAAACGAGACGCTATCTGGAATTGCCGCACCGCAGTCGCGGCGTGACGCTTTTGTAGGTGCGAATTCATTCGCACGCCTGACAAGTTATGTGCGAATGAATTCGCACCTACAAACCCGCTCAACTGCGGATTTTGATGATTCTGAAAGGCAACTGCCCGAAGATGCCCGTCAATAGGCGATCTGCATCAAGTGCAATGCGGAGATGGCCGTGGATAGGGGCTTGCGGGCAAGGTGTGATTTGAAATTCGATTAACCCCAACCCCCTCCAATTCCCCCTTATCAGGGGGAGAGCCGAGCGGCTCCTCCCCTGATAAGGGGAGGCTGGGAGGGGTTGTATTACCTGCTACCGATAACAGCAACAAGCTGCCTCAAACTCCCGCGAAAATACCACCCCAAGCCGCACATCCAGTACAACGACAACGAAGCCGGAAAATTTGCCGCGCGCATCAATTCCAGCGCGACCGGGTCTTTGAAATACCAATAAATCGCGTAACAGCCGTCCACCGTGAACCACGTAAAAAACAGCATCGCAGGCCACAGCCGCCAGCGGCGTTCGACTATCACCCGCATGCTCCACGGCGCAGTCAAATATGCGAGCAGCGCCATCATCAAACTGATGGGAACATCCCAATCCGGTGCTTGGTAATAAAACGAACCGGCCACCAGCAAAGCGATGCCGAAGGCCAGCGTTACCAGCTTCCACGGGCGCAGGTATTCGGCGGGATAGTTGAGGTGGGGGAGGGGCATTTTGTTATCGCGCAGAAATGTTGGCGGGACACATTCCCTCGCCCGCTGGCGGGAGAGGGCTAGGGTGAGGGGCGTTGAGTAATCGCCAAATTGCTTGCATCGCACAGCCCCTCATCCCCAGCCCTTCTCCCGCCTGCGGGAGAAGGGGGTTATTCTCCAACTGCCTGAAGATGCCCGTCAATAGGCTATCTGTATCTAGTGTGGTTTTGAATATGGTAACTGCGTGGGCACAAAAACTTGCTCACCCTACTGGGCTACGCTTGTTCGCTAGTAGGTCTGTCTTCCGGTTCAAACAGTGGTGAGTATTCGGAGAGTTCGCGTTGCGAATCAGGATTTGGCATTACGGAAAAGAAGGAGTCAGCTCTCCGTAGAAACCCATTAATATCACCTTCAAAAACCTCGTTCAGGACAAGCCTACAGTCCTCTCTCGTTATGCTGTCCATAGCGGCATAGTCCCATGACCGTTTACATGGCCACGCTTTAAGGAGTTTCGCCGTTGGTGCCGCAGTGCGGTGTTCAGTGAGTCGTCTCTCGACATTGTCAGCGAAGCCAATCTTGATTCGGTTAGGGAGTGCTTCAGGTACAAGTTGGATAAGATAGAAATAACCAAACCGATCAAACTTTGTGGATTCTTCAGGTGTACCAGTTTGTGGGCCGCGACGAGCAAGATAGCTAGCGATGAGACGCTCGGCATCGTCTTTTGAGAGAAGCACCTTTTCACCTTTGCCGCGTTGAATTTCGATTGCAAGCGTTTCCGATTCTTGTGCTATGAGTCTCCGTACCGTTCGATTGTCAACGTTAAGGCGAGCAGCGATTTCGGCTAAGCCAATAAGTTCGGGCATTACGACTTCTCCTTGATGTTTAATGAAAGGTAGATTGCAATAACGCTATCTGTATTTAGCGCACTTTTACGCAGAAGCTGGAACATTTTTTCATTTCCCCGAGCCTAAGACAGCTCTGGATTCTCACTTTTACGGTGCCGGATTCGGATAAAGCCGATGCACCGCCTCGATCTTCTCCAGCACTTCCGCCGCTAGCACTACTTCCGCACTATCCAGGTTTTCCTTCAGTTGTTCCATCGTGGTTGCGCCGAGGATTACGCTGGCGGTGAACCATCGCGTCCGTGCAAACGCGAGTGCCAGCGTCGCGGGCGAAAGTCCGGCTTCCTGTGCGATGCGCACATATTCCTTCACGGCGGACGGGACGTTGACCTTGTTGTAGCGTTGACCAAAGCCGGGGAACAGGGTGATGCGGCCTTTTGCATTCGGGTCGGTAATGTATTTGCCGCTGAGGTGGCCGAAGGCGAGCGGGCTGTAGGCGAGCAGGCCGACGTTGTTGTGGTGGCAAACTTCGGCGAGACCGCTTTCGAAGGTGCGGTTCATCAGGTGGTAGGCGTTTTGTACGCTGATGATTTTGGGCAAGCCGAGTTGTGCGGCGATGCGCACGAATTCGCTGACTCCCCAAGGTGTTTCGTTGCTCAAGCCGATGTGGCGCACTTTTCCGGCTTGCACCAGTTCGGCCAGCACTTGCAGTTGTTCGGCGATGGGCGTGGTGTCGCGTTCTTGCGTTACGTCGTAGCTGACAGAGCCGAACATGGGCACGTAGCGGTCCGGCCAGTGGATTTGATACAGGTCAACATAGTCGGTTTGCAGGCGGCGCAGGCTGCCTTCGATGGCGAGGTTGAGGTGTTCGCGGTTGATGCGCGGTGTGCCGCGTATCCACGAGAAGCCGCGAGCGGGACCGGCGATCTTGGTGGCGAGGACTAGTTTGTCGCGCTGCTGGTTTTTGAGCCAGCTGCCGATATAAGTTTCGGTGCGGTTGACGGTTTCCGCACGCGGTGCGACGGGGTACATTTCGGCGGTGTCGATGAAGTTGACCCCGCGCGCAACGGCGTAGTCCAGTTGCGCGTGGGCATCGGTTTCGCTGTTTTGTTCGCCGAAAGTCATGCTGCCGAGCGCCAGTGCCGATACCTGCAAATCGCTGCTGCCAAGTTGTCTGTAGTCCATGTTTGCCTCGCGGTGATTGGTGATGACATTTTAGTGGTAAAGTCATCACTTGAAATACGTTTGTCTGGATCGAACAGGAGGCGGTAGCTATGAACAACATGATGCGTTACGTGCCGACAGTGGATGATGCGTCGCTGGATGCGGCATTGGCAGACTGGAAGAACAGTTGTCCCAAGCTGGGAATATGTGCGCTGCTGCCCGAAGCGATGAAGGATAGCGTGGGCGTGTTGCAGGCGGTGTGCGCGCGGCGCGGTGTGCCGCTGGTCGGCGGCATTTTTCCGGCGCTGGTGCAGGACGGGAATTTTCTGACCGAAGGCGTGTGGTTGCTGGGCTTCGCGGAGATGCCTTATTTTGCGCTGTACGATAATCTGCCCGGCGGCGGAGTGGAGGCGGAGCAAGCCGCCGAGAAAATCGCCGCCGATGTGCGCGGCCAGATAGATCACATTCCCGACCTGACCTTGTTCCTGCTGTTCGATGCGATGGTGCCCAACATCAGCACCTTGCTGGATTATCTTTATCTGCAACTGGCGAACCGCGTGCACTATGCGGGCGCGAACGCGGGCAGCGAAACTTTCCAACCCATGCCGTGCTTGTTCGACGGCGGGCGCGTGGTGAGCAACGGGCTGCTGGTGATGCTGCTGACGCACCACAAGGGCGCGATTCTGGAGCACGGCTATCACGCGCCGCAGCGCACGCTGTTTGCGACTTCGACCGAGGGTAACCGCATTTCGCAGATCGACTGGCGACCCGCGTTCGAGGTATATCAGGAGATGGTGAACGAGCAATACGGGGTGAAAATCACCAAGGAAAATTTTTACGAACATGCGGTGCATTTCCCCTTCGGTATCGTGCGCGCCAACCATCATGTGGTGGTGCGCATTCCGGTGATGCTGGCCGACGACGGCTCGCTGTTCTGCGTGGGCGAAGTGCCGCCCAACGCCGTGCTGACTTTGCTGGAGCGTCCGTCGGTGGATACCAGCGAAACGTTGCGCGTGCTGGTGGAAGGCTTGACCGCGCTCAACGGCAATCCGGCCGGGACGGAGTTGCTGTTGTTTTATTGCGCGGGACGGCGCATGCATCTGGGCATCGAACTGGCGAGCACCGAGTTGGGTGAGTTCGCCAACCGCACGCAGGCGGCGCAAATCGGCGGCGCGCTTTCGCTGGGCGAAATCGGCGGCTCGACGCTGCACGGTTACCCGCTGTTCCACAATGCGACGCTGGTCGCCGCGCGCTGGTAGCACGCATGGGGCACGACAATATTCTGCCGGTGCTGTACGACCTGATCGTCACCATCGGCAGCGAGATTAGCGTCAAACCGCTGCTCACGCGCACGCTGCAACGCCTGCTGTATCACACCTCGTTTTCCGCCGGGTTTATCTGTCTGGATGTTCCTCCGTGTTCGCGCGACGACGGCCAGGTGGAGGTGCATCTGGATGCGGCGGTCGGCGATTTCGATTTGATCGGCGAACTGGGCAAGCAGATATTTTTGCCGTGCGAACTGATCTGCAAAACGGCGGAGCGCGAAGACGAGCAGGCTGCCCTGTTGTCGGCCTTGCGCTGCACGCAAACGCCGTACAAGGCCTATCTCAAATTGCCCATCCCAAATTGCGGCGTGATTGTGTTGCTGGCCGCCACGATTCCCGCGACGCGCTTGCCGCTGACCACGATGTTGCAACCGGTGCTGGCGCATCTGGCCAAGGCCATTTTGTTGTGCCGCAGGAATGATGCCTATACCAGCGGTCTGGCGTTGCGACGCGATTTGCTGGAAGAAGTATTCGAGAGCAGTTATTCGGCGGTGACGATTACCGACAGCGAATCCAATATTATCGAAGTCAATCCGGCTTTTACGCGTATCACCGGCTATACACCCGAAGAAGTGCTGGGCAGGAATCCGCAGATGATGGCTTCCGGGCGGCACGGTCAGGATTTTTTTGAGGAAATGTGGGACACCATCCGCGCCGAAGGGCATTGGGAAGGCGAGATATGGAACCGCCGCAAAAACGGCGAGGTGTTCCCGTGCTGGATCAACATCAATCAGGTGAACGACAAGGCCGGCAGTTTGTTGTACTACGTCAGCATGTTCTCGGACATCAGCAAGCGCAAGGAGGCCGAGGCGCAAATCCACCAGCTGGAATTCTATGATCCGCTGACCCAACTGCCGAACCGGCGCTTGCTCATGGAGCGCCTGCAGCAGGCTTTTGCCGTGGGTTCGCGCACCGGGCAACACGGCGCGGTGCTGTTTATCGATCTGGATAATTTCAAGGCGATCAACGATACCAAAGGTCACGAGACCGGCGACCTGCTGCTGGCCGAGGTGGCGAAGCGGCTCAGAACTTGCGTGCGCGAAGGCGACACGGTGGCGCGGCTGGGCGGCGACGAATTTGTAGTGGCGCTGGAATATTTGAATGCCATCTCGGATGAGGCGGCCGCGCAGGCCGATCTGGTTGCCGAAAATATCCGCGATGTGCTGAGCCAGCCGTACAACCTGATGAACCACACCCACCACACCACCCCGAGTATCGGCGTGGTGTTGTTCCGGGGGCATCAGCAAAGTCTGGATGATGTGCTGAAACACGCGGATACCGCGATGTATCAGGCCAAGACCGCCGGGCGCAACGCGATTCGTTTTTACGATCCGGTGATGCAGGCGGCGATTGAAGCGCGCGCCGATCTGGAAGAAGAATTGCGCCACGCGCTCGACAAGAAACAACTCCAGTTGCATTACCAGATACAAGTGGACAGCTTGCGTCGCCCGATAGGCGCGGAAGCGTTGTTGCGCTGGACGCATCCCGAGCGCGGTTCGATTCTGCCCGAGCATTTCGTGCCGCTGTCCGAGGAAAGCGGCATGATTGTTTCCATCGGTATCTGGGTGTTGAACGCGGCGTGCGCCCAGCTTAAAGCCTGGCAACATGACCCGCTGACCCGCGATCTGACACTGGCGGTCAACGTCAGCGCCAAACAGTTGCACAAGGCGGATTTCGTGTTGCAGGTGCAACACATATTGCTTAAAACCGGCATCAGACCGGCGTTGCTGAAACTTGAACTGACCGAGAGCGCCGTGCTGGAAGATGTTGAAGACACCATCAACAAAATGCGCGAGATCAAACTGCTGGGCGTGAGCTTCTCTATGGACGATTTCGGCACGGGATATTCATCGCTGCAATACCTGAAACGCCTGCCGCTGGATCAGGTCAAGATCGACCAATCCTTCGTGCGCGACATCACCACCGACCCCAACGATGCCGCCATCGTGCAGACCGTGATCGCCATGGGCGAAGCGCTCGGTCTGGACGTGATCGCCGAAGGCGTGGAAACCGAAGCCCAGCGCGAATTCCTCGATCTGCGCGGTTGTCATGCGTTTCAAGGTTTCCTATTCGGCAGGCCGATGCCGGTAGAGGAATTCGAGGCGATGCTACGCGCGTCGCGGGGATGATTGGTTGTTGGCGGCTTATTCTTTTGGGGCTGCAGCTGTGCCATACAGCGAAAATTCAAAATCGCAACTTTAGAGGTCCGTTTTGCCGAACAGCAGAACTCTCTGCTTCCGCAACATCCCAGCTCAACTTGATCGGAGTTGGCACGCCATCGCGATGCCTGATTATCTGATTACTCGGCGACTAATGTGCGGTTGCGCACAGATGCGAACGACAAGCTCCCATAAAGTTACCGTAATTACACACCGTGCTTAACGAATCGATGGCAAGAGCTTGTTTCTTGTTTTCGCAGACATTAGCACTTCATAAACCGACTCGTTAAGGTGCTCCCATTGATCAATCTGAGCTTATTGAAAAAGTTGCCAAGGAGTTGGGCAAATCGAATGCTCGGTCGCAGCGCATGCTGAAGGCAACGCTGCGGGAGATTCGTGACTTGCTCCGGGTCGGACGCGCGGTAACCATCCCGCACCTTGGCACCTTCGACACGGCGATGTGCGCGAAGCATAGCGGTCATCGTTCAGTCAGTCATGACTTTGCGATTTTTCCAAAACGGCGCGTGCCCGTGTTTCGCACGGGCACATTACTGCGTGAAGAAGTTTACGATATGAAGCAGGTGTGCCGACATGAGCGACGACAACAAAATAGCGCTCCACGCCTTTGCTGCGCTGGTGGCCAAGCGAGCCAAGGTCAGCAATGTCGAAGCAGACACTTTCATCCACCAATTCGCGAAGACTATGAGTGAGGAATTGGAGACGGGCGGCGACATCCTCCTGTATCACTTTGGCCGTTTCCATACGACCCATGTCGATGAACAAGCGGGGCACGGGGTTGCTTACGCGGCCCCATTCCTTTGCGCCACCTTTCGGTGGCGAGTCAGCGCCATAGGTTCATCTGGTCCATGCGCTTGTCCTCTTTCTCTTGATGGCAAATGTATTCCCGTACCTGCACTCTTTATACTCGGCCAGTCTTTTGAGCACTTCTCCAAGGTGCGGGCGTAACTGTGCATACAAGGTTTTTCTTCTGCACTTCGGTATGAATATTACGTGGTATTTGCACTCCCATTTGCTATGGCTTAGGCTTGCGCTGTCGTCCATCTCGGTTCTCCTTTCTTCGTGTGCTTGGCGGCTCACGTTCGGAGTGTCGCTGATGGACTCCCGTATCTGTCAAACTTCTACTGCCTCCCCGGCATAGCCGGGGGTTCTCCTATTGGTTGATAGACCCGGCCATGAAACCGGACACTTTCTGCTTCGCAATTCGACTGCTACACCTTGCCCGCCAACTCTCCCAACACATACGGCAATATCCCGCCGCTGCGGTAATAGTCCACTTCAATCGGCGTGTCGATGCGCAGCAGCAGCGCGATGTTTTGTGTGCTGCCGTCGCGGCGTTTGATGGTCAGCGTCACGTCTTGTTGCGGTTTTAAATCATCGTTGATGCCGAGCAGGTCGAAGGTTTCGTCGCCGTTCAGATTCAGGCTGGCGATGCTGTCGCCGTCTTTGAATTGCAGCGGCAGTACGCCCATGCCGACCAGGTTGCTGCGGTGGATGCGTTCGTAGCTTTTGGCGATGACGGCTTTTACGCCGAGCAGTTGCGTGCCCTTGGCGGCCCAGTCGCGCGATGAACCCGTGCCGTATTCTTCGCCCGCAAAGATCACGGTGGGTGTGCCTTCGGCGATGTATTTCATCGCGGCATCGTAGATTGGCATTTGCTCGCCCTGATACAAGGTGTAGCCGCCTTCGACGCGGCTGCCGTCGGCTTTGGGCGGCAGCATCAGGTTCTTGATGCGCACGTTGGCGAAGGTGCCGCGCATCATCACTTCGTGGTTGCCCCGGCGCGAGCCGTAGCTGTTGAAGTCTTTCACGGCGACGCGATGCACTTGCAGGTATTGCCCGGCGGGGGTGGCCGGTTTGAAGCTGCCTGCGGGGCTGATGTGGTCGGTGGTGACGGAGTCGCCGAAGACGGCGAGGGCTTTGGCATCAACGATGTTCGACAGCTTATTGTAGGAGCCAGCTTGCTGGCGAAGGTTTTTCGCGGCTAAAGCCGCTCCTACAGAAAAAGAATCGAAAAACGGCGGGCGGGCGATGTAGGTGGAGTCGTCCCATTGGTACAGGTCGCCGGTGGGGGCGGCGATGGCGTTCCACAGCGGCAGGTCGCGTGTTAAGTCAGAATACAAGCGCTGATACACCGCCGGGTCGGCGGCGTATTTCATCATGGTTTGCACTTCGGCGCTGTTGGGCCAGATGTCTTTCAGGAAAACCGGCTGGCCGTCGCGGCTCATGCCCAACGGCTCGCGGTCGAGGTTGATATTCATCCTGCCCGCGATGGCGTAGGCGACCACCAGCGGCGGGCTGGCGAGGAAGTTGGCCTTGATGCTGCCGTGGATGCGCGCTTCGAAATTGCGGTTGCCGGACAGCACGGCGGCGGCGATCAAATCATTTTTAACAATGGTCTCTTCCAGTTGCGCGGCTAGCGGGCCGGAGTTGCCGATGCAGGTGGTGCAGCCGTAGGCGGCGAGCGAGAAACCGAGTTGCGCCAGCGGCTCCAGCAGCCCGGCGTTGCGCAGATATTCGGTGACCACACGCGAGCCGGGTGCGAGCGAGGTTTTGATGTGCGGCTTGACGCGCAGGCCTTTGGCCACAGCTTTCTTCGCCAGCAGACCCGCCGCCAGCAGCACGCCGGGATTGGAGGTGTTGGTGCAACTCGTGATCGCGGCGATCAGCACATCGCCGTGGCCGATCTCGATGCTTTCCTTGCCGGTGGCGAAACATTGATTCAGTTTTTCGGCGGGTTGGTTGAAGCCGTTTTCCGCCACGGGTTTGCTGAACAGGGTGTTGAATGTCTCTTTCATTTCAGACAGCGCGATGCGGTCTTGCGGGCGTTTCGGCCCGGCCAGCGAAGGCTCAATGCTGGCGAGATCGAGTTCCACCACGCTGCTGTAATCAATGTCGCCCGCTTGCGGCACGCCGAACAAATCCTGCGCCTTGAAGTAGGCCTGGAAGGCATCCACTTCTTCGGCTGTGCGTCCGGTGTTGCGCAGGTAGTTGACGGTGATTTCATCCACCGGAAAGAAGCCCATGGTCGCGCCGTATTCGGGCGCCATGTTGGCAAGCGTGGCGCGGTCGGGCACGGTGAGCGCGGCAGTGCCCGCGCCGAAAAATTCGACGAACTTGCCCACCACTTTTTGTTTGCGCAACAACTCGGTCACCGTCAGCACCAGATCGGTCGCGGTCACGCCTTCGCGCAGCTTGCCTTTCAAATGTACGCCGACGACATCCGGCGTGAGCAGATACACCGGTTGCCCCAGCATGCCCGCTTCCGCCTCGATGCCGCCCACGCCCCAACCGACCACGCCGATGCCGTTAATCATCGTGGTGTGCGAGTCGGTGCCGACCAAGGTGTCGGGATAAATCACACCGTCTTTTTGCAGCACGCCGCGCGCCAGATATTCGAGGTTCACCTGATGCACGATGCCGATGCCGGGCGGCACGACCTTGAACGTATCGAACGCCTGCATGCCCCATTTCAGAAAACGGTAGCGCTCGCTGTTGCGCTCGAACTCTAGTTCCATATTCAGTTTCAGCGCATCGGGGCGGTTGTAGTAATCGACTTGCACCGAGTGATCGACCACCAGATTCACCGGGACGAGCGGCTCGATAATTTTCGGATCTTTGCCCATGCTGGCTGCGGCATCGCGCATGGCGGCGAGGTCGGCCAGCAGCGGCACGCCGGTGAAATCCTGCAACACGATGCGCGCCACGACGAACGGAATCTCATCCGTGCGCGGCGCGTTCGGCTGCCAGTTGGTCAGTTGCCGCACATGCGCTTCGGTCACTTTCTTGCCGTCGCAATTACGCAGCACCGATTCCAGCACGATGCGGAGGGAGACCGGCAGGCGCGCGATGTTGCCGATGCCTGCGGCAGCGAGCGCGGGCAGCGAATAGAACGCGGATTGCGTACCGTTGGCGAGGGTGAATGTTTGGCGGGAGTTGAACAGGTTGTGCGACATGGCTGATTCCTCCGAAGTGGGCTGCGGGAAAGCGGGGCAAGTATAGCGGTATGCGGAGGGAGGGAATGCCCGCGCGCTATTTCCTTGGATTGTTTGTGGTTATTGCGCTCGCTTAAGTTTGACTTAAGAATATAGAAATTCGGTTCGGTTAGAATTCGTGCCAGTTGTTGCTGGCATGGGTTGAATTGCGCCGGAAGCCAATGGAACTGCGCAACCGCGCGCATCTTCTTCTGCGCGGAGCGACTGGCGGAAGTCTGGCCGATTGTCAATTTTGTTGACTTTGATATTCAAAAAACTGCGATACAATCGCGCCCGTTTTAAAATCTGGATGAATAAAAATGGCTGAAAAAATCGAACAGATCAAGGTGTGGGATGCGCCGCTCAGGCTGTTCCACTGGTCATTGGTGCTGAGCTTTGCGCTGGCCTACGTGCTGGCCGAATTCAAGATTTCCGATCTGCATGTGCTGGTCGGATATTTTCTGACCGCACTGGTGGTGTTCCGGCTGGTTTGGGGTTTTGCGGGCAGCCAGTATGCGCGCTTCAAATCGTTCATCTTTTCCCCGCAGGAAACGCTGGCTTATTTGAAAGCCATGCGCGGAGGCCATCCCGCGCATTATTACGGGCATAACCCGGCGGGCGCGCTGATGGTGTTTGCGCTGCTCGGTTTGCTGGTGCTGGCTTTTGTCACAGGGATGGTGACGCTGTCGGTGATCGACTTCGATGGTCCGCTGCTGTTTCTCGCCAACCGGGTGAGCGATGAGACCAGTTATTTCTTTCGCCACGCGCACAGCCTGTTCGTGCATGCCGCCTTGCTACTGATTCCGCTGCATCTGCTGGGCGTGCTGTCGGGCAGCATGCAGCACAAGGAAAATCTGGTCAGGGCGATGCTGACCGGGATGAAGAAAGTGGTTACACCCGATTCAACGCAACACAAATAAAATACAACCATCAACTGGAGGGATAGATGCAAGGAAGTTACCGATCAATACTGTGGGCTGCAGGCGCGCTCATGCTGGCTTGGGCCGGTGCGGGGCAAGCGCAGGAAAATGCGTTTGACCTGTCGATGCCCGCGCAAACTTATGTGCGCAATGCGGGCTCGTTCATGCTGGCCGCCAACGAAACCGAGGCGCTGGTGAAAAAGCAGGGCGCGCCAGCCGCGATGGCAACACCACAGCCGGAATTTGAGCCGCCGTTGCTGACCGGCGGCAATGCCCACATGGCTTTCGGGCTTTCGACGATTGCGCTGGCCGGGTTGACCGCGATGACAGCGCCGGAGGGTTGCGAGCATAACTGTCCGACTCCCGCTCCGCCGCGCGAAACCAACGGCACGCACGCCAAGCTGGCCAAGGCGACCATCGCCATGGCAGCGGCGACGATTGCCTCGGGTCTGATCGTGCATTGGGACGATTTTCATCTGGAAGACGGCTTCGCCGATCCCGATAATTTGCACGTGATGCTGGGTGTAACCGGCGCGGCATTGATGGCTTACGCTGTGAATAAATCTGCAAACTCATCCACGCAAACCAGCCACGCGGGCGTGGCCGAACTGGGCGCGCTGGGCATGGTGGCGGCAATTAAATTAACCTGGTAATTGGAGGAAAAATCATGAAGAAAATAATCGCGATAGTTTGTTTCTTTGCATTGGCCGCTTCGACCGCCGCCTTTGCCACACCGGCCTCCGATAGTTTGCTGGCAAGCTACAAAGCCGCAGGCGCGGGCAAAGCGGATGCCGAAAAAGGCAAAATCGACTGGAACAGGGAAGTCGTCGGCGAAGACGGCGATACGATTTCGTGCACGACTTGCCACGGCAAGGATTTGAGCAAGGCCGGCGCGCATCACAAGACGCACAAAGTCATCCAGCCGATGTCGCCGCGCGCCAATGCGGAGCGTTTCACCGACGAAAAGAAAATCGAAAAATGGTTCAAGCGTAACTGCAAGGACGTGTGGGGCCGCGAATGCACCGCGCAGGAAAAAGCAGATTTGCTGACATTCCTGCTGGCCCAATAATTCAGGAGAAAGACGATGCAAAAGAATTTGAAATATGCCGCCTTGCTGGCCGGGTTGCTCTGCATGAGCGGCGTGGCTCACGCCGAGGAAAATTTGCTGGAAGCGCTGATTACCCCGTTTCGCCAGAAAGAAGTGCATCCGGTAGATAACAAGCAATACAAGGAAGAATGCGGCTCCTGCCACTTCGCCTATCCGCCCGGATTGCTGCCGAGCAAATCGTGGGAAAAACTGCTGGACGCAAAAGCCTTGCCCGAGCATTTCGGCGAGAATGCCGAACTGGACAAGGATGTGCTGGCCGACATCCGCGAATACGCGCTGGCGAACGCCGCCGACAAATCATATTACAAGCGCGCGCGCAAGATCGCCTTGGCCACCGAAGGTGTCGATGCGCCGATCCGCATCACCGAAGTGCGCTACATCAAACGCAAGCACCACGACATTCCCGAGAAGATGATCAAGGGCAACAAGGACGTGAAATCGCTGAGCTATTGCGATGCCTGCCACACCCAGGCCAACAAAGGCATTTTCGATTCCGACACCGTGCGCATCCCCAATTTTCCCGATTGGGATGATTGATTCGTCGCGTTGAGTGACACGTTAAAGGGCAGCTTCGGCTGCCCTTTTTTATGTAGAACAAAAACGACATTTCCGCCCGCAGATTACACAAATTAACGCAGATTCCAAGACGCATATTGCTGAGTACCACATCGTTTGGAAAGTGGGCAGGCTATTCAAGTTGAATTGTTTTTAATCTGCGAAAATCTGAGTAATCTGCGGGCAACTGTTTTTGCTGTTGATATAGTTTTTCGCGGAGCAGGCGGTTATAGTGCGCGGGCGCTGCCCGGGGAGGGGCGCTGCGCCGGTTGAGTTGCTGCCGGTTTTCTTGATCCGATACAAGGGGGCATTATGCAAATGCAGCAACAGCAAGAGCACGCTTTTGAATTCACCGGCAGCGGCTGGGAATACTTCAAGATTTGGATCGTCAACCTGCTGCTGAGCATCCTCACACTGGGCATTTACAGCGCATGGGCGAAGGTGCGCCGCCTACAATATTTTTACCGGAACACGCGTCTGGCCGATGCCAGTTTCGACTATCACGGCATGCCGAAAGCCATACTCAAAGGCCGCATCATCGCCTTCGTCATGTTGATGGTTTATTCCGGGGCGATGAAGTTGAGTCCGGCGCTGGGCATCACGATCGCGCTGATGATCGCGGTGGTGATGCCGTGGCTGATCGTGCGTTCGCTGCGTTTCAAACTCTACAACAGCAGCTATCGCGGGCTGCGCTTTTCATTTGCCGGAAGCGATGGCGGCGCTTATACCGTGTTTCTGCTGTTCCCCATTCTTACGGCGCTGACCTTGTACTTGCTGATGCCGTTCACCCACCAGCGCATCAAGCAATACCAGCATTGCAACAGCCAGTTCGGCGATACCTTTTTTAACTTTGATGCGCCGGTGAAAAGTTTCTACGGTGTGTATTTGAAAGTGCTGGGGATGGGGCTCGGCCTGGGTTTTCTGGCGGGTTTGTTTTCTGCCGTCGGGCTGACATTTCTGCTGCTTCTGTTGCCCGTGGTATTCCTGTTCGTCATGGCCTACATGGCGGTGAGCCTGCCCAACCTGATCTGGAATTCAACCACGCTGGGCGAACACACCATCCAGAGCAAACTGGAGGTGGGCCCGTATTTGTGGATCAGCTTCACCAACCTGCTGGGCATCGTGCTTACTCTCGGCCTGTATATTCCTTTTGCTACCGTGCGCATGCTGCGCTACAAGCTGGAACACATGAGTTTGATGGCGCAAGGCGATCTGAACGAATTCGTGGCCGGGCAGGAACAGGCGATCAGCGCAACGGGCGAAGAAACCGCAGAGATGTTCGACGTGGATATTTCGCTGTAACGTGGTCAACGCACGTTTCTTCGACGGCAAAACCGCCGCCGCGCAAGCGGTGGAATTGTTTTTGGATGGAAGCAACCTACTGCTGCGCAATACCGATTTGGAGTTGCGCTGGCCGCTGCATGAAGTGAACATTTCCGAGCGTCTGGGCAACACGCCGCGCCTGCTGACGTTTGCGGGTGGCGGACATTGCGAAGTCACCGATCATGCCGCGCTGGGCGACCTGCTGGCGCAACTCGGCACGCGGCATTCGTGGCTGGATGGCATGCACCACAGTCTGGCTTGGGCGCTGCTCGCGGCGGGCTTGATCGTGTTGTCGCTGCTTGCCGCTTACCGCTACCTGTTGCCCTGGGGCGCGGAAGTGATCGCCATGCGTCTGCCGGCCAGCGTGCTGCAAAAGATGGGCAGCTCCACGCTGGATACCCTGGATAAATTCATGCTGCAACCGAGCAAACTGGACGCGGCGCGCCAGCGTGAAATCACTGCCGCCTTCGCCAGGCTGCAAGCGCCGTCGGCTGCGCAGTTGCGATACCACATCGTGTTCCGCAGTTCGCCCGAGATGGGGGCCAACGCCTTCGCGCTGCCGGACGGCACTATCGTGATGCTGGATGAACTGGTGGCGCTGACCCAAGACGACAACGAAATCGTCGCCGTGCTGGCGCATGAACGCGGCCACGTCGAACAGCGTCACGCCATGCGCATGGTGCTGCAAAGCTCGGCGGTGGGCTTGGTGCTGGCCTGGTATGTGGGCGATGTCAGTGGATTGCTGGCGACCGCCCCGGCGATCATCATGCAGGCAAAATATTCGCGCGACATGGAACGCGAGGCGGATGAATACGCCGAGCGCACCATGCGGGCGAATGGACTTTCGCCGTGTTTGCTGGCGAGCATTCTGGACAAACTGGAAGCCTCGCATCTCGCCAAGACCGATGCAAAACAACCCGCCCCCGATGCCGCATCCAAACGCGAAGTGATGGACTACCTGTCCAGCCATCCGGCCACCCAAGAGCGCGAGAAATTGTTGTGTCCCGCCAAATGAATGGTGTGATGCTGCTATCATTCAATTAACTGCAATTCAAGCCACAGAGATCACAGAGTACACAGAGAAAGAAGCTCGCTTCGCGGAAGCAGCTCAATTTTTGGTGAGCCTACAAAATGAGAAAGTTGCAAGAATTTCTCTGTGTACTCTGCACCCGCAAGGGGTAGGCCGTGGTTGTAAGGGGCTAAAGCCCCAACAACACACGCACTGTTCTCTGTGGCAAATTGTTTTTTCCAAAGATCATCCCGCGCCATGAAAAATCCAACCGATACCCTGCAACGTTTCCTGTTTGAACATGCGCCTATACGCGGCGAACTGGTGCGCCTCGACAGCGCGTGGCAAGCCGTGATCGAACGCCGCGACTATCCGCCCGTACTGCAAAAATTGATGGGTGAACTGTGCGCCGCCGCAGTGCTGCTCGCCGCAACGCTCAAGCTGCATGGCTCCATGGTGTTGCAGATACACGGCAAGGGCGCGGTGAAATTGCTGGTGGTGGAATGCAGCGGCGATCTGGAACTGCGCGCCACCGCGAAATGGGAAGGCGATCTGGCGCAGGGCACGCTGCAAGAACTGGTCGGCGACGGACGCTTCGTTATCACCCTCGATCCCAAAGACGGCAACCAGGCGTATCAAGGTATCGTCGCGCTGGAAGGCGACAGCATCGCCGAAATTTTGCAGAACTACATGACGCGCTCCGAGCAACTCGCTACACGCTTGTGGCTGGCGGCGGACGGCAAAAGCGCCGCCGGCATGCTGTTGCAAAAACTGCCGGAACAGCACGAGCCGGACGCGGATGCGTGGGCACGCGCGGTGCAAATCGCCGACACGCTCAAGCCGGAAGAACTGCTGAATCTACCTTCCGTCGAGCTGGTGCACCGGCTGTATCACGAAGAAGACATCCGCCTGTTCGACGCGCAAGCCGTGCAGTTCCGCTGCACCTGCTCGCGCGAAAACGTGTCGCAAATGTTGCGCATGCTGGGAAAAGAAGAAGTGGCGATCATCCTCGCCGAACGCGGCGACATCGAAGTGCATTGCGAATTCTGCAACCAGCGTTATGTGTTCGACCGCGTGGATGCCGACGCGGTGTTCATTGATGTAATGGCGATAGCGGCCAGCGATACGCGCCATTGATTTGATTTATGTAGGAGCGAGCTTGCTCGCGATAGCGCTTATTCGCGAGCAAGCTCGCTCCTACAACGCAATCATCGGGAAGCCAATAAACACGCCACTCTCCACCTTGCGTATCACGCAGATCGCCTATTGACGGGCATCTCCGCGAGGTTTGTTGCTGAAATTTCCGGGGCACGCTTTCACTTGGCAGTGACACCCAAAATCAGCCCCAACATCCCGAGCATCCCGAACAGGAAATTGAGCACGAAGTGAAGCGCGAGCGACGGGATCACGCTCTTGCTGTGCCAGACCACAAACGCAAAGCCAAAACTGGCCAGCAACAGGATGGGGAGCAACCAGAGCTGGAACGTGTGGTAGAACGCGAACAGCAGTCCGTTCACGATCCAGGAGGCCTTTCCCATCCATGACATTTTCGGCAACAGCCAGGCGCGAAAATACAAATCCTCCGCGAGGATATTCAAGGCCAGCACGATCGCCATGAGTGGCAGCATCCAGTAGGCATGGTAAAGCGGAAGACCGGGCGAGAGTTGATCCGGCGGGGTCGCGGCCGGGTCGATTCCGCGCAGGAAAAACGGATAGTAGGATGGCGGCTGAAAGCCGATGGACTGCCAGATCGCGGGCAACATCGGCTGGATCAATGCCGATCCGGCCAGCACCAGCAAAGCCAACGCGACATACAGAATCCATTGCCGTCCGCTGACCCGATTCAGGCACAGGCGCGTTTTCAAGCTCACACCCGACTGGCGCGCGTCGCGCACCAGCAATGCCAGCGCCAGCGCAACCAGTATCGCCAGCATCACGCCCGCGACCAACGGCCATGCGATCAGGGGTGGCGTTCCTGCGGCGACCATGCGGGGCAATACCAGATGGAATCCGGTAAAGGCCACGGCGCTCGGCCCGAACACCGCCAGCAGAATTTGCGGGATGCTGAGCTGTTGCGTTTTAGACCAGTCGAGTTTGTTTTCTTGCATGCTAGCTATCCAATGGCCGAAAAAGAGCCGCTGAAATATTTACACTATGCGGCACCGCTTTGTCCCATTTTTACTATTTTTTACGCTGCCACCCGTTCAATTGATGAAGCGCGAAAGCTGCACGCGCGATACGCCGAGTTGCAGCGCGGCTTCGGTGACGGTGATGCCGAGTTCCGGCAAGACATCTTCCTTGATGGTTTCGCCGGGATGCGGCGGGTTGTGCATGCGACTCATTTTGTTCTCCTGTCAGTGGTAGTCCTGATAATCCACCAGCACGGCATCTTCGCCTTCATGAGGTTGAGTTTGAATTTACGTGCTGATCGGGTTTTGGAGTCCTCGCCGTACCGCTATAGAAATAAATATTTAAAGAGGACTATACCAACCAGTCCTGCCGCGAAAAGCCAGACTACCCATTCATTGGAATGGCGTTTGCCGAGTTTTTCTTGCAAGGCATCGCTCTCGGCAAAGATGCGCCTCGCTTCTGTATCGGCTTTTTCCAGCTTGTCGGCGCTTTCCAGCAAATTCTTTTTTAATGCGGGATCGGGTTCGTTTTCCGCCTTGGCTCGCAGTGTGTTGGCTAGCTTGATTACGCCATCGGGCAAGGGTTCTCGGGTCATTTTGTATTCCTGTCAGCGGTTGTTTCGATTATCGTGCCACTTTGCCAGCAAGCATCAGGTGCTTTGTGTAGATCGCCTATTGACGGGCATCTTCACAGGGTTGGGGGTTAATTTTGTAGGTCGGGCTTCAGCCCGACATGTCGGGTTAAAACCCGACCTACAATATTTTCACCATATCCAGCGCCACCGCTTCCGCCGCTTCGATGCCGTCCACCGCCGCCGACAGAATCCCGCCCGCGTAACCCGCGCCTTCGCCTGCCGGATACAGGCCTTTGACGTTGATGCTCTGGAAGTCCTCGCCGCGTTTGACGCGCACCGGGGAGGAGGTGCGCGTCTCCACGCCGGTGAGCACGGCATCGTCCATGGCGAAGCCTTTGATCTGCTTTTCAAACGCGGGCAAGGCTTCGCGGATGGCGGCGATGGCGTAGTCGGGCAGGGCGGAGGAGAGGTCGGTGGGCGTGATGCCGGGGGTGTAAGAGGGCGCGACTTCGCCGATTTTTTCCGAGGGTCGTCCTGCGAGAAAATCGGCTACGCGTTGCGCCGGTGCGCTGTAATTCCTGCCGCCCAACTCGAACGCGCGCGCTTCCCATTTGCGCTGGAACTCGACACCCGCCAGCACATCGCCGGGGAAATCGGCGGGCGTGATGCCGACCACGATGCCGCTGTTGGCGTTGCGTTCGTTGCGCGAATACTGGCTCATGCCGTTGGTGACCACGCGGCCTGCTTCCGAGGTCGCCGCCACCACCGTGCCGCCGGGGCACATGCAGAAGCTATAGACCGAGCGCCCGTTGCTGGCGTGATGCACCAGCTTGTAATCCGCCGATCCCAACAGCGGGTTGCCCGCGTTCGCGCCGAAGCGCGCGCGGTCGATGACCGATTGCGGATGCTCGATGCGGAAGCCGATGGAGAACGGTTTGGCTTCCAGATACACGCCGCGCTTGTGCAGCATCTCGAAGGTGTCGCGCGCGCTGTGGCCGACGGCGAGCACCACGTGTTTGGTGTCTATGCGTTCGCCGTTGGCCAGCACCACGCCGCACACTTGCCCGTTTTCAATCTCGATGTCCGCCACGCGGCTCTGGAAGCGAATCTCCGCGCCCAGCGCTTGCATGCTGTGGCGCATTTTTTCCACCATGCCCACCAGACGGAAGGTGCCGATGTGCGGCTTGCTCACGTACATGATCTCTTCCGGTGCGCCAGCCTTCACAAATTCGGTCAGCACTTTGCGCCCGTAGAACTTCGGGTCCTTGATCTGGCTGTGCAGCTTGCCGTCGGAGAACGTGCCCGCGCCACCTTCGCCGAACTGCACGTTGGATTCGGGATCGAGCTTGCCCTGTCGCCACAAGCCCCAGGTGTCCTTGGTGCGTTCGCGCACTTCCTTGCCGCGCTCCAGAATGATGGGGCGGAAGCCCATTTGCGCCAGCAGCAATCCGGCGAAAATGCCGCACGGGCCGGTGCCGATGACCACCGGTCGCTCGCTCAACCCTTGCGGCGCTTGCGCCACCGTGCGGTAACTCATGTCCGGCGCGACAGCGACATGCGGAATGTTTTTCTTGAGCAATGCCGCCGCGTTTTTCACTTCCACATCCACCGTATAAACCAGCACGATGGCGTTGCGTTTGCGCGCGTCGTAGCCCCGGCGGAACAGGGTGAACGCCAGCAAATCGGCGGGGGAAATGCCCAGGCGCTTGAGGATCGCGGCCTTGAGGTCATCGTTATGGTTTATCTCGCGAAGCGATTCGTTTGCCCCCTCGCCCGCCTGCGGGAGAGGGTTGGGGAGAGGGCTCGGATGATTGAGCGGGAGTCGGATTTCGGTGAGACGTAGCATGGTCGGCATTTTAACGCGATGCGGCTTGATGCTTGGCTGTTTTCGATAAACTTTTGCAGGTAGTGAGTGCGTGATTTTAGTGGTATGGTTGCACGTGAATTTATTGTGCTCTTCGCACGATGAAGACGCTACAAAAATAACTAGAGGTAAATCATGCCATCCGGTAATTTCACATTGAAACATGCGACCTGGCTGGTGCTGGGGCTGGGCATCGTGTTCGTTGTCGTTTGGCAGGCTCCCGCGTTATATGCCGTGCAGGGCTTGGCGAATTATCTGCCGCTGCACATGTTTGCCGAAACGTTTTCCATCGTCGTTTCCATGATGGTGTTCGGTGTCGCGTGGAATGCTTACAGCCCGGAGCGGCCAAGCAATACCGTGATTCTCGCCTGTGCGTTGCTCGCGGTCGGGCTGATCGATTTTGCCCACATGCTCTCGTTCAAAGGCATGCCCGATTTCATCACGCCCAGCGGCCCGGAAAAAGCCATCAACTTGTGGCTGTCCGCGCGGCTGATTGCCGCGCTGGCTTTGCTGGCTGCGGCATTGCGGCCATGGCGGCTGTCGCGCAACGAGCGCGCACGCTACCTGTTGCTGGCGGCCAGCCTCGTGGTCACCGCAACGGTGATCTGGCTGGGGCTGGTTTACCCGCAGGCCTGGCCGCGAACCTTTATCGCGGGACAAGGGCTGACACCGTTCAAGATCGGCGCGGAATACGCGATCATCGCCCTGTTGCTGGTTCCCGCCGTGTTGTTCTACTTGCAGGCAAAGCGGGGGCAAACACATGATGCGGCCGGCCTGTTTGCCGCCACCGCGATCACCATCCTGAGCGAACTCAGCTTCACCCTGTATTCCGATGTCGCCGACATTTTTAACCTGCTCGGGCATCTGTACAAAGTCGTGGCGTATATTTTTATCTACCGCGCGGTATTCATGAGCAGCGTGCATGAGCCGTTCGAGCGGGTTGCCGCCGAATATGCCGAGAACAAACGGATCGAGGAGTTGCTCAACTCGTCATACCGTTTGCTTCAATCCGTGGTGGAGCACGCACCCCTGCGCGTGTTCTGGAAGGACTCCGAATTGCGCTATCTCGGCTGCAACACCGCGTTTGCGCGCGATGCGGGCATGTCGCACCCCGACGAACTGATCGGCAAGGACGATTTTGGAATGGGCTGGCGCGAACAGGCCGAACTGTATCGTGCAGACGACAAACGGGTGATGGAATCCGGCATGCCCAAGCTCGGTTTCGAAGAACCGCAAACCACGCCCGACGGGCGCACGATCTGGCTGCGCACGTCCAAGGTGCCGTTGCTCGATGCCGGGGGCAAGGTCTTCGGCGTGCTGGGCGTTTACGATGACATCACCGAACGCAAGCAGGCCGAGATGGAGCACCAGGCCAATCTGCACTTTTTCGAAAGCATGAACCGTGTGAACAAGACCATGCAGGGGGCGGACGAGCTTGAGCAAATGATGCGCGATGTCCTCGGTGTCGTACTTGAAATATTCGACTGCGACCGGGTATGGCTGTTTTATCCGTGCGACCCGGACGCGCCGAGGTTCAGAGTGCCCATGGAAATCACCAAGCCCGAATATCCGGGTGCCGGGATAATGAATGTTGACGTGCCGATGCCTGCGGAAATGGCGCAGAACCTGAAGGAGGTGCTGGAAGCCGATGCGCCGCTGACATATATCGTCGGCACGGAAAGACCTGTCAACAAACCGAGTGCCGAGCAATTCGGGGTCAAGTCGCAGATGCTGGTTGCGCTGCATCCCAAGTCGGGCAAGCCGTGGGCGTTTGGCATGCACCAATGCGCTTACCCGCGCGTCTGGTCGCAGGAAGATGTGCGCTTGTTCCAGGAGATCGGCAGGCGCTTGACCGACGGATTGACCGGCCTGCTGTCGCTCCGCGAGTTGCAGGAAAGCGAGACAAAATACCGCCGCATCGTGGAAACGACCGCCGAAGGAATATGGAGCATCGGGCCGGATGACATGACCACTTTCGTCAACGCCCGCATGGCCGATATTCTCGGCTATTCCGCCGGAGAGATGGACGGAAGGCCGATGACCGATTTCATGTTCGGGGAAGATGCGCCCGATCATTTGAAAAAATTGGCTAACCGCCGCAGGGGCGTGTCGGAATGTTATGAGCGCCGCTTCCGGCGCAAAGACGGGCAGCCCATTTGGATGCTGGCATCCGCGACACCTGTTCTGGACGAGAAAAATGTTTATCAAGGTTCTTTTGCGATGTTCGCCGACATCACCGCGCGCAAACAGATGGAAGAATCCCTGCGCGAAAACGGGCATTTCCTCGATGCCATCGTGGAGCATGTGCCGAATATGCTGTTTGTAAAAGATGCCAAAGAGCTCAAGTTTGTCCGCTTCAATAAAGCGGGCGAACAGTTGCTGGGCTACTCGCGCGACGATCTGATCGGGAAAAGCGACCGCGATTTTTTCCCGCAGGAACAGGCGGATTTTTTCATCGGCAAAGATAGGGAAATTATCGCCAACGGCGAATTGCTGGATATTCCCGAGGAACCTATCTCTACGAAATTGCATGGCCAGCGTTTCCTGCATACCCGAAAAATCCCCATTTATTCCGAGGACGGCAGCCCGCTTTATCTGCTGGGCATTTCGGAAGACATCACCGAGCGCAAGCAGGAAGAAGAGCGTCTGCGGCGCAGCGAACAAGGTTTGTCGGAAGCGCAGCGCATCGCGCATCTGGGTAACTGGGAGCTGGATCTGGTGAGCAACGTGCTGACCTGGTCGGACGAGATTTATCGCATCTTCGAAATCGACCCGAAAAAATTCGGCGCTTCCTACGATGCGTTCCTGAACGCGATCCATCCCGGCGACCGCGAAAGGGTGAACCGCGCTTACACCGATTCGGTTGCCAACAAAACGCCTTACGAGATCGTGCATCGCCTGCTGATGCCGGATGGCCGCATCAAGTATGTCATCGAAAATTGCGAGACGCATTACGATGCCGCAGGCAAGCCGCTGCGTTCGGTCGGAACGGTGCACGACATCACCGAGCGCAAGCTGGCAGAGGATGAATTGCTGGAGCGGGAAAGGCATTCGCAATCCTTGTTGCGCTTGTCGCGCAAGCTGGAAAGTTCGCGGAGCTATGCGGAGGTGTTGAATGCGGCGCGCGATGAAGTCGGGAGCGTGATCGGTTACCGGAATCTGTGGGCTTATCTGCTGACGGAGGACAGGCAATACGCCAGAGTGCTCATGGCGGGCGGCCCCATGGCGGATGCGGTGATGTCGGATGAGCGCGTGGCCACGCTTCCCGTCAAAGGCGACCGCATGATGGAAGAGATTGCGGCGGCCAAAGAAATTATCGTGGTCGAGGATGCGCAAACGGATGCGCGGGTGAACAGGGAAATTGTGGCGAAACTGGGTAACCGGAGCATCGTCAACGTGCCCATCATTTTTTTCGACCGGCATTTGGGCAGCGTCGGCATGGGCACATTCGGCGATGAAGGCGTGCGCATCCCTTCCGCTTCCGAGAACAAGTATTTAATGGCACTGGCGAGCCATATCGCAGCCGCGCTGGACCGTATCCATTTGCTGGATGAACGCGAGAAAGCAGAGCGCGAGGTCAAGCAGCTCAACCGCGATTTGGAACAGCGCGTGGAAGAGCGCACGGCGCAACTGGAAGCGGCCAACAAGGAGCTGGAAGCCTTCTCCTATTCGGTGTCGCACGACTTGCGCACGCCGCTGCGCGCCATCGACGGCTTCTCGCATATCCTGCTGGATGAATACACCGGCAAGCTGGATGCGGAAGGACAACGGTTGCTCAACGTGGTGCGCGACAACACTCACCGCATGGGGCAATTGATAGACGACATCCTGAAATTCTCGCGCAGCGGACGGCTGGAAATGAAGCTGGTCGAGATTGACATGGAGCAGCAGGCGCGCGAAGTGTTGGCCGAACTTCTCCCCGGCAGCGATAACGCCAAGTTGCAATTTGAAATCGGGCACATCCCGCCCGCAAATGGGGACAGCGCAATGATGCGTCAGGTTTTCGTCAACCTGTTGTCCAATGCAATCAAGTTTAGCCACGGCAAAGAACATCCCGCGATCGAGGTGGGCAGTCAGGTCGAGGGCAACGAAGTCGTCTATTATGTGAAAGACAACGGCGCGGGCTTCAATATGCAGTACGCGGACAAGCTGTTCGGCGTGTTCCAGCGCCTGCACAGCGTGGAAGAGTTCGAAGGCACGGGGATCGGGCTGGCCATCGTCAAACGCATCATTAACCGCCACGGCGGACGGGTGTGGGCCGAGGGGAAAGTGAACGAAGGGGCGACCTTTTATTTTTCACTCCCGGCAATTCATTGAATCAAATCGAAAAAGAGAGAATCATGCGGCAATTTACAGCGCGTCTGACAATGGCGGCATTAGCGGCAATCTGGGCTGTCAGCGTATATGCACAGGGCAGCGAAGAAGATGAGTTGGCGCTGGTGTATGGCGACAAGGCTACTGTCAGTATCGCCACCGGAAGCCAGCAGACATTGCGCCGCGCGCCGTCTGTGGCATCGGTGATTACGGCCGAAGATATTGCTGCGATGGGTGCGACCGATCTGGATGAGGTGCTGGAGACCGTGCCCGGCTTGCACGTCAACCGCAGCGCCAACAACTACTCGCCGCTCTATGTGATTCGTGGTGTTGTCAGCCAATTCACGCCTCAGGTTCTGGTACTGCAAAATGGAGCTCCGGTCACCACCTTGTTCCATGGCAACAAAGGCAATCTATGGGGAGGTTATCCGGTCGAGCACATCGCCCGCATCGAGGTGATACGCGGTCCCGGTTCGGCGCTCTACGGTTCAGATGCCTATTCGGGGGTTATCAATATCATCACCAAAACTGCGGCAGACATGCGCGGAGCCGAGGTCGGTGTGCGCACCGGTTCTTTCAATACCAGAGACACATGGGTGCAACATGGCGGAAAGGCGGGTGAGATTGATGTGGCGACCTATCTGCGTGTCGGCGATACGAATGGTTTTAAATCGACTATCAAACAGGGGGCTGCCGGGACATCGGGGCCGGTCAATGTCGGCCACCAATCAATCGACGGCAACCTCGATTTCTCCCGCGAAAAATGGCGTCTGCGCTTCGGCTACAAGTTGCGTGACCATTTGGAAACCGGCGCGGGAATCGCATCCGCGCTCGATCCGGTGGGCAGCCAGAAAAGCGAGCGCATCACCGGCGATCTCTCCTGGACAGATACTCAATTTGCACGAAATTTGGAAACGGGTTTCACCGGCAGCTATCTTCAATACACTCAATTGATACCAAGCATTTTTCAACTATTTCCACCCGGGTCAAATATTGGCGGAGGTGTGTCCAGTAACGGCTTCTTCGGCGGCCCGGAAACATGGGAGCGGCAAGTGCGGCTTTCCGGTTTCGTCATCTACAGCGGATTTGCCGGTCACAGTTTGCGTTTCGGTCTGGGGCACGACGACCTGAATCTCTACAAGACACATGAAACCCGAAATTTTACTTACGCTGCAAACGGCGCGCTAATACCGAATCCCGGCGGGGTTGTGGTGGACTATTCCAGCACTGATCCATTTTTACGTCCGCAGCATCGCAAGATCGATTATCTCTATGTGCAGGACGAGTGGAATATCGCCCGAGACTGGGCACTTACTGCCGGGCTGCGCCATGACAACTACTCCGACTTCGGCAGCACCACCAACCCGCGTGTGGCACTGGTATGGGATGCCTCGTTAGACCTGACCGCGAAACTGCTCTATGGCAGCGCCTTTCGCGCCCCGGCTTTCATCGAGGCCTACGGCATCGGTAATCCGGTTGCGCACGGAAACCCCAATCTGCGACCCGAAACCAACAATACCTTTGAAGCTGCCTTCTCCTGGCAGGCGCGTCAGGATACTCAAGTGAACTTGAATCTGTTTCATTACCACATGAGGGATGTCATTCGCGCGGTTGCCAATGCCACTCCTAACACCGGCTCCACCTACGCGAATATCGGCAATCAGTACGGTAGCGGCATGGAGCTGGAGTCGGTGTGGGATGCCAGCCGCACGCTTCAGATCTCAGGCAATTACGCCTACCAGAAGTCCATTGATGATGCCACCGGACGAGACGCAGGTTATGCACCGCACCACCACATCTACGCGAGAGCCGACAAGCGCTTCGGGAATTACTGGTTGTTCAGCACACAGCTCAACCGGGTCGCGGATCGCAAGCGCGCAGTCGGCGACACGCGCAGCAGTCAGATTGCCAATTACACCACGCTGGACTTGACCGTGCGCACCACTGGCAACCGCAGCAGGTGGGATTTAGCCGTCTCGCTGCGCAACCTGTTCAACGCCGATGTGCGCGAACCCAGTCTGGCACCGGGCACGGCGATTCCCGGCGATTTGCCGATGGCACCGCGTTCGCTGTGGCTACAGGCGGTGTACAAGCTATGACGCGCACGTTCCCACAATTGGAGGCAAGTCTGCGGGCGGCTTTGTTGTTTTCCTTTTTGTTCCTCTGCCACGGCATTGCCGTGGCAGAGGAAAGCAAGGTTGTGCCGGTGAAAGGTGAAGGCCCGATCGCGGTTATTTATCCCGAGATCGGCGAACCGTACCGCACCGCGTTTTCGCAGATCATCGCGGGAATTGATGCGGGAGCCAAAATGCATGTCGCCAATTTTGCGGTGGGACAGAATGTGGATATTGAGGTGCTGAACAGCAACTTGCGCCAGCAGAATGTCAAAGTGGTGATCGCGCTGGGAAGGCAGGCGATGAAAATAGCCTCGACGCTGGATCGCAATATCGGCGTGGTGGTGGGCGGTGTCATCACCTCGCCGACCAATGAAATGCGCGACGTACCGGTGAACAGTCTGTCGCCCGATCCCGCTTTGCTGTTTTCCCATTTGAAAAAATTGATGCCCGGTGCGCGGCGCGTGTTTGCCGTTTACGACCCGCGCCAAAACGAGTGGCTGATTCGTCAGGCGAGTGCTTCAGCGCGTGCACAGGGGTTGGAGCTGGTGGCATACGAAGCGCAGGATTTGCGCACAGCGGTGCGCGCGTATCAGGAAATTTTCGCTGCTGCCGATAACCGCCGGGATACGCTATGGCTGCTTCAGGATTCCACCACGGTGGAGGATGGTTCGGTGCTGCCGCTGGTGTTGCACGAATCCTGGGAACGCAACGTTGCCGTGTTTTCCAGCAGTTCCGGCCATGTCCGGCGCGGCGTGCTGTTCTCGCTCTACCCGGACAATGCCGCGATGGGCCACCACCTTGCCGATGCCGCGCTGGGATTTCTGGCGACCGGGGATTACGGCGAACACGGCATGATTTTGCTGCGCGAAGTGCTGGTTGCTATCAACCTGCGCACCGCCAACCATCTCGGGCTCGATGTTGACGATCAGCAGGGTTTCGGCATGGTGTTCCCCGAGCGGTAGCGGCGCGGATCATGAATAAACTGTTCACCGCCTTCCTGCATCAGTTCACTTTCCAGCGCCAGCTCAGAATCACGCTTGCGCTCGGCATTTTCCTGCTGGCGTTATTTTCCTCGGTAGTGGGTTCATGGCAGGGTACCGAGCAGGTACGCAGCAACCTGCTCGAACAGGGCAAGCGTATCACCGAGAATCTGGCGCGCCAGAGTGCGCTGGCTTTGATTTACGCTTCGTCCGAAAACGCCGCCGAAGCGGCGAATGCCACGCTGGAATTTCCGGGTGTGGTCAGCGTGGAAATACACGATGCCAAACAGCAAGTGTTGTTGAAGCGCGGAAACGCCGATTCCGCAAAATTCGCATCGCCAGTTGATTTTGGCAGCAGGACTGACAATAGCAGCAAGCAAGCCGTCGCTGTTCTCGATGCGGAAAGTGCCGATGCATGGCGCTTTGCCGCGCCGGTGTATTCGCAACCCGCCAGCTCGCCGTTCAATGATGTGGCCGCTCCCGAATTGCTCGGTCATGTGACGGTGGTGGTGAGCAAGGCAGCGTTGACCAAATTGACCACCGGAATTTTCGTCGCCAACCTGACCACGTCGTTTTCTTTCGCATTGCTGTTCCTGTTTTTGATCCGCTTGCTGTCCAACCGCATGACGAAACCGCTTTACCAGTTATCGGTCAACATGGGGCGGGCCGAGGCGGGCGAATCGCAAGTGCGCGCGGTGCTGTCCGGGCCGAAAGACATTTACGACATGGCGCATGCGTTCAACAGCATGATGGCGGTGCTGGAAGAGCGCGCGGCGGAAATCAGCCAATTGAATGCCGAACTGGAACAGCGTGTGGCCGCGCGCACGGCGCAGCTGGAAGCGGCCAACAACGAGCTGGAAGCTTTTTCCTATTCGGTGTCGCACGATTTGCGCACGCCGTTGCGCGCCATTGACGGTTTCTCGCATATTTTGCTGGATGGCTATTCCGATAAACTGGATGACGAAGGCCAGCGGCTGCTCAAGGTGGTGCGCGACAACACGCTGCGCATGGGGCAGCTTATCGACGACATCCTGAAATTTTCCCGCACCGGACGGCTGGAAATAAATTATGCTGAAATCGACATGGAAAGAATGGCGCGCGAGGTGTTCGCCGAACTGCAACCCGCTGTGGACAGCAGCAAGATGCAACTGACCATCGAACATCTTCCCCCGGCCAGAGTGGATAGTGCCATGATGCGGCAGGTGTTCGTTAATCTGTTGAGCAACGCTATCAAGTTCAGCCGCATCAGTGAGACGGCCAGAATCGAGGTGGGCGGCAGCATCGAAGGCGATGAAGCGGTTTACTTCGTGAAGGATAATGGCGCAGGCTTCGATATGCAGTACGCCAACAAGCTGTTCGGCGTGTTCCAGCGCCTGCACGGCGTGACCGAATTTGAAGGTACCGGCATCGGCCTTGCCATCGTCAAACGTATCGTCAACCGCCACGGCGGGCGGGTGTGGGCGGAGGGCAAGGTCAACGAAGGCGCGACAATCTATTTTGCTTTACCGATAGAGGAGGGGGCTCATGGTTGAAATGATGAAGGAAGTGGAAATTCTGCTGGTGGAAGACAATCCGACCGATGCGGAACTCTGCATTCGAGCGCTGAAAAAAAGCAATCTGGCCAACAAGCTGGTGTGGGTGAAGGACGGCGCTGAAGCGCTGGATTTTATTTTTGCTCAAGGAGCTTATAGCGAGCGCCAGGTGGCGAACGGGCCCAAGGTCATTCTGCTGGATTTGCGTCTGCCCAAGGTGGACGGCATGGAAGTATTGCGTCGTCTCAAGAGCGATGAGCGCACCAGAACCATTCCGGTAGTGGTGCTGACTTCTTCCAAGGAAGACCGCGATGTGGCGGAGAGTTATATGCTCGGTGTGAACAGTTTTATCAGCAAGCCGGTGGAGTTCGACGAGTTCGCCAGGACGGTGTCGGAACTGGGGCTCTACTGGTTGCTGGTCAATCGTCCGCCAGTCCCCGCAAAGTAATCATGGAGCAAAATATCATGGATAAGGAATTGCGCATCCTGATGCTGGAAGACACGCCCACGGATGCCGAGTTGGCGGAGTATGAGTTGCGCAAGGCGGGCATCAAATTTTCTTCGCTGCGCGTTGAAACGCGCGATGCGTTCGTGCGGGCGCTGGAGGAGTTCAAGCCGGATCTCATTCTGTCCGATTACAACCTGCCCGATTTTAACGGCATGGCCGCGCTGGAAATCGTGCAGCGCGAGCATGAGGAAATCCCCGTGGTGATGGTCACCGGCGCGCTCACCGATATCGCTGCGGTGGAACTGATCCATGCGGGAGCCAAGGATTAGGTGCTGAAAGACCGCTTGGCGCGGCTCGCTCCCGCTGTACAACGGGCATTGTCGGTGGAACAGGGGGTGCGTGCGCGCAAGGCGGCGGAGATTGCGTTGCGCGAAAGTTTGACCCGCTATACCGCCGTCACCGAGAGCGCCAACGATGCCATCATCAGCATGCGTCCCGATGGAACGATTGATTTGTGGAACAAGATGGCGCAGCAGATGTTCGGTTACAGCGCGGAAGAGGCCATCGGCAAACAGTTGCATCAACTGATCGCTTCCGAGAGTTGCCGCCGCAATGCGGATCAAGGTTTGAGATTGTTCGAACAAACCGGAAGCGGGCCTGTCGTGGGGCACACCATCGAATCGACCGCCTTGCGCCGGGACGGCTCGGAGTTTCCCGTCGAGCTTTCGATTTCGGCGATGAATCTGGGCGGCGCGTGGCATGCCACGGGAATCATACGCGACATTACCGAACGCAAGCAGGTCGAGGAAGAGCGCCGCATCAACGCGGAAAAGCAGGCGCAAGCTCTGGCGCAAACCATTGATGCCGTGGCCGCCATGGTCGAGGCGCGCGATCCCTACACTGCCGGACACCAGCGGCGAGTGGCCGATCTTTCCTGCGCCATTGCCGGTGAAATGGGATTTTCCGCCGACCAAATTCACGGGCTCAGGCTGGCTGCCACCATTCACGATTTGGGTAAAATCCACATTCCCGCCGAAATTTTGAGCAAGCCCGGACGGCTGAGTCCGATTGAATTTGAACTGATAAAAGCGCATCCGCAAGCGGGTTACGACATCATCAAGGACGTGCAATTTCCCTGGCCGATTGCGCAGATGGTGTTGCAGCACCACGAGCGTCTGGACGGCTCCGGCTATCCGCAGGGGTTGAAAGACGAGCAGATTTTGCCCGAAGCAAAAATTCTCGCCGTGGCCGACGTGGTGGAGGCCATGGTGTCGCACCGGCCTTACCGCCCGGGCTTGGGAGTCGATGCGGCGCTGGAAGAAATCACCCATAAACGCGGCGTGCTTTACGATCCGGCAGTGGTGGATTGTTGCGTTTCGCTATTCGAGAAAAATAAATTCGCGCTCGATCCCAAGGGGGTGTGAAGTTGATGGGCATGACTACGTTCTTCATTCAAACGCAAACCCTCTCCAACTCCCCCTTATCAGGGGGAGAGCAAATTGGCGAACTGATAGAGTTCTGGCTCCTCCCCTGATAAGGGGAGGCTGGGAGGGGTTAGGGTTTGCGGCTGTGCAATCTGATACAGGTTTTATAAAAGCAAAATAGAAATAATGGCAAAAGCAAAAACGATTTACAGCTGCACCGAATGCGGCGGGCAAACGCCAAAATGGCAAGGCCAGTGCCCGCATTGCGGCGAATGGAACACGCTGGTGGAAGCGGTGGCGGAGGCGTTGCCGGCGGCGGGCAAGAACCGCTACAGCGCGCTGGCGGCCTCGGGCAAGTTGCAGCAACTGGCCGAGGTGGAAGCGAGCGAAGTCTCGCGCACGCCGACCGGCATTGCCGAGTTCGACCGCGTGCTGGGCGGCGGGCTGGTGGAAGGCGGCGTGGTGCTGATCGGCGGCGATCCCGGCATCGGTAAATCCACCTTGTTGTTGCAGGCCTTGGCGCATCTCTCGCTCACGCAAAAAGTGCTGTACGTCAGCGGCGAGGAATCGGCGCAGCAGATCGCGTTGCGCGCCAAGCGTCTGGCGCTGGATGCGCGCGAAGTGCATTTGCTGCCGGAAATTCAACTGGAAAAAATCCAGGCCACCGTGGCACACGAAAAGCCGGACGTGGTGGTGATCGACTCCATCCAGACCGTGTATTCCGAACAGCTCACTTCCGCGCCCGGCTCGGTGGCGCAGGTGCGCGAATGCGCCGCGCAGCTTACACGGCTGGCGAAGAGCAGCGGCGTGACCATCATTCTCGTCGGCCACGTGACCAAGGAAGGCGCGCTGGCCGGGCCGCGCGTGCTGGAACACATCGTCGATACCGTGCTGTATTTCGAGGGCGACACGCATTCCAGTTTCCGCCTGATCCGCGCGTTCAAGAACCGCTTCGGCGCGGTGAACGAACTTGGCGTGTTTGCAATGACCGAAAAAGGCCTGCGCGAAGTGAGCAACCCGTCCGCACTGTTCCTGTCGCAGCACGGTGCGCAAGTGGCGGGCTCGTGTGTGATGGTGACGCAGGAAGGTACGCGGCCTTTGCTGGTGGAGATTCAGGCCTTGCTGGACGAAGCGCATTCGCCCGTGCCGCGCCGCTTGTCGCTGGGGCTGGAACAGAACCGGCTGGCGATGTTGCTGGCCGTGCTGCACCGTCACGCGGGCATCGCCTGTTTCGATCAGGATGTGTTCATCAATGCCGTGGGCGGGGTGAAGATCACCGAGCCGGGGGCTGACCTCGCCGTGCTGCTCGCCATCGTTTCTTCGTTGCGTAACAAACCGCTGCCGGAAAAAATGGTGGTGTTCGGCGAAGTTGGACTGGCGGGTGAAGTGCGCCCGGTGCAGCGCGGGCAGGAGCGTTTGAAAGAAGCCGCCAAACTCGGCTTCACCCACGCCATCATCCCCAAAGCCAACGCGCCGAAACACAAGATTGAAGGCATGGAAGTCATTGCGGTGGAGCGGGTGGACGAGGCGGTGGAGAAGATGCGCTAATCCCCGCAACCTCGTGGAGATGCCCGTCAATAGGCGTTCTACACGATGTGTGTGCAAGCTGCGAGAGGCGTAATTTTCAGGGTTTATCGCGCCGCATGACCGTTCGGAAGATAAATGATTGACCCGGCTGGGCTTGTCCTTTATAAATCCATGCTTATTCACCAAGGCTGGCTACTGTGGAATCAGTTGAACTCCTGAAACTCAATCTGGCAATCGAACCCGATTTGCACAATTTCGTCAGTTTTCTGATGGAGAGTGTGAAGTGTCTCAACGGGAATGCCTTCAGGGCTTCGCTCGCCACGCTGGATCTGAATCAACGGCTGCGCGCCGCAGGCGCGTGTCGCGGTCAACCCTTTCCCGTCAGTGTGCAACTGCAAGACCATAATTTACGCGTCCATTGGAGTGGCGGCGAATTTTTAGTCGCCCAAGTGGGCAATGTTGAAAAAACCGAGATGGAGCGCTTGCTCGACCGTCTGCGCAAATCCACCGAATCGCTGGACCCCGAAATCCTGATCCAACGCCACGAGTCCATGGTGCGCCATTTGCAGGAAACGCGCGAGCGCACCGAGCAAGAACTGGCCGAGCTGCAAGTGAAGTTGCTGAGCCGTCTGGCGGAATTGCAGGTTTCCATCCATCAGGCGGAAACCGATCCGCTCACCGATTTGCCCAACCGCCGCGCCTTCGACGAAAGACTGGATGCGGCATTCCGCCACACCATGCGCCAGAGAAGCGCGCCGCTGTCGCTGTTACTGCTCGATCTCGATCATTTCAAAAGCATCAACGACCAGTTCGGACACCAGTACGGCGATTCCTATTTGATCCGCATGGCGCAAATCCTGCGCGGCGTGATCCGCGAAGACGTGGATTGCGCGTTCCGTTTCGGCGGAGATGAATTCGCCATGATGATCTATGCCGACCACAACACCGCATGCACCAAGGCGCGCCAAGTGATCCTGCAAATGGAAGGCAAAGTCAGCATCGGCATTTCGACCATAGACCCGCAAACGCGGGACGTGGCATCGCTGGAAGAATTTATCCATCAGGCCGACAACGCGCTGTACGAAGCCAAGCGCAAAGGTCGCGGGCGGGCGGTGGTCGGCAAATGCAAAGGCGATACGCGCGAATGCGCCGCAAAATGTTCCGCGAAAGAATCGTGTGTCTGAAATTTACGATAGCGCAACGGACTGCAGGCTGCTGTTCAACAGTGCGACCCCCGGCGAAAGTTCGCTGATTCTGCTGCGCTCTAAACTGTCTGCCATCACCCAGCGCTTGGGGGTGAACGACCTGAAGCAGGAGAACATGCTGATCGTGGCCTCGGAACTGGTCAGCAACAACGTGAAGCACGCTTCCGGGCGCGGTATGGTGCAGTTGTGGAAACAGCCGGGAAATGTGCTGGATATGCTTTCGCTGGATTACGGTCCGGGCATCAGCGATCTGTCCAGCGCCGAAGAAGATGGCTATTCGACGGCCAGCACGCTGGGCAAGGGCTTGGGCGCGATCCGCCGCCTGAGCGACGAGTCGTACATTTACACCCAGCCGGCGCGCGCGGATCAGCCGAAAAAATGGAGCGGCACGGTGGTGCTGACGCGCTTTTATCTGGACAAGGAAAATATTGAAACGAAGCCCGGCCCAAGATTCGGCCTGTTCTCGCGTTCATTGTCTGACGAGCGCTACAATGGCGACAGGATATATCTGCATCGGAGCGCGAAGACCATGCGCTGGCTGCATCTGGACGGATTGGGGCACGGCGAAGAAGCGCAGATAGCCACCGCCGACCTGGCACCTGTTCTGGAAAATTTCGAGTCGCCGGAAGCGATACTGGAAGCGGTGGATAAACGGCTTGTGAATACGCGCGGTGCGGTGGCTATTGCCGGGGCGCTCGATCTGGTGCAGGGCAGCTTGATGCTGTCGGGCGTGGGCGACATGCATGCGTATCTGTACGATCATGCGCAGTTGCAGCACATCGCGTTTGCGCCGGGGATACTGGGGCGCGAGCACCGCACGGCGACCATGCTGCACAGCGCTTGCGACAAAAAATTCGTCATCGTCACGGCGAGCGATGGCATACGCAGGAACTGGGACACCGCCAATTTTTCCGGCTTGTTCAACCAGCATCCGCAACTGATTGCCTATCTGCTGGGCAACATCATGGGGCGCATGTCGGACGACCAGTCGATTTGTGTTTGTACGTTGGGGTGAGGCTTGAAAGGCAATTTGCCACAGAGATCACAGAGTACACAGAGAAAGACAGTCATAACGAAAGATTCATTCACTTTTTGTCAAGTTCACGAAATGAGGAGAAGGCAAAGCATTCTCTGTGTGCTCTGTGATCTCTGTGGCTAGATGTGTTGATTTTTTGATTTAACGGGTGAGGAGAGAAATGATGCAGAAAAAAGAAGTTAGCGAGAAATTGACCGCGTTGTTCGCGTTGAAGATAGGCAATATTTCCGGGCAACTGGAAGAAACGGCGCGCGATTATTTTGGTTCGGATAACAAACTGATGGATGAAGACGAGATCGCCGATTTGAGCAGCGAGTTCGTCAACCTGATCTCCGGCCTGCTCGGTTCCAAAGACCCGCACAAGCGCACCTCGCCGCAATTCCACGCGCTGGAAGCGTTCTTCTCCGGCCTGGCGCAGCGCATGCTGATGCGCGGCGGCAACGTGGAAGACGTGGTGCGTTACGCGCAGCAACTGCAACACAACCTGATCGCCGCGCTGGAAAAAGACAGCGGTGTGGCGTTCACCCAATCGCGCTCGGTGCTGCTGTTTTTCGCGCAGCATTTCGACGAACTTATCATGGCGATCTTCCGCACTTACTTGGCCGAGCGCGAAAACACGCTCAAGGCGCAGGAAGCCGAATTGCGCGAGACTTCCACGCCCATCACCGAAATTTGGGACGGCGTGCTGACGCTGCCCATCATCGGCACGCTGGATTCCAGCCGCACCATGCTGGTCATGGAAGCACTGCTCAACCGCATCGCGCGCGATCATGCGCGCGCCGTGGTGATGGATTTGACCGGCGTGAAAAACATCGACTCGCAGGTTTCGCATCACCTGATCCAGATGGTGCGCGCCGTGCAACTGATGGGCAGCGATGCCATCATCACCGGCATCCATCCCGAGATCGCGCGTGCGCTGGTCAGTCTGAACATTGACCTGAGCGGTGTAACCACCCGCGCCAGTTTGTCCGACGGACTCAAGGAAGCTTTCCTGCGTTTGGGCATCCACGTCAGCCACAAGGAAAGCTGATGTCTATTCCGGGTATTCACCTGACACGTATCGGCAAAGGCAATTTTTTGCTGGAGCCGCTGCGCAGCATGAATATTCAGGATCAAAACGAACTGCTGCAACAGGTCGTCGCGCAAGTGCAGCAGGGGCAGGGCGCGCACTTGTATTACGACCTGAGCGAACAACCCGTCATCGACCGGGTTTATTACGACTGGCTGGATAAATTGGCGCGCACCTGCCAGGCCGCGAACCTGAAAATGACCTGCATCAACATGCAGCCAACCGCCGCATTCACGCTGTCGAAATTTATCACCGGCAAACCGGCATTCGCCTGCGCGCTGGATGTGCCGGACTGAGGTGGTGGAGAAGAATTCGTAAAGTGATAACGGCCTAAACCGGCCAGCAAAGATGGACGATTCTTGTTTCCAGTTATACAGATTGGAGGAATGTCATGCCAGCAACGATTGATTCGGATAACACCCACGAAGTCACACTGCGCCGGTGGCGCGTGATAGAAGCCGAAGCGCAGGACGGCACGCGCACCTGCCACGTTTGGGGGCACGACGTAACGAATAATCGGGGCCGCGCATCCACCTCCATCGTGGAATTCAATCTGGATAGCATGACCGCCACCACAGTCAGCGGCAGCAAATACAAATTGGTCGGATTGCCCGGCAACTCCCGCCTCGGACAACATGCGTGGATCAACTGGTGCAGCAAACACGGCGTTGTTTCCGAAGTGGACATCACCGACGAATGCCTGAACGTGAATCAAGTTTCGACAGTCGAATTTGCAAGGATCAACAGCGTCGCGAGCCATCAGGGCGAGTAGTAACCGGCAACACAACGCACACGCCCGCCAATAGGCGATCCGCATCATGCACTTGATGGAGATAGCCGTATTTGCTGGCTCGCGCTCAAGCTGAACGTCAGCAAAGCGGCATCAGGTTTCGGAAGCGTCAATCGTTGTTTCAGGTTTTTCGCGCAGAATTGATATGACCGGCGGTAACACAAGCCAGAAGCCGGAAACGGGCATCAGCGTAACGCCAACCAGCATCAGTACGAGAAGACTCCAGCCTATGGAGCGGGGAAGCGACCCGGAGCACGACTTCTCAAGCTCGGAAAGTATCAAGCCGCAGATGAACAGCATCGCGCCAAATAATACAAACCAGACCACAGCGCCGGTCATCGGGTCGTTGCCGACGGTGTCGAATACGCCGCGTTTGATGATGGAGGCGAGCGTGTCGCCAAACAGCGCCACGGCAACGCCCATGTGAATGGCAGAGATAATCATCAGCCAGCGACCTTTCCAATGTTTCATGCGACACCTCACGTGAGTAAATAAAAGAAATTACCAACCATCCTGCATGAACCTAAAAAACTTAATTCAAGCCACAGAGTTCACAGAGAACACAGAGAAAGAGCCGCTTCTTCCATGCTTTGCTGGTTCACCCAAAAGGTGAAACGCAACTCCGCGATAACCATTTGTTTCTCCTCTGTGATCTCTGTGTCCTCTGTGGCTAACTAAGTTTTTAAGGATGAATGAAAATCATGTGGCCGCGTGCAGAGTTTTGATGAACTCGGGCAGCCCGGGCATGGTTTCATATTGTGTTCCCGTCTGCGCGATCACATCCCATCCGGCTTTCGAGCCAACAAATAGATGGGCGGCGATTGTCCGTTGCAACTCATCATCAAGCAGGCCGACAGGTATCCAGTAATAGGGGGCGCTACTGAGCGGGTTGGGCACGGGAGAACCGCATCGCGAACAGAAGTCGGAACGGAAGCCGTTGTCTTTAACCCATGAGGAAATGATTTCCTGACCGGCAAGCCAACGCAGATGTTCACTGCCGACAAGCGTTGCGGTATTCGATGAAGAGCCGCTCTGTTTTTTGCAAAGCGAACAATGGCATTGATAGAAATTCGGAATAGCGCCATCAATTTCAAACTCAACCTGACCGCACAAACATTTACCGCGCATGGATAACTCCTCGGTGACTGATGCTGGCAATTTAACCAAATTTGCCGGGTTCGGGTAACTGCCTGTGTTGTCAGGATAAGCCCGAATAATTTTTCTGCCAAAGAGCCGTTGCGGCAGGTTGTATGCGAGCGGTGTTGTCGCATATTATCGAACGCAGGCAAGTCTCTTGAACTCAAAACATTTCATGTCCTCTCATCCCCCGTCCGGTTTGACCCACCAGCACATTTTCAACTCGAACAACCCCGCCGCCGAACGCGGCACGCGCGCCGTGATGTGGATCACCGCCGCGATGATGGCGGTGGAGATCGTGGCGGGTTGGTGGTTCAACTCGATGGCGTTGCTGGCAGACGGTTGGCACATGAGCTCGCATGCGTTCGCCATCGGCTTGAGCGCGTTTGCCTACGCGGCGGCGCGGAAATATTCCAACGATCCCCGCTTTGCTTTCGGTACCTGGAAGATCGAGATTCTGGCGGGTTTTGCCAGCGCCATTTTTCTGCTGGGGGTAGCGGCGATGATGGTGTTCGGCTCGGTGGAGCGTTTGTTTTCGCCGCAGACGATCCACTATCAGCAAGCGATCTTCGTGGCGGTGGTTGGTCTGCTGGTGAATATCGTGTGCGCCCTGATTCTCGGCCATGCGCACGACCACCATCATCACCATGACGCGCACGATCACCACCATCACCACGACCTGAATTTGAAATCAGCTTACGTGCACGTCATTGCCGATGCCGCGACTTCGGTGCTGGCGATCATCGCGCTGGTGGGCGGTTTGTTTTACGGCTGGTCGTGGCTGGATCCGCTAATGGGCATCGTCGGCGCGATACTGGTGGCGGCCTGGGCGAAAAGTCTGTTGATGGAAACAGGCAAGGTGCTGCTGGATAGAGAGATGGATCATCCGGTGGTGGATGAAATTCGCGAGGTCATCGAGCTGAATTCGGACGAAACCAAAATCACCGACTTGCACGTGTGGCGCGTGGGCAAGGAAGCCTATTCCTGCGCCGTCAGCATCGCCACCCGCAGCGCGACGCTGACCCCGGAGCAAGTGCGCGACCAATTGCGCCAGCACGAAGAGATCGTGCACACCACGATTGAGATTCATCGTTACGGATGAAAGGTTTTGTAGGTCGGGTTTCAACCCGACATGTCGGGCTAAAGCCCGACCTACAAGGGGTTGCGCATAGTGCAGTTACGCTAGGCCGCTATCTGCTTTCCCTCGGCGGCGTAATGCAGGATTTCCGCCACGCGCGCAAATCCCTTGGCGAGAGCAACTTCCATCGGAGTCTTGCCTTCTTCATTGCGCACCCAGAAATCCGCGCCGTGCTTGACCAGAGTATGAACAATATCGGGATTGCCTTTTTCGGCGGCGATGAGTAGCGGCACTGCGCCCTCATGGTTGAAATTGATCTCCGCGTTGATTTCCATCAACCGCGCCAGCTTGTGGTGGTTGCCTTCGATGACCGCACTCAGCACGGCTTTGCGCGAAAAGATGGTGTCCATCTTCGACTGTTTGTCGCCCGTCGGCATCAACAGGAACACATAGTTCAGCAACGAAATAGCGACTACCAGTACCAGCACAGCAACCAGCACCGCCGGATCAATTCCCAGCGCAGCTGCAAGGCCACCCGGCATATTCGCGCCCGCGATCAACGCCACCATCGTGATGAACAGCAGGAAACGCAAATGGTGGAACAAAGCGATCACGACCGAGGCACCCAGAACCCCCAGCACAATATCCCGGTCGATCAATTTTTCGACCATGTATTCCGGCAGATTGGCCGCGATGCTGAGCAAAACGATGATGAGCAATGCCGCTATTTCGGGGAGTCTGGATTTTGCTTGCTTCATGATATTCCCTGATTATTCAGTAGAATGATTCGCGCTTCGGTGGCCGCTGCGCGGTCATGGCGGAATGTCATATACGGGAATTGATTCAGAAAAGCGGGGCGGTTAGCAACACACCACCTGACTGAAATTCACACTGACATAGAGCCGCCTAGCTCTTAATGTCCGGTTACTTTTCGCTGTCGCATAGTGGATTGGCTCGGTATTAATCAAGTGGAATTTTTATACCATGAACCCCTGTTGCCGTCTAGGGTACTTGCAATGTTTTGGAGCTGGCATCAACGCCATCCCCCATGCACTCATGTACTGATGCCTTGTAGAACGCCTATTGACGGGCATATTCATGCGAATAAGATTTACGATGACTGAAGGCGGGAGAAAGTGAGGTGCGAATGTTGACGGAAAATACCAACATGTCTGAGTTGAAACTCGATGCCGGAAAGCTGACTTTCGCTAAGGACGGTAGCGTGCCAGTAGGGTCATCCGTTCCTGCCCGTACTATATATGCATATGAGGAACAATAAAAACGGGGGCTTCAATGAATCAATTGCTTACCGAAAATATGCATTCCACACTATTTTAATAGTACAGACCGGTGGGTCTGTCAAATAACTGTTGGGTCTATTCAAGGTTGCTGCAATGACTGATCTCTTTCCGCCATTGCTACTGTTTTCAGCATTCCTTCTTGCGAGCTTCGTCCTCACCGTCACGCTTGGGTCTGGTGTGCTTTACATTGTTACGCGCAGCCTATTGATCCGGCCAAGTGAAGTTTGAAGTATGAGAACCAACCCCCCTCCAACTCCCCCTTGTCAGGGGGAGAGCAGAGGCCGCTCCTCCCCTGATAAGGGGAGGCTGGGAGGGGTTTGGGGGTAATGATCTTCTGAGTTCAAACATCATCTGGCCGGATCAATAGTTCAGGGGGGCGATCCGGGTTGGTGTCGGTGGCCGAGGTTGCTCTTGGCAACCTCGGCAACGCGTTTGCTGCTTCAGTTGGTCTTGTCGCCTTGTTCGCGGTTTTGTAACTTGCTTTCACCGTGGTCAAGTATGCCGGCGCGCTCTACCTCGTGTACCTCGGCGTGCAAATGCTCCGTTCCTCCCCCGTCAAGAATTCAGCCGCCGTTCCCGCCGCTACGCTACTTAAGCGCGTCTTTCGTGACGGTTTCGTTGTCGTTCTGCTCAATCCCAAGACTACGGTTTTCTTTGCTGCTTTTCTGCCGCAGTTCCTGAACCCCAATGCTCCGCCCATGTTTCAAAGCATGGCGCTATCGCCGCAGTACCCGACAGCGCTTACGCTTTTGCCGCTGATGTTGCCACGCCAGCGTAGCGTGGCAGCGTTATTCGCCGCATTGGTTGGCATCTCGGCAGAGGCGTATTCATCGGTCTTAGCATATTCACTGCGCTGGCAGGGGTGCGCGGTGCCAAATAGACCCAATCTATCATTCCACCGGGCCTTGCGCATAAAGCCGCGCAAGGCCGGTGAATACAAACGTTGAATGACCAGTCTCTGAAAGTGGCGATGTTCGCTTCGGGTCGAAAGCGGAAGTGTGGATTCTCATTTCTAAAACATCTATACGATTTGAAATGAGCTGGGCGTAGTTGGCCGTTACTAACCGCGCGTGTTGGATTGCGTAGCGAATTGCGTCAGATCGACCAGCGGCGCGGGATGCCAGCCGGGTTTTCGGTGTTCGGCCACGACGTTGGTGAAGATGCCGCCGCGCACGTAGAACTTGGCGGTGAGGCGCATGAAGCGCGGCTGGGTGGCAGCCACCAGATCGTCCAGCACGCGGTTGGTTACGTCCTCGTGGAAATGTCCTTCGTTGCGAAATCCCCAGATGTACAGTTTCAAACTCTTCAACTCCACGCATTTCTCGTCGGCGATGTAATCCAGAATCAGGGTGGCGAAATCAGGCTGGCCGGTTTTCGGGCACAGGCAAGTGAATTCTGGGATCTCCATGTGGATGTGGTAATCACGCTTTGGTTGCGGGTTGGCGAAGGTTTCCAGCGTCTTGCTCGGTTGCGTGGTCATTTGGTGGGGGTTCATGCTTGGGTTAGAATGCGGCGCATTATATCGCCAGCCTGAATCAAATTGCGCCTCGCCCATATCAAGTTAGCCGGTTTCAAGTCCTTCGTTGATCCCACGCATATCTCGCTGCCCGGGCAGCTGGTGGGCATCGTCGGCCCCAACGGCTGCGGCAAATCCAATGTGATCGACGCGTTGCGCTGGGTGCTGGGCGAGTCGCGCGCCTCGGCCTTGCGCGGCGAATCCATGCAGGATGTGATCTTCAACGGTTCAGGCAACCGCAAGCCGGTGTCGCGCGCCAGCGTGGAACTGGTGTTCGATAACACACTGGGCAAAGTCGGCGGACAGTGGGCGAGCTACGCCGAAATCTCCATCAAGCGCGTGCTGCAACGCAACGGCGATTCCAATTACTTCATCAACAACCAGAACGTGCGGCGCAAGGACATCACCGATATTTTCCTCGGCACGGGTGTCGGCGCGCGCGCCTACGCCATCATCGAACAGGGCATGATCTCGCGCATCATCGAGGCCAAGCCGGAAGAATTGAGGGTGTTCCTCGAAGAAGCGGCGGGCGTTTCAAAATACCGCGACCGTCGCCGCGAGACCGAATTGCGGCTGGGCGATACCCGCGACAATCTGTTGCGCGTCTCAGATATTCTGCAAGAACTCGATAAGCAATTGACACATCTGGGTGAGCAGGCCGAGGTGGCCAAGGTTTACCGCGAACTGGAAAGCAAACGCGACACCACGCAGAAAATGTTGTGGCTGGTGAACAAACAGGAAGCCGAGACGCGCCGCATCCGCTTTGCGCAGCAAGCCGAAAAGACCAGGAATGAACTGGAAGCTGAAATCGCCAAGTTGCGCGAAGTGGAAAGCAAGCTGGAAGGCGCGCGCAGCGAGCATTTTGCTTTGTCCGATGCGTTGCATGCCAAGCAGGGCGACTTGTATGCGAGCAACGCTGAAGTGGCCAGGCTGGAGCAGCAGATCAGTTTCCTGACCGAGCAACGCAATCGCTTGGCGCAACAGATTCAAAACGGCGAACGTCAGATTGCGCAACAGCAAGCGCAGTTGCAAGGATTGGGTACGTTGCAAACGCATTGGCAGCAACAACAGCAGGATGCTGCCGTGCGCGTGGCGGTGTGCGAGGAACGTGCAGAAACGGAAGCGGAGCAGTTGCCGCAAGCCGAAGAGGCGACGCGTCTGGCGCAGGAAAAATACAACGCTGTGCAACGCGAACAGTTGCTGATCCAGCAGCAATTGCAGTTGGCGGAGACACAACGCGGGCACATTCAGGGCAATGTGCAGCAACTGGATAGCCGCCGTTCGCGCTTGATGTTGGAACGCGACAATTTGCCCAAAGCGGATGAGTTGGGGCTGGAAACCGCGCAGCAACAATTGGCCGAGTTGCAAATGCAGCATGAAGAGCAGCAACAGCAGTTGGCGCAATTGCAGGAGCAGTTGCCGCAGGCCGACGCAGCGCGGCGCGATGCGCGCAATGCGGCGCAGGAACTGGAGCGGCAATTGGCGCAGACCGAGGCGCGCCTCAATGCGCTGAAGCAATTGCAAGCGCAGCTCGACAACGACAAGAATCTGAAGGCGTGGCTGGTGCGGCATCAGTTGGATAGCGCGCCGCGCTTGTGGCAATCCATCCGCATCGAACAAGGCTGGGAAGACGCGCTGGAGGCGGTATTGCGCGAGCGCATCAACGCGCTTTCGTTGTTGCGTCTGGAAGATACGGCAAGCTGGAGTGATGCGCCGCCGGGAAAATTGGCAGTATATGCAGCGGATGGTTCGCGCAGTGCTGCTGTGGCCGGCATTGCCGGACTGACACCGCTGGCGAAATATGTAAGTAGCCACGATGTGCAGGCGGCGGCAGTGGTGGAGGATTGGTTGGTTGGCGTGTATGCTGTGGCGCATCTGGATGAAGCATTGCAGTTGCGCGGCAGTCTGTCGGCCGGGGCGTGGTTGGTGACACCGCAAGGCCACTTGGTCGGGGCGCACAGTGTGTTGTTTCATGCGCCTGATAGTCAGGTCCACGGCATTCTGGCGCGGCAGCGCGAGATCGAGCAATTGCAGCAGGACATGCTGCAACGCGCCGATGCTGTGGAACAAGGCAAGTTGAGCGTGGCGCAGGCAGAAGAGTTCTATCACGGCATCGAAGCCCGAATCGGTCCGTTGCGCAGCGGCAATTCCGAATCGCAGCAGCGCCAGCATCAGATCCAATTGCAGATATTGAAGCTGACGCAAGCCATCGAACGCAGCCAAGAGCGCAGCATGCAGATTGCGCAAGAGTTGGAGGAGCTGTCGGAACGGGTGAATATGGAGCATCGCCAGTTGGATGAGGTGGCTGAGCGCACGGAGATCCAGCGCGAACAGTTGTCCGTTCAGCAAATCGAGAGCGACCATGCGCGGCATCAGGCAAGTGCGCAGGAAGCCTCGTTGCGCGAGGTGCGCGAACGCGCGCAAAGAGCGCAGCATGAATTGCAGGAAGCACGATTCTTCGCCAAGACTTGCGCTGACAAGATCGCCGACCTTGAGCAGAACATAAGACACAACACCGAAACGCTGGCGCAACTGGAAGAGGCATTGACACACAGCCGTTCCGAGCAAACCAATCTGAGTGATGGTGATGCGCAACAGAAATTGCAGGATGTTTTGCAGCAACGTCAAATGCATGAGCAGGTATTGGCGGAAGCGCGCAATACGCTGGAACACGCCACGCTGAACTTGAACCGGATGGAACAGGAGCGCATGTCCTGCGAACAGAAGTTGCATCCGCTGCGTGAAAAGGTGAGCGAGATCACGTTGAAGGAGCAGGAAGCGCGGCTGCATTTCGAGCAATGGGCGGAGCAACTCGCTGGCGTGGATGAAGCGCCGCTGCTGCCGTTGATTGAAGGGGCAAAAGCGGGCGGCTTGCAGAACGAATTGACGCGTTTGAGCAATGAGATCATTGCGCTGGGCGCAGTGAATCTGGCCGCGCTGGAAGAGTTGCAAACAGCGCAGGAACGCAAATCTTATCTGGATGCACAGGCGAAAGATTTGAACGAGGCGATCGAGACTTTGGAAGATGCGATCCGCCGTATCGACAAGGAATCGCGCGACTTGTTAATGGCGACTTATGAGGAAGTGAACCGCCATCTGTCCGAGTTGTTTCCGGTGTTGTTCGGCGGCGGCGATGCGTGTTTGGTGCTGACCGGCGAAGAAATCCTGGATAGCGGGGTGCAGGTGATGGCACATCCGCCGGGTAAAAAGAATGCTTCCATTCACCTGCTGTCCGGCGGCGAAAAAGCGCTCACCGCCATTGCGCTGGTGTTTTCCTTGTTTCAGCTCAATCCCGCGCCGTTCTGCGTGCTGGACGAGGTGGATGCTCCGCTGGACGACACCAATACCGAACGCCTGTGCAAGTTGATCCAGAAAATGTCGGACAAGACGCAGTTCGTTTACATCAGCCACAACAAGATCACCATGGAAATGGCGCACCAACTGATAGGCGTGACCATGCAGGAGCGCGGTGTCTCGAAAGTGGTGTCGGTGGATATTGAGGAAGCTTTGCGGCTACGGGAAGACAGCGGCGACACAGTCGCCGCCACTGTTGTATGAATTAATTGCAGTAGGTGCGGATGTTTTTGCGAACTTCATTTATTTGCTGTTCGCGGGCAGCGTCGTCAAGATAAGTTTTTTCGCCTTTTTCATCGTAAGTCACGATACGCATACCTTCCTCCAGCAGGCGCAAATTTTGTTGTGAGGCCGTGCAGTTTTGTTTTTTTACGGCCACCTCGGCATCTTGCTGGGCTTTCTTTGCCGCAGCTTCTTCTTTCGTTTGTTTTGATTTTTTCAGCTCGGCTTCGCGCTCCGCAATACTTTTTGGGGAAAAGGTGGCGGGAGCTTCTGTCTGCCCTTTACCGGCGATGTTTCTGACAGACTCGGCTTTGACATTTTCAGGGGGCGGGGCATCTGAATAATGGACTTTTCCGTCCGCATCCACCCATTTGTTGAGTCCGGCATGGGCTGTCAGGCTGAATGCGAACAGTGCAATAACCGAGAAGTAACGTTTCATGGAATGTCCTTTAAATAATATTTACTTAAAACTACCTATTATTTTATGGCGCGTCAATTTATCATTAGCGATGTTTTGATCGCGTCAGCGCTATTTCAGTTTTTTCAAGCGTGGCGGGCCAGTTGTCCAACGGGGGGGAGATGTCACAAGTTAAGACGCAGGTGAGCAACAAGCAAGATTTCTTGCAGGTTGAGAACAATCAAGAACCCGTGCTCAAACTTTTCCGCACCTATTTCCGCTCGCACCTGACGACCGGGAAGCTGTTCGATGATTTTCCCGATTTCTTTCTGGTCAAGCCGATTATTCTGAAAGACCCCGATCTGGTGTCGCGTGCGTCCGACAAGCTGATTCTGGATGATTGTGTGCAGCGTGCGCAGGCGCGCAAAGGTTTTGTTGGTGTAAGCAAGTGGCGCAATCCCAAGTTGAATTATTACTGGCTGGAGCTGACGGTTTTTCCGTATATGCTGGGCGATGAAGTGACGCAGAATAACCAGGGCGAATTTTTCTATGTGTTGGGGAATTTTATCGAGTACACCAGGCAGCATCCCAAGCTGTACGGTGATCTGACCGCCGAGATTGATTCGGACAAGGATCTGGCGCTGATGCTGGCACAGATCAACAAGCGCAGCGAAAAAATTCAGGAGCTGCTGCCTTATTATTCACTTGATATGCTGGCGAATTTCAATCCCGGCTGGCCTGTGGGCGAAGTCAATAAGTTGCTGCAATCTCTCAGGGGTAGCGATCAAAGTTGGTGCGATTTGTTTTTTGAGCACATTATTTATGTGATGGGGCAAAAGCATCAAGGGGATGCGTGATTGATGCAGAAGCATAGGCGAGCGGGGCACAAGTTTTGATATAATGCGCGCTTTGCAGAGGAAGGTTCCCATGCGTATCATTCAAAAAGCTCTCACCTTCGACGATGTGCTGTTGCTCCCGGCGCATTCAAATATTCTTCCGCGCGATGTCAGTCTGCGCACACAACTCTCACGAAATATCACGCTGAATATCCCGCTGCTGTCTGCGGCGATGGATACCGTCACCGAAGCGCGCCTGGCGATTGCCTTGGCGCAAGAGGGTGGCATCGGCATCGTGCACAAGAACATGACCGCCAAAGAGCAGGCGGCGCAAGTCGCCAAGGTCAAGCGTTTCGAGAGCGGTGTGGTGAAAGATCCCATCACCATTGCGCCGAACATGACGGTGCGCGATGTGCTTAACCTGACCCGCCAACACAGAATTTCCGGCTTGCCGGTCGTGCAGGGCAAACAAGTGGTCGGTATCGTAACCAATCGCGACCTGCGTTTCGAGAACAATCTCGATCAGTCCATCACCAACATCATGACGCCGCTCGAGCGCCTGATTGTCGTCAAGGAAAGTTCCAGTCGCGATGAAGCGCGCAATCTGATGCACAAGCACCGTATCGAACGCGTGTTGGTGGTGAATGATGCCTTCGAATTGTGCGGACTCATTACGGTAAAAGACATCCTGAAATCCAGCGAACATCCTTTGGCTTGCAAGGACGAGATGGGGCGCTTGCGCGTAGGGGCAGCAGTCGGTGTGGGCGAAGGAACGGAAGAGCGCGTGGCATTGCTGGTCGAAGCCGGAGTGGATGTGCTGGTGGTTGACACAGCGCACGGCCATTCGCAAGGCGTGTTGAGTCGCGTGCAGTGGGTCAAGAAAAATTTCCCGAAAGTCGATGTGATCGGCGGCAACATTGCTACTGCCGCTGCGGCCAAAGCCTTGGTCGATCACGGTGCGGATGCGGTCAAAGTCGGTATCGGCCCCGGTTCAATTTGCACCACACGCATGGTTGCCGGTGTCGGCGTGCCGCAGATTACAGCCATCCAGAATGTGGCTGATGCGCTGGCAGGTACTGATGTGCCGCTGATCGCCGATGGCGGCGTGCGTTTCTCGGGCGATATTTCCAAGGCTATTTCCGCCGGTGCGCATACCGTGATGCTGGGCGGACTGTTCGCTGGCACTGAAGAAGCGCCGGGCGAGATCGAGTTGTATCAAGGCCGTTCCTACAAGTCCTATCGCGGTATGGGCAGCTTGGGCGCGATGCAACAGGGATCAAAAGATCGTTATTTTCAGGAAGCTGAAGGCAACAACGATAAACTGGTTCCAGAAGGTGTTGAGGGACGTGTGCCCTACAAGGGAAGCGTGTTGGCAGTGATTCACCAATTGCTCGGCGGCTTGCGCGCCAGCATGGGCTACCTCGGTTGTGCCGACATCGCCACTGTTCATGCGAAAGCGGAATTTGTCGAGATCACCTCGGCAGGTATTCGCGAGTCGCACGTGCATGATGTGCAGATCACCAAAGAAGCGCCGAACTATCATATCGACTAATCGGGAAGGGATAAGGGGGAAGAGGGAAGGGTAAAACCTTCGCATCTTCTCCCTTGAACGCCGTAGGCGTGTTCCCTTCTCCCTTTACCCTTCCTAGACTTCAAACCATGCACAAAAAAATCCTCATCCTCGATTTCGGTTCCCAGTACACCCAACTGATTGCACGTCGTGTGCGCGAGACGCATGTCTATTGCGAGCTGCATCCGTGGGACATGCCTGAAGCGGATATTCGCGCGTTCGCTCCGTCCGGCATTATTCTTTCCGGCGGGCCGAATTCGGTTTATGAAGAAGAAACACCGAAAGCGCCGCAGGTGGTGTTCGATCTGGGCGTGCCGGTGCTGGGCATTTGCTACGGCATGCAAACCATGGCGGCGCAACTGGGCGGTAAGGTCGAGAGCGGCAAGGTTCGCGAATTCGGTTATGCGGAGATCCGTGCGCAGGGCCATTCGAAGTTGTTCGACGGCGTGCAGGACAGAACCAACGCGCAGGGTCACGGTTTGCTCGATGTGTGGATGAGTCACGGCGACAAGGTGACGGCATTGCCACCGGGCTTTACGGCGATTGCTTCCAATGAAGCCACGCCGTTTGCGGCGATGGCGGATGAGTCGCGCGGTTTTTACGCGGTGCAATTCCATCCCGAAGTTACCCATACCTACCAAGGCAAGGCCATCATCGCCCGCTTCGCGCATGACATCTGCGGTTGCGGCAGTGACTGGAACATGCCGGATTACATCGCGGAAGCCGTGGAGAAAATCCGCGCGCAAGTGGGCGACGAAGAAGTGATTCTGGGCTTATCCGGCGGCGTGGATTCCTCGGTGGCGGCGGCGCTGATTCACCGCGCCATCGGCGACAAACTGACTTGCGTGTTTGTGGACAACGGCCTGCTGCGTCTGCACGAAGGTGATCAGGTGATGGAGACCTTCGGCATAAATTTGAAGATGAAGGTCGTCCGCGTAGATGCCAGCGGCGAGTTCATGAAACACCTCGCGGGCGTGACAGACCCTGAGCAAAAGCGCAAAGTCATCGGGCGTGAATTCGTGGAAGTGTTCCAGCGCGAATCGGCCAAACTGAAACAGGCCAAGTGGCTGGCGCAAGGCACGATTTACCCGGATGTGATCGAGTCCGCCGGAGCCAAGACCAAGAAAGCGCATGCCATCAAATCGCACCACAACGTCGGCGGTTTGCCGGAGTCCATGCACCTCAAACTGCTGGAGCCGTTGCGCGAACTGTTCAAGGACGAAGTGCGCGAACTGGGTGTGGCGCTGGGTTTACCAGTCGATATGATCTATCGTCATCCTTTCCCCGGCCCAGGTTTGGGTGTGCGCATTCTCGGTGAAGTGAAGCGCGAATATGCCGAGTTGCTGCGCCGCGCCGATGCGATCTTTATCGAAGAACTGCGCAACACCAAAGATGCTGGCGGCAAGAGCTGGTACGACCTCACCAGCCAGGCTTTCACCGTATTTCTGCCGGTGAAAAGCGTCGGCGTGATGGGCGACGGTCGCACTTACGAATGGGTGGTGGCTTTGCGCGCAGTGCAGACGCAGGACTTTATGACCGCGCACTGGGCGCATCTTCCCTACGAACTGCTAGGCAAGGTTTCCAACCGCATCATCAACGAAGTGCGCGGCATCAACCGTGTGGTGTATGACATTTCGGGCAAACCTCCCGCGACTATCGAGTGGGAATAAAGCCGGGCGCGGCAAATAAAAAAAGCGGTGGGCTAACCACCGCTTTTTTTATTAAGAAGAAACCGGATCAATGCGAAACGCGGGTTACTCCGGCGCTTTCGATCACGCGCACTTTATCGCCGACGGCGAAGGTTTCTCCGCTGATGGATTTGGCCTGAACCACCGAGATGTGGCTGCCGTCTTCAAGTTTGATGGCGATCTCCAGCGCATCTTCTCGGGTGTAAGCCTCTTCCGTGGCTGCCCCCAGCATACCGCCGACTACGCTGCCGAGAACAGAGGCGATCTCGCCGGTTTTTCCCTGCGATGCACCGCTACCGGCGATACCGCCGACCACCGCACCGGCGGTTGTGCCGATCTGGCTTTGCGTGCCTTCGATGCGCACCGCCCGCACGCTCTCGATCACGCCGACCTTGAAGGTTTGCACCTGGCGCACTTGGTCGCGGGTATAGACATCGGCGGATTTTCCGCTGGCGCAGGCACCCAGCAATACGGCGGCGGACAGAGCAAGAATCAGTTTTGTGTTCATGTGTGGACTCCTTGAAAAAATTGGCGAAGATTGGATTGCGCGCCAGAGCTTAGGTTCAACTTTTTGAATAACCGGGCCGCCATTTTTTGAGCAGCAGCGCGTTGCTGACGACCGACAACGAACTCATTGCCATTGCGCCGCCCGCAATAACCGGGTTGAGCAAGCCCATCGCCGCCAGCGGAATGCCCAGCACGTTGTAGGCGAAAGCGAAGAACAGATTCTGGCGGATTTTGGCGAGGGTGACTTGAGACAGATCAATGGCATCCGCAACGCTGGAAAGATCGTTGCGCATCAGCGTGATGTCCGCCGCTTCGATGGCGATGTCGCTGCCGCTCTTCATGGCAAAGCTGACATCGGCGGAGGCCAGCGCGGGCGCATCGTTGATGCCGTCGCCGACCATGCCGACGATTTGTTCTGCGGCTTTGTACGAGTTGACATGGTGCGCCTTGTCTTGCGGCAACACTTCGGCGCGGTACTCGTCGATTCCGGCCTGCTGCGCGATGGCGTGCGCCGTGGCTTCGTTGTCGCCGCTCAACATCACCACGCGTATGCCCATGGCGCGCAAGCGTGCCACGGCGGCGATGCTGGTAGCCCGCAACTGGTCGGCAAATGCGATGTAACCCAGCATGCTGTTATTGCGCGCCACTGCGATGACGCTTTTGCCTTGTTGTTGCAGAGCCAGTATTGACGGCGCTTCCGACGCGATGCCTTGTTCGGACAGAAAGGCGGGCGAACCCATCACGTAAGATTCGCCATCCAGTGTGGCGCGCAGCCCCTTGCCCGGTGTCTCGACGAAATCGCCGACGGGCAGCGGTGCAACAGAGTGTTCCCCGGCGTATTGCAGCAACGCGGCAGACAGCGGGTGAGTGGAATGTTGCCCCAGACTGGCCGCGACGCGCAGCAACTCGCCCTCATCACTGCCCGCATTCGGGCGCAATTCGGTGACTGTCGGTTTGCCTTCGGTCAGCGTGCCGGTCTTGTCCAGTACCAGCACCGACAATTTGTGCGCGCGTTCCAGCGATGCCGCATCTTTGACCAGAATGCCGTTGCGTGCCGCCAAGCCGCTGGCGACCACGATGGTGATCGGCGTGGCCAGACCCAGCGCGCAAGGGCAGGCGATGACCAGCACCGACACGGCGTTGATGAGCGCGTAAGAAAATTCACCTTCCACTTTCAGCCAATAGAAAAAAGTCAGCGTGGCCAGCACCAACACCACGGGTACAAACACGCCGGAGATTTTGTCCGCCAGTTTCTGGATGGCGGCTTTCGAGCCTTGCGCCTGTTCGACCATACGGATCACCGCCGCCAACTGGGTGCGGCTGCCCACCGCGATGGCGCGGCACTTGATGACACCATGCTGATTCATGGTGGCGGCATACACCTTGTCGTTTGTTTCTTTTATTTGCGGCATGCTTTCGCCGGTCAGCATGCTTTCGTCCAGCGTGGATGAACCTTCCAGCACCACGCCGTCCACCGGCACGCTTTCGCCGGGACGCACCACGAAAATATCGTCCGGGCGAAACTGCCCGACCGGCACGTCGATCACCGCGCCGTCGCGCTCCACATGGGCGATCTTCGGTTGCAGATTGAACAGCGCTTCCAGTGCAGACGTAGCCTTGTTCTTGGCATTCGCTTCCAGCAGTTTGCCGAGCAACACCAGCGTGATCAGCGTCGCGCCCGCTTCAAAATATACCGGCTGATGCAGGCCGAGCAGCACGATGGCGCAACTCAGGAAATAGGCGGCACTGGTTCCCAGCGCCACCAGCAAATCCATGTTGCCGCTGCCGTGCTTGATGCTGCCCCAAGCGCCGCGATAGAAGCGCGCCCCCGCCCAGAACTGCACCGGCGTGGCCAGCAGCCATTGCAGCCAGGTGGGCAGCGGCAGGTGGATGTCGAGCATCATCAATGCCATCTTCAGCAGCAGCGGCGAGATGAGCGCCAGCGAAACATAAAACACCATTTTTTCTTTGTGGAACTGCCGGGCTCTATCCAGTTTCTCCGCCGCGAAATCGCGCGCCAGATGGGCATCGAAGCCGGTGTCCTGCACCGCCTTGATGAGTTCATCAACATTGGTCTGGGAGGAGTTGAAAGTGATGCTGGCTTTTTCGGTGGCGAGATTGACCACCGCGTTGACATTGTTTAACTGGTTCAGGGTTTTTTCGAGGCGCGAGGAGCATGAGGCGCAGCGCATACCGACGATTTGAAGTTCGCAGTGATTTTCAGCGTTTGACATGAATGGATGATTCGGGAAATGAACGTTTTAAAAGATACGCCCGATAGACAGGCTTGTCTATCGGGCGCGGGTAACGCGAATGAATGCTAATGCTTATTTCTTTTCCGTCGAGCAAGTGTTCATGCCGAGCAAGGTATAGGCCGGGCAAAAACCGAAAATGCCGGTGAGCAAAGGCACCACGCCGATCCAACCCCACACGCCGACTGTTCCGGTCAGCGTCAAACCGATCAACGCCAGGCCAACCACGATACGCAGACCACGATCAATACCGCCTTCATTGCATTTCATTTCAATCTCCGATAATGAGTTTTGGGGCTTTCATGATACGGAATTTGCGGCTAGTGTCTGTGATAAAACGCACACAGGCGCATTATCGGCCTTGAGCGGAGCGGGGTTTCCTGTTTCAATCCGCGCACTGAACGTTTACGGGGAAGCGCATGGGACAGGCAAGCATAGGCATCATAGGCGGCAGCGGCGTATATGACATCGACGGGCTGGAAAACAAACGCTGGAAAAAAATCGAATCTTCTTTCGGCGAACCGTCGGACGAATTGCTGTTCGGCGAACTGGATGGCGTGAAGCTGGTCTTTTTGCCGCGCCACGGAAGAGGGCACAAAATCCCGCCGTCCGAGATCAACTTCCGCGCCAACATCGACGTGCTCAAGCGCGTCGGCGTGACCGATGTCATTTCGGTCAGCGCGGTCGGCTCGTTGCGCGAAGATCTTCCGCCCGGCACGTTCGTCATCGTCGATCAATTCATTGACCGCACCTTCGCCCGCAACAAATCGTTCTTCGGCAGCGGACTGGTGGCGCACGTGTCGATGGCGCATCCGGTGTGCAGCCGTCTGGGCGACCACATCGAAGCGGCGGTGAAGGAGGCGGGCATCAACGCCGTGCGCGGCGGCACGTATCTGGTGATGGAAGGCGCGCAGTTTTCCACGCTGGCCGAATCGAACGTGTATCGCAGCTGGGGCTGCGACGTGATCGGCATGACCAACATGCCCGAAGCCAAACTCGCGCGCGAAGCCGAGCTGTGTTACGCCACCGTGGCCATGGTCACCGACTTCGACTGCTGGCATCCCGACCACGCGCATGTGACCGTGGACCAGATCATCAAAGTGTTGCTGGCCAATGCCGACAAGGCCAAAACGCTGGTGAAACATGCCGTGCCGCGCTTGGGCGGCGATGTGGCCGCGCACGAATGCGGCTGCCGCAGTTCGCTGCAATACGCCCTCATCACCTCGCCCGAAGCGCGCGACGAAGAAATGAAAAAGAAACTGCAAGCGATAGCGGGGCGGATGCTTTTGTAGGAGCGAGCTTGCTCGCGAAAAGGCTTCGCGAGCAAGCTCGCTCCTACAAAACCGACTTTGAATGAAAGTTGAAGAATGACTGAAAAAATTTTGCGCCAACAACTGTTCGACACCTCGCGCCGCCTGGTCGAACTCGGCCTCAATCGCGGCTCTTCCGGCAACGCCTCGGTGCGCTACGGCGACGGCATGCTTATCACCCCATCTGCCTTGCCCGTGTCCGACATGACCACAGAAAGCATGGTGCGCATGGACTTGAACGGCAACGTGCTGCAAGGCGGCAAGCCTTCCAGCGAATGGCGCTTTCACCGCGACATCTTTGCCGCGCGTCCCGAGATCGACGCGATCATTCACACCCATTCCATCTACGCCACCACCATCGCCTGTTTGCGCAAAGACGTGCCGCCGGTGCATTACCACATCGCGATCACGGGCGGCGACACCATTCGCTGCACACCGTACTCCGTGTTCGGCGAGCAGATACTTTCCGACCATGCGTTGGAAGCGCTGCGCGAACGCAAAGCCTGTCTGCTGGGCAACCACGGCATGATCGCGCTGGGCACGGACTTGGCCGATGCACTGGCCGTCGCGGTGGAAGTCGAATTCGTGTGCGAAATCTACTGGCGCACGCTGCAAGCTGGCGAGCCGCAGATACTGACACCGCAACAGATGCACGAAGTGAAACAGAAGTTTGTCGAGTACAAGAAGAAAAGCTAACCTCAAAACCTTCCCCGCAGATTACGCAGATTAAATAGATTAAAAGCAAAAATAATCTGCGTGAATCTGTGTAATCTGCGGGCAATAGTTTTTGAATTTAATTTAGGAAACCGCCATGCCCATCAAATCAAAAATCCGCACCGTCCCCCATTACCCCAAACAAGGCATCCAGTTCCGCGACATTACCACCTTGCTCAAAGACCCGGTCGGTCTGCGCATCACCGTGGATGAACTGGTGCGCCGCTATGCCGACGTGAAGATCGACAAGATCGCGGGCATCGAATCGCGCGGCTTCATCATCGGCGCACCGCTGGCTTACGCGCTGGGCAAAGGCTTCGTGCCCATCCGCAAAAAAGGCAAACTGCCCGCCGAAACCATAGGCCACGACTACGAACTCGAATACGGCACCGACCGCATCGAAATCCACACCGATGCCATCGAGAAAGGCGAAAAAGTATTGCTGGTGGACGACCTCATCGCCACCGGCGGCACAGCCCAAGCCGCCTGCTCCCTGATCGAAAAAATGGGCGGCCACATCGTCGAATGCTGCTTCATCATCGACCTGCCCGACATCGGCGGACGCGCACGGCTGGAGAAGCACGGGCAGAAGGTGTTTGCGTTGTGTGAGTTTGAGGGGGATTAGCCTGTACTAACGATGCAAGACGGCGCAGTGGTGATTCAGTTCAAGGAGAAATGAAATGAGCAAATTTTGTTTGCAGTGCGATGACGGCACAAAACTGAAGTTGCAAACCAAAGATGTCACCGTCGAAGCGCGCGGTGAATCGTGCGTTGTGCCCAAAGTCACCGGCTGGCATTGCCCCGTGTGCGGTGATATTGAATACACCGACAACGACAGCGCGGATCGCGTATGGAAGGCCATCGAAGCCATGGGCGAAAAAGCCAAAGCGCGCGATGCCGCGCTATTGGCTTATGCCTGAAAACGTTTGAAGCTGACGCAATAGCAAGCTGCCAATGACAGGGGATTTCAATTGAAGAGGGATAAGTGATGCTAGATGCGAATCAGTCGGTAAGTGTTTTTCTGAAATCTTTACCCCGTTCAATTGATGGTGCAATGGCAATGTACCTATCTGTTTTCTCAATTGCGCTGATTTTATTGCATGGCATTATTTTGCTAACAGGATTCACCCCATCCCTAGAAATGTTGCAGTGGAATACGTTATGGGATGTTCTACTGATTTCAGTTCCATTTATGTGTCTTGCAAGTTATGCCTGGCTAAACATGGCAAATGATTATGGACGACTAGGGCAGCTAGTGAATGCGATCCTTTTATCAATATTCCCTGGCGGAATAATTCTCAAATCCCTACATATTTTTTAAAAGGTGGTCGTAAATGAAAGTCGAAACCCTACGCTGGTTCAACAACAGGCTGGAGATGATAGACCAGCGCATCCTGCCTGCCGCTTTTGAATATCTGAGTTACTACACGGCCTCTTCTGTAGCCGAGGGCATACGCAGCATGGTGGTGCGCGGCGCGCCTGCCATTGGCGTGGCGGCGGCGTATGGGGTGGCGCTGGAGGCGCTGCATTTGCAGGAGAAATCTGCGGACGAGTTCAAGACTGGCATGGAGACCGGCTTTACGGTGCTGGCAGCCAGCCGTCCGACGGCGGTGAATCTGTTCTGGGCGTTGCAGCGCATGCGCAAGGTTTGGGAAAGTGTGGCGATGCAAACGCCGCAGCAGATCGCGCAGCGTTTGCTGGCCGAGGCGCATGAGATTTTGGCGGAGGACATTCGCATCAACCGTGCGATGGGGACGTATGGCGCGGCGTTGCTGAAGGACGGGGCGCGGGTGTTGACGCATTGCAATGCGGGGGCGCTGGCGACGGCGGGTTGGGGTACGGCGTTGGGGGTGTTCCGTTCGGCGGTGGAGGCGGGCAAGAAGATTTCGGTGATCGCCGACGAGACGCGGCCTTTCCTGCAAGGCGCGCGGCTGACGGCGTGGGAGATGGTGCAGGAGAATATTCCGGTGACGCTGATTACCGACAATATGGCCGGTTACATGATGGCGCAGGGCGAGGTGGATGCGGTGGTGGTGGGCACGGATCGCGTGGCGGCCAACGGCGATGTGGCGAACAAGATCGGCACTTACATGGTGGCGGTGCTGGCGCGGCGGCACAATATTCCGTTCTATGTGGCGTGCCCGCTTTCCACCATCGACATGAACATCGCCAGCGGAGCGGACATTCCCATCGAGGAGCGCTCGGTGGATGAGGTGAAAGGCTTCCGCGATTATCACTGGGCGGCGGAGGGCGTGAAGATTCGCAATCCGGCGTTTGATGTGACTCCGGCGGAGTTGGTGTCGGGGCTGATTACCGAACGCGGCGTGGTGTTGCTGCCGGATGCGCAAAGCATTCGACAGTTGATGTTGGGGTGATGAGCGAAGGATTTTAAGATTCGTCATTCCGGCGAAGGCCGGAATCCAGTGGTTTTATTCAACATGCCTTTAGTCACTTACCGGTCAAAACATGATGTGATTTTTTCACGCGGAGACGCGGAGGGCGCGGAGAACATAGGATTCCAGCTTGCTTTGTTTTTCTCTGCGTCTCCGCGCCTCCGCGTGAAACCTTGTTTGGTTCATGCTTGTCCGGCTTAGGGGTTGTCCCTGCTACGTAAGGGATTCTTATTTAACTGGATTCCGGCCTGCGCCGGAATGACGGATGTTTTGATCTTCTTGGTGGGATGCACCTTGCCCGCAAGCCCCTAAATACGGCCATCTCCATCAATCGCATTGCGTAGAACGCCTATTGACGGGCGTTGCGGGGAAGGTGGCCTTTAAGCTTTTCGTTTGAGCGCCGCTGCAAGTCACAATCCACGGCAAATGGGCGCTTCAAGGTTAAATACCTGTTTCCATGAGTGCATCCTTTTGGTACAATCCGCGCCGTTTTCAGATGGGCTTCGAGCCCGTTTTTTATTTGTGGGTACGAATATGGATGTGACTAAGCTGGTAGAAACGACGCTGGCCGGTATGGGTTACGAGCTGGTTGATCTGGAGTTGTCCGGTCGCGGGTTGATGCGCGTGTTCATGGACAAGCCGGAAGGTATTGCGGTGGAAGACTGCGAGCGGGTGAGCAACCAGTTGGTGCGCTTGTTCACGGTGGAGGGGGTGGAGTACGAGCGCCTCGAAGTGTCTTCGCCGGGGCTGGATCGCGTGCTGAAGAAGGAAGCCGATTTCGTGCGTTTTGCCGGGCAGAAAGCGCAGATCAAATTGCGCATGCCGATGGCGGCGCGCAAAAATTTCGTCGGCATCATCGGCGAACTGAAAGATGGGATATTGCAGTTGGATGTGGATGGCAGCTTGGTTGCAATCGAGCTGTCCAATATAGACAAGGCACGCCTAGTGCCTGTTTTCTGAAGCGGTCGGAGAAAGCTATGAGTCGTGAAGTTCTGTTGTTGGTAGATGCCTTGGCGCGTGAGAAGAACGTGGATAAGGAGATCGTGTTCGGTGCGCTGGAATCGGCTTTGGCCTCGGCTACCAAGAAACGTTTCCCGGACGAAGAGGCGGATGTGCGCGTGAGCATCGACCGCCAGACCGGCGAGTACGAATCGTTCCGCCGCTGGCAGGTGATGGACGATGAAACATTTGAAACGCCCGAATTGCATATCAAGCAAAGCGAAGCGGAAAAGCAGCATCCCGGCATTCAACTGGAAGAGTTTATCGAAGAGCAGCTGGAGAACATCGACTTCGGTCGTATCGGCGCGCAAGCGGCGAAGCAAGTCATCTTCCAGAAGATTCGCGACGCGGAGCGCGAGCAGATTCTGGCCGACTTCATGGAGCGCAACGAACATCTGGTGTCCGGCACGATCAAGCGTATCGAGCGCGGCAACGCCATCGTCGAGTTCGGCAAGATTGAAGCACTGCTGCCGCGCGACCAGATGATCCCGAAAGAAAATCTGCGCGTCGGCGACCGCGTGCGTTCTTATCTGTTGCGTGTTGATCGCACCGTGCGCGGCCCGCAGATCATTCTGTCGCGCATCACTTCGCAATTCCTGGTCAAGCTGTTTGAACTGGAAGTGCCGGAAATCGAAGAAGGTCTGCTGGAGATCGTCAGCGCGGCGCGCGATCCCGGTTCGCGCGCCAAGATCGCGGTGCGCAGCCACGACCAGCGCCTCGATCCCATCGGCACTTGCGTCGGTATGCGCGGTTCGCGCGTGCAGGCCGTGACCAACGAATTGGCGGGCGAACGTGTTGACATCATCCTGTGGTCGGAAGATGCCGCCACTTTTGTCATCAACGCTTTGGCTCCTGCGGAAGTCAGCAGCATCATGGTGGATGAAGACAAGCACAGCATGGATGTGGTGATTGAGGAAGAGAATCTGGCGCAAGCCATCGGGCGCGGCGGTCAGAACGTGCGTCTGGCGACCGAGTTGACCAACTGGGAAATCAATCTGATGACGGTTGAGCAAGCTGCCGAGAAGAACGAGCAGGAGTTCTCCAAGATTCGCGACCTGTTTGTGAGCAAGCTGGATGTGGACGAGGAAGTCGCCGACATTCTGGTGCAGGAAGGTTTCAACACGCTGGAAGAAGTGGCCTACGTGCCGCTGGAAGAAATGCAGGCCATCGAATCTTTCGATGAAGCGACGGTGGAAGAGCTGCGCAGCCGCGCACGCAATGCGCTGCTGACCGCAGCCATCGCCAATGAAGAACAGGTCGAGCACAACATCGAAGACCTGTTGAAGATCGACGGCATGGACGAGGAAACGGCGCGCACGCTGGCGGGCAAAGGTGTCGGCACGCAAGAGCAGCTGGCCGACCTGGATGGCGATGAGTTGATGGAAATGACCGGAATGGATGCCGAGCGCGCCAACCAGTTGATTATGACGGCGCGTGCGCCTTGGTTCGTTTGAACCTGAAGCGCAGGCAGTAAGGGTTATCCGTAGTCTGGTATTGGTTAAGGGGTTGCAATGGGAAAAATGAATGTCGCGCAATTTGCGAGTGAGCTGGGGCTTCAGGTCGAGCTGCTGTTGGAGCAGTTGAAATCGGCTGGCGTTGCCAAGCAGAAAGATACCGACTCCATCTCCGAACAGGACAAGTCGCAACTGCTGGAACATCTGCGCAGCGCGCACGGTGGCGGCAAGAACAAGATCACGCTGGTGCGCCGCGAGACGACCGCGATCAAGAAAGCCGATAGTTCCGGCAAGTCGCGCACCATTCAAGTCGAAGTGCGCAAGAAACGCACGGTTGCCCCCGCCGCAGCGGCACAGCCTGCCGAAGTGGCGGCAGCGCCCGCTCCGGTAGCCGCGCCTGCACCTGTTGCGGAAGTTGTCGCGCCAGCCAAGCCCGCCAAGAAGGGCTTGAACGAGCAGGAGCAAAAAGCGCGCGAAGAAGAAGCGCGCCAACAAGCCGAACTGGCGGCACGCCAGGCGGCGGATGCGCTGGCCAAACAAGAGCGCAACAAACGCAAAGCTGCGGCTGCCGAACCTGCCCCAGCGCCTGCCCCGGCAGCCGCGCCAATCGCTGCGCCAACTCCAGAACCTGTGGCAGAGGCCAAGTCCGCCGTTGCTGCGCCTGCCGCTGCGGCCGCACCGGAAGGCACATTGCACAAGCCGACGCTCAAGCCCGGCGACAAGGTCGCGCGTCCCGCCAAGAAGGTCGAGAAGCCCGCCGCCGCTGTCAAGGAAAGTCCGTGGGATGAGAAAGGACACAAAAAGCGTCCGCCTTCGCGCAGCACCGATACCCGTGCCGGGTTGGGCAGTCGCACCGGCGGCAGCGCGGTGCGCGCGCCGCGTCACGACAAGCACAGCAAGCCGGAAGCGGCGCATGCGTTCTCGTTGCCGACCGAACCTATCGTGCAAGAGGTGATGGTTCCTGAAACCATCTCGGTTGCCGAGTTGGCGCAGAAGATGTCGATCAAGGCGGTGGAGATCATCAAGACCCTGATGAAGATGGGTTCCATGGTCACCATCAATCAGGTGCTGGATCAGGAAACCGCGATGATTCTGGTGGAAGAGTTGGGACACAAAGCCGTTCCGGCCAAGCCGGACGATCCCGATGCGTTCCTGATGGAAGCGGTCGATCATTCCGATGTGGTGATGGAATCGCGCGCGCCGGTGGTGACCGTGATGGGTCACGTTGACCACGGTAAGACATCCTTACTGGACTACATCCGCCGTACTCGTGTGGCGAGCGGCGAAGCAGGCGGAATCACGCAGCACATCGGTGCATATCACGTCGATACCCCGCGCGGCATGATTACTTTCCTCGACACGCCCGGCCACGAAGCGTTCACCGCGATGCGTGCTCGCGGCGCAAAAGCCACCGACATCGTGATTCTGGTGGTGGCGGCGGACGACGGTGTGATGCCGCAAACCAAAGAAGCGATTCACCATGCCAAAGCGGCGGGCGTGCCCATCGTGGTGGCGGTGACCAAGATCGATAAACCGGATGCCAATTCCGAGCGCGTGCGCCAGGAACTGGTGGCGGAAGGTGTGGTGCCTGAAGATTGGGGCGGCGACGCGATGTTTGTGGAAGTGTCCGCCAAGACCGGACAAGGCATAGACACTTTGCTGGAAGGCATTCTGTTGCAAGCCGAAGTGCTGGAATTGAAAGCACCGAAGAACACCAGCGCCAAAGGCGTGGTGGTCGAAGCGCGTCTGGACAAGGGTAAGGGCGCGGTAGCCACGCTGCTGGTGCAATCCGGTACGCTGAAACGCGGCGACGCGATTCTGGTCGGCTCCGTGTCTGGCCGTGTGCGCGCCATGCTGGATGAAAACGGCAAAGCCATCCACGAAGCCGGTCCTTCCATTCCGGTGGAGATTCAAGGTTTGTCCGAAGTGCCGGTGGCCGGTGCCGATTTCCTGGTGCTGGCCGACGAGAAGAAGGCGCGCGAAATCGCGCTGTTCCGCCAAGGCAAGTTCCGCGACGTGAAACTGGCCAAGCAGCAAGCCGCCAAGCTGGAGAATATGTTCGAGCAGATGGGCGAGGGCGAAGTGCGCACCTTGTCGCTGATCGTCAAAGCCGACGTGCAGGGCTCGCTCGAAGCTATCGCCAGTTCGTTGCAGAAGCTTTCCACGTCCGAGGTCAAGGTCAACCTCATCCACAGCGCGGTGGGCGCGATCACCGAGTCGGATGTCAATCTGGCGCTGGCTTCCAAGGCGATCATCATCGGCTTCAACTCGCGTGCCGATGCCACGGCGCGCCGTCTGGCGGAATCGTCCGGCGTGGATATTCGCTACTACAACATCATCTACGCGATGGTCGATGAGATCAAAGCGGCGCTGTCCGGCATGCTGGCTCCCGAGAAGAAGGAAAGCATCATCGGCATGGTCGAGATTCGCCAGGTGTTCCACATTTCCAAGGTGGGCACGATTGCCGGATGTTATGTCACCGAGGGCTTGATCAAGCGCAGCTCCAGCGTGCGCGTGTTGCGCAACAACGTGGTGATCCATAGCGGCGAACTGGATTCGTTGAAGCGCTTCAAGGATGATGCGAAGGAAGTTAAATCCAACTTCGAGTGCGGCTTGTCTCTGAAGGGTTACAACGATCTGCAAGTCGGCGACTTCCTCGAAGTGTTCGAGATCGTCGAAGTGGCACGGGCGCTGTAATGGCCAAAGACTACGCACGCACGGATCGCATCGCCGAACAAATCCAGCGCGAATTGGCCCAGCTGATTCGCTTGGAGGTGAAAGATCCGCGCGTGCGCAAAGTTACGCTGACCGGCGTGGAAGTCACCAACGACCACGCCCACGCCAAAGTGTTTTACACCTCGCTGGACGGCAACAGCCCCGAGCTGTTGCAAGGCTTGGAGCGTGCCGCCGGATTCCTTCGCAGCCAGTTGGCGCACGCCATGAAGCTGCGCATCACACCGCAGTTGCATTTCCTCTACGATGCCTCGGTCGAACGCGGCGCGCATCTTTCCCAGTTGATCGATCAAGCGGTTGCGAGTGACAAACGCTAAAGACAAAACCTCTTGCCCGCAGATTACACAGATTACCCAGATTTAGAGTCGATAAACCTTCAATCAGTGAAGCTGAAATTTATTATGGGTTTTGTTTGTTTGAATCTGTTTAATCTGCGTAATCTGCGGGCACAGGCTTTTGCCTGCTTGGGGGTATAACCCCATGTCCCGTACCAAACGCCCGCTGGATGGCGTGCTGCTGTTCGATAAGCCGCTGGAACTCAGCTCCAACACCGCGCTGCAAAAAGTCCGCCGTCTGTTCAGTGCCGAAAAAGCCGGACACACCGGCACGCTAGATCCGCTCGCTACCGGCCTGCTGCCGGTCTGTTTCGGCGAAGCCACCAAATTCACCATTGCCTTACTCGATGCCGACAAACGTTATCGCGCCACGATACGTCTGGGACAACGCACGACCACCGGCGATGCCGAAGGCGAAGTCACCGAGACGCGCCCGGTGGATGTAAATGAAGCGCAAGTGCTGGCAGTGCTGCAAAAATTCATGGGCGAAACCCAGCAACTGCCGCCCATGCACAGCGCCATCAAACACCAAGGAAAACCGCTGTACGAATACATCCGCAAAGGCGAAACAGTAGAGCGCGAACTGCGCACCGTGTTCATCCACGAGTTGAAGCTGGAACGCTTGCAGGAAAACGAACTGGAATTCAGCGTGCTGTGCAGCAAGGGCACTTATGTGCGCACCTTGGCGGAAGACATCAGCGAACAACTGGGTTGCGGCGGACATCTGATCGCGCTGCGCCGCACAGGAATCGGCGAGTTCAATCTGGACGATGCATACACTCTGCCGCATCTGGAAGCCATGGACGCAACGCAGCGCGATGCCTGCCTGCTGCCGCTGGATAGACTGGTGCAAAACCTGCCGCGTCTGGAACTGAATGCGGTGCAGGCCAACCGTCTGGCGCAAGGCCAACGGCTGGGACTGACCGATGCCTTCCCCGACGGCAAACGCAGGATGTATGCGGACGGTTGCTTCATCGGTCTCGGTGAATTGTCCGCTGGCAGACTGAGTCCCAGCCGCTTGCTGTCCGGAATCGCCAAAGCGGCGGCAGTGGTTTCTTCGCCCGAGTAATTCGCAGCATCCAATCTGTAAAACGCAGTCGAGGGGGTTGTAGGTGCGAATTCATTCGCACGTTTAGGGCATCTCTAATAATTCAAATTCCGTCATTCCGGCATCTTCAACTGCGTTTCTTAGGTTCAAAAATGCAGCGAGTGAGTTTTCGTTTGACCAACCTCACGGGAACGCCCGTCAATAGGCGATCTACAGCATGCGATTGATGAAGATTTCCGTATTTGTTGGCTTGCGGGCGAATCGGGTTTGTCGGCGCTGGTGAGCGGAGGCATATCTAACCTCAGCACATTTTCTGCTACAGTTTCACCCCATGGCGCGACCACTCCGAATCGAACTATCCGGCGGCATCTACCACGTGACCTCGCGCGGCGACGGGCGCGAGGATATTTTTCTGGATGACCGAGATCGGGTGCAATGGCTGGAAGTGCTCGGACAAGTCTGCGAGAGGTTTAACTGGGTATGCCACGCCTGGTGCCAGATGACCAACCATTACCACCTGCTGATCGAAACCCCGGAAGCCAATCTCGCCCAAGGCATGCGCCAACTCAACGGCGTTTACACCCAACGCTTCAACCGCGACCACCAGCGCGTAGGCCACGTATTTCAAGGCCGCTACAAAGCCATCATCGTCGAACGCGACACCTACCTGATGGAACTGGCACGCTATATCGTCCTGAACCCGCTACGCGCAAAAATGGTTAAGCGCCTCGAAGATTGGCGATGGAGCAGCTACCTCGCCACCTGCGCACAAGAACCGCAACCCAACTGGTTGCAGACCGACTGGATACTGGCGCAATTCGGAATTCGGCGTAGCAGCGCCATTGCCAAATACATCCAGTTCATCCACCAAGGCGCGCGCCTGCCCAGCGTGTGGGCGCAATTGCAAGGGCAGATATACCTCGGCTCGGAAACCTTCGTCAAAAACATGCAAGCGCAGATCGAAAAGAAAACCTCGCTGGACGAAATCCCGCGCGCGCAAAGACGCGCCATCACCCAACCGCTGGAAGAATTTGAAAAGCAATACGAACGCAACGAAGCCATGGCACAAGCCTACCTGAGCGGGCGACACACCATGGCTGCCATAGCCCAACATTTCGGCGTACATTACGCCACCGTGAGCAGAGCGGTTAACGCCAGCAAGTCAACGGAAAAACAAGGTGCGGACGATGCTAATACTTGATGCGCCACCAGAACCGCCAAGAAATGCACCAGTGATGATGGCGCAAGCGAAAGAATGCGCCGGATGGAAATGTCGTAATGCAAGACCTGACCCCGTTGTTCCTACTCTCGTCTATATGAGCATCAAAAAATTGATGGATCCGCCACGGTTACGGTATTGCAGAACCCCAAGCACGGGGTAATACGTTTAGTAACAGAGGCCGACAGAGGCACTTTCTTTAGCAGTAAATCTGGCCCCATTAATCCAGCTTACGAGCCTTACGCTTACCTTCCGGAGCAAGGTTATCTGGGCAACGACAGCGCCACCTTCCTGGTAGATTTTGGCGGCAAGATAGTCAAAGTAGTTTATTACTTCAAGGTGGTCGATCACCCCGTTGGGAATGATGGTGACATGGAGATATGTAAGTCCGGTCCTTACTGGAAAATCTCCTCCACCCTAGCCCCCAACGGCACCAGCACCCTCACCTCCGTCGAATACCAGCAGCTCACCCTTGACGCTGGCAACACCACGACAGATATTTCCACGTTGGCTTCAACACTCGACTCCAGCATCCTGAGCAGCCTCTCCGTTGACCCAACCGCTGTCACTCTGAACATCGCCGACCTCCCCAACGCCGCAGTCGGCCAAACCACCGGCTCCACCATCACCCTCGACACCACCGCCTCCGGTTACGGCTGGTTCATCGACCCCACCCCCGCCGACAACAGCGAATACCTCCCCACCTCCAACCCCTTTGAGTGGGTAGCCAAAGCGGGCAGTGAGGCTGCGGGCAAAATGGACATGCTCACCGTCCTCCTGCACGAATACGGCCATGCCCTAGGCATCAACCACAGCGCCGACCCGAACGACTACATGGGCGCAACGTTGACGGCGGGGGTGCGCAGGTTGCCGAGTGCGGAAGAGATGGTCTTGATGCAGGGGTTGGTGGCGCAGGCTAAAGACGGTTTGGTAGGGCGGGTTACACCCGCCGATGCCGCACAACAAACGGCGGGTGTGACCCGCCCTACGACCCCCGCCCCATTCCCCACCCTCCCGCTAGGCGGCATGAGCCTGGCTTTCGTCGGCCTGCTGCGCAGCAGCCGTTATGGCGGACTGAGCATCGCGCCGGATGGCAGCACGTTGGTTACACAATACGACTGGGCGGCTAATCCCGCCTTTGCCAGCCTCGACAATGTGGGTGGTTGGTCAACGGAAGATGGCGTGGACTTTGCGCCCGCAGACCCTTCGACAAGCTCAGTGCGAACGGCCTCTGCCACCCTGAACGAAATCTCCACCAGCCAAACCCGCTTGAGCCAAGTGTTCATGCTCAACACTAGCGACCGCTACCTGAGCTTCACTCTGAGCGGCACAGCGCTGGATAACCTCACTGGCGCACCGGACGATGCCTTTGAAGTCGCTTTGCTCGATGCCAACACCGGCCTCTCGTTGCTCGGCAGCAACGGCCTAACCCGCAGCGATGCCTTCCTCAACCTGCAAGCCGACGGCACGCAGAACGCCGCTGACTGCGTGACCTGCACCAACAATGCCGATGGCAGCCGCACCTACCGCGTTGACCTCACCGGCATTTCCGCAGGAACCGTAGCCAACCTCAGCTTCGACCTCATCGGCTTCGGGCAAAACGGTAGCCACATCACCGTGCAGGATGTGCGCGTCAGCGGCCTGCCGCAATTGCACGACGACAGCGCCACCCTCGCCGAAGATAACCAGCTGACCTTCGACCCCTTCGCCCAAGCCGACACCCAGCTCAAACCGCTGCTTGTTTCCCACATCGTTGATGCTCCGACGCATGGTGCTGTTACGGTGAACGCGGACGGCAGTGTCAACTCCGCATCCGCTTAAGCGGATAGCGGATTGCCTACCTTTGGTACATTCGCTTACACCCCAGACCTCAATTACTTCGGCAGCGACAGCTTCAGCTACCGCCTCTCCGACGGCCCGCTCGATTCCAACCTCGCCACCGTCAGCCTCACCGTCACCCCGGTGAACGACGCGCCTGTAGTCGCCGACGTTGCTGCGATTACGGCAGAAGACACGCCGCTGGTGATTGCGCTGGGAGCGTATGCAAGCGATGTGGACTCCACCGCGCTTGTTGTAACCATCGTCAACGCACCCATCCACGGCACGCTGCAAGCCAATGCACTGAGGATGAACTTGCTGGCAGTAGTGAATGCGAATTCATCGCACTAATTCGTTGGCATCCGCCAAATTGTTCGGTTACAATGCGCGTCCTTTTACAGGCGCGTAGCTCAGCTGGTTAGAGCACCACCTTGACATGGTGGGGGTCGTTGGTTCGAGTCCAATCGCGCCTACCAATTTCCCGGTAGCATCCCGAAGTTCTTCTGAAAAATGCCATGTTCACATTGAGCCTGCATGGAGAAGAAAGCACCCAGGCTCAGCTCAAGCCTGGCTATTCCTACTGTTTGATCGTGCGTTCCGATGCTCAGCGCAAAGCGGTGTTGGATACGCTTGCCGCACTGCCGAACGTGGCGGTTGTCGCCAACAACGGCGGGCTCATCAGCAATCTGCGCGTGTGGGAAAACCTGGCCTTGCCGGTGCAATATCGCAATATTCAACTCGGCGGCAAATTCGAAGAGAACGTGGTAAATTTGCTGGAGAAGTGCGGAGTGCGCGACGAGCAGTCTTTTACCGCGCTGATGTTCAAGCTGCCCGATCAATTGTCGTTGTATGAAAAGCGTTTGGTCGGTTTTGTGCGTGCGATGCTGATGATGCCGGAGGTGATGGTCTATGACTCTTTGCATGAAGGACTTTCGCCCAGGGAGATGGAAAAGACCGCCAGATTCGATCGCATTTTCCGTTTGTATTTTCCGTTCCGCACTTCGGTATTGTTGAGTTTCGACGAATATCGGGATCCGACCGAACCCCGACAAGTGGTTATCCAATTGTGAGATGAAACTACCTAACTTCAATCTGACCATACTGAATACCGAACGCAAAACCACGCGCTTTATGTGGGTCGCGCTTCTGGTGCTGGTTGCGGTGTCGAGCATGATCGCGTTCAAGCAGGATTATTTTGTGCGCAATACCGCGATCTATTTCTTTGCGCCCAACGCGCAGGGAATCAGCAAGGGCATGGCTGTAAAATTCATCGGCTTCAAGGTGGGCAGCGTGCAGGAAATCAGCATGCAGTCCAACGCTTCGGTCAAGGTCAAGCTGTCGCTGGATAACGAGTACGTCCGCCTTATCGGGCAGGATGCCAAAGCGCGTTTGACCAAAGAGGCGCTGGTGGGCGAGGGCGTGGTCGAGATCATTCCCGGCGAGCAGCAGGTGCGGCAGGTGGTGGAGAACAGCGTGCTGGTGTTCGAGCGCGGCATAGATGCCGGAGCATTGGTGGAGCGGCTTACCGGGCAATTGCAACCGATTCTGACCGATGTGAAACAAATCACTTCTTCGATCAATAATCCGCGCGGCGACGTGCAGCAGATTCTGAAAAATCTTACTCAAGTGACCGGCGGCTTGCGCGAGACGGTGGTGCAATTCAACGCGCTGGCGCAAAGCGGCAACCAGAAGCTGGATGGCGCATATGTGAAAGTGGATCGCGCGCTGGATCGCGTCAATTCAAGTCTGGAAGCGGTGGACAAGGCGATTCCGAAATTGGTGGGCAAAGCGGATGCGACGATGGACAACGTGCAGTCGGTGGCTGTCGATATCAAACGCATCACCAGCGAATCTTCCGAACAAATTCCTTCTCTGGTTCGCAATACCAACGCCCTTGTGCAGGATAGCCAGGAGACGCTGAAAGGCGTGCAGAAATCCTGGTTGCTGAACGATCTTTTCCCCAGGCCGGAAGAGACGGCGCTGCCGGTGGACGGCTATGTGACACCGCCGGTGGTCAAGCCGTGATGAAGGCATTTTTCCTGAGGAGCGGGCTCTTGCTGCTGGCGTTATCGCTGCTGTCCGCCTGCGGCAGCAAAGCGCCGGTCGCGCGCAGCGCGCGGCAGGAGCAGGCCATCGAATTCAACCAGCGCGCCCAGCGCGCATTTTTGCGCGGCGAATATCAGACTGCCGCCGGTTTGTACGAAAACGCGCTGCTATTGGATGCCGCCATCGAGAATGAGGAAGGCATCGCGATCAATCTGCTGAATCTGGCCAGAGTAAATCAAACGCTGGGCAAGCCTGCGCTGGCGCAACAGTATCTGGATAGGCTGCTGGGCGAAAAGGCGCTGAAATTTCCGTCAGCGCAACTGGCGGCTGCGGCCACGCAATACGGCCTGATCCGCTTGCAGGCAGGCGATGTTGTCACAGCGAAAATATGGGCGGACAAGGCGGCGGAATATTGTGCGTCAGACTGCAAATCGTCCGGGGTGATCGCCAATCTGCGCGCGAACATCGCCATCCAGTCCAACGATAAAGAGCAGGCGCTGTCGTGGAGCGAGCGTGCGGTTTCCGCCAACAAGGGCGAGTCGCAAGTGGAATATGCCAATGCCTTGCGTTTGTTGGCGCAGTCCAGATTGTTGCGGCAGGAATTTGCGTTGGCGCTGCCCTTGCTGGAAGAGGCGCTTGCAATCGACAAGACGCTGGGGCTGCCGGAAAAAATTCGCCAGGATTTGTTGTTGTCGGCGCAAGCGCAGGGCAAATTGGGGCGCGCGGAAATGGCGGTGCAATATCGCGAACGGGCGGCGCGCATCGCCGCCACTGCGGTGAAGTGAGATGGAGCTGAAACTGGGCGCGCTGAAGTTGGCAAACGAAAAGGCCAGAATCGGTCTGGGTTTTGTCGTGTGTCTGCTGGTGACTGCGGGGCTGACTTTCTCCCACTTGAGCGAGAATCTGAACCGGAAAATACTGGACCGGCAATTTGTTTTTTTGCGCGATCACTACCCGCATCCGGTTGCCAACGATGTGGTGATTGTCGGTATCGACGAAGCGACCTTCAAGACCTTCAAAGAACCCTACGAATTATGGCATCCCCACTTCGCCAAATTCTTGCAGGCCATGAGCCGTGCCAAGCCTTCTGTGGTCGGGATAGATGTGGCGTTGCCGGAACATTCCTACGATTTTTTGATACCGAAGTATGACCAGAATCTCACTCAGGGATTGCTCGCGCTGAAAGCGCAAAGCCCCATCGTGCTGGGGCAATTGCTGGACGAAAACGGCAACTTCCGTTCGGTGTATGCACCATTTATCGAGGCATCCGGCACGAATGCGCTGGCCACAGTCGTGGTTTGCTCGGAAGCGGACAAGGTGGCGCGTTTCGCCGATCCGAACCAGTGTACGGTCAATGCGCAAGGCGCGACCTTGACCGAAGCGATGGCGGTGCAATTGGGCAGGAAGCAACCATCGCGCGGCCTGGTCGATTTCAGGGTGGGCGATGAGCTGACTTACATCCCGTTTCAAAAAGTGCTGGATTGGGCGGAAAATGGAGATGACGAGCAAATGCGCAATGCGTTTGCAGGCAAGCCAGTGTTGCTCGGCATGATTTTGCCGTTTGAAGATCGCGTGAATTTGCCCGTGGTGCTGGCGGCGTGGGAGCCGGAAAACCGTCATGTATCCACTGTGGTGTGGCATGCACAGGCGCTACGTTCGATGCTGGAGCGCGGTTTGATTCAGGAATCCCATCACGATCTGGTGCTGGCGTTGAGCCTGCTCGCGGCTTTGCTTTGGTTTGCCCGTTTGCACTGGTTCAAGTTTGTGTCGCTGGTGATTTTTCCGATTGTGTTGCTGGCTTATTCGACCTGGCATCTGAGTCAGGCGGCTTATTTACCGGTGGGCGGAATATTGCTCTCGGGCTTTGCTGCATTCGGTTTGCGTTCCATTTATGAATTGATATTGAAAGCGCGCGAGAACAAGGAACTGCGCGGCATCTTCGGCAGTTACGTGAGCGCCGAGACCTTGCGCGAACTGATCGCGGGCGGCGTGAAATCGCGTCTTGAGGGCGAGCGTAAACGGGTGTGCATCCTGTTTGCCGACATCCACAATTTCGGCGCGCGCAGCGAAAGCAGTTCGCCCAAAGAAGTGGTCGCATTGCTCAACGAATACTTCACCGAAATGACGGTCGCCATCCACCAGCACAACGGCACGGCCAGCAAGTTTATCGGCGATGCCATCATGGCCTGCTTCGGCGCGCCGCAAGCATTGGAATGCCCGGAGAAAAACGCATTGGAAGCCGCACAGGCAATGCTGTTGCGCGTGCGCCAGGTCAATGCGCGTTTGAAGGAGCAGGGCATCGCTCCGATTGAGATCGGTATCGGACTGCACGTGGGCGACGTGGTGATCGGACATATTGGCTCGGAAGCGCGCCACGAATACACCGCCATTGGCGAAGTGGTGAGCATGGCGGCCAAGCTGGAAGAGCTGACCAAGACTTTGGGCTACCCGGTAGTGTGCTCCAGGGCGGTGGCGGAAAGAGTTGAACTGTCCGGCGGGTTGACCGAGCTGGGCGAGCAAACAATGAAAGGTAATGCCGTATTGTCGGTGTGTGGCTGGTATCCACCTTTGCTTGCGGCGAACTGATGTCTGACCTTTGGAGCAAAATCAGTCTGTGGTTGAAGCTGGGGCAGATAGTCCAGACGGCGCGCGGTTGTTTTGATTTGTGGTGGTATGCAACCAGCCATTACCGCGTATTAAAAATCGTCCCGGTCAACACCGTATTCCATCGCCAGATATTTTTCACCGGGGTCGAGGCGTGGGGCATTGTCGCGGTGTTCGGCTTTCTGTGCGGCACGCTGGTTATCACCCAGACCACCTCGCTGGTCGGCGGCGACAGCGAGCTTACCGTGAAAATTTTGATCTGGACCGTGGTGCGCGAAGTCGGCCCCTTGTTCGCCGCCATCATCATCATCGCGCGCAGCAGCGCAGCCATCGCCTCCGAGTTGGCGCTGATGAAAACGCGCAACGAAATGACCCACCTCTCGCGCATGGGCATCTCGCCGCAAGACTATCTGATCGTGCCGCGCATCTTCGGCGTAACGCTGGCGGTAATGGCGCTGACCATTTACTTCCAGGTTGTCGCCATCGGCGGCGGTCTGGCCGTGAGCGCACTGTTTCAAAACGTTTCCTATCTCGATCAAATCGGGCGCTTCCTGAGCACCGTCAAACTCAGCGAATTCGTGCTGGTCGCGTTCAAAGGCTGCCTGTTCGGCATCGCCATTTCCACCATCTCCTGCTACAACGGCATGCAAGCCAAACCCTCGGTGACCGAAGTCCCCAAAGTCGCCATCCGCGCCGTGCTGCAAAGCCTGCTGTTCGTGTTCACGCTGGATGCGTTGATCGCCTATGTCACTATGGCGGGGTGACTTGCTTTGCTTTCCGGCTTGTGCCGAAATGACGGACTTAAGAGAATCGCAGCAGGCATAGCCAATCCGCAAGCGTTGTGTTAGATTCTGTCCAGTCTGGCCAGAATTAATGGAGAACATCATGCGCAGCGAACGACAGTTTCAGGAAGCAACGGGTCATTGGCAATTACAGGAAGCAAAGGGCAACTTCAGCCAACTCATCAAGCGGGCGGCGGGCGGCGATGCGCAAATGGTCACTGTACACGGCAAGCCTACGGCGGTAGTTGTTTCGGCGGAAGAGTACGCCCGGCTCACCCGCCACCGCACCAAGCTCTCCAGCGCGCTGCTGCGTCCCGACCTCGCAGCCGAAGACCTGGACATTACCCGCAGCCGCGACGCTGGGCGCGACATCGAGCTATGAGCTGGCTGCTGGACACCTGTGCGCTTTCCGAATACGCCAAGAAAGCTCCAGCGACTAAAGTGATAGCTTGGCTGGACGAACAGGACGAGGCCAGCCTTTTTATCAGCGTCATCACGCTGGGCGAAATCGAAAAAGGCATCCTCAAATTGCGCTCCCGCGACACGCGCCGCAGCCAGAAGCTCACCGCTTGGTTGGGCAAGGTGGAACAACGTTTCGCCGGACGCATCCTGCCGCTCGATGCCGCCACTCTCCACGTCTGGGCGCAAATCGCCGCGCATTGCGAGCTGGCCGGGCAACCCATGCCAGTGATGGACGGCCTGCTCATGGCCACCGCCCAATGCCACGGACTCACCGTGGTCACCCGCAACGTGCAGGATTTTGCGCCGTATCCACAAATCTTTAATCCTTGGGAGCTGTGATCCTGCCGCAGCCCCAATACCATTTCGACCTACAACCCCCGAGTCATATAAACCGATACAAATTTTTCGATTTTAATAACCGTGCATCGTGGAGATGCCCGTCAATAGGCGATCTACGCTATTCAATTGCTGGAGAGTGGCGTGTTTATTGGTTTGCGAGCAAGGTGAGTTTTGCAGTTGGCAAATTTTATTTAACACTTGCCTCCTATCGCCACTCACTCTCGGCATCCCCTGTGACTTGCGCTATACTGCGCGCCGCTTGGCGCAGGGTGCGTCCGGTCGAAATTTGAAGTGCGGCGCTCGCCGCATTTGTTTTTAGCAGAGTGAATAAAAATGCCTGTCATTACCTTACCGGACGGTTCTCAACGTAGTTTTCCCAACCCCGTGACTGTGGCTGAAGTCGCGCAAAGTATTGGTGCCGGTTTGGCGCGTGCGGCGCTGGCGGGCAAGGTGGACGGGGTGCTGGTGGATACATCGCACCTGATTTCTGCCGATGCCAGGCTGGCGATCATCACCGACAAGGATGCCGACGGTCTCGATCTGATTCGCCACTCCACCGCGCACTTGCTGGCGTATGCGGTGAAGGAGTTGTTCCCCGAAGCGCAGGTGACCATCGGTCCGATGATAGAAAACGGTTTCTATTACGACTTCGCCTATTCGCGTCCTTTCACGCCGGAAGATTTGGAGGCCATCGAAAAACGCATGGCGGAGTTGTCCAAGAAAGATTTGCCGGTGACGCGCAAGGTTGTGCCGCGCGACGAGGCGGTGGCTTATTTCAAATCGTTGGGCGAAAAATACAAAGCCGAGCTGATCGAAGCTATTCCTGCCGATCAGGATGTGTCGCTATATACGGAAGGCGAGTTCACCGATTTGTGTCGCGGCCCGCACGTGCCTTCGACCGGCAAGCTGAAGGTGTTCAAGTTGATGAAGGTGGCCGGTGCGTATTGGCGCGGCGATTCGAAGAACGAGATGCTGCAACGCATCTACGGTACGGCCTGGGCGAAGAAGGAAGACCTCGACGCGTATCTGATGCGTTTGGAAGAAGCGGAAAAGCGCGACCACCGCAAGCTGGGCAAGTTGCTCGATCTGTTCCACATGCAGGACGAAGCGCCGGGCATGGTGTTCTGGCATCCCAAGGGCTGGGCGATGTGGCAGGTGATTGAGCAGTACATGCGCCGCGTGTATCGCGACAACGGCTATCAGGAAATCCGCTGCCCGCAGATCATCGACCGCGTGCTGTGGGAAAAATCCGGCCACTGGGAACACTACAAGGCCAACATGTTTACCACCGAGTCGGAAAAACACGACTACGCCATCAAGCCGATGAACTGTCCCGGCCACGTGCAGGTGTTCAATGCCGATTTGCGTTCGTATCGTGAATTGCCGTTGCGCTACGGCGAGTTTGGTTCATGCCACCGCAACGAGCCGTCCGGCGGTTTGCACGGCCTGATGCGCGTGCGCGGTTTCGTGCAGGACGATGGTCATATCTTCTGCACCGAAGCGCAGATCGAATCCGAAGTGACGGCATTCAATGCGCTGGTGCTGAAGGTTTACAAGGACTTCGGTTTTCACGACGTGGTGGTGAAACTGGCGTTGCGCCCTGAGGGCAGGGTTGGCTCCGACGAAATCTGGGATAAGTCCGAGAATGCCTTGCGCGCGGCATTGAGCGCTTCCGGCATGACTTGGGAAGAATTGCCGGGCGAGGGCGCGTTCTACGGCCCGAAGATCGAATTCCATATCAAGGACGCGATTGGGCGCTCATGGCAGTGCGGCACGATTCAAGTGGACTTCTCCATGCCGGGACGCTTGGGTGCTGAGTACGTTGATGAGGACAACAGCCGCAAAGTGCCGGTGATGCTGCACCGCGCGATACTGGGTTCGCTGGAGCGTTTTATTGGCATTCTGGTCGAGAATCATGCCGGGGCGTTGCCGTTGTGGCTGGCTCCGGTGCAGATGGTGGTGATGAATATCTCGCAGGCGCAGGAGCAATATGCCGAAAAAGTAGCTGAATCCTTGCGTGCATCCGGCTTGCGCGTGCAATCAGATTTGCGCAACGAGAAGATTACCTATAAAATCCGCGAACATAGCTTGCAGAAGTTGCCTTACCAGCTGATTATCGGCGACAAGGAAATGGCTGCAGGTCTCATTGCCGTGCGATCCCGAACAGGTGAAGACCTTGGGCAGATGTCGGTGGAGGCGCTGTTACAGCGCTTGCAGGCCGATCTGCATGCGGAGAGCGCGGTTTAATTTTTTAATGGAGAATTTCCAATAGCACAGGATAAGTCGCAGCGTATCAATGAGCAGATAACAGCACCGCAGGTGCGGCTCATCGGCGCGGAGGGAGAGCAGGTTGGTGTCGTGGCAATCGCGGAAGCATTGCGCATGGCGGACGAAGCGGAATTGGATCTGGTGGAGATAGCGCCTTTGGCCGAACCGCCTGTTTGCCGGATCATGGATATCGGCAAATTCAAATACGCGGAAGCCAAAAAACAGCACGAAGCCAAGCTAAAGCAGAAGCAAGTTCAGATCAAAGAGATCAAGTTTCGTCCGGGTACGGACGAGGGCGACTACAACATCAAGTTGCGCAACCTGATCAAATTTCTGGCTGATGGCGACAAAACCAAAATTACCCTGCGCTTCCGTGGGCGCGAGATGGCGCACCAGGAAATCGGCATGAAGCTGATCGAGCGCATCCGGGGCGATTTGGACGAGCATGGCGTGGTCGAGCAATTCCCCAAGATGGAAGGCCGTCAGATGGTGATGGTGCTCGGTCCAAAGAAGAAATAAGTTTGTATCGTAGCGGAGCAAGGGACTTGCCGTTGCGGTGGTAGTACAAAGAGTCCCGCATAAGTGATTTCGGGTTTTTAAGTGTTTCTGTCAGAAACCTCCCGGCATCATCAAATAAAATGGAGTTGTTATGCCAAAGATGAAAACCAAAAGCAGTGCGAAAAAACGCTTTGTCGTTCGCGCTGGTGGCACCATCAAACGCGGTCAAGCGTTCAAGCGCCACATCCTTACCAAGAAAACCACCAAGAACAAGCGTCAATTGCGCGGTTCGACCGGTGTCCATGAAACCAACACAGCATCGGTTCGCGCCATGATGCCTTACGCGTAAGGAGTAGAACATGCCAAGAGTAAAACGTGGTGTAACGGCGCGTGCGCGCCATAAGAAAGTTCTGAATCTGGCCAAGGGTTACCGTGGTCGCCGCAACAGCGTTTATCGCATCGCCAAAGAAGCGGTGATGAAGGCCGGTCAATATGCCTACCGCGACCGTCGTCAACGCAAGCGTCAGTTCCGCACTCTGTGGATCGCCCGTATCAATGCGGCTGCACGTGAACAAGGCATGGCGTATAGCGTGTTCATGAACGGCCTGAAAAAGGCGATGATCGAGATCGATCGCAAGGTGCTGGCCGATTTGGCCGTGTTCGACAAGGCTGCGTTCGCGCAGATCGTCGCACAAGCCAAAGCCAGCCTAGTCGCGTAAGTATTGCGCTAAATAAAAAAGGAGGCTTCATGCCTCCTTTTTTTGTTTCAAGACTGAACAATGCAAGAACTACAAAAAATTCTCGATGACGCACTGCAAAGCTTCGCCACGATAGAAGACGCGGCAGAGCTGGAAAATGCCAAGGCGCGTTATCTCGGCAAGGAAGGCAGCTTGACCGGCCTGTTGAAGGGCTTGGGCAAACTCTCCGCCGAAGAGCGCCCGGCAGCCGGTGCGCGCATCAACCAAGTCAAACAACAGATCGAAGCGGCATTGAATGCGCAGCGCGATGCCATTCAGAACCACGCATTGAACGCCAAGCTGGCAGCGGAATCGCTGGACGTGACACTGCCGGGGCGCGGTACGGGCGTAGGCGGATTGCATCCTGTCACGCGCACGCTGGAGCGCATAGAAACGCTGTTTCACTCTATTGGTTATGACGTGGCAGAAGGCCCTGAAATCGAAAACGATTTCTACAATTTCACCGCGCTGAATATTCCTGCCGATCATCCGGCACGTGCCATGCACGACACCTTCTACATCGACGAACAGCATGTGTTGCGCACCCACACTTCGCCGATCCAGATCCGCTACATGCAGGCACATACCGCGAAGTACCGGCATCTGGAAACGATGCCGGACATCCGCATCATCGCGCCGGGACGGGTCTATCGCGTGGATTCCGATGCCACCCATTCGCCGATGTTCCATCAGGTCGAAGGCTTGTGGATTGGCGAGCACGTGAGCTTTGCCGACCTGAAAGGCGTGATCGCCGATTTTCTGCAAAACTATTTTGAGACCGAAGACATGCAAGTGCGCTTCCGTCCTTCGTTCTTTCCGTTCACCGAACCCTCGGCTGAAATGGACATGAGCTGGAAGGGCGGCTGGCTGGAGATTGGCGGCTGCGGCATGGTGCATCCGAACGTGCTCAAACATGTGGGCATCGACAGTGAGAAATACATCGGCTTTGCCTTCGGTATGGGCGTAGAGCGCTTGGCCATGTTGCGCTACGGCGTTAACGATCTCAGGTTGTTCTTTGAAAACGACCTGCAATTCCTCAAACAGTTTAATTAACTATGCAATTCTCTGAATCTTGGTTGCGTACCTTCGTAAACCCTTCGCTCACTAGCGAGGAGTTGTCTCACCTGTTAACCATGGCCGGGCTGGAAGTGGAGGAGATGACTTCTGTCGCTCCAGCTTTTGAAAAAGTCGTGGTGGCGCAAGTGCTGAGCAAAGACAAACATCCCGATGCGGACAGACTGAACGTGCTCACCGTGGATGTTGGTCAAGCTGAACCGCTGACCATTGTTTGCGGCGCGGGGAATGTAACCGTCGGCATGAAAGCGCCGTGCGCGCTGGTCGGTGCAAAATTGCCCGGCATCGAAATTAAGCAGGCCAAGGTGCGCGGTATCGCTTCTTTTGGCATGATGTGTTCGGACAAAGAACTCGGTCTGGCGGAAGAAAGTGCTGGATTGCTGGAACTGTCTGACGATGCCATCGTCGGACAAAGCATCCGTGAACATCTCGATCTGGACGATCACCTGATTACCCTCAAGCTCACGCCCAACCGCAGCGATTGCCTGTCGTTGCAGGGAATCGGACGCGAAGTGGCAGCGTTGACCGGAGCGCCGTTGCAAGGCAATTCCCATGCAATCTTCAAGCAGAGCAGCGACATCACGCGCAAGGTTAAAGTAACGGCATCCGCCGCATGTCCGCGTTACAGCGGACGCGTGATTTCCGGCGTGAATGCAAAGGCAGCGACCCCGGCGTGGATGGTGCGGCGTTTGGAGCGTAGCGGTTTGCGCAGTATCAGCGCGCTGGTCGATGTGACCAATTATGTGCTGCTGGAACTGGGGCAACCGTTGCATGCTTTCGATCTGAACAAGTTGAGCGGCGACATCGAAGTACGTTTCGCCCGCGCTGGCGAAAGCATCAAGTTGCTGAACGAACAAGTCGTAGAGTTGAAAGAAGACATGCTGGTGATCGCCGACGGCAAGAACCCGGTTGCGCTGGCAGGCGTGATGGGCGGTGCGGACAGCGCGGTGGATGATGCCACTACCGATATTTTTCTGGAAAGCGCGTTTTTTGTGCCCAGCGTGATTGTCGGCAAATCGCGCCTTCTCGGCTTCGGTTCGGATTCCTCTTATCGTTTCGAGCGCGGCGTGGATTTTGCCGCCACACTGGCCGCACTGGACAGAGCTACACAATTGATTCTCGACATTTGCGGCGGACAAGCTGGCGCGCTGACCGAGGTGTGCGCTGAACTACCCGTGCGCCATCCGGTAAAACTGCGTGCTTCACGCGTGCTGCGCGTGCTGGGTGTGGCCTTGGATGCAGCCGAGATTGCGCAGATTTTTTCGCGTCTGGGCATGGCGTTTGAGCAGAATGGCGATGAATTCTTGGTGACACCTCCAAGCTACCGTTTCGACATCGCGATTGAGGAAGATTTGATCGAAGAAGTTGCGCGCGTCTATGGCTACGAAAAAATCCAGCCTGTGGCAACGCAAGCGCGTATGCGCGTGTTGCCGCAAGTTGAAGCGCAGCGTCCTTTATCCAAACTGCGCCAGTCTTTGGTGTTGCGCGATTATCAGGAAACCATCAACTACGCATTCGTCGAAGCCGCTTGGGAGCGCGATCTGTGCGGCAACAGCGCACCCATCGCGCTGAAAAATCCCATCGCCAGCCAGATGAGCGTGATGCGCAGCAGTTTGTTGGGCGGATTGCTGGGCGCTTTGCGCACCAATCTCGCGCGCAAGCAGCCGCGCGTGCGCCTGTTCGAGATCGGAGGTTGTTTCTTCGCCCAGGCGGGAAGCTACGAGCAGCATGAGCGTCTGGCCGGATTGGCTTACGGCGGCGCTTTGTCCGAACAATGGGGCTCGCCCGCACGCAATGTGGACTTCTACGATGTGAAAAGCGATGTGGAAGCGTTGTTCGCGCCGCGCAGTCTGAGCTTTCAGACAGCGCCTCATCCGGCATCGCATCCGGGGCGTTCAGCGCGCATCCTGCTGGATGGTCGCGCAATCGGCTGGATCGGTGAACTGCATCCGCAATGGCAACAGCAATACGATTTGCCGCAAGCAGTGCTGTGGTTTGAAGTAGAGTTGGGCGCGTTGACTCAGGGCAATGTGCCGAAGGCCTCCGACATTTCGCGTTTCCCGCCCGTTCGCCGCGATCTTGCGCTGCTGGTGGACGAAGGCGTGACCGTGCAGACGCTATTGGATGCCATGCAGGCGGCCAAAGCGCCCAAAGTGGTGGAGTTGGCCTTGTTCGATGTGTATCGCGGCAAGGGTGTGGAGCAAGGCAAAAAAAGCCTTGCATTCCGTGTGTTGTTGCAAGATACTCAAAAAACTTTGACCGATATCGAGATTGAAGAAAATTTGACGCGTCTGGTTGCAGCTCTGCAAACCCAAGGCGCGCAGTTGCGTATGTAAGAGGAGAATATGACGACACTGACCAAAGCCGAACTGGCCGATCTACTGTTTGAAAAAGTGGGGCTGAACAAGCGTGAAGCTAAAGACATGGTGGAGACCTTCTTTGAAGAAATTCGCATGCAACTGGAGCAAGGCGAGAGCGTCAAGCTTTCCGGCTTCGGCAACTTTCAATTGCGCGACAAACCGCAACGTCCGGGACGCAATCCAAAAACCGGAGAAGAGATACCGATCACCGCGCGCCGGGTGGTCACTTTTCATCCCAGCCAGAAACTCAAGAGCATGGTAGAAAAGAACTATCATGGAACAGCACGTAGCTAATTCAGAATTGCCGCCTATCCCGGCGAAACGCTACTTCACTATCGGAGAAGTCAGCGAATTGTGCGGGGTGAAAGCGCATGTGTTGCGTTACTGGGAGCAGGAATTCTCCCAACTCAAACCGGTGAAGCGCGGCGGCAATCGCCGCTATTACCAGCACCACGAAGTGTTGCTCATCCGCCGTATCCGCCAACTGCTTTACGAAGAAGGATTCACTATCAGCGGCGCGCGCGGACGCTTGGAACAACCTGCCGCGCAGAAAGAAATCGCCGTTCCCGTCAATACCCCAAGCTTCAATGCGGGCATGTTCAAACGAGAATTGCGCGAAATTATTTCGCTGCTGCATTCCTGATTGAAAAACGCATAAACAGCTTCGAGATTTTCTGGGTGCTCTGCTATAATCCGCGCCCTCGGGGCGTAGCGCAGCCTGGTAGCGTACTTGCATGGGGTGCAAGGGGTCGGGAGTTCGAATCTCCCCGCCCCGACCAGTAGTAACAAGACTTGCAGCAGAAATGTTGCAAGTCTTTTTTATTTTTGGATTCCCGTAGCCAACCTGAAAATTGGCGGTCTTGCGGCAAACAAATTTACTTTCAGTAAAATTTTTCCATTTCATTTATTTCATATCCATTTCTCGTTTGGCGTAATATTGCAGCCCGAAGAAAAAGTGGGGAAATACGATGAAATGTATTCGTTATTGTCTGCTTCTATTCTGTTTGCAGTCCTCTCTCTTGAACTCCCTACAGGAGAAATCCGCCGCTGTTAATGTCCGTTCGAGAATCGCATGAACCTGTCAATACAACCGTATTATTTTCAGGAATCATTCAAATGAATAAAACAATCAACAATATTTCAGCTCCGATTTTAGACAAGCTCGAATCCTTGCGCGTGCTATTGGTGGATAGCGACGAATTTGCGCAGGATTTGATGGAAGGCATGCTGCGCAAACTGGGCATCAAAAGCATCAACAGATCCCTTGAGGGACATGCTGCGCTGGAGATCATTGATAACGCAATCAATTTACCGCAACTGGTGATCTGCGATCTCGCCATGCCGGGTATGGATGGCATCGAATTTTTGCGGCATCTGGCGCATCGCGGTTTTGAAGGTGGCGTGATCATTTCTTCGGGTGCAGATAAGCGGGTGATCAAAACCGTGGAGAGTCTGGTACACGCGCACCGGCTGCGTTTTCTCGGCACGTTGCGCAAGCCGGTTGAAAAAGAAGCACTATTGGTTGCGCTCATGGATCTTATCGGCACTGTGCCGAACAACGTCTATGGGCAGATACAGCAGCTTACTCCCGAAGAAATCCGTGCCGGATTGGATGCGGATCGACTTGAGACTTTCTTTCTGCCCAGAGTGCGGCTGGCTGATCGTAGTGTGGCTGGTGCTGAGTGTCTGGTGCGTTGGCGGCATCCCGAACGCGGCCTGATTCAGTCGGTCGCCTTCATTCCTGTGGCGGAAGAATACGGCCTGATAAATGACCTGACCATGGTGATGTTCGGCAAGGCATTGGCTCATCTGGGCGAGTGGATGCGCAAGGGCTATGACTTGAATCTATCGGTGAATATTTCCATGAACAGCTTGAACAGGCTCGATCTGCCGGAGGTGTTCGCCGACTTTGTGCGGCAAGCCGGATTGAATACAAACCGGGTGATACTGGAAATGACCGAGAGTCGCCTGATGAGCGATATTCCCACCAGCCTGGAAGTCATCACCCGCTTGCGGCTCAAAGGCTTCGGCGTATCCATAGATAACTTCGGCACAGGCTATTCAAGCATGGAAAAGTTGAAGCAATTGCCTTTCACTGAAATCAAGATGGATCGCACCTTCGTTTGCAGTGCCACCACCGATGATGTGGCGCGCGCCATTTTGGAGTCGAGCCTGAAAATGGGGCATGCACTCGGTTTGAACGTTGTCGCTTCAGGCGCGGAAACGCGGGAAGACTGGAATTTACTGGCCGCTATCGGCTGCGACGAAGTGCAGGGATATTTTGTCGCCAGACCGATGCCGGCCGAGGAATTTGTTGCCTGGAAAACACGCTGGGAAACGGCCAATTGCAAGAGCAAGGGATAAACCTTAAAACCCAGTTCAGCCCGCAGATTACACAGATTTACGCAGATTATCTGAGGCTGATTGTAGAGATGAGCCTCGCCCGAAAGGAGTGGCAAAAAAACTGAGGCTACCTGTTGTTTAATCGGCGTTAATCTGTGTAATCTGCGGGCAAACAAGGTTTTTTATGCATAAAACTTCACGCGAGTTGTTGCCGTAGCGCTTCGCAAAGCTTGCCGGTTTCATCTTCCTTATCCAGCGTTTTACCGCTGATCCAGAACGTATCTTCGGCGCGCGCGCCCAGCGTATTGATCTTTGCGCTGCGCAATTCAATGTGATGCTGCGCCAGCAAATAGGCGATTTGCGCCAGCAAGCCGGGACGGTCACCGGCCACGATAGATAAAATGTGCTGGCCTTTTTCGTCATGCGCGATACCGACTCTTGGCGCGATGGGGAAATGTTTGAGTTGGCGGCTGACGCGGCCAGCGTGCGGTGCGGCGGGCGAGGCATCGCCGGCAAGTTTTTGCGCCAACTCGTATTCGATATAGTTCAACACATCGCGGTAAACGGTTTTGCTGTTGCCCGCATCCATCACCTGAAAACTGTCCAGTGCGTAACCGTGATGCGTGGTATGCACTTTGGCTTCCATGATGTTGTAGTTCATGCGCGCGAAGAAATTGCAGATGCATGCGAACAGGTACGGCTTGTCTCTGGTATAGACGAAAACCTGCATCCCCTCGCCGATGCGGCTCAACCGCGCCTTGACCACGGGCACGTCGCTGTTCACGCGATGCGCCAGCAAGCGCGTGTGCCACGCGATTTCGTGCGGCTCGTGGCGCAGGAAATAGTCCGGGTCCAATTGCGCCCACAGCAATTCGTAAACCTCGGAATGGATGGCGTACAGGCTGAGCGTTTCCGCTGCGAGGCGGCGCACTTCGCCGACCTGATCGGCGATCTTGCCGCCCACCATAAAGCGCCGTGTGGATTGGAACAGGTTCTCGAATAACTTGCCTTTCCACACGTTCCACACCTTGGGGCTGGTGCCCAGCACATCGGCCACGGTGAGCATATATAGCGCCACCAGATAGCGGTCGTTCGGGATTTTTTTGGCGAACGCGGCGATCACATCCTGATCGGCCAGATCCTGCATTTGTGCTGTGGCGGAAAGATCGAGATGATGTCCGACCAGCCACACCACCAGCTTTCTATCCTCGCGCGACAGGTTGTGCTGCTTGCAAAAACGCTCGGCATCGGCGCGGCCTTTTTGCGCGTGGTCGCCGCCGCGCCCCTTGGCGATGTCATGGAACAATCCGGCGATATACAACACTTCGGGGCGGGCAAAATCCTTCATTAGTTTGTTGCACAGCGGATGCTCGTGCTCATGCCGCTTCAGCGCGAAACAGCGCAGGTTGTGCACCACCATCAGGATGTGTTCATCCACGGTATAGACGTGAAACAGGTCGTGCTGCATCTGCCCCGCGATGCGCCCGAAGGCGGGCAGGTAGCGCCCCAGAATGCCGCTGCGGCTCATGCGCCGCAGCACGTGGGTGATGCCTTGCGGCGCGCGCATGATCTCCATAAACAGCGCGCGGTTCTTTTCATCGCGGCGGAATGCCGCGTCGATTTTGACACGCGCACGGATCAGCGCGCGCGCGGTCGGCGCGGAAAAACCGGTCAGTTTCCCATGCTGTTCCATCAGCAAAAAACTTTCCAGAATCGCCGAGGGATCATGCTCGAATAACATTTCGTCGCGCGCTTCAAGCAGGTTGTTGCGCGACAGGAAACGCTCGTTGAGCGGATACACCGTGTCCACTTCCGGGAACAAATGCGTATGCAGATTCTGCAAAAGAATGGCGCTGAGTTGCAGCACCGCGCGCTTGGTGCGGTAGTAGCGCTGCATCAGAATTTCGCTGGCGCGGCGCGTGTCGGTGGCGGCGATGTGCATCTGCGTAGCCAGCTCGGTTTGATAGTCGAACAGGATGCGGTCTTCGCGCCGTCCGGCGATGTAGTGCAACTGGATGCGCAGCGTTTGCAACAGCGCCTCGTGGCGCGCGACGGCGCTGGCTTCCTGCGCGGTAATCAGTTTCGCTGCGGCGAGTTTGCGCCACGTTCCGCCGAAACCGCTGGCGCGGCTGATCCACAACACCGTCTGCAAATCGCGCAGACCGCCGGGGCTTTCCTTGAGATTCGGTTCGAGATTGAAATCGGTATCCTGAAACCGCGTATGGCGTTTTTCCTGCTCCTGCACCTTGGCCAGATAAAACGCGCGGCGGCTCAGATGCGCGGCAAGTGCTTCGCGCATTTCCAGAAACAGCGCGCGGTTGCCCGTGATATGGCGCGCCTCCAGCAGATTGGTTTGCACCGTCACATCGGACGATTCGGACATGCATTCGCCTATGGTGCGCACGCTGTGGCCGACTTCCAGCCCGATGTCCCATAACTTGCCAACCAGTTCCTGCAAGCGCTGTTGTAACGCTTCATCCGGCTGTTGCGGCAACAGGATCAACAGGTCGATGTCCGACTTGGGAAATAACTCCTCGCGGCCATAACCGCCCACCGCCACCAGCGCCAGATCGGCAGGCATCTCCAGCAGTTGCCACACCTGCTGCAAATGTTCATCGACGATTTTGGTATGCGCATGCAGATGGCGCGCGGGCTGAGTGTGAGCGGTATAGCTTTCTTGCAGCGCACGGCGCGCAGTGCGCAAGCTGTCGCGGATTTTGGTGATGGACATGGAGGCTTTGAAGCTCAGTCTGGAACAGGCGGCGCACCGGCGGATTGGGTCAACACTTCGCAGCCGCTTTCGGTCACCAGAATGGTGTGCTCCCATTGCGCCGACAAGCTGTGATCCTTGGTCACCACCGTCCAGCCGTCGCCCAGTTGCTTGGTGCCCGCCTTGCCCGCGTTAATCATCGGCTCGATGGTGAAGATCATGCCCGCTTCCAGTTTGGGGCCGGTCTTGGCCTTGCCGTAATGCAGCACCTGCGGCTCTTCGTGGAAATTTCTGCCGATGCCGTGCCCGCAAAATTCGCGCACCACGCTGTAGCCCAGCCCTTCCGCGTAGGATTGAATCGCGCAACCGATGTCGCCCAGATACGCACCCGCCTTGACCGTGCGGATGCCCAGCCACATCGCGGTATAAGACGCTTCGCACAAACGCCTGGCCTGGATCGACGGCTCGCCGATATAAAACATGCGGCTGGTGTCGCCGTGAAAACCATCCTTGATCGTGGTGATGTCCAGATTCACGATGTCGCCGTTCTTCAACTTCTTGTCGCCCGGAATGCCATGACACACCTGATGATTGATCGAAGTGCAAATGGACTTCGGATACGGCGAATGCGAACCGTTCGACGTGTAATTCAGCGGCGCGGGAACGCAGCCTTGCACCTTCACCATATAGTCGTGGCACAACTTGTCCAGCTCTTCGGTGGCGACACCGACTTTGACAAACGGCGTAATGTAATCCAGCACCTCACCGGCCAAACGACCGGCAACGCGCATCTTCTCGATTTCCTGCGGGGATTTGATACTGATAGACATGATGTGATTGGATATTTGGAACGGGTGCGAGGATAGAGGATAGAGCGTGACAGCACAACCACCTGAGTATCAACACAATAGCAAAAACTGCACCCCCCTGTTTGAGCGCAGACCAATAACCACGGCCTTCTCCATCAAGCGCATCGCGTAGAACGCCTATTGACGGGCGTTGCGGAGCAGTTCGTATGTTCAGAGCCGAGATATTTTACGCGGACAGAATCAAACGGCTTTTCCGTTTTTCTGCGATTTGATAGCGACCTCTTCAAGCTGTTGTCCCGGCTTTTCGAGAAGTGTCCAAAGGTCGGAGTAGAAAAAATGGTCGATGGTTTTGATGTGCTGTGAAAGTAGTGTGTCGGAAATCATGTTGGGGCGAATGTCACAGTAATACACACCGTCCAGTGGATTTAATTTGACTGTGAACGCTTTGAAGTGACCGGGCAGGAACGTGGCGCTAATCCCGTATTCATTTTCCCGTTTCGATTTCTTGCGTTGCACGTCGTTCAGGAAAATGGCGATATGTGGCAGGGCGGTATCGGTGAGGCGGTTGTACAGAAATTTATCCATGAAGACCTTGTCGATGCGGTCTTTGCTGGAGGTTTTTACCGAGCCGATAATTTTCATTTCATCGTCTTTGCTTATCAGCAAATCGTGCTGATAGCTGGATTTGAAAAGCTCCGTTCCATCCGCATCTTTTACCGGAACTTGCATTGTCCCCGACACGCAATCCACTTTGAGAGACACGATCAGCAAACGAATCAACCGCTCGAATAAGTCGCCATTCACCTTTCTGGCCTGATTCGATTTTCCGGCAGGTAGTCCATCAAGCGCTGCACCGATAGCTTGTTGCAGTGTGTAGATGGTGCGAATCAGGTTTGCGCGCAAATCATCAGCCGGATGCTGACCGTCGCGCAACTGTTCAAGCGTTATTCCGAACTGTTTTGCCGCTGTGGCGAAGCTGTTCGCGTCATACATCAACTGCGAATTCAGTGGTCGCGTGATGTTGAAGCTGCCTTCATTTTTGTACTGAAAAAATTGATACTGACTTTCATTTTGAGACACGATGCGCGCTTGCAGTCCGGTCTCGACAAATTCCAAATAGCGGCTGCAAAAATCGATGTATTGCGCGATGGAGTGAAACCTTTTTTTATCTGCGGCGTGATTCACCAAGTCGGAAAGTTTCATCGGATGGATTCCCTTCTCTCCGCAGTCTTCCGATCATGCGCGATCCACTCTTCTTTCGTCATGCGCCGCACATTTTCAAGCCGTTCAATTGCCCATTGGTTGTATTGCGGGTCGAGATCGCAAGCCATCCAGTGTCGCCCCAATTGTTCGGCCACCACGGCGGTGGTGCCTGAGCCGGAAAACGGGTCAATCACCAGATCGCCTTCATTCGATGAGGCCAGCACAAATTTGCGCAACAACTCTTCCGGCTTTTGCGTGGGGTGCGGAGTCTTTTCGCCCATGCCATTGCAAGTGGTCGGAATATCAATCACATCTTTGGGTTTTGCTCCTTTGGGATGTGGCAACCAATTGTCGCGTTTTTTGATTACTCCTTTGCTATATGCACTGGTCTCGGCCTGTGGATGGGAGGGATATTTCAGCGTGTGCGCGCCATAGGGGGTGCGCACATCGTCGATGTTGAGCTTGGACGCATCCGACTTGCGAAAATGAATTATGCTTTCGTGCGACCGTCCCCAATCGCCGCCCAAATTCGCTTTATTTTTGTAGTGCCAGATTAGCCAGCGGCAATGCTTGAAATATTTTGATGCCGGATGTTTCAAATCGGCAAGGATTTCCGAGAAACCGCACACATACATTGACCCCGTTGGCTTCAACACGCGCGAGGCTTGAGCTATCCATTGGATAGACCACTCGATATACTTTTCCTGACTCTCGAAGTTATCCCAATCCGCTTTCTTGATGTTGTAGGGTGGGTCGGCAAAAACGAGATCAACGCTGGCATTGTCCAAAGACTCAAGCCAGGCAATTGAGTCCCCTTGGTACAGCCTCCCGTTGGCATGCTCGTACTGCATCCGAAAGCCGTTGGATGCAGGTGCAAAGGCAAGCTCAGGGTCTATGGGCTGTCGCCAATTTTCGCCGGGTTCAATAAGGGTAAGCTGTTCCATTGGTTTGCCTTGCGGCGGAATTTGTAGGTTTGTAGGATACATAAAAAAGGCACGCCGAAGCGTGCCTTTTTTATTCCGCTTAACCTATCGGTTTAGCGTTTGTTGCCATTCGGGTTGCTGTTGTTGCCGCGTCCCAAGGAGAAGGTGCTGCTACCTTGCGGGCGCGGTGCGGAGGTGCGCGGCGCTGCGGTGTGGTGTGTCGTGGTGTGATGCGAGGCGGTGTGGTGCGATGGGGCTGCACGGTTGCCGCTGTAATTTCCGCTCACGTTGCCGTTGGCGTTGCCGCCGAACGGTGCGCGGGCAGGGCGGGCATCGTTGTTGAAGCGGGTGTGTTTCGCTCCTTCGCGGCGCGCGTCTTGCGGGTGTTCGTGACGGCTGTCCGGTGCGCTGTGACGGGAGTTGAAGCCGCCGCCATTGCCGCGATTGTTGAAGTCGCCGCCGTTGCGGTTGCTGTAACCGCCGCCGTTGCTGCGGCTGTTGAAGCCGCCGCCGTTACCGCGCGGTGCGCCGCCGCGAGGTGCGGACGATGCGGGACGCGGCTTGAACTTCGGCTCCATGCCTTCAACGGTATGCGCCTTGATCGGTTGGCCGGTGAAGCGTTCGATCTTTTTCAGGTTCACCGCATCGCGGTTGGAAGCGAACGATACAGCGATACCGGATGCGCCAGCGCGGCCGGTACGGCCGATGCGGTGCACGTAGTCTTCGGCGAACTTCGGCAAGTCGAAGTTGATCACGTGGGTGATGCCGGCCACGTCGATGCCGCGCGCGGCAACGTCGGTGGCAACCAGCACGCGCACATTACCTTTGCGCAGGTTGAGCAGGGTGCGGTTACGTTCGCGCTGGTTCATGTCGCCGTGCAAAGCGGCGGCGGCGTGACCGGCAGCGGACAGTTCATCCGCCAACGAGTCGGCATCGCGCTTGGTGGCGGTGAACACCAGTGCCTGATTCAGATCGACATCGCGCAACAGGTGGTCGAGCAGGCGATTCTTGTGTGCCATGTCGTCCACATACATCAGGCGTTGTTCGATGTTTTCGTGGCGCGCTTGAGAAGACGCAACGCTGATGCGTTTCGGGCTCTTCAGCAGGCGCATTGCCAGGTTACCGATCGCGCCTTCCAGCGTGGCGGAGAACAGCAAAGTCTGGCGCGTGGCGGGCGTGGCAGCGGCGATGCGTTCCACGTCGTCGATGAAACCCATGTCCAGCATGCGGTCGGCTTCGTCCAGCACCAGCATTTCCAGACGCGAGAAGTCGATGCGGCCGCGTTCGATGTGGTCGATCAAACGACCCGGTGTGGCAACGAGGATGTCCACGAAACCGGACAGCAATTTGTTTTGCAGCGGGTAGGGCATGCCGCCGAGGATGCTGACTACTTTGACGCGCATGTTCTTGCCATATTTATTGGCAGCGTCGGAAACTTGTTGTGCCAGTTCGCGCGTCGGGGTCAGCACCAGAATACGCGGGCCTTTGCCGCGCACCGCAGCTTCAACCGACAGCTTCTGCAATGCTGGCAGAATGAACGCGGCGGTCTTGCCGGTGCCGGTCTGGGCGGAGGCCATCAGGTCATGTCCGGCCATTGCTTCGGGAATGGCTTGCGCTTGAATGGGGGAAGGTACGGTGTAACCCGCATCCTGCACAGCTTGCAGAATGGCGGGAGCCAGACCCAAAGAGGCAAAAGTGATTACGTTTTCGGCAGAAGCGGGAATTGCAGTTTCAATGATTTTTTCAGACACGTTGGTTCCTTAAAATTTTTAAGACACAGCGCATGCGCGGCCAACAGGCCACACAATGAAATTCAGTAGGGGGAAAATCCGCTACCGGCGCAAACAAACATCGTCGCTAACCGGTGAAGCTTGGCGCGTCCTGATTGGACGCTGGAGGGTCAGAAAACGATGAACTCGATACCGTCCAGAGAACGGCAAGGCGCGCATTATACGGATGGAAGAAAAAATAGCCAGCGATTATTTTGCTCGGGTATTGCGCGCAGCATTTCCCTTTCCCCAGCCCCTATCCATGAGCCTCACGCTTTTGTAGGTCGGGATTTATCCCGACGGTGTTAAAGGATTTGAGAAAAAAGCATCGGGATAAATCCCGACCTACGAAAATCAGCGCGGTTCATGGGGTTCAATTCGGCGACTGCGGTCTCTCCAGCAAGCGGGCGAGGAAAGTTGATGCGGTGGGTTAGAAACGCGCCCGCCATTCCGTCAACGCAGTAAACACGGCGAGCGGGCTGGTGTCTTTCAAGCCGCGCGCTTGCAAGGTATGAATGAGTTCGGGATTGGTGCAGCGCAGAAACGGGTTGGTGGCTTTCTCGGTGGCGAGGGTGAACGGGACGGTGGGTTGGTCGGCGGCGCGCAGTATTTCGGTTTCCGCCAGTCGTCGTTTGATGTTCGGGTTGCTTGGTTCGCACAGCAGCGCAAAGGGCAGGTTGTAGTCGGCGTATTCGTGCGCGCAATAAATCAGCGTGTCGTCGGGTAGTGCCGCCAGACGTTGCAGCGAATGGTGCAGTTGTTCCAGCGTGCCTTCGAAATTTTTGCCACAGCCGGCAGCAAAGATCATGTCGCCGCACAGCAATATCCCCGGCGCGATGAAAACAATGTGACCTTCAAAATGGCCGGGAGTCTCGATGATGTCGAAGGTGATGCCCAGCGGTTCTAGCCGCAATTGGTCGCCTTCGATCAAGTCATCGGTGATGTGCGGGTTGCGCGGATGGCTTCGTCCATAGACGGGCACGTTATATACTCTGCGCAGTTCGACTATGCCGCCGACATGGTCGCCATGGCGGTGGGTACACAGGATTGCGTCAAGCTGTAAATTGTTTCGTTCGATGAAGTCCAGCACCGGCGCAGCCTCGCCGGGATCGACGATCACGACGTGCCGGTCGTCGTGCAGCGCCCAGATGTAATTGTCTTGCAGCGCGGGAATGGCGGTAATTTTTATCATCACAGGTCAGCGAATCGGATGCCGAATTCTAAAGTAATCGCCCAAAGTTTGAGTGAATGGTTCGCTACAGCGCAGGGCGGCTATGTGTTGTCGCGCGAGCAGGCTTTCTTCGACCATACGGTGAGCGACATCTTCGGCTATAACGCGCTGCAACTGGGCTTGCCCGAGTACAAGTTTTTGCGCAGCAACCGCATGCCGTTGCGCTTTTCGGCGGGCAGCCAGAGCGGCAACGATGTGCGCCTGACCTACGCCGAGTTGCCGTTCGACAGCGGCAGCATCGATCTGGTGCTGATGCCGCATGTGCTGGAATTTTCCGACAACCCGCACCAGATTATCCGCGAAGTGGAGCGCGTGCTGATGCCTGAAGGACATTTGCTGATTAGCGGCTTCAACCCGTTCAGTCTGTGGGGCTTGCAGCGCAGGCTGGGCAGGAAACAGGGATTCCCGTGGCAGGGGCATTTCATCAAGCTGCAACGCATGAAGGACTGGCTGGCGCTGCTGGGCTTCGAGGTGGTGGGCGGCAGATTCGCCGCTTACGCGCCGCCGTTCCATCAAAGCAAATGGCTGAACCGCTATTCATTCATGGAAAAAGCGGGTGACCGCTGGTGGGCGGTGGGCGGCGGCGTGTATTTTTTGCATGCGATCAAGCGCGTTCCTGGCATGCGGCCGATCAAACCGAAATGGAATAAAGGACTGGTGAGCAACCTGATACCGTCATCGGCAAAATTGAACAAGGGCATCCAGCAAGTATCAACCCCAATTTTAGCCACAGAGATCACAGAGAACACAGAGAGAGAAGTGCTTGCCCCACATTTCATCGCTTCACCCAAAAAATGAATCGCTCTCGTGTGGTCGTGTTGGTTTTCTCTGTGACCTCTGTGACCTCTGTGTACTCTGTGGCTAAATTGTTTTTCAGGATTTTAAAATGAGTGATGTGGTGGATATTTTCAGCGACGGCGCATGCAAGGGAAATCCCGGTATTGGCGGCTGGGGCGTGTTGTTGCGCGCCAAGGGCAAAGAGCGCGAACTGTGCGGCGGCGAAGCGCATACCACCAACAATCGCATGGAACTGATGGCGGCGATTGCTTCGCTGGAAACCCTGACACGCCCGTGCAAGGTGCGGCTGCATACCGACTCCAAATACGTGCTGCAAGGCATCACCGAATGGCTGCCCGGCTGGAAACAGCGCGGCTGGAAAACGGCGAGCAAGCAGCCGGTGAAGAACGAGGATTTATGGCGCAGGCTGGATGAAGCGGTGGCACGGCATCAGATCGAATGGATATGGGTCAAAGGCCACGCCGGACACGACGGCAACGAGCGCGCCGATATGCTGGCGAATCGCGGGATTGAAGAATTAAGGAATAAATCTTAAAAACTTTTTGCCCGCAGATTACGCAGATTAACGCAGATTATTTTGTGTGGAATTCGATGAGCAGTTCTTGGTTTTTAATCTGAGAAATCTGCGTAATCTGCGGGCAAAGGTTTTTTCAGGAGCACATCACATGAGACAAGTTGTACTAGACACCGAAACCACCGGCCTCGATCCCAAGCAGGGACATCGCATCATCGAAGTGGCGGCGATCGAGCTGGACGGGCGCAAGGTTTCCGAGCGCATGTTTCACCGCTATCTGAATCCCGAGCGCGAGATTGACGAGGGCGCGGCGGCGGTGCACGGGCTGACGCTGGACCGGTTGCAGGACGAACCCAAGTTTGCCGAGATTGCGCCCGCGCTGCTGGAATTCATTGGCGACGCGCAGCTCATCATCCACAACGCGCCGTTCGACCTGGGCTTTCTCAATGCCGAACTGAAGTTGGCCGGCCTGCCGCCGCTGGACAATCCGGTGATCGACACCTTGAAGGTCGCTAAGGATTTGCATCCCGGCAAAAAGAACAATCTGAATGCTTTGTGCGACCGCTACTTCATCGACAACTCGCACCGCACTTTGCACGGCGCGCTGCTGGACACCGAGCTGCTGGCCGAGGTGTATCTGGGCATGACGCGCGGGCAGGAGAGTCTGCTGGGCGAAGAGGCTGCGGAAGAGGTTGGCGTGCAATTCGGCGCGACAGGCGAGGCGATCCATTTGAGCGTGCGCGTGTTGTGTGCCGATGATGAAGAGTTGGCGCTGCACGAAACGCAACTGGCCGACATCGACAAAGCCAGCAAAGGCGCATGCGTGTGGAAAAAATTGGCTGCTGAAGCCTGATGAGCAAACCGGATTCGGAGTTCGATGCAATCATCATCGGCGCGGGCGCTGCGGGCATGATGTGCGCGCTGACCGCCGCGCAGCGCGGGCGTTCCGTGCTGCTGCTCGATCACTCGGCCAAGCTCGCCGAGAAGATCCGCATCTCCGGCGGCGGGCGCTGCAACTTCACCAACCTCAACGCCAAACCGGAAAACTATCTCTCGCACAACCCGCATTTCTGCCGCTCCGCGCTGGCGCGCTTCACCCCGCAACACTTCATCGCCATGCTGGACAAACACGGCATCGGCTACCACGAAAAAACGCTGGGACAATTGTTCTGCGACGAAGAATCGGAAGCCATCATCGCCATGCTCAAAACGGAATGCGATGCGGCGGGCGTGCGCTGGTGCATGCCGTGCGAAGTGCAAAGCATTTCCCCTCTCCACCCTCACCCCAGCCCTCTCCCGGCGGGAGAGGGAGCTGTCACGGGGCTAGGGGTGGGGGAACACTCCCCGCAAGCCGCAGCACGTTATTCCATCACCACTCCGCGCGGAAAATACCGCGCTACCTCCTTGGTCATCGCCACCGGCGGCCTGTCCATCCCCAAGATAGGCGCAACCCCCTTCGGCTACAAAGTCGCCGAGCAATTCGGTGTGCCCATGACCAAGCTCAAACCGGGATTGGTCCCGCTCACATTTCATCCCGAAGAATGGGCGGCGTATGCCGAACTGGCGGGCATCTCGCAGGATGCGGTGGTGAGTTTCGCCAAACGCAGCTTCCGCGAAAACCTGCTGTTTACCCATAGGGGCCTGAGCGGCCCGGCCATTCTGCAAATCTCCTCGTACTGGGAACACGGACAGCCGCTGTCCATCGACCTGCTGCCCGATCACGACCTGCGCGAAATGTTCCTGCAACAGCGCGGCAGCAAAATGCTGTTGAGCAATTTTCTGGCGCAGCATTTGACTAAACGTCTGGCCGAGATCATCGCCACACAATGGACAATAAACAAACCGCTCAATCAATTTGCCGAAAAGGAATTGCGCGCCTTGGCCGACAAAATCAAAAACTGGCAAATCACCCCGACTGGCACGCTGGGCTACAGCAAAGCCGAAGTGACCTGCGGCGGCGTGGATACGCATGCGCTGTCGTCCAAAACCATGGAGTGCATGGACGTACCCGGCTTGTATTTCGTCGGCGAAGTGATGGACGTGACCGGACAACTCGGCGGCTACAACTTCCAGTGGGCGTGGTCTTCGGGCTATGCGGCGGGGCAGGCGGTTTAAAAAACAGGCAAATGCCCCGCGAGCCATTAAATACGGGCATCTCCGTTAAGCGAATGATGTAGATCGCCTATTGACGGGCACCTTCATGAGGTGACTTGAAAAATTCCCGCCATCGCCCAATTTATCGTTGCGGTTTTGGTGCTATAGTTTTCTCGTGCAACTCAAGTTCAACCAAGGAGATTTTACGATGCGTGCTTTATTGATGATGATGCTGGTCGCGCTGTTGAGCGGTTGCGGCTACAACGATTTCCAGGCCAACGACGAACAGGTCAAGGCCGACTGGGCGGAGGTGCTGAACCAGTACCAGCGCCGCTTCGATTTGGTTCCCAATCTGGTCGAAATCGTCAAAGGGGCTGCTGCCCAGGAAAAAGATATTCTCGTTGGTGTTACCGAGGCGCGCGCCAAGGTCGGCAGCATTCAGGCCACGCCAGAACTGATCAATGACCCGAAAGCGTTTGCGCAATTCAACGCTGCGCAGGGTGAGCTGTCCTCGGCACTTTCGCGCTTGATGGTGGTTGTTGAAAAATATCCGCAGCTCCAGTCGATCGCCGGCTATCGCGATTTGCAGGCGCAACTTGAAGGCACGGAAAACCGCATCACCGTGGCGCGCAACCGATACATCAAATCGGTGCTAGCCTACAACGTGCTGGCGCGTTCGTTCCCGACCAATCTTACTGCCATGATGTTCAGCTACAGCGTAAAACCTTCGTTCACAGTGGAGGACGAGAAGGCGGTATCTAAACCGCCGAAGATCGATTTCGCCGCACCCAAGGCAGCACCAGCCAAGTAAATGAAACGGCTCTGCACGCAACTTCTGCTGTTCGCGCTGTTGCTTTGCGGCACGGCGCAAGCCGAAGTTACCGTGCCCAAACTCACGCAGCGCGTCACCGATCTTACCGCCACGCTGGATGCCGCGCAGACGCAGGCGCTGGATGCGCGACTCGCGGCTTTTGGAACCGGCAAAGGTTCGCAGATCGCTGTGCTGATTGTGCCCACCACCAAGCCGGAGGAGATCGAGCAATTCAGTATTCGCGTTGCTGAAGCATGGAAGCAGGGACGCAAGGGCGTGGATGACGGTGTGCTGCTGCTCATCGCCAAGGATGACCGCAAGTTGCGCATCGAAGTCGGTTACGGCTTGGAAGGCGCGTTGAACGATGCCACGGCGAAGCGCATTGTGGCCGAGGTCATCACGCCGTACTTCAAGCGCGGCGAGTTTTATGCGGGCATTGATGCCGGGGTGACTTCTATCATCAAGGTGGTGGAAGGCGAACCGCTGCCGCCGCCCGCTCAAAGTTCTTCCTCGGGTAATGCAAATTCCGATTCCGATAAGTTGGGAAACGTGTTTGGCATAGCGTTCATCATTTTTATGTTCGGCAACATCATTCTGCGTCAGATGTTGGGGCGGCTTCCCAGCGGGCTGATTGTCGGCGGACTGATAGGCGGCTTGGTCTGGATAACTCTGCTGTCGGCGGCGTGGGCTGCGGGCATCGCATTTCTGGCTTTTGTTTTCTCGCTAATCTTCGGCATGAGCGGTAGAGGTTCTTCTTTTCCCTCGGGTTGGGGCGGTGGTGGAGGCGGAGGTTGGGGTAGCGGCGGCGGGGGCGGAGGCTTCAGCGGCGGCGGAGGTGGCTTCGGTGGTGGTGGGGCTTCGGGAGGCTGGTAATGAACATCAAACGCATCATCAAACATCTGTCAGTAGGTCACGCTGCGCTGCGTCGAAATTTCCCGCGCGCCGCGCTGGAAAACATCGAGCGCACCATCGCCGAAGTTGAGCAAACACATGCCGGACAAATCCGTTTCGCGGTCGAGCATGCGCTGGAGCTGTCGCCGTTGCTGGCCGGGCAGACGGCGCGCGCCAGAGCGGTTGAAGTTTTTTCCAAGCTACGCGTATGGGATACCGAACAAAATAACGGTGTGCTGATCTATTTGTTGCTGGCCGACCGCGATGTGGAAATCATCGCGGATCGCGGTGTGCATACCAAACTCGGTCAGGAGGTGTGGGAGTTGGTGTGCAAAGAAATGGAAGCATCGTTCCGCGAGGGAAAATTCGAGCAAGGTGTTATCGCCGGAATACGCAGCGTGGGCGCGCATCTCGCGCGGCATTACCCGCATGTTGGCACTGACAAAATTAACGAACTGTCGGATCGTCCCGTTTTGATTTAAGTCCGCCGTGACCATCGAAACCGAACTCAAGCTGCACATCACTCCAGAGCATCTGCAAAAGCTCAAGCGTCATCCCTTCCTGCGTTCGCTTTCTTCCACCCGCGCGCGCACGCTCAAGCTGTACAGCATCTACTACGACACCGCCGATCTGGCACTGCGCCGGCGCGCGATGGCTTTGCGTTTGCGCCGCATCGGCAAACAGTTTTTGCAAACGTTAAAAGGCGGCGGGCAGGTGAGTGCGGGGCTGCATCAGCGCAACGAATGGGAAACGCCGGTGCTGTCCGAGCAATTGGATTTCGATGCGCTCAAGCAAAGCGGCGGCGAATTGCCGAGCGGCGTGCGCAACCGTTTGCAGCCGGTGTTTGTCACCGACTTTTCGCGCAATGTGCGCCTGCTGAATTTCGGGGGCGCGGAGATCGAGCTGTGTATGGACAGCGGCGAGATACGCGCCGGGCAATCGAGCTGTCCGATTTCGGAAGTGGAACTCGAACTCAAATCCGGCGCGCCGCAGCAACTGTTCAAACTCGCGCTGGCCTTGCTCGACATCGTGCCGCTGCAAGTGGAGCACACCAGCAAGGCGGAATACGGCTACCTGCTGTTCGCAGCAAGCAATCCCTCGGTGAGCAAAGCCAAATTTCCGCCGCTGAAAAAATCGCAGTCCATCGCCAGCGCCCTGCAAGACTTGATCGCCGCCTGTTTGTCGCACGTGCAATCCAACGTGCCGGGCGCGCTGCTAAAACTGGATGAGGAATATCTGCATCAGGTGCGCGTCGGCTTGCGCCGCTTGCGCGTGGCGCTGGCTATCGCGCAACGCTTTCACGCCGATGCGGAATTGACGGACTTGCGCGGGCAGGTGGCGAAGTTGTGTGTGGAGCTGGGGCGTTCGCGCGAATGGGACGTGTTCGTCACGCAGACGCTGGCACCGATTTGCACCCGCTTGCCGGAACACGCCGGACTGCGCGAGGTGTTGAGCGTGAGCGAGCGCGCGCGCAAGAAGCAACATGCCGGAATGGAGCAGAGCCTCGCCTCGCCGGATTTTCAGCGTCTGCTGCTGCGCTTCGGCGCGTGGATGCACGGTGTGCAAGCGGAAGAGACGGAAACCACGCTGCACCAATTCGCCGCGCAAACGCTGGCGCGGCGCAACAAGTCGGTCATCAAACACGGCAAAGCGCTGGTCGGCGAAGATGCCGCGCAATTGCACGCGCTGCGCATCGCCTGCAAAAAACTGCGCTACAGCATCGAGATGTTCGACAGTTTATTTGCCGCAAACGACAAAGAGTATTTGGACGCGCTGGCCGATCTGCAAGATATTCTGGGCATCCTCAACGACCTCGCCGTGGCGCACCGCCTGCTGGGCGAGCTGGACAACCCCGCGCGCCACGAAACCCTCGCCCTGATACGCGGCTGGATGGAACACGACTACGCCGAGCGCGTGGCCGAGTTCGGCAAAGCTTGGAAACGCTTCGAGGCGCAAAAAGGGTTTTGGGATTAGCAAATTTCCAACTTTCCGGGAATGGTTTGGGTCGGGGTTGGCGGTTTTATGCGGATTGCATTACTAATTGATTATCCATGTGTTTCGGGTAATATCCACACGCGCTACGTGCCGGTTCAATAAACACGGCAATCTTCGGGCGATGTGTCTGTAGATTGCCTATTGACGGGCACTTTCGCGATGTTCTGTGAACTGATTTGTTGTCCGTTTGTGTTTGCTCCATTCTCCCGCTTGCAGGCGAAGTTGCTGCACAACTTTCCAACCGAAATGCATATAGGTGCCAGATGAAAAAGCTCAAAGAAGTGGTCAAGCTTGCGGTTGGGGCGTTGTATATGTGGGGCGTGATAGGTATCAAGCTAGTGGCGGGGCAGCTAAAAGAGTCCGGGCGAAAACAGGCGATATTTGCGCTGGTGTTGGTGTGCGGGTTGTTATGGTTTTTCCAGCCGGTAGCCGGGTGGAAGAACTGGTGGGAATGGCATACTTTTAGCGGGGCAAGAGAAGATCAAGCAATTTCCCGCGAACAGGCCAGTAGCTTGGGGCGATATGACTCGGGGATATATATTTCCGGCCCGGAACGCACGCGGTATAACCCGGAAGGCGGCGAGATCAAACCGAATCCGGTTTCATTCAATTTCCAAAGTTCGGTCGCACCGTTGGCGCGGGTGGGGCAGGAGGCGGAAGGCGTGGAGCTATCTCCGGCTTTGCCCGGCAAATGGATGTGGGTTTCGCCCAGCCGTCTGGAATTTTTGCCCGCGCAGGATTGGCCTATCGGCAAGGAATACAAAGTTTCGTTCGGCGAAAAAACCTTTGCCCCGCAAGTGGCGGTTGCCCGAAAGCTTACGTTTCAGACACCGCGTTTTGTATTGAATATTCGCTCGGCCAGTTTTTATCAAGACCCGGTGCAAGTCACTTTGCGCAAAGCAGTGTTCGAGGTCGAATTTTCCCACCCGGTCGATGCGCAATCTTTTGAGAAACAATTAAGCCTGGGCGGCAAGAAATTCAGCGTGACCTACGACAAGAACCGGTTGTCGGCCACAGTGCATTCCGAAGCGCTGAGTATTCCCAAAGACTCTACCGTTTTGACGCTGGTTATCGACGAGGGAACAGAGGCGCAACAGGGGGGCAATGCCGAAAGCAGACAGCTCAAACAGTCGGTAGAAATTCCCGGCTTGTACAGTCTGGAAATTTCAGAGCTCAAGCAAATGATTGTTTCCGCCGAAAACGGCGAGCCGGAACATGTGTTGCAAATGACTGCCGGGATGGCAGTGCATCAAAATGAAATGGAACGAGCGGTCAGCGCGTGGCTGTTGCCCCTGAAACATAAAACCGAAGGTTCGGAGAAAGAAACCACGGTTTGGAACGACACGGCGGATGTCACCGATGGCGTGCTGAAACAGTCCAAAAAAATTGCGCTTACCGCCATTCCGGCAGAGCGTGAAATCATTGAAACCCATTCGTATAAATTCACGGCAGAGCCGGGGCGATACATGCTGGTGCGCATTGCCAAAGGCTTGAGTTCTGCGGGCGGCTACCAATTGGGTGAAACGCGCGATGCCATCTTGCGCGTGCAACAGTCTTCTCCCGAATTGTCGATTATGAGCAAAGGTTCTTTGCTGGCCATGTCCGGCGAAAAGAAGCTGCCCGTGATTGCCCGCGACCTGCCCGGCATGCATATTGAAATAGGCCGTTTGTTGCCGCAGCAATTGCAGCATCTGGTGACCCAATCTCAGGGCGAAATGAGCAATCCGGCGTTTTATTCCGGCATTACGCCAGATGAACTCACCGAACGCTTTGAAAAAAATATCACGCTGAGCCATCAACCCGGCAAGACGCAGTTTGAATCCATAGACTTTGCCGACTATTTGCGTGCCGATGCATCCGACCGTCGCGGTGTATTTCTGCTTTCCATACAAGGCTACGATCCGGTGCCGGGCGGCACGCCCGCACCGGTTTATGTTCCGCCGCGTGCGCAGGCCGATGAATCCGGCGAATGCGATGGCGAGTGCGAGGGGGAATCCGGCGCGGAGCAATACTACGCCCCCGTGAATTACTCGGCCTACCGCGATAGCCGTCTGGTGATCGTGACCGACATGGGTGTGGTGTCCAAACAGGCGCTGGATGGATCGCGAGATGTATTCGTGCAATCCATTGCCAGCGGGCAGCCCGTCAGTGGTGCAACGGTGGAAATATGGGCGCGCAATGGCACTGTGTTAGTCAGCCGCGAGACAGATGGTGGCGGCAGCGCGCATTTGCCCAGTGTGAACGGTATGTCCCGCGAAAAAGCCCAGGCGGTGCTGGTGGTCAGAAAAAGCGGCGATTTGAGTTTCCTGCCGTTGAATCGCTATGACCGCAATCTCGATACCTCGCGTTTTGATGTGGGCGGTGTGCATTCCTCCAGTCTGCCCAACCAGATTCAGGCATATCTGTTTTCGGATCGAGGTATTTACCGTCCCGGCGATACCATCAATGTCGGTATTGTGGCCAAGTCCAGCAACTGGTCGCAGAAGCTGGGCGAAATGCCGCTTGAAGTCGAGGTGATCGACGCGCGCGGTCTGGTGATCCGCCGCGACAAATTGAAGCTGGATGCAGGCGGTATGGCCGATTTCTCCCACGCCACGCAGGATGCTTCGCCCACGGGGAACTACACCATCAACTTGAATCTGGCGCGCGACTCCGGCTCGGCGTTACCCGGGGCTTCCAGCATGCCGCCGTTGCAGCTCGGCAGCACGACCATCAAGTTGCAGGAATTTATGCCCGACCGCATGAAAGTATCCGCTTCACTGTCTCAGGAAGCCGGGGAAGGCTGGGTTTCACCGAAAGAGTTGACGGCGAAAGTGAATGTGCAGAATCTGTTCGGCACACCCGCGCCGAATCGTCGTGTGGATGCCGCGCTGACGCTATCGCCAGCCTATCCTTCGTTCCACCGTTATCCCGAATTCATTTTTTCCGATCCCTCGCGTGCCAGCGAAAAATTTCAAAGCAATCTGGAGCGCGGCAGCACCGACAATGAGGGTAACGCCAGCTTCGATTTGGGGTTGCAACGCTATAAACAGGCGACGTATCAATTGCACATTCTGGTTAATGCATTTGAACCTGAAGGAGGGCGTAGCGTGTCCGCCGAAACTGCTGCGCTGGTTTCCGACCGCCCGTATTTGATCGGTTACAAGGCGGATGGTGATCTCGGCTATATCAACCGCGATAGCGAACGCTCTATTTCGTTCATCGCCATTGACCCGAAAGCGCAGAAAACCAGCGTCAGCGATTTGCGTTTGGTGCGTATGGAGCGCAAGGTGGTTTCGGTATTGGTCAAGCAGTACAACGGTCTCTTCAAGTACGAATCGCGCGCGCTGGAAAGCGTGTTGAAAGAGGAAAAGTTCAAGGTGGCGGCGAGCGGCGGCGCTGTGTCCATGGATACCAAAACCCCCGGAAATTTTGCATATTTGGTGCGCGATGCGCAGGGCTTGGAATTGGCGCGCGTCAATTACAGCGTGGTCGGCGAGGGCAATGTTACGCGCTCGCTGGACAGGAACGCCGAACTGCAAATGACGTTGAGCAGCAAGGATTACGAACCGGGCAACGAGATCGAAATCAGTATTCGCGCGCCTTATGCCGGAGCCGGTTTAATCACCATCGAACGGGACAAGGTGTATGCCCACAAATGGTTCAAGACGACGGATACCGCCTCGGTTCAGAAAATAACGCTGCCCAAGGATTTTGAAGGCAACGGTTACGTGTCGGTGCAGTTCGTGCGCGATCTGGCTTCCAGCGAAATCTACATGAGCCCGATGAGTTACGGGGTCATGCCATTTGCCACCAGCCTGTCGCGCCGCACTACGCCCATGTCTTTGCATGTGCCGGAACTGTTGAAGCCGGGACAAGTCGCAAAATTCAAACTCGAATCCAAAGTGCCCAGCCGCGCCATCGTGTTTGCGGTGGATGAAGGGATTTTGCAGGTGGCACGCTACCAGACTCCCGATCCGCTCAAATTCTTTTTCCAGAAACGGGCGCTGGAAGTCAACACCCAGCAAACATTGGATTTGATCCTGCCGGAATTCAAGAAATTGATGCAGGGTGCGGCACCGGGGGGCGATGCGGAAGCGCTGATCGGCAAACATCTCAACCCGTTCAAACGCAAAACCGACAAACCTGTGGTGTTCTGGTCGGGCATCGTGGAGGTGAGCGGCAGCCGCGAATTTTCTTACACCATCCCGGAGAGTTTTAACGGCGCGCTGCGGGTGATGGCAGTGACCGTGAATGACGATACGGTTGCCGCCACCTCGGCCACGACCACGGTGCGCGGGGATATTGTGTTGTTGCCCAACGTGCCGGTGGCGATCACGCCGGGCGATGAAGTGGAAATCGGCGTGGGCGTGTCCAACAACACCAAAGGTTCGGGCAAGGATGCTCCGGTGAAGCTAACGCTGAATGTCACGCCGGGACTTGAAGTGCAGGGGGCGATCACGCAAACCTTGTCCATCAGCGAACGTTCCGAAGGTTCGACCAAATTCCGTGTCAAGGCCAAGTCCGGGGCGCAGGCGCAACTGGGTTCGGCCAGTGTTATTTTTAGCGCGCAAATCAAGGAGGCGAAGGCAAAACTATCGACCGATGTCAGTGTGCGTCCCGCTTCCGGCTTTGTGACGCTGGTGCAAACCGGTATATTTCGCGGTGATGCCGAACTGGCCTCCAAAGCGGAAATGTATCCCAACTTCAAACGCAGCGAAGCCGCCTTGTCGGGGTCGCCGTGGGCGTTTGCTGCGGGGCTGGTGCAATACCTCGATGTCTATCCGCACGGCTGTTCGGAGCAAATCACCAGCCAGACTTTTCCGGCGGTGGTGTTGTCCACCCAGCCTGCGGTAGCCGAACAATTGCTCAAGCTCGAAAAGCAAACCGGCGCTAAAAAGCCGGATGCGCACAAAACTTTCGAGCGTTACCTGACTCAAGTCCGCGCGCGCCAATCGGCCGATGGCGGTATCGCAATGTGGCCGGGGAACAGTTCCGATTTGTTTGCCACGACTTACGTGGTCAGCTTGCTGGTCGAGGCCAAGGAACGCAAATTTGCCGTGCCCAACGACATGTTGCAGCGCGCCAATATGTATCTGCAATTGCGCTTGGCCGAAGCTTCGCGCCAGGATTACAACTGGCGCGTGCAGGCGCAAGCCGCGTATTTGTTGACCAAGCAAGGGGTGGTCGTGGCGGCGGCGCTGAACAATCTGCATGAGAATTTGCGCAGCCGGATATCCTCCGCGAGCAATGCGGGGCAGCGCGATGCCATCGCCAGCGATCTGGGCGCGGTGTATCTCGCAGCGAGTTTTCAGATATTGAAGCAGGAAAAAATCGCTCAGGAATTGCTGCAACCCGCGATCAAGGACTTGGTCGCCAACACTGATCCGTGGCGGCGCTGGTATTGGTATTACTACTATGATCCGCTGGTGTACCGAGCCACCACCATGCAATTGGTCGCGCTGCATTTCCCCGCACAGATCAAACAGTTGCCCTTGGATTTCTGGACACGCATGGCCGGTGCCATCCATGACAACTATTACCAGAGCCTGTCTGCTGCCAGGATATTGTTGGCGGTGGATGCATATGCGGCCGCCGCCGCGCAATCGGCGGCGGGCAAGGTGAGCTTGAGTGCGGTGGATAAAGCGGGTGTCGCCAAAGCGATTGCATTGCCGCAAAAACTGGTCTTGACGCAATTATCCGTACCGCTGGATGCGACCAAACTGAAATTGAGCAGCGGCGGCGAATTGCCGCTGTTTTATTCCTGGGCGGAATCCGGTTACGAGCTGAATGTGCCGAAAGAAGCGATCAACAAAGGGATAGAAATCATCCACGAATTTCTGGATGCAAAAGGCAATGTGGTTGGCGAAGCGCAGGTCGGCGACGAATTGACCGTGCGCGTCAGAGTGCGTGCAACAGAGCGCGATCAGTTACAACAAGTCGCGTTGGTCGATGTGTTACCCGGCGGCGTGGAACCAGTGTTGACCGCGCCTTCCGACAACGATGCGCCGGATATGCCGCTCTGGCGCAGAAGGCTGGGCGGCAACAGCACTTGGGAAATCGAGTATGCGGATATTCGCGAGGATCGGGTGATATTTTACGGCACGGTGAATAGCAACATGACCGAGGTGACCTACAAAGTGCGCGCGACCAACGTCGGCGAATTCGTCGTTCCTGCGGCTTATGGCGAGGCGATGTACGAGCGGCGTGTTTTCGGTCGTTCTGCGGGGGCGAGCTTTAAGGTAAATCCGGCGGATAAATGAGATTTGCGGGTGTAAAACAAATCGCTGGCTGGATTCCTTGGCGTAGTCGCAAAGCCGGATTGTTGTTGGGCTCGTTGCTGTTTATTGTCGTGCTGCGACTCTGGCCGGGTACACCATTGTCGGATCAATTTGCCTCCTCGCGTAGCGTGTTGGCAGATAACGGCGAGTTGTTGCGGCTGACCTTGGCGGCGGACGAGCAGTTTCGTTTGTGGACTCCTCTGGACGAAATCGCCGCGCCTATGCAGCAGGCGATTTTGCTGTATGAGGATCGCTGGTTTTATTGGCATCCGGGCATCAATCCGTGGGCGATTATCAGGGCGGCGGGAGTGACCGCTACCGGTTCAAGGCGTATCGGCGGTTCTACCATCACCATGCAACTGGCGCGCCGTTTGTATGGCATCGACAGCCGCAGTCTCGCCGGAAAATTGGAGCAGGTGCTGGCTGCGATGTGGCTGGAACTGCGTTACGGCAAAAAGGAAATTCTGGAGGCTTATCTCAACTGCGCGCCTTTCGGCGGAAATATTGAAGGGGTGGGCGCAGCCAGTCTGGTGTATCTGGGCAAACCGGCGCGAATGCTGAATGTGCCGGAAGCATTGAACCTCGCGGTGATTCCGCAAAATCCGCGCAAGCGTTTGGGACAATCGTCTGCTGGAATGCAATCCGAGGAGCTGCGCGAAGCACGTGGTCGCCTGGCAATAAACTGGGCGAGCGCTTATCCGCAAGATGCGCGATTTGCCGAAGAAAGCGCGTTGCAGATGTCTTTCCATTCGCGCGCCAACCTGCCATTTCGCGCACCGCACGCGGTTGATTTTCTGCTGCGTTCTTCGACTGCCCGCGAAATAAACTCCTCAATCAACTTGCCGGTGCAATCGGTGGTCGAACGCGTGTTGGGCGAGTACGTCAAGTCGCGCGCTTCTGCCGGGATCAATAATGCTTCCGCTATTCTGGTGGACACATCAACCATGCAGGTTAAAGCGATGGTCGGCTCGGCTGATTATCAAAACGATGAAATTGCCGGACAAGTGAACGGGGTGTTTGGCAAGCGCTCGCCGGGTTCGACGCTCAAGCCCTATATTTATGGCTTGGCGCTGGATCAGGGGTTGATTCACTCCGCCACTATTCTCAAGGATGCACCTAAAAGTTACGGCGCATTTTCCCCGGAAAACTTCGATGGTCGCTTTACCGGCCCCATTGCCGCGCAGGATGCGCTGATTCGCAGTCGCAATGTGCCGGCGGTGGAGCTGGCTTCACACTTGAGCCGTCCCAGTTTATATGACTTTCTGAAACTGGCCGGGGTGAGCAGACTTGCCTCGGAACAGCATTACGGACTGGCTCTGGTATTGGGTGGGGGCGAGGTGACCATGGCCGAGTTGGCGCAACTTAATGCCATGTTGGCCAATCATGGAAAATGGCAAGAACTGCGCTATGTGTCCGATAAGCAGCTCTCTCCGCAAACCCCGTTAATCTTGTTAAGCCCGGCTGCGGCTTATGTCACTCTGGACATGCTGCGGCAAACTCCCCGACCCGACACCTATGCCCCGGCACGCCCGGCAATTGCATGGAAAACAGGCACGTCGTGGGGGTTTCGTGATGCGTGGACGGCGGGCGTGTTTGGTCGATATGTGTTGGTGGTATGGGTCGGCAATTTTGACGGTTCGGGCAATCCGGCATTTATCGGTATTGAGGCGGCAGCGCCATTGTTCATGCGCATTGTTGATGCGCTGCGCGCCGAACGGCTGGATCCCGGAGAAATGGCATTTACCCAGCCAGCAGATTTGCAGCGCGTCGAAATTTGTACTGCCAGCGGCGACATACCCAACGATGCCTGCTGCGTCCGTTCTCAGGCGTGGTTCATCGCGGGCAAATCGCCTATACGCAAAAGCACTTTGCACCGCAGCGTGCTGATGGACACGCGTACCGGCAAAATTGCCTGCCAACCCGGCCCGTACACCCGAACGGAAATATTTGAATACTGGTCTTCGGATATGGCCGCTATTTTTAAGCAAGCGGGAATGCCTTTGCGCCAACCGCCAAGCGGAAATTGTGATAACAATACCGACAACCAAATGCCGCCCAGCATTGTTTCGCCGCTGCGCGGCGTGATTCATGTTCGCCGTTTGGGCAAACAAGAACCGGTTTATCTGCGTGCGGAAGCGGGTACGAGCGACACTGGCTTGCTCTGGTTTGTGGATAACACATTGATCGGGCACAGCAAGCCTGGAGAAGCTATCGCTTGGAGCCCGCCGCAAAGCGGAAGTTATCTGTTGCGTGTTGTTGACTCGGAAGGTCGTGCAGACAGCCGCAAGATTCAGTTTGAAATGGCTGACTAGGGAATTGGCCGCCATTTGTTGCCCCAAGTTGCTCGCGGTTAATACATCTTGAGCGCAGCCCCCAATAAAGGGTAGAATGCCGCACTTTTTAATTGGAGAGAGAAGTCAATGTCTATTACCGCCGCTCAAAAATCGCAAATCGTGGCCGACTATCAACGTGCCCAGGGCGATACCGGCTCCCCTGAAGTACAAGTTGCCCTGATGACCGCTCGCATCAACTATCTGACCGATCATTTCAAAGAACACAACAAGGATCACCACTCGCGCCGTGGTCTGCTGCGCCTGGTGAGCCGCCGCCGCAAGCTGCTGGACTACCTGAAGAGCAAGAACGAAGCCGCTTACAAAGAGCTGATCCAGCGTCTGGAACTGCGCAAGTAACTAAGGTTTGATCGAGCGGGTCGCGTAGGCGACCCGCTTCGTTTTGCATGTCATTTCATTACGCTGGCAACTCTGTCACGCTTACACTTTGGAGATCGCTATCTTGAGTCACTATAAAAAAACACTGAGCTACGGCAAACATCAATTGACGTTGGAAACCGGCGAAATCGCCCGTCAATCGAGCGGCGCAGTCATCGTCAGCCTGGACGACACCGTGGTGCTGGTCACCGTGGTGGGTCGCAAAGATGCCAAACCCGACCAGGATTTTTTCCCGCTGACTGTGGATTATCAAGAGCGCACTTACGCCGCCGGCAAGATTCCCGGCAGTTTCTTCAAGCGTGAGGGTCGCCCCAGCGAAAAAGAAATTTTGACCTCGCGTCTGATCGACCGTCCGCTGCGTCCGCTGTTCCCCGAAAGTTTCTACAACGAAGTGCAGATCGTGGCCACCGTGATGTCGTCCGATCCGCAAATCGATTCCGATATTCCTTCCATGATTGGCGCTTCCGCTGCTCTGGCGATTTCCGGCATCCCGTTCGACGGCCCCATCGGCGCGGCGCGCGTGGGTTATGCCAACGGCCAATATCTGTTGAACCCGACCAAAGACGAACTGGTCACTTCGCAGATGGATCTGGTGGTCGCCGGTACTTCCAAAGCGGTGCTGATGGTTGAATCCGAAGCGCAACAACTGTCCGAAGAAGTCATGCTGGGCGCGGTCGTGTTCGGCCACGAGCAAATGCAAGTGGTGATTAACGCCATCATCGAAATGGCAAACGAAGTGGGTCAAGACGATTGGGACTGGACTCCCGCGCCGAAGAACGAAGCGCTGATCGCCAAGATCGGCGCGCTGGCCGAAGCCGACCTGAAAGCCGCTTACGCCGTGCGTGAAAAACAAGCTCGTACCCATCAAGTGGAAGCGATTCGCTCCAAGGTCTCCGAAGCATTGGCGATACCGGAATTCGAGAACGTGTCCAAGAACGAAATCGGCGAATTGTTCAGCGCGCTGGAAGCCAAGATCGTGCGCGGCCAGATTCTGAGCGGCGAACCGCGTATCGACGGACGCGACACGCGCACCGTGCGCCCGATCACCATCCGTACTGGCGTGCTGCCGCGTACCCATGGTTCGGTGCTGTTCACGCGCGGCGAGACGCAAGCCATCGTGGTGGCGACACTGGGTTCCATGCGCGACGCGCAAACCATCGACGCATTGCAGGGCGAGTATTCAGACCGCTTCATGCTGCACTACAACTTCCCTCCGTATGCCACCGGTGAAACGGGCCGTGTCGGTACACCCAAGCGCCGCGAAATCGGCCACGGTCGTCTGGCCAAGCGCGCGCTGGTCGCCGTGTTGCCGAGCGAAGAAGATTGTGGCTACGCCATCCGCGTGGTGTCCGAGATCACCGAATCCAACGGCTCCAGCTCCATGGCTTCCGTGTGCGGCGGCTGTCTGTCGATGATGGACGCAGGCGTGCCGCTGAAGACACACGTGGCCGGTATCGCCATGGGGCTGATCAAGGACGGCGGCCGTTTTGCCGTGCTGACCGACATCCTCGGTGACGAAGATCACCTGGGCGACATGGACTTCAAGGTGGCCGGTTCCGAGACGGGCATCACCGCGTTGCAGATGGACATCAAGATCAACGGCATCACCAAGGAAATCATGCAGGTCGCTTTGAGCCAAGCCAAAGAAGGCCGCATGCACATCCTCGGCATCATGAAAGAAGCGATGCCTGCCGTGCGTCCCGAAGTTTCCGACTTCGCGCCGCGCATGATCAAGATGAAGATCAATCCCGAGAAAATCCGCGACGTGATCGGCAAAGGCGGCGCAGTGATCCGCGCGCTGACCGAAGAAACCGGCACCACCATCGACATCGACGACGAAGGCAACATCACCATCGCTTGCGTCAACGGCGACGCGGGCGAACTGGCGAAGAAGCGCATCCAGGACATCGTGGCCGAAGTGGAAGTGGGCAAAGTGTACGAAGGTCCTGTGGTCAAGTTGCTGGACTTCGGCGCGCTGATCAACATCCTGCCGGGCAAGGATGGTCTGTTGCACATCTCGCAAATCTCGCACGAGCGCATCGCCAACGTGGCCGACCACCTGAAAGAAGGCCAAGTGGTCAAGGTCAAGGTGCTGGAGCTGGACGACAAAGGCCGCATGCGTTTGAGCATGAAGGCCTTGGTGCCGCAAGGTGACGCAGCAGCACCCGCAGCCCAGTAATCAAGCAACAGAAGTGAATCAAGCCCCGCCGAGCGCGGGGCTTTTTTTTGCCTGAAAAATTGTTACGCCACACTGGACTGTCGCTGTTTATCTTCCAAGTTTAAATAAAAAAGTTTAATATGGCCTGCGTGCTCAACAAACAAGGGGCTGCGGTGAAACAAAGCGAATTTGTGAGATGGTTGCGTAGCCAAGGTGCAACCTTCAAAGATGGCACGAAACACATGAAGGTATATCTGAACGGTGAGATGAGCCACTTGCCAAGGCATCCATCGGCAGAACTTAAAACAGGATTGGTCGAAGGCGTGAAAAAGCAACTGAAATTGAAGTAAGACAAGCTCCGCAAGAGGGCCTGGTGAAATGGCAATACACACCGGAGCTGAAAATTTAGCACCGAGAAAACGAGGAAAATATGCGATACCCGGCACGTTTTAAACCGGCAGAAGAAGGCGGCTTTGTAGTCACCTTCCGCGACATTCCAGAAGCAATCACCCAAGGCGATACAGAAGCCGAAGCGATGGAGATGGCGGAGGATGTGCTTTACAGTTCAATGGAGTTTTATTTTGAGAGTAAACGCCCCGTGCCATTGCCCAGCGCGGCAAAGCGCGGCGAGAAATTGGTCGAGCTGCCTCCCAGCGCGTGGGCAAAAGTGCTGCTGTTGAATGAAATGCTTGCACAGCGTGTGACCCCCAGCGAACTGGCACGCCGCTTGCACACCACACCGCAGAATATGAACAAGGTGATCGACCTCGGGCATGTGACCAAAATTGATATGCTGAATCAGGCGATGGTGGCAATGGGCAAGCGGCTGGAAGTTGTGGTGGCATAGCCGGGCATTTCCGTCGCAACAACACACTGGCCTACGTCCCCGCAATATTCCGCTCGGGAGTTCGATAAACTTGCGATATGGTTTCGCTCAAATACCCATCGTCTGTCCGGCAAGTCGCAGCGGCGCTGAAAACGCGCTACCGCGACTTCAACCACTACAACCTCAAAGACCCGCTGGACGAATTGCTGTTCATCATTTGCAGCACAAAAACTGGCGAAGCGAGCTACCGCAATACATATCGTTCGCTGAAAGAATCCTTTCCCACCCACCTGCGAATCGCCGAAGCGCCCGCCGAATATATTGCGCGGCCTATCGCCAGCGGCGGATTGTCGAACCAGAAGTCCCGCGCCATACGCGAACTGCTCGACATCGTCGTGGACAAATTCGGCGAGCCGACGTTGAAGCATTTGCACAAGATGAGCGATGCGGAGGCCGAGAAGTTTTTGCTGTCGCTGCCGGGTGTCGGCAAGAAAGTGGCGCGATGCGTTTTGATGTATTCGCTGGACAGGCAGGTTTTCCCTGTCGATACCCATTGCTGGCGGATCGCCAGGCGGCTGGGCTGGGTCAGGCCGACGCAAAAAGATAGGCACTGCGCGCCGCGCGACATGGATAGGTTGCAATCCAAAATCCCGCCCGAACTGCGTTACTCGTTGCACGTGAACATGATTTCTCTCGGGCGCGAGATTTGCGCGCCAACTGCGCCACGCTGCGATGAATGCCCAATAGCAGCATGGTGTCGCAGGATTGGAATACGGCAGGCAAAATAGTGAATGTGGCCGCAAGTTAATAAATACACCATTCTCCATGATGTTCATTACGTAGAACGCCTATTGACGGGCGTTGCGGGGTAGGTTGTAGGCGAAATCAACAGTAAATGAGGAGGTCTATATATTCTTGCTCGTGGAAAGTCCCTAGCTTTGCTGTTAGATTGAGCGGGTGAATGAGCGATGATGCTGGGAAAAAAGTATTCTGAATCCGACCCAATAATCTCGTTAATAGTTATTACATTTATGGAAGCCAATATGAGCGACGAAGCTGTTTATTACCGCATTGGTACAGGTGACTATGCTGTATCAATTAATATTGATACAGCAAAGCCGTTAGAAGTATTCCATGTTGGAAATTTACAAATTAGTGATGGTATTCACGTTGTAAATCAAGATGAGCTATCTAAACTTGGCATGCTTACCCCCCCCTCTAAGGGAAAATACACGCTACTCAGCAAAGGAAAAATACTCGCGTTTGAAAAACTGCAGGGTGGTATACGCCTATCTCAAACATTGCGCAACGAAGTATTTGAAGAGCGTACTGTTAGAGTTGCTGAGCAATTTAGGCGGCGAATGTGGGGGAAGCTTATTGATTGTGTTTACTCGAAAAATACTGGTGTTGAGGAGGTATTAAACCAACTTATTACACATACCTTTTCGGATCATTATTCCCTTTGGCTATATAACGAACATACTCAGCATTTTCACTTGCACTGCGCTTCATTTCCATCTGATGCCCAGTATGTTCCTGCCGACAATGTTGATGCAACTTTGCGGGAGATGCTTGATGAAAAGAATCAATATATCCACAGAGCCATCAAGTCCGAGCAAATTAATTCTAATCGCCTTAAAGATATGGTTTGGATTAACAGATACCGTATTGAAAAAGGAGCCGGATTAATTGCTGTAGTTTCATTTTATTCAAGGCATGATTCTTTTTCCTTTGCAGAAAGAATTAGTCAGATCATTCCTGAGATTATTTCCTCTAAACTCGAACGTGAATTCTCACCTTACTTAGATAAGCACTTGCAAGTGAGAACTCTCGTAGAGAACTATTCACCTGGAAACCTTAAATCGTTCTTAAGTTCAAATTTACCAAAATTAACTAGCTTAATTGGATGGGAATCAACTTCGGTTTTTTTGTTTGATGCAGAAATAGGATCTCTTACTCTATCTGCTCTTGCGATAAATGGCACAGAAGTCGAATGTCCTAAAGCATCATATGATCTATCAACAAGTTCTTTGACCGGAAGTGTATATCTGGACTCCAAACTGGCTTTTTCATATGACATATCAAATGATCCAAGAAATTCCCATGGATTTGACGAGTCGACAAATTTGAATCCGGTTAATTGGGTTGGCGTTCCAATAGTCAGGCCAACAGAGTCGCCTGTTGGAGTGTTGCGAGTTAGAAACAAACTTTCTGCAAACGGCGAGATAGTCCACTTCAATGTGTTTGACATTGATCTTTTGCAGAATATTGCGTCGATAATTGCATATTTATGTCACATTGAGGGGACATTTAGAGGACGTGAGCAGGCAATTCAGGCAGACTTATCAAAGCAAGAAGCCGAGAATGAGCAACTAAGTGAATATATTAAAACTTTTAGGCACGAGCTTAAATCTCCCTTGACCGTTGTCACACAAGCATCAAACACTATCCGTCGTGCTTTGGCGCAATCAGGTATTTGTGATGAGGAGTTGTTACCAAAAAAAGTTAAAGATATTTTGTCTGACTTAGATATGGTTGGAAGTCGCCTTGTCTATGTCACGAGCGTTCTAACATTTGAAGCACAAGAACTCGTAAAAGATATTGAAGTAACTGGCTTGTTTCACGACATAGTCGCACCAGTACTTGCCTTTTCCATTCCTTATGCAAAGAACAGGGGACGCACTCTCAAAGTTGACAAAGATAGCTTATTCAATAATGTATATTGTGATTCGCAGGCCGCATCTATGGTATTTCATATGTTGATAGACAACGCAATTAAGTATTCAAAGCCAAATACAACAATAACAATTAGAGGTGGCGCTTCAGAAACGTTATGTTCAATTTATATTGAAAGCTATGGCCTTCCGATTCTTCCAGAGGAAAAAGAATATATATTTCGCAGATATTTTCGAGGTGCGCATGCTAAACAACAGAAGACGGATGGATCAGGAATTGGGCTTTATCTGGCACGGGAGATTATGAAACATAATCGTGGTGAAGTAATGCTCAAACGATTATCTTCGCCAACACTTTTTGTGCTTTCAATTGAAAGGGCCGGGAAGGAAAATAAATGAAAATTTTATTTATTGAAGATAATCCTGAATTCTCTTCCATCGTCGCAGAAATACTAAGGGATGCAGGCCATGATGTTGAAGTGATTAATAATGCGGACGACGCTGTTAACGCTTTGTTAAGGCATCAGGAATTTGATTTAGTTATTCTTGACATCATGATGATGTTGGGAAAAACAATTAATGAAAAGGAAGCGCCGGAAACTGGTATTGCAATATATAAGAGACTTCGGAAACTGAATACTAGTATTCGCGTACTTGTGCTTACTGCACTCACCAAAAAAGATATTTGGATTCACTTTTCTTCTGATCCCAAAGTTCAATATTTTGGGAAGCCAATTCCTAAAGATAATGCTAGATTTCTAGCTATGGTTGATGGTAACCCCCGATGAATAAATCCATTCTGACATTTAAAGGTTTCATTTTTTGGTTCTCAATCCAAGTTTTAATATTTACATTTGGTTCTGTGGCACATGCGGCGATGCCAACTCAAGACGTGGGAGGACAGAATGAACGAGGTCATAATGCAAGCTCTACAGATCATTTTGGAACATCATCAAGCAAAAAAGAAATGACCGCTGCAAAGCAGGCCGTAGCCGAGCAAACGAAAGAGGGCAATCGCGTTACTTTGCCATCGGACGAAACGAGTGGAAAGGCCAGAGATGGTGTATTTGTTGCAAGGGATGAGATTACCTTCTACGGGGGGATTTTTCAGATTCTTGCGTGGTTTATTACTGTGGCAGCAGTGATATTTGGTGCAATTGTTGGTGTTAACGTATTTCAGGGAAAATCAATTCTTGAAGATGCTAGGGATGAATTGAAAAGCCTGCGTGCCGAATTGAGTAAGGTGCAAGACGCAAAGAAAAAATACGAGGATGGTTTTGATACATTATCTGGTGCAGCAGATAAATTATTTAAAGATACAGTAGCTAAAATTCAGGCGGAGGTTGTGCGCTCCTTGGAAGATTTAGTGCATAAAGAATTTGAAATTACTACTGCTGCTCGCTATAAAGTAGAACTATTGGATGAGCTAGAAAAAGATAAACCAGATGAAAAATATGTATATATTCGTCTTACGGACATAATTAATTATCCTGATATAAAGTGCCTCAGAATTTATGCTGCATGTACAACTAAACTTTCTAATAGTCGGGATGTGATGCACATCGTAACAAAGGGACTTCGGATTGCTGCTGAAAATACAGGCAATTCAATCAATTCCTGAGTTCGTTCCAGAATTCTTTGTGCTATTCGATCTGCAAGCCTCACCAAATGTATACAGAACATGGAAGAGGCTGCGTGTCTTGGCTAGCAGTAGCCAATGCTCGGTGAGCAAAACTAGAAATTATTTGTAACTCCCCAGCATGTCCTCTAATTCATTTCCCTTCAGATGAAAAAATTTTCCACCGATTGCCGTCTATGTCCGCGCCTTGCTTCCTTTCTGGATGAAGTTCGCGTCACCCAGCCGGATTATTTTGCCAAGCCCGTGCCTTCGTTCGGCGATGCAGGTACGCCGTTGTTGATCGTGGGGCTCGCGCCCGGCATGCACGGCGCGAACCGCACGGGACGGCCTTTTACCGGCGACTATGCGGGGGATTTGTTGTATTCCACGTTGCATAAATACGGGCTGGCGACGGCTGCCGAGCCGCTGGATGCCAACAAGCAGGCCAATCCCAATCTGTCGCTCAAGGGCTGCCGCATCACCAATGCGGTGCGTTGCCTGCCGCCGCAGAACAAGCCGGAGCCTGCGGAGATCAGGCAGTGCAACGGCTATCTGGTGCAGGAGTTGGCGGCAGTGCCGCAAGGAGCGGCGGTGATGGCGCTGGGGTTGATTGCACACGAGGCAGTGTTGCGCGCGTGCGGGTTGAAGGTGAAGGATTTCAAGTTTGCGCACAACGCGCGGCACGCGTTGCCGAACGGGCTGGCGCTTTATGACAGCTACCATTGCAGTCGCTACAATACCCAGACCAAACGTTTGACCGAAGCGATGTTCCATCAGGTTTTTGAAGCTATCTTTGAATCTAAATCCTTCAGTTGAGGTTTTTGTAGGTGCGAATTTATTCGCACGAATGAAGTGTTATGTGCGAATGAATTCGCACCTACGCAGCTCCGTGGAATATTTGAGTTTCCATCACTTACCGAGTTTTCCAGGTTGAATACCACAAGCCCTAACGATGCACCCTCACCCCAGCCCTCTCCCGGGGGGAGAGGGAGTGAAAGCCTGCCAAGCGAATTTTCCATTCCCGAATTCGTCGCCTCGCTGCCTTTACAGCCGGGCGTGTACCGCATGCTGGATGAGGCGGGGCAGGTGTTGTATGTCGGTAAGGCCAACCAGCTCAAGAAACGCGTCAGTTCGTATTTTCAGCAGAGCAATCTGTCGCCGCGCATCCGCTTGATGGTGTCGCATATCGCGCGCATCGAGGTGACGGTGACGCGCTCGGAAGCGGAAGCGCTGTTGCTGGAAAACAACCTCATCAAGTCGCTCAAGCCGCGCTACAACATCCTGTTCCGCGACGACAAATCCTATCCCTACATCGTGCTCACCGGCAGTCCGTCGCCGCGCTTGACTTACTATCGCGGCGCGACCGACAAGCGCAATCAATACTTCGGCCCGTATCCCAACGCGCAGGCGGCGAAGGAGAGCGTGAACCTGCTGCAAAAAGTATTCCGCCTGCGCACTTGCGAGGAGGGCGTGTTCAACAACCGCACGCGGCCTTGTTTGCTGCACCAGATTCATCGTTGCAGCGCGCCGTGTGTCGGCATCATCAGCGCCGAGGATTACGCCACCGATGTGCGCAACGCCGGGCTGTTGTTGCAGGGCAAGTTCGATGAAGTGGAGAAGCGCTTGCGCGACGCGATGGAGCAGGCGGCGGAGGCCATGCAATACGAACACGCCGCCGCGCTGCGCGACCAGTTGCAGGCCTTGCACACGGTGCAGCAAAAACAATTCGTGGAGAGCGGACGCGATACCGATGCCGACATCGTGGCGGTAGTCGAGTCGGAAGGCGCGCTGTGCCTGAATCTGGCGGTGGTACGCGGCGGGCGGCATCTGGGCGACAAACAATTCTTTCCCTCCAACGTGCAGGGGCAGGACAGCAGCGAAGTGCTGGAGGCCTTTGTGGCGCAGCATTATCTGGAGAACAGCGTGCCGCCGCTCATCATCACCAGCATCGAAGTGACCGACGAGGCGCTGGAGCAGTTGTTGACCGAGCAGGCCGGGCACAAGGTGAATATCCGCCATGCAGTGACCGGCGAGCGGCGGCAATGGCTGGAGCGGGCGCAGGCCAATGCGCTGCTGGCGTTGCAGCGTCAGGCCGGATTGCAGGCGGGGCAGACGCTGCGGCTGGATGCGCTACGCAACGTGTTGGCGTTGCCCGATCTGAAACGTATCGAATGCTTCGACATCAGCCACACCATGGGCGAAGCGACCGTGGCTTCGTGCGTGGTGTACGACGAGATGGCGATTCGTCCGCAGGAATATCGGCGTTACAACATTGGCGGCATTACGCCCGGCGACGACTATGCCGCGATGAAACAGGCCTTGCAGCGGCGCTACCAGAAGTTGCAGCAAGGCGAAGGCAAACGCCCCGATCTGGTATTGATCGACGGCGGCGCGGGACAATTGGGCATGGCGGTGGAGGTGATGGCTGAATTCGGGCTGTCCGACATCGCGCTGGTCGGCGTGGCGAAAGGCGTGGAACGCAAGCCGGGTATGGAGCAATTGTTACGACCCGGTGTAGAAAAATCGTTACAATTGCCGCAAGACAACCCAGCTCTGCATTTGATCCAGCAAGTACGCGATGAAGCGCACCGTTTCGCCATCAGCGGTCACCGCGCCAAACGGGGCAAAGCGCGTACCGCTTCCTCGCTGGAGGATATTGAAGGGGTGGGCGAGAAACGGCGGCGCAACTTGCTGACACACTTTGGCGGACTGAAAGGTGTGCAACAAGCCAGCGTTGAAGAACTGGCGAGAGTGGCGGGAATCAGCCCGGCACTCGCAGAGAAGATTCACCAACATTTGCATTGAGATGAAGCAAAACATTCCAAATCTGCTGACCTGGTTCCGTATCGTATTGATTCCGGTGTTCATCGCCGTGTTCTACGTGTCGGACGATACCTTGAGCCTGCACCAAAAACACATGTTGAGCTTCGCCATTTTCTGGTTTGCCTCCATCACCGATTGGCTGGACGGCTATCTGGCGCGCGTGCTGAACCAGAGTTCCGCCTTCGGTGCGTTCCTCGATCCGGTGGCGGACAAGCTGATGGTGGTCGCGGCGCTGGTCATATTGATAAAACTCGACTATGTGGATGTCGCCATCGCCTTCATCATCATCGGGCGCGAGTTGACTATTTCGGCGTTGCGCGAATGGATGGCGCAGTTGGGCAACAGCAAGAGCGTGGCCGTGTCGATGATAGGCAAAGTCAAAACCGTGTTCCAGATGTTGGCCATCCAGTTCCTGTTATTCCACGAACCGTTGTTCGGTTTGTCCACGCGCTGGATCGGTACGCTGCTGATTTATCTGGCCGCGATCCTCACGTTATGGTCGATGGTTTACTACCTGATGCTGGCCATGCCGCAGATATTGGAAAAATCTCGAAATCAAAATTGATTTTTATTCTTCGGTCTGTATAATGCCGCGCTCTCGGGGTGTAGCGTAGCCTGGTAGCGCGCCTGGTTTGGGACCAGGATGTCGGGAGTTCGAATCTCTCCACCCCGACCAGGTTCAAGTAACAAAGAAGTTTGTAGGTTCCCGAAAGAATTGTGCCCGTAGCTCAACCGGATAGAGCACCAGCCTTCTAAGCTGGGGGTTACAGGTTCGATTCCTGTCGGGCACGCCAATAGACTTTAACCGTTCAACGGTGGCTGTAGCTCAGTTGGTAGAGCCCTGGATTGTGATTCCAGTTGTCGTGGGTTCGAGCCCCATCAGCCACCCCATCTTTCCCTTTCATTCTCCAATAATTTTCATCTATCTCGTTGAGTCGAAGCGCCTCTTCGGTTACAATGCGCGCCCTGTTAATCCGGCAGTTGCGGAAAACAGGAATCTACACACTCGTTCATGTTGGGGTGTCCTTTGCGGGATCAGGCTGACGGGTGGAAGACTTAACCCTTAACGATTGGAGAATCACAATGGCTGTAACGATGCGTCAAATGCTGGAGGCGGGTGTCCATTTCGGTCACCAGACCCGTTTCTGGAATCCCAAGATGGCCCCTTATATTTTCGGTCATCGCAACAAAATTCATATCGTGAACTTGGAAAAGACCGTCGTGATGTTCAACGACGCGCTCAAGTTCGTGAGCAAACTTTCCGCCAAGAAGGGCAGCGTGCTGTTCGTGGCAACCAAGCGCCAGGCGCGCGAAATCATCCGCGAAGAAGCGCAGCGTTCCGGTTCCCCTTTCGTTGACCATCGCTGGTTGGGCGGCATGCTGACCAACTTCAAGACGGTGCAGACCTCCATCAAGCGCTTGCGCGAGCTGGAAGCGATGATCGCCGACGGCAGCATCGAGAAGGTTTCCAAGAAAGAAGGTCTGGTTCTGCGCCGCGAACTGGAAAAGCTGGATCGCAGTCTGGGCGGTATCAAGGATATGCAAGGTCTGCCTTCCGCCATTTTTGTGATCGACGTTGGCTACCAGAAGGGTACTGTCACCGAAGCGCAAAAGCTGGGCATCCCGGTCATCGGCGTGGTCGATACCAACCACAGCCCGCTGGGCGTGGACTACATCATCCCCGGTAACGACGACTCCAGCCAGGCGATCCGCCTGTATGCGCGCGGCGTGGCCGATGCGATTCTGGAAGGTCGCGAGCAAGCGCTGAGCGAGTTGACCGAGCAAGTCGCGGAAGTTGCCGCGTAAGCTGCGTTCCCGCAACGAGGGGGCGCAAGCCCCCTTTTTTGTAACCTGAATTCAAGTAAAGATTATTAGGAGTGTGACATGGCAGAAATCACCGCAGGTATGGTGAAAGAACTGCGCGAGGCAACTGGCCTCGGCATGATGGAATGCAAAAAAGCGTTGGTGGAAACCAACGGCGATGCCAAAGCGGCGGAAGAGTTGTTGCGTATCAAGAGCGGTGCGAAGGCCAGCAAGGCAGCCACCCGCGTGACTGCTGAAGGTGTGATCGGTTCGTTCCTCGTTGCTGACGGCAAGCTCGGCTCGGTTGTGGAAGTGAACTGCGAAACTGACTTCGTGGCCAAGAACGACGATTTCAACGCGTTTGCCAAGAACGTGGCGCAAACCGTCGCACAACAAAATCCGGCGGACATCGACGCGTTGATGGAAATGGCTATCGCCAACGGCTCGGGCACGGTCGAAGAGACGCGCAAAGCGTTGGTGATGAAGCTGGGCGAGAACCTTTCCGTGCGCCGTTTTGAACGCTACGAGACTTCTACCGGCAAGCTATCGACTTATCTGCACGGCAACAAGATCGGCGTGATGGTCAATTATTCCGGCGGCGACGAAACCATGGGTAAGGACATCGCGATGCACATCGCGGCGAGCAAACCCAAGTCAATCGACGCGTCCGGCGTGAATCAGGAAGACATCGACACCGAGCGCCGTATCGCTATCGAGAAGGCCAAGGAATCCGGCAAGCCGGAAGCGATGCTGGAAAAGATCGCCGAAGGTACGGTGCAAAAATTCCTCAAGGAAGTCACGTTGATGGGGCAGGTGTTCGTCAAGGCTGAAGACGGCAAACAAACCATAGAGCAATTGCTGAAGAGCAAGAGCGCTTCGGTGACCGCCTTCAAGATGTTCGTCGTTGGCGAAGGCATCGAGAAGAAAGTGGAAGACTACGCGGCTGAAGTTGCTGCTGCCGCTGCTGCTGCCAAGAAGTAATAGAAAGGAAGCCATGACCGCACCCGCTTACAAACGCATCCTGCTCAAACTTTCCGGCGAAGCCCTGATGGGCGACGACAGCTACGGTATCAACCGGGCGGTCATCGAACGCATCGTGGCGGAGATCAAGGAAGTCAACGAGTTGGGTGTCGAAGTGGCGATGGTGGTCGGCGGCGGCAATATTTTTCGCGGTGTCGCTCCGGCGGCTGCGGGGATGGATAGGGCCACCGCCGATTACATGGGCATGCTGGCCACCGTGATGAATTCGATGGCTTTGCAGGATGCAATGAAGCATGCCGGGCTGGACTGCCGCGTGCAATCGGCATTGAGTCTGGAACAGGTGGCCGAGCCGTTCATTCGCGGCAAAGCCTTGCGTTACTTGGAAGACGGCAAAGTGGTAATTTTTGCGGCCGGTATCGGCAGCCCGTTCTTTACCACCGACACCGCCGCCGCCTTGCGCGGCGTGGAAATGAATGCCGAGGTCGTCATCAAGGCGACCAAGGTGGATGGCGTTTATACCGCCGATCCGAAGAAAGACCCGAAAGCGACGCGCTACCAGAAGGTGAGCTTCGACGAAGCCATCGGCAAGGATTTGAAAGTGATGGACTCCACAGCGTTGACGCTGTGCCGCGACCAGAAGCTGCCAATCATCGTGTTCAGCATCTTCAAGGAAGGTGCGCTGAAGCGCGTGGTGATGGGGCAGGATGAAGGAACGCTCGTACACTGTGATTAATTTCGGAGAACGAAGATGATTGCTGACATCAAAAAGAACGTTGAACAAAAGATGCACAAGTCGCTGGATGCGCTGAAAGCAGACTTGGGGAAAATCCGCACCGGACGCGCCCATACCGGCATCCTGGATCATGTGATGGTGGACTACTATGGCAGTCCGACTGCGATTAGCCAGGTGGCGAACATAACGTTGACCGACGCGCGCACCATCGGCGTGCAACCCTACGAAAAGAAAATGATAGGCGCGGTTGAAAAAGCCATCCGCGATTCCGACTTGGGTTTGAATCCTTCCACCAACGGCGATTTGATCCGCGTGCCCATGCCCATGCTGACCGAAGAGCGCCGCCGCGACTTGATCAAAGTGGTCAAGAGCGAAGGCGAAGATGCCAAGATCGCCGTGCGCAACATCCGCCGCGATGCCAACGAACACCTGAAGAAGTTACTCAAAGACAAAGCGGTCGGCGAGGACGAAGAGCGCCGCGCGCAGGATGATGTGCAGAAACTCACCGACCGTTTTGTCGCAGAAATCGACAAGGCGCTGCAAGCCAAAGAAGTTGATCTGATGGCAGTCTAGGCGGGCCGCAATTATGGCGCTGCCTTTCTTTAGTTCCACCCGCAACATTCCAGACACCAATGCAGTCCCGCGCCACATTGCCATCATCATGGATGGCAACGGGCGCTGGGCCAAGCAACGTTTTATGCCGCGCGTGATGGGGCATCAGCGCGGTGTTGAATCGGTGCGCGAGGTGATTAAAGCCTGCACCGACATGGGTGTGGAGTTTCTGACGCTGTTCGCTTTCAGCAGCGAGAACTGGCGGCGGCCCGCCGACGAAGTTTCATTCCTGATGAAGTTGTTCCTGTTGGTGCTGGAAAAAGAAGTTGCCAAAATGCACCAGAACAACATCCGCCTGCGCATCATCGGCGACCGCAGCCGTTTCGATGACAATCTGAAGCGCCATATCGAGGAATCCGAAAAACTGACGGCCAACAACAGCGGACTGACGCTGACGGTCGCCGCCGATTACGGCGGGCGCTGGGATATCATGCAGGCCATGCATGCGCTGAATTTGGCGCATCCCGAACGCGCCACCGCGTTCGGAGAAGAGGAGCTGGCTCCCTATCTTTCCATGCACTACGCACCCGAACCGGATCTGTTCATCCGCACCGGCGGCGAGCAGCGCATCAGCAATTTCCTGTTGTGGCAACTGGCATACACCGAACTGTATTTCACCGACATCCTGTGGCCCGCATTCGGCCGTGCGGCGCTGGATGCAGCCATCCTGTCCTACCAGCAACGCGAGCGCCGTTTCGGGCGTACCAGCGAACAATTGAAGGGTGATGCGGGTGCTTAAATCTCGCCTGATTACTGCCGCCGTGCTGCTGGTGCTGCTGATGGCGGCGCTGTTCATGTTGCCGCCGTTCGCGTGGTCGTTATTGGTCGTGGTGATGGTGATGCAGGGCGCGACCGAATGGTCGCGTCTGTCGGTATTGAGCGGACTCAAAGCGAATCTGTATTGGGCTCTGACGCTGCTGATCATGCTGGGTCTGCTGTGGTTGGATGCCAGTGCGGGCAGCGCGCAACAAACCTATACCCACATGGCGGTTTACCTAGTGTCTGCCGCGCTCTGGCTGCTGGTGGTTCCCGCGTGGTTGATCGTGGGCTGGAAAGTCGGCAATCAATATCTGATGGCGCTGGTGGGTTGGGCGGTGCTTGTTCCTACCGGACTGGCGATGATCGATTTGCGCGAAACTCATCCGAGTCCGTGGATGTTGCTGTTCGTGATGTGTCTGGTGTGGGTGGCGGATAGTGCGGCCTATTTCGCCGGGCGCAAATTCGGCAAGAACAAACTGGCTCCCAGCATCAGTCCCGGCAAGACATGGGAAGGCGTGGTCGGCGCAGTTTTCGGCGTGTCAATTTACGTCACTTTGGTATGGACGTTCAGTCCCGAGTTTCCCCGCATGCAAGTGCTGCCGGCACTGGTACTGACCTCTTGGTGGTGGGTGGCGTTGGCGGTGATAGGCGATCTGTTCGAGTCCGCCATCAAGCGTCAGGCGGGTGTCAAGGATAGTGGCGCGTTGCTGCCGGGGCACGGCGGCTTGCTGGACCGCATTGATGCGCTGACTTCGACTTTGCCGCTGGCAGCGCTGGTATTGCTGCTCCAAAGGATAAGCTAGTGCAACGCTTAACCGTTCTGGGCTCGACCGGCAGCATAGGCAAAAGCACGCTGGATGTGGTCGTACGTCATCCCGATAAATATCAAATCATCGCGCTCACCGCGCAACAACAAGACGAGCTGCTGTTCGAGCAATGCCAGCGTTTCCAGCCGCGCTACGCGGTGTTGCTGGACGAGGCGGCCAGCGCACGCCTGCGCCAGCGCATCGCCGCTGCCGGACTCGATGTCGAAGTATTGTGCGGCGCGTCTGCGCTGGAACGGGTTGCGACTTTGCCCGAAGTCGATGCGGTAATGGCCGCGATCGTTGGCGCGGCGGGTATGCCGCCGACCCTGGCGGCGGCGCACGCAGGAAAAAAAATTCTCCTGGCGAACAAGGAAACGCTGGTGCTGGCGGGGCATCTGTTCATGGATGCGGTGCATCGCAGCGGTTCAGCCTTGCTGCCTATCGACAGCGAACACAATGCCATCTTCCAGTCGCTGCCGCGCGGTTATGCGGGCGATATGCGCGCCAGCGGCGTGAGTAAAATTTTGCTCACCGCATCCGGCGGCCCGTTCCGCAACACGCCGCTGGAACAGTTGCGGCATGTCACGCCGGAACAGGCCTGCGCCCATCCCAACTGGAGTATGGGCCGCAAAATCTCGGTCGATTCCGCCAGCATGATGAACAAAGGGCTGGAAGTGATAGAGGCGCACTGGCTGTTTAATGCGCCCGCCGATGCCATTCAAGTGGTGGTGCATCCGCAGAGCGTGATCCATTCCATGGTGCAATATGTGGACGGTTCGGTGCTGGCGCAATTGGGCAATCCCGACATGCGCACGCCCATCGCTTATGCGCTGGCTTATCCCGAGCGCATCGAATCCGGTGTGGCAGCGCTCGATCTGTTCCAGATCGCCAAACTCGATTTCGTCGCCCCCGATTTCGCGCGCTTCCCCTGTTTGGCTTTGGCTTACCAAGCGTTGCGCGCGGGCGGCACGACACCGGCGCTGATGAACGCCGCGAACGAAATCGCGGTGGCGGCTTTCCTTGAGCGACAAATCGCTTTCCTCGACATACCGCGCTTGATCGAAGCGGTGCTGGGCAAAGTGGCGCGGACTGAAGTACATGCGCTGCAAGATGTGCTGGATGCAGATGCGGCGGCACGGGCGGTGGCGCAGGAGTGGATTGCAAGATGATTTTAAAACCATTTGCCACAGAGAACACAGAGTTCACAGAGAGGTCAGCGACTTTCTCTGTGGTCTCTGTGTACTCTGTGGCCTGCAGTTTTGGTTTTTAGAATATGACAACCCTATTGGCCTTCATTGTTGCTATCGCCGTCCTCGTGGTGTTCCACGAACTGGGGCATTACTTCGTCGCGCGGCTGTGCGATGTCAAGGTGATACGTTTCTCGGTCGGTTTCGGCAAAGTGCTTTACTCCAAACGTTTCGCCAACGGCGAGACCGATTGGGTGATCTCCGCCATTCCCTTGGGCGGCTATGTCAAGATGCTGGACGAGAACGAAGGCGAAGTGCCGCCCAACGAATTGCGCCGCGCTTTCAATCGCAAACCCGTGTTGCAGCGTATGGCGATTGTGGTGGCCGGACCGCTGGCGAATCTGGCGCTGGCGGTTGCTTTGTATTTCGCGCTGTACAGTTACGGTGTGCCGGGCATCAAACCGGTGCTGGGCGAAGTGGCGGAAAATACGCCCGCCGCCACTGCCGGATTGCACCAGCAGGAAACCATCATCAGCATCAACGGACAGCCTGTTCCAAGCTGGCAGGAAGTGCGCTGGCTGTTGCTCGATCTGGTATTGCAGCAGAAGGCGGCGAACCTTGAGACAAGTAATGCTCTGGGTGAAAAATCATTCCATCAGTTGCAGATGAACGGCCTGACAGCGGGCGATCTGGATGGCGATTTCATGCACAAGCTCGGTCTGCACCCCTACCTGCCACCGGTTTATCCCATCATCGGCAAGCTGAGCGATGGCGGTGCCGCGCAGCGCGCGGGGATGCAAGTCAACGACCGTGTACTGCGCGCCAACGGCCAGGAGTTGGCGCTGTGGGAAGATTGGGTGAACATCGTGCGCAGCCATCCCGGCAAGGTGCTGGACATCGAGATCGAACGGGCGGGCGCGCTGATGAAACTTAGCGTGACTCCCGATGTCTTGGACGAGGCTGGAAAAAAGATTGGACGTGTTGGAGCAGAGGCATTTATTGACAAGGCTGCGAACAAGGCTGCATTTGAAAAAATGATGACTGAGGTCAGCTATCCGCCTGTGGCCGCCATGCGGGAAGCGTTGCGCAAGACCTGGGAAACGGCGGTCGTGAGTTTGAAGATGATGGGCAAGATGGTGGTGGGCGAGGTGTCGCTGAAAAATCTTTCCGGGCCGATCACCATCGCCGATTATGCCGGGCAATCGGCGCAAAACGGGCTGGGGGCTTATATCAGTTTTCTGGCGCTGATCAGCATCAGTCTGGGAATCCTGAATCTGCTGCCCGTCCCGTTATTGGATGGCGGACATTTACTGTATTATGCGGTCGAATTTTTGAAAGGTAGTCCGGTGCCGGACGGTCTGTGGGAAGCGGGACAGAAAGTGGGCATCGCACTCTTGGTTACCATGATGGCTTTTGCGTTATACAACGACATCAGCCGCCTGATATTGGGTTGACACAACAATGGATTTTATAAGATTGGCGGGAGTGCTACCGCTCCTGTTTGCGGCATCCGTATGGGCTGCCGAACCCTTTGTCATCAAGGACATTCGCGTCGAAGGCATCCAGCGTACCGAAGCCGGTACGGTGTTCAGCTATCTGCCGGTCAAGGTCGGCGACACCATGAACGACGAGCGGGCTACCGCTTCCCTGCATGCGTTGTTTTCCACCGGATTTTTCAAGGATGTGGAACTGAAGGCGGAGCAGGGCGTGCTGGTCATCGCGGTCAAGGAGCGTCCGACCATCGCCAGCGTCGAGATCAACGGCGTGAAGGATTTTCCCAAAGATCAACTGGCCGACAATCTCAAAATGGTGGGATTGGGGCAGGGGCGCATTCTGGATAAATCGGTGCTGGACAAAGCGGTGCAGGAACTGAAACGGCAATATGTGGCGCGCGGCAAATACGCCGTGGAAGTCAAGTCAACGGTCACCGACATGGAGCGCAACCGGGTCGGTGTGACTTTCGACGTGGAAGAAGGTTCTGCGTCCAAGATTCGCCGCATCAACATCGTCGGCAATCAGGCATATTCCGAAAAAGAATTGCTCGATAACATCAAGCTCACCACACCGGGTTTTTTCAGCTGGTATTCCAAGAACGACCAATATTCCAAGCAAAAACTATCGGCCGATCTGGAAAGTTTGCGCACTTTTTACATGAACTCCGGCTTTATGGATTTCGCCATCGACTCGACCCAGGTTTCCATTTCGCCCGACAAACAGGACATCTATATCACCATCAATCTGACCGAGGGCGGGAAGTATTCCATTTCGGACATCAAAGTGGCCGGCCCGCAAACCGTGATCACGCACGACGAGGCGCGCAAGCTGATCAGCATTAAACCCGGCGACCAGTTGTCGCGCGATGCGCTGACCGAATCCTCGAACAAAATCAGCGAACGGCTGGGCGAGGACGGTTATGCTTTCGCCAATGTGAATCCCGTGCCGGAAGTGGATAAGGAAAAACACCAGGTCGCCTTCACATTTCTGGTTGATCCGTTGCAGCGCGCTTACGTCAGAAATATCAACATTACCGGCAACGACAAGACCAGAGACGAAGTCATCCGCCGCGAGTTCCGGCAGATGGAAAGCGGTTGGTTCGCCACCTCCAAGATCAAGAAATCGAAACAGCGTGTCGAAAGACTGGACTTTTTCGAGGAGGTCAATCTGGATACTTCTCCGGTGCAGGGAACCGGCGATCAACTGGACGTGAATCTGTCGGTGAAGGAAAAATCCACCGGCAATTTCCAGATCGGCGCAGGTTACGGCAGCGATGGTTTTAACTTGAGCGGTAGCGTCACGCAGGCCAACTTGTTCGGCACGGGCAACTACCTTTCGACCCAGCTCAACACCAGCAAAGTGAATCAAATCTATTCGGTTTCCTATACCAACCCGTACTACACCGACGACGGTATCAGCCGGGGGTTCGATGCCTATAAACGCAAAACCAATACCACCAGTACCTATATCAGCCAATACTATTCGGATACGCTGGGTTTCGGTGTGAGATATGGGGTTCCGACCAGCGACGACGAGTCTTTCCAATACGGTGTTTCGGCGGAGAAGACCACGATCACTTTGATAGACACCAGTCCGCAACGTTATATCGATTACGTCAACGTATTCGGCGCTACGACCAGCAATCTGCTGGGCAGCGTGGGCTGGACGCGCGACACGCGCGACAGCGCTATCTACGCCACTGCCGGTATGACGCAACGCGCCTATATTGAAGCATCGCTGCCGGTTTCGGATCAGCGTTTCTACAAACTCAGTTATTCTCAGCAGTGGTTTCACGCATTGAGCCGCTCATTAACGCTGAAACTGAATGGCGATCTGGGCGTGGCTTACGGTTATAGCGGCATGCAACTGCCGTTCTTGAAGAGTCTCTTTGCGGGCGGCACAGGTTCGGTACGCGGCTATGATTACAGCTCGCTCGGCCCACGCGATTCCAGCAACAACGCGCTGGGCGGCAACCGGCGTGTGGTGGGCAATGCCGAAGTGTTATTTCCGTTCCCGGGCATGGAGAAGGAAAAGTCGGTACGCTGGAGTGTATTCCTGGACGGCGGCGCGGTTTACGGGGATGGCAATCAGGTTCCGGCTTCCATGGGAATGCGCTATTCTACAGGTCTGGGGGTAACCTGGTTTTCGCCGGCGGGGCCGATTCAGATCAGCTGGTCCAAGCCGCTGAATAACCAGCCGCAAGACAAGTTAAGAAACTTCGATTTTTCGATGGGCACCATGTTCTAAACTATATTTCAGAGGGTGTCTGCTCGCAGCGCGAGGAGTCAATATGAAGAGAATACTCGGTTCAGTAATTTTGTTTGCAGCTTGCCTGAGCATGGCGGAAGCTGGCGATTTCCGTATCGGTATCGTGGATACCGAACGCATCCTGCGCGAATCCGAACAGGCGATCCGCGCGGAAAAGAAAATCGAAAAAGAATTTTCGGTGCGCGATCAGGAAATCAAAAAACTCATCAAGCAAGTCAAGGACGCGCAAGACTCGCTGGATAAAGACGGCAGCAAGATTTCCGACTCCACCAAGCGCATCAAAGAGCGCGAGATTGCCAACTTGAATCTGCAATTGCAGACCCAGCAGCGCGAGTTCCGCGAAGACTTGAACCTGCGCAAGAACGAAGAGCTGGCGCAGGTATTGGCCAGAGCCGACAAGGCGATCAAGGCGATTGCCGAGAGCGAAGGCTACGATGTCATTTTGCAGGAAGCGGTGTACCGCAATCCCAAGGTCGATATTACCGCCCGCGTGTTGAAATACCTCGCGGATGAGCCGAGCGAAGATTCCGGCAAGTAAAACCGAAAACCAGCCACAGAGGACACAGAGAATGACGAGCGTAATTTACCTTTCGCAGCGTCACAACCATAGCATTGTTTTTCTCTGTGTACTCTGTGGCTAATTGTATTAATAAATTCAAATTCAGATGAATCAAACTGGCTATCAACTGGCGGAGATCGTTGCACGTTTCGGCGGGCGCGTAGAGGGTGATGGCGCAACGCGGGTAAGCCAAATCGCCACGCTGGATTGCGCCAACGCGGGCCAGATCGCGTTTCTGACCAACGCCAAATACCGCAAGCAACTGGAAGCCACGCGGGCATCGGCGGTGATCTTGTCCGAAGCCGACGCGGATGCCACGCAGATGCCGCGCATCGTGGCCGCCAATCCCTATTCGTATTTCGCCAGACTTTCCGCGTTCCTCAATCCTTTGCGCGAATACGCGCCCGGTATCCATCCGTCAGCGGTGATCGGCCAGGGCGCGCAGGTTTCGCCGCAGGCGCATATCGGCGCGCATGTCTGGATAGGCGAGGGAGCCAGCGTCGGTGCGGGCACGGTGGTGATGGTGGGATGCAGCATCGGTGAAAATGCCTCGATTGGTGAAAACACCCGCTTGTATCCGCGCGTGGTGGTGTATCACGATTGTGTGGTGGGTAACCATGTCATCGCGCATTCCGGCGCGGTGATCGGTGCCGACGGTTTTGGCATCGCCATGGACGAAGGACGCTGGCTGAAAATTCCGCAGATCGGTCGCGTGGTGATCGGTGACCATGTCGAGATCGGCGCGAATACCACAATTGATAGAGGCGCACTGAACGATACGATTATCGAAGAAGGCGTGAAGCTGGACAACCAGATACAGATCGCGCACAACGTGCGCGTCGGTGCGCACACCGCGATGGCGGGCTGTGTCGGTGTGGCGGGCAGCGCCAGTATCGGGCGCTATTGCCGCATCGGCGGCGGCGCGATCATCCTCGGGCATTTGCAGGTCGCCGAGAATGTCGAGGTTTCTTCGGGCACGGTGGTCACCAAATCCATACGCGAGGCGGGCACTTATACCGGCACGTTCCCGTTCGGCGAAAACCGCGAATGGCGCAAGAATGCCGCGCAGTTGCGCCATCTGGATGAGATGGCGGATCGCATCAAGAAACTGGAACAACAAATCGAAACGTTGAAGGGGAGAGAATAATGAGCACCACGATGGACATTCATGAAATATTGGAACACTTGCCGCACCGCTATCCGTTTCTGCTGATCGACCGCGTGCTGGATGTGGTGCCCGGCGAAAGCATCGTGGCGCTAAAGAACGTCACCATCAATGAGCCGTTTTTCCCCGGCCACTACCCGCACCACCCGGTGATGCCGGGCGTGCTGGTGATCGAGGCGATGGCGCAGGCCGCCGCTTTGCTGTCGTTCAAGAGCATGGGCACCAAGGCGGATACGAATTCTGTGTACTACTTCGTCGGCATCGACAACGCGCGTTTCAAACGCCCGGTCAGCCCCGGCGACCAGTTGATTTTCAAGGTGGCGATCACGCAGAACCGGCGCGGCTTGTGGAAATTCAAAGGCACGGCGGAAGTCGAAGGACAAGTCGCCGCCGAAGCGGAACTGATTTGCACGATACGGGATAAATAATGGACAGCCTGCGTCATCCGACCGCGATCATTCACCCCAACGCCAGGCTTGCTGACGATGTGCAGGTCGGCGCGTATTCCATCATCGGCGAACATGTGGAGATCGGCGCGGGCACCACGGTCGGGCCGCATGTGGTCATCAACGGCCACACCCGCATCGGCAAAAACAACCGCATCTTTCAATTCAGCTCGCTGGGCGAAATTCCGCAGGACAAAAAATATGCGGGCGAACCGACGCGGCTGGAGATCGGCGACGACAACACCATTCGCGAGTTCTGCACCTTCAATCTGGGCACGTCGCAAGATGTCGGTGTGACGCGTGTCGGCAACAAAAACTGGATCATGGCCTACGTGCATCTGGCGCACGATTGCCAGGTCGGCAACAACACCATCTTCGCCAACAACGCGCAGCTCGCCGGGCATGTGATCGTGGATGACTTCGCCATTCTTGGCGGCTTCACCGTGGTGCACCAGTTCTGCCAGATCGGCTCGCACGTCATTACCGGCATGGGCACGATTTTGTTCCAGGACATCCCGCCTTATTTTACCGTCTCCGGCAACCCGGCCGCGCCGCACGGCATCAACTCGGAAGGCCTGAAACGGCGCGGCTTCAGCAGCGCGGCAGTGATGGCGATCAAGCGCGCCTACAAGACGTTGTACAAATCCGGCATGACGCTGGACGAAGCCAAAACGTCGCTCAGCGCGCAACTGGAAGAACATCCAGAACTGAAACTGCTCACCGATTTTCTTGCCCGCTCGCAACGCGGCATCGTCCGTTAGATCATGTCTGCCGTCGTTAAAACCATCGCTATCGTGGCGGGTGAGGCTTCGGGCGATATGCTCGGCAGCCTGCTGATGAGCGCCATCAAACAGGCTGCGCCCAACGTGCGTTTCGTCGGCATCGGCGGTCCCAAGATGCAAGGCATCGGCATGGACGTGTTGTTCCCCATGGAAAAACTCGCGGTGCGCGGCTACGTCGAAGTGCTGCGCCATTACCGCGAGATCGTCGGCATCCGCCGCAAGCTGCGCGAGCGTTTCATCAACGATCCGCCCGACCTGTTCATCGGCGTGGATGCGCCGGATTTCAATCTCGATCTGGAACTTGCGCTCAAACAGCGCGGCGTTCCCACCGTGCATTACGTCAGCCCTTCGATCTGGGCATGGCGCGGCGAACGCATCCACAAGATCAAGCAAGCCGTGTCGCACATCCTCGCGCTGTTCCCGTTTGAAGCGCCGCTGTACAAACAGGCCGGCGTGCCGGTCACTTATGTTGGTCATCCGTTGGCGGATTTCCTGCCGGACAATCCCAAGCGTGCCGAGATGCGCGAACAGATGCGCATTCTGCCGAGAAATGCCAAGGTGTTCGCCTTCCTGCCCGGCAGTCGCCAGAGCGAAGTGCGTCAGCTCGCCGCAACCTACATCGAAACCGCCAAACTGATCCTGCAAAAATTGCCGGAAGCGCAATTCCTCGTGCCGCTGGCCAGCCGCGAAACGCGCACCATTTTTGAAAACGAATTGTGGAGGCTGGAAGCGCAGCAACTGCCGATCACCATGCTGTTCGGCCACGCGCACGATGCCATGATCGCGGCGGACGGCGTGCTGGTCGCTTCCGGCACCGCCACGCTGGAAGCCGCGCTGCTCAAGCGTCCCATGGTCATCACCTACAAAATGCCCGCGCTTTCCTGGTGGATGCACAAACGCAAGATGTATCAACCCTACGTCGGCCTGCCCAACATCCTCGCCGAAAAATTCGTCGTGCCGGAAATTTTGCAGGACGATGCCACACCGGAAAATCTCGCGCAGGCTTTACTCAATCTGGTCAACAACAAAAAAGCGGTCGAGCAACTGGAACAAGTTTTCGACAACATGCACCACACCTTGCGCCAGGACACCGCGCAGAAAGCCGCTGCGGCCATCCTGCCGTATCTGGCATGAAGAAAAACATTTCAGCCACGGATGAACACGGATACACACGGATAAAATCTGGAGTCGTTAAGCTGTTTTTCATCCGTGTTTCATCTGTGTCCATCCGTGGCTAAATGCCTTGTTCAGGATGAATAGCATTATTCTTATTTGCGGTGTAGATGAAGCAGGGCGCGGCCCGCTGGCCGGGCCGGTGAGCGCAGCCGCCGTCATTCTCGATCCGGCCAATCCCATTGACGGCCTGGCCGATTCCAAAAAACTTTCCGAAAAGCAGCGCGACAAACTCGCCCCCGTCATCCGCGAACGCGCGCTGGCGTGGGCGGTGGCCTACGCCGAGGTGGATGAGATTGACCAACTCAACATCTTGCAAGCCACGCTGCTGGCGATGAAACGCGCCGTGCTGGCGCTGCACATCCAGCCGCAGCAAGTGCTGGTGGATGGCCTGTATTGCCCGCAGACAGGCATTCCCAGCCAGGCCATCGTCAAGGGCGACAGCAAGATCGCCGCCATCTCCGCCGCATCCATTCTGGCGAAAACCGCGCGCGACGAACTCATGCTGGAATTGCATCGGCAATATCCGCAATACGGTTTCGACGGACACAAAGGCTATCCCACCGCCGCGCACCTCGCCGCGTTGCGCGAACACGGCGTGTCCGCCGTGCACAGACGCAGCTTCAGACCGGTACGCGAGCTTTTGCCCTCGTTAACGTAGAGGATTTGTTCGGGGATTTTTCGGTTATCCTCTCGTTCACCGACAACCAATCCGTAACTCATCATGACCTTTTTCCGACTCATCCATCTGCTCGCCGTCGTCATCTGGGTAGGCGGCATGTTCTTCGCCTACATGGTGCTGCGTCCCGCCGCCGTCGAAGTCCTGCAACCGCCGGAACGTCTGCGCCTGTGGAACAACGTGTTCCAGCGTTTCTTCAACTGGGTATGGAGCGCGGTCGGCATCATTCTGGTCACCGGTTTTTATATGATCTACCAATACGGCGGCATGGCGCATGTGCCGCCTTATGTTCACATCATGCTGCTGCTCGGGCTGGTGATGACGTGCATCTACGGCTATGTGTTCTTCGCCTGCTACGTGCCGCTCAGCCTGAATGTGGCCAAAGAGCGCTGGCAGGACGCGGGCGCGATGCTGGGCAAAATTCGCAAACTGGTTGCGTTAAATCTCACATTGGGATTAATCACCGTCAGCGTGGCCGTCATCGGGCTGACATGGAATTGAGTAATCCCAAAACCGCAGTTGAGATTTTCGTAGGTGCGAATTCATTCGCACCTACAGCGGCCGCATGTCGCAGTAATTCTTGGAGGAAATAGCAAATGAGCAAGAACATTCTCAGCGTCGCGTCTTTTGCAGTGCTAGGGCTGATCGTCGGTTACGCCATCTTCGGCAAATGGGGCGGCGACTATGTCAGCTTGAAGACCCTGCTCTCGTTCGGCGGCAACGGATTCCAGAGCGCCTTCCGCTCCATCTCCGGCATCGAAGACATGCGCAACAAAATTTTGATCTGCGGCGCAGCGGGTGCGGCGGTAGGCGTGTTGCTGACTTTCAGGTTCAAGAAATAAGAATTTGAAATCCAAATCGCGTGGGAACGCCCGTCAATCGGCGATCTGCATTATGCGCATCGTGTAGATCGCCTATTGACGGGCATCTTCAGCGGGTTGGCTAATTTCATTCGCCAAGTTTTAGCCGCCGCACGTAATGGCAGGTATAGCCCGCAGGATTCTTAAACAGGTAGCGCTGGTGATATTCCTCGGCGCGCCAAAATGAGTTGAACGCCACCACCTCCGTCACCACCGGCGCTTTCCAGTCGCCCGACGCATCCACGGTTTTGATCACTTCCAACGCGGTGTGCTTTTGCTCCTCGCCCACATAAAAAATCGCCGAACGGTATTGCGTGCCAACATCGTTGCCCTGCTGGTTGCGCGTGGTCGGGTTGTGCATGCGGAAGAACTCAAATAACAAATGACGATAGGTCAAACGCTTGGGATCAAACACGATCTTCAACGATTCGGCATGGCCGCTACGCCCGGTCTTCACCACGTCGTAGGTCGCATGCGGCACATCGCCGCCGGTATAACCCACCTCGGTTTCCACCACCCCGGGAATCTGCCGCACCAAATCCTCCATCCCCCAGAAACAGCCGCCGGAAAGGTAAGCGGTTTGCTTGGTGTCGGGCATGGGGGTTCCTTTCGGTTGGGCGAGCGAGGTGGTAGCGAAGAGGGTTAGCAGGATGAGAAGAGGGAGGCGGGGCATATAGATGTAGATCGCCTATTGACGGGCATCTTCAGGCGGTAGGGTGATGGTTATGCATTGACGCGCTTTCTGGAGCGAGCAAAAGTATCACGAGCGACATCTGCATCAGCTCTTGATTTTGCGAACGCCAAAACTATGAAATCGCCATCTTGTTCATTGATAAGTATTTCTCTGTTTGTATGCAACATATCGGAGATGGTTTGGATATGGAATGCATCCTGTTTGGGACTCCAAAGAATAACAAAATCATTTAATTCGTAGCTCATGGTGAATGCCCGTGAGGGTGTCCTGAATTTTGTGTAAACGGAATTTCAAAACTGCTGCGGCATCCTGTCTTCAAACTGGATATTAAACCGGTTTAGCGCGGCCTTCCAATCCCGTATCGGCATCGTCCATTTCTTGCTG
>JAQTTU010000026.1 GCA_028710605.1 Sideroxydans sp.
CGGGTATCGCTTCGATCTCCTGGCACTCTTCCACCACGTCGCCCTTGCTCTTTGCGGTCTGGATGGGGCTTTCACCCTTGACCATCTTGAGCGAACGCATCGAGCGATACACTCCTTCGCCATTGGCGCTGGCCAGCATCATCTTGTCTTCGCGCTTGGCCACGGCTTCGCGGTAGAAACCGTCCGACTTCACCAGCTTGCCGTTCTGGAACAGGCGTACCTCGCCGATGCCGCCGCCAGTGCTGGTGACCTTGTAGCAGACTTTTTCCTTGCTGGCGGAGGAGGTGGCGGGCACGGTGGTGAAGGCGACTTCGGGCGGCGGGCTTCGCATCGCGTCGTCAATGGTCAAGGTAATCAACCCGGAAATATCTTCGCCGCGCAGCTTGGCTTCGACGATGTCGGGACGGTAGAACACGTCGTAGAACTGATTGATGCCTTGCACTTTGTTGCCAAGGCGCACGTTCAGCCCATCACCGCCTTTTTCCGAGGCGTTGTAGTAGCCCTCGGGGGTGATGGCAATCCATTCGCCATCCTTAAAACTGACCAGTTGGATGATCTCTTCACCCGTATTAGCACGCCACAGGCGAATCGTTTGATCCCAACTGTTTGACATGATTATGCGGCCATCGGGAGAAAAAGCGACACCGGCAACCAACTGACCATGCCCACTCAGCTCACGCAATTTTCGCCCGCTGACTACGTCCCATAGTATGAGGGTGTTGTCATACCCCCCAGAAGAGACGATGGTGCGACCATCCGGGGAAAAAGCAACAGAATTAACATTAAAATGTTCCACCCCCTGAATATCTACTTCACGCCCGCTGGCCACTTCCCACAGAAAGAAAGCTCGCCCTCCGACCGAGACGACGGTACGACCATCTGGGGAAAAAGCGACGGTATTCATCTCATCACCATACGAATTCAGCGTGCGCAATTCACGCCCACTGGCTACGTCCCACAGCTTGAGGGTTTTGTCTCGACTGTCCGAAACGATGGTGCGCCCGTCAGGGGAATAAGCGACAGAACTTACTTCTTTTTCATGCCCACTTAGCGTGCGCAGCTCACGCCCGCTAGCTACGTCCCACAGCTTGAGGGTGTTATCTGAACTGCCTGATACAACGGTACGCCCATCTGGAGAAAAGGCGAAGGAATTAACAGCTGCGGTATGCCCAATCAGCGAGCCAATTTCACGCCCGCTAGCTACATCCCACAACTTGAGGGTCTTGTCGCCACTACCCGAAACGAAAATGCGACCATCCGGGGAAAAAACACCGCAACAAAGCCCTCCCAGCTTGAGCAATTCTCGACCATTGGCGCTATCCAACAGTTTGACAATCTTGCCGTAGTGGTCACCTAAAACGATGGTTCGACCATCTGGAGAAAAAGCGACACGATTTATTTCAATGCCAGGCCCACCACTCAGCGTGCGCAGCTCACGCCCATTGGCAACATCCCACAGCTTGATGGTTGTGCCACTGCTGACCGAGGCAATGGTGCCGCCATCCGGGGAAAAAGCGGCATAAGGAAGAGCTCCCTGACCACTCAAGGTGCGCAATTCTTTTCCGCTGGAGACATCCCACAGCTTGAGCTTTTTGTCCCAACTGCCCGAAACAACAGTGCCGCCATCTGGGGAAAATGCAACAGAAGGAATATCGCCCTGTCCACTCAAGGTACGCAGCTCACGCCCACTGGCGACATCCCATAGCTTGATGGTTTTGTCGCCGCTGCCCGAAACAATGGTGCGACCGTCGGGAGAAAATGCGACTGAATTTACGTGACCACCATGTCCGTTCAGTGTGAGTATCTCTTGTCCTGTGGTGACATCCCACAGCTTGATGGTTTTGTCGTCACTGCCGGAAACGAGGGTGCGCCCATCTGTAGAAAAGGCGACCGAGTTAACACTGCCTTGATGTCCTCTCAAAGTGCGCAGCTCACGCCCACTGGCGACATCCCATAGCTTGAGCGTTTTGTCATCACTGCCAGAGACGAAAGTACGTCCATCCGGGGAAAAGGCGACAGAAAAAACGTGATCACCATGCCATCGCTCAAGCAATTCACGCCCGCTGACTACATCCAACAGGGCGATAGCGTTATTGTATCTGCCCGAAACCACAGTGCGGTCATCCGGGGAAAAAGCGACGGATTGTACCGATAAACCATGCCCTCTCAACGTGCGCAGTTCACGCCCGCTAGCCACGTCCCACAGCTTGATGGTTTCATCTGAACTGCCTGAGACAACGGTTCGACCATCATGGGAAAAGGCGACGGAATTTACGCGCCCAATATGCCCAATCAGCGTACGTATCTCGCGCCCGCTGGCCACGTCCCACAGCTTTAGGGTGTTGTCAGCACTGCCAGAAACGACGGTGTGGCCATCCGGTGAATAAGCAACGGAATTTGCCGAGTCGGTATGCCCCAACTGCACAAATACCTTTGCTCGTTCTACTTCGGCAGGCTTGCTCTGCACCTCGGTAGCCCTTGCCGTAGCCACTGGTTTAGCTTTCGTTCCGGCGGCCGTCGCCCCATCCACCATACCCGCCAAGAGTATCGCCACCAACACCACTTTCATCATCCCCTTAAACATCGTCATCCCTTTCCCCCAAGCGTTTAGTGTTCTACCAATCTTCCCGATACCGCGTGCCGCAATGGGTCATCCCATAGTGTTTTTTTCATCGCCTGGGTCAGCAAGGTGGTTTCCGCATGGCTGGGTTCATTGGTGAACAGTGTCCAGAACGGGAAGCGTGCATCGAGGCTGTTGTTCAGCTTTGCGCCCTTGGCTGCGGCGGCATCGAATTGCAGCAGGTCAAAGACGAAGAACAGGTGAGGTTTTTTATCCAAGGCGCGTATCCATGCACCTTCGCTATCGCGCCCCCCCATGCGTTGCAGCACCAGCACGGCCTGCGGGCTATTGCCGAAACGCAGGTAACGCGGGACATGGTTCATGCCGGAGAGCGTCAGGTAGCGGTAGCCGGTGGCGCTGGAAAGCAGGTACAACGTTCCGGTGAATTCAGCGGCCAGCCCAACGCCGTGACTGCTGAGATTCAGGATGAAGTCGTCTTTGCCGTCGCCATTCAAGTCGGCGAACGCGACGCTATCGACAAATTCTGCCGGGAAATCGTCCGCGCGAAATACGACTTTGCTGGTTTTTTGCTGCCGCACTTTGAGGCTGACCACCACATGCGTCGCGTCTTGCTCTTCGTCTTCCTTTTGCTTGCGCGCTTTCGAGTTTCCGCTGACGGTGATGTCATGCTCGCCGCAGTGCGCGGATATTGGCGTATCGGTGTTCAGAACAAAACCGGAAATGGTTTCCAGCGTGCATGCGGAAAGTTGAACCGGGCGAGCCTGTTCCGGGGAGAACAGGGGGGCGTAATCCACCCAGTCTTCTTCTGCCATGGCTGCGCCATTGAAGATGCATGCGCCCAAACAAGCCAGCAGAAATCCGTGCAGCAAACGCGCGCTCATCCAAGATAATTCATTCGCCGAAACGTTCCTTCCCCCAGGCAGGGAGAGGGGTAGGGAGGGGGTGGAAATACTACCGTTCCTCGACTCTACCCCCATCCCGGCCTTCCCCCTGCAAAGGGGAAGGAGCGGTTTAGGCGCAAAAGGATTTTTTGGGTTCATTGGTTTCCACTGTTTGGGTCGCACAAATTATCTCTTTCCCGGGTTGTCCATTGGACTTTCGGGTATCGCAAAATCAAGGTGTTGTAGGTCGGGTTTCAACCCGACATGTCGGGCTAAAGCCCGACCTACGTTCTAATGGACAATCTGGTTTTATCGCCCAACGACCGCTTGCCTGCATCGGCAGCTTGAGCGGTCGCGGATTGAAATAATTACAGGTCGTCTTTATCGCCCAGTTCCTGCTCAATATCGTCGGCAGTTTGCGCGGCAGCCAGGATCGCGGCATACATGATTTTCTTGTCGGCATTGGCCGGGATTTGGACGGTAAAAATGACGGCGTATTTATTGTTTACTTTTGCGATGCCCAAAAAACCAAGCTTGTATTTCGGATTGTTTTCCATCATTGAGCGCAGCTTATCGTCCGGGAGCGGTGTGTCGGACAGGTAGGCAACCGACCATACTTTGCGCGAGTCGTATTCGCCCAAAATCGAGGTGTGCGAACTGATGAATAATGCCTGGCTCCGGCCTTTATCCAGGTCTCCCATCACCAGTTTTGCATCGCCGTCGCCATCGACTTGGTATTTGATGCCGAGACCAATCAAGACGGCATCAATGCGTGCGTCGTTTGTGCCTTCGGCCCGAGCCGGAGCGGCGATCAATGCGGCGACTAACAGGGCAACGAATACGGAAGTTTTCATGTTTTTTCCTTTATGGTTATGGGACAACGATTGGGCTGAAAAAATAATTACAGTACATCTTTGCCGCACAACTTTTGTTCGACTTCATCGGCAGATTTCGCGGTGGCAATAATCGCGGTTTTCAATAACTGCGCCTCCGCATCGGACGGAATTTGCACGGCATATATGGCGGCGAATTCCGCATTCCATTTCACGGTGCTCACGAAACCGATTTTGTATTCTGCGTTTTCGTTCAGCATTGAACGAACTTTGGCCTCCGAAAACGGCGTTTCGGATAAACAGGCAACCGACCACACTTTGCGGAATTCATGCCCTGTAAAAGCGGCGCTTTTCGTGTTGACAAAAACCACTTGAGACCGATCATTGTCGAGACCGGAAATAAGCAATTTTGCATCGCCGTCCACATCGACCTTGTATGTGAGTTCGAGGGTTTTTAGCGCAGCTTCCAGACGGGGATCCAGGCGCGAGTCGGTGCGGGCTTCAACGCGCGTCTCTTTGCCGAAGCCGACAAATATATAAATCGCAACAGCGAATGCGGCGAGCAGCGTTACCAGATAGGCCGCTTTGATGAGCTGCCCTTTAGTGAAGCGGGGTTGGTTTTGAGTATCCATTTTCCAAGTTATTAGCGAAGTTAGTTTTAGGTCTGGGCGTGATGCATGCCCAGCTTGCTCCAATCCAGTTGCACTTGTTTTACCGGCCACCCGATGGCGACCTGCGCCAGCAGCGCATCAAAACTCAACGGGCTGTGCGGCGACAAACCGATCCAATACAACTCATGCCCCGATCCCGCCCGCAGTTCGGCGGCATCGCCGAATCGTATCGCGACCTCCGGCAGGCTGTCGTGCAAAATCGGCCAGCGCAGTTGCTCGGCCAGCGGCAGTGGTTCGCCGGGCTGCCAGAAGCGCAGCATCGAACGCTTGCCCCGCAACGGCTCGCCCAACAGGGCAGGGCTTGCCAAAGCCGAAAATGCCGCAAGCAATCGCTGTTGCAAAATCTCCGCCTGCTCGTCCCAATGCTGCTCCGACCAACCCTCGTCTTCGTATTTGAAATGGGTGAACCCGGCTGCCGCAAAGCATTCATCCTCATTCACCGGAGCAGGCCACAGCGCGAATATCTGCCAGCCATGCGGGAATTCTCCGCTTGCAGATACTTCACCCCAGTTGATCGAAAACGAATGTTCCATCCCGCAATCCTCAAGAAAAAATCCTGCGCCAAATTGAATCCTGCGAACGCTGTTGCTCCAACTCCTGCACCGGCTGATTCTCACCCTCCAGCATCAGCTGGTCGGCAAACCAATATGGCAAATACCCGCCGCTCGTTTCGATGACATACACATAGCGGTAACGATACCTGTGCCATTCCACATTCAATATCGCGCGCGCTTTGTCCGGTTTGCCGCACAGCCGCACCTGCGTGCCGACCGACAAACGCGGGTCGGCAATGTCGTCGTGTCCCGGCTCACGGGGAAGGTGGTGGTTGGTGTCTGGATAGCGTTTCCACCACGGCGCGGGTTTAGGCGCATTCGATGGCATTCAACACCTCCAGACAGCAGCGATCAACCAGGTTGGTATCCGCCGCTTCCGGCAAGCTGCGCGCGTAGTCTGTTGCATCGGGCGCGCGCCAGATTAAATCGTAGCGATCCAGCCAATCATCGCCCAGCACCAGCGTAGCCCCCGGCGTTTGTTTGGCCATGTCGATAAAACTGTCGCGCACAGATTGCGATTCAAAGAACAGCTCGCTGATCGAACTTACGGGCGCAACCGCGCAAAACTGCACGTAATGCGCCCCCAAGTAAAAATCGCACCAGAGACAGCCCACCGCCACCCGGCCTGTCGCCGGGTCGCTAGGCAACTCGCTGTCCAGCTCGAACGCCCGCAACGGCGCATCGGGCGCAAAGAGGAAAGTCAGGCAAAGCGATGCCGCATCTTCGCGCGATTCGCAGCCGTTGCGATCTACATTCCGCATGATCTGTTCCGTCCCAATATCCAGCGCGCGCTGCAATCGGGCACGGTCTTCCTCCGCCAGATGAGCGATCACCGCCCGCACCAATTCCCCGGCACTGCGGCGCGGCGCGATAATTTCAAACGAGGTTATTCGGCTCATAAATCACTTTCTGCTCAGCATATTTATTCCACATCACTCAAGGGCATCTCTATAAATTCGTCACACCGGCGAAGGCCGGTGTCCAGTTAATCAAACAGACAGTGCAACGCACTGACATAAAAGCATTTTAATTAAAACCGCTGGATTCCGGCCTTCGCCGGAATGACGGAATCTGAATTTATAGAGCTGCCCTCAATGATGATCGCTTGCAATAAGCGCCCCTCTTTATCCTCACCCTGATACTCGACATGCCGATTCGGGCCCAGAAAAGCTTTTAGCAATCTGGCCAGTTGCATGCCTTCCGCATTGAATGCTTCGGTATCCAGCAAACCTTCTGGATTTTGATCTTCGTAAATCCTGATCCATGCGTCGAAGCGGTCGCTGAGTTCTTTGGGCAATTTCAACGCGCGATGTTCCAACATGCCATGCCGCCAGCCTCCCAAGCCTTTCTCGGAAAAGCCCCAGATACCCGAACTGCCGTATTCCGCCATGACTCGAATCTTTAATAGGGTCTTCTTATGTTTCACCGCATTCTCCTTGTGGGGCAGGGTGGTCGCGAAACACGCCGTGCCGACAAATAAACCAGCGAGCGCGAGGATAAAGATTAAGCCGTATCGCATTGGATTCATTCTTGTGACTCTCGGCTAATCCCACCAGTTAAACAGCGCTGCCCCCATCGTCTGCGGGTTCCAGTATTTCAGCGCGGAAACACCAAAGCCCGACAAGCAAGATATTTCCACCGTCAATTCAAACTCCGCATCCATTTCCGCTTTAGTCCCCAGCTCTATTCCATAAAACGCTTTCAGCGTGGCTGCAATCTCAGCGCAATCTTCAAACTGAGGGTGTCCACAGTACAGTGAACTGCAAAGCGCCCAGCGCTCGTCGCAGGAACACAGCAGGTAGCGTTTGGCATCCTGATAGTTGATGCGGCAGGTGTATTCGGCGCACCAGAAATTGGGCGTAACTCCGGGCTCGCTTATACTCACCAAGCGGTATTTGTTGGCGGAAGCAACTGCTTTGGCGATGCGGGTAAAAGTGGTGGTGTCCATATTTCTTAAAATGGATATTTCCGCAGGCAATTCAAACTCCGCATCCATTTCCGCTTTAGTCCCCACCTCTATTCCATAAAACGATTTCAGCGTGGCTGCAATTTCAGCGCATTCTTCAAGCTGAGGACTCCCAGAGTTCACTGAACTGCAAACCGCCCAGCGCTCGTCGCATGAACACAGCAGGTAGCGTTTTGCATCCTGATAATTGACGCGATAGGTGAATTCGGCACCCCAGAAGTTGGACGTAACTCCGGGCTCGGCTATTTTCCCCAAGCGGTATTGGTTGGCGGAAGCAACTGCTTTGGCGATGCGGGTAAAGGTGGCGGTATCCATTGTCTCAATGCTCAACTATTTGCGTTTCGCTCTTGCCAGCGCCGCGTCGGCTTTTTCCAGAATTGCTTCTGGCACGCTCATATAAACGCTGGTCGAATTGCAGAAGGAATGCAGATAGGACAAAGCCTCGCGCAATGCTGGCGCGGCTTCAAACAGTTCCGCTGAAATTTCATCGCTTTCAAAACCCAGCATGACCCCCTTCAACCCGGCGGCAGACAGCCTGTCCGCAACGGCTTCCGTTTCGTCCAGTTCAACCAGCACATATTTCTTTTTCGTATTCATCGCGCACCTGTTTCAACATGCTGCATAGATCACATTCCGGTGTGGGGCGAAGTCCGTCAGGTAAAGCCACCTTGTTCGCAAGCCCCTAAATACGGGCATCTACATCAAGTGAATGATGGAGATGCCCGTATTTAGGGCATCTACAGGCAGTTGGTTTTTGAAAATCCGAAAAATCCATCAACCCGTCATTCCCGCGCAGGCGGGAATCCAGCAATATCGAACATCCCGCGAAGCGGACAAAACCACGAAACTGTCCCGCTTCGCGGGGATTCTTTCATTAACTGGATTCCCGCCTGCGCGGGAATGACGGAGCTGAACGAATTATTTGTGATTTATTTCTTGTTTCCGAATAAACCGTTCCGCCTGCTCCTTGTCCTCACCGGCCTTTCTTATTTCCTTGCCCTCTGGCGTAATCAGCCAGTAATAGTCGTACGAGCCTTCCCGCTTGAAGTACTTGTGCTTCATCACCACCAGATGGTTGGCGTAGCGACCCTTGCCAATAACCAGCACATCGTTTGCATCGGTGACGAAATGTTCTTTGCCTGTCGCCAAGTCCAGCACATGCAACGCATTGGATGTCGCCCATGCAGCGCTTAGAAAATAAAGCAACTGACCATCGGCGGAAAACACCGGCGTATTGAATTGCGTGAGCGTTTTTTTAATATCCTCATCGGGGTGCGTTCCCAATAAACGGTGCGCATCATTGCCGGAAATATCGGACAACCATATTTCGTTTTCCTGCGGATCGTCGTTTACATCCATCTTCGGAATGGCGCGGAGAAAAACCACTTTCCGTCCATTTGGCGAGAGCAGGGGAGAGGTGTCTGTATGCTGGGAAGTCAGTTGCCGCGAGGCGCCATCGTCCCCGACAAAAAAAACATTTCCGTCCTGCTCGCGCACGGATGCCGCATTGGCCGCTCCGGCAAATAGCACCAACAACATCACAATAAATCTACGCATCTAGCCCCCGCTGAAATTCCATTTCAATCGTGCATTTTGTAGGTCGGGATTTATCCCGACATCACCGCACCCCGAACAACGCATTATCCTTGCCGAAGTTGATGATGTTCGGCGACTGCGGTGAACCCAGCTTGGTGGAGATTTCCGTTGTTTCTTGCTTCGCCCGCGCACCCAGTTCCATCACGCTCACTTGTTTGTCGCCGTTGCTGTCCGTGGTGTTGGCTGTGTTCATGCTGTCGAGCAGCGCGTGGGTGAACAGGCCGTTACCTTGGTAGCCGTCGAGCGCTTCCTGCAAGCCGCCCGCCGAGGCGTAGATGTGCA